>CAWFPN010000003.1:0-924685 GCA_963817685.1 uncultured Verrucomicrobiae bacterium | reverse complement strand
CAGGGCAGGCGAAAAGTCCGGGCAAACGATTGCTTGATTTCGGATGCGGAGGCGGCTTTTTGTTGCGTTGCGCCAGAAACGCCGGCTGGGACGCCAGCGGCTTTGATCCGGGAGAAGAAGCGCGCCGGGCGTGCCGGGAACAGGGCCTGCCGGTGTTCGATTCGCTCGAAGCGCTGCCCACGGAGGGGTTCGATGTGGTGTTGTTGAGTCACGTGCTGGAACACGTCGAGGATTTTGACGGATTGTTCGCCGGGTGCCGGCGGATCCTCGCGCCCCAGGGCCGTCTGTTCATCAAATCGCCCAATTCGGCATCGCTGCGCGCGCGGCTGGCTGTTCCTTTCTTGAGCCGGCATGCGGGGTTTGACGAGCGCTACCGCGCGTTTCCGATCCATTTGTCCTACTTCACCGGCGGCACGCTCAACCGCCTGCTCGAAACGCACGGGTTTGAGGTCACCATGAGTTCCACCAGCGGCATGGGCCTCGAAGAAATCATCCTGCGCCCGGAACCGGAGCCGGAATACGAGCGGCGCCGGGAGCCATCGGCCTCCGCCCCGCCCACAGTCAAGCCCGCACGGCCATCGACCGCCGTCCAGGCAGCCAAGACCGCCGTCAAAAATTGTTTCCACGCTCTCAAGCTGGGCGAATATCTTTTGGCGATCGCCACTCCACGGGTCTCAAGCGCCCCCCGGCGCGCGTGAATTTTCTTCGGTTGCAGCGCGACGAATAAAAAAATGGATCGTCGCGGCGGAAAAATCTTGCGGCGAAGATTGCGCTCCGTATAAAGTGCGCACGTTGTGAGTGACGGGCGAGGTACGGAAGCGGGGAGAGCGGACAAGTTCGTGCGAGTTTCTTGGGCCGTGTTCTCATTCACCAGCGCGACCGGAAAGCACCCGAGGAGGCGAGTCCAGACACTGGAAAACGGGATTCAACGCGCCACGCTGCCAATCCCCCACGTGCCAAAACCCTCTTCCTGAAGTGCTCGAAGCTGCCTACCCACAACAGGTATTGTAAAAAATAAGATTGGACGTATTTTGTACTTGAAAAGCACAATATGTAGTGGTACAGAGTACGCCCACAACAATTACAGGTGGTTGTAAACCACGTCGTTTGCCACCCAAAATGGCAATGTTTAGCTTACGCGGTCCGCGTAGAGGAGGGCGAAAGTGATCAATGTGAAGCAGAGTGTGGGGGAACTTTCTGTGAGTAAGTCCAAGTCAAACCGCAAGGAACCAGCCATGGCGCTCCCGGCGTCAACCCAGGGCGGTAAACCAGCCAAACGCCACGCCGCCGCCGCGAAGAAAAAAGGCCTGGGAGTTCTGCGCATCTTCAGCAAGCCGGACATCAAACCGTTCGACGAAGTCGAATGGGAACGTCGCACCGCGGAGATCACCGACGACGCCGGCAAGGTGATTTTCAAACAGGAGAACGTCGAAGTCCCGAAGAGCTGGTCGATCCTCGCCACCAAGGTCGTCGTCTCGAAATATTTCTACGGCGAGAACGGCACGACCGAACGCGAGCACAGCGTCCGGCAGCTCATCCACCGCGTCACGCGCACGATTGCCGATTGGGGCAAGGCGCGACGGCTATTTCGCCAGCGACAAGGACGCGGAGACGTTTTACGACGAATTGACCTGGCTCTGCCTCAACCAATACGGATCGTTCAATTCCCCGGTCTGGTTCAACTGCGGCCTCTACCACGCAATACGACGTCGGCAAACACAGTGGCGCCGGCAATTTCTATTTCGACCTGGCCACCAGGCGCCATCAAGCAGCGCCACCACGCAGTACGAATACCCGCAATGCTCCGCCTGCTTCATCCAGTCCGTCGGCGACACGATGGAAGACATCATGGAACTGGCCCGCAGCGAAGCCATGCTCTTCAAGTACGGCAGCGGCACGGGCACGGACCTGTCCACCGCTGCGCAGCACCCGCGAAAAACTCAGCGGCGGCGGCAGGCCCAGCGGCCCGTTGTCGTTCCTGAAGGTCTACGACGCGATCGCCAGCGTGGTGAAGTCCGGCGGCAAAACGCGCCGCGCCGCGAAGATGAACACGCTGAAAGTCTGGCACCCGGACATCAAGGAGTTCATCGAGGCCAAACCGAAGGAAGAGAAGCAAGGCCTGGGCGCTGATCGAGCAGGCTACGCGGGCGATTTCAACGGCGAAGCCTACGGCTCCGTCACGTTCCAGAACGAAAACCTCAGCGTGCGCGTGACCGATGATTTCATGCGCGCCGTGCATCGAGGACAAGGACTGGACGACCCACTGGGTGACCGACCCGAAGCAAGCCCGGCCCGACCTACAAGGCGCGCGAGTTGATGCTCGGCATTGCCGAGGGCACGTGGACCTGCGGCGATCCCGGGCATGCAGTACGAGGACACGATCCAGCGCTGGCACACCTGCAAGAACACCGCGCCGATCAATTCCAGCAATCCGTGCAGCGAGTACATGTTCCTCGACAACAGCGCCTGCAACCTGGCCTCGCTGAACCTGATGAAGTTCCTGCGCGAAGACGGCACGTTCGACGTCGAACGCTTCAAGGCCGCGGTGGAAATCTTCATCACCGCCCAGGAAATCCTTGTCGATCAACGCCAGCTATCCGACCGAGACCATCGCGCTCAACAGCCATCTGTTCCGCCCGCTCGGCCTGGGCTTCGCCAACCTCGGCTCGCTGATCATGGCGCTCGGCCTGCCCTACGACAGCGACGAAGGCCGCGCGCATCGCCGGCGCGCTCACCGCCATCATGCACCTGCACGCCTACACGCAGTCGGCGCGCATCGCCGAGAAAATCGGCGCGTTCGAAGGTTTCGCGAAGAACCGCGAACCGATGTTGCAGGTCATGGAAATGCACCGCGATGCCGTGAAACGCATCCATCCCGAGCTGCCCCGACTACGCTGCGCACCGCGGCGTTGCGTTGCGGCGATGAAGCCGTCGAACTCGGCCGCCGCTACGGCTACCGCAATTCGCAGGTCACCGTGCTCGCGCCGACCGGCACGATCGCGTTCATGATGGATTGCGATACCACCGGCGTCGAACCCGACATCGCGCTGGTGAAATACAAATTGCTGGCCGGCGGCGGCATGCTCAAGATCGTCAATCGCACCGTGCCGATGGCGTTGCGCAAACTCGGCTACACCGAGCAGCAGATCACCGATATCGTGAAGTACATCGACCAGAACGACATGATCGAAGGCGCGCCGCACCTGCAGGAAAAACACCTCGCGCGTGTTCGATTGCGCGTTCAAGCCCGCCAAGGGCCTGCGCAGCATCCAGTACATGGCGCACCTGAAGATGATGGCCGCCGCGCAGCCGTTCCTCAGCGGCGCGATCTCCAAGACGGTCAACATGCCGCAGGAATCGACCGTTGAAGACATCATGCACAGCTACGTCGAAGGCTGGAAACTCGGCCTGAAAGCCGTGGCGATCTATCGCGACGGCTCGAAACGCTCGCAGCCGCTCAACACCTCGAAGACCAACAGCGGCGTCCACCCAGGCCGAAATCGCCGTCCAAGGAAGCCGATGCGTTCAAGGCGCGCATCCTGCGAGCTCGAAGGCGAGATCCAGGACATCTGCGCGCGCCGCTCGGCCCCCGCGCGCCATCGCCTGCCCGACACGCGCCAGGCCCTGACGCACAAATTCGACATCGCCGGACACGAAGGCTACATCACCGTCGGCCTGTACGAGGACGGCGAGCCGGGCGAATTGTTCATCACCATGGCCAAGGAAGGTTCGACCATCGGCGGACTGATGGACACCATCGGCACGCTCGTCAGCCTCGCGTTCCAATACGGTGTGCCGCTGGAAACGCTCGTCAACAAGTTCGCCCACCAGCGTTTCGAGCCGAGCGGGTTCACCAAGAACCCCAGTATCCCGATTGCCAAGTCGATCACCGATTACCTGTTCCGCTGGCTGGGCTGCCAGTTCATCCCCGGCTATCGCGAAGAGAATTCGCCGAACACCGCGCAAACTGAACTGCCGCTCAAGGAAGTGGCAGAACAGGAAAAGAACGCGGTCAACCGGCCCGTCAAGGAACTGGCCCAAACAGGGGAAGTGCCCGCGCGGCCCGTCGCCAAAAACGGCAACGGCCTGACCGCCGTGCAGCAACTCAGCAAGACCGTCTCAGCACTTCATGCAAGACGCGCCGACCTGCGACACCTGCGGCGCGATCACCGTGCGCAACGGCGCCTGCTACAAGTGCCTGAACTGCGGCAATTCCATGGGATGCTCCTGATCCACCGAGCACCTCACAACACAGAAAGCCCCGGGCCAACCCGGGGCTTTTTTTTGTCGTAGTTCACCGTGGCAAAGGCGGCTCGGCGGGAGCCTCGCCCTCCCGACGGATGCCATTGGGACAGCAATGGGAGGGCGAGGCTCCCGCCGAGCCGGTCGTACGGTAGTGTCCTAATTTGAGCGTTTTCCCGCCGGTGCGAATGTAGCCGCACCCTTTAGGGTGCGCAGATTGGGCCGACAGCGCAGGCTAAAGCCTGCGGCTACAGAAAGTGATCCGAAATTAGGACAGCACCCCCTCCCGCCAAGCTTGACTGGCGCCCGATAGTGCAGTTAAATTGCCGCCCCTTAACGCACAAACTCAGGAGACTTGTTTTATGGCAGCAACAGCACCGAAAGTGGGCGTGACGCAGGCGCGTCCCAAGGCCCGGGATGATAAAAAAGAGGGCAAAGCCAAGGCGGTGGTTTACCCCAGCGATTTCGGCTCCCATGCCAGCATGGCCAACGCGGAACTGGCCGACAAGGTCGCCGCCGCCAAGCAGGACGCCGCCGATCCGTGGGTGATCCTCACCGACGAACGCGGCAACTACGCCACCCGCAAATCGCGCCTCGATTCAGGCCTGGCCGACCCCCAGCGGTTCGCCGACCAGCCGATCCGCGAGAAGTTTGTCGCCGAATTGACCGCGGCCTGATTTCACCCCGCGGCGGGATGGGCCATCGCGCCCTACCAACGACCCGGTAGGGCGGCTTGGCCCAAGCCGCCGAGTGTTTACCCATGGCCGATCTACCCATACCCGAACAACTGGATTTCATCCGGGACATCGTCCGGCAGGACCTCTTTTCGGGCAAATACAAGACGCCCGTCACGCGGTTCCCGCCGGAACCCAACGGCTATCTCCACATCGGCCACGCCAAGTCCATCTGCCTGAACTTCGGCATCGCCCGCGAGTTCGGCGGCCAGTGCAACCTGCGCATGGACGACACCAACCCGACCAAGGAAGACGTCGAGTACGTCGATTCCATCACCGCCGACGTGAAATGGCTCATCGCCGGCTGGGCCGACCATTGCCTCGGGTTCAAACCCGCCGGCAAAACGCCGGAGAAGGGGACCGTCGACGGCAAACCCGATTTCCACATGCCCGCCGTCGTCGGATCCACGGCCGGCAAGGTCCCCGTCGAGCCGTTCTACGCCTCCGACTATTTCGAGCAGATTTACCAGTGGGCCATCGAGTTGATCAAAAAGGGCAAGGCCTACGTCGACGATCTGTCGCCCGAGGACACCGACCTCTATCGCGGCGCGCCCGACAAACCCGGCAAGGAAAGCCCGTTCCGCACCCGCTCCATCGAGGAAAGCCTCGATCTGTTCACGCGCATGAAGAACGGCGAGTTCCCCGACGGGGCGCGGACCCTCCGCGCGAAGATCGACATGGCCTCGCCCAACGTCTGGCTGCGCGACCCGTTGCTCTACCGCATTCGCCACTCCGAGCACCATCATACCGGCAACAAATGGTGCATCTACCCGATGTACGATTTCGCCCATTGCCTGAGCGATTACATCGAAGGCATCACCCACAGCATCTGCACGCTCGAATTCGAAGTGCACCGGCCGCTCTACGATTGGATCCTGGAAAACCTCGACCTGCCCCGTGAATTGCCGCACCAGTTCGAGTTCGCCCGGCTCAACGTCACCTACACCGTGATGAGCAAACGCAAACTCCTCCGCCTGGTCGAGGAAAACCTCGTCCGCGGCTGGGACGACCCCCGCATGCCCACCATCTCCGGCATGCGCCGGCGCGGGTATCCCGCCGAGTCGCTGCGGTCGTTCTGCGAACGCATCGGCGTCGCCAAACGCGAGAACACCATCGAACTGGCCTTGCTGGAACATTTCATCCGCGAAGACCTCAACAAACGCGCCCCGCGCCGCCTCGCCGTCCTGCGCCCGATCAAAGTCGTCATCACCAACGTCCCCGAAGGCCAGGTCGAACAACTCGACGCGATCAACAATCCCGAGGACGAATCCGCCGGCACCCGCAAAGTCCCCTTCAGCCGCGTGGTCTACATCGAGCACGACGATTTCATGGAGACGCCGCCGCCGAAGTATTTTCGATTAAGGCCCGGCGGCGAAGTCCGCCTGAAATACGCTTACATCATCAAGTGCGATGAAGTCATCAAGGACGCCTCCGGCAACCTCATCGAACTCCGTTGCACCGCCGACCTCGGCAGCAAAAGCGGCGGCCCGACCTCCGCCAGAAAAGTCAAAGGCACGATCCACTGGGTTTCTGCCGCCCACGCCATCGAAGCCGAAGTCCGCCTCTACAACACGCTCTTTAATGTCCCATCCCCCGACGCCGCCGAAGATTTCCGCACCACCCTGAACCCGAACTCCCTCGAAACCCTCACCGCCAAATGCGAGCCTTCCGTCAAAGACGCCACCCCCGACACCCGCTACCAGTTCGAGCGCCTAGCCTACTTCACCCTCGACCCCGACAGCGCCCCCGGCCACCCCGTCTTCAACCGCACCGTCACGCTGAAGGACACCTGGGCCAAGATCGAGAAGAAAACCAACTCTTGACCCGACGACCAGGCACTACGTATTCATAGCGGTGTACACCAGCCCTTAAGCCAGAAGCACTTCCATACATCGCCTTGTGAATCAATGATCGAATTCACAACCTTTTCTTCTCATGCCAATTCACAAACCGCTGCACTGTACCCGCAGCCAGTGCTCTCGGTGCGTCCACTGGCAATCCCAGTTCCGCTTGCACACGCTTCGCCAAATCTCGATGCGTCTGCGGATATAATTGATATTTAAGGATGAGTGCAAATCCCCCCACCAAACCCACCTCTCGAATCCACGACTTTGGCATCATCCGCGCAACAAACACCGGCTTGATTCCCAAAAACGCGCACATCCGTATCTTTGTCTGAAATTCTTTATGATCCATATATCCAAGCGCGTTCTTTACCTCCATACCGTACGCTTGACCGTCCCTCTCAAAAACAAACTCAAGATCGTGCCCCGTCTCAACCCACACTTTCCCGCCATATTCCCGTGCCTCTCTCGCCTTCATCACAAACTCGTGTCGGGCAAAACCCTCAAGTACCAACAATTCTGCATTCAAACCAATCGCTGCCGCGATGTTTGGATCTGAATACTCGTTCACCAACTTAATCAGCTTCACGGCCTCACGCCTATAGTACCGGTTGCCCTTATGCCAAAGTAAATTGATTGTCCCAGTTGAAGCCAGCGGCCGAGTCTCTCCTTTGATACTCCCAGAATCCCGAAGATGCCGAATCGCCCGATTTGTCACCCAATGAAAGTACTTATCTTCATACTGAATCTCGATTTGCCTTGAGAAAAACACCTGTTCCCGATGTTTCTCAAAAAATGCCGTCAGCTCACTGTATGCCTCGTCCTCTTTTGGATCGGGCGGTCGATCCGCAATCGGCTCATCTTCAAAGTCGAAGTCCCCACTCATCTAAGACGCGCACTCTATCCCCTCACGTACCTGATGGCAAGTTTGCACCAGCTCGTTCTTCAGAATCTCAGTGTCGGGATTACTGCCGGAGCACGGAGGTGATAGCACGGGTGAAGGCGGTCCTTGATGACAAGTCGCTCCGTTGCGGCTATATAAAGACTGTATGAAGACGCTTTCAGTGACTGATGCGCGGCGGAATTTAACCCGCTGGCTCAGGGCGGCGATGGATGGGGAGGATGTGGGGATCCTCTGTGGCAACCGGATCGTTGCCTTGCGGCCCGTGCAGGTCGTTTCCGAGGACTACGCCCTGCAGGAGTACGGGCTGACGAAGAAAGAACTGGCCCGCGCGGCCAAGCGGATGGATGCAGAGGTAGCCCGGGACAAGAAGCGCAGAGGCCTGGCGAAACATACAGCAAGAGGTTGATATGAACTACGTGAAGCTGGGGAATACGGGGCTGCAGGTGTCGCGGTTTTGTCTGGGGTGCATGAGTTATGGAAAATCGAAGGTGATACCGTGGCCGGGGATGATCAGTTGGGCCTGGACGCTGGGTGAAGAGGAGAGCCGGCCATTCATCAAGCGGGCCTTGGAAGTGGGAGTCAACTTCTTCGACACGGCCAATGTCTATTCCAGCGGCGAGAGCGAAGCGGTGCTGGGGCGCGCGGTCCGCGATTTCACGCGGCGCGATGAAGTGGTGATCGCCACCAAGGTCAACGGCCCGATGCGGCCGGACCCGAACGGGCGCGGGCTTTCACGGAAAGCGATCCTGACGGAAATCGACAACAGCTTGCAACGGCTGGGCACTGATTACGTCGATCTCTACATTATCCATCGGTTCGATTACCAAACGCCGCTGGAGGAAACGCTGGAGGCGCTCAATGACGTCGTCCGGGCCGGCAAAGCCCGTTATCTCGGCGCGTCATCGATGTACGCGTGGCAATTCATGAAGGCCATCGACATCCAGCGCGCCAACGGCTGGGCCAAATTCATCTCCATGCAGAACTATTACAACCTGCTCTATCGCGAGGAAGAACGGGAGATGCTTCCCCTCTGCCAGTCCGAAGGCGTGGGGGTGACCCCTTGGTCGCCGCTGGCCCGCGGCCGGCTGGCCCGCCCGTGGTCGGAAGAGCTTCAGACCGAGCGCGCCAAGACCGACAATTTCGCCAAGACGCTCTACGCGAAGACGGTGGACGTCGACAAGCCCGTTATCGACCGCGTGAACGAGATTGCGCGCGAGAGAAAACTGCCGCCGGCGCACATCGCGCTGGCCTGGCTGCTCCACAAACCCGTGGTCACTTCGCCCGTGATCGGCGCGACCAAGCCTCATCATCTCGAAGACGCCATCGCCGCGCTTTCCGTCACGCTTTCGGCCGAAGAAATCGCCCGGCTCGAAGAATTCTACCAGCCGCATCCGTATCCGCCCACGGGAGCATTCTCCTAAACGCCGCTGAATAGGCCCAGCTTCCCGCGCCGCCCGCGCAGCTTACTTTATCCGGCGGAATTTCAGCAGGGTCAGGTCGTCGGAGAGGCGGACCTTGTGGCTGAAGAGGAGGAGTTGTTCCTCGAGCCTGGCCAGTTGCAACTGGCGCGAGTGGTTGGCGGCGAGGTTTTGCTTGATCAACTCAACAAAGCCGGGGCCGCCCAGGTCTTCGTCTTTCTGGTCGCTGATCTCCAGCGCGCCGTCGGTGTAAAGCAGCAGCGTGTCGCCGGGGGCCAGGGTCTGCGCCAGGTTCGAATAAATCAACTCGTCAAACAATCCCAACCCGGGCTGCGAGTCCGCCACGGTCTCCACCGCGCCTCCGGCCCGCAGCAGCAACGGCGGACAATGTCCGGCGCAAACATACGCGATCTGGCCGGTGGCGACGTTGATGTTGGCGCAAACGGCGGTGGCAAAGAACAGCGCGTCGGGCGCCATGGCGCGCAGATGCTGGTTCAGCGTTCCCAGGAACCGCGCGGGCGAATCCAGTTGCCCCCGCTGGTCTTCCCAAAACGACCGCAATTGCACCGAGTACAAGGCCGCCGCCAGGCCGTGTCCCATGACGTCCGCCACCAGCACAGCGTAACGGTCGCTGTCGAGACGTTCGACCCGGTAAAAATCCCCCCCGACGATTTCGCTGGGCGTGTAACGCACTTCGCACTTAATCCGGTCATCGTCCGCCAGGGCGCATTCCAGGCAGCTTTGCTGGATCACACGCGCGCGCATCATGTCTTGCACCAGGGCGGTCACGTCGCGAAACAATTCCACCCCGCCGACGATCGCGCCGGCGGCATCGCGGATGGGCGCGACGGTGACTTCCACGGGAATGCGTCTGCCGGATTTGGAATTCGCAAAAACCAGCAGCGGCAGCGAACTGGGCTGGCCGGTCACGATGCTGCGGCGCAAGGGGCAGGTCTCATTGCCGCACAACGGATGACCGTCCTTGTCCGCATGGACGAGGATGTTGTCCTGACAGCGGTGCCCGACGACCTCCTTGGCCTTCCAGCCGGTGATCCGTTCGGCGGCGCGGTTCCAAAAAAGGATCCGGCGTTCGGTGTCCGTGATGTAGGCCCCGTCGGCCAACGAATCCAATATCTCCCACGCTCCGAGGTCGCGGAGCAGGGCAGGCGCTCCCAGCGGTTTCATGAAAACCTGTCTCCTCTGTCGGGGTGAATCGCTGATGCAGCATCGCACAGTCCCTCCGCCCGGGCAATTGCAATCGCCGCCAGTCGCCGTTGACCGCAGCGGGCCTGAATTTGATCACCGGTCACTTCGGTTACTTTGGTTATTTCGGTCATTTTCACAGTTTTGACCAAAGTAACCGAAATGACCGAAATGACCGGGCGGAATGAGGCGCGTTCGAGAGGGGAGAACTGGGCGACGGACTGTTTGAAGAACGCGGCGCCGTCGGGCTAACGCGGGGACTCGGTTTTTTTCTGCTCGTGGAGGTTGAGTTGTTTGACGCCGTCGTAGATGTACCAGGCGCCGGAGACGAAGGTGAAAAAGGCGGCGGCATAGAGCGGCCAATCGTGGGTGGGAGGCTCGAATCTCAGCATGACCCAGCCGAGCGTGAGCATCTGGAAGAACGTGGCGCACTTGCCGACCAGACGCGGCCGCGCGGTCACGCGGCCGGTGAGCATATGGATCAGCACCGTGCCGCCCAACAGAATCAGGTCGCGGCTGATGACCAGCACGGGAAACCAGAGGGGCAACTGGTCGAACGGCGTGCCGAGTTTGAACCGCACGCTCAGCAGGACCAGGGCGGAGACCAGCAATGCCTTGTCGGCCAGCGGATCGAGGAACGTGCCAAGTTCCGTTTTCTGGTGGTACCGCCGCGCAATGTAGCCATCAACGGCATCGAAGACGGCGGCGGTCGCAAAAATGGCGCAGGCCACGCCCCGCTCCCATTCCTTGATGCCGCCCCGATTGTAATCCCGGATGTAATCCAGCATCAACCACACGAACAGCGGGATCAGCAGGATGCGGAAAATGGTGATTTTATTGGCCAGGGTCATGGGATCGAATGTTCAAGCCCCTCTCCCTTTGGGGGAGAGGGTTCGGGTGAGGGGTGTGGTTTCCAAAGTTGCACAAATCAATTCTAAAACGCCCTCGAATTCATCGCTTATTTGATTGTTCCAAAACCGCAGCACACTCACGCCTTCTTTTTTCAGATACTCATCTCTTTGGATGTCGTTTTTGATTCCATCCGGAGCGCTGTGTTGGCCACCATCCAATTCGATCGCCAGTCTGGCTTCCGCGCAGTAGAAATCCAAAATATACGGGCCAAACGGCTGCTGACGCCGGAACTTTGCGCCCGCGAGTTGGCGGTTCCGCAAATGATGCCAGAGCTTTTTCTCAGCGTCCGTCTGGTTGCGACGGAGCAATTTGGCGAATTGCTGGTTTTGTGTCCTCAATGGAACTGCCCTCACCTTAATCCTCTCCCCCGAGGGGAGAGGAGACGGGATTCGGGTTAATGCCCGTCATTTTCCAAATCTCCTGGCTGCCCGATCCAATCGAGCGACCACGCGCTCCCGACCTAAGACGGCAAGCATGTGGTACAGTGACGGACCAAAGGCCTGACCCGAGACAGCCACACGGCAGGGATGTATGAGTTCACCGGCCTTGATTCCCAGCTTAACCGCAAGCGACTTAAGCGCTGCTTCGAGTGTGTCGTACTCGAACGGTTCGACCCTTGAAAAATTCTCGGCAAGCATTTCCAAACGATCAGATGTGCCGGGCAAAGAGCAGGATTTTGCTACCGCTTGGGGATCAAATTCAAACTCCTCGGTAAAGAAATACTTTGTCCATAGCGGCAATTCTTTCAGGAGTTTGATCTTTTCTTTAACCAGCGCAAAGACGGAATGCAGGTAATATGCGTCACCCAAGGGTTTCACTCCCGCTTGTTCCAGAAATGGTTTACCCAGTGTGACAAACCGCCCTATCTCCATTTTGCGGATGTATTCGCCATTCATCCATGTCAGCTTGGTGGCATCGAACCGGGCGTTGTCCCGCAGGATCTGCGGCAGATCGAACAGTTTGACCACCTCTTCAATGGGCATGACCTCGCGGTTGTCCTTCGGCGACCAGCCGAGCAGACAAAGGTAATTGCGCACCGCTTCGGGCACGTAACCGTCCTCGACGTACGATTGCAACGAGGCCAGCCGCGCTTTTGCCGGGTCGGGGTCGCTCTTGCTCATCTTCGTGCCGTCGGCGTTGAGGATCATCGGGATGTGGGCGTATTTCGGCGGCTCGACGCCAAAGGCGCGAAACAACGCGATGTGCTTCGGCGTGTTCGACAGATGGTCCTCGCCGCGGATGACGTGGGTGATCTTCATCTCGAGATCGTCCACGACGTTGACCAGGTGGAACACGGGATTGCCGTCGCTACGGACAATGACGAAATCGGGGTCGAGCATCTCCGTCTCGTTCAGCGGGCGGACGACGCCGCCGACGATGAGGTCCTGGATTGCGATGGGCTGGCGTGTCATCTTGAAGCGGACCGCGCCTTCGCGTTCGTAGGCCAGGCCTTTGTCGAGCAGTTCCTGGACGCGGCGTTTGTAGATGTCCGCGCGCTGCGACTGGAAGTAAGGGCCGTACGGCGCCGTCTTTCTCCGGGCCTTCATCCCAGTCCAGGCCGAGCCAGCGCAAGCCGTCGAGAATGGTGCGCAGCGATGCTTCGGTGTTGCGCGACATGTCGGTGTCCTCGATGCGGAGCACGAAGACGCCGCCTGTATGCCGGGCATACAGCCAGTTGAACAACGCGGTGCGCACACTGCCAATATGAAGAAAACCCGTTGGACTCGGCGCAAATCGGACCCGGAAACTCATAGAGACCGGCAACCTATCAGATTTCAGCCAATCCACGCAAGTCGTGTGTGAGGCGGCTAGTCGAACGGGTGGGTTTGTTCCCAGAGGGCGCGCAGCGCCGTGCCGAACGCCAGGAGCAGGTTGAACCAGGCGAGGATGAAGGCCACGTAGTAGGCGGTCAGCGGCCGGCCGTGGGCCCTGCACAGTTCGCGGTAGGCCCGCATCTCCTTGAACACCCGCCAAAACAAGAGGCCCGTGGGAAATTTCGCCCCGTGTTTGTAGAGCGCGCGACAGACGATCAACCAGTGAATCAGGATGTTTGCCGCGACCAAAACACCCAGCAGCGCAACCAGTCCCAGTAGCTGATGATCATGCATACCTACAATGACTGCAGGAATTCGGCCAATTCCCGGGCCGTGGGACTCTTGGCCGTGCGCACGTAGTAACCCGAAGTCCCCACGCCGAGTTGCAAGGCGATCTCATTGTCCGCTCCGATGATCTTGCCGAGGCAAAAGCCCGCGTTGAAGTGGTCGCCGGCGCCCGTGCTGATGAGCGGTTTGGCGACAAACGGGCCGTCCACCTTCACCACGCCCTGCGCCGATGCGGCGACGGCGTAGGCGCGCGGGTGGACGACGACGCCGGCGATGTTCGTCTTGCCGTGCACGAACTTGGCGACGGCCTTGACGGCGTCAACGCCCTCGGTCGCGCCCTTGTACCCGAGCACCTGGCCGATGGCGAAGGATTCCTTCTCGTTCAATCCGAGGTACGTCTCGAAATATTGCTGGAATTTCGCGACCAGCCCGATGGCGTGGGCGATGTCGCGCGGATCGCGTTTCTCGGGATCAGCGAGGTCGAAGAACACACGCCGGTTGGCGCGTTTGGGCATCCTGGGGCAGATGTCGTCCAGCACGTGCTGCCAGATGTCGCTCATGAACGGCAACATCGTCCAGTTCTGCAGGCCGATCAGCGAGGACTCGGCGATCAGCGCCGGAAGGCGGTCTTTGCCCACCCGGTCGAGCAGGTTCTGCCAGGTGATTTCCTTGAGCGTCTCGTGCTTGCCGAGCATCAACTTGCCGTCGTCGAACTCCAGCGCGTCCGTGTGCCCCGGCTCGGCGACGCTGAACACCTCCGCGCGCGCCGCGAACTCGTCAAACGCCGGATGCAGTTTCGGATAACCGAGATTGCCGATGTAGGCGACTTTGGTGCCGAACGCGGCCAGCGCGTTGGCCATGATCGGGCCGTTGCCGCCAAGTTTGACGCGTTCGACGACCAGCTCGGCGTTGGTGCCTTTGCCGGCCGCGCGCGCGACGCGCTCGGCAAACGCCGCCAGTGTGGGGATGCGTGTGAACTTGTCCTTCGATTCCCGTTTGTCCACCAAGCTGATGATTTCGTCGACGAACCCGTCCAGGCCGATGGTCACCCGATTGGCCGGCAGCTCGTTGATTTTGGCCGTCAAGGCGGCGGCGGCGCGTTTGGCAAGTGCAGTATCGCTCACGTGGATAATCCTTGGAACAACGGGGTTAAGTTTGGCATCGAAGTTGCATTCAGCTATGTCCGGTGAAGTCTGTAACAAAAATCGGAGGCCCGCTCAATCTCTTTCGCTCCGCGAAGGCGTACTGCCCCTTGACGTTTCGCGCCGGGCTGCTAACGTATAGACCGGGTCAGCCATCGAGCCTGATGGGAGCTGGAATCAGAGAGCATAGGGACAGGCCATGAAAAAACTGGAGATCGGTCAACGCGCCCCCGAACTGTCGCTTCCCGGAGTTGACGGGAAAGACTGCACGCTCGCCTCCTTCAAGGACAAGAAGGTGGTGGTCGTCGTTTTCACCTGCAACCACTGCCCCTACGCGCAGGCCTACGAGGACCGCCTGGTCAGTCTCCAGCGCGATTACGCCGACAAAGGCGTCCAGCTCATCGCCATCAACGCCAATGACTCCGCCGGCTATCCCGAAGACAGCTTCGACAACATGGTGCGGCGCGCCAAGAAGAAGAATTTCAATTTCCCCTACCTGCGCGACGAGAACCAGCGCATCGCCCGTTCCTATGGCGCCGAGTACACGCCGGAAGTGTTCGTGCTCAACGGCAAATTCGAGGTCCGCTACATCGGCCGCGTGGACGACAATTGGCAGCACCCCGACAAGGTCAGGTCCCACGACCTGCGCGACGCCATCAACGCCGTCCTCGCCCACAAAAAGGTCGAGAACCCCGTCACCCACGCCATCGGCTGCACCATCAAGTGGAAGCTCTAACTCCGGGGTGGAATCCGCCCGCCCGCCTGTGGTAGGTTGCCATGACCGATGGCACGCAACATCATCTTCTTCTTCACGAAACTGGCGATCAACGCGCTGGCCCTGGTGGTCGTCGCGCAGATTTTTCCCAAGATCCACTTTGATACCACCCAGGCCATGATCGCCGCCGCCATCGTGCTGGCGCTGGTCAACACCTACGTCCGCCCGCTGGTGATCCTGCTCACGTTGCCGCTGACGATCCTGACGCTGGGCCTGTTCACCCTCGTCATCAACGGCTTGATGCTGGAACTGGTGGCCTGGCTCATCCCGGCGTTCCACGTCACCGGTTTTTGGACGGCCGTCGGCGGCGCGCTGGTGATCAGCCTTGTCAGTTTCCTGCTGAGCTGGTTCCTGAACCCCGGGGCCGTCCAGGTGCGGGTGTATCGCGGATGAAAACTTACGCGGCGGTCATCTTCGACATGGACGGCGTGCTCGTGGACAGCGAACCGCTCCACAAAAAGGCCTTTGAAAGCCTGTTCGCCGAACTCGGCCGGTTGCACGACCACGGGATGGTGTTCAACGATTACCTGGGCCGGTCCGACAAGGCCTTGCTGCGCGATTTCATCGAGAAACACAACCTGCCCGAGGGACTCGAAGATCTCACCCAGCGCAAACTGAAATATTTCCTCCAATACCTGCGCGAACACCGCCCGGTCTTCCAGGAACTGCACCAACTCGTCCCCGACCTGGCCGGCCGCTACAAACTCGGCATCGCTTCCAGCAACTTTCGCCAGATCATCGACGTCGTCATGGAAATCTCCGGCCTGCGGAAAAACTTCAGCGCCATCGTCGGCCAGGAAGACATCCGGTTCGTCAAACCCGACCCGGAAATCTATTTCACGGCCGCCAAACGCCTCGGCGTCCGCCCGTCCGCCTGCATCGTGATCGAGGACGCCGCCGCCGGCGTCCAGGCCGCCAAAATGGCCGGCATGACCTGCATCGGCCTGACCACGAGCCTGACGCCCGAACAATTGTCCCGGGCCGATTTTATCGCGAAGAATTACGCCGAAGTGCGCAAGCTGTTGCTCCCCTAACACAAATCGCGGAGGAACTGCCGATGCAAAAACTGATCGAAGGCGTCCACAAGTTCCGCAACGAGGAGTTTGGCCGCTACCGCGAGCTGTTCGCGCGCCTTTCTCGGGAAGGCCAGAAACCGCACACGCTCTTCATCACCTGCTCGGATTCGCGCGTGCTGGCCGAACTGGTCACCAACAGCAAGCCCGGCGACCTCTTCGTCGTGAAGAACGCCGGCAACATCGTCCCCCCAGCCACCGTCACCGGCAGCACCAACTCCACCGCCGCCGCCATCGAGTTCGCCGTAAAAATCCTCGGCGTCAACGACATCGTCGTCTGCGGCCACACGCAATGCGGGGCGATGACCGCCCTGCTCGAAGGCCTGCCCGACGCCGGATCTCTGCCGCATCTGGCTGCCTGGCTGGACGTCGCCGCGCCCGTGCGCGCGGTGATCGAGCACAGGTACACCCATCTCACCGACCCCGAAGCGCGCGCCACCGCGGCGATGGAGGAAAACGTCCTGTTCGCCCTGGAAAATCTGCACACCTATCCCGTGGTGGCCCGGTCCCTCGCCGCCGGCGCCCTGCGCCTGCACGCCTGGTGCTTCAAAATCGCCACCGCCGAAATCTTCGCCTACGACGCGGAGGTCAACCAGTTCGTCGCCCTGGTCCGCCCTTGACCTCGCGCTCGGAATCTTTTATTCAATCTGTCTAACAGGCGTGAGTTCGGCCCGGTGGCCGATTTCACACTTGGTATCCGGCGGCCGTTTGATAAACTGTCGAAGAGGAATTTTATGTCAACCAAATATCGCCCACACTTCCTGACGCTGCTTGCGCTGCTGTCCGCCTTGGCCCTGACGTCCTGCAGTTCCGGCCCGCGCTACTCGAACGGCACGGAACTCAACCCGGAAGACGCCCCCACCTACTACAACCGCGGCGTTGACAAGGTCAACAGCGGCGATTTCAATGGCGCCATTGTTGACTTCACAAAAGCCATCGAACTCAACCCGCACTACGCCGCCGCCTACTCCTACCGGGGCCTGGCCACGGTGAGCAAGGGTGATCCGGATGCCGCCATGGCTGACTACAATCGGGCCATTCAACTCGACCCCAAACTCACCAGCGCCTACCTCAACCGCGGCAACGCCAGGACGGTCAAGGGCGATTTGGACGGCGCCATCGCTGACTACTCGAAAGCCATCGAACTCAACCCGAACGACGCCACCGCCTACCGCTACCGTTACAATGCCAGGAAGGCCAAGGGCGATTCGGCGGGAGCGGGTGAGGATTGGGCCCAAGTCATCAGGCTCCGAGGCCACTGAGAACCCGCCCAATAGGAAAGTAATCACATCTCAACGCACCGCCCAACCTTCCTGGTCCTGCTGGCACTACTGTCCGCCTTGACGCTGACGTCTTGTGGCATCGGCCCAAAGACCGCCAAGGAATTTGTCATCCAGGGCATAGCCAAAGCGAAAAAGGATAATCTGGACAGCGCCATCGCTGACTTCACACAAGCGATTGCACTCGACCCGAAATACTCCGACGCCTACAAGAGCCGGGGCGTTGCCAGAAATGAGAAGGGCGATTGGGATGGCGCCATTGCCGACTACTCGAAAGCCATTGAGCTCGACCCAAAAGATGCTTTTTCCTGGTACAACCGTGGCGCTGCCAGGGCGAAAAAGGGTGATTTTGACGGCGCCATCGCCGACTTCACAAGTACCCTCGACCTCAACCCGAAAGACGCGTACGCCTATGCCTACCGGGGCCGCGCAAAACTGGCCAAGGGCAATCCCGACGGCGCCATGGCCGACTGCACACGGGCCGTTGTATTAAACCCCGGACTCACCGTCGCCTACCTCAACCGCGGCAATGCCCGGATGGCCAAGGGCAATTTGGACGGCGCCATCGCCGATTTCACCAGAGTCATCGAACTCGACCCGAACAACGCCGACGCTTACCTCAACCGCAGCGACGCCAAGAAAGCCAAAGGCGACCAGGCCGGCGCCACCGACGATTTCGCCCAAGCCGCCAAACTCCAGGGCCACTGAGGATTCGCTCCACAGGAAGGGGACCACATGCCAAAGCACCGCCCAACCTTCCTGATTCTGTTTGCTCTTCTGTCCGCCATGGGCCTGCCGGGTCCTACGTACGGTCAACAGACCGCCAGGGAGTTTGTCAAACGAGGCAATACAGAGATGGACAAGGGCGAACTTGATCGGGCCATCTTTGATTTCACGAAAGCCATTGAATTGGACCCGAAACTCACCCAACCCTACGACCTCCGGGGGGTTGCCAAAGGAAAAAAATTCGATCTGGATGGAGCCATCGCTGATTATTCAAAAGCGATTGAACTCAACCCACAATTCGCCAAAGCCTACGACGACCGGGGGGTTGCCAAGGAAAGCAACGGTGATCCTGGCGGGGCCATTGCTGATTATTCAAAAGCCATTGAAATCAACCCGCAATTCGCCAACGCTTACTGCCACCGGGGCATTGCCAAGGAAACGAAGGGGGATTCGGCCGGGGCCGTGACTGATCTGGACATTGCCATTGCCGACTACTCGCAAGCCATTGACCTCAACCCAAAACTCCCCAACGCCTACTGCGACCGTGGCATTGCCAAAGCAACCAAGGGGGATGCGGCCGGGGCCATGGCCGATTACGCAAAAGCCATCGACCTCAACCCGAAATTCGCCAACGCCTACACCTGCCGGGGGATTGCCAAAGAAAAAAAGGCCGATCTGAATGGAGCCCTTGCTGACCTGACGAAAAGCATCAAATTCGACCCCAAAGACGCCAACCCCTACAACTACCGGGGCAATGTCAGGCAGGCCAAAGGGGACCTGGATGGGGCCATCGCCGATTACACAAAAGCCATCGACCTCAACCCGAAATTCGCCAACGCCTACTACAGCCGTGGCGTTGTGAAAGACTACAAAGGCGATCTGGATGGGGCCATCGCTGACTTGACGAAAACCATTGCACTCGTCCCCGCATCCGCCATCGCCTACTACAGCCGTGGCAATGCCAGGAGGGACAAAGGCGATCTGGATGGCGCCATCACTGACTACACCAAAGCCATCGACCTTGACCCGGACCGCCCCTCCGCCTACTACAACCGAGGCAACGCCAGGAAGTCCAAGGGTGACCTGGATGGCGCCATCGCCGATTACTCAAAAACCATCGACCTCTACCCCAAATACGCCGACGCCTACAACGCCCGTGCCGTTGCCAAGAAAACCAAAGGCGACCAAGCCGGAGCCGACGCTGATTTCGCCCAAGCCGCCAAACTCATGGGCCACTGATAACTTTGCCGGGAACATCTTTGCACTGCCACGGTTGTAGCCGCGAGCCTGCTCGCGGCGCCCTCTTCGCCTCAGGGCAGCAGAACCGCGAGCAGGCTCGCGGCTACAATGCCTGCTTCCATGGTGGCCGTATCAGATGTGGCCGACTCTGCCCACCGGGCGATTTCACACTTGGCATCCCGAGGCCGCTTGATAAACTAAGCAAAGAAGCTTATGTCAGCCAAGCACCGACCAACCTTCCTGGTTCTGCTCGCTCTCCTGTCTGCCCTGACCCTGCAGAGTTGTAAATTCGGCCAACAAACCCCAGACGATTTTGAAAACCGTGCCATTGCTAAGAGGGCCAAGGGCGATTTTGACGGTGCCATCGCAGATTTCACAAAAGCCATCGAACTCGACCCCAAAGACGTTTTTGCCTACAACGAGCGTGGCGTGGCTAAATATGACAAGGGCGATTTGGATGGAGCCATGGCCGACTACTCAAAAGCCATTGAACTAGACCCACAATCCGCCATCGCCTACTGCAACCTTGGCGTTGCTAAACACAAAGAGGGCGATTTGGATGGAGCCATGGCCGACTGCTCGAAAGCCATTGAACTCAACCCACAATACGCTGACGCCTACACCAACCGTGGGACTGTCAAGATGGCTAAGAAGGATTTGGATGGAGCCATTGCCGACCAAACGAAAGCCATCGCACTCGACCCGAATGACGTCTACGCCTACGCCTTTCGAGGCTTTGCAAAAGAAACCAAGGGTGATTGGGATGGGGCCATCTCTGACTACACAAAAGCCATTGTACTCAATCCGAATGAAGCCAAAACTTACTACCACCGTGGAAAAGCCAAAGGGGCCAAGGGGGATTTGGATGGTGCCATTGCGGATTGCACGAAAGCCATTGAACTCAACCCACAATACGCCATCGCCTACGACAGCCGTGGCGACGCCAAGAAGGCCAAGGGGGATTTGGTGGGAGCGGATGCGGATTATGCTCAAGCCAACAAACTCAAGGGAAACTGATGGGTGCCACACCAGAACGCTTTAGCGGATAGGCGGCAGGCGTGATGGAAAGCTTGGAACTCCTGACAAAACCGTGCTTGGAGGGTCGCGCTCCAGCGCGACCGTGCTGTTTTTATGGCACGGGCGGCCACGCGGGAGCGTGGCCCTCCACGACCCCCGGTTGTGTTGGGCGCTCTTAACGCTTCCGTTCCCGCAGGAATGCGGCGAGGAATTTTGCGGTGTACGATCCTTTGGTTTGGCGGACCACTTTTTCGGGCAAACCTTGCGCCACGATCCGGCCGCCTCCTTCTCCGCCTTCGGGGCCTAGATCGATGATCCAGTCGGCTTCGGCGATGATGTCGAGGTTGTGCTCGATGATCACCACCGTGTTGCCGGCGCCCACCAGACGATGCAGGACGCGGATCAGCTTTTCCACGTCGGCCATGTGCAGGCCGATGGTCGGTTCGTCGAGAACGTAAAGGGTCGCGCCGGCCCGTCGCGCCATCCGTTCGCCGGGCGTGCGCGCTTTGGCCAGTTCGGTGACGAGCTTGATGCGTTGCGCTTCGCCGCCGCTGAGCGTGGGGCTTTGCTGGCCAAGCGTCAGATAACCCAGACCGACTTCCTGCAGCAGGGTGAGCGCCCGGTGGATGTGGCTGTGGGCCGAGAAAAACTCCGCGGCCTCGTCCACGCTCATCGCCAGCACGTCGCCGATGCTTTTGTCCTTCCACTTCACTTCCAGCGTTTCCTGGGTAAACCGTTTGCCGCTGCAAACGTCGCAGAGCACGGACACGTCGGGCAGGAAACTCATCTCGATCCGTTTCACTCCCTGCCCTTCGCATCCGTCGCACCGGCCGCCGGCGACGTTGAACGAGAACCGGCTCGGCCCGTACCCGCGCATCTTCGCTTCCGTCGTGGCCGCGTACAATTTGCGGATGTCGTCCCAGAACCCGACGTAGGTCGCGGGACAGGAACGCGGCGTTTTGCCGATGGGCGTCTGGTCGACTTCCAGCACGCGCCCGACGAACTCCGCGCCAATGATTTTCTCGCATCCGGCCGTTGGTAGGGCGCGCTCGCCGAGCGCGCCGTTTGGTCGACGAACGCGGTCGGCTCGGCGAGCCGACCCTACCAACGACTTCAGATTTTTGTGCAACACGTCCCGCACCAGTGTGCTCTTGCCGCTGCCGCTCACGCCGGAAACACACACCAGCCGCTGCAAGGGAAATTTTACGTGCAGGTCCTTCAAATTATGCAGGCGCGCGCCGATGATCTCGACGAACTGCGAAGCCGGCCCGCGCCACGCGCCGTTCAAGGGATGCCGCAACGGCTCGCGCAGCAGTTGTCCCGTCAGTGATTCCTTGCTGCGCAGGATGTCCTTGATCGTCCCTTCGGCCACAAGCCGCCCGCCGTTCGTGCCGGCGCCGGGACCGAGATCGATGATGTGCTCAGCCCGGCGGATCGTGTCTTCATCGTGTTCCACGACGATCACGGTGTTGCCTTTGGCTTCCAGTTTGTGGAGCGTGTCGAGCAACATCAGGTTGTCGCGCGGATGCAGGCCGATGGTCGGTTCATCGAGGATGTAACAGACCCCACGCAAATTGGACCCGAGTTGCGCCGCCAGCCGGATGCGTTGCGCTTCGCCCCCGCTCAACGTCGGCGCGGCGCGGTCCAGCGACAGGTACGGCAGCCCGACTTCCGCCAAAAACCGCAACCTCGACCGCATTTCCGTCACGATATCGCGAGCGATCTCGCCCTCGCGTCCGCGCAACCGTAGCGCGTGGAAGAATTTCTCCGCATCGGCCACCGACCACGCGGCGAATTCCGCGATGGTTTTATCCTGGAATTTCACCGCCAGCGCCTCGGGCCGCAGCCGGTTGCCTTTGCACTCACGGCAGGAATGCTCTTCGCCCTCCCACCAATCCGTCCACCAACGTTCCTCGCCCGTCTGTTCCTCATCGAACCCGGTCATCTCCAACCCGGTGCCGAAACAACTCGGGCACCATCCGTGCCGCGAGTTGTAGGAAAACAGCCGCGGATCGAGTTCATCGAAACTGCGGCTGCAGCGCGGACAAGCCCGGCGGGTGGAAAAGAGCCGTTCCTGCCGTTTGGAGGGCGAGCCTCCCGCCGAGCCGGTCCCCGCCAGCACCAGCCCTTTGCCGAAATCCAGCGCGGAGTCCAGCAACTCGCGCAACAGCCGCTCGTTGCGCGCCGTGACCTTGCAGCCGCCCACAGGCAATTCGATGTTGTGCTCCGTGAACCGGTCGATGCGCGGGAAATTCCTGGTCGGCAACAACGCTCCATCCACGCGCAATCGGGCAAAGCCCTTGTTCGCCGCCCACGCGGCGAGGTCGGTGTAATAGCCTTTGCGCGCCACGATCAGCGGCGCAAAAAGGTCCACGCTTTTACCGCTAAATTCCTTCATCAATTGCGCCAGGATCGCCTCGCGCGTTTGCGGCTGGATCGGCAATTGGCAATCGGGACAATATTGCGTGCCGAGTTTCACGAACAGCAGCCGCAGGAAATGATAAATCTCCGTCACGGTCGCCACGGTGCTCTTGCGCCCGCCCCGGCTGGTGCGTTGCTCGATGGCCACCGTCGGTGGGATGCCGAAAATGGCGTCCACGTCAGGCCGTGTCGCGGGCTGGACGAATTGGCGGGCGTAGGCGTTGAGCGATTCGAGATAACGCCGCTGGCCTTCGGCAAACAGGATGTCGAACGCCAGCGTGCTTTTCCCGCTGCCGCTGATGCCGGTGATCACGGTGAATTTGTCGCGCGGGATGGTGACGTCGATGTTCTGCAGATTGTGTTCGCGCGCGTTGTGGACGCGGATGGAATCGTTCGCGCCCTTCACCAAAAACTTTGCCCGCGCTTCCGCGACCTTCGGCGGCGCGAGCAATTCGCGCAACGCTTCGCCCGTGTGGCTGCGTTCGCACTTGGCGACCTTGTCCGGCGGCCCCACGCAGACCACCTCGCCGCCCGCCTCGCCGCCTTCGGGCCCGAGATCGATGATCCAATCGGCGGCGCGGACCACGTCGAGGTTGTGCTCGATCACCACAATCGAGTGGCCGCGTTCGATGAGCTGGTTGAACGCCTGGAGCAGGGTGGCGATGTCGTCGAAATGGAGGCCGGTGGTCGGTTCATCGAAAAGGAACAGGGTGCGCTTGTTGGTGGTCTGGGCCAGATGGCCCGCCAGCTTCAACCGTTGCGCCTCGCCCCCGCTAAGCGTGGGGACCGGCTGCCCGAGTTTCATGTAGCCCAGCCCGACGGCGCGGAGCGGTTCGAGTCCCCGCAGGATGTCGGCCTGGTCGGCGAAGAACTCGCACGCTTCGTTGACGGTCATGTCCAGCACGTCGGCGATGGATTTGGCTTCGCCGCGCGATTTGCCGAAGCCGGTGTATTTGACCTCCAGCACCTGGGGCAGGTAACGACTGCCGTTGCAATCCGGACAGCGGAGATAGACGTCGCTGAGGAACTGCATTTCGATGTGCTGGAACCCGTTTCCGCCGCAGGCGGGACACCGGCCCTGTCCCCCGTTGAAACTAAAGAACCCGCCTGTGTAGCTTCGCTCCCGAGAGAGCGGTTCATTGGCAAAAAGCTTCCGAATGGCATCGAACGCGCCGACGTAGCTCGCCGGATTGCTGCGCGTGGTCCGGCCGATGGCTGACTGGTCCACCATCACCACTTCCTCGATGCGTTCGTGTCCGGCGATGGCGCGATGACGTCCCGGCGACTCGGTCGGCTTGTGTTTGAGCCGAAGCAGTCCGCGATAAAGAACGTCCTCGACCAGGGTCGATTTGCCCGAGCCGCTGACGCCGGTGACGCAAACGAGACGGTTCAGTGGAATCTCGACATCGATGTCCTTGAGATTGTGTTCGCGCGCGCCCCGGACCGACAGTGAGTCAGGGCGCGATGACTTGATGGTGCGTCGATGGTCGGATGTTCCCACACTGCGCTCGCCGCGCAGATAGCGGGCGGTCAGCGACCGCTTGTCCTTGAACAACTCCGCCTGCGTGCCGAAGAACACGATTTCGCCACCGCGTTCGCCCGGGCCGGGGCCGAGATCGAGGACGCGGTCGGCGGCGCGGATGACGTCGGGATCATGCTCGACGACCAGCAGCGTGTTACCCGCGTCGCGGAGGCGGTGGAGAATGTCGATCAGGCGGTTGATGTCGCGCGGGTGCAGGCCGATGCTCGGTTCATCCAGGACGTAAAGCGTGTTGACCAGCGAGGTGCCGAGAGAGGTGGTGAGATTGACGCGCTGGACTTCGCCACCGCTGAGCGTGCGCGATTGGCGGTCGAGCGTGAGATAGCCAAGCCCGACGTCCACCAGGTAACGCAGGCGCGTGCGGATTTCGTTGAGTAACAGTTCCGTGGCTTCATCAAGAGGCGCGGGAAGTTTCAGCGCGCCGAAGAATTCCTGGCAACCCGCAATCGGCAGCAACATCACGTCGTGGATGGTCTTGCCTTCGATGCGCCACAGCAACGCGTCGGGTTTGAGTCGCGCGCCGCGGCAGGCCGGGCAAAGACGGTAGGCGCGGTACCTCGACAGCAGCACGCGGACGTGCATGCGGTAGCTCTTCTTCTCCAGCCACTCGAAGAAGCGCCTGACGCCGTACCATTTCCGGTCTTCCCACGAACCTTCGCCGTCGATGACCCAGGCGCGTTGCGCGTCGGTCAGGTCTCGCCACGGCACGTCGGTCGGGACCCCGCGTTTGCGGGCGAATTCCAGAAGGTCGTCCTGGCATTCCTCGTTGCTCTCGGTCTGCCACGGTTTGATGACGCCGCCGGCGAGTGTTTTGGTGTTGTCGGGAATGACCAGATCGTAATCGATGCCAATGGTCCGGCCGAACCCGCGGCAGGTCTCGCACGCGCCGATGGGCGAGTTGAACGAGAACAGGCTCGGCACGGGATCGCGATAGTGAATGTCGCATTCGGCGCAGTGCAGATCGGAGGAAAATCTTTGTCCGTTGACGGCTACGCGACCGTTGCCGACCTTTAGCGCAGCTTCCAGCGCTTCGATGATGCGGGCGCGGTTCTTGTCGGCAAACACGACGGTGTCCTGGATGACTTCCAGCGCCTGGCTGCGTTTTTCGACCTTGTAATAGCCCTGCTTGGCGAGCAAGGCGCGGATTTCGTCTTCGGTGAAATTCTTCGGGACATTGACTGGAAATGAAATGACCACTTCTGATTTCGAGGTCCGGGGATCGGATTTCAACTGCGTGTGGATCGTTTCCGGCGTGTCGCGGCGGACAGGCTTGCCGCATTGACGGCAGAAAAGCTGCGCGGCGCGGGCGAAGAGGAGTTTGATGTGGTCGTTCAGTTCCGTCATCGTGCCGACGGTCGAGCGCGAGCTTCTGACTTGATTGGTCTGGTCGATGGCGATCGCCGGCGGGATGCCCTCGATGCGGTCGGCTTTCGGTTTGTCCATGCGATCGAGGAACTGCCGCGCATAGGGCGAAAACGTCTCGACGTAGCGGCGCTGGCCCTCGGCGTAGATGGTATCGAACGCCAGCGATGATTTCCCCGAGCCGCTGACGCCGGTGACGACGATGAGTTCGCCCAGCGGCAGCCGAAGGTTGATCCCCTTCAGATTATTCTGCCGCGCGCCCTCGACGATGATGTGTTCCGAAGAATTCGACGCCATACTCGCGCCGCTACTGTAGCGCAAAGCAACGGGTTGGCAAGGGGTGAGGCAGGCAGCCGGCCGCGACGGGAACGCCGTCGCTAGCCCATCCGTTCCATCCACTCGTCGTCCACGAGCACGTCGAGGTCGAGGAAGATTTTCTTGTTCATGGCCACTTCCAGTTCTTTGCGGGCGGCGGAACCGATGTTCTTGATCCGGCGCGCGCCCTGGCCGATGAGCATCCGCTGGTAACGCTCGTCGGTGGTGAGGATGGCGGCCCGGATGTAGAGCAGGGGTTTGCCCTGTTTGTCCTTGCGGTCTTCGACTTGTTCGACCTGGACCGTGGCGGTGTAGGGGATTTCCTGCGAGGTTTGGAGAAAAAGTTTTTCGCGGATGATTTCGGCGATCCAGAATTCGTTGGTGACGTTGGTGACCTGGCCGTCGGGGTATTGGGCCGGGCCGGTCTTGAGATGGCGAAAGATGGCCTGGATGATGAGTTCCGTGTGTTTTTCCTTGAGCGCCGAGACTTCCATCACGCTGGCGTACTTCGGGGCGCGTTCCATCCAGGAATCGCGGTAATAGCGGTCGGGCAGGTCGAGTTTGTTCAGCACGAGAATCTTCGGCTGCACCACGTGGTCGAGGAGGTGGTTGACCATGTTGTCTTCGGAGCCGATCGAGCGGGTCGGGTCGACGACGTGGACGACGACGTCGATGCCTTCCAGCGCGTCGCGCACGCGGTGGTGCAGGTTCTGCACGAGCTGGCTCGGTTGCGTCTTGAACATGCCGGGCGTGTCCACGAACACGATCTGGCCTTCCGGGCGGTTGACGATGCCGTGATAGGTGTCGCGCGTGGTCTGCGGTTTGGGGGTGACGATGGCGATCTTGGTGCCGACCAGGGCATTGAGCAGGGTGGATTTGCCGACATTGGTGCGGCCAATGAGCACGGCAAAGCCGGACTTCAATTCTGGGACTGGTTCCATCGCCATCATACTACCATGAACACACGCGGAGCACGAAGACTTCCGATCAATCTTGGGCGGCGCACCCATCTATCGGACAAAATTTGTCTGTTTTTCTTGTTGTGCTTTCGGCGGATTGCTACAAATTAACCACACCATGACTTGGAAGGAAAAACTCACCGGCCAGACGCCTGCCGATATGGAGCAGGAGATCGATATTTACGAGACGCAGCTCGAGTTGCGGCGGCTCGGCAAGATCGATGAAAAACTGTTTGCCGAGACGCGGTTGCGACGCGGCGCTTACGGTCAGCGGTATGACAACGGCCAGCGGTACGACGGGCTCAAGACGCAGCACCTGAATTTTCCCCAACAGGCTCTCACCAAGGGTCCCGACACAATGTGGGACGCGCCGGGCATGCAACGGATCAAGATCCCGTTTGGCGGCCTGACGCCCGCGCAGCTCGAAACGCTGGCGGACGTGGCGGAGGAATATTCCGACGGCATCCTGCACGTGACGACGCGCCAGGATTTTCAACTTCATTTCGTGCACATCGAGGACACGCCGTCGATCATGCGGCGGCTGGCGGCTGCCGGCATCACCACGCGCGAAGCCTGCGGCAACTCGATCCGCAACGTCACCGCCTGCCCCATCGCCGGGGTCTGCCATACGGAATCGTTCGACGTGACGCCTTACGCCAAGGCAATCGCCTGGTTCCTGCTCGGTCATCCCGACACGCAGGATTTCGGGCGCAAATTCAAAATCGCCTTTTCCGGTTGCGAGCATGAAGCCTGCGGGTTGACCGCGATGCACGACATGGGCGCGCTGGCGGTGAAGAAGGTCGTCGACGGGGTGGAGAAACGCGGCTTTAAATTGTACGTCGGCGGCGGGCTCGGCCCGGTGCCGTACCAGGCGAAACTGTTTTCCGAGTTCGTGCCCGAAGAGGAACTGCTGCCCCTCGCCCAGGCGATCTCGCGGGTGTTCGCGCGCCTCGGTGAGAAACAGAACCGCGCGCGGGCGCGCATCAAGTTCCTCGTCGCCAAACTCGGTGTCGACGAATTCAAACGCCTGGTACTGGAAGAGCGCCAGGTGCTGCCGCCCGATCCGCGTTGGACGGCGTATCTGCCCGACGCCCATCGGTTCCAGGAAACGCCGAGGAAAGCGCCGTCGTCATTGAACGGCGAGCCGCATCCCGAAGGCTTCGATGCCTGGGCCAAGACCAACGTCTATGCCCAGCGCCAGCCGGGCTACGCGACGGTGACGATCACGCTGCCCATCGGCGACATCACCACGCGGCAAACGCGCCGGCTCGCCGATCTCGCGCGCAAATATTCGGGCGAAAACATCCGCACCACGGTCGAGCAAAACATGGTCTTGCGCTGGGTCAGCGCAGCGGATGTGCCGGCGTTGTACGGCGAGTTGAAAAAGATCGGGCTCGACGAACTCGGCGCGGGCACGATCCTGGACGTGGTGGCCTGTCCCGGCACGGACACCTGCAAGCTGGGCATCGCGTCGTCGCGCGGCCTGGCGCGGGAAATCCGCCACCGGCTGGCCGCTAAATTTTTCTCGATGGACGAGGCTGTGAAGGGCCTCCACATCAAAATGAGCGGCTGTTTTAATTCCTGCGGCCAGCATCACATTGCCGACATCGGTTTCTACGGCAACAGCCGCACGATCAACAACCGCAAGGTGCCGCATTTCCAGGTGTTGCTCGGCGGCAAATGGCGCGACAACGCCGGTTCCTACGGACTGGCCATCGGGTCGGTGCCGTCCAAACGCGTGCCGGACGTGATCGAGCGCATCACGCAACGGTTCGTCAGCGAGCGCCAGGGCAACGAGACGTTCCAGGACTTCATCGCGCGCATCGGCAAAAAATCGTGCCGCGACATGCTCGAAGACCTGATGGTCGTGCCGCCGTATGAGGTCGATCCGACGTTTTATTCCGACTGGGGCGATCCGCGCGAGTTCACCATGGGCGACATGGGCATGGGCGAATGCGCGGGCGAAGTCGTCTCGCGCCTGCAATTCAGCCTGCAGGCGGCGGAACGGATGTGCTTCGAGGCGCAACTCAAGCTGGAGGCGAACGATTTTGCCGGGGCCGATGCGCTGGCCTACGGATCGATGCTGGAGGCGGCGCAGGGGCTTGTGAAGGAATTGTGGTACGACGTGCCGAATGACCCGGCCGTGATCGTAAAGGAATTCCGCGCGCGCCTGTACGAGCCGAAATTGTTCTGGGACCGGTTTGCCGGCGGCAAGTTCGCGCAGGATTTCTTCCGGCGCCACGAGAACCCGCCGAAGCAGCACGCCCACGACGCGACGCACCGGCTTGTCGAGGAGGCGCAACTGTTCATCGAGGCGGCGCACGCCTGCGGTGACAAGCTCCAGGAAAAGAAAGCGGCGGCGCTGGCGCAAGTGCCGTCGGCGGTGATCAAGTAACGGAGCTTTCCCGCATGGACGATCTCTACAAGTTCGGCGTCAAATTCTTCGTGTCGAATCCCGGCACGGTGAACCTCCGCGATTTCATCCCCGTGTTCCATTCGTGGATCCAGAAACAAAATGTCCCCGGGCATCTGTTGATCGACGTCCATGATTACTCGCACGTGCCGGACGGCCCCGGCATCCTGCTCGTCGCGCACGAAGCCAACTTCAGCCTGGACCAGCAGGAAGGCCCTTTGGGCCTGCTCTATTATCGGAAACGTCCCCTCGACGGAAACGCCACGGCAAACCTGCAAAGCATCCTCAAGACGGCGCGGCAGGCCTGCCAACTGCTCGAAGCGGAGCCGAAACTGAAGGGCCTCAAGTTTCGTACAGACGAAGTCCTCGTGCTCGCCAACGACCGCCTGCTCGCGCCGAACACGCCCGAAGCGCTCGCCAATTTTCAGCCGCTCGTCTCCGCCGGGCTGGGGGAAGTCTTTGCCGGCGCGAAGTTCAAGCTGTCACCCCACTCAGCCGATACCCGCGAACGCCTCGGCGTCCTCGCCCGCGCGGGTTGAGATAAGTGCGTGAAATTGCGGCTGTTCGCGGGTATTCTCATCTTGTGGAAACGCCTCCGAAAATCCTGCCGGCCCACCGGCGGCATGCGCGTCGGTTTGAGGACTTCAAGCTGGTCTATCCGGTCCTTTCCCGGCGCAGCCACGGCATTTCCATCGGGGTGAACACCAACCCGGACAAGGCCTGCAACTTCGATTGTATTTATTGCCAGGTGGATCGCACGACGCCGTCGCCGGTCGCGGAATTCGATCTGGCCGCCGCCGAACAGGAGTTGCGGGAGATGCTCGAACTCACGCGCTCGGGCGAACTGGCCAAACATCCACCGTTCGATTCAGTCACGGCGGATTTGCTGCACTTGAACGACGTCGCGCTCAGCGGCGACGCGGAACCGACCACGTTGCGGAATTTTTCGGCGGTGATCGAAATGATCGCGCGCGTCAAACCGCCCGAAACCAAGATCGTGCTGATCACCGATGCGGGCGGGCTGGACCGGGCCGACGTGAAACGCGGCCTGGACATCATGGACGCCAACAACGGCGAAGTCTGGGCGAAACTGGACGCCGGCACGGAGGATTATTTCAAGTTGATCAATCGCACGAAGGTCCCCTTCGCGCGCATCCTGAAAAACATCACCGAAACCGCGAAGCAACGCCCCCTCGTCATCCAAAGCCTGTTCCTCAAAGTCCACGGACAAGGGCCGGCGACGGAGGAAATCGGTGCGTATTGCGCCCGGCTCCGTGACATCATCGCTGCAGGCGGCCGCATCAAGCTTGCGCAAATCTACACGGTCGCGCGCAAGGCCATGACCGTCGTGGACGGCGTTCCGGCGTGGCAATTGACCGGCGCCTTGTCCGATACCGAAGTGGACGCGATCACCGGGCGCGTGAGGATAGAAGCCGGTGTGACGGCGGAGAGTTTCCACGGTCAATCGGGCGAATGAGACGGTGTTTCCGGGCGGTTGTTTTCCAGTTGTCAACCGGTGAAAAAACCGGTACAAGCACTCGGGGCGGGACGAGACTGTCAGGAACAATCAGCGAGGAAATCACGCAATGAGTCACTACGGATTGGAACATCACGGGATCGTGCGGCCGGGCAAGGTGCACTGGAATTTATCGGTGGCGCGGTTGGTGGAGGAATCGGTGCGGCGCGGCGAAGGTCTGTTGACCAGCAGCGGCGCGTTGAATGCCATGACGGGCAAACGCACGGGGCGCTCGCCCCGCGACAAGTGGACGGTCGAGGAGGCCGGCAGCCGCGACAAGATTTGGTGGGGCAAGGTCAACCAACCGATTTCCGAGGAAAACTATCTCGGCCTGCGCCAGGAAGTGCTGGCGTACATGCAGGGCCGCGAATTGTACGTGATGGACGGTTTCGCGGGGGCCGATCCGCGCTACACGATGCCGATCCGCATCGTCACCGAGCTGGCCTGGCATAACCTGTTCGTGAAACAACTATTCCGCAAGGCCACGCCGGAACAGATCAAGACACATGTGCCGGAATGGACGGTGATCAACGCCTGCAAGTTCCTCGCCGACCCCAAGAAGCACAAACTCAACAGCGAGACGTTCATCATCGTCGACTTCTCCCGCAAGACCGTGCTGATCGGCGGCACCGAGTACGCCGGTGAAATGAAGAAGAGCATTTTCGGCGTGCTCAACTACGTGCTGCCGCTCAAAGGCGTGTTGCCGATGCATTGTTCCGCCAACGTCGGCGACGCGGGCGACGTGGCGTGTTCTTCGGGTTGAGCGGCACGGGCAAGACCACGCTCTCGGCCGATCCGTACGCGCGGGCTGATCGGCGACGACGAGCATGGCTGGAGTGACCAGGGCGTGTTCAATTTCGAAGGCGGCTGTTACGCGAAATGCATCAAGCTGACCAAGGAACGCGAGCCGATGATCTGGGACGCGATCAAGTTCGGTTCGGTCATCGAGAATGTGACGGTCGATCCCGCCACGCGTGAACCGAATTACCTGGACGATTCGGTGACCGAGAACACGCGGTGCGCCTATCCGCTGGATTACATCGCCCACGTGGTGCCCAGCGGCATGGGCGGCCATCCGAAGGCCATCGTGTTCCTCGCTTGCGACGCGTTTGGCGTGATGCCTCCCGTGGCGCGGCTGAACCCGGCGCAGGCCATGTATCATTTCATGTCCGGTTACACCGCGTCGCTGGCGGGCACGGAGGCCAATGCAGGCAAGGACCCGGTGCCGACGTTCTCCACCTGTTTCGGCGCGCCGTTCCTGCCGTTGCATCCGACGGTGTACGCGGAACTGCTCGCCAAGAAGATGCGCGAGCACCACACGAAATGTTATCTACTCAATACGGGCTGGGTGGGCAATGCTTTCGGCCAGGGACCGCGCGTCCTGCTGAAGATCAACCGCGACAACGTCATCCATATCCTTGACGGGACCCTCGACAAGGCGCAATTCCACGTCGATCCGACGTTTGGGTTCGAGGTGCCGAAGGCTTTGTCCGGAGTGCCGGCGGAATTGCTGGCGCCGCGCTATGGCGCGAAGGACGCGACGGACTACGACCGCCGGGCGAAAGATCTGGCGTCGAAATTCGTGAAAAACTTCGAGCAATTCAAAGGCGCCTCGGCGGAAATCCTGGCGGCGGCGCCGCGCGTCTAGCGCGGGCGCGTCCTGCTGGCTTGCGTGTGGCAGCCGGAATACGGTAATGTCGTCTGATGGCGAAGTTGTCAGAATGCGTTGGAAAATATCCGGAGCGCGCCTCCACCGTGATTGAGCACCAAGACCATGCCGCGCGCAGGCGCGGGCCCGGGCGGCTGGTTCTGGCGGCGGCGGCTGTTCTGGCGCTGACCGCAACGGTCAACGCGCAGGACCTGCTGGACGGCGTCGCGGCCATCGTCAACGACAAGGTCATCACCTACAGCGAGGTCCGCGAATACGTGCAGCCCGTCGTGCAGGAACTGCGCCGGGATTACGAAGGCAAGGAATTGTACGGCAAGGTCAGGGAAGCGCAAATGGACGCGCTCAACAATCTGATCGAGCGCAACCTGATCCTGCAGGAATTCAACGAAAAAGGTTACAACATCCCGTCCACCGTCGTCGACGAACAACTCAACGACCACATCGCCAACGAATTCGGGGGCGACCGGGCCGCCTTCATCAAAACACTCGAAGCGCAGCACGTGACGCTCTCGCAGTATCGCGACAAGTTGCGCGAACAAATCATCGTCCAGGCCATGCGCAACCGCAAGACACAGGACGAAGTCGTCGTGTCCCCCTACAAGATCGAGAAATATTTCCAGGAAAATCAGGACCAGTTCAAAGTGGGTGACGAGATCAAGCTCCGGATGATTTTCGTCAAGAAGGGCGAACTCGTGCCCGTGGCGGAGCCGGCGCCTGTAGCGACAAACGCCCCGGCCGCCGCGCCGGAGACGCAGGTGACGAATCAAACCGCCGACGCGGGAGCAACCAATCAAGTCGCGGAAACGAACGCGGCCGCGTCCGCCGCCCCGCTCGTGCAGACCAATGCGGTAGTCTCCACGAATCAAGTCGCCCCGGCGACCGAAGCGGCCGCGACGAACCAACCCGTTTCGCCGAGTGAAACAAGTTCGACCAATCAGGTCGCGGAAACGAACACGGCCATGTCCGCCGCCGCGCTCGTCCAGACCAACGCGGATGTTTCCACAAACCAGCCGCCGCCCGCGCCGCCACCGCCGCCCGTGCGGATGGTTGATCCACGCCGCGAGTTGGGCGAGGAAATCGTCACCAAGCTCAACGAGGGCGCGAGTTTCGACAGCATGGCCCGCGTCTATTCCGAAGGCAAGGAAGGCAAAGAGGGCGGCGATTGGGGATGGATCGGACACGACGTGTTGCGCAAGGAACTCAACGACATCGCTTTCAACCTCAAGCCAGGCCAGCACAGCAAGCTGATCGTGACCGACGAGGGCTATTACATCCTGCAGGTGGATGATGTGAAGCCCGCCCACACCAAGCCGTTGCCCGAGGTGCGCGACGAAATTGAAAAGATCCTGCTCGACCAGCAGCGCGCCCGGATGCAGCAGGAATGGGTCAAACAGCTTCGCACCAAGGCCTACATCCAAATGTTCTAATGCCCAGGCGGCCCCGCATCGGAATCACACTGGGTGACCCCGCCGGCATCGGCCCGGAGGTCGTCGCCAAGGCGCTTGCTTCCGGCAAACTCAACCGGCGGTTCGAGTATGAGGTGTTGGGCGACGCGCGCACCCGGCGGCGCGCCGATGCGGTTGACTGGGTCGTGCAAGGTGCGCGGCGCTGCCTGGCCGGCGAACTGGACGCGCTTGTCACCGCCCCGTTGAGCAAGCGCTTGTTGCGTGACGCGGGCTGGGGCTTCGAAGGCCACACCGAATTGCTGGCCCACCTCAGCCACACGAAGAAATTCGCCATGATGCTGGTCGGCGGCCCGTTGCGCGTGGCGCTGGTCACCATCCACGTCCCGCTGGCGCGGGTTTCCGGGTTGCTCTCGGCCGGAAAGATCCTCGATGTCATCGAACTCTCGCACCAGGCCTGCCGGCGGTTCGGCATCCGGCGGCCGAAAATCGGTGTGGCCGGCGTCAATCCACACGCCGGCGAGGGCGGGCTGCTCGGCGGAGAGGAACGCCGCTTCATCGCGCCCGCTGTGCGCCGCGCCGCCCGCAAAGGCCTGGACGTGACCGGGCCCTGGCCGGCGGACACGTTGTTTCACCAGGCTTACCACGGCGCGTTCGACGCCGTGGTGGCGATGTATCACGACCAGGGGCTTGCGCCGTTGAAGATGATCGCGTTCGACACGGGTGTGAACCTGACGCTGGGGCTTCCCTTTGTGCGCACGTCGCCCGACCACGGCACGGCGTTCGATCTCGCGGGCAAGGGCAAAGCCAGGCCGGACAGCATGATCGCGGCCATCAACCTCGCGGCAGAGTTGGCGGGAAAATGACACTCACCGAAGTGCGCCGGTTGCTCGAGGAACGCGGCATTCGCCCGAGCAAGGTCCTCGGCCAGAATTTCCTGATCGATGCGAACATCCTGCGCATCATCATCGAGCAGGCCGATATTCGCCCCGATGAAACGGTGGTCGAGGTCGGCCCGGGCCTGGGGATGTTGACCGATGAACTGACGGCATACGCCAAATGCGTTGTCGCGATCGAAAAGGACCCGCGCCTGTGCCTCTACCTGCGCGAACACCTGAAAGGCGTCGATCTGATCGAAGGCGACGCGGTCGAGGTGGCGCTGCCGGTGACGGCGCCGTTCAAGGTCGTTTCCAATTTGCCTTACAGCATTTCGACACCGATCCTGGAACGGTTCGTGGAAGGCGAACCGCGGCCGCGCCGGATGGTGGTGACGGTACAGCGGGAAGTGGCCGAGCGGCTGGCCGCCAAGCCGCGCTGCAAGGAGTACGGCGCGCTGACGTTGTTCACGCAATTGCGTTACCATGTTACCCTGGCGCACGTCGTTTCGCCCGGCTGTTTCTACCCCAAACCGCACGTGGACAGCGCCGTCGTCGTGCTGGATCGGCGCGATCCGCGCGTCAAGATCGAGCCGGACGCGCCGTTTCACGCCATCGTCCGGCTGGGATTCGGCCAGCGCCGCAAGATGCTGCGGAAACTGCTCGCTACCTACGACAACGTGTCCGCCGCGTTCGAGTCCGTGGGGATTTCCCCGACGGTGCGCGGCGAGGAATTGGGCCTGGACCAATGGATCACACTCGCCAACGAACTGCGGACGCGGGCATGAGCCGCCGGCGCTCCGCAGCCATTCCGTTGACGTGCGCGACGGTGAACGCGCTGGCGTCGCTGGCGCTGGCGTTCTGGTTGCGCGGCGGGCTGGAAGTGGCCGGCGGCCCCGCGGCGCGCGCCGTCTACATCGAAGCGCACTTGCTCGAATGGCGGATTGGCTGGGGGCTGTGGGTGCTGGCCGCGTTCAGCCTGGTGGCGTTCTTTGCGTGGTGGGGGGCGCGGCTGAAAGCGCATGACTGGACCGTGGCGGCACTGGCGGTGGCGGTGATGGGGCTCGGGTTCGATTGGGCGGCGGAGGCGGTGTACATCGGCTTGTTTCCCGACCGGATGCTGACGTTCGGCCGCGCGGCAGCGCTGTTGACGGGCGCGGCGGGCAACGGATTGTATACGATTGCGGGGATGATGCTGCTGTGGAAGAGCCCGATGATCAGCGGCGTGGTGCGTTGGTGGGGGTGGGCGATGTGGGCCAGCGGTCTGGCGCTCGTCATCGCGACGCTGGCGGCAAATACATTGGCCATGAGCGTGTTGACGGCGGTGTTGATGGTGCTGTTCTGCCCGTGGGTGGCGGTCGCGGGCTGGAAGTTGCGGTGACGTCTCCGTCGCGAAACGGAGGCACGACCCGCGCTCGTTATGCTTTGACCGGAGCGGGCGCGGGGACGGTCTGTGTCTGGTCGGCCAGCTTGAGCTTGCTGCGGGCGGCCTTGCCTTCCTTTGTCTTGGGCCAGCGTTTGGCGACGTATTCGAGGAGTTTGCGGCCGAACTTCTGTTCGTCGCCCGTGCCTTCACTGAAGTGGAACCCGACGTAGTAAAGGTCGGCGGTGTCCAGCGGCCGTTCCTTTTTCAGGCGGTCGAACAGCTTGAAGGATTTCTCCTGGAGCAACGCTTGAAAACCGCGCAAGGCCTGGTCGTCCGCGCGCAGATGCGGCGCGAGGTCTTTTTGTGACAGCTTCAGGTTGCAGACGCTCAGTTCGTAGCGCAGTTCCTTGTCAAAACTTTCCGAGCGGGCCAATTGACGCAGGCAGTCCGCGGCGCGGAGCCATTTTTTTGCCTTCTTGAATTTCAGGCCGACATCGCGCAGGACTGCGTCGGCGGACTGGGGATTGATGTTGCGCAGGAAATAGAACAGCGCTTCGTGGCGCGGGCTGCCGGCCTGGAGATCGCGGCCGGCCAGCGTGGAGAATTTCTTCACGGTCTTCCTGTCGATGGAGCCGCTGTGTGGTTTGAGGATTTTCGCCAGGCGCCAGGCCGTTTCGGTGTTGCGCTCCCGCGCCAGCGCGGCCAGCAGCTGCGGGGTCGCGTGTTTGTGGCGGGCCAGCGCACCCGCGGCGATTTCGCTGACCTGGGCGTCCTCGTGCTTGAGCAGCGCCATCATCAATCGGTTGCCGGCGGCGTTGTCGTGGGCGGCCAGGCGGCGCGCGGCGAAGGCGCGGACGGACGGGTATTTGCTGCGCAGCATCTTGCGCCACTGGGAATCGTAGGAACCGGTCAGCGGGAGTTTTTCAATGATGTCCAGCGCGTGTTGCACGATCACCGGGTCGGCATCCGCCAGATAGTTCAAGACCTGGCGGGCCGTTGAATTGGCGGCGGCGCCGGTCAGTTCCAATCCTTTGAGGCCGATCAGGGCGTTGCGGCGGATGTAGCCGAGATTGCGCGGGGTGGCGTATTTGAGCAGGACGTTGCGCGCGTCCGGGGCGCCGAGGTAGCCCATGATCAACAGGCAGGACGTGAGCACCCGGTCCGTCTTCCGCACGCGGGCGCTGTTCATGAATTTGGCGACCTGCTTGTGAAGGGCGAGGCGCTCTTTCGGCGTGGCGTCGCCGATGTGGCGGCGGACCGCCTGGCAGGCTTCCTTCACCAGTTCGAAATCGGGATCGAACAACTCGTCGAGGACGATCTGCATCGCCTCGCGGTTGTGGATGCGCGCCAGAATATCGACGAGGACGCGTTTTTGCTGCGGGCCGGCTTTCTCGAACTGGCGTTCGAGGTCCGGGAGAATGTCGCCCCCGGCGCGGGCCACGATGCCGACGGCGCGGAGTTTCGTTTCCACGTCCTCGGCTTCCAGTAGCGGCAACACGTGCGGGACCGCCGCGCGGGTGCCGATGGATTCGAACGCTTCGAGCACGTAACGGGTGAGCAGTTGATTGGCGCCTTTGAGCGCTTCGCCGAGGGCCCGGACGACGCGCTCTTCCTTGGGAGCGAGTTCCGCCAGCACCATTGCCGCGGCGCAACGCTTCATGCCGTCAGGGCTCTGCAGCATTTCACAAACTTTCTGGACAGTGCGATCCATAGTAATGGCCGGATACAGTAACAAAGCGGCTCCATGCTTGCAATGCGACAAGCTTTCCGATAGCATCTATTTTCAACATGGAGGGGGATTTGCAGGCAGTTGTCGCAAAATCTACAGTGAAAGCGCTTGGGGCAGAGCCAATTACAACATTGGATCGATTGCGCCAAATTTACTCAACTCCATTTCTTGATCTCATCCAAAAAGCCCGTGAAATCTATTGTAAGCATTGGAATGGCAACGAGATACAGCTGTGTTCTTTGCTCAGCATCAAGACCGGTGGTTGCAGCGAGGACTGCGCCTATTGCTCCCAGAGTGCGCGGTATTCGACCGGAGTCAAAGCTGAGAAACTGATGTCGACCGAGGAAGTGCTCGAGGTGGCGCGCGGCGCAAAAGCAAGCGGCGCAACGCGGTTTTGCATGGGCGCCGCGTGGAAGGGCGTGCGGGAGAACACGCCGCAGTTTGAATCGGTGCTGCAGACAGTCAACGCCGTCAGCAAGCTCGGCGTGGAAGTTTGCGTGACGTTGGGGCAGCTCACGGAGACCGCCGCGAGGCAGCTCAAGGAAGCCGGGGTCACGGCCTACAATCACAACATCGATACCAGCCCCGAATTTTATTCGAACATTGTCACGACGCACACCTTTCATGATCGTCTCGAGACCATTCGGGCGGTCCAAAAGGCGGGCATCTCTGTTTGTTGTGGTGGCATTATCGGCATGGGCGAGACCGAGCTGGACCGGTTGAAAATGCTGGAGGTGTTGCTGGGGTTCGATCCGCCGCCGGAGAGCGTGCCGATCAACTGTCTGATGGCGATCGAAGGCACGCCGCTGGAAGAGCAGCCGCCGGTGGACATTTTTCAAATGGTCCGTTTGATCGCCACGACGCGGATCGTGCTGCCGCGTGCCAAGGTGCGGTTGTCGGCCGGCCGGACGCGGCTGTCGCGGGAGGCGCAGGCACTGTGTTTCTTCGCCGGGGCGAATTCGATTTTCTACGGGAACAGGTTGCTGACGGCGCACAACCCCGAGTGTGAGGCCGACCTGGACTTGCTGGCCGAGTTGGGGCTTACCCCGGAGCCGCCGCATTGCGAACCCTGCCGCGCGGCGGGCAGCCCGGATCTGTGCTGATTTCCCGGCGCAATCCCCGCTTGTCATCGGCGGCTTGCCGGCGTTACACTGCCTGTGCTCGCCGCGTGCGGGCACGAGGACCGATCCATGACAAATGAGGAACTCAGAGTCCTGCGGCTGATTCAAGCAACCCTGGTGCGCAACTACATCGACACCCAGAAACTCGAAGTGCAGGTGATCGGTACGTCGGTTTATATCGAGGGTGAACTCAGGGTGTTCGACTATCATCCTTCCCAGAAGAAGGTGGACCCGGTGGAGCGCAACCTGGGTGTGCGGCGCACGCTCCAGCACATCGAGCAGCAAATCCGCGGCCTGGCGGAAGTCAGCTATCTGGAAATCAAGCTGACCAACTGGGAACGCACCGGCACGCAATGGAATCCCAAGGCCGACCGCCCGGGGCCCGGACAGACGACCACGCACACCAGCGGCACGCCCACTCCTGAATCGTCCGGTTAAGGTGGCCACGCGGCCCCCTTGCGGAAGGCGTCCGGAGAAAACAATTCCGGCGCGAGATGCGCGTCGGCGTCGCCTTCGTAGATTTCCAGCCGTGACTTTTCCTCCGAGGGCAGCGCCTGAGCTTTTGGCACAAAGGCGATGTCGATGCCGCGCGGGATCCAGGCGTCGCCGATCCGTTTGAAGCTGGCGATGGACACGCGTTTGACGGCCAGGAGATTTTCGTCAAAGGCCTCCGCGCGCAGCAGGGCCAGATATTCCTTGTCGATCCAGAATTTGACCTGCGCGTACGGTTGGTTGGCCGCCTGGACTTCGACCGCCACGCAGTCCCGTCCGCGGACGCGCTCGTCGTCGCCGACCAGTTTCGGGTTGGACCAATGCAGAAACGGCAGGCCCAGGTCGTAGTAGCTGAAATGCGATCCGAGGAATTCGCCCATCCGCGCCGCGCCCTTCAGTTCCCCCGAGCCGCGCAGGTAGAACCGGGCATCGCCGTGCTCGGGTTGGACCACGAGCAGGTGTGTCTGGCCGGACTGGTAGATCGTGCGCACTTCGCCCGGCAGGTTCTTGACCAAAATTTCCACGGGCACAATTTTGTCCGGTGTCACGAACAGCCGTGCCTTGAGAGAAACGTCCCTGGCCGGCCGGTTGGCCAGCACGCGGGCCATGATTGCCTCGGCGGACACGTTTGTCGTCGTGTCATCGGCGAACGCCGCCAGCGGCAGCGCCAGCATCAGGGCGGCGGCCTTGAGCCAGTTCATCGGGAAGGCGTTTCGGAGCGGGAGGAAAGGATTTTGTTGCCCGGGCCGAGGATCACGATGCGGGCCTGGTGCGCGGTGATTTCCTGGGCGGAGAGCGCGGCATACGTCAGGATGATGACCTTGTCGCCCACGGCCGCCGAGCGGGCCGCCGCGCCATTCAGCGAGATTTCGCCCTTGGTCTTGGCGGGGATGACGTAGGTCTCCAGGCGCAGGCCGGTGGAAAGGTTCAGGACGGAGATTTTTTCCAGCGGCAGGATCCCGGAAGCCTCCAACAAGTCCGGGCCGAGCCCGCAGCTTCCCTCGTAATGCAGGTCGCATTGCGTCACCGTTCCGCCATGAATTTTTGCCGACAGCAGTTCCCTCAGGCTCATGTGAATGATCTTCTTTAGGTGTTGTTCCAGCGACGCCGCGCATCGTAGCCCCGCCGGCGCGAAGAATCAACCCCCGAAAACCGGCGGGGCGGTTCATGGCGGAAACATCCCGTCGTAGAGTTCGTCGAGCGAGGCGTATTCGTTGCAGAGCAATCGCCGGGCGGCGGTCCGGACCAGGGACGTTTCGCCCTCGGTGAGATAGTCCACCGGCGATTTCCCGTCCACGCGCGCCAGCATCAGCGCGCCCAGGCAGTTCAACCACCAGCCGCCCGGGGGAGGGGAGACGGAAACAAGAAGCTCCGAGAGAAATTGCGCCACCGTCTGGTGCAACGCCTCGCGGTGCCCCGGCAGATGGACCATTTTCAGCGTCAGATGATTGACGAGGCTGGCAATGTCGAATTCCCGCATGCCGATGTGGGCGACTTCGAAATCGAGCAGCACGAGAATGTCGTCAACGACGAGAAAGTTCTTCGGCGTGAAATCGCCGTGGACGATCTGGCGCCTGGTGACCAGCACCTTGGCCATGGCCGTCAACGCGGGCGCGACGTCCGGGTGCTTTTTAGCTGTGAACTCGAAGTAAGGCTCGATGCGTTGCTGGCGGAAGAACCGCGGATCATGGATTTCCGCCGGAAGACGCGGGTCGGATGGCGCAATCGATTGCAGTTTCGCCAGCAATTGGGCGCACTGTTTGCCCAGTGTCGGGCGCACATCGCCCTCCAGCATCATCGTTTTCCAATTCCGCGCCGAAAGCGGGGCGGAAGCCATCGTAAAGGTGAAATTCTCCGGGTCGATGTCCAGCACTTCCGGCACATGGGCCGGCCCAAGCACCTCGCGGGCGAGCTTTTGGAACCGGGCTTCCAATAGGTTCCGGTGGGGATCAACCAGCCATGTTTCCCTGACCCGGAACCTTTCCAGCGCCTGTTTAATGACCAGCGGCCCGCGCTCCGCGTGGAGCCGCAAAACGGTGCAAGCGACCCCGCCCGACAGCATTTCCACGAGTGGCGACTCCCCAAGGGCAATCAGCTTCCGCGATCTTGCGTAAGTGACTGCGGTTTCGGTGTTTAGCTGCATTTTAGCGTCGGTTTTCCTGGAAAATTTATGGTTTGACTAGGTCGGACTAGGTTTGACTAGGTTTGACAGGGTCTGACATGGACGTACACGGACTGCACGGACGGTCACTGACCCTGGAAAACTGAAGGTTTGACTGGGTTTGACCGGGCTGGACCTGTCTTCCGCCCTCTGCCATATGCCGGTTGCATATATCATACTGCCAGTAGGATAGCACGTTTTCGCAATCCTGCAATCGGAGAAGGGGGGTAAGGGGTGGGGGGCTGGTCGCTGTGGGCTTTGACGTGGCGGGGCAGGGCTTCGGCCAGGGCGGCGTGGAAGGGCTGACACCAGGATTCAGACCGGGAAAACCAGCGGTTTGGCGCTTGTTATTGAAGGATTTCCAGCCCCCTGAAAAAAAGTTCAAAAAAGTTGTTGCAATAGTCTACTGGAATAGTAGACTGCGAAATGTCTACTGAAGTAGTAGGGAAGTGGAGCGCGGTTGGAGACGCGCGGAGTTCGGAGCAGGGAAGTCGTGCGAGACCCACCAGTGCCGACTGGAGGTTGACCTAGAAACAGGTGAAAACGTCGTATGGGCTGACCGGTCAACCGGAGGTTCCTTTGAACGCAACTGAAAGGAACTATGACCAGTCGTTACAAATCCATCGCGACAGTGATCGCTTCGGCAGCCGTTGTTTTGTTTGCCGGCGTGCAGGGGCTCCTGGCGGCATCGTTTACCTATAATAATGGCGACGCGCTGCTGGTGTTCCGCCAGTCGGGTCAGCCGGACCTGGAGGTGGACATCGGGCCGGTCTCGCAGTTTATCAATGCCGCTCCCGGTTCCGTCACGGCCTTCAGCCAGTACAACTTGACCCAGTTGCAGACGGCGTACTCCAACCTGGGCGGGCTGGATTGGGCGGTGATTGGCACGGTCCGCAGCGCTTCGGTGTACAGTCTGCCGGTCAACACGCTGTTTCTGACCAATCCCCGCATTTCTCCCGGCACGCAGACGGCGCCGTTCACGAGTCTGAGCACGTTCCAGCAGGGGCCCATCGGCAGCGTGATTGCCACGGTCGCTGGTTCGGGTTCATCGGTCGGGGCGATTCCCTGGAGCGCGGGCACGCCGGCCAGCGCCATTTCCAACACGGTGGATGTGGTTATCATTCCCGCCAGCGACGCCAGTTCGTATGCCTCCATTGCCGGGTCGGCGGGCGATTTGGCCGGTAATTTCAACCAGGGCGACATTGAGAACCTGACGCCGGGCACGTTCACCAGCGGCGACACGGTCTCTGATCTTTATGAATTGCAGCCGGCCTCGGGCAATCCTCCGGGGACCTATCTCGGGTACTTGACCTTCAATGCCAACGGCGTGTTGACCTTTACGGCCGCCGGCTCGACGACCAACACGGCGCCGCCGGTGCTGGTGGTGACCAGTCCGACCGATTACGAAGTGTTCACGAATGCCGACATCCTGGTGGAAGGCACCGCGACTGACTCCAACGGTATTCAGGGGGTGACGGTCAATGGTGTGGCGGCGGGAGTGAATGGCAGCGACTGGTCGAACGCGGTCACGCTGGCGGCGGGGACGAACACGATCACCGTCATCGCCACGGATGCCGGCGCGAACCTGGACACGTCCACCCAGGTTGTGCACGCGGTATTGAGCGCGCCAGGGTCGTCAGCTCCCGGCCGCGACTTCGCCATTACCAGGATTATTGCGCCGGCAACGGTTGTCCTGACCAGCCAGAAGCCCAGCCAGACGAAGGTCGTGCTGGTTGAGTTTGAAAATGTGGGGACGAACACCGTGGTGATCTCCAACCTGACGGGTTTTGTCGATCTGACGGTGCAGACGCTGGGGACGAACTGCCCCGACGCGCAGGTGACGCTGCACAACGGGCCGCCGCAGAAGAAGTTGCCGGTGACGCTCAAGCACAAGGCGCGGTTGCAGGTGGCGTTCGACGTGGTGTTCGATTGCGCCAACGATCTGCTGCCAAGCACGCACGGTCATCCGCACAACGACTTCCGTTCCCTGGCGCAGGTCGGCGCCGGCGAAGACACGAACACCGTCGGCAATGTCTGCCCGCGTCCGCCCAGCGGGAGCGATCCGGGGTGCGGCGACGTGGGAACCAACCACGTGTTGGGAGCGGACATCTTCACGGATGTCGTCGTGAAAGAGGGCAAGTGAAGCAGGGGAGCCGGGAGAGACAACGATGAAAGTCAGCAAAACATTGATGAGAGTGGGCCGGGCGCTCAAGCGGGGAGCGGGGCGGCCATCCAGCAAACAACCAAGCAAACCAATCAACAGAAACGGAGACATGAACATGAAGGCAAGCAAGACATTACTGGTCGCTCTCATCGGCGGCCTGGTTTCGACCGCGAGCTACGCCCAGGTCGAACTGGACATCACGGGCGGGCAGACGTTCAAGAGCGCTGTGATCAACCGGCTGTACACGATCTTTGATGGCGGCGCGGCCAACACCTCCAGCAACGTGGTGGATACGAACCATCTGTCGTTCGAAGGCACGGCGTCGGGGGTGTTGGGCGGCAACGCGACGAATGTCATCGTCCGGTTGGGTTTCACCAGCTCGGAACAGGGGTTGTTGGACCTTTTGCAGGCCAATCTGGACACGTTTCCGAAGACGGTGAATGAAGGGGGCGGCTCCGTGCTGATCTCCAATGTTCCCAACGCGTCGTTCTCCGACATCTTTCCGGGGACGGCGGTGCCGGCGCAAAACGCGTCGCTGTTCAACGACACCGCGATGGGGATTGTGCCTTTCGTGTTCATTGGGCACAACGACCTGGTGTTCTCGAACCTGACGAAGGAGACCGCTATCAGCTTCTATGAGTTCTCGGGTGAGATTACCGAGAGCTTCTTCTCCACCAACGGCAACCCCGGCAAGACGATCTATTACATCGGCCGCACCTCCACCTCCGGCGCGCGGATCATTCCGGAAAAGGTCGCCTCCTATGTCGGTGCGCCTCAAATCTACGGCAACGTGGGCGGCTCGCTCCAACCCACCAGCGGTCTGACGTCGGCTTCGTCCGTGGTAACAACGGTGTCCACCTTCCCCGGCACGATCGGCAGTTGCGGAATTGCGGATGCGCTGACGTTGCCTTCCGGCAGCGGCTTCGTGTTGACCTACGAAGGATACGCTCCCACGCCGACCAATGTGGTATTGGGCCTGTATCCGATCTGGTCCTACGACCACGCCTACACCGTGAAGAGCACCACAAACGTGAACTCGCTGACCACGCTGCAGAGCACGCTGTACAACGCCTTGCTCAGCGCGATCACGAACAACACGTTCCAGACGACGAACCCGGCCTACACCAATTCGTTCGTGGCCTTTTCGGCCATGCAAGTGAACCGGCAAGGCGATGGCACCGTCATCATTCCCGGCCAGTAGGCTGTGGTGCATCCACCAGGGGCTGACCCAACAAAGGTAAAATGAAACTCACAAGGACTACACTCGGCTTCACCATCCTCGTCGTTGCCGGCAGCGCGTTCTGCGCCAGCGGCAAGTCGTACGCGGACGATCCCGCCGCGACAATTAACATCCTGGAGCAATCCGGGATCATCACCCATGAGCAGGCGGAGAAGGCCCGCTCGCTGGCGGCGCCACCACCCGCCGTTCCGGCTCCCGAAGCGCAGGACAAGCGGATTGAAGACCTGCAGCAGCAGATAGACATCCTCAAGCGCCAGCGCGAAGTCGATCTGAAGAACGAGGCGGCCATGGTTCCGCCCCCGTCCAAGGTGGTGGTCGACAGCTGGGTCAAGCAGATGAAGTGGTACGGCGATCTGCGGTTGCGGTTCGAGGACTTCGACAATCCGGGGGATTGGGACAAGTCGCCGGGCGCTCCCGTGTACGCCAAGCAGCCCGACCGGATCCGGTATCGGCTCAAGTTGCGCTTGGGTGTGGACACGAAACTGCAGGACTGGGCTGACCTGGGAGTTCGTTTGACCACCGGGGATAATTTCTCCGGCAGCACCTACATCGGCACGAGCGGCAACACCACGTTCGGCAACACGTTCCGCAAGAAGGGGATTGCGCTCGATCTGGCGTACGTGACGATTCATCCGCCACCGTGGGACTGGATCAGGATCACCGGCGGCATCATCGCCAACCCCCTGTGGCGTCCCGTGACGCTTTCGCCGATGTTTTACAAAGCGGATGTGAACCCACAGGGCTTGGCTGAGCAACTGTCGTACAAATTCGGCGGCCATGACCAGTACAGGTTGTTCGGCAACTTCGGCCAGTACGTTCTCGCCGAGCAGGTCGGCACGTTGCAGTACCTCAATGGCACCTATGTCGGGGAAGGGGGGGATGCGTACCTGTTCGATTCGCAAGCGGGGATCGAGGCGAAGTTGGATCCGGTGCCGGTCAAGGTGACGGCAGCGGTGGGATTCTTCGACACGGCCAACCTGGGCAAGGTGACGCCCGGGGACAGTTCCAACCAGGGCAACAGCCTCAATACGAACCCAAATTCACCGTTCGACGGCGCTTATCTGGGGGATTTCCATGTTGTCGAGGGCCTGGGGGAAGCGGCCTGGACCATCAGCCCGCATCCGTTCCTGGGCACTCCCAATGTGCTGACACTGGGCGGGGAGTTCATCAAGAATTTCTCGACGGCCTATGAAAATGCGCCGGGAGGCGACTATACAGAAGCCTGGGGACTCCAGGCGACGTACGGCCAGGCCAAGAGCAAGGGACAATGGCAGGTGGGCTATGAGTACAAACGGCTCGAGGCCAACTCTGTGCTGGATTCGATCGTGGATGATGACTTCAGCGTGGGGTACGGAGGCTTCGGCAAGCTGCCTGGAAGCGGCACGGACATCCAGGGCCACGTCGTCGGCGCGAGCTACAACCTCTTTGACTGGTGGACGATCACCAGCAAGGCGGATATCGCGGAACGCATCAGCCCCGTCAACGTGATCGCGCGCCCGCCGCTGCGCAGTCATCCGTCGTCACCAGACGGCGACTACGCGGTCAGGATTCAGGTGGATTCGACATTCAAGTTCTAAAGATCATCCTGCCGCGCCCCCGCAACGGGTTTCCCGTCAATGCGCCTCACCGTTCCCGTTGCGGGGGTGAGCCCGGCAGAGTTCGAAACGATGACAGTAACAGGAAAGAGGGAAAACCGATGAAATCTCGAAGCATGCTTCTTGTGGCCGCCGCATGGCTGATCAGCTCGATGACGGCGCGGGCCCAAACATTCACGTTCGACAACGGCGACGTGTTACTAATATTTACCCAGCCGGGCCGGCCGAACCTGGAAGTCGATGTCGGGCCGGTTTCCCAGTTCCTCAACGCCACCCCCGGCACCCCCCTCGCGATCAATGAATTCAGCTCGACACAATTGAATACAGCCCTGACCAGCCTGGCGGGAGTGAATTGGACCGTGTTCAGCACCGTTCGCGGCTCATCGGTGTACGGCCTGCCACTCAACACATTGTTTCTGACCAACCCGCGGATAAACATCAATTCCCAGACGTCTCCCTACACGAGCCAGAACAGCTTCAAACAAGCGGCCGTGGGCAGCATCATCGACACCGTGGCCGGATACGGCTCGTCCGTCGGCGCCATTCTCTGGAGCGAAGGCACACCGCTCAGCCCCGTGACCAATACAACTGACGTGGTCATCATCCCGGACGGGGACGAGAGTTCGTACACGTCGATTGCCGGGACCTCGGGCGATCTGGGGGGCAACTTCACCCAGGGTGACATCGAAAACCGGACACCCAGTCCGTTTACCAGCGGCGTCACCCGCTCCGACTTTTACGAACTGCCGCCGGGCGGCGGCGCCGGCACGTACGTGGGATACTTCGAATTCAATGCGAGCGGAACACTGACATTCAACCCGGCGATCCCCAGCTCCTATCTGCCGCACACCCAGCTGTCGATTGTCGGGGCCAACGCCGTGCTCAGCTACACCACAACCAACGGCCTGCTCTACGACGTGCAAACCACCACCGACCTTGTTTCGGGTGTCTGGAGCACCATCGCCAGCAATACCCCCGGCACAGGCGGGGTGCTGACCTACACCGACACCGGCGGGGCGGGCGTGCCGAAGAAATTTTACCGGATCAACCTGCATTTCTAATTGTCGGGGAGCGCAGCCGCGCTTCACTGGTTGAAAAACGAACTAACCCGCGTTCACAACCTGATGGGGAAACCAGCGGCTGCGCTCCTTGCTTTGGCGGACGGCCAGACCCCGAAAAAAACGGAAAAAAAGATGTTGCAATAGTCTATCACTCTGGTAGACTTCAATAGTCTACTAAACGAATAGGGAATTGAGGTGCGGATGCAACAGGACGCAAAACAAGGCAAGATCAAGGACGCAGACTGGCTGGCGCTCGTGCAGGAGCAGGTCAAATCGCTGCGCTATGGCGTCGTCCAGATCGTCGTGCACGACGGGCGGGTGACACAGGTTGAGAAGACCGAAAAAGTGCGCCTGGAGCACACCGCGTAGAGCAACAGCAGGCCCGCCCGCGCAACGGGCGGCCAAGGTGAGACAAGACCCAAAACAGGGGCTGACCAGGCAACTGGAAGGCAACGAGGCAAACAGAAAGGAACCATGAACAGACGTTACAAACGGACAACCGTCGTAGTCACATTCGCCGTGGCAGTGCTTGGCGCTTCGGTGGCCAGGGCGCAGCAGGACCAACAACAATCGCCGGCTTCGGAGGCGACCTGGCAGCAGAAATACGAGGAGTTGGAGAAGAAGCTGAATGCCTTGGAAGACAAGCTGGATACGAAGGTGCAGACGGACGATGCCAAGGCCCAGGAACAGGCGGCGAAGGAGAAAGAGGCCCCGGTCATCCGGGCCGGGCAGAACGGGTTCATCCTCCAATCAGCGGACACCAACTTTTGGTTGCGGGTGGGCGGGTACGGGCAGTTTGACGCCCGGTTTTATCTGCACGATAAACCCAATAACGGAATTGATACCTTTGTGCCCCGGCGGGTGCGTCCCATTTTGGAAGGCGCGGTGTATCAGGATTTCTATTTCCGGTTGATGCCTGATTTCGGCAACGGCGCGTCTTCGTCGACGATCCTGCAGGATGCCTACGTGGAATGGCAGCACTGGTCCTGGTTGAAACCGCGGGTCGGCAAGTACAAGCCGCCGGTCGGCCTGGAACAGTTGCAGCAGGACCAATGGCTGGTCTTCGCGGAACGCGGGTTGCCTTCGGACCTGGTGCCGCAGCGCGACGTGGGCGTCCAATTCTCGGGGGACTTGTTTGACGGCACGGTGAGTTATGCCGCCGGCGTGTTCAACGGGGTCGTCGACAACAGCATTGGGGACGTGGGTGCGTGGGATTCGAAGGACGGGGCCGCGCGGCTGTTCCTCCAGCCGTTCAAGAACAGCGACATCGCCGCGCTCAAAGGATTCGGTTTCGGCGCGGGCGGTTCGATCGGGTTCCGGGACTTTTCGGGCACGACCACGAACCTGCCGGCGTACAAGACGACGGGGCAGTTGACCTTTTTCAGTTTCGACAAGGGAGTGATCCTGGACGGCCAGCAACTCCGGGGCACGCCCCAGGCGTATTACTATTGGGGGCCGCTGGGAGTGTTGGGCGAGTATACCGTGTCGGATGAAACGGCCCGCCGCGGGGCGGTCCGGGACGACTTGCGCAACAACGCCTGGCAGACGGAAGCGTCGTTCGTGCTGACGGGCGAGGACGCCTCGTACAACGGCGTCACCCCGCGTCGCGTGTTCAAGCTGGGGACCGGCGGCTGGGGCGCGGTGGAGGTCGCGGGCCGTTATGGCGAGCTGCATCTTGATCCGAACGCGTTCTCGAAAACGCCGTCGGGGGCCGGTTTGCGCTTTGCGGACCCGACCAAGAACGCGCAGGAGGCGCGCGAATGGGGTGTCGGCCTGAACTGGTACCTGAACCGGAACGTCAAACTGGTCCTCGACTATGAGGAAACGTCGTTTGACGGCGGCGCCGGGTCGGAGACCTCGAGCACCTTCAGCACCAGGAACCGCGCGACGGAGCAGGTTGTTATCTCCCGCGCCCAAATCGTGTTCTAACCAGGGAGATCGCAGCTATGTGAAGCGGGTCATAAAAAACTCTTGCTTTGTCTACCGAATTGGGAGACTTTAGCCGTATGCGGGTTTCCAAACGAGGCGAGTATGCGTTGCGGTCGCTGGTGAATCTGGGGATTGCCCAGGAGTTGGGGCGGCCGATGGTGCAGATCAGCGAGTTGGCGCAGAAGGAAAATATCCCGATCAAGTTTTTGGAGGCGATCCTGCTGGAGTTGAATCGGGCGGGGTATCTTGGTAGCAAACGCGGCAAGGGCGGCGGGTATTTCATCAGGAAGCCGATGGACAAGGTCAAGATCGGCGACGTAGTGCGGCTGATTGACGGGCCGCTGGCGCCGATCTCCTGTGCGAGCGTGACGGCGTACGCGCCTTGTTCCTGTCCGGACGAAGTGCATTGCGGGCTGCGGATGTTGATGACGGACGTGCGCAATGCCATCGCCAATATTCTGGACCATTACACGCTGGCCGACATGGTGGCGGTGACGTTGCGCAAGATCCGGCGGGACAAGGTGCCCTTGCCATTCGCGGAGGAGACGAAACGATGAAGATGCTGCGCTGGTTGCTGCTGGTTGTTGTCGCCGCCATTCTCGCCTCCACCGGTCGGGCTGATCCGATCATTTTGCGTGTCGGCCATTTTCCCAACATCACGCACGCGCAGGGCGTGATCGCGCACGCGTTGTCGCGGGCGGGGAAAGGGTGGTTCGAACAGCGTCTCGGGCCGGACGTGACAATCCAATGGTACGTTTACAACGCGGGGCCGAGCGCGATGGAAGCCGTTTTCGCGGACTCGATTGACCTGACCTATGTCGGGCCGAGTCCCGCACTCAACGCCTACGCCCGGTCCGGCGGTGATGAGGTGCGCATCATTGCCGGCGCGGCCGACGGCGGCGCGGCGCTGGTGGTGCAACCGGATGGACGGATCAAGTCGCCCGCCGATTTTCGCGGCAAAAAGGTTGCCACGCCGCAACTGGGCAACACCCAGGATGTGGCTTGCCGGTCGTGGCTGACGCAACAGGGGTTCAAGATCACGCAACTGGGCGGCGACGTCCTTGTGGTCCCGACAGCCAACCCCGACCAATTGAATCTGTTCAAGGACGGGACGCTGGACGCCGTGTGGACCGTCGAGCCGTGGGTGTCGCGGCTGGAGATGGAAACGGGCGCGACCGTGTTTCTCGATCAAAAGGACACGATCACCACCGTGCTGGTTTCCAGCGCGAAATTCCTGCGGGAGCATCGCGATTTGGCGAAGAAATTCGCCCAGGCCCACGCGGAGTTGACCGATTGGATCCAGAAAAACCCCGGGCAGGCCCAGAAACTATTGAGCGATGAGTTGGCTGTCGAGACCACGCGGAAGATGCCGGCGGAGCTGGTGGCCCGGTCGTGGAAGCGGATGCAGTTTACGACGGACATTTCCTTGCCGCCGCTCGAACAGTTTGTCGCGGACGCGCAGCGCGTGGGATTCATGCGCGGCGCGCCGGACCTGAAGCGGCTGGTGGAAGCGCCATGACGCTCGAACAGGAGCTGCAAAACGTCGCGCCGGAAAAACTGGTGGTCGAGCGCGTTTCGAAATGGTTTCGGACGCGGCGGGCGGAGGTGTGCGCGCTGGACGACGTGAGTCTGCACGTGCGCGAAGGCGAGTTCGTCTGCCTGGTCGGCCCGAGCGGTTGCGGCAAATCGACGCTGCTGAACATCATTGCCGGCCTGGAAATGCCCGACAGCGGCCGCGTGCTGGCCGACGGCAAGCCGGTCACCGGTCCCGGTCGCGAACGGATGATGATGTTCCAGGAATCGGCGTTGTTTCCCTGGCTCGATGTGATGGGCAACGTGCTGTTCGGCCTGAAACTCAAGCCCAACCTGACCAGCAAGGAACGGCGTGAAGTCGCCGGGTACTATTTGCATCTCGTCGGGCTCGAACATTTCATGCACGCCAACATCCACGAACTTTCCGGCGGCATGAAACAGCGCGTGGCCCTGGCGCGCGCGCTGGCGCCGAACCCGCGGGTGCTGCTGATGGACGAGCCGTTCGCGGCGCTGGACGCGCTGACGCGCGAACAGCTCTACGGCGACATCCAGGAAATCTGGCAGAAACGGCGCGAAGACCATCGTCTTCGTCACGCACAACGTCCGCGAGGCCGCCTGTCTGGGCGACCGCGTGGTGTTGTTCTCGCCGCACCCGGGCCGGGTGCAGGAACAGTTTGCGATTGATCTGCCCCGCCCCCGCGACATCAACAGCGTGGCCCTGGCGCAAGTATTCCACGCGAAATCACCCGCGCGCTGAAGCCGCATTTGAAGGCTGCGGCCGTGGAGGTGGCGGAATGAAGCGGCTGTCGTGATGGTCATCGTCTTTTTTGCCGGATGCTGATCGGCCGTATGGCAGGCGCTGGTCCAGGCCAGGATCTGGTCGCCCGTACTGGTGCCGTCGCCGGTGACGGTGGGGCAATACCTGGTGGGCGCGGTGCAGGATGGGACGATCCTGGACACGCGACGGTGGTGACCGATGCGAGCGGCTGCTGCTCGGCTACGTGCTCGAGTCTGCTCGTCGGGTTGCCGCTGGGGTTGTCTGACGGCGCGTTTCAAGTTCTGCGAAGACACGATCGGCGTGATCGCGCTGGGATTGCAGACGCTGCCGAGCGTGTGCTGGGTGCCGCTGGCGCTGTTGTGGTTCGGGCAGACCGAGGCGGCGATGCTGTTTGTGGTCATCATGGGCATCGCTCTGGTCGGTGGTGATCGCGACAGACAACGGCGTGCGGACGGTGCCGCCGATTTACGCGCGCGCGGCGCAGACGATGGGTTCGAAACAATCTGCATACGTGGGTCAAGGTGATTTTGCCGGCCTCGCTGCCGTTCATCGTCAGCGGCATGAAGCAGGGCTGGGCTTTTGCCTGGCGCTCGCTGATGGCGGCGGAGATTTACGTGACGATCATCACGGGGCTGGGCCTGGGCAACCTGCTGCATTACGGCCGCGAGCTTGAACGCGATGGACCAGGTCATCGGCGTCATGCTGGTGATCATCGCCATCGGGCTGCTGGCGGACAAGATCCTGTTCTCGCCCTGGGAAAAATTCCTCTACCGCCGCTGGGGCACGGACAAATAGCGCGGACGGCCTGAATCAGCCGGAGAACGCAAAGAGCGCAGCCGGAGTGACATTCATCTGGTCGTGAACGCGGGTTAAGGGTTCAGTTTATCGACCACCGAATTTTGGCTGCGCTCTTCTCGTGTACGACCCGGACTCCGCCGGGCGGCTTGACCCTGGCGGGAACGACACAGCGAGGAATCTCTAGGGGGGACCGGACACCCCGACCCGGTAAAACATCTGCGTCGCAGTCGCCGCGCTCGAATCGATGTTGGTCGCGATCGAACCGTCCGCGGCGATGTTGCTGGCGATCGTCGTCCATGGGCCCGCCACCAGATCGGGTGTGCTTTGCACCGAATAGAGATAATTTGGATTCACCACTGTCGGGAAACTGACGACGGCGCCGCTGCCGGAGATCCCGACGGCCACGGGCACCGTGGCGACGTAGTTGGTGAGCGGCGGCGTGGGGACAAACTGCACACCGCGCAGAACTTCGCCGGCGGCCGCGCTTTTGATGACGGTGAACTGTTCGCTGGCAGCCTGGGTGGCCGACGTATAGGAAAGCGTGTCCGTGATGACCACCAATTGGTTCGGATCGCACCCTTGGTCTCCCGATCCGCTGACGGTTGAGGTCACGCCATAGATTGTGACGGTGCCGTCGGTGTTGACCATGCCGGTGATGTTGCGCAAGCCGTCGGGTTGCGGCGCCCAGGGCAGGCCGGATTGGGAATTGGTCCCGGTTGGGTAGCCCGGGACGACGTAGGGCACGCCCAGGTTCAATCCCTGTTGCAAGGTGTATTGCAACGTCCAAGTACCATTGGACAAGGCCCACTTTTCCAATCCCGCGTTCGCATCTGAGGCGGCATCGCCGTAAACGCCGTCGCCTTCGTCGGCGACGTACACGGTCGATGTGTTCGCGAACCAGACGCCGAAGGGAAAGAAGTTGGCGGAGTTGCTCTTGGCCGAGTCAACCGGGAAACCCGACAGGATGTTGATCGCGGTCGAGGAAGCGGTGGCGGGCGTGGGCACGGTGCCGACTGTGCCCACTTGGTAGACGGTATCGATTCCGTTGCCGCCGCTGCCTTTGGTGACGTAGAGGGTGTTATTAAAGAGTGTCAGGCCCCGCAAGTTGTCGTCCTTGCCGGATTTGTCGGCCGCAAACCCGTTTTGCACCACGGAGTAACCATACTCGTAGCCGTTGTTGTTGCCGGGTGAGCCATGCTGGGTGCCGACGACGGTGGTTTCGGGGCCGCCGCCCGGGGTCGTCATTTGGAGGCCGGTATCGTCGACGAGGAGGCTGGGCTCCGTTCCCGAGCCGTTGCCGGCATTGCCGACCATGTAATAGTAGTTCGAGCCGGCGACGCCATTGGCATTGTTCACCAGCACGGCGGAGCGCCCGTTATTGCCGCTGTAGGCGTCCACCGGCGTGACCTGAAGGGCGCCGCTATAATCGAGCATGGCCACCGCCCGCTGGAACGTTTGGGTGTCGGGGTTGGTGGGGTCCACATGGTTCGGGGTGTTGGAATTTGACACGTCCAATTGGTTGGTGTTCGCCACGTATCCCATGAACGTCAGCGCATGTCCGTCCGACGACAGGGTCAGGGACAGTTCGGACTTGGATGAGAAACTGGTGACCAGGCCGCCGTTAAGCGGGTCGATATTGATGGGCAGCGTGCTGACGAGCCCGCCGGTGGGGGTGATTTGATCCAGGTAAATCGGCGCCGTGATCCCGAAGCTGGGATCGGGCTGGGCGTTGTTGAACACGAACGGATAGACGCCGTTGGTGACCGCCGTGCCGCCGCTGGGAAGCGCCTGGCCGTTGGTGATGGTGGTGGAGGTCCCTACATACACGGCGCGGCTCACGAGGAGGTTGCCGGGAGTAAAGGCCTGGGCGCGGACGTCGCGGCCGCAGACAAGCAAGGCCGCGATGCTGGCGAGAAGCGAGAAGACCCGGGCGGTTCTGACCACAACAACAGCGCGGGCGCTATTGTTGTGGTCATGAAGACGGGTGGATGGATGAATCATGGGATTCCCCTGAACTTGTCTGAATTAGACGCGCCGGATTACCGGCGGCGGCGGAGCACAAGCATCGCGCCCAGGCCGCCAATCACCAGCACCAGCGAGGAAGGCTCGGGCACGGCGCTGAACGACAGATTGTCGATCGCATAGCCTTGTTCGCCGCCCGCGGAACCGGTCATCGTCCAAGTCAACCACAGTGCCTGGCCGGGAGCCCAGGACCCGACGGACACGGCGCTCAGACTGATGTTCGTCTGGTTGGCGGATGCGTCGCCGTTGACCGCGCCTGATGCTCCAGTGGCAAAGTTGGCGCCGAAGGTCCCGATGGACGTCACGGCCGTGGGTATTCCGTTAGTCAACGCCGTCTCGGCATAACCAAAGGTAATCGGGTTGTCGGCGGTCTGTTGGTGCCAGAGTTCGCCAACGAAGTTCAGGTTAATGGAGGTGATCGTGGAGCCTGTGCTATTGACCAGTTGCAGCCCGAAGGTCGGGACGCCGGACGTGCCTGTGCCTAGCATACCCAACGACCGGCTGGTACTGTTGCTCAAGGCGCCGAAGCTGATGATGCCGCCTCTTGTACGGCTGCCGTCCTGGGAGCCGTACTCATTCAAAACCGTCGCGGTGGCGTACCAGCCGGGCATGGTGCTGGAAAGACCCAGGCCACCCGTACTGCCGGCCGTCGTCCCGCTGGAGTCGACGGGATCGGCAAAGGCGAAGCTCGTGTTGGGCGCCCCGTTGAACGTGTATTCAGTTCCGGCGAGTGTAATCGGGTCGGCCGTGTTGACGGCGAGATTATTCGTGTACGGCAGTGAATCGAAATTCTGGTTGTATGTCCCGCCTGTGTAGTCAACGTCGTAGGTGCCCTGCGCGCGTGTCTCCGCCTGCGCCAGCAACGCCAGCAGTCCCGCCACCGCCATCAGTTTGTGTATTTTCATAATCCGATCCTCCAAGTGTTCAAGTTATATTGGCTCGCCAACTGCGCTTCTCGCCCCGGGTTTTACAGAACGGGCAAGGCAAACAAAGGTCAGTTCTGTAACGATTAAGTAACTCCGTCACCTTCTCCGCGCTTGGGTCCCGGTTGGTAATTCTCGTCTTCGGTGAGTCGCCTTGATGTTGCCGGCGCGAATGGATAGGCTAACCGCCATTGCCCATGAGGGAATCCTGGAAATACATCAGCCTGCGAGCGGGCCTGCTTCTGTTGCTCACCGTCGTCACGTATCTGCCGGCGCTACGCGGCGGGTTCATCTGGGACGACGACGATCATCTGACGGCCAATGCGGCGATGACCGCGCCGGGCGGACTGCGGCAAATTTGGTCCTCGCTGCCTGTGTCCCGCTATTATCCGCTCACGTTGACGACCTTCTGGGTCGAGCGCCGCCTCTGGGGGCTGCTTCCGTTGCCGTATCATGCCGTCAACATCCTGCTGCACGCGATCAGCGCGGCGCTGCTGTTGCTTCTGCTGCGCCGGCTCAATGTGCCCGGCGCCTGCCTGGCCGCTGCGATCTGGGCCGTGCATCCAGTCAACGTCGAGTCCGTGGCCTGGATCACGGAGCTGAAAAACACCCAATCCGGTTTGTTCTTTTTCCTGGCGTTGCTGTTCTGGTTGCGATACCGGGAGCAATCCAAGGCCGCGTGGTACGGGTGGGCGTTGTTCTGTTATGGGGCGGCCTTGTTAAGCAAACCGTCGACGGTGATCTTGCCCGGGATGTTCCTGTTGCTGGCCTGGTGGCGTCGCGAACGGTGGAGCCGGACGGATTTCCTGCGCCTGGTGCCTTTCGTCGCGCTGGCGGCGGGGATGTCGGCGCTGACGGTGATCGAGCAACACGGGCACATCGTTCGCAGCGGCGGAACGGACTGGTCGCTGACGATTCCGCAGCGTGTGGCTGTGACCGGGTTCGACCTGTGGTTTTACGCGGGCAAGCTGTTCTGGCCGGTTCCTCTGAGCTTTGTGTATCCGCGCTGGGAGATTGACACGGGCCGGTTTGTTTCATTCGTGCCGGTCCTCGGGGTCCTGGCTGTCCTGATGGCCTTGTGGAAGTTCCGCCGTCGCCCGGGGGCGCGTGCCTGCTTGTGGGGGATTGGTTATTTCATCATCGCCTTGCTGCCCGTGCTGGGGTTGCTCGACATCTTCTACTTCCGCTACTCATTCGTGGCCGATCACTTTCAGTACTTGGCCGGCATTGGTCTGATGGCGCTGGCGGCGGCGGGGATCACCACGGCCGTGCGGTCCAGCGTCGTGCGTGGCGGACTCGGCACGGCGCTGGTTCTGTCCTTGTGTGCGTTGAGTTGGCGGCATTGCGGCGCGTTCCAGACGAGCGAGACGTTGTGGCGCGACACCATCGCCGCGAATCCCGGCGGCTGGATGGCACACTACAATCTGGGCGCCACCCTGGTGGCGTCCGGGAGGATGGAAGAGGGGATGGCGCAGTACGAGCGGGCCCTACAAGCCAATCCCCAGTATGCCGAGGCACACAACAATCTGGGCACTGCCCTGATGGCATCCGGCCGGGCCGAGGAAGGGATGGCGCAGTACAAGCAGGCCCTGCAAATCAATCCCCGTTTCGGCGGTGCACATTATAACTTGGGGCTTGCCCTGGTGGCATCCGGCAAGACCAATGAAGGGATGGCGCAATACGAGCAGGCCCTGCACGCCAATCCGTATTACGCCGAGGCACACAACAATCTGGGCGCCGCCCTGGTGGCATCCGGCAGGATCAAGGAGGGGATGGCACAGTACGAGCAGGCCCTGCAAGCCAATCCCCAGTACGCCGAGGCGCACAACAATCTGGGGCTTGTCCTGGTCCAATCAGGCGAGATCAACGAAGGGATTGCGCAGTACGAGCAGGCCCTGCAAGCCAATCCCGATGATGTTAAGGCACACAACAATCTGGGGCTTACCCTGGTCCAATCAGGCAGATTTCAGGAAGCGATCACCCACTTACAAGAGGCGTTGCGTCTCAGACCCAACGATGCCGAGACACACTACAACCTGGGGCTTGCCCTGGCGCAGTCGGGCAGATTTCAGGAAGCGATCACGCATTTTCAAGAGGCGGTGCGTCTCAGGCCAAATTATGCCGGGGCGTACAACAATCTGGGCGGCGCTCTGGTGCAATCGGGCCGGATCGAGGAAGGGATGGCGCAATACGAGCGAGCACTGCAAATCGATCCTCACTTCGCCCAGGCGCATAACAATCTGGGCACTGCCCTGGTGCACTCAGGCAAGATCGAGGAAGGGATAGCGCAGTTCGAGCAGGCGCTGCAGGCCAATCCCCGGTATGCGAAGGCCCACTACAATCTGGGGCTTGCCCTGGTGCAATCGGGCCGACTCCAGGACGCGATCACGCACTTTCAAGAGGCGTTGCGACTCAGGCCTGACTATCCCGAGGCGCACGCGGCCCTGGAGCAGGCGCGGGGACAGCTCAACAATTCCCCCAATCGAACACAGCCGTGACCGGCGCAAGTTTGTTGTCCTGGTCAGACGGTTGCCACATATATATAGGCGAACCCTCCCGCTCTGTCTGGCGGACATGAACCCAGGGTCGCCAGCCTCGCTTCGGGATGTTCGGGGAATGTGCAACCCGTTGAATGGTAAAGGCCCGGAGGGTTGCTCCGGGCCTCTGAATTGGTAGCAGGGGTGGGATTGGCACTGGACGACGAGCGCCTTCCCACCAAGAGCGAAGAGGGCAAAAGGAAACGCGCCCGGTCCTTATGGAACCGAGCGCGTGACATTGGTAGCGGGGGTGGGATTTGAACCCACGACCTTCAGGTTATGAGCCTGACGTACAGCATCACGATTCGCCATATTATTAAGAAATATCCGATTTTTGTGGGTAGTCTGTTGGTGGTTTTGTTGGTTTTGTGCTTGCCATTTGCCCGTCCCGTCGCCTATTGTTCCAACGTGTTTCACGGACAGCGAATCGAACGACAACGGAGATTTCTATGCCGCTCGAATTGAGGAAAAATTCAGACGGGTCGATCCGAAAATGGTGGTACGGCCGGTATGAGGTAAACGGGAAACGGTACTGCGATAACCTCGGCGTGAAGATCACAGGCAAGCCGCCCGTGTCGCTCTCGCTCATGGATGAAGGGGACACCTCCTTTGAACGATCACGGGCAACAGCCCTGGCGAAACTGGCCAGCCTCGTGGAGGAGGCGCGCACGAAACGCGATTCGGCTCGGTTGGTGGAGAAGCTCTACGAGTTGAAAACTGGAGAGCAGTTTCGGAGCGTGGCACTCGCCAACCTGCCAGAGGAGTGGCAGAAGATTCCACGGCGACGAAAACCGAACGAACGGTACGCTGCGCAGTGTCGCTCGACGCTGGCGCGCTTCGCGGTGTTCGTCCGGGGACAGAACGCGAAGGCGGAGGAAATCTCCCATGTCACGCGCGACGTGGCGCGCGCGTTCATGCAGGCCGAGGAGTCGCGTGGGGTGACGGCCAAGACCTGGAATGACACCCTGAAATTGCTTCGGGCGTCCTACAAGTACCTGCTGCCGGCAGGGAGCATCAATCCGTTCTCCGGCGTTCCCACCCGCGAGACCGAGACGATCTTCCGCAAGCCATTCACCCCGGAAGAACTCAAGGCCATCGTGGACGCGGCGCGGGAAGACGACTTCATCCGTCCGATCCTGATTACCGGAATGTGCACCGCGATGCGACGAGGCGATTGCTGCCTGTTGAAATGGAAGGACGTTGACCTTGCTCGCCGGTTCATCACGGTCAAGACCAACAAGACCGGCGTGACGGTGAGCATCCCCATTTTCCCGATGCTCTATGACGAGCTTGCCCTCCGGCAACCGTCTGAAGCGTATGTGTTCCCCGAGCAGGCGAAGATGTATGTCGAGAACTCGGACGGCATCACCTGGCGGGTCCGCAAGATCCTCGCCGCGGCCGGCTTCAAGGACGCAGACGAAAACGGTGAGACCGTCCAGACTGACGATGCCGAGATCGTTCGTGGCGAAATCCACGCCAAACGGGAAGGCGGTCTCCGCCGTGCGTCCATCCGCGACTTCCACAGCTTCCGCGTGACCTGGGTGACGCTGGCACTAACTGCCGGCGTGCCACTGGAACTCGTCCAGAAGGTGACGGGACACAGAACCACTGACATCGTCCTGAAGCACTACTTCCAGCCCGGCCGCGAGGAGTTCCGCCGGGCGCTGCAATCGGCCATGCCAAAGCTGCTCACCAACGGCCACAGGACACCGAAGGAGGAGATGCTTGAGATTCTTGCTGGGATCTCTGCCAAGACATGGCAGAAGGACACAAAACGACTTCGTGATTTGGTCGCAAGCATTTGATAATATGGTATTTGACTGTTTTAGTGCGCCGCGTATTTTATATTTAGCTTGTGGTTTAATGTTTACTTGCAGGTTTCATATTAAAGCTGTAGTTTAATATCGCAATGGGAACAGACTATCAACCTGATTCGGTTGTTGACGACACGCTGATCGAAGTGAAGCGCGAGACGGATGCAGTGAGCACGATCCGTAGCGCACTGCTCAAGCTCGCCTATGCTGTCACTGATCGAGGACAGACGACAAGGGGAATCCTCTTGGTAATCGATCCGAAGATCAGTGACGAGCGGCTGGACGACGAGGAGAAGTACGCAAAGAAGGTTCTGGAACCTGGGATTACCAAGAGGCTGGGCATCGTAGTCTATCAGAACGGGGAATTGCGCGGCCTGCCGGATGGGATGCCAATCGCGGTTCGCCGCGAACTTGGTCGTCTCGCCGGGGCGGAACAGCCGAAGAAAGGCACAAAAATCCACAGCGGAGCCGCCTTCTACGAAATTTTCAAGATACTGGTGCATCAGTGGCTCCTAGACAAAGGGCCGATGACTGCCGTGTGGCTGGCGAATACTGCCGGTTGCACGTACCCCACAGTGGCGACTGCGTTGCAGCGCCTCGGCAGTACGATCAAGCGACACTCCGACCGTCGCATTGAGTTGGCGCACTTTCCGCGCGAGGAATGGGCTCAATTGGTTGCAGTGTCGAATCAAGCCCGGTCCACCGCGCGCTTTGCAGACCGTTCCGGTCAACCACGGTCTACTGAGTCGCTACACCGGCGCATGACAGATCGCTACCTCGCTGCGATCCGGGGTGAATCACCGTCGCCCGAGTCATTGCTCGGTCACGTTGCGAAACTGGAACTATCCGATATCGCAGTCGGTGGTGTGTTTGGTGCGAAGCACTACTACGCGAGCCTCGACTTAACGCGCAGCCCACGTGTCGACCTCACAATTCACGGTAACAGGGTTGACTGGGGTTTTGTCGAGCGGCTCGACCCGGCGCTGAAACGGACTCAAGACCAGAACGACCCCGCGAATTTGGTAGTCCATTTTGTTCGCCGCCATGATTCCCTTTTCGACAAGGGAGACGACGGCGTGAACTGGGCTGACCCGGTAGAATGTTTGCTCGACCTGCACGAGATGAAGCTCGAATCCCAAGCACGTGAGTTCCTGAACTCCTTCCCTGCGGCAAGAGGCAAGGCATGAACAAGACCGATGATGTAATGAAACTCGTTTCACCGGGTGCCGTGCTGGCGCAAATCGCCACAGCCATCCCGCCTGATTGCCGTGAAAACCTTATCATCATTGGCAGTCTAGCAGTCGGGTATCATTTCTTCGGATACGACAACGACCTCATGGTTCGCACGAAGGACGCGGATTGCCTGTTGTCGCCGCGGGTTGAGGCCATACCCGCCGGCGTCGCCATCACCGAGCGACTGTTTCAGGAGAATTGGCAGTACCGCCCGAGCGACGAATGGCCAGCACCCGGCAACGCTGCCACGGAGGATAAAGATCTGCCGGCAGTGCGGCTGAATCCGCCCGGCAATACCGACTGGTTCATTGAACTGATTACAGTTCCGGAATCACCAGCCGACCGGGGCCAGCGGTGGATTCGTCTCAAGACCTCGGCCGGGCATTTTGGTCTCTGCAGCTTCGGCTTTCTCTCGCTGGCCAACTACGAGCCGGTACCCACTCCGCTGGGCATTTACGTTGCCCAACCCAAAATGATGGCGCTCGCCAATCTGTTGGAGCATCCGGAGATCCGCCCCGAAACCATGAGCGGCCTGATTGCCGGACGTGAAATCAAGCGCAGCAACAAAGACCTCGGCCGGGTTCTCGCCATTGCAAGGCTTAGCATCGCACAGGACGAGGACGCATTGTCAAAGTGGCCCGCCCAGTGGCAGGAGGCGTTGCAATCCCGTTTTCCAAATGACTGGCGCAATCTCGCCCGCCAGGCAGGGGCCGGATTACGCAAACTTCTCGACAGCGCGAACGACCTGGAAGAAGCACGGCACACATGCGAGTTTGGTTTGCTGGCATCGCAGCCTCCCACGGCGGATGAACTGCGCATCGTTGGCCAACGCTTGCTGCTGGACGCAATCGAACCGCTGGAGGAACGGGCGAAGCGCTGATCCGTGAGCGATGAGATGACAGGTGGCGCCGGTCAATGCCACCTTGGGCAAGAGAACGAGTGAGCCTCATTCACGATGGCAAGGTGTGTATTTCATTTCGTGCCCTGAAATAACTTGTTTCACGTCGTAGCCGGTGTGGCACGCTCCCACAAAGCGCGTCTGATGGAGGGAGACGATGTCGCGCTGCCATGGGGATGGACGGTTCTCATGGTGGTGAGACGAGCCCAGCGAGGTGCCCATGCCGGCAGTGAGTTTTGGGGTTGTTCCAAGTACCCGAAAAGCAAAGGCATACTGAACTTCGACTCGTTCTCGGGTTGACGTTGACGCTATTCTTGCGTGGAAGTGGGAAAGGAGCGTGACGACTACGTGGAGGAAATAACAAAAACAACAGAGACCGTCCCGGTACCCGAGACTTTGCGTGGCGCACATCCGCTTGTATCTCAAACCCTTCATGCCATAGAGCGTGGAGAGCGGGATCAAGACGGCATTTTGAGAAGGCCAAAGCAGTGTCTCGACGTGCATGTCTCGAAGGGAAGCCTGCACCGGGCGCTTCGGATCATGGACGGATTGCTGAAAGCTTTAGAGGCGAGAGGGTACCGAGTTCGGATCACTGATAGTGAACCCAGCGAGACACTGGTCGAATTGATGGACGTTACTATTCCGTTTCGTGTCAGCGAGTCGCTAACGTCGCGGCAGGACGAAAAGGGACCCGATGACAGTCTGGATGGCCGGTACCAATTCAGGCACAGTGCGTTCCGCAGTACGATTGTTCCATCTGGAGCCCTTGCTTTGCGAATTGAGCAGGGACATCCCTACTATTGGAAAGAAGAGGAGGGTTTACGCAGAACCTGGGCCGATGGGAAGAGGCAACGGCTGGAGAATTGTCTGGCAAAGTTCCTCGACGGCATAGTCAAGGCTGCAACAGCAAAGCGAGACGGCAAGCTTCGGGTGGAAGAAGAAAATCGCCAACGAACCGAGGCGCGGAGGCGCCAAGAAGAGAACGAGCGTCTGCGCGCAGCCATGTGGGAAAAGGTTCAAGCTGAGCAAGCACGAGTTGATCGACTTCTAGCCGAGGCTGTCAACTGGCAGCGAAGCGCGGTGCTGCAGGATTACATTGGGGCGGTACGACACGCCGCAATGGCCCGCGGAGAATGCGTGGACGAACAAGGTGAACTCGGGAAATGGCTCAAGTGGGCTGACGAGCAGGCAGAGCGGCTTGATCCTTTGAGGCCAAGCCCACCTTCCATCCTTGACGATCAAGAGAAGTACCAACCGCCGCCGAAGGATACTGGACACCGATGGGTGTGACACGGGCGAATTCCTACGAGGAAATCAAGCCGCTGATCGAATTGTGCCGCGCTGGAAAGTTGTTCGAGGTCCAAGCATGGATCGAGGCGAGCAAGCCAGTCAATTCTCCGATTCGACAACACAGCAGCCGAAAAAGTCCGCTTCTATGGGCAATCGATCTTGGTTTTCACAGCTTGGTAGAAGTGCTTCTGAAGGCCGGGGCGGAACTCAACGAAGGTGACCGGCAATCCGCAATGCGGCATGCCTTGCGGAAAAGGAGATTGGATCTGTTACAGCTGTTGGTGGATCACTGGGCAGATGTGAAGTCGGTCGATATGCGTGGTGTGTTCGAGACCTACGACCCTGAGTTGATGGAGTTTTTCATCGAACAAGGTGCAGACTGCGAGACGGGGAACCCCCTTGCACTAGCTTTCTGTCATCGGATTCGGCCTGCCTTACGAATTTTCAAGCGGTACAAGGATCGATTCCCCGGTTTCCAAGAGCAGGCGAACATCGCGCTTCGCTATCACTGCAGGGAAGGCAGTCAGAAATGGATTTCGCTGATGCTTTGGGCCGGAGCTGATCCATGCGCCGCTGGTTCATCACGGCCAGATCAATCGGCAGATGCCGATTTAGACGTGAGCGCGCTGGAATGCGCGGCCTTGTATGGTCACATCGAAGTCTTTCAGATGCGTCAAATCCGACTCGATCCAAAACAGGAACGCGCGTTCGAACTAGTCCGTGCGGCCTGCTTCGGACAGTCCTCGGAGTTGCTTCGGCAATTGGTAAACCTTAGGTACCCGTTAAATGACCAGCCCAATGGCGGCTCATCTCTCATTGGCCAACTACTTCAGGGTATGACCTGGTATTGGCGTCCAGATTCGCCAACGCGCCAAAGGAATATTGACACTGACGAAGCGCGCGAGAAAATGAAGATGCTCCATTTGATTGTGAAGCATGGCGCCCGATGGATTCCGGAGAAGCCTTGTGAGATTCGTTACGCACGAGCGGGGCTTCTTAAGATGATTCCGGATTACACTGCCGAGTTGGTATGGATCATGACAGCGTACGGAGGATGTGACCGAACGGTGATCGTGGAACTACTCCGGACACCCTCGATCCACCGACACGTCGAAGCACATCTGTCCCGCATCGAACAGCTCGTGATGAAACTAGACGGCCGCATTACGAAGCCGCACAGCCCGGTAGTTTTCGCCTCGTGCCACCGGATTGACGGCAAGCCGAGCGGCGCAGGGATTACGAACAAATGCGCGACATGATTTTCGGGGAGACCCCGTCTTTCGATTCGATTCTGCAAGTGCTGGGCGGTTCGGAGAAGCGCATCAACACCACAGCGTCCGCGACCTGATAGGAGACTCCCCCCTCGACAGCCAGTTGATAAAAGTTTCCAAAAGTTGTTGACGAGTCTCATAACCCGTATTATTTTAGCTAGGCTTTAAGGACAGACATGCGAATGCTAAGACCACAACGTAGTAAACGCCCGACAGCGTGGATTCTTATATCCTCGTTGGCCGGTAGTGGTCTGCCCAGGTCCTTCGTGTCATTAGGCCATTACGTCAACGAAGATATGGGAGGGCCGGGAAGCAGGTAGACTGTCACGTCCAGATATTCCGTGAACCCTGCTTCCGAAAGGAACGCAGGGTTTTTTGTTGTCGGAATTGCAGCAAAACGAAAGGAATCACGCTAAAATGAAGATTTAGGGCAGAAAAATGCCGCGCCACCAGCGTCAACTGGCAGCGCGGCGGGATCGGTCACAACCACAGGACTCTTGCGGGGTCTCTGAGGAGCAACCTTATGTAAGGTTAGCCCCTCCAGTGCGGAGGTGTCAAGCGATTGACCCTTCGTCCGCCATCGCTCTGTCCCGGCGCCGTGAACAGATCCCAATGCCCGCAGATGACAATGATAAGGGCTTCATGGGAGGTGTGCCCGAAACACCAAAACGTTCCACCGAGAAATCCCGTGGCCACGCCAGCGTAATGCCGGTGTGAAGGTGTTCGTTCTTTGTTGTGATCAGGGCAGGAACACAGGACAACCAATCGAGTGCCGCAGGAGGCGGCATTGTGTTCCTGCCCACAATTTCCATGCGCTCGTGGTTTAGGAGCAGAATACTGCGTTGCCAACGCGGAGGTGCGGGTGCGACTCCCGCCGAGCGCTCCAATTCCAAGTCTACGGCGTGCGCCAGCTCGCGCAGTCGAGTCTCCAAAACTCGGTGTGGTTGGGGCGGCACCAACACGCCGTGCCAATTTGGGGACACATGTGCCGTAGCGGCGAGACTGCCTTGCAAGCAGTTTGTGGTGGGTGCAACTCCCACTGTCTCCACCAGTTCATTCGGGTGATGTTCCGGCCAGCGGTCTGTAGAACCGCGGTCTCTAAACACGGTCGGAAGACGACGAGTGGAGCGTTACCACCATCACCCACCAGTTTCGAGACTCGGAAGAGGAACAGCAGACTCGCCTGCCTGTCTAGCAGGAGATAGCGGGGGCAGCACCCGTCCGGGTCGCCAATTTGCGGGCACGAGGAAGATAGCAATCCACCCGGCTTGGAACCGGGAGACACTCGGGGCAGAACCGAGGTGCCCGACCATTTTTAACTCCCCGTAGTTCAGATTACAGAATGCCGAGCTTCTAACTCGGAGGTCGCAGGTGCGAGTCCTGCCGGGGAGACCAGTTTGAATCCGGAGCAGCACGATAGTCGTGCGGCCGCCTGTTAAGCGGAGGGTTGCAGGTGCGAGTCCTGCCTCCGGAGCCACTGTCACGGAGCGTGTCCGGCCAGACGAGGAAGCGGTCCCGAAAACCGTCGTCCCGCATTGTGGGATCGGGGGTGCAAGTCCCTCACGCTCCGCCAACTTTCCCTTCCGTGGTGCAATGAAGCACGCTCGCCTGATTAGCGGGAAATCGTGGTGCAAGTCCACGCGGAAGGACGGCTCGGAAGCTCTCGCAGGAGAGCGCCTGTCTGAAGCACAGGAGGGGACGGTGCGACTCCGTCGCGAGCCACCAAATTTCGCAGTGCCGCGCCTATTCGTCGAGCGAACCGTCCAACTCCGGAAGGAGTTCCACGATCCGCCGGCGCTGCGATTCTCTTTGCGTTCCCGTGGTGAAGGAGAGATCACACGATCCTGCGAAGGTCGAGTCCCGAGTGCGACTCTCGGCGGGAACACCATTGCGCCTGCCAAGCGTAGACAGCGACGTGCCGAGTTTGTACCTCGGAGAGTCCGGCGCACGTCCGGAGGCAGGCTCCAGTCTGACGTTGCCCGTGGTGTAACAGCAGCACCTGAGCATGTGAGGCTCAAAGCACGGGGGCAGCACCCGTCGGGCAACCCAACGATCCGCATGCCGAAGCCGTCGACGCGGATGGCCGCAACCCATCTCTTACCCGGTGCGAGTCCGGGGCGGATCTCCAATTTGAACGCCTCCTAAGCGCAGACAGCGACGCACCGCACTCGTAATGCGGAGAGGACGATGCAAGTTCGTCAGGAGGCTCCAGTTTGCCGGTATCGTTCAACCGCAGGACGCGAACTTGGTAAGTTCGAGATCGCAGTGCGACTCTGCGTGCCGGCTCCAGTGTCGGGTCATGGTGTAACAGGAGCATTGCACAATGGCATTGTGCAAATCCGGGTGCGACTCCCGGTGACTCCACCAATTTCGTTGCGGCACTGATGTAACACACCAGCATCTCCGGCTTCCAACCGGATCGTGCGAGTGAAAATCTCGCGTGCCGCACCATGTTTTTTGTCCGCGGGCGACTCGGCTGGGTGCAGAGGCTTGGCTCATACCCAAGTTAGCCGGTTCAATTCCGGTGCCCGCAACCAGTTTTTCGGCCCGTTCGTCTATCAGCTAGGATCGCCCGTTCTCAACGGGCAGAAGCCGGAGCGTCACCGGCACGGGCCGCCATTTCGATGCCGTTGCCGACTGAGTTCGGGTGGCGTGTTGTCGACCACTCCACGGCTCTCGAAAAGCACGACGGCTCCAATTGCTCATGTGTCCAAAGGCACACTGGGTTGGGCTGACGTTATGCGCCAGCCCCTATTTTGCCTCTATCGTTCAACAGTAGGACGACGGACTCATAAGCCGTAGACCGTGGCGCAACACCACGTAGAGGCACCATTCTTGTAACCAGAACATGTGTGTTCCGGTTTCCCGAATGCACCGAAGCTCGGGTCGTTCGGAGAATCCTTGTCAGGAAAAGCAGTCCGTTTTCCTGGCAGAAGCCCGGCCAGATTGGAAGCGAATCGCCACGGTGACATCGTGGAGACGAAGGGGCAGTACCTTCGCCGGGCACCATTTCGGCTCCGAAGCTTTACCAGATGAGCAACGGACTCTTAATCTGTGGAACAGGGAGCGTTACCCTGCGGAGCCACCAACTTCGATGACGGGGAGGTCACGCGCCAGCGTTCGGCGGAGCGCCTGCTTCTCATCCACGTCAATCCAGCCAATCTGGCGAGCGGCTCTGGTACTGCGTGGTGAGTGCTGGGCCACGTCCAGCCGTGAATTGCTCCCCGTCGCCAGTTTCAAGATACGGGTTTGGTTGAACGTCCATCCTAGGCGCGGCGTTCGATGCCAAAAGCAACGGACCCGCTCCGATTTGCCCGCGTAGCTCAAATAGATAGAGTTCGGGTTTCCTAAACCCGGGATTCCGGTGCGAGGCCGGACGCGGGCACCAGCTTCAACTCCGGGTAGCTCGGGAGACAGAGCATTCGGCTCCGAACAGAAAGGCCGCTGGTGCGATTCCTGCCGTGGAGACCATTTCTACTGCGCAGAAGAATGCTCATTCTGGATGGAAAATCACAGTATGATTTTTTTTGATAAAATCCAAGCAGTCATGCGTTTCTGTCGTGAATTATGGTCGTTTTGACGTCTCACAAAGCGCAGAAAAATGCGCTCAATGCGTCACTAGCCCAACAGCTGAGGCACCAGTCTTAGGAACTGGACAGTATCGGTGTAAATCCGATGTGGCGCACCAATTTCACTGCCTCGTGGCGTAACGAGAAACGCGCCGGTCTCTGAAACCGGAGTAACTCGGGCGGGTCGAGTCGAGGCAGCCAACGGCACGTGACGGGAACTCAGCATACCTCGCTGTCTCAGAAGCAGCGGCTTGTCGGTGCAACTCCGACCGTGCCGACCAGTTTCATTGCTCCCGTAGCTCAATCATGGAGCACCCGGCTTCGAACCGGGAGGTTGCAGGTGAGATTCCTGCCGGGAGCACCAACTCTCAGGGGGCGAGTGACGGGAACTCAGCATACCTAGCAAGCTCAAACCTTGCTGTTTGCCGGTGCAAATCCGGCCTCGCCCACCAGTTTGCGCCGATGACGGGAACCAGCATACCTCACTGGCTTAAACCCAGTGGCGTGCCAGTGCAACTCTGGCTCGGCGCACCAATTACGGAGAGGACGCGGATAGTCAGCTTTCCGCACCGGCTTGCTAAACCGGCGTTCGGCAACGGACTGAGGGGGCAGCACCCTTCCTCTCCGCCAATTTCGGCGCGTGGTGTAAAGAGCACAGCGCGGCTTATAACCGCGGTCGCACTCGATCAGTGCCCGGTGCAGGTGCAAGTCCTGCCGCGCCGACCAGTTGCCCCCGTCGTCCATGAGTAGGATCTCGGACTTTCAATCCGAAGAAGCGAGTGCGAGTCTCGCCGGGGGCACCACATCGGGTCGGTAGCTCAATCAGATAGAGCTTTCGCCTTTTAAGCGACGAGATGTGGGTGCAACTCCCACCCGGCCCACCAGTCTTGCTCGTGTAGCCCAACAGCAGAGGCACGGCGTCGAGAGCGCCGCCAGTACAGGTGCGAATCCTGCCGCGAGCACCGATAGCTTTGCCGAGTAGTCCAACAGTAGGACATCTCGCTTTGAACGAGAGGATCGTGGTGCGATTCCACGCTCGGCAGCCAGTTCCCGCCCGATGGTGAAATAGCATCACGCCTGGCTTACATCCAGGAGTCCGGGGAGCGTAACCTCGTCGGGCGACCACTTTGCGAAAGTGAGACGTGGAGTTACTTCGTAGCTCTCCGACAAGACGATGGACACGCTCCGTTGGCTCGACTCGGACCAGTCGGCACCGCTGAAGGAAATCGAAGCGGTGGAGTTGTGACGAAAGGTGCTCACCGGTTATGGCCGGTGAGCACCTTCACTTTCTGGAATCAACGCTGTATCAAAAACCGTATTTGGCCTGCCTCAGGGTGAACGCATCACGGCCACCATCGAGGATGTTCACGATTGCCTCTTTGACCCTTTGCTCCTCAATCGTTCCTTGTTCTGCAATCCGGCCGAACTGGTGGTCGGCTTGAAGATAAATGACTTGGTCAGCATCACCGTTGACGACAATGTTTGCATCATGCGTGGCAAAGATCACCTGACGCCGTCCCTTCAGTCTTCTCAGTGCAGGGAGCAGCGTTTCAAACAGGTAAGCTTTGTCGAGTTCATCTTCCGGTTGATCGACTACAAGCGGGTTCGTGTCGTCAGTCTCCAAAACGAGTGACACCAGCACGCTTACTTGAGCGCCGCCGGAAAGTGCGTCGATTTCTCGATAGTCGTTAGCCCCGCTCCCAACCTTCAATTCGATTTCGTACTTGTCCTCGTTGCGTAACGCATATAGCTCGCACCGCCGTGCCTGCGTAAGCAGTCCTTGAAAAGTCCTCGTCACTTGGTCACTCATTCCCACACTCCCAAGGTTTCCATTTCGTGTTGCGGCTCGAAGGACTTCGGGCGACACGGTGGGCAATCCTGCCGACTTCCGACTGTTCCACCACCGTGTGACCCCTTGCTCTCGCAAACTAAAAATCCATTCCTCCAACGCGTCTGCTTCAGCATCAACTCGCTTATTGATACGAATCTTATCAGGAAAGCGCGCCAATACGACTTGCGCAACGCGATCCATTGCCGAACGTTGTTCTGTAATCAACTTGCTCCGTTCCTCACGTGCTCGGCAGAACAGCCGGAGTTTGGCAAAATAGATTTGCTTGGCGGCGGAGAATTCAGAATGACGAACTTCGTATTCACCCGCTGACTGAGTTAGTGCATCGAATTGATTAAGTTCTTCTGCCGTCCCTCCCGCGGCGATAACGGCTCTTTGCACTTCAGTCCGTTTCGAGTCGACACTGGTTGTAGCCGCGGTCTCGGCCTTTTCGAGTAGGCGGCGGATTTTTCCCATCACCATTGCTGCATAACGAAGCGCGATAGCTTTTCGCTCAAGCAGATACTCAAGCCCGGGTTGATCGGAAGTCTGTTCGAGGAAACGCTTCAAATCTGCATCCGTTACCGGTGGCGGTGTGAGAGATGCCGATTCTTCTACGATTGTGTCTACGTGTTCCTTAATTTTCTCGACGCTAGATATGGTCCCTTTGATCCGGCCCTGATCGGCCTGGGCAGCCGTGAGTTTGTCCACACCGGCTGCTGCGAAGCGTTCAAGTGCGTCCTTTGACCGTTTCACTGTAACGAATGCTTGTTCAGTTGCGGCTAGCGACGTCCGCAGTTCTTCGGCTTCGTCGGCAAGCGTGCTTAGTTCCGCGTCCAACTCGGCGATGCGTTGTGCACGGTTGAGAAGTTGCGGTGATTCCGCAGGGATTAGGCGGTAAAGAACTTGTCGTCGTTCGGTTTGATCGCGAACGGCTTTCTGCAATTCGCGTTGCGTGTAAAAGCGCGCAGGCCAACGCTCCTTGTTCTGGGCTGCCGGGTTCGTCGGGCCGCGAATGACCACAGAAATGTTGGGATCGCCAGAGAGGAATTTGCTTCGGGCGCGTTGCTCCACATCCTGATGCACCGCTGGTTCCGCTGGAAGCTCGTGGCCGAACCACAGGCGCAGGCCATCAAGCAAGGTGGACTTGCCAGACATGCGCCCGCCAATGATGCACGTTAAGTCCGGATTGAACCGGAACGTCTGTTCGCGTTCAGTATTCGTCGTGGTGTCCGTTCCAGCGAAGAAGGATGTCCCGCCTCTAATTTGTATTGAGCGAAGCCACGGCCTGTTGCCAGCTCTTGGGTCCGGCAGATCGGGGCGAACCATGAGCGCGCCCGCTCCGTTTTTGTTGTAGGCGATTCTTAGTCGCGAGTCGCTCGCCAAGAAAGCTTGCTTCAATGCGGCGATCCGTGGGCGAGCAAGTTTCGTCAGCGTGAAGCGCTTACCAATGTTCGAAACGGAGTAAGCATCGCTCGAATGAAACAATGCGTGACGGTATTGCTCCATTCCAGCCTTTAGCCAAGGTTTGTCTGCGAATGCATCTGCCGGTAGCCAATTGTCTTTCAGTTCAATCGCCGAGATAAACCGGTGCGGAAACGTGGCAAGCACTTGACTCTTGAGCGTGAAGAGTCCGTGTCCGCTGAAGGCATGCGGCGCAACGCAGATGTAATCCCAGTCCGGGTTGAGCCGTTTGTGCAATTCAGTAAGCGCGCCAAATGCAGTTTTTGAATCGTTACTGCTGATCTGTAGCGAGCCGTTCTTCCACGGCGGAATTGCGCCCATGACAGCGGAGAACGCCGCGATGAAATCAGCGCGACCAATCTCCGGGTCAAACAAGAAGAGAAGATGTAACCCCTGATCTCCATCAACAAGATTTGGCTCAAAACCCGGAAAAACAGCGTAAATCTTTTCGCGAAATGGAACACCATCGTCGTCTGAATCGTTGTTCCACACTTCGACAATACGCCAAACGGCAGAAGTGTCATCGCCGTCGCCGCACTTCACTGCGTGGGGAGTGAGGCCAAGAACCTCAATGCCATTCGCAATTGCGCCTTTTAGAAAAGCGCGCGCATAGCCGGTCAGCGTTGCGGGGTCTACCGAAGAGCCGACAACTCCTGCCGGCATCTGCAAGTTGGTGCTTGGGTGGTCATCCAGAGTGTGCAAGTGCAAGTCTGTTTTGAACCACCGTGCACCCGGAACTTCATCATGCCAACGCGATGCTGCCTGTCTTACGAACGGTGTCATGTCCATTTATTTTACCCGAAATGGCGAGAGAATAAACACCAAATCAGCGCTTAAATGGCTGAGTCATCTCGGCCGGTAATCCCAAAGCATCACGCCGGTCGCCTTGCCTTTTTCCAAGTCCACTTGCACGAGAGTTGGAACTGTCGCGCAATCACCATTAACATCGAAAGGAGACAGAACCATGAAGCCGGTAATTTTCGGTCAACACGACGAGGCAACGATCAAGCAGATCGAAACGTGTCTGGCGGCAGGCGGCGAGAAGGCCGTGCTGTGCGCCGACGGTCACAAGGGCTACGCCCAGCCGATTGGCGGCGTGGTGGCGTACAAGGACAAAGTGTCAATCTCGGGCGTCGGCTTCGACATCGCGTGCGGCAACCTCGCGATCCGTACGGACGCCACCGAAGCCGACATCAAGTCGAAGATGGAGGCGATCATGGATGATGTGGTTCGGAACATCTCGTTCGGCGTCGGTCGCACGAACAGGAACAAGGTTGATCACGAACTGTTCGACGATGAAGCGTGGAACATCCGTGAGATCGGTCAGTTGAAGCACATGGCGCGCGAACAGCTCGGCACGGTCGGATCCGGCAACCACTATGTGGATGTCTTCGCCGACGAAGCCGGCGTCGTCTGGGTCGGCGTGCATTTCGGTTCGCGTGGACTCGGCCACAAGTCGGCCACGCACTTCCTGAAGGCTGCCGGCGGCAAGGACGGCATGGACGTGCCGCCGACCGTCGTCCCGCTCGGCGCGTCGATCGGTCAAGACTACCTCGCGGCCATGAAACTCGGCGGCCGGTACGCCTACGCTGGTCGTGAATACGTCGCGCGGTTCGTCGTGCGCGAGATTCTCAAGGCGAACATTGTGGAAGAAGTTCACAACCACCACAACTTCGCTTGGGAAGAAGAGCATGGCGGCGCTAAATTCTGGGTTGTGCGCAAAGGCGCGACGCCGGCGTTCCCGGGCCAGAAGGGTTTCGTCGGGGGCAGCATGGGCGATGATGCCGTGATAATCGAAGGCATGGACTCGGATGTATCACGTAAGGCGCTGTACTCGACCGTTCACGGCGCCGGCCGCATCATGTCGCGTACTGCGGCAAAGGGCCGTTTCGAGAAGATCGACGGCAAGCGCATCCGCCAGCCAGGTCTGGTCCGTCACGATGAGATGATGCAGTGGCTTAAGAAGAAGGGCGTCGTCCTCCGTGGCGGCGACCTCGACGAGGCGCCGCAGGCGTACCGCCGTCTCACCGATGTGCTGGCCGCACACACCGGCACGATCCGCGTCCTGCACACGCTGCGCCCATTGGGTGTGGCGATGGCCGGGCGTGACATCGTCGATCCGTACAAGGACTAAAGCCTGTCCCCTAAAGCGCTCCCGACTTCACACCCGGAGCGCTTTCCATTTCCCTCACAACAAAGGACGAACACCAACAACAGAGACAAACTGTATGAATGACATACTCAGCAAAGCGACAGTGCTGGTCTTGAACCGCAACTGGCAGGCGATCAACGTCCGCACGCCGACGGCCGCGTTTTGCCAGATGGCAATCAATGCCGCGACGGGCCTGGATATCGAGGGCCACGACGCGATGCGTCCGGTCACATGGGCCGAGTGGCTCACATTGCCGGTGCGCCCGCAAGACAACGCCATCGGCACACCACGCGGTCTCGTGCGCGTGCCGACGGTTATCGTGTGCGTTGGCTATACGAAGGTGCCACTGAAGCGCCCGAAGCTCTCGGCCCGTAACATACGCGAGCGTGACCGCAACCGTTGCCAGTACACCGGTAAGATTCTTAACCCGGATGAGAGCAGCATCGACCACGTCGTCCCCCGCTCGCGCGGTGGGAAGACGACTTGGGATAATTGTGTCCTGGCGAGCAAAGAGGTGAACGCTCGCAAGGGAAATCGATTGCCACGCGAGGCGGGACTGCACTTGATTGCGGTCCCGAAATCTCCGTCTTTGATTCCGGCTACACTGAGCATCCGAAATGTGCATGAAATCAAAGACTGGGAACCCTTCCTGGTAAAGTAGAGCTGGTGGGTATTTCCAAATAAAGGATATGCTTGGTTCGACAAATGGACATCCCCCGGACTGCAAACATCGTTGGACGCAATATCGCCCGGTTTCGGTTTCAACAGGACTGGACGCAGGAACTTCTCGCAATCAAAATGCAATTGCGCGGGTGTTACATTACTCGCGACATCATTGCCAACATTGAAACGCAGCGTTCTTCTGTCACCGATTTACGGATCGCGTTTTTCGCGACGGTGTTTGGTGTGAGTGTGAGTGCTCTTTTCCCTTCCGACCCGATTTTCCATTGGACGATGCGTGAATGAATTCGACCGAGAGCATGAAATTCCTCGTCACCGGTGATCTGCATCAGTGGATCGAGAAATGGGAGCAACTTGTGAAGGTTGTCGGCAAGGAGAAGCCTCGCTTCGTTCTCATCGCCGGTGACTTGCTCCCGAAATCTGGCGGATTTGCGTCGCAGAAGGAGTTCTTTTCCGAGTTGAACCGCTATTGCCGGGAAATAAAGCGGCGGGACCCGGTGACCGTGCTGACGTACTTGGGCAATGATGATTTTCACGTTCTTGAGCCGTTGCTCGATCAATTGGAAGCCGAGGGGCTGTGCGTCAATTTGAACGGACGAGTTCACCGCGAGGCGGGATTGATTTTCTGCGGCATGAACAAAGTTCGCGATTATCCGTTCGGATACAAACACTGGTGCGTGCCGGATGAAAACTTCCTCGCTTGCCCGCAACAATACTGTGGCGAGGGACTGACCGTGGATGAAAATGGCGAGTTCGTGCCGTTGGGGAATTTGGTGGCCCACCTCTCAGCCAAGCCGTCCATCAAACAGGAACTGGATCGCCTCAAGAAACAACTAGCCGAAGGCGAAATGGAGCGGAGCATCTGGATGATTCACCAGCCCCCATCCGAATTGGGAATGGACATCTGCGGCAGCGGGCACCGTGTTGGGTCGCCGACGGTGCTGCAATTTGCCGCTGACAACCAACCGTTGCTTGGTTGTAGCGGGCACATTCACGAGTCTCCTTATCAAGTCGGAGGAAACTGGATTGGACATGTGGGAAAAACGGTCTGGCTACAACCAGGCCAGATTGATTTCAAGCTCCATTATGTGACGGTCGAAGTCACCAGAGAGTGTTCGGTCGACACCGTCTGTCATAGCATCTTTGGTCCAGAGTCGAAGAATAGGTAACTGCGAAAAAAGCGGTAGAATCCTGTGTCTCACTTTTGTCCGGCAGCCTGGGGTGAATTTATTGCGTTTGCACAATAAAGTGAATTACGCTACGTTACGAAAACGAAAAAATGAAGCGATCCAAACCCAAATCCCGTCTGTTCGGGGCGGCCGACGCCTTCATTGACCAGCGACTGGCTTTGGGGCGCGTGGCCTTTCCGCTGGCGGACTTGATCAAGGAAACCGGGTTGTCAGTGACAGCGGCCAGAAACCAGTTGTTGCGGCTGGGAAACCGGGTGACGAGAGTTTCGCCGCGGCACCAGTTTTTTTTGATCGTCAGCCCCGAACACCGCGCTGTGGGCGCGCCGCCGGTGGTGTGGTGGCTTCACGATTATTTTGAATGGCTTGGGCAACCGTATTATCTGGCGCTTCAGTCGGCCGCCAGTTCATTCGGTTCAAATCCACAGGCGTTGCAGGTGACGCAGGTGATGACAAAAACTCCGCGCCGGACAGTCGAAACGGGCCGCATTCGCATCCAGTTCTTTGTCAAACACAAGATGGAGCAAACGCCGACGCAGCCCCTGACAAATGCCTATGCGCCGTTGCGGGTCAGCACACCAGAGGCAACCAGCTACGATTTGATTCGCTACGCCGCGCGCATCGGCGGAATTGGCCGGACGACGGAAACCATTGGTCCGTTGTTGCCGCTGATGCGCACAGCCGAATTACGCCGGGTCCTGGAAATTGAAGACGAGCCAGCCACGGCCCAACGTCTGGGTTTTGTGCTGGACCATTTAAGAGCAACCAAGCTGGCCAAGGTCGTTCAGGATTGGCTGCCGTCGCCTCTCATTCCAGTGCCGCTCGTGCCGGGTTTGCGCGGGCGTAGCGATGCTCCTGAAATTAAGCGGTGGAGAATTCATAACAACGCCGGGGAACTTGGACGATGATGCCGCCAATCACCCGCCGGGATGTCACCGCCCATCAATCGGTCGTTCCGTGGCCGAGCCAGCTCCAAGTCGAGCAGGACTTATTGCTGTGCCGGGCGATGGTTGCGCTATTCGATGATTCGTTTTTGCAGAGCCAGATTGCCATGCGAGGCGGCACGCTGTTGCACAAGGTCCATCTTGCGCCACCATCCCGCTATAGCGAAGACATTGATCTGGTCGTGGTCGGCAATCGTCCGGAGAGTCATGTTCGGAAGGCACTCGATCGAGTTTTGAGCGGTGTGCTGGGCACCCCGAAGCAGTCGGTGTGGAGCGATCTCAAATTGGCCATACGCAACACCGTGAAACCTTCGCGGGTGCTGCGCATGGCTTTTGCCATTCCTTCTCTCATGGAACCGGGGACGAACTTGGAAATTGTGGTGGAGGCCAATGTCACCGAGCGCACGCCACATCGTCCGGTAGTCGAAATCCCGTTTGAATTTCCATTTCGAGATGCGTCAGTACGGACGCAAATCAAGGGCTATGACATCCACGAAATGTTGGGAACAAAACTGCGGGCGCTGTTTCAGCGGCGGCGCGGACGGGATTTGTTTGACTTGTATTGGGCGTTGACACGGGGCAAACCACCCACTGTTCCCGCCAAGATCATCGAGTCGTTTCAACATTATCTTCAATTGGAACGCACTGTTGCCGGACGGGCGGAATTTGTGGCGATTCTGGACGCGCATCTGGCCGACCGTGGATTTTGTTCGGACATGAACCAGTTGCTTCGGGCGGGAATGGTTTATGACTCGCAGCAAGCCGGCGACTACGTGAAAACCAACTTGCTTAGCTTGTTGCCAGAACGCTGAAGTATGTGACAACAACGATCTGCGAACCCCGTTCCGTCAAATTGCTGTTTTCGAGAACGGCCAACCGACGGTGTTCGGACAGGGGGCGCGAAGCAACGTCTTGCTTAGCCTGGGCGCGGCGACGTACCACGTCCGAACTGAACAGCGTCTCCCTTGCGCTTGCCGTGGCCCGGGCAAACGGATACACTCCCGCAGGTTGGGAGAAACAGATACGTTGATCGAGAACGATGCCAGTCCGACCATCCATGTCTACACGCTTTTTCACCAATCTTGGCAAGCCGACGCTTTTTGAAAAGCTCAAGGGTGTCTTTGAGAACAACCCCGACATCGAGTGGTTCGATGCCTTGGTGGGCTATCTACGTGCCTCTGGCTATTTCGCAATCCGCCCCTATCTCGAAAAGGTCCCGCATGTTCGGATTCTAGTTGGCATTAACGTGGACGCCATCATGGCGGACTACCATAAGCGCGGGTTGCTTTTCCTTGCCGATCCGACGAAGGCGCTCGAAGAGTTCAGGGTGGAATTACGCAAGGACATCCAGACGGCAGCGTACAAGCGAGAGATCGAGGCAGGTGTTCTCCGGTTTGTCGATGATGTCGTTTCAAAGAAGATCGAACTGCGCGCCCATCCCACGCAGCGGCTGCACGCAAAGATATACATTTTTCGACCCAAGGGCTTCAATGAACACAAGCCCGGTGCGGTCATAACTGGTTCCTCCAATCTTACTTCTGCAGGTCTTGGCTCAGAAGAGGAGGTTCGCAACTACGAGTTCAACGTGCTGCTTCACGACTACTCTGATGTCCAGTTCGCAACGGACGAGTTTGAGCAGCTTTGGAAGGACTCTGTTCCGATATTGCCGAAGTTCCTGCAGGAGGTACGCGATTCCACCTATCTCGCCACGGAGGTCACACCGCACGAACTCTACTGGAAGCTGCTGATCGAGTATTTTGGCCCGAGCATCGAGTATGATCCGAATGCCATTACAGATTTACCGGAAGGCTTCATGCGACTGGCCTATCAAATGGACGCCGTTAGCAGTGGCTACCGGTTGCTGGAGAAACACAACGGGTTCTTTCTCGCCGATGTCGTCGGTCTCGGGAAAACCGTGATCGCCACCTTGATCGCGAAGAAGTTTTATTTCTACAATGGCTTTCCTGAGCATCGCTCGCACACGCTCATTGTTGTTTCTCCTGCCGTCGAAGACAACTGGGAATGGACAGTCGGCAAGTTCCGTCTCGATAATGTCAAGATCATCACCAATGGCAGTCTGCACAAGCTCAAGCATCCGGAACGCTACGATTTGGTGATTGTGGATGAAGCCCACAAATTCCGCAACGACACCGCCGAGGCCTTCGACGAGCTGCAGCGCATCTGCAAGACGCCAACCCAACGCGAACTCCCTGACGGTTCGCGCGCCCACAAGAAGGTGATCCTTGTCAGCGCCACCCCTCTCAACAACCGTCCGGGAGACATCCGCAATCAGTTGGCGCTGTTCCAAGACCTCAAGGACTCGACACTCAGTGTGGCGAACCTGCAGCATTTCTTCGCGCAGCGAGACAAGGAATACCGGCAGGCCAAAGACGAGCCTGACATTGAAACGGCGCGACTACAGGTGAAGTCAATCTACGAGTTGATTCGCACCAAGGTAATCTCGGAAGTGATCGTGCGCCGCACGCGCACCGACTTGAAGGATCACGAGCAATACAGTAAGGACCTGCAAGACCAGGGCGTGATTTTCCCGCATATCGAAAAGCCCCGCGCCATCTACTACCCCCTTGCACCAAAGCTGGAAGCCCTTTACGACCGAACCGTGGCGCTACTGTCCGATCCGAACGGCCTGACTTACAACCGCTATCGCGCAATCGGTTTCCTCAAACCCGATAAGAAACGCAAGTACGACAACGCCGACCGCATTTCACTCCAACTGGCCTTCATCATGCGGACGCTGCTAATCAAACGGCTCGACAGCAGTTTCCACGCATTCCGGTTGTCGCTCGGGCGGTTCCGTGATGCGACCATGATCATGTGCGACATGTTCAACAAAGGCACGGTATACATTGCCCCGAACCTCAACGTGACAGAGTTCCTCATTGAAGATCGCGAGGAAGAACTCATTGCCAAGATCGCTGAACGTCAACCCACTGATCCCACCATTGAAATCTGCAAACCTTCGGACTTCGAAGAAGGCTTCCTGGACGGCCTCAACAGCGACCTTAAAAAGCTAGACGACATGTACGAACAATGGGATGCCGTCAAGGCCGACCCAAAACTGGACGAGTTTCTTGACCGGTTGAAGACCGAATTGTTTGACCGCAAGATCAATCATGAGGGCAAGCTCGTCATCTTCTCCGAAGCGAAAGACACCACGGACTACTTGCGTGACAAACTAGCAAAGGCCGGTTACACGCGGGTTCTCGCAGTGGACTCCCATAACCGCAAGGAGCGCATGCCGCTAGTGCAGGCGAATTTCGACGCCAATTTCCCGGACAGGGCTGACGATTTCAATATTCTGCTTTCCACCGAAGTCCTGGCCGAAGGCATCAACCTGCACCGCGCCAATGTCATTGTGAATTATGACACGCCATGGAATTCGACGCGCCTCATGCAGCGTGTCGGGCGCGTGAATCGCATCGGCACTACCGCGCCGCGCATCTACATCTTTAACTTCTACCCGACCGCGAAAGTGGAAACTGACATCGAGCTCAAGAAGAAGGCCATCATGAAGTTGCAGGCCTTCCATACCGCCCTCGGCGAAGACAGCCAGATTTACTCCGAGACCGAGGAAGTGGACACATTTGGTTTGTTCGAGCGGTCTTTGGAAGAAGAGGAACGTGACGAGCGGCTTGCCCTGCTCATGGAGTTGCGAAAATTCCGGCACGACCAGCCAGAAAAGTTTCGCCAGATCAAAAGTCTGCCGTTGCGTGCCCGTTTGGGGCGCGCCGACAAGGAACGCGCCGGCAGTACGGTCACATTCATTCGCAGTAAGCGGCGCGATGGATTTTACAGGCTCAAGCCGGGCGGCTCGCTGGAAGAGATTGCGTTGCTGGAAGCCGCCAGCGAGTTCCGCGCACCCGATTCCAAGGAGAAGGCAATCCCGCTTCACGCAGCGCACCACGATCATGTGAATACTGCGCTCAACCGCTTCAAGGAACAGTCCACCGCCCAGGCTTTGCAGGATCAGGTTGCTGATGCCATCCAGGGTCCAAATGAGCGTCGCGCCCTGGCGTATCTCGACGGCTTCCTCAGTCTGACTCTACTAAGCGAAGAGGAAAAACATCTGATCCAGGCTGCCAAACAAGCCATTCGCCGCGTACGTTTCCAGAAACTGCAGCGTCAAATCAACCAGCTTCAGAAGTCCACTAAAGAGGTCAAGCTTACGCCTGCCGCGCTTACCGACAAACTGATTCAAATCCTACACACCTATCCGCTTCTCGATGAAGCTGAGAAACCGATCACACAGGTGAATCCCCATCTTATCGACGCCCCACCCGAAATCATTCTGTCTGAGTCGTTCGATCATCCCCCGAAGTCATGAACCGCGACCAGATTCAATCCTTTCTCCATCAGGACTACGATCGGCAACGCTGGCTGCAAGTCCTACGCGAAATCATGCCCGGCACAGATGTGTTTGCCTCCCCGCAAACTGTGACCACGTCCATTCCCGACGCGCCCCCGGCGGTGCAACTCGCCCGCGTCCGGCTCGGCGACCGCAAGCAACTTGCCGTTTTGGAAGTCAAAGTTGGCGACCGCATTGATCTGCTCCGTAATCGCGTCGGGTTGCGCAACCTCGTCGCGCGCTTTATTGACCAGGCCGAATACCATGGCGTCTTGGCAGTATTCCGCTCACGGCAAAACGATTTCCGTTTCACCTTTGCCGCGCGGATGGCTGAGTTCGACGATGAAGGGAATCTTGTCCGCCGTGAAACCACGCCTCGTCGCTACACCTATGTCCTTGGCCCGAATGAATCTTGCCGCACGGCTGCCGAGCGTTTCCTGCACCTATCGGAAAAAGGGTTGAGCGCCACGATGGCCGACGTCATCGAGGCGTTCTCCGTCGAAAAACTGAACAAGGAATTTTTTGCGGACTTCTCCAAGGCTTTTGCGCGCGTGAAGTCCGAAATCCAAAAGCGGAACAAATGGAAGGAAAAGATAGCGAAAGAAGAAGCGCAGACGCTGCTGAATCGTTTGCTCTTTTTGTATTTCGTCCAACGCAAGGGCTGGCTCAATCGCCAACGCGATTACTTGTTCTGTAATTTCGCCAAATGCGCCGATGATGCGCCGAGCAAAACCACGTTCCTCGATGAGTTTCTACGTCCGTTATTCACCAAGTTGAGCACCGAAGGTTCGCAGGCGGATATTCCCGGCCACGATTTACCGTTCCTCAACGGCGGTTTGTTCGCCGACGAATATGGCGATGAGCAGCACGACGAAGTTGTCCGCAGGCATCACGAGCTTCAAGTCAGTAACGAAATCTTCCGTTCTGTGTTTGACGACCTGCTCGAACGCTACAATTTCACGATCCAAGAAGACTCGCCGACCAATTACGAAGTCGCCATTGACCCGGAAATGCTCGGCCAGATTTTTGAGGAACTCATCCTCACCAGCGAGGACAGCGAAACGGCAGGCAAATCCAAACGTCACGACACCGGCAGTCATTATACCCGCCGCCCAATTGTTCATTATCTTTGCCGCGACAGCTTGGCGGCATGGTTGGAAAGCCAACCGCCGTTCGTCGAAACCAAAGATGCACCGGAGCACGTTCGTAAACTCCTTGCGCTGGATGCCACTGAAGGCATTGATGACGAAACCCGTGCCGCGTTGAAGGAAATTCTCACACCGGAAGAAGCCGCAGAGTTACTCGTCCGCCTATTTGATCTTCGCGCCTGTGATCCGGCGGTTGGTTCGGGCGCATTTCCGATGGGACTATTACATGAGTTGATAAATCTTGCCCGCCTCTGCGACACTCGCGCCGCCGGCAAAGACCCTGTGTTGGGCGACCGCTCTTGGCTCTACAACACCAAAAAGCGCATCGTCGAGCGCGTCATCTACGGCGTGGACATTCAGCCACAGGCTGTGGACATCTGTAAACTCCGCCTCTGGCTCAGTCTCATGGTGGACTACGAATTGAGCGCCGACCCGGACAACTGCGAGGCCACGTTCTTCCGCAAGGCGCTCAAGGAAATTGAGCCGCTGCCCAATCTCGATTTCAAAATCCGCCGCGCCAATTCGCTTGTGGATTACATCCACGGCGAGCCCGTCGAATTGAAACAGCTTTCCAGTGAAACGGGGGCGGCGTTCGCCCTCTCGAAGCTCAGCAGCGCCAAACGGGACTTTTTCAATGCCCGCACGGCCGCCGCCAAGCGGAAGCTCCGTCTCGACATTTACGAGAACATTACCGAACTCGCGAAAATTGAACTGACCCGTGCTCGCCTGGATGCGGCTGGCCTCGGCTTTACCCTCGATGATCGTGATGCGTCGCGCGTTGCCGAACTCGATAAAGGCCTGAAGGAACTTGGCTTTACCGCTGTGCAAGTCCGGGCCGCCCGGAAAATGCGGGCGCAAGCACAGGAGGAAGCATTGGAGCGCATCCGCGCGCTGTTCGACGATCCCGAGAAACCCACGTTCGTCTGGCAGCTTGATTTCGCGGAGGTGTTCCACCGTGATGAACCCCAGCACGGCGAATCCCTGTTACCGGCAGATGGCTCCGGCAAGGGCGGCACCACCCCCATCCGAAACGGCTTTGACTTGGTCATTGGTAATCCACCTTACATCCGCATCCAGACGTTGACCAAGAGCGACCCGAAGCTGGCGACGTACTACAAGCAGCGCTACCGAGCGGCTGTGAAGGGCAACTTCGATCTGTACGTTTGTTTCGTGGAACGTGGCCTTGAACTCCTCCACCAGAACGGCCAGTTGGCGTTCATCCAGCCGCACAAGTTTTTCAACGCCCAGTATGGCGAGCCGCTTCGCGCGCTGCTGTCCAAGGGCAAGCATATCCGCCACGTTGTCCATTTCGGCGACCAGCAAATCTTCCCCGGCGCGACGAATTATGTTTGTCTCTTGTTCCTCGCCAAGGCGGGCGCAGCTACGTGTCGATTCGTCAAAGTTGACAACATTAACCACTGGCTGGTGACACTGGCAGGGGTAGAGGCTGACATCTCCGCCAAGGAAATAGGAAGTGTCGAATGGAACTTTGCTGTGGGTAAAGGAGCATCAGTCTTTGAACGCCTAAAGCACATTCCAACAAAACTAGGCGAACATGCTGAACGTATTGCACAGGGAATCCGTACTAGCGCGAATGAAGTTTATGTTTTGAATGTGCGGGTCGAAGGCAGCGGGCATGTCGAGGCTCATTCCGAGCAACTCGATGAAGAAGTGTCTTTAGAACGAAACTCTGTTTATCGCTTCCTTGGAGGTCGGGAGATTAAGTCTTACAGGATTCTTTCTTCAGGGAAAGTGGTTATCATTCCATACCGCCTCGTGGCGGGAAAGATGGCGATCATTCCAAAACAAGAGTTCGAGACGAAGTTCCCGAGCACTTGGGCTTACCTCACTAGGAATCGTCGCTACCTAGAGGACCGTGAGAACGGCAAGATGAAAGGGAGCAACTGGTACGGATTCATCTATCCCAAGAATCTCGACATCATGGTGTCTCCCAAACTACTCGTTCCAGACATTGCAGACCGCGCCTCGTTCGCTTTGGACGACACTGGCGCATTTGCCTTCACTAGTGGTTATGGAATCACATTGAAGGAGAATTGCGGTCTCACACTCAAGTTCGTCTTGGGGCTGGCTAACAGCAGCGTCCTTGATTTCTACTGGCGTCAAGTCAGCACGCCGCTCCAAGGTGGTTTTTACCGCTACTTCACTCAGTTCATCGAACAACTCCCGATTCCTGACAGCACCATTCCGCAGCGTAACGTCATCGAATCGCTCGTAGATTACGTGATTTGGCTGCATCGTCAGTCAAGCGTGAGGGAAGCCGAGCGCAGGTATCCTCAGGACCCACTGATGCCATCCTATTTTGAACAATGGATTAACGCGTTGGTTTACGAATTGTTTTTCCCACAAGAACTTCACGATGCTGGTCTCCGCTTCTGCGATTTGATTCGGACCGAAGCATTGCCGCAGTTAGACAAGCTCACGGAGCCGGAACGGCTGCCACGCTTGCGCAAGCTGTTCCAGACCACCTACGCGTCTGACCACAAATTGCGGCAGGCATTGTATCGCCTCGGATCGCTGGACCTGGTCCGTACCATTGAGGGCAAGGCATGAGAATCACCGGAGTCGGAATCGCGAACTATCGCGGTTTCGCCGGCGATTCGTTCCGGTTGACTCTGGAACACGGAGAAAACCTGCTGGTCTATGGCGAGAACGGTGCTGGCAAATCGTCGCTCTACAATTCGCTCAAAGATTTTCTAAACGCTGCCAGCAACACGCGCATAAACATTGAGCAACACCGCAACCGCGATAACGCCGCCGGTGCGCCAGCCATCCGTATCACCACGTCAATCAGCCCGACAGCCGAGTGGACACAGGCCGCGCGTGGGCAGGACACCAACGATTGGCGCAATCTGGATGACGGCAAGGGTTTTCTCGATTACCGGGTCTTGCTTCGATTCTACAACGCCACCCACGATGGCACGGGCCGAATAGACCTCTTTCAACTCTTGGTCGAAGGAATGTTGGCCCAGCACCGAATGGAGGTCGCAGGCACTCCGACTTTTCGCTCCGAATGGCGTGAGATCAATAAGCGAGCCACCTACTACCTCAGCGAGAACGAGAAGGAGGAACTGAAAACTCGCGTGGACAGATTCAACGCCGCCTTCCAGATTGCGGCTGGTCAATTGGCCTCACGCGCCACAGAGTTGCTTCACGATTTCGATTCTGACATCGGCATTGCATTCGCCCGTGAGCGCGACGCCGACTTCACCTGGTATCCCAAGAATGTGATCGCTCCACGCTTTGTTGCGGAAGCGCCCCGTCCCAACCGCGCGCCGGTCATAGACTATCACGAGGTCTTCAACGAAGCGCGACTTTCCGCGATGGCGATCAGCCTTTTCTTCGCCGCGCTGGAAACCTGCCCGATTGACGGCCCGCGTTTGCTTGTGCTGGACGATGTGCTTATCGGTCTCGACATGGTGAATCGCCGCAAGGTGATGAATCTCGTTCAAAAGTTGTTCCCCGACTGGCAGATCATCATCCTTACCTACCACAAGGCGTGGTTTGAGGTCTTGAAGGCGCGAGTCAAAGTCGGGGCATGGGGTGGTCACGATTGGCGTAGTGTCATTCTCCGACCGGAGAAATGTCCGCAGACGGGCCTTGTCATAATCGCCCATGAAGACAGCGGCACGGCGTTGGAAACCGCCGAGCATTGCCTTGTGCGCCGTGACCACAAAGCTGCCGCCGTGTATGCGCGCACGGCACTAGAGGCTGTTCTACATAAACACGCCGACAGGCTGCATCTGGCAGTCCGCTTCAAAAAGGACCAGCACAAACTCAATACGGATGATTTCCTCCAACCAATCGAAAAGAGATTTGACCATCTCAGCGATCCGGTGAAGAAAGTGGAATCCAAAGGATTACTGGCCGAATTGCGATTTGCCCGGCGCACTGTTCTCAATGCATTCGCTCACGCCGACGAAATCAGCGAAGATGAAATCGCGGGCGAAGTCGAACACGCGATTGCCACTGTTCGCCGCTTTGAAAATTTCCTCACGCCACTCCGAAAAGCGGACTTCGCCAAAGCCGTATCTGACGCTAAACCCACTGTGCCGCAGCTTCTCATGCTGGCCCGCCAGCACGCGACCAATGGCGACCGAGCCGCTGCTGCCCACTCCATGAGACAGGCTACGGAGTTATTCGTGGCGGAATATGCGGAATCAATCGGGATCACAATCCCGTTCAAGCGCAGTCCATCCTTCGGCGAACTGTTCCGTGCTGTGTTCCCGGAAGACGCGATGGACGCCACAGAGAAACGGGCCTTCCGCCTCCTGATACCGTACTTTTTCGGCAGCTACGCGCCGAACGCCTTCGATGAAACACTTTTCAACGAGAGTGTTCGCCTTATTCTCCGCACCGCATACGGCAAATTACTCGCTGTGCTGAATCGGCGTGCCAATCAACCCGGTCCATGAGTGCGACCCAAAGAATGTAGTGAACCCACAAGCTCTATTAGAGAAGTTGCCGTTGGTGCGAGCTTGGATTGATCGCACGCTCACCGCTCACAACAATCGCGCGCGTTCAGTCGCATCGTATCACTTTCCCCGGCTTGCTGCGTTTTACTCCAACGAGTTTCTGATCGCGGCAAAGGTGGTTGAAATCGAGCACGTGCCCGTGCCGCCATTATCCTCCTTTGGCCTTACCGGGTTCGAAGAATTCGAGGGCGGAAATTACGCTGGCATCACTTTTCGCGACACCTACTTTGTCCAATCGGGTGAAGCGCTCCGAGAATCGCTTCACTTTCATGAACTGGTACATGTCGTCCAATGGCAACACTTGGGCGCGGAGCGGTTCGTGATGGCCTACGCGCTCGGTTATCTACAGGGCGGCGACTATCGCGCCAACCCACTCGAAGTCATGGCTTACAATTTTCAGGAGTATTTTGAGAGAGGCGGCCAACCCGGTGATGTTGAAGCAGCGGTGCGTCGTCAACTCGACGAGTTCATTCCCACACTCGAACGCGCTTTCACATGACAATCCGGATTCCCTCTATCAGCACTTCAGATCCTTTGTCATCAGTCATCCCCTGGACGCCGAGTCTTGCTGGGTTGCCAGCACTTTCGGTTCGTCAACCGTGGGCCTGGCTGATTGTCAGCGGATTGAAGAACATCGAGAACCGCCCACGCAGAACTTATCACCGCGGACAATTGCTCATCCACGCCGGGCTGAGTCTCGACAGTTACACCGAGGACAATATTGAGTGGCTCGAGAATAGATATGGAGTTCACATCCCACGGGAATTGGATACCGGAGGAATCGTCGGGATTGTCGATGTGGTTGATTGTGTTGAATCTCATGAGTCGAAGTGGTTCAACAAGGGCAACTTCGGGTGGGTTCTGGCGAACCAAAAACGATTGCCGTTTCGTGAATGTCGAGGCGCTCTAGGAGTTTTCAAGCCAAAGCTGAAAAATGACAATGTCAGGTGAAAATAGATTTGTGTTTGACAAATGTCGCCATTGCTGGTTAATTGTCAGTCATGGCAGCCGATGGAGACATGTATGCGCAACGCAAGGTCTGGGGATACAACCGGCTTTGTGCGGCCGCTCGTGAAAAGGCCCCGACTGAAAATCTGGTCGAGATCGAGAAGAAAAGCGTTCGCAACATGTTAAGCAACGGCTACGCCGTGCCCTCGCTTAAACAAACCGTTGATCAAGCCTACAGTATTCTGCAGGGGTCGAATACCGAACTCGGGCTCGAATCAGTGCCCCAACGACAGAGTAGGCTGATTGAAGCTCTTCACCGTATCGAACGTGATTACATTGAAGCTCCTTCTGCAGTTGACGTTTCTAAAGTAATCCGACGAGTGGCGCTCAAGATTCTTGCGGGGAAAAGCACTTGTCCGTCGAAGCAAAGTTTTGAAGGCGAGTGCTGTGATGCTGTGGGAGATTTTTGGCTGCACCGGTTCGGATGGGACAGTTTTCGCGCAAATGTCATGAAGAATGGCGGATTCTCACGCGAAGCCTACGATAAAATGGCTGCGGATGCTTGTCAGCAAGCCATTCCCGAAGTGTCGAAATTGATCTACTCGGCCATGCAATCACGCGAAGGCAAATTGCCAAAGCGCAGCTCTGAACACGGGAAAGCGATCCAACATACGCCTGAAGGCTTGAACGAGGAGTTGAAGTGAAATGAAGCCTTCCTTCACCCATCACATTTGTCCCGAGTACGTTTTCAATTTCGGTCCTTCTGGAGTCCAGCGCACTGTGCCGGCACTGCCAAATGGAGAACAGAATTTCTACGGGCAAGAATATTTTTCCAACTATGGATACATTGCCGGGGCATTTTTGCAGCGCCTATCAGAGCGGTTTGCCGATTGGGCGGAACTCGCCATGGCAATTTACATTGCCGACCGATTTTCACCGAGACGCGATCCACGTCTCCGTAAAGATTTTGCCCACCGGCGAAGGAAGATTCATCTACAGGTTGCCATTCTCGATTTGCCCTTCTGGCAATCAGCCGATACCCAGAAGGTGTTAAGGGATGCACTGTGGATTTTAACCGAGGATGATTGGCAATTTGTATTCACCAAATGCAATACGCCATTGTCATCATGCACTCAAGAGTTTCTGATTACGGAACCGATCCTTGGCCCAGTGCGCGTGGCATTGTTTAGCGGAGGTTTGGATTCGTTTGCAGGGGTGGCCCTGCAATTGCAAAACCCAGCATTGAAGCATGTGTTCGTTTCAGGGGTCACGCATGGACGAATGGAGGCCGGACAACGCCAACAAATGTCTTCTTTACTGCGAAATCGCAGCAACAAGAACGTTCGGCATCTGCAGATTGGGTATGGGCTAAAAGAAAAAAAGATTCGAGACAACACCTTGGAGGGAAGCCAAAGAAGCCGCGCCTTCATGCATATCACCCTGGGCGCTATCACTGCCCTACATGCGGGAACGAATGAACTGTATATGTATGAAAACGGCTTCGGCGCACTCAATTTGCCGTTCGACGCGACTCAGATTGGGATTGAAACGAGCAAAGCGGCCAACCCCGCGTTTCATCGCGCGATGGAAAGAGTTGTTGAGATAATCAGTGGCAGGCCGTTCAGAATTCAGAATCCATTCTTGTTTTTGACGAAGGCTCAAGCTCTACGTCATGCACACATTGACGAGTTTGGTATCACTTTGGCGGAAACGTTCTCGTGTGATCGTTTCCCAGACTGGCGCGAGGGACGCCCGCAATGCGGCACCTGCGCCTCCTGTATACTTCGTCGTTTGTCCATCGAGGCGGCAGATCTGGATGATTATGATTTGGGACAGGGCTACGTACGGGATGTAAAATCGCCTTTATTTATTCCGAGCGATTCTGCTGCCAGCGTCTTGGCACATTACGAAGGACAGGCTTCTGCACTCGACAAGGCACTCAATGACAAAAACCCTTGGCAAGCGCTCGCACTTGAGTTTCCAGAACTGTTTGAAGTGGAAAGTGCGTTAAAACCCAACGATCAAAGCGAGCAGGATGTTCGCGAGGCTTTGATACAACTACTACGGAACCAGGTGGCTGAATGGAAAGCTTTCAGTGGTCGTGCTGCGCTGGATCGCTATTTAGTTGCAGCCTAACTTAACAGTCAGAGAACCCCATGTCTGAGAATATCCTAGAAAAGATCGACCCAAAGATTCTCGGTGAACGCCTAAAGAGTGCGCGCCGCGCGCTCGGTCTCACGCAAGAGGCAGTCGCTGACAACCTTGGTTTTGTTAGAACGACTGTGGTAGCGATCGAGAAGGGCGAACGCCGCGTCACCGCTGATGAGCTTCTAGCTTTCGCTAGATGCTATGCACGCAACGTATCGGAATTGGTGAAGCAAAGCGCTTTTACGGAGGCGCTGACGCCGCAATTTCGGGCCGCCCTACCCAATAGTCAGTTGGAAACGCCTTTTCCCGAAGACAAATTCTTTCAGGCTTGCCACGAATTAGAGTCGCGCGCAGAGGACTACCTTGAGCTGGAGCGCATGTGTAATGCGCCATTGCCACAAGACTACCCAAAACAATATCCTTTGGAAGACTCGCGGATTAGTCCGGAACAATTCGCAGAGGATGTTGCTCAGGAAGAGCGGAATCGTCTGGGACTCGGAGACGCCCCAATCAGCGATTTGCGCGCAGTGTTTGAAGAAGGTGTGGGGCTTCGAGTGTTCTTTTTTGAAATGCCTCCGTTTATCGCAGGTATTTTCGGCTACAACGACCGCTTGGGTGGCTGCATTGGTGTGAACATACGCCAGCCGTGGTATCGTGGGAATTGGTCCCTGGGACACGAATACGGTCATTTCTTGACTACCCGGTTTTACGCAGACGTGGACATAATGCAAAAAGGGCGTTGGGGAAAACATCGATCTGAACGCTTTGCTGACAGTTTTGCTGCAAACTTTCTCATGCCTCGCAACGGCGTAAACCGCCGGTTGTCTGAAGTCGAGATGTCCAGAAAAGAACGTATCACCATTGCAGACCTTGTTACGTTGGCAGATTATTTTGGGGTTTCGGTTCAAGCCATGTGCTTGCGACTTGAAAACTTGAAACGAATTCAGGCAGGGAGTTGGGATCGCCTGAAGGCGGGCGATTTCAAACCGGACAAAGCCCGTCAAACCCTTGGCCTATTGCGTTCAGACCGGCGTCATTCAGAGTGGCCAGTTCGATATCTCCTGCTTGCCAAAGCGGCCTTTGAGAAGGGCGAGCTTTCCGAAAACCAACTGGCGAAGAAATTCCGCACTGACATTGTAAGCACCCGCGCAATCATGGAGGAACTCGATAGTCTAGTAGTTGCGGAAGATGGAGAAGGATTTTCAGTCATCCCGGTAGATCTGGAATCGCCGGTTTCGGCAGAATAAGATCACCCGGCATGGCTTCAATTGTCATCCAAGATGCTTGCGTCCTGATTAACCTGCTGGCAAGCGGGCGATTTGAGGACATTGCTAGTGGATGTGGCTTCCGATTTGCAATAACGTCCGTCGTCGCTCAAGAGGCATTGTATTTGCGTCATGCTGAAACGGGCGAGCGAGAAAGAATTGACCTGCAAAAGTTCATCGACCGTGGAATCTTGGAAGTTCTTTCAGTTGAGAGCGAAGTCGAAAAACTACGGTACATCGAAATAGCTCTCAGCCTTGATGACGGGGAGGCAGAGTCCGTTGCAATTGCAGAGGCACGCCATCTAGCTCTTGCCACCGACGACAAAAAAGCACGGACCATTATTCAGCGTCAGGGGTTGAAAATCGAATTGTGGTCAACTTGTGAGCTGCTCAAGCATTGGCAAAACAAGCGTTCAATTTCAGATAATGATTTGAGCGAAGTTCTTGCACATATTTTTAGTCGCGCGAAATACTGCCCCAAGGTCGGTCACCCTGACTTCGAGTGGTGGGCCAAGTACCTCTCGAAATAGAGTAACCAGCAGCGCGCCTCGGTCTGCGGCTTTCTAAGACTTCGCGCCGGCGAAGCTGCCTTGTCCAGTCCCACACCACGACGAGCTTCTGCTGATCGAGGTGATGATGATGGAGACGACGAAGGGCCTCCTGCGGTCGAGATCGGCATAACGTTTGGACAGGAAATGAACCGTGGCCACCTAGCATGCTTCACACTATGCGTGTGATTTTCGTAGGGACGCCCAACTCCTAACGTGGTTAGGGTTCCACGCACAATGCGCAGGGCCGTTACCCGCAAACTGTTGACAACTGCTGACATGCGTTGACAAAGTCAACACCGCTCAACACTTTTCTACCCGCACAGCAGCTCTAAAAAGTCGTTCCCATTTGGGAACAATTAGGAAGGGAACCTGTGGTATTCCTGTCACCCATGATGAACGAAGGACCCAAACCGATTTCGCGGGTGACAACAATAATTCCGAGGAAATTGTTCGCGCTTGCGAACAGCCCGCAAAGGAAGCCACGGCATCATCACCGCCAATCATGAATGAAGAACGGCAACAGACTCAGCCATCTACCGGCAACACGATCGCATTGACATCAGTCCAATTGACCGTCAGCGAGGCTGCCTACACAATTGGCGTGGACTCGTTCACAATTCTGGGCCTCATCCAGCGCGGCAAATTGAAACCCGCGCGGTCGCCCTTGGGTGAGATCATGGTGCCGAAAGGCGAGTTGATCAGGCTGATAGAGAAAGGCCGGTAATCCATGCTTAAACGCAAGGGTCAAGTTGTTGGGTCCATCGTGCCTGGCTCGACCGTGCGGTTGAGCCCCGGTCAACTGAAAGCATACACGGCGGCATTCGAGGTCATCTCGCCCGAGTTCGACGAGTTGCGGCAGATGCAGCGGGAGGTGGACAAACTCCCGCACACCATCCTGGAGCAACTGTCCAGTTCACCTGACACAGTTGCCACCATCACAGCCGAGGGGATTGAATGGCAGAGGCAGGCTCAATTGCTGACGTTGCCAAAGAGCGTAATCCTCCTGTGTCGCCACCCAACGGAGAACGAGTTCGCCATCATTCAGTGGTTCCCAGCGGAGTCCGCGTATGCCAAGGCGAACGGCCAGGGTGAGATTCTGCTCAAAAGCGCCGACGCAGGGCACTTGGTGAGCGAGTACGCGGGCTGGGCGCAGCACACCCTGCGGTTCATGGCCAGCAATCTTGTATCCAAGGCACAATGCGTCGCATTTGAGCAATTCCCGGAACACAATCCGGGTAGGGTCATGCGGGCCATCTCCGAGCGCTGCCTGCTGGCGGTGGGCGAGTCACTGACGGTAATGGAGCCGGTGCGTCAAACGACCCGTCATGCGCGGGGCATTGGGGTTTGAGACCATGAACCCGCAACGGGAACAATTCCTGAATCTGAAGGCGACTCCGGCACGGCTGACTGCCGAGGAAGCGGCTTGGTACTTGGGATTCGGCCCCCATGAAATTCCCATTCTGGTTGCCAACGGGTTGCTCAGACCGCTTGGTAGCCCACCCGCCAATGGGGTCAAATACTTCTCCACCGCGACACTGACGGAGCTGCACCAGGACGTGAAGTGGTTGACCCGCGCATCCGATGTCATTGTTGAGCACTGGCGATTCAAGAATGCCCGGAAAACGAATGCCGACGGCGCATTCCCGATAACGACTTCGGCAGCTACAGAATCTGTTGACACGTGTGGACATCGTCAACGCCTGTCAACCCGGCGTGATTCGCTGGCCACTCACATCAACTCCACCACCGCCGGGCGTAACTCGCCCACTGCTCGCTAACGCATGGAGCACGATCTGCCGTAGTCTCGTTGCCGATGAATTCGGAAGCCACACCCAGCCCGAATCTGGAGAAACGGGGAAAAACTGGCGGCGGTCCGGCATTTCACAGCCGGCTCGATCCTCACGTTGAATTCATCCGCCAGCAACGGCGACAACGCAAGACCTGGAGGAAAATCGCCGAGCAGCTTCGCAGCGAGAAAAGCTGCCCCATTACGTTTCAGGGCGTACATGGGTTCTATCGCCGATACTTGAGACGCTGCGCGCGGCCACATTGGGAAAGAGACGCGCCTTCTCCAAAGACGCAGGTTTCTCCGCGACCGGGAACCACAACGCAACGGAAACCCCTGCTCGCAGCCATTCCGGTGGCGCGCCCGTTTCGGCAACCGAACCCCAACAACATCAATCTCAACGATCCCTCGACATTATGAACATCACTCAACGCATTCACTTGAATCCTCAATCAAAAGGCAATCTTGGCAAGAGCTTTGAGGCCGAATTCCGTACGGCCTGGCTTGACCGACTCGGCATCGCATGGAACGGCTCCGACCTCGATGATCGTCATCATACCTTTGCCAACCGCCACCCCGAGGCAGTCCGGTCGTATCCACTGGGCAACCAGCAGGAGAGCAAGACGGAGTTGCTCCGCTTGTTCCGCCGCGTGCTCAAGGACACCGCCCCCGTCCACATCATCGACACCCGCGCGCAAGCCGATGCACTCATCCTCAGCGCACTGGAGGAACTGCAAGTCCTGGAAGTTTGTGCCGAACAAGGCGTGCGGCTGACATTCTTTCTGTTCCCCACCGATGATACCGAGAGCATGACCAACGTCGGGCAGTTGTTCCTCCGGGCTGGTGACCGTGCGGATTACATCATCGTCCACAACCCGGCGAAAGCGCGGGGCGATTTGTTCCGTGGGTCACAGTTGGAAGAGGAGATGATCGCCTTCGGCGCGCACTCCATCACCCTGCCGACCCTCACATCCACCACACTGCTGGCGGCGGAAAAGGCCGAGGCCATTGCCAAGCACGGCCTGAGCTTTGCCGAACTGTCGCGCGTGGAGGCCGGTCACTTGGAACGGTTGTTGGCCGGCGAGATGCAGTGGGCCATGATGCGGATGTTCCAGCAATACGACGCGATTGCCGATCTGCTGTTGCCCACGGCGTTGATTCCCAAACACAAATCCGCGCCAACGATGGCGTCACCCGCGGCGGAACCGAGTCCGGAACTCAACTTTGGAGACTAGTCATGGACGAGACGAATTTCGATGCGCTCTGTGAGGGAGCTTCACCCCAGGAAGCCAAACAACTACGAAAGATCCTGTCCGAATGGTGCCAGGGAGACGAGGATTCGTTTCCCGTTCAACTCACCTTGCTGACCCGTGCACAGTGGCGCGTGGCAGCGCGAATGCCGCAGCAATTGGCTGCGGCCCGTCAGCAACTGGATCAAGCCTTCGCCGAACATCAACGCCAAACTGCCACAGCCTTTCATGACTTCACCGACGGTGTGGCCGTCCGGACCGGGACGCTGGAACAGATCGTCATCAGGCACACAGAGACTGCGAGGAAGATCGTGGCCGAAATGCGCGTCGAATTGACGCACACAGAAGCAACCGCCAAGCGCATCCAAAATCAGTTGGAAGCCGGAGTCGCCGAGTGGCAAAAAGCGCGGACTGACTTCATGACCGAACGCGACCGACTGATGGAAAGAGTTATCGAGATCAGGAACGGGTACACGCAACAGGAATGGTTCTGCGTTATCCTGATACTGGCTGCGGTATTTACATTCGGGATTGTGCTCGGTATGCGCATCGCCCGTTGACCGACCCGGTCGCCGCGCTGGCCCGTGCCAGTGGCCAGCTCCACTCATTTCGTTACGCTGCCTCTGGCACGCGCCGCGACGTTGCTGGTTCACCAGCGGTCCGTGCCGTCTTCCGTCGCGTCCAGCGGGAACGACTATGCGTCCGTTCCGCCTGCCGCTTCGTCCACCGGCACCGACCGCTCTTGCACACTGGTTCGTGTCCACATCCTTTCGATCATCGGCGAAGTCGCGCTACCCGCTCTGAACGGAATGGGCGGCGTGCCTTCGCGCCCCAATTATATGGCTCCGCTCGCGCCGTCAAGGTAAGAGCGTCCCTGTTGCCCTTACGCTTCCACCTGTGACCGCAGCTCGCTCCGCCACCGGTTGGCGCGTAACAGTTCACGCTCGCCCTCTCATCGCCTGCTCTGGATGGCACTCATTCGTGTAGCAGCTACACATGCCCACGCTTCTCTTGGCGTAGAGTGTACCGATTTTAGACTGAAAAGAGCCACGTTATACGTTGAAGGACCCTTGATATGAACAATGAGCGAAAAGACTTCCTGTTGGTGTGCAGGACTCCGCCCGCCCGCATGGACGCGCAGGAAACTGCCTGGTACCTAGGCTTCGCCGTGCATGACATTCCCATTCTCGTCCGCGCGGGACTGCTGAAACCTTTGGGGCATCCGCCGATCACAGCCATCAAATATTTTGCCACGACAACACTGACAGTACTTCGAGGCGATGCCCAGTGGCTGGCCCGCGCCACCGATACCATCGTGCGGCACTGGCAAACAAGGAATGCCCGCAAGACGAAGGCGTACAACGCGCGGATTGAACCGCCGGGCGACTATCTCTCACAATCGGCCTTAACCAGCGCGATCTCGCCCGCTGCTCGCTAACGCAGTCCGCCCCGGCCACCGTAATCTCTCTGTCATGCTCGTGACCAAAGCACAATACAGTTTGCAGGATGCCGAGAAGTATTTCCGAGAGCACCTCTCTGTTGGCGATTACTACTCGGAGAGTCAAGCCGTCGCGGGCCAGTGGATCGGCAAAGGCGCGGAGGCGCTCGGATTGTCTGGAGACACACACAACGACGAGTTCGTGCGCCTGTGCGAGAATCTTCATCCGCAGACCGGCCAACGACTCACCTTGCGGCACAAAACCACCCGCCGCGAGGTGGGAGCGGATGGCGCCGAACATCAAAGCGCCAATCGCCGCGTGTTCTACGATTTCACGTTCTCCCCGCCCAAATCCGTGTCCATCGCCGCCTTGGTGGGCCATGATCCGCGCATTGTCGAGGCGCATGAGCAAGCGGTCACTGCCGCGCTCAGTCAATTGGAGTCGTTCGCCGCAACGCGCGTGCGCAAGAATGGGCAGTGTACGGCCCGCACCACGGGAAATATCGTCGCCGCCGTATTTCGGCACGAGACCTCGCGCGCTCTGGACCCGCATTTGCACAGTCACTGCATCCTGTTCAATGCCACCCACGACCCGGTCGAGAACCAGTGGAAGGCCTTGGAGAATTACGAGATGTTGGTGGCCATCAAGTTCATCGAGGGTCTCTACTACCACGAGTTGGCCCGTGAGTTGCGCCGGTCCGGCTACGAGATCGACAACAAGCCCCGGGGGGATTTTGAAATCAAGGGGATTGCTCCCTCGTTGATCGAGAAGTTTTCCAAACGTCACCAGGAGATCGACCGGAAAACGCGCGAACTGTTGGAACGGGAGCCGCAGAAGGCCAACGGCAACATCGCGGCGATCCGCGAGTACATCGCCCACAAAGAGCGCGCCCGCAAGATTCGGAACATCAGTCTGCCTGAACTCCAAGCCACTTGGGAGATGCAATTAACTCCCGAAGAAGAAACATCCCTGCGTCATCTGACTAGCAGGCAAACCGCACCGGCCGTGTCCAGCGAGATTCTCGCCAAGCAGGCTGTCTCTTGGGCTGAGGAACACTTGCTGGAACGCCGGTCAGTGGTGCATGAGCACGAACTGTGGCGGCACGCGTTGGAGCACGTGCGCGGGCAGAGCATCGGACTGGCCGATGTTCAGGCCGTGACCCGTCAACGCGGCTATCTGCGGGATGAAAAGCATCCTGGGAAGGTCACAACGAAAGAACTGCTGCGACGGGAATGGGACATGGTGTGCATGGCCAAAGACGGCATTGGCCGATTCGGCCCGTACTGCTCCGGCCATTCGATCCAGAATGCAAACCTGGATGCCGAGCAACGCCAAGCTGTCGAGCAAATCCTCCGGTCGCGCGACTTTGTCACCCTGTTTCGCGGTGGGGCCGGCACGGGCAAGAGTTACACATTGCGGGAAGTGTATGGCGCACTCCAACAGGCCGGGCGCGCGGTCACGGTCATCGCCCCGCAACGGCAACAGGTCATGGACCTGGAAAAGGACGGCTTTCATGGTGCGCAGACTGTCAGTGCGTTTCTCGCTCGCGGCAGCTTGCCTCACGGCGGCGTGATATTGGTCGATGAAGCCGGACAGATCGGTGGCCGGCAAATGCACCAGCTCTTGAGCTTGGTGCGAGCCAACCAAGGCCGGGTGATCCTCTCCGGCGACACCCGCCAGCACGGCGCGGTGGAAGCGTCGGATGCGCTGCGCGCCATTGAGAAGTATTCAACATTGCGGGCCATCGAACTCACCGAGATTCGGCGCCAGGACCCGGCCCGGGCGAAGACACGCGCCGAACGCGAGCAGATTGCGCAATACAAGGAAGCCGTCAAAGAAGCGTCGGCAGGCAATCTCGACGCATCATTCAATCGGTTGGATCGCCAGGGAGCCATCGTGGTGTGTTCGCCATCCGACCAGGAACAGCGTCTTGCTCAAAGCTACCTCGCGTTGGCCGAGCAGCGTTCGTCTGTGGTCGTGGTCTCACAGACCTGGTCGGAGATCCACCGGGTCAATGAGCAAGTGCGCGCCGCGCTGAAATCGCGCGGCCTCCTCGGTGCCGAAGACCGGGCTGTGACCGCGCTGGAGACGGTCGATTTGACCGAAGCCCAAAAACGGGATCGGCGGTTCTACAAAGAGGATACGGTGATCGTGTTGAACCGCAGCGCAGCCGGATGGGACAGAGGCCAGGTTTGTCAACTCGTGGACATCACCGACAAGGGCATTCTTCTGAAGAATGGGGACAAGACTCGCACCGTCCCGTTCCGGTTTGCGGAGCGGCTCACCGTGTGCCAGCCCAAGGAACTCATGTTGGCGGCCGGCGACCGCCTGCAACTGAAGGCCAACGCGAAGACACGAGCAGGCCAGCGCCTTGCCAATGGCGAACTGGTCACGGTGAAGAAGGTCGGCGCCGACGGGCGAATCACACTGACCGACGGACGGGTTCTGTGGAAAGATTACCGGCAATTCGTGCGCGGCTTTGCCATCACGTCTTATGCGTCGCAGGGCAAAACGGTCGATCACGTCTTGTTCTCCGATTCCGCCATCAAGGCCGCCACGAACCAACAGCAATGGTATGTGACCATTTCCCGGGGGCGCAAAGGAATCACCATCTTCACCAGCGACAAGGCCCAACTGCGCGAGAACATCCTGCGTTCCGGGAACCGTGAATTGGCGATTGATCTGGCGAAGCAAGGCCATCTCCAAAGGCTCGACTGCTACGGCATGCTGCAAGGGCCGGTCGTGGAACAACAAACCAGAGGGGTCAAGGTATGATTACGAAACCCGGCCACGACCAGAATCGTCCGAGCCGTCCTTGCTGGAATAAAGACTATCAGGCGCAGGCTCTGCGAGTGGAGTTGGCTGACGGAAACCTCTATGTGTTTCCTTACCGTCGCCTCGCCTTTGTACGATTCGAGTCCGGAAATGATCACGAAACGCTCCACGTCGTCCTAGACACGCACGAAATTCACATTACCGGAAAACAGTTGCGGGAAATGGCGTTGGCACTTCAGAAGTCCGCCGTGGATTGGGTGAGGGAATTGCCCAGCCGCTACGGCTCACAGGCGGATGACGATCACTCTTGGGTCACGAGCATCAACGTCAGCGAACGCCAGGGTACTAATGATTCGGGTGGCACCAAGACGCGCTCAGGAACGGTTAAGTAAACGGGATGGTGAGCAGATGAATACGGATGAGAGATTGAAGAAACTGCTAGACGCCTCACCGGAGCAGTTGGAAGCGATCGATGGGATTCTGCAACGGCGCATCCCCGAACAGATGCCGGTACACCAAGGCCCTCTGCTCTTGGGCATGTCGGCGTCCGCGAAGTTCTTGGGTGTCAGCCGCGCAACCCTCTGGCGAATGATCAAGACGGGGCGGTTGCAGAAAGTTGAAGTGCTCCCTGGTAGTTTTCGACTTCGGCGCGCCGACTTGGAGGCTATCGCCGCTGGACAGAGATTGTGCCGCAGTAAAGTCGGCCCGGACCTTAATGACGCGACCCAGCGGCTAGATTCGCGTAGACACCGAGATTCCCCCCTTGTGGCAGCATAGTCCGTTACTCGTTCACCCATGACATGTAGTTTCCCCCGCTCAGGGCGACCAGGGCGACCAGAGCGACCTCATGGTAATTGCGGAAATTGCCGGCCAGAAGAAGTCGCGGCATTCCCGATCCGGTCGAGGACCACCAACGAAACCACCAACGCATTGCAGTCATCGAATTCTTCAGGCCCAACGTCTGAAGGTTCCGGTTGGTGGTTTTGTTGGTTTTTGTTCGTCAACTTTCACAATGTCCGCCTTGTTTCATCAAACGGGGGTCAAATTGGTGAGATGCCATAGAAGGCTTGAAAAATAAGGGCCAGAACGCTTGTTCTGGCCCTTGTAATTGGTAGCGGGGGTGGGATTTGAACCCACGACCTTCAGGTTATGAGCCTGACGAGCTACCGGGCTGCTCCACCCCGCAGTCAAAAGCGTGCCGCACCATAGACGCCGGGGGGCGGTTCGTCAAGTACTCGTTTAGCGGGCCGCCACGGGCGCGGGCGGCACAGGCTCGAAATGGAAAATCACTTCGTTGGGACGCGCCAGGTTCAACTTGTCCCGCGCGGTGCGTTCGACGTAACCGGGGTCCGTCTTCAGCGCGTCGATTTCCGTCCGCTGCTGCGCTTCGAGCGTGTCCTGCTTGGCGATTTCCTGGTCCAGGCGCGAGATCTCCAGTTGCATGGAATGGCGATGCTGGAGAATGGGCAGAAACAGCAGCGCCGCCCCGAGTCCCACGATGCCGGCGAACACCAGGAAGCCGAGCGATTGCAACCGTTCCCAGACAGTCTGCCAATTCATCGGTTAGAGTTTGCCTCCATAAACGGCGTTCTCGCCGAGGATTTCTTCGATGCGCAACAATTGATTGTATTTGCAGACGCGGTCGGTGCGGCAGAGCGAACCGGTCTTGATCTGGCCGGCATTGGTCGCCACGGCGATGTCGGCGATGGTCGTGTCTTCCGTCTCGCCCGAACGATGGCTGATCACGGCGGTGTAACCCGCTTCCTTGGCCATCTCAATCGCGTCCAGGGTCTCGGTCAGCGTGCCGATCTGGTTGACTTTCACCAGGATCGAATTGGCCACGCCGGCGTCGATGCCTTTCTTGAGGAACTTCGTGTTGGTCACGAACAAATCGTCGCCCACGAGCTGCAGTTTTCCGCCGAGCCGCTTCGTCAATTCCGACCAGCCGTTCCAATCATTTTCCGCCAACCCGTCTTCGATGGAGATGATCGGGTATTTGCGGACCAGCTTTTCATAAAAATCCACCATCTGCGACGCGCTGCGTTTGGAGCCGTCGGACTTTTTGAACACGTATTTTCCGGACGCCTTGTCGTAGAACTCGCTGGACGCCGGATCGAGCGCGATGAACACGTCTTTGCCCGGCTTGTAGCCGGCCTTGGTGATCGCCTCGACGACGACCTCCAGCGCGTGTTCGTTGCTCTTCAGCGCGGGCGCAAACCCGCCTTCGTCGCCGACGGCCGTGCTGAGTTTGTTGGCCTTCAGCACGCCCTTCAGCGCGTGGAACACCTCCACGCCCATCCGCAACGCCTCGCGAAAACTCTCCGCGCCCTTCGGCACGATCATGAATTCCTGCAAATCGATCGGCGCATCGCTGTGCGCGCCGCCGTTCAAAATGTTCATCATCGGCACCGGCAACACTTTCGCGTTGGCGCCGCCGATGTAGCGGAACAGGTCCAGGCCCAATTGCGCCGCCGCGGCGTGCGCCGTGGCCAACGAAACGCCCAGCAGCGCGTTGGCGCCGAGCTTGGCTTTGTTCGGCGTGCCGTCCAGCGCGATCAACGTGCGGTCGATGCCCACCTGGTCCAGCGCGTCACGGCCTTCGAGTTCCGAAAAAATTTTGCCGTTCACGTTCGCCACGGCCTTCGTGACGCCCTTGCCGAGGTAACGTTTCTTGTCGCCGTCGCGCAATTCCCAGGCTTCGTGCTCGCCCGTGCTGGCGCCGCTGGGCACCGCGGCGCGGCCGACCGCGCCCCCGGAAAGTTCCACGTCCACTTCGATGGTTGGATTCCCGCGCGAATCGAGGATCTCGCGGGCTTGAATGGCGGTAATCGTAGTCACAAAAATCTAAAGCCTCCTTGATCCGCATTCTATGTCCCACAGACCCTCAGTCAAGGATTTAAACGCCCGGCGGGGAGGGGGATGCGGGCTGGTTGTCATGATTTGAAATCCGGCGTCCTGGCACGGGTCGTTGGTAGGGCGCGTTCGCTGAACGCGCCGTTCGAGCCGGACGCAAGACAGCGGCGGCTTGGGCCAAGCCGCCCTTGTATCTTCAAATGGTGGTATTCTCGCCTTTGGTTTCCCACAGGAGTGGGAGCAGCAGAGCGGCCCTTGGGGGGCATGCCCCCCAAGGGCGCGGCGCGGACGAGATCGTAGTCGCCCTCGGTTCGGTTCACGCCTGCCCGTTGGTAGCCAGATCCGTCCGCGCTTTCTGTTGCTAAACTCGAACAGTTGCCAGAGCGGTCACCGGCCCCCTGGGCGCCGCGACCTGCTCGCATCGCAAGGAGGAGTCTAACCAATGTCATCGCCCCTCGTCTATGTCGGAATGGATGTTGCCAAAGCCACGCTGGATCTGTGTGCCTTGGGCTCCGCCCAAACGCAGCGCCGCCACCTGCCCAATGACGCCAAGGGCCATCGCGCCTTGTTGCGCTGGTTGCGCCCACTCGGCCCGGTCCAGGTCGTCTGTGAAGCCACCGGCGGTTATGAACGCGCTGCCGTCGTGGCGCTGCAGCAGGCGGCCATCCCCGTCAGTGTCGTCAATCCACGCCAAGCCCGCGATTTCGCCCGCGCGCAAGGCCGGTTGGCCAAAACCGACCGCATCGATGCGCAGGTTCTGGCTGAGTTCGGTCAACGGCTGCAGCCCTCGGCCACGGCCGTTGCCAGCCTGGCCCAACGTCAATTGGCCGAATTGGTGGCGCGCCGCCAGCAAGTCCAGCAGTTGCGCACAGCCGAACACAACCGCTTGGAGCACACCGTCCACCCGGCGCTTCGCCGCCAGGTGCGTCGTCATCTGCTGGGACTGGATCGCCAGCTCCAACAACTCCAAACCTGGATTGCCGAGTTGGTCCAAGCCCAGCCCCTGCTGGCCCAAAAGGTAGCGCGGCTGTGTCAGGTCGGCGGTGTGGGCCACATTACGGCTGTCGTGTTGCTGGCCAGCATGCCGGAATTGGGCACGCTCAATCGCCGGCAAGCAGCCGCCTTGGCCGGAGTAGCGCCGTTGAATCGTGACAGTGGGCCTCGTCGGGGCCACCGGCTCATCGGAGGCGGCCGGGCCGTGCCACGGCGGGCATTGTACATGGCTGCCCTGGTCGCGGCCTATTCCAACCCTCGATTCAAGCAGTTCTATCAACGACTGCGCGCCGCAGGCAAAGCGCCGAAGGTGGCGCTGGTGGCCGTGATGCGCAAGCTCATCATCCTGCTCAATCACCTGCTCAAAACCCCAGAATTCCAACCCACATGAAAAGACAGTTGCTACCAACGACCGATCCGTCTTCACTGGTGTTTTTTTGACCAGTCTCGGCGCTTTTGGGAAAAATTAGGGTTGGACCAGGTTTGACCAGGTGCGACCTGTCCGTCGACCTGTCCGCCATGGGCCAAGCGTAGGCGGAAGGCCATGCGAAGGTGGATGGGCCGTCCAGACGTGGGAATCTCACCACGAAGGCACGAAGGTCACGAAGGGCTCTAGGAGATACGCGGATTTGCCCCAAATCGGATTCGGGGTCAGAAATTACGTAAGAGATTGTCAACCAAGGTCTTGGCGCTGACGGACCTGAAAAAATTATGGTTTGACTAGGTTTGACTAGGTTTGACTGGGTCGGACTAGGTTTGACCGGTCCGCCGTAGGCAAATTGAGCCAGATTGGCACACCGGGTCGACCGGCCCGGCGATCCGGCTGTTAGTAGGGCGGCTTGGCCCAAGCCGCCTCCGCCTGTAGCCGCGATTGTTAAGCGCGGCGGTTGCCCGCGTTGCTCCGCCGCTGATGCTATGCCGTCTGCATATATCATTGCGGCTACGGTAGCACAGATCCGCTGTCTCCGCCAGTGCGGGTTGGATAGGCGCTCAATTTTGTCACCCCGAGCTTGTCGAGGGGGCTCTTCCGTACCGCGCCGAACGACAGAGATGCCTCGACAAGCTCGGCATGACAGCGTGGGGCGGGGAGCCGCGGTTGCGGCGCACACGACAGCGCCGCGTCTCGTCCAACTCGGCTAACAAGCGCGGCTACAGCGGAGACGGCAGCGGCGCGCTCGGCGAGCGCGCCCTACCAACGACAAGAACGCCGGGTCAGGTGACCCGGCCTACAGTTCGGAGACGGCGAGTGGGGTGTGGTGTTGTGATTGCAAAAATCCGTGTGCATCCGTGTGAATCTGTGGCTAGAGGCCAACGGCGGCACCGCTTCGGGCGGACTCTAATAGCGCGTCGTGTACTTTTGCCTGGGCGCGGGAGTCGCGCTCGGCGTCGCAATTGGGCGGAAAGACGGGGGCGGTGTTGGCGCGGGCGCAGTGGGTGAGGTGTTCGATCTCCAAAGCGAAGGGGGCGAGGAAATGTTTGGGGGTTTGCTGGTCTTCGACGCGCACCGTTTCGGCGGCGCCGCGGCGGGTGATGGTGAATTCGGCGGGCCAGGCGGGGGGGAGCCAGGGGTGGGGGACGAAAATTTTTGCTTCGGTGCCGATGATCTCAGCACCGAAGACGCCTTCGGATTCGAAGCTGCAGCCGATGTGGGCGGTCAGGCCTTTGTCGAATTCCAGGGTGCCGGCAAGAGTCATGTCGATGCCGGTTTCCGGGTCGAACCTTGCGTGGGCAAGAACTTGGTGTGGTTCGCGGCCGGCGATGAGGCGGGCGATGAGGCGGGCGAGGTTGACGCAATAACAGCCGAGATCGAGCAACGCGCCGCCGCCCGTGTCGCGCCGGTAACGGAGGTTTTTGCGTTCGCGGCCCTGGCCGAGGTAATGGGCGCGGATGTGGATCACCTCGCCGAGTTCGCCTGTAGAAATCCGGCGGCAGACTTCGGCGATTTGGGGGTGGAACCGGTACATGAACCCTTCCATCAGCCAGCGGCGATGTTTGGCGGCGGCGGCGAACATGCGGTCGGCTTCGTCGGCCGTGCAAGCGAGGGGTTTTTCGCAGAGCACGTGTTTGCCGGCGGCCAGCGCGGCGATGGTCCATTCGCAATGCAGACCGTTGTGCAGCGAGTTGAGGACGATGTCGATTTCCGGGTCGTCCAGCAACGCCTGGTAACTGCCGTGCGCTTTCGGGATGCCGAGTTCACGGGCGCGGTCGGCGGCGCGGCCGGGGTCGCGGCTGGCGATGGCCGTGAGCGCGGCGCCGCGCGCCAGTTGGAACCCGCCCATCAATTTGGCGAGGATCCGGCCCGTGCCGAGGATGCCCCAGCGCAGAGGGAGTTGCGTGGTCATATTTGCCAATGTCTGCCTTGTCCGCCTTGTAGCCGCGAGCCTGCTCGCGGCTTCTTGGTCAATCGCCGTCGCCAGGGCCGCGAGCAGGCTCGCGGCTACAAAGTGTCTCGCGACGGCAAAATCCTTTGAGACGGCAGAAGCCTAGCGGTGACGCGGCGCTTGTAAAGGAGATAGTTTTCCCGTATCGTGCGCGCGATCATTCGGGATAACGTATATGACGCAGGCGACGAAGTGGTTGTACCTACTCACATTGGCGGTCTGGATCGGCAGCATTGTGTTTTTCAGTTTCGTGGTGGCGCCGACGGTGTTCAAGACATTGAAACCCGAGGACGCCGGGATGCTGATCCGCAAGATCTTTTCGAAATATTATCTCGTGGGCATTGTCTGCGCGGCCCTGGGGATTATCTCCGTGGGGCTGTTGCTGGCGGACGGGGCGTTTGGCAAATGGCCGGGGATTTTGAGTTTGCTGTTGCTGGCGGGGATGGGCACGACGGATTTCTGGCTGCGCCAGACGGTGATGCCCCACATGAATGACTTGCGCGACCGGCGGGCCGCCATTGTCGTTTCGGGCCGGGACTCCGTGCCGGCGCTGGAGGACGAATGGAAATCGCTGCACCGGCTCAGCGTGCAACTGAACGGGGCGGTGTTGCTCTGCGGTCTGGTGCTGGTGTTCCTGCTGGTGTACGCGCGGGTAGTCTGATTTTTCGAACGATGTCCGGCCATTGGAACAGAAGGAAGAACATTGATGGACCGCAACTTATTCAAGGCGCTGTGTTGCCGGGCGGCGGCGTTGCTGGCGCTGCTGTTGAGTGGCGCGGTCGTGTCCTGTGAAAAGGCCCCCCTGCGCGCCCCTCTTGCCAATTCCCTGCCGCCTCCCGAAGCCACCGGCATCGAAGTCACCACGCTCGAAGTGACGCCGCCGCCGGGCACCGATGGCCGCGGGATTTTCGCCGGGCTGAAACGCGATGGCCGCATCGTCGCGCGCGGCGCGGGCGTGATGACCGCCACGGGCACGGTGGAGGTCGTCCTGCGCACGATGGACCGGGCGACGTCGCTGAGCGCGGGGGATTACGAATTGTGGGTCACGATCGACCGGGTCGGGATGAAATCGTGTTACCCGGCGTTTGGCGACCTGTATTTTCGCGACACGTGGCACTGGCCGAAAGTGGGCAGCGCCGTCGCGCTGGACGACGTGCGGGCCTGGAAGGACAAGGTGCTTTCCCGCGACGAGAACCTGATCACCGTCCATTATCACCGGTACGACGACGATTACGACAACGTCGGCATCTGGACCTGGGACGGCAATTACAAGCGAACGCCCGAGCAGAACGAAATTTACGAGGTCGGCCGGGACGATTACGGGCTGGTCTATCAAATCGACCGGGGCGAGTACGGCCTGAAGGGCGACTCGGACAAGATCGGCATGCTGCCGCGTCTCTCGGCCAGTTGGGACCGCAAGGACGGCGACGACAAGTATTGGCACGCGGCGATGGGCAATGAGATTTACCTGATCGGCACGCGCAACCGGGTCTGGTCGAAACTGCCGGACATCAGCCCGCAGGTCGTGGCGGCCTACATCGACGCGCCCAACCGCCTGGCGGTGGAAGTCTCCCGGTTGATGGACGCGAACGACTGCGTCCCGGAAGCGTTCACGGTGATGGATGAACAAAAGAGTCCCGTGGCGCTCGCCTACGCGACGCTTGTCCTGCCGAAGGGCAAGGAACAGTCCAATATCATTGAATTGAAGACCGCGCGGCCGCTGGACATCGGCCATCACACTTACCAGGTCAGCGTCACGAATTTCGCCGGCAGCCAGGCCACCGAGCCGCGCGGCGTGCTGGATGATCCGGCGTTGTTCTGCGACACCAACGCGGTGCTTGGCGCGACCTACGCGCCCGCCGGGACGACGTTCCGCGTGTTTGCGCCCACGGCCCGGGCGGTGCAGGTCGTGCTTTACGACGCGGCGACGGGCGATCAGGGCCGGCAAACGCACGAGTTGCAGGAGGCGGCGAAAGGCATTTGGGAGGGGACGGTTTCCGGCGACCTGAAGGGGCGCTTCTATATGTACAGCCTGGACGGCAACGATTTGTCCCCTGACCGCGAGGTGCTGGACATTTACAGTATCAACACCGTCAACAGCAGCCAGCGGGCGCGCATTACCGATCTGGCGGAGACGAATCCTTCCGGCTGGGACGCGGCCAAGGCCGGGCCGGCGGTGAGTTCCGCGGCGGACATGATCGTCTACGAAGTCCACGTGCGCGATTTTTCCATCGCCGCGAACTCGGGCATGCAGCACAAGGGCCAGTATCTTGCCTTTACCGAACCGGGCACGCATTTGCCGGACGATGCCGCGCTGAAGACGGGGCTGGACCATTTGCAGGAGCTGGGCATCACGCACGTGCAGTTGCTGCCGGTGCAGGATTTTGAAAACGACGAGACCGGCACGAATTACAACTGGGGGTACGTGACCACCGCCTACGATTCGCCCGAAGGCTGGTACGCCACCGACATCAACAACGACAGCCGCATCCGCGAATTGAAACAACTGATCCAGGCGCTGCACCAGCGGGGCATCGGCGTGATCATGGACGTCGTGTACAACCACACCGCCGCCAGCGCGCCGTTCAATTTCCTGGTGCCGAAGTACTACTACCGGTTCATGCCCGACGGCGCGAACTCGAACGGGTCGGGTTGCGGCAACGATTTCCGCTCCGAAAGCCCGATGGGGCGGAAGTACATTATCGATTCGCTGACGTATTGGGCGCGGGAATACGGCATCGACGGGTTCCGGTTCGATTTGATGGCGTTGATCGACATCCAGACGATGAAACAGGCGGAACGCGAGTTGCGCAAGATCAACCCGAGCATCGTGCTCTACGGCGAACCCTGGGGCGGGGGCGGTCCCGCGGCGCCGGTCCAGGCCACGAACAAGCGGGCGATCCGCGGCACGCGCATCGGCGCGTTCAACGACACCATGCGCAACGAGCTGGTGGGCTCGCCGTTTGAGAAGGCGGCGACCGGTTTCGTGCAGGACGGGTCGCACGCCGAGCAGCTCCGGCACGGGGTGGCGGGGAGCTGGCAGGACTGGGCGCCGACGCCCGCGCAGGCGATCAATTTCATCAGTTGCCACGACAATTACACGGGCTATGACAAGCTCAAGCTCTCCAAGCCCGGCGCGACCGACGAGGAGATCAACGACATGATGAAGGTCGGTTACCTCCTGCTCTTCACGTCCCAGGGGGTGCCGTTCCTGCAGGCCGGCGAGGAGTTTGCCCGCAGCAAGGGCGGCGAGGGCAACAGCTACAACGCGCCCGACTCGGTCAACGGGATCGATTGGTCGTTGAAGAAGAAGAACCACGATTTGTTCACCTACATCCGCGACGTCATCGCCATCCGCAAGGCGCATCCCGTGTTCCGCTTGCGCGCCAAGGAACAGATCGCGGCCTGGTTGAAGTTCATCGATGCGGGTGATCCGGACGTGCTGATGTACACACTGGACGGCAGCAACGTGGCGGACGAGACCTGGAAACAGGTCTGCGTGGTGGTCAACGCGGCCGATGACGCGAGCAGCGCCGTGATGTTACCGGCCGGCACGTGGCATGTCGCCTGCGACCACAACGGCGCCGCCGACAACAGGACGGTGGAAGGGTCGGTCCGTGTGCGCTACAAGTCGGGGATGATTCTCTACCAGCCGTAGTCTCCGGCCGCGCGCCTCAGTTGCGTCCCGGCGCCGCCTCGATCAATTCGATATGGTCCAGGTTTGCCTGGCCCAGCCCGACTTCACCGGCCAGGCTGATGTGGCCGGCCAGCGTGCCGATCTCGGAGATTTTGGCTTCCCGGCGTTTTGTCTCGAGCAATTTCAACGCGACCGCGTCGTTGGCGACGGCGTCGCGGCTGAAGTACAGGCCGCCATACGGCCAGGAGTATTCGGGGGAGAAGATGGGCCCGCCCGCGTAGCCGCCGATCAATCCGTCCGTAATGTTGAGCACCAGCTTGGCGCGGACGGCGGGCATGGCGCAAATGGAAAGGATGGCGGCGTTCTCTCCCTGGCCGTACACCACGAAGCGCCGGTTGTTGTCCACGGTTTCCACGGAAACGTTGTACAGGCAGCCGGCGAGGCCGCAGGCGTCGTTGTCCTGGAGGACGGGGACGTTGATGAGTTTGGTGATGGTTTGAGTCAGCAGCTTCGGCAGGTGCGACTGGGTGCTGAGCACGGCGTCCATCTTGCCGAACAACAGGTCTCCCCAGATCAATCTGCCCACCACTTTGCTCTCGTAATAGATGTTCGGGTCCCAGCCCGTGTCGGGGATGACGGCGGCGACGCGCACGCCCGATGATTGGTCCTGGACGACGTAGCCCGCCGCACGCAGTTTTGTCGCGTCGCGGTCCCAGACCACGATGTTGGCGCCCGGCACGCCCGCCGCGCGCAGTCCGTCGATGATCGCGTCGACCAGCGCCGGCCGGGTCGCCTGTAGCGGGGCGCCTTGCGTGTTGATTTTGATTCCGACCATGTCGTTGCTGGACACGAGGGTGGCCCAGGCGGACGCGTCATCGGCGCGCGCCGTCAGCGCCCTGATGCCGGTGGAAACCATGGCGCGCACCCTGGCGGAATCGACCGTGAGCCCGCTGACGGCGTTTGTGTCCCGCACCAGGACGACGCGGCTTTTGGGAAAGTCGGCGGCGCGGGCGGCTGGCGATTGGGCGCGGGCGGCCGGCGCAGTCACCAGGATGACTGCCGCCGCCAGCAGAATGGTCCAAGGGCGGATCACGGTTGCTATCATGGAGTTTGGGCCGCGCAAATGCAAGAGGCGCGCGGCGATGGCGGCGTGTAGTGGAAAACCCTACAAGCGTGTAGGGGAACTCCCTACAAGCCCTTCAGTAAAAACCTTACAACAAAATCAGGGCCGGCCCCGATTGTCGAACAGGCCCCTTTTCGCGTACTCTGGAACAGGAGAGAGAATTGAACAGCAGAATGATTTCCTACGGAGGGAAGGCTGTCGATGGAGACAGAGCCGAGTTTGGTGAGAATCTGGATCATGCTGGCAGGTGTGGTCGCCGTGGCGGCCATTGTGTTGCGCTGGCTGCATTCCTGAGTCCCCAACACGGCGTCCCGGGTCCAGCGTCCCGTGTAGGTGGCATCAATTCCGTGGGCAACGCTCGCGTCCGTGTGATTACTTCTCTCCTGGGTCCCTGCGCTCCTACCCTAAGTGCTGGTATCCTCACCGTATCACATGGATGGCGAGTGGCTCGCGGTTAGATTGATGCCACCGACACGGGACGCAGTACAACAGGCCGGGCGGCGTCCGCGCAACGGGCGGGCGCTCCAGCCGCGGCTAGAACTTCATGGAGAGCAGGAATTCCGCGTTGGACTTGGTCTTCTTCAGTTTCTCGACAACCAGTTCCATTGCTTCCACCGGCGGCACGCCGCTGAGCGCCTTGCGCAGGATGTAAATACGTTCCAACTCATCGGGGTGGTAGAGCAATTCCTCCTTGCGCGTGCCTGATTTCTCAATGTTGATCGCGGGGAAGATGCGTTTGTCCACCAGATGCCGGTCGAGGCACAGTTCCATGTTGCCGGTGCCCTTGAACTCTTCGAAGATGACTTCGTCCATGCGCGAGCCCGTATCGACCAGCGCCGTGGCCATGATCGTCAGCGAGCCGCCTTCTTCGATGTTGCGGGCCGAGCCGAAGAAGCGTTTCGGCTTGTGCAACGCGTTGGCGTCGACGCCGCCGGAGAGGATCTTGCCGGAGTGCGGCTGCAACGTGTTGTAGGCGCGCGCCAGGCGGGTGATCGAGTCCAGCAGAATGACGACGTCCCGTTTGTGTTCCACCAGCCGTTTGGCTTTTTCCAGCACCATCTCGGCGACCTGCGCGTGGCGCTCGGGTGGTTCATCGAACGTCGAACTGATCACCTCGGCGTTGACGGTGCGCTTGAAATCGGTCACTTCCTCGGGGCGCTCGTCGATGAGCAGCACAATGATGATTGCCTCGGGGTTGTTGGTGACGATCCCGTTGGCGATTTTTTGCAGGAGAATGGTCTTGCCCGTGCGCGGCGGGGCGACGATCAGGCCGCGTTGTCCCTTGCCGATCGGGCAGAACAGGTCCATCACGCGGGTATTGACCTCCTCCGTCACCGTTTCCAGGATGAACCGGCTGGTGGGAAACAGCGGCGTGAGATTGTCGAACATGATCTTTTCTTTGGCCTTCTCGGGGTCTTCCCGATTGACCGATTCCACCTTCAGCAGCGCGAAAAACCGTTCCTTGTCCTTGGGCGGGCGCACCTGTCCGGACACGACGTCGCCGGTCTGCAGCTCGAACCGCCGGATCTGGGAAGGCGAGACGTAGATGTCTTCGGGGCAGGGGAGATAATTGTAGCTCGGCGACCGCAGGAACCCGAACCCGTCGGGCAAAATTTCCAGCACGCCCTCGCCGAACATCATCCCGTTGTGCTCGCCGTTTTTCTTGAGGATCTCGTGGATGATTTCGTGTTTCTTGAGCGTGGCCACCGTCTCCACCCCGCGGTCGCGCGCCATTTTCTGCAGCGCGGGCATGGACATTTTTTGCAGCTCGCCCAGGTCCAGCGTCTCGCCTGGCGGCGTCGGCCCGGTCTTGCGTTCCGGCGCGGCCTCGTGGTCGGCGACCGCGGCGGGCGCGTCCGGTGTCTCCACCGAGGTGGCCGCCCCGGTATTTTCGTAGGGCGCGGCGCCGGCTGCAGTCTTCGCTTCGGGTTCGTTTGATGAAGGGGCGGCTCGTTCAGCCGATTTGCTAGTTTTTGCCCGGGCCATAATGGTCCTCCTTGATGGTTGCCCAAATGATGTTGGCCTGCTCCGCCAGCACGCGCAGCGAGCCATCGTTCCAAATCACAAAATCCGCCTTGTCCATTTTCTTCTGGATCGGAGCCTGGGCCCGCAGGCGGGCGCCGGCCTGCGCGGCGTTCAATCCCTTGGCGGCCAGCCGCGCGAGTTGCGTCTGTTCGCTGCAACCGACGACGACCACGCCATCCATTTCCGTCTCCGCTCCCACTTCGTACAGCAGCGGGATACAGAGCACGACAGTCCGCGTCCGGCCGTCGTTTTCCAACCGGCCGAGCGACTCCTGCCACATCCGGCGCACGGCGGGATGGACGATTTGATTCAGGGCGAGCCGTTTTCGTTCATCGGCAAACACGATTTCGCCCAGGCGCGACCGGTTGATCGTCCCGTCGGTGTTGCGGATACCGGCCCCAAACGTCCTCACAATCTCCTGGTGTGTCTGTGTTTCCGGCTGCAATGTCCGGTGGGCCAGTTCATCGGCGTCAATCACGGCCACATCCGTCCCGCGCCAGCGCGCGGCGACGGTCGATTTGCCGGCGGCGATCCCGCCGGTGAGACCCAGTTTAAGCAATGTCCTCAGACCTGGCATAATATTGATTAGCTGCCCAGCGTACGGATGGCAAATCGTGAAAAGTGTCCGGGGTGACGAACTACGAAGACCGGTGATTTAACTGTCTACGCGCCAACAATACCCGCGAAATTTCACCGCGTCAAGTTCGCAATTGGCCTTTTCCAGGCCCGGCGGATGGGCTAAGTTTGCCGGGATGCAAACGGCGCGCGACGATGTGCAGGAGGTCCTGCTGACCGAACCGCAAATCCAGCAGCGGCTGGATGTGCTGGCGCTGGACATCCAGCGCGTCTATGAGTCCAAGGACCTGACGCTGGTGGCCGTGTTGACCGGCAGTGTGATGTTCATCGCCGATCTCTTGCGGCGGTTGCCGATGCAGTTGCGGCTCGACTACATCGGCGTGCGCAGCTACCACGGGCAGGCGCGCCAGACGGGGGAATTCGTCGTCACCAAGGAACTGCGGCTCGACGTGCGCGGGCGCGACGTGCTGGTGGTGGATGATATTCTCGACACGGGTCTCACGTTGGTGAGGATCCGCGAGATGATCCTGAAACTGGAACCGCGCAGCTTGAAGTTCGGTGTGTTTCTGGAAAAGGACGTGCCGCATCATGACGGTTTCCGGGCGGATTACATCGGGTTTAAGATCCCGGACACGTTCGTGGTGGGCTATGGGCTTGATTATCGCGAGCGCTACCGCAACCTGCCCTATGTGGGCACGCTCAAGCCGGGTGTGATCGCCGCGCCGCCATGAGGGTCACCGTCCAGTTCTTCAGCTACTTCCGCCAACTCGCCGGGGGCAACGAGATGGCGCTCGACATACCCCCGCACTCCACCGTGGCCGACTTGCTCGCCGAAGTGTACCGGCGCGTGCCGCGCTTGCGCGAAGCGGAACCGGCCATGCGGATTGCCGTCGGACTTGAATTTGCCCAACGCGACGATCCCTTGCACGAAGCCGAAGTTGTTTCGCTGATGCCGCCGTTGCAAGGGGGCGCGGACTCGCCCCGCGATGAACTGCTGCTGACGGACGCGCCGATCGATGAGGCGGAGGCCAACCCGGGCGGGCTGGACGGCGGCGTGGGCGGTGTAGTGATATTCCGGGGTGTGGTGCGCCGGCTTGAAGAGGGACGCGTCATTGCCGCGCTGGAGTACACGGCCCACCGCGAGATGGCGGAACACCAGTTCCGCCTGATCCTCGCCGAAGCGCACCGGCGCTGGCCGCTGAAACGTCTGCGCGTGGTCCATCGTCTCGGCGCGGTCGCCGTCGGTGAAACGTCGCTGCTGGTGCGCGTCGAAGCCGCCCATCGCGGCGAAGCCTTCGCCGCCGCGCAATTCATCATCGATGAATTGAAACAGAAGGTGCCCATCTGGAAGGATGCCTTCAGGGGGCCGGGGCGGGCGCCTTGAAGGCAAAGGCGAAGAACGCGGCCACAGCGAGAAAGGCGAATGCCACGAGATAATTCCAGGCGAGTTTCTCCTTCAGGAACGTGATCGCAAAAACGATGAAGACGCTGATCGTGACGATCTCTTGAATGATCTTGAGCTGGAACCCCGAGAACTCGCGGTAGCCGAGGCGATTGGCCGGCACCGCTAGGCAGTATTCGATCAGGGCGATACACCACGAGACCAGAATGGCTTTCCAGAGCGGCCAGGCGTGGCCGTATTTCAAGTGTCCGTACCAGGCGAAGGTCATGAAAAAATTCGACAACATCAGCAGAAAGATAGTGGTCATCAGATGGGCGCTCCCTGGGATGGTTTCGGAAATCGTTGATCGCGTGTTTCCAGCATAAAAAAGTATAATATGCCGCAGGCGGTGGACGCAACCGCCACGAGGAACAGGAAACCCGCGTGGGGGCCACGCCATTGGGTGCCCGCCCGCCGATCCCCGGCAGCTTTGCGGGCTGCCGCCGTGGGACCAGGACGGCCGGTTGTCGCTGGCGGGAATTATTGGTTGGGCGAAGCTGGAGGAGTGGGCTTGCCTTCGCCGCCGCCGCCGGGGGCGCTGTCGCCGGGGCCGCCTGGGTGGTGCATTGGCCGCATCTGCTTCAACTGTTGCAGTTGCTCAGGCGTCAGGATCGCCTCGAGCTTGGTCTTGACCTCCGTCTCCAGGTCGGCCACTTGTTTCTGCTGGTCGGCTGTCAGCTTGAGTCTCTCTTTTGCGTGCGGGGGGATAAGGTGGACCCAGTTATGTCCGTGGTCCGGGCCGCCGCCAGCGGGGGCACTGGCTTCCTGTGCGCGGGCGTTGAGCGTGAACACGGCGAGAGCCAGCGCGATTGCGATTGCCGCTGTTTTCATGAGGTCTGTCCCTTTCTGGTTTATTCTTCGCTTCAACCACCTGCGCCAGTCATGATGCAGTGACAGAAACGGTTGGAGGAAGAAATTTTGGTTCAGTTTGGCTTCTGCGACCCGTCAAAATAGCTCCGGAGGCTTCCCGTTGCCATAGGGTGTTCAACCCACCCGGCGGCAAGCCCCTACGGGACGAGCCGGACGCGGTAGTAGCGGGCGGGGCGGTTGGTGGCGCCGCCGATGTCAATGTAGGCATTGGTCTGGTCGCCGGAACCGCCGATGATGAAGGTCGCCAGATCGGTGAAGTTGGTCGTATAGCCGCCGCCGTTGACGGCCTGGACGGCGTTGGTCTTGCCGCCGGCGGTCGTCCAGGTGATCTGCAGATTGTTCCCCTGCTGGAAAAAGGAAATGATCCGAAGGGCTGAGTGGCTATTGGTCGGGTTCAGGCCGGCCAGATAATCCTGCAGGACGGTGAACCCGGTGCCATCAGGGTCCTTGCCGCTCAGGGTGGGATCAAACGGGTTGAGGCCGTACTGCTGTTTCCAGCCGTTGGGAATGCCGTCGCCGACGGCGCTAAGCTCCGGACCGAGCACGAGATTGCTGACGATCAACGTGCCGCCATTCTGATAGAACAGCCCGCAACTGTTGGTGATGACCAGCGTGTTGGCCTGCAACGTGCCGCTGTTGAGGTTGATTTGTCCGTCGAGCACATCGAGCACAGCGGTGTGCGTCGAGTTGGTGACATACAGGCCTCCGCCCTCGACCGTGACGGTACCGGAAGCGTTACTGGCGCAGTTGCCAACGATCAGGCTCGACGACACCGTCCAGTTGCTGGAGGGGACGGCCAGCGTGCCTTGCCCGCCGGAGTTCTGGCCGACAATCACATTGTTTACGAGGAATGTGCCGCTCGAAAGTGTCGTTTGACCAATGCCGGTATCGCCGATGACCACAACCCCATTCGTCGCGACAAGCTGTCCGCCTGCCAGCGTCAACGTCCCCGCACCAAAGCTGAGCCCCACGTTGATGTCTTGCGCCAGAACCAAACCATTCGAAATCGTCATCACGCCACCGTTCCAAATGTTTATCTGCCCGTTGGTAATGATCAGTTGTCCGCCGCGAATCCACACAGGAGCCGCCTCGTCAGAAAATGTGGTTGTACTCTCCGGATTTACGAAATTAATCGAGCCGCCGGACAACTCGAGCGCGCCGCCAGTCATGTCAATATAGGGCGTCTGCAGCACGCCGTTGGAAACGGACACCAAGCCGGAGGAGATGTACAATCCATTCTGCTCGCACGGAGCGCACTCGGAATCGATGATCTGGCCACCGGTGACCCAGAGGGTCCCCTCAACGTCCACAACCCCGCTGACATCGACACTACCACCCGCCGCCGTCAATGTACCGCCCGACCCCACCGCGAGAGACTCCACGCCTCCGACGGCACCGGTTGAAATGAGCATCTGGCCGGAAGCGCCCGCCGAATAAGCAATGGCGAGAGTTCCGCCGGTCAACTGAAGCTGACCGCCGTCGATGGTCAACGTTCCCTGTGAATTAGAGTTCTGCCCGACAGTAACCCAACCGCCGATTTCGCCATTGTCCCCGTTCAGCGATAGAGTTCCGCCTGACACAGTGCATTGACCGACACCATTCAGTCCCACCGTTAAATATCCGGTGCCATCATAGGCGGAAACCGTCAACGATCCTCCTGTTAGCGACAACGCGCCATTGGCCCCGGCAGAATTACCGAGAGTCAAATTGGCATCGATCACGAAGTTGTCTGAAGACGCTGTAACGATGCTGAGCTGCCCCCCGCTCACCGTCAGCGCGCCGGAGGAACCCGGCAAATTGCCAACGATGACATTGGACGCCATCAAGCTCGTACCGCTGGAAATCGCCAGTTGTCCGCTCCCGGCATTGCCCACAATGACAGACGGAGCGTTGGTCGTGCTGCAGGACGATCCGAGCGGGCCGCCCACAGTGAAACTGCCGTCGTCGATCAAGCTGCCGGAGCCCGGCTTCATAACCAATTCCGAATTGGCGATTTCCACCACGCCTCCGGCCCCAATTGTCAAGCTGGTCACCTGGAGTGGCGTGAATGTGGCGTTGGTGACGATCAGGTAATTGGGAAAACCCGGGGCGCGCACGGTCAAATTCTGGATGTTCAGCGATCCGGGAGCGGAGCTGACTGTCGTGGCGTCGATGGTCACCACTTTCTCCAGGGCAAACTCCGCCACACCGTTGGTGATGAAAATGGCGGATTGACTGTTCGTCGGCGCAACGCCCAGCGACCAATCCGCCGCCGTCTCCCACTTGCCGCTGACGTCGAGGGTCCAACTGTTGACCGCCGCACGCATGGAGGGTGGAACCGAAAGCGCGACGGCGGCGGCCAGGGCGAAGATGAACAGCAGGCGGTTGCGGGGGATGACGATTGACTCCGGGGAACCCTTCCCCGTTGCGTCAACGCGAGATGTTGACCTGTCTGTACGGCTTGAACGGACGCGACACCGCCTTCCAAAATCAGAAGAATCAGGAAGAGACAACGCAAACTGGACGCCAGCCCTTTGCCTTCTCCAATGGAGTTGGATTAGAATATACGATTGTCTGACAGGCAAGCAAATTCGGGCTTTCCAGGCCTGTCCTTCCTTCGTCAGGGCAAGCTCTGAGACGCCGTTGCGTCACTCGACGGGGAGTTTGAGCGAGACGCGGGTGCCGGTGTCGGGGTCGCTCTCGATTTCGATGCTGCCGTGGTGCAGGGCGATCATCTGGCGGGCGACCGTCAGGCCGAGGCCGACGGCGTGGGCTTTGGTGGTGAAAAAGGCGTCGAAGGCCCGTTGCCTGGATTGTTCGTCCATGCCGGCGCCTTCATCCTCGACACAGATGCAGATGGTGCCGTTGGTCCCGGCTTCCGTGCGGACCACGATGCGCCCGCCGATGGGCGATGCGTCGATGGCGTTGTTCAACACGGCGACGAAGGCCTGCTCGAACAGGCCGCGGTCGATGGGCACAGCCGGCAGGTTGTCGGCGGGTTGGCAGGTGATTTCGATTTTCTTGTCCGCAAAGCCGGGTTGCAGCAGCGAGACCGAGTCGCGAATGATCGGCTCCAGTTGTTGGGGCAGGAGTTTTGGTTCCAGGGGCCGGATCGTGCTGATCAAGTCGCGGATCCATGATTCGAGTTTATTGGTGCTGGCGATGATGAAGCTGAACGCCGCCCGCGCGTTCGGGTCCGCCTGTTCCGCACTGCTTTCGTATTGGGCCAGCGTGCGGATGGAATTCAACAGGCTGCGAAAACTGTGGGACACGTGCGAGCACGCTTCGCCGATCACGGCCAGCCGTTCCGCCCGGCTGGCGCGCTCGTTCAGGTCTTTGAGCGCCACGGTGATCTTGTCGATCGATCCCGAAAGTTCGGTGAACTCCTCGCCCACCTCCGGCGAGGCCTGTGCCGGTGCCTGGAAATTGCCCCCCGCCACGCGCGCCAGGCGGTGCTCAAAGTCCAGCACCGGGTTGAGCAGCCAGCGGCGGACCAGATACATCAGCATGACGAACAACAGGACGCTGTCGGCAATGATGACGATCAGGCCCATGACCACGCGCTGATGGATGACCAGAAGTTTGTTGTCCACCCGCTCTGCGTCCGCGCGGTAGAACGCGGCCAGTTGCTCCAGTTGATCGGCGGCCCCCGCCGGGGAATGGGCGCGGACAATTTGTTGTCTCGCGGCGTCGATCCGGAGGTGCTCGAAGTCCGTGTTCACCCATTGGTCCAAATCATCCAGGCGAGTGAGGTGTTCGGAGGTCCTGCCGGGGGTGATGCGCAAGCCGTGCAGCGTCTCGGCCACCAGTTTCATCGGGATATTGTGCGCTTTCGCCTCGTTCAGGGTCGCGCTGAGATAGCCGACGACAAAGATCGCAGCAATCCCGACGGCCAATAAAAAGAGCGCCGAGATCGAGAACGCAACACTCAACTTCGTACTGATTCGCACAAAAAAATGTTACCAAGCCCGCAACGGCAGTAGAAGCCAAATCATCGGACAAATTCCCCCCCGCGCGCGGCCGCGGACCGCACTTCAACTCACGACGTTGATTGGCGTTCCCGCGAGGAAGGATGTGATGTTGGCCGCCGTGGTGTCGAGGATCCGCTCCAGGGCTTCCTGGCTGTTGAAAGCGTTGTGCGGCGTGAACACGACGTTCGGGTGCTTGAGGATGACGTGGTTCTGGATGGCCCGGCGCAGCCGTTCGGGGTTGACCGCGTCGCCAAGCAGCGCGCTCTCCTCGTAGATCGTTTCCTCGCCTTCCAGCACATCGAGTCCCGCGCCGGCCAGGGTCTTGTTGTCCAGCGCCGTCAACAAGGCCTCGGTATCGACCAACCCGCCGCGCGCGGTGTTGATCAGGATCGCGCCGCGTTTGATCTCGCGGATGTTGTCACGGTTGATCAAATGGTGCGTGTGTTTGTTGTACGGCGCGTGCAGGGTGATGATGTCGGAGTTTTCCAGCAGCGTATGGACGTCCGCGTAGGTGAATCCCAGCACCTCAGCCATGAAATTGTCGCGATGCAGGTCGAAGGCCAGCACGTTCATCCCGAACCCGCGCGCGATGCGGATCACGTGCAGCCCGATTCGCCCCGCGCCGATGACGCCGATGGTCTTGTCCTTCAAATCGAACCCGCGCAGGCCGTCCAGCGAGAAATTGCCGGCGCGCACCCGCACGAACGCTTCATGCACCTTGCGCGACAGCGCCAGGATCAGCGCGAAGGTGTGCTCGGCCACCGTGTTCTCGCCGTAGAACGGCACGTTGGCGACAGTGATGCCGCGCTTGGCGCACGCCGCCATGTCGATGTGGTCGAACCCGGTGGAGCGCGTGGCGATCAGCTTCAACTGCGGCAGCTTCGCCAGCCGTTCCGCCGTCAGCCTCGAGTAAATGAACGGCGAAATGATCTCCGCGTCGGCGATGTGCGCCATGTCCGCGTCCTCCAGCGTCCCGCGCACCGCCAGCACTTCCTGCAGCGGATCAATCCGCTCCCGCAGAAATTTCTCCTCCCACTCATGCAATTCAAAGATGGCGATTTTCATGCCGGCAAATTCACGTGCTCATCGCGCTCGATATTCTCAGATAGAGTCGCCTTGGTGTGGCCGATAATCTTTTCCGCTTGCTTCTTCGCTTCGTGGTCAACCCGCGTCAATCGTACAGAAATTAACACTTGGATGACACCGAGCGCTTCTCTTGTAACAACGGGAAGTTCTATTCCAGGCACAACGAAGCGGTGTCTGTGGAAGTGCATGAAAGCGTCCCTATACACATGGGCTAGTTGCCTCCAAGATTGTCTTTGAGAGTCGGTTAACAGATAGGGTTTGTTTCCTGGCGTTGCGCGACCCGGCTGCCGCAGGCTGATTTCGATAGCCCAATCGATGCTGATCAGTCTGGCTTTGTCGGAAGGAAACATTGGCCGTTGTGCCTGTACGCGTCGCTTTTGTATAAAATCATCGATGCTCAGTTTCTTTTCGTCCGGCTCCTTCCACGTCATTCCATCCGGGCAGGCCGCGATCGCGAAACCGTAAAGCGCGCCGTGGAGTGCAATTGTCGCCCACTTCCAAGCCATAGGATCCTGTTGCGCCTCGGAAATGAACTGGTCAGCGCGCCGCAAATAGTCCAAGGCGTTTTCTGTTTCGTCTAGGGCAAAGTAATTAACTGATTTGTTCATTCTTGTCTGTCCTCCTGCTGCGAGGGACGGGGGATTCAGCATGGGCAAGCGCTTCTTCAACCTCGTGTGGCAATCTGATAAGGGCGAAGTGGTCAGCGGGATACAGGTAATCTTCGCCTGACTCGTCGATGACGCGGATGTAGTCAATTTTGGCTGCCGACGTGTGGGGTAAAACTTCGTAAATCTTGCTAACAGCGAGGTCTTCGCAAGCCGTGTTCTGCATGCAGACGACAAATCTTCGTCGTCGAGTCATTTTCACATTGCAGCCAGGCCGTGGCGCAGCAGGTCGCTGACGAGTTTGCGGAACGGGCTGCTTGAGCTTGCGCGCGCGTCGTTGCAGCACGGCAGCCAGTTCCGGGTCCAATTCCACTTCGTAATGGCGCTTGAGCAGTTTGCCGGTCATGGACACGGGTGTGGTGAACTCGAGATAATCTGTAAAGTCGTGCGTGTCCCAGAACTCGCCTGCTTCGTCGTAGCTTGCAAACTGCTCGGGCAACGGGTCGCGTTTCTTACTTTTGGCTCTCATAGTATCGTTTTTCGCTATGCGTCATATCGCGCGCTGAAATCGGCAGCGCCATTTGCCGCCTCTTGCGGATAAAGAATACAACAAGCAGCCGTCCAGCGCCAGTTCTGCCGTATGCCAAATACTCATCTTCGCCGGCCACCTTTCCTTTCTCGATCCGCCGGGCGCGAGGACGGCCAAAAAGCACTTCCTCGACTTCGCGGGTCGTTACATTGTGCTTGCGAGCGATCTTATCAATGAACCGCTCTTTCCAGATGATCTCGGTGATCCGCACGGTTCCTCTATCCTTTCATCTTCTGCGGATCAAGCCCCACGCTCCGGCACCAGTCGCGGTAGGCGAAGGGGGAGATTTCCGATGGTTTGATCTCGCTGCGGCCACCCCAGAAGACGTTGGTGTAACTGACGGCGATGCCGGCTTCCTGGAGATGCGCGTCGATGGCGGTTTTGTGGGCGTGCAGCAGCGCTTTGTCGGTGCCGTGGGCGACGCCCATGACGTTGACGTTGTGAAACTCCGGGCCGCCTTCGCGCCAGTAGGCGTGCGTCATGATATGGTGGCGGCCCACTTCACGGCCCGCGTCGATCTCGCGGCCGGGCCGCACGGCCCAGTGGAACAAGGCGTTGAATCGTGTGACGCGTTCGCCGTTGGCCACGGGTTTGACGTGTTCCAGGAACGTCGAGAACCGGCCAATGACTTTGCGTTGCTCCAGCGATTCGGCCACAGCGAAAAATCCCTCCAGCGATACGCCGGCTTCCCGCGCACGCGCGTCCCAGAGGTTCACGGAGATCTCTTCCGGCGCGAACTCGCGTTTGGCGGCGGTCAGCACGCGCCATTCGGGTTCGCTGAGCGTGGTGGTCGTCACGTCCGTCACCTCGGCGGGCACGTCGGCGCGGCTACCCGGCTCCAGGCCGCGCCGCCGGACGTGGCCGACACCGAGCGCGAACAGTTTTTTTGCCGGCAGGAGGATGAATGTTTCCGCGCCGGTTTTTTCCAGGAGAAACTCGCAATGTTTGGCCATGGAAAATCCCTGCGGGACTTTCAGCGTCGTCCACAATTTGTAATTCGAACCGGCGGTGACGGTGTCGGTCGAACGGGTGACCACGTGGCCGCTGAACGGGTCCTGTTGGAACATGTAATCGAACGCCGCATCGAGCTTCGGCTGCGGCACGCGCCAGGCGACCAGCGCGCCCTGGGCGAGATTGGTTGCCAGCAACGTCTGGCGCACGCGGCGGACCGTGCCCGCGCGCAGCATGGCCTGGATGCGCTCGATGACCACCGGCAACGCGATGCCGGAGCGGCGCGCGATTTCACCGAGCGGATCGCGCTGAAATCCTTGAAGCTGGTCCTCGGACACAGCGAGGATGCTCGCGTTAATCGGATCGGTAAACGAGACCGGCACGGCGTCTGAAATCTTCTGCATACCCGGAAAGATTGTAGAGCAACCGGCCGGATTGCCAAGCTTTAAGGATTTCCCGCAGCACCCGCCAGCGCTTTTTCGACCAGCGCGCGGCATTCCGGCGACATCGGCAGCGTCAGCGCCACCTCGCGCGCCTGCGGCGTCATCTTCCGCCATGTCTTTTGCAGGATGCCGATCATTTTTTCCTCGCCGGTCTTGCCGGTCGTTTCGACAAACTGCGTTTCCAGGAACACCAGGCACAACGCGTCCTCAATCACGCGTCCTTCAGGGTCGCGCGGGAAATTGCGTTTGCGGATCAGGTCCTGCACGCGCGCGATGGTCGCCTCGTCATAGTCGACCTCGCGCAAGATCGCGCCGGCCTTGTCGGCGTGGAATTGTTTCAGGTCCTCGCGCCATTTCAGGTAACCGATGCGGCCGGCGGGATACGATTCGCGTGGGCTCATCCAGCGGCAGATGTGCTGCGCGCGGGCCGCCAGGCGCAACGCTTCGGACGCGTCCGGCGCGAGGCGGTCGACCCAGGCGCTGAGCCGTTGCGCGTAGGGCAGCTCGAGGCCGCGCGGGTCTTGGGCGTTGGTGGCGTCGAACCGGGCAATCGCTTCTTGAAACAGGGCCGGATTCATGCCAGAAAGGATAAGAGCATCGATTGGAGATTACAAACAAATGAGCGAGTTGACCAAAGTGGCCGAGGTGTCCGATTTACAGCCCGGGGAAGGCAAGACAGTGACGGCTGGTTCGCAGGAACTGGCGCTGTTCAACGTGGGCGGGAAATTCCACTGCATCGATAACGTGTGTCCGCATCGCGGTGGTCCGCTGGGCGAAGGCACGCTCGACGGCACGACGGTGACCTGTCCGTGGCACGGCTGGCGGTTCGACGTCTGCACCGGCCAGTCGCCGGTGATTCCGACCGCGAAGGTCCAGAGATTTGAGTGCGTGGTCGAAGGCAACGACGTGAAGGTGAAACTCGATGGCAATTAAATCCGCCTACGAACTCGCGCTGGAGCGCATGGGCGGTTCAACCGCCAAGAAGCTGACCGCCGAACAGAAGGCGAAGCTGGCTGAACTGGACAAATTGTACACTGCCAAAATCGCGGAACAGGAACTGGCGTTGCAACCCAAGATTGCCGAGACGCACAAGAAGGGTGACGCCGAAGCCGCGACGAAATGGGAGGAAACCCTGCGGGCCGAGGTCGGCAAACTGCGCCGTCAACTCGACGAGAAAAAGGAAGCCGTACGGCAAGGCAAGTGAACCGTTCCGTCTGCGCCCTGGTCAGCGGCGGGCTCGACAGTTGCGTGATGCTCGGGCACCTGGCGGGCCGCTACACGAAGGTTTATCCCGTCTTCATCCGCAAAGGCCTGGTCTGGGAACCCGCCGAGTTGTGCCATCTCAACCGATTTCTTCGCGCCGCAAAAATCCCCCGCGTCCAGCCGCTGACCATTCTCGACCTGCCCGTGCTCGATCTCTACGGCAACCACTGGAGCACCAGCGGCCGCAACGTGCCCGGCGCGACGACGCCTGATGAGGCCGTCTACCTGCCCGGCCGCAACCTGCTGCTGCTGTCGAAAGCGGCGGTCTTTTGCGCGAAGCATGGCATTGGGACCATCGCCCTCGGCTCGCTCGGCCACAACCCGTTCCCCGACGCCACGCCCAAATTCTTTCGCGGATTCGCCGCCTCCGCCGGCCACGCGCTCGGCGTCCGCCTCAAGGTCATCGCCCCCTTCCGCGTGCTGACCAAGGAACAAGTCATCCGCCGCGGCGTCCGGCTTCATCTCCCGCTCCACCTCAGCTTCTCCTGCATCGCCCCGAAAAACGGCCGCAACTGCGGCCACTGCAACAAATGCGCCGAACGCCAGAGGGCCTTCCGCAAAGCCGGATTGCCTGTCTGACGCGGCGACAAGCCTAACTATAGACGGAAATGTTGCCGTGATGCCTCGGGCTTGCTAGGCTGACCGGCAAATGGCCCGCAATGAGATGAGTGTTCCCGTCGAGAAAATCGAGCGGTTGATCTTTTTTATTCGCAGTCAGAAGGTCATGTTGGATTCCGATCTGGCGGAAATCTATGGCGTTACGACTGCGAGGTTGAACCAGCAGGTCAGCCGGAACATTCATCGATTTCCGAAGGACTTCGCCTTTCAACTTACACGGGAAGAGTTCGGGGGTTTGATGTTGCAAATTGCAACATCAAAGACAGGTCGTGGAGGCCGCCGCAAATTGCCGTGGGTGTTTACCGAACACGGCGCGATCATGCTGGCCAGTGTGCTGAACACGCCTGTTGCCGTGCACGCGAGTGTGAGGGTTGTCCGAGCCTTCGTCCGGTTGCGCGAGATGCTGGCGTCAAATCGTGAACTAGCGCAGAAACTCGCTGAGATGGAACGTAAACTCGATGGCCACGACACCGCCATCCGTAACCTGTTCGAAGCCATCCGCCAACTCCTGGCCGCGCCCGGCCCCAAACGGCGCGCCATCGGGTTTCAAGTTAGGGAACGCAGAGCAAGATACGCAGGGATACGCAGGCGGTGATGAAGCAGCTTGGCCAATTGGACTTGTACCGCTAAAAGGGTCGTGATAACGTCAGTTTAGGATGCAAGAAGATTCAAGAAGCAGTTTTCGCCTCGGAGTGGTTGAAGTAGCGTTTTTCCTGCTAGGTCTGAGGGCTCTCGTACACATTTTTGCCAAGTATCCGACCATTGCGTTATCTTTCGACTTTGACCTCTTGGGCATTCCCATCGGCCTGGGTCTGTACTTCCGGCGCGAGATTTGGAGACGCATCGCCATTGTCTATCAAGTTATCGTGTTGGCCCTAATTCCGGTGATTTTTGCGGTGGTTCTTTGCTACTTGAAAGACTCGACAGTTGTCACAGTAACTACCTGGACTTGGTATGGCAGCATCACGAAGATGGTTCCTGCGTCCGGCGAGCGGCTCTTCTGGACAGTTGCTTTAGTGTTTTGCTGGATCCTTAATTTTTGGATGTATCGAATCCTGGTTCGGCCGGACATCAGGTCACAGTTTTCCTCCCACGACCTGACGCGCGCCGCCAACGCCTGATCTCTTTCCGCTTTTCGCTGTCCGCTTGGCTGTGTTATCAGTGTCTGCATGGCCTACGAATCATTGCGGGGGTTTGTCGGGAAACTCGAGGCGGCGGGGGAACTGAAGCGGATTGGCGTTGAAGTCGATCCGGTGCTGGAGGCGACGGAGATTGCCGACCGGGAGATGAAGGCGCCGGGCGGGGGGAAGGCGTTGCTGTTCGAGAAGTGCACGGGGGCGAAATTTCCGCTGTTGATCAATGCCTATGGCTCGACGAAACGCATGGCGATGGCGCTGGGCGTGAATGATGTTGAGGACATTGCGCGCGAACTCGAAGGGTTGATCAAGGCGAAGCCGCCGACATCATTTAAGGAAGCGATTTCGTTGTTGGGCACGGCGCTGGAGTTGCGCCACGCGAAGCCGAAGACGGTCGGCAGCGGGCCTTGCCAGGAAGTCGTCCAATCCTCTCCTGATCTTTCCGCCATTCCAATCCAGCAATGCTGGCCGGGCGATGCGGGACGGTTTATCTGTCTGCCGCTGGTGATCACGCGCGACCCGGACACGGGCACGCGTAACGTCGGCTGTTACCGGATGCAGGTGATCGACGGGCGGACGACGTTTATGCACTGGCAGGTGCATAAGACCGGGGCGCGGCATTGGCGGCGGCACGTGGAGTTGAAAAAGCGGATGCCGGTGACGGTGGCGCTGGGGGGCGACCCGGTGTACGCGTTCGCGTCGACGGCCCCGCTGCCGGACGGGATCGATGAGTTCATGTTCGCCGGATTTTTGCGGAAGAAATCGGTGGAACTGGTGAAAGGCCAGGCCAACGATCTCGAAGCGCCCGCCGATTGCGATTTTGTGCTGGAAGGTTACGTTGACCCGAACGAGCCGGTCGCGATGGAAGGGCCGTTTGGCGACCACACGGGCTATTACACCCTGCCGGAGCCTTATCCGAAATTTCACATCGAACGCGTCACGCACCGGCGGGAGGCGATTTATCCGAGCACCATCGTGGGCGTGCCGCCGATGGAGGACTTTTACATGGGCACGGCCAGCGTGCGCATCTTCCTGCCGATCTTCAAAATGAATTTCCCGGAGATCGTGGACATGGCGTTGCCGGCGGAAGGTGTGTTCCACAATCTGGTCGTGGTCTCGATCAAAAAAAGTTTCCCGTACCATGCGATGAAAGTGATGCACGGATTGTGGGGAATGGGCCTGATGATGTTCACCAAAATGATCGTGGTGGTCGATGAGGACGTGGACGTGCACAACACCAGCGAGGTGCTCTTTCGCCTCTGCGCCAACATCGATCCGGAGCGCGACATGATTTTCACCAAAGGCCCCGCCGACGTGCTCGATCACGCCACGCCCGCGCTGGGTTTCGGCAGCAAAGTCGGCATCGACGCCACGCACAAGATCAAAGGCGAAACCAACACGCGCGAATGGCCGGCGTTGATCACGATGGATGAGGCGGTGAAACGGCGCGTGGATGAATTGCTGCGACGCCCATGACGCGCCAACGCTCTGACGAGTCGTTCATTTGTCCGTCCTGCGGCGAGGAAGTGCCAGCGGGGGCGAAGGCCTGTCCCGAATGCGGCGCGGATGAGAAGACGGGATGGTCTGACCAGACAATCTATGACGGGACGGGCATCGAGGACCCGGAGGACTTTGATTACGATGATTTCGTGCGGCGCGAGTTTGGCAAGGGCGCGAAACGCGGTGGCCGTCAATGGTTGTGGTGGGTGGTGGCGGTGATCGCGCTGGCTGTTTTTGTGTGGTTGCTGGTGATGCAACATTGAAGGAGGCAGGATGAAGGCTGTCATTTTCCGCGAACACGGCGGCGTGGACAAACTCGAGTACGCCGACATGCCCGAGCCGGTGATTTCCGCCGACGAAGTGCTGGTGCGGGTGCGGGCCTGCGCGTTGAACCATCTCGACATCTGGATTCGCGAAGCGGCCGGGTTCCCCATCGACATGCCGCACATCGGCGGCAACGATATCGCGGGCGAAGTGGCGGCAATCGGCGCGAACGTGAAAACGTTGCGCGTCGGCCAGCGCGCGATCATTTCGCCGGGCGTGACCGACGGCGTGATTGACGAGTATACCTCCAGCGGCTGGGACTCGGCCAGCCCGGGCTTCGATATCATGGGCCGCAAACGGCAGGGCGGTTACGCTGAATTCGCCAAGGCGCACCACGGCGACGTGCTGCCCGTCAGCGAGAAGCTCAGTTTCGAGGAATGGGCGGCAGTGCCGCTAGTGACGCTGACAGCGTGGCATATGTTGGTGACGCGGGCGCAGTTGAAGCCGGGGGAGACAGTGCTGGTGCACGCGGCGGGATCCGGCATCGGCTGCATGGCGATCCAGCTCGCGAAGTTTTGCGGCGCGGCGCGCGTGTTCACAACGGTGGGCAGCGACGAGAAAGCGGCCAAGGCCAGCGCGCTCGGAGCGGACGAGGTGATCAACTATCGCCGCCAGGATTTTGCCGACGAAGTGCTCAAAGCCACCGGCAATCGCGGGGTGGACGTCATTTTCGAGCACATCGGGCCGGACACGTGGCCGAAAAATTTAAAATGTCTTGGCCGCCTCGGGCGGATGGTCACCTGCGGCGCGACCAGCGGACCGAATGGGGCGGTCGACATCCGTCCGTTCTACGCGCGGCAGCATTCGATCCTCGGCTGTTTCATGGGCGGCCGGCATGAATTGATCGAGGTGCTGCGGCTGGTCGAAGCGGGAAAATTGCGGCCGGTGATTGACCGGGTGTTCCCGCTGGCGGAAGCGGCCGCCGCGCAACAGCACATGCTCGACCGGAAAAATTTTGGGAAAATCGTCTTACGGGTGTAACATGCCGGCGTGACACCGTTGCACCAGGCCGTTGAGTTGGGACAAAAGGAAACGGTCGCGCAACTGCTGGCCGAAGGCGCCGACATCAATGCGAAGGACGGGCTGGGCTGGACGCCGTTGCATTGGGCGGCGGAGACCGGCGACAAGGAGATCGCGCAGTTGCTTCTGGCCAAGGGCGCGCATCCAAATGCCAAGGACGCGACCGGCTCGACGCCCCTGCATCGGGCCGTGGCGCGCGGGCACAAGGCGCTCATCGAAATGCTTGTCGGGGCGGGGGCCGACATTAACGCCAAGGGCGCCTACGGTTGGACGCCGTTGCATGCGGCCCTTTTTCACCAGCACCGGGAGGCGTCGGATTTGCTGTTGTCGCTCGGGGCGGAGGTGGACGTGTTTGCGGCGGCCGCATTGGGCAATGTCGCCCGCGTCACCGCCGCTGTAGAGGCCGGTCCCCGGGTGGCGCTTCGGACCGATAGGTTTCACACGACGCTGTTGCACTGGGCCGCCGCGCATGGCCAGGCGGAGGTGGCCGATGTGTTGCTGGCGCACGGGGCGGATGTGAACGCCGCGAACCGGCTCGGCTCGACCCCGCTGCATTGGGCGGCGGAACACGGTCACACGGAAGTGGCCGCGCGGTTGCTGGACAAGGGCGCGAACATCGAGGTCAAAGGCAAGAACGGCGCCACGCCGCTGCACTGGGCCATCCGCTACGGGCACCGGGGAATGGTCGAGCTGTTGCTGGACAAGGGCGCGAACGTGAACGCCGAGAACGATTATCGCTACACGCCGCTGAAAGTGGCGCTGCGCAACCGCCGGGACGATCTGGCCGAGTTGTTGCGCGCGCGCGGCGGCCACGAGTAGGCCCGCTGGCAAGAAACTCTTCGAGATGCTTCCCTCTAACTCATTGCGGCCTCAATATCTGCGTTGAATTTGGCACGGATGTTGCGCTTGTGCGTGGCGGCTTCCCACGGGTTGGGGAAGGCCTAACTGTAATCGAGGAGGAAATCGGCCATGCAACGCAAAAAGCAACCGCTGTGTGCGCGTACGGCGTCAATATCTGGAAAGCGCTCTGACAACTTTGGCCTGTGGCTGGCCTTTTGTGTCTTACTGGCTGCCATTTTTGTCACTTCACCAATCGCGTCCGCAAGTCCGGCCCACGAGACCGTTGTGGAGTGGGGAGAGGACAACGTGGGCCAGACGGTCGTGCCCGCTTCCTTGACGAATGCCGTGACCATTGCCGTGGGCGGCTTCCATGCTCTGGCGTTGCTGCCGGGCGGGACCGTCATCGGTTGGGGATATGATGCGAACGGTCAAACCAACGTGCCGGCGAGTGTGACCAACGCGATTGGGCTTGCGGCGACGGAATACGGCAGCGCCGCGCTGCTGAGCAATGGCACCGTGGTTGCCTGGGGCTTTGGCGGCGACGGCACGACCAACGTTCCTGCCGGTGTCACCAATGCTGTGGCCATTGCCGCCGGGGTGGATCACTATCTGGCATTATTGCGCAATGGCACGGTCATCGGCTGGGGCACAAATACACAGAACCAACTCAATGTTCCTGCCGGCGTGACCAACGTGGTGGCGATCGCGGCCGGCGGCTATAACAGCCTGGCGCTATTGCCGAACGGCAGGATCGTCGAATGGGGCAACAATGCGTTTGGCCAGACCAACGTGCCTGCGGGCGTTACCAATGTCGTCGCAATCTCGGCGGGCTTCGATGATACCGTCGCCTTGCTGTCCAATGGAACGGTTGCGGCTTGGGGAGATGGCACCGACGGAGACACGAACGTTCCCCCGGGCATCACCAACGCCGTTGCCATCAGCGCCGGCTACACGCACAACCTGGCGTTGCTGGCGGACGGGACTGTCGTCAGTTGGGGCTACGATGCCTTCGGTCAGACCAACGTGCCTGTCAATGTCATCAGTCCCTCCGCCGTGGTCGCCGGTGGAAACAATAGCCTGGCGCTCTTAGGTCTGGTGCCGCCGACGATTTCATGTCCGACTACTTCGGCCCCTGCCTGCGCTTCGACGAATGTAAGCCCCGTCGACATCAGCGCCCACGTGCGCGATATCCGAGGAAACGCTCTCGAGGTGAACTGGTACGTCAATGGCACCCTGTACCAAACGAACAGCATCGCCGCCAGTGGTGGTGGCGTGACGGACACCAATCTGTCATTCCAGGCGGACCTGGCCGGGTTTGGCGAATTTGGCATTTTCGCCTCCGTGAGCGACGGCCTGACGTCGGCGGTGAGCTGCGTGACGTATGTGGATGCCGGCAGCCCCGGCCTTCTGACGACGTGGGGCGATGATTCCTCCGGCCAGATCGATATACCCGCCGCCGTCACCAATGCGGTCTCGGTGGCCGCCGGATACGATCACGCTCTCGCGTTGCTGTCCAACGGCCGCGTGATTGCCTGGGGAGACAACACCTACGGCGAGACCAATGTGCCGGCCGGCGTGACCAACGCGGTGGCCATCAGCGCCGGGTATTTTGACAGCGCGGCGTTGCTGGCCAACGGCTCCGTCGTCGTCTGGGGCTTTAACGGCTATTTCCAGACCACCGTGCCGCCCAACGTGACCAATGCCGTGGCCATCAACGCGGACAATTACAACGTCCAGGCCGTGCTGGGCAACGGGACCCTCGTCGAATGGGGCCTTACCAGCGGCAATGTGACAAACGTGCCGGCCGGCGCCACCAACGTCGTGGCCGCCGCCTCCGACTCGGAATCCAGCCTCGCCTTGCTGGCCAACGGCCGGGTGCTTGCCTGGGGCTTTGACGCACAGCACGAGACCAACGTGCCCGCCAGCGTGACCAACGCCATCGCCATCGCCGGCGGCGAGTTTCATTATCTGGCCTTGCTGGCCAGCGGAAACGTCGTGGCCTGGGGCAATGACACCTACGGCCAAACCAATGTGCCGGCCGGCGTCACCAACGCCGTGGCCATCTCCGCCGGGGATTTTTTCAGCCTGGCGTTGTTGGATGACGGCACCGTCGTGGCCTGGGGCGATCCGACCAATGGCGATACCAGCGTCACCAGCGGCATGACCGACGCCATCGCGATGGCGGCTGGAGCGGATTTCGGCGTGGCCATTCGCGGGCTCCAGATTGCGCTGAACGGCCCGGCTTCGACGAACATCCAATGCCACGCCGCCTACACCGATCCGGGCGCCGTCGCCCAGGGCACCTGCGGCCTGGTGTTTTCGTCATTGAACACGAACAGCACGCTGGACCTCACCACGCCGGGCAATTACACGATCACCTACACGGCGGCTGAGGACGGGCTGCATCGTTCCGTTTCGCGGTCCGTGCAGGTGGTGGACACCATCGCGCCGGTGCCCAACGTCGGCTCGTTGTCCGCGGCCACGGGCCAGTGCTCCGTCGACCTGACAAATCCACCCACGGCAACCGATGTCTGCGCCGGCCTGATTGTCGGGGCCACGACCGATCCGACCCATTACGCCGCGCAAGGTAGTTTCACCGTCCACTGGACGTATAATGATGGCAACGGCAACAGCAGCACACAACTCCAGTCCGTGGTGGTGGCTGACACCATCTCGCCGATGGTTACCTGTCCGTCCGACATTGTGGTGGACGCCAGCAACGGCGCCAGCGCGGTGGTCAGCTTCGCGCTTCCGACGGCCACGGATAACTGCACGAGCAATCCGGTCGTTGTCTGCGTGCCCCCCTCGGGCAGCACCTTCAATGTGGGCACCAATACCGTCACCACCACCGCCACCGACGCGGCGGGCAACCAGTCTCAATGCCAGTTCAACGTCATCGTGCGCGGCCCGTTGCAGCAAATCGACGAAGCGCTCACCCAGATCTACGGCCTGCTCGGCGAGGCGCTTTCCAAACTCGACAGCAACCAACTCGCGCGCACCGGCAAGACGTTGACCAATGCCGTCCTGACGGCTTCCTGGTTCGACGTCGACCATCCCGCTCTCAAGACCAGCAGCAAAGTCTTCGGTGACGACCAGCAGTCCGCGCAGGCGCTGGCGGCCTTGATCAAGACCCGGGGCAACAGCATTGCCACCAACACGCTGGAGGGCCTTGTCAGTGAACTGGTGCAGGCCGGCCGCAATGCCGCGTTGATCGCCATTCACGAAGCGCAAAACGCGGGCGGCAGGACGAAGGACATTGCCCAGGCCAACGCGCTGCTGGCCAAGGGCGACCTGGCCCTTGCCGCCGGCAAACCCCAGAGCGCGATCGGCGATTACCACGGCGCGTGGCAGGCGGCCATCAAGGCGCAGACGTTGTAGGCCGTTTTTTGCGGACTTCCCGTCTTTTTTGGCGCGCAGGGCCGGGCGGGTTCTTTAACTTCAAACGGAGGCGCGGCGCGAGCAAAAGACTTGCGCGCGGTCGCGGCCACTTCTAGAGTGGCGCAGCGAGTCCCGGAATGAAGCACTCTGATTTTGTTCATTTGCATTTGCACACCGAGTACAGCCTGCTCGATGGGGCGTGCCGTATCGACGACGTGGTGGAGAAGGCGCACGCCTCGAAGATGCCGGCGGTGGCCATTACCGACCACGGCAACCTGTTCGGGGCGATCGATTTTTACAAGGCGGCGATGGACCGGGGGATGAAGCCGATCATCGGCTGCGAGGCCTACATCGCACCCGGCTCGCGGAAGGACAAGAAATCCAGCAACGCCCGCGACGCGGCGTATCATTTGGTGCTGCTGGCCAAGGACGAGACCGGTTACAAGAACCTGGTCAAACTCATCACCTCGGCGCATCTCGAGGGCTTTTACTACAAGCCGCGCATCGACAAGGAGATCCTGGCCGAGCACTCGAAGGGATTGATCGGGTTCACCTCCTGCCTGAAGGGCGAGGTGCCGAACAACATCGCCAACGAACAACTCGACCGCGCCAAAACGGCGCTGGATGATTACCGCCAGATTTTCGCGCCGGGCGATTTTTACGTGGAACTGCAAAACCACGGCATCGAACTGCAGCGCACGGTCAACCAGACGCTCGTCAAATGGGCCAGGGAATTCAAACTGCCGCTGGTGGCCACCAACGACGTGCATTACGTGGAACACGATCATTGGGAAGCGCACGATTGTTTGATTTGCCTGCAAACGCAGTCGCTGGTGGCCGACGAGAAGCGGATGCGCTACGGCAGCGACCAGTTTTTTCTCAAGACGCCGGAGGAAATGCACGAGTTGTTCACGGAAGTGCCCGAGGCGATCCAGAACACCGTGGCCGTCGCCGAGAAATGCAATCTGCTGTTGGAATTCGGCAAACTCCGGTTCCCGATTTACCAGCCGCCGGAAGGGGTGACGCGCGAACATTACTTGCGGCAGTTGTGCGAGCAGGGATTGCGCGAGCGGTACGGGATCGAGTGGAAAAAACCGAAGAACGAGCAGGAAAAGGCGCTGGTCGAGCGGCTCGAATACGAACTCAAGGTCATCGAGAAGACCGGCTTCGTCAGTTACTTCCTGATCGTCTGGGATTTCGTTGCATTTCGCCAAGAAGCAACGGCATCCCCGTCGGACCGGGCCGCGGCAGCGCGGCCGGGAGCATGGTGGCGTACCTGCTGAAGATCACCGACATCGATCCGTTGCGGTACAATCTGCTTTTCGAGCGGTTCCTGAATCCCGAACGCGTGTCGCCGCCCGACATCGACATGGATTTTTGCTACAACCGCCGCCCGGAAGTCATCGATTACGTCCGCAAGAAATACGGCAACGATCACGTCGCGCAAATCATCACCTTCGGCACGCTCGGCGCGAAAATGGTGGTGCGCGACGTCGGGCCGCGTGCTCGGGCTTGAGCTACGGCGAATGCGACCGCATCGCCAAGATGATCCCGTTCGACATCGGGATGACGCTGAAAAAGGCGCTGGAGATCAACCCCGACCTGAAGGGCGCCTACCAGAACGAGGCCGACGGTGCACCGCGTGATCGATTACGGGTTCACGCTGGAAGGGCTGTCGCGCAACGCCTCCACGCACGCCGCCGGCGTGGTCATCGGCGCGGAACCGTTGACCAATATCGTGCCGCTCACGACCGGGACGAACTCGAGAACGAAATCGTCACGCAGTACTCGATGAATCCGCTCGGCGAACTCGGCCTGTTGAAGATGGATTTTCTCGGGCTGAAGACGCTGACGGTGATCAAGGACGCGCTCGACCTGATCGAACAGCACCACCGGCAAGCGCATCGACATCGAGCAAGATCCCGCTCGACGACGCGAAGACATTCGACCTGCTGAACAAGGCCAACACCATCGGCGTGTTCCAGCTGGAATCGCAGGGGATGCGCGATTTGTGCCGGCGCATCGGCGTGGACTCGATTGACGTGATCATCGCGCTCATCGCCCTGTTCCGTCCCGGGCCGATGAACATGCTCGACGATTACGTCAACCGCAAGCACGGCAAAGTCGAAGGTTGAGTACGACCATCCGGCGCTGGAACCGATCCTCAAAGAGACCTTCGGCGTGTTCGTGTACCAGGAACAGGTCATGCAGGCCACCAACGTCCTGGCGGGTTATTCGCTGGGCGGCGCCGACATGTTGCGGCGCGCGATGGGCAAGAAAAAGCCCGAGGAGATGGAAAAGCAGCGCGAGATTTTCATCAAGGGCTGCCTGGAGAAAAACAAGATCCCGCGCGCGCAAGGCCGAGCGGATTTTCGACACGCTGGCCAAGTTCGCCGGGTACGGCTTCAACAAGTCGCACAGCGCGGCCTACGCGGTCGTTGCCTACCAGACGGCGTGGCTCAAGGCGAATTATCCGGTCGAGTACATGGCGGCGTTGTTGTCCAACGAACTGGCCAACACGGACAAGATCCAGATTTTCATCAACGAATGCAAACGCATGGGCATCGAGGTGCTGCCGCCCGACGTCAACGAAAGCGGCGTGCGCTTCACCGTCAGCGGCGGCAAAATCCGGTTCGGCCTGGCCGGGATCAAGAACGTGGGCGAGATCGCCGTGGAAGGCATCATCGCCGCGCGCAACGCGGGCGGGCCGTTCGCGTCGTTCGGGGAATTTTGCGAGCGGGTGGACCTGCGCGTGGCCAACCGCAAAGTGCTGGAAAGCCTGGTCAAATGCGGCGCGTTCGACGTGCTCGATTCCAAGCGCGGCAAACTGTTCGCCGAAGTCGATTACCAGATGAACCGGGCCGGCAGCCTCCAGCGCGACCGCGACCGGGGGCAGGCGGCGTTGTTCGACGTCGAGCCGGTCAACGCCCGCCGCCAGACGACGGGCAAGGCGCCGGAAGTCGAGTGGACGCAGAGCGAGATGCTGGCGTTCGAGAAGGAGCTGCTCGGGTTCTACGTGACGGGCCATCCCCTGACGCAGTACGCGGAAATTTTGCGGCGTTACGAGCTGGCGTCCACGGCGCAACTGGCGCAATTACAGGACGGCCAGGGCACGCGGATCGGCGGCATCATCGGCAAACTCCAGCCGAAGATGACCAAGCAGGGCAAACCGATGGCCATTGTCAGCCTGGAGGACCTGGACGGCATGGTCGAAGTGGTGGTCTTCCCCGAGGCCTACGCGAAATGTTCGATGCACCTCAAGGTGGACGGGGCGGTGTTCATCTGCGGGTCGGTGAATTTGCGGGAGGACAAGCCCAAAATTGTGGCGGACCAGGTGTTTCCGCTGGAGGAAGTGCCGCGCCGGTTTACCAAGGCGGTGCACATCCGCCTGTCCACAGCGACGACGGAGGAGGCGGTTCTGAACCGGGTGCACGACGTGTTACGGGCGCACAAGGGCGGCGTGCCGGTGATGTTCTGTTTCATCTATCCCGACGGCAAACTGGTCTATCTGGAAGCGCACGAACATTTCTCCGTCACCCCGGCGCCGGAGCTGGTGCGGGAGCTGGAGGCGGTGTTGGGTGAAGACACCGTCTGGCTGAAAGTGGACACCGAGAAAATGGCCGCCGCCAACGGCGCGCGCCGGGAAAAACGGTTTGGCAGGGAGTAGGGGACTCCCGTCCGCGTTGTCACTTCGAGGGGATGACCAGTTTTTGGCCGACTTCTAGTTTGTTTGGATTGGAGATGTTGTTGGCTTTCTTCAGGTCTTCGACCGTGACGCCGTAGGTCTTGGCAATGCTGCTGAGCGATTCGCCCTTGGCTACGACGTGTTCATTGCCCTGGGCTTCCGCCGGTGCGGCGGACGATGTGCCGGAGGTCTTTGACGGGGGATGTCCCGCGCCGATGGAGGCGAGTTCCTTGGCCAGTTGATCGATGATGGCTTGCTTGTCTTTTTGCCGGGCGGCGTCCAACGCGTCGATCCGGGTCTGCAACGCCTGGAGGTCGCTGGACGACGCTCCGCCGGGGGCGCTTCGGACCGTTTGCAGGTCTGCCTGGATCCTGGCGATGTCCTGCTGCATCTGTTGTTGCTTGAACTGCAGGTCGTCCACTTCCGACTGCAAATGGCCCAATTTCTCATCCAGGATATTGAGGCTTTCGGTGACGGTTTGCTGGGCAATGGCCGGGTTTGCAATGACGGAAACCCCCGCCAGTACCGCTAAAATACTCAGTAAAACTGTCGATTTCATGGGGGGCAGTCTAGGAAGTGGGCGGGCGGGTTGCAAGCTTGCAATCAGCCTCCCAAGAGGCTGGCCCGGAAGGTGCTAAAAATGCCTGTCTAGCGGGCGGTCTATGATAACCGTGGGCAGCAAACAGGAAATAGTAGAATCGAAGATGGTGAGTTTCGTTCCGAAACGGACCACTTCGGACCCGGTTTCAAATCTCATGGTGGAAGACACCAAGAGGTTTGTTCCGCCATTTCCCCACAAGGTGGAGGACCTGGACGTGCCGATTGGTTTCCTGACCGATCTGGCGCTGAAGACCCTGTCCCTGGAATCCGATGCGACGACGCTCTTCCATTGCGGAGCGGTTGCACCTGGGCATGATGGTGACCGACACGTTGTTGCAACGGCTCACCCACGACAAATTTATCGAGGCCAAGGGAGTCGTCGGACTGCACCATAACCGCTACGGCATGCTCGACCGTGGCTGGATCGAAGTGGCCCGGTTGATGGGAGTGGGCAGCTATTGCGGGCCGGCCCCTGTTTCGTTGAAGGCCTACACGGAGATGATCACCAAACAGGTCCGCGGCCGCCTGCCGGCCACCAACCACGCCCTGGACCGCGCGATGGCCAATATCATCCTCTCCGAATCCGCCAAGCAGACCCTCGGTCTGGTGGCCAGTTCGGGCCGCAGCTTGTTTCTCAGCGGACCGTCCGGCAACGGCAAGACGGCCATGGCCCGCGCGCTGGTGGACGCGATTGAAGGCGACATCTGGATCCCGCACGCCATCGAAGTGGACGGGCAGGTCATCCGCATGTTCGATCCGCACAATCACCAGCTCGCCAAGAATTTGCCCGAGGATTATGACCGGCGCTGGATCAAGATCCGCCCGCCGCTGGTCGTGGTCGGCGGGGAATTGACGATGGACAGCATGGAACTGGGCTACACGGGCACCCAACGATTTTATGAAGCGCCGTTCCAGGTCAAGTCCAACGGCGGCGTGCTGGTGGTCGATGATCTCGGCCGGCAACGGTGTTCGGCGACCGAGTTGTTGAACCGCTGGATCATTCCGCTGGAAAACCGCGTCGATTATTTGACGTTGAGCACGGGCAAGAAAATCCAGATGCCCTTCGAGCAGGTGGTCGTGTTCGCGACCAATTTGACCGTGTCGGACATCGCGGATGAAGCGTTCCTGCGCCGCATGGGCTATCGGATGTACGTCATGACGCCGAGTCCGGACACCTACGCGGAGATTTTTGTCCGCCACGCGCGGTCGCACGGGTTGGCGGTCGACCCGGGCATTATTCCCCACCTGGAGACGCGCTACGGAGTGGAACGGCGGACGCCCAAGGCCTGTGAGCCGCGCGACCTGATTGACCGCGCCATCGAAGTCTGCAAGTACCGCCGCGAGCCGGTCCGGTTGACGAAGGAAGTGCTGGACGTGGCCTGGGCCGTGTATTTCGGCGCGTCGGCCAGCGGCTAAAGCATTGACTTCCCGCCCAAACCTGTTAGTCTCCTGCAAAGACTCATGAACAAGAACGTCCAACGCAGCACGGCAAATTGGTCCTGGTATTACTTTAGTCGGACCGATCTGCGGGCGCTGTGTTGACGCCAGGCTGGTAACACGTCAAACCGTCCCGCAGCCGCGGGGCGGTTTTTTTATTGCCGCCGACCGTCCCGCGGCGCAGGCGAAGGAGCGAACCGTGATCATTGTATTGAAGACAGGAACAGCGGAACCGGAAATCCAACAGGTGGTGGATGCGGTGAAGTTATTCGGCTACGAGCCAAAACTCATTCGCGGGGTGGAACGCACGATCATCGCCTGCGTCGGCGACGAGCGCAACCATCACACGCTCGAATCGCTCATCGTCCTGCCGCAGGTCGAGAGCGTCACGCCGATCCAAAAGAAATACAAACTCGTCAGCCGCGAATACCAGGCGCAGGACACCGTGCTCGACGTCAACGGCTGCCGGATCGGCGGCGGCACGTTCCAGGTCGTGGCCGGTCCGTGCTCCGTGGAATCGGCGGCGCAGACGCTGGAGACCGCCAAGGCGGTGAAATCGCTCGGCGCGACCCTGTTTCGCGGCGGCGCGTTCAAACCGCGCACGTCGCCGTACGATTTTCAGGGACTGGGCCGGGAAGGCCTCGAATTGCTCCGGCAGGCCCGCGCGGCCACGGGATTGCCCATTGTCACAGAAGTCATGTCGCCGCAGGACGTGGAGATGGTGGCGGAAGTCGCCGATGTCCTTCAGATAGGCGCGCGCAACGCCCAGAACGTCCCGCTGCTGGCCGCCGCCGCCAAATCGGGCAAGGTGATCCTGCTCAAGCGCGGCATGTCCAGTTACGTCGATGAATGGCTTTTAGCAGCCGAATACTTCTGCGTGCACGGCAACAGCAAGGTCATCCTCTGCGAACGCGGCATTCGCACCTTCGATCACGCCTGCCGCAACACCCTCGACGTCGGCGCGGTTGCCGTGGCGAAAAAGGAAACGCATCTGCCGGTCTTCGTCGATCCCAGCCACGCTGCCGGACGCGCCGACATGGTCATCCCGCTGGCACGCGCGGCGGTGGCCGCGGGAGCGGACGGTTTGCTGGTGGAAGTGCATCCCGATCCCGCCACCGCGTTGAGCGACGGCGGACAGCAGCTCAAGCCGGAACAGTTCAAGGAGTTGATGGCCCAAATCCGGCCGCTGGTCGAGGTGATGGGCAAGAAGTTGGGGTGACTACACCCGCGACACGCGCCAGAGCAGCCATAACCCGAGGAGTTCCAGGACCAGGTTCGGCGTCCAGAGGATCGCTTCGGGATAGAGGTAGGGGCGATGGCGCAGGGTGTTGGACAGCACCATCGTGAAATAGTAAATCAACGCCAGGCCGAGGCTGATGGCGATGCCGATGGAGGTTTCGCGACGGCTGGTCTTCACGCCCAGCGGGATGCCGATCAAGGTGAACGCCACGCAGGCCACCGCCATCGCCACGCGCTGGTGGGCTTCCATCAACGCCACGGCGGGATAAACTCCCTGATCGCGCAGGCGCTGGATCTCATCAAGCAATTCGGAGAAGAGCAGGTCGGACAACCGCCGCGACGTTTTCGCCTGGCGAAAGGCCTGGCCAAGGTCGAGCTCGACGGGGTAACGCGCCGCGGTGGTGCCGGGGCGGATTTTGTGGATGTTGGTCGGGTCGCTCGCGTCGCGGAGGTCGCCGCGCACGTTGTACAAATCCAGCAGCAATTTCTTCTGTTCCGGCTCGCCTTTGACCAGGCCCTTTTGCGCGCGCAGGCTGGAGACGACGTTGCCGTTGGTGTCCAGCGCGTACAACGTCACGTCCTCAATGATGTTTTCCTTCTTGTGCCCCACGAAAATGACGTAGCCGGGGAAGTCCTTGATGTAACTGCCTTCCTCCAGCAGCGCCATCGGCTGGCGTGTGCCCATTTCCAGGAATAGCGTGCGGAACTTGAACCGGCAGGCCGGCGCCAGCGTCATGTTCATGTACAGGCACACGCCGCACATCAGCGCCGACACCAGAATCACCGGCGCGGCCACGCGGCCCAGGCCGATCCCGCTGGCGCGCATCGCGGTGATCTCATTGTCGGCGCTCATCCGGCCGAACACCAGCAACGCCGTCGTCAGCATCGCCATCGGCAGGGAAAAACTAAGCACGCTCGGCAACAACAGCACCAGGAACAACACCACGATCTCGATGCCGACCTGGCGGTTGATCAATAATTCGCTCAGTTCCTTCAACACCCGGGCCAGCAGCAGGACAAAGGTGAACACCGTCACACTGAAAAACAAAGTGATGATTGCCTGGCCTGTGATATACTTGGGCAAAATCTTCATCGGCAGTGGGTACGACTAACAATTTTCGCAAAGAAACGCCACGCAAACTTTTCCTCGGCCCGTTCCAACCCGGACTCGAAGCCGCCCTGGCGGACCAGATTTCGGCCAGCCAACGCGCCCGGGGAGCGCTTGCCCCGTTGCGCATCGTCGTGCCGACGCACCTGCTGGCCGCGCATTTGCGCCGGGTGCTGGCCGATTCGCCCGTGCTCGGCGGCGGCCATATCAATCTCCAGTTTCAGACGCTGACCGACCTGGCCGCTGAACTGGCCGGCCCGCAAGCCATCCGTCTGGGCCCCCGGTTCGGCCTCGAGTTGCTCTGCGGCCAGATTGCCAGTGACGTGGTCCCGAAGCAAGGTTACTTCGCCCCCGTGCTCGAGACGCGCGGGTTTCGCGCCGCCCTGCTGGCGACCTTGACGGACCTCAAAGAGGCCGGTGTCGCGCCCGAGGCCTTTCGCAAAGCCGCCCGGTCAAAGAAACTGGCCGAACTGGCCGCCGCGTACTCCGCCTTTTGCGAATGGCTGGCCGCCCATCGATGGTGCGACGAGGCCGATCTGCTCGGTCTGGCCGCCGCGACGGCCCCGGCCGCCGACGGGCCGCCGGTGTTTCTCTACGGGTTCTATGATTTGAACACGAAGCAGCGCCAATTGACCGAACGGCTCGCGCCCGCCGCCGTGTTCTTCCCGTTCGACGAACGCGAGGGCGAATATGCCGGGCCCTTGCGGCAATGGTTTGAGCGTTTGGGTTATCAGACCGTTCAAACCGGCGACGCGGCCGGCAAGCGGTCCACCTCCATCGTCAGTGCGCCGGGGGAAACCAGCGAAGCACGCGAAGCGGTCCGCGCGGCGCTCACCTTTGTGGAGTCCACCGGCAAAACTTTCAACGACGTCGCCATTCTCTGCCGCAGCCGCGAACAATACGATGCTGTCCTGCGCGATACGCTCGCGCACGCCGGGGTGAACGCGTTTTTCCGGGGCGGCCGCCCGTTGTCCGAACACGCGGACGCGCGTTTGTTGCTGTTGCTGCTGGAAGCGGTCCGGTCCGATTTCAGCCGCGCGAGCGTGATGGAACTGGCCGGTCATATCGGCCCGTACTCGCATTGGGACGGGCTTTCCGTGCGGCTGGGCATTGTCGGCGGCGAAACGCAATGGCTGTCCCGCGTGCAAGCGGCCGTGAAAAGCGGCCCGCCCGCCGGGCCGGGAAAATTGCTGGCGTTCCTGGAACAGTTGTTTGCGGCGGCGAAACTCATTCCACGCAACGGCCCCTGGGCGGGGTTCGTGGAACCGGTGGCGAAGGCGTTCCACAGTCTCGGGGGACGGCACGCGCCGGTCGTCGCCGCTCTCCAATCACTGGCGGTGCTGGACGATTTTCGGTCGCCCATCGATCTGGCCGCGTTCGTGGACGGCTGTGCGCGGGCGCTGGACGACGAACGCGAGCAACCCGGGAAATTCCAGGGCGGCAACGTGTTTGTGGGCGACGTCATGGCGGCGCGCGGATTGTCCTGGCCGCTGGTGATCGTGCTGGGACTCGTCGAAAAGAGTTTCCCGCGTGTGGTGCGCGAGGACCCGCTGTTGCTCGATGAAGAACGGCGCGATCTGAACCAATCGCTGGCCCGGCAACGGGCCGGGCTTCCGCTGAAATTGCGGGGCTGGGAGGAGGAACGGCTGCTGTTCCGTCTTGCCGCGGCCGCCGCCCGGGAAACGCTCGTGTTGAGTTGGCCGCGCATCGAGCCGGCGTCGGCCCGGCCGCGCATGCCGTCGTTCCTGCTGCTGGATTACACCGGCGCGGCGACGTTCGAGGCGCTGGAGAAACTGCCGCAGTTCAGGAAGGTCCCGTTATCGCCGCTGGCCGCCGGCGAGCCGGCGATTGACGAGCGGGAACTGGACCTGGCGGCCTTGCACGCGCTGGCCGGGAAACGGTCGGCGGGCGCCCGCGATTATTTGCGGGAAATCTCGCCGCTGCTGCCCGCCGGGCTGGAAGCGGAGTACGAACGCTGGGGCGAACGCGCGCTCACGCGCCACGACGGCCTGATCGAAGCGCCCGCCGCCCTCAAACTCCTGCGCGAGAGGTTCGGCCTGGAGAACGTAGCCATCAGCGCCACGGCGCTGGAGCATTTCGCGTCCTGTCCATTCTATTATTTCCAAAAACATGTCCTCGGCCTCGAACCGTGGGAGGAACCCGAACGCGCCATCAGCATCGATCCGCTGGACCTCGGCTCGCTCTACCACAAAATCCTCGAGGATTTTTTCACCCGGCTGCGCGACGCGGGCCGGTTGCCGCTGGAGCCGGCCAACGGGGCGGAGGACCACGCGCTGCTGCGCAACGTTGTCGGCGAACATCTTGACCGGTTCGAGCGGGACGGCGTCACGGGTTATCCAAGCGTCTGGGCGATCAAACGGGAGATGGTCCGCGAGGAGCTGGCCGCGTTTCTGGACCGCGAACTGCGCGGCGGTGAGAAGGACTGGGTGCCGGCCAGGTTCGAGCAGGAATTCAAGGACGTCCCGATCACCATCGACAACCGGCGCGCATTGCGGTTGCGCGGCAAGATCGACCGCATTGACCTGAGCCGGGACGGCAAACGGGCGCGCGTGTTCGATTACAAGACCGGCAAGGTGCCGGCGAAATACAAAGAGGACGCGTTTGTCGGCGGCCAGGCGCTGCAGTTGCCGTTGTACATCCATGCCGCGGAGCAGGTGCTGAAAGACGTGACGGTCACGGCGGCCAGTTATCTGTTCCTGACGTTGCGTGGCGGTTACCGGCGCATCGGGTTCTCGCGCGACGCGCTGGCGCAACGCGAGCCGGAATTGGCCGGCATTCTCCGCACAACGTCGCAGATGATTCGCGACGGCGTGTTCGCCCAGTACGCCACGCCGGAAGGCTGCCGCGCCTGCGAGTTTCGTCCGATTTGCGGCAACGGCATCCTCAAGCTCTACGAGCGCAAGGAGCAGGACGCGCGCATGGCCGGTTTTCGCGACATGCGGGAGAATGTGCCATGAGCGCGCCTCTCGTCGACCAGCAGGCGCGCGACACCGCGGCGAATGAGTTGGACGTCACGCTCTGCGTCGAGGCCGCTGCGGGCACGGGCAAGACCACGGCGTTGATCGCGCGGATCCTCTCCCTGGTCGTCCAGGGCCGCGCGCGCTTACATGAGATCGTCGCGATCACCTTCACTGAAAAGGCCGCGGGCGAATTAAAAATCAAACTGCGGGCCGCCATCGAAGCACGGCTGGTCGCGCCGGGCAAATCCGTTTTTACCGGGGAGACGGAACGTCTCCGGCAGGCGCTGGGCGATCTGGAGCGGGCGCACATCACGACGATCCATTCGTTTTGCGCCTGGGTGCTGCGCGAGCGGCCCGTCGAAGCGAAGATCGACCCGCAATTCGCCGTGGCTGACGCGATGCAGCAGGAATTGCTGCTGGAAGAAGCCTGGGACCGCTGGATCGAGGCGGAATTGACGCGCAATCCGCCGGCCTTGCGCCGCGCGTTACTTCTCGACGTGAGCGTGGAACAGCTCCAGGAACTGGCGCGGGAGTTGGTCGGACAAAGGACACGGCTCATCGATGCGCATTGGCCGGACCCGCTGCCGCTGGATGTCACGGCGGTCCTCCATCAGTTGCAGGCCGCCGCGCCCGCGCTGGAACGTTGCCTGGCCCATTTCACCGCGCGGACCGAGAACGCTTATCAACAGGCCCGCGCGCTGCTGGATGCCGTGCCCCGGCTGGAGCAGGCGACGGACGACCGCCGGATCGCCGTGCTGGCCGGACTGGAATTGAAGCAGCCCAAGGCGAAGTCCCATTTCGATTCGCCCGGCGCCTTCAGCGAAATGAAGGAAATTGTGGTCCGGTTGAAACCCGCGATGGAAGGATTCCACAGCGCGGTCGAACACAACGTCCTGACCGGGCTGGTGCAATGGCTGGAAGGGTTTGTCCGGCATTTCGACGCGATGAAACGCGAGAAATCGCTGCTGGATTTCGATGATCTGCTGCTCAAGACACGCGATTTGTTGCGGGACGATCCGGCCGTGCGCGGCCAGTTGCAGGAACGGTTCCGCTACCTGCTCGTGGACGAATTCCAGGACACCGACCCGCTGCAGGTCGAGATCGTGTTCTACCTCGCGGAACGCAAGCCGCAGGCGAAACGCTGGGAGGACGTGAAACTGCACGATGGCAAACTCTTCATCGTGGGCGATCCCAAGCAAAGCATCTACGGGTTCCGGCGGGCCGACATCGAAATGTACAGCCAGGCCAGGCGGACGATCGAAACACAGGGCCGGGCGCTGACGATCCGGCAGAATTTCCGCAGCCAGTCCACCATCCTTGACTGGGTGAATCATGTGTTCGCCCAACTCATCCGTCCACCGGAAGACGGCGGGTACCAGCCCGATTACGTCGCGCTGGAACCCAGTCCGTCGCTTCGCGCCACTAAACCGGCGGTCGCGCTGCTGCGTCCGAAACAATTTTCCCCGGACGCCAACATCCAACAATCGCGCCGGCTCGAGGCGGAGTCCATCGCGCGTTATCTGAAGCAGCAAGTGGACAGCGGCGCCTGTGCCTGGCGTGATATCGCGTTGTTGTTCCGCAGTTCCACGGCGCATGAGATATTCGGCGACGCGCTGCAGCAGCACGGCATCCCGTTCCGCGTGATCGGCGGCAAGGACTACTATGTCCGGCAGGAAATCCAGACGCTTAGCTGCCTGCTGTCCTGTCTCGATAATCCCAACGACAAACTTCATCTCGTCGCCGCGCTGCGGTCGCCGCTGTTCGGCTGGACGGACGACCAGATCTTTCTCACCGCGGCGACCGCCGGGTTGAACTACCTCAATGGCGGCGCGGCGGGCGAAGACGAGCGGGTGCGGCAAAGCTTCGACCTGCTCCGCGAACTGCACGAGCAACGCCACGAGTTTTCCGTGGCGGGTTACGTCGAGCACGTGTTCGCCCGCGCCAAGGTCCGCGAAGCGTTCTTTGTCAGGTCCGACGGCGCGCAGTGCGTGGCCAATCTCCAGAAAGCGCTGGAGCTGGCCCGGCAACTCGAAGGGGCGGGGCTGCGTTCCGTGCGCGCCTTTGTGCGCCGGCTGCGCGAGACGGTGCTGGGCGGCCTGGACGAGGAACCGTCGCCGGCCAGCGAGGAGACCGACGACGTCGTGCGGCTGTTGAGCATGCACAAATCCAAGGGCCTGGAATTTCCCGTGGTGGTGCTGGCCGATCTGGCCGGCGGTTCCACGGACAGCGGCCCGAAATTTTTACAGGACAAACAGACGGGCAACGTCGAGGCGCGGTTCGCCTCGCGCAAGACGACCGGTTTCGACGCCGCCGGCGAACAACAGGACAAACGCGAGGAGGCGGAGGAGATCCGGTTACTCTACGTCGCGGCGACGCGGGCGAAGCGGCAGTTGATCGTGCCGTGGTTCCGGGAGAAAGGCGGGCGACTCGATCTGCTGAAGAGCGCCTTCCAGCCCGTGGCCGGTTCGCTGGTGGAACTGGTCGAGGCCGACACGCTGGCGCATGTTCCGGAAAACCAGGACGGGCCGGTGCTGGTCAACTTGAAAGGCAAAGCCGACGCGGACGTGAAGGCGTTGATCGTAAAACGGCGTGACTGGGAAACGCGCCATCACGCTTTGCTGCAGCGCGCGGGACAGCCGTTGCCGCGATTCAGTCCGTCCGGCCTGGAACGGGAGGCGGCCGCCGAACCTAGCCCCGACGTCCTCGATGGGACATCGCGCGCGCGGGCGATTGAGGTCGGCCTGGTTGTTCATGGAGCGCTGGAACGCGTGGTTTTGCGCGCGCCGGAAGACGAACAATTGCGGCAGACGCAACGGATTGTGGAGCAATCGGGTCTAAGTGAAGCGGACCAACAGAAGGCCGGCCGGATGCTGGAACAGGCGTTGCGCTCGGACTTGCTGGCCCGCGTGCGCGCCTCCGCTCAGGTGTTGCGCGAATTGCCGTTTTCCTGGATGACGGACGACGGGTTGCTGGAAGGAAAGATTGATTTGTTGTTCCGCGAAGCTGACAAATGGGTGCTGGTGGATTACAAGACCGACAGCCGCGCCGATCCGGCGCCGTACCGGGCGCAGATGGAAGCCTACGCGCGCGCCCTGAAGCGGGTCGCCGGTGTGGCGGTGGACGAGAAATGGTTGTTCTTCCTCGCGGCGGGAAAAATGGTACAGGTATCGGGATGATCAAAGTGGACATGCACATGCACTCGGGGGAGGACCCCGAGGACGGGTTGACCTATCCCGCCACGGCGCTGATCGACCGGGCGGTCGAGCTCGGCTTTGGGGCGCTGGCGATCACGTTGCACGGCAAAGTGCTCGACGACGAGCGCGTGTTCGAGTACGCGCGCGCCAAGGGCCTGCTGTTGATCCGGTCGGTCGAATGGAACGTGGAACGCAGCGACGTGCTGCTCTACAATATCACCCAGCGCGAGGCGGAACGCATCCGCTCGCTGGCCGACCTGAGGGCGTTCAAGAAGGAACGCGGCGAGGACCTGCTGATTGTCGCGCCGCACGCGTATTTCCCCGTTGGCCAAAGCCTGCGGCGGCAATTGGAGCCCAACATCGATCTGTTCGACGCGATCGAGTACGCCCAAATCCATCTTCCCTGGTTCGACCCGTTCAATCAGCGCGCGCTGCGCGTCGCGCGCAAGCACGGCAAACCGGTCGTCGCCAATTCCGACACGCACAATCTGTGGATGTTTGGCCGGCACTACACTCTCGTCGACGCCGAACCGACCATCCCATCCATTTTCCGCGCCATCCGCGAGGGCCGCGTCGAATGGCACAGCCCGCCGATCTCCGTCTGGTCCTGCCTGCGGATGTTCGTGTTCGACCCGCTGCTGGATCGCCGTCCGGGCAAGATCACGCCCAGCTTCGGCAATCACGCGACGAAGTAAAGCGCCAGGCGTTTCGGGCCGTGCGCGCCCATCACCAGGATTTTCTCGATGTCGGCAGTGCGGCTGGGGCCGGAGATCAGCGAGAACTGGCTGGGCCAGCGGCGGCCGTGGACCCGGCGCAACAGGGCGAAGGCCGCGTTGAGATCGGGCAGCAATTGGTCGCGCCGCGCAATCACCAGATGCACCGGAGGCAGCACGGACAAGGCGCGCCCGCCCGCCGACTGTGTGGACACGAAGATGGAACCCGTGCGCGCCACGAGGCAATCACATCCGGTCACGCCCAGGTCGGCCTGGCGGACGGCCGCGTTGCCTTCGCCGACGGCCTGACGGACGAGGTCGCTGCCGTCCGTGGCGAGCGCGGGAAACGGTTTGAGAAATTCACGCAAGGCATCGGCGGTCTCGATGATCTCGCCTTTGAGGAAAACGAACTCCTCGCGGAACCGCGCTTCGAGGTCCTGCACGGGCGGGAACACGGTGGCGCCCGACGGTTTGACGGGTTGATGCGCCGGCTCGCGCAGCGCGGAGCGCACGCGTCCGAGAATGTTGCCGCGGGCCAGGTCGCTATTCATGACGCTCCTGCGCTTGGTCCTGTTTGGGAGGGCGAGGCTCCCGCCGAGCCGGGTCTGTCCAAGGCGGCTCGGCGGGAGCCTCGCCCTCCCGGCTTTGCCGGCGCCACCAGTCTTTGAATGTTTGCGCGGGCGGTTCGGGAAACTCGCGGGTGTCGGTCCAGGGACGCAGCGCGGACTTGGCCAGCCCGAGCCGCATCAGGACGGCGGCGAACTTGGTGGCGATCCGATAACGGTCTTCGGATTGCATGGCCCAGAGCCAGGCCTGGAACGCGAAACGTTGCGCGGGATTATCGAAATGGCGGCGCACAGCGTTGCGGCGGTTGTGCAAGAGATGATGATGCAACTCGACGCGCACGGGACAGACGTCGGTGCACGCGCCGCAGAGCGAACTGGCGTAGGGCAGATGCGACCATTCTTCCGCGTCACGCAGGTGCGGGGTGATGACCGAGCCGATGGGGCCCTGATAGGTCGTGCCGTAAGCGTGGCCGCCGATGTTCTTGTAAACGGGGCAGGCGTTCAGGCACGCCCCGCAACGGATGCAATGAAGCGCGTCGCGCTGCTCGGCATCCGCCAGCAATTTGGTCCTGCCATTGTCCAGCAGCACCACGTGGAATTCCTCCGGGCCGTCGGGTTCGCCGGGCGAGCGCGGGCCGCCGATAAGCGAGTTGTAACAGGTCAGGGCCTGGCCCGTGCCGCTGGTGGACAGCAGCGGCCACAACACCGCCAGGTCTTCCAGGCGCGGGATGAGTTTTTCGATGCCGACGATGGCCACGTGAATGCGCGGCAGCGAGAAACTGAGGCGCGCGTTGCCTTCGTTTTCGGTGAGGGCGATCATGCCGGTCTCGGCGATGGCGAAGTTCGCGCCGGTGATGCCCATGTCGGCCGTGAGAAACTCCTGGCGCAGGCGGCGGCGCGCGATGCCGGCCAGGTCCTCGGCGGTGGCGTTGACGGGGGTGTCGAATTTCTTGTGGAACGTCTGCGCGATGTCGCCCTTGGTCAGGTGCATCACGGGTGTGACGATGTGGTAGGGCGGTTCGTGGCGGATCTGGCAGATGTATTCGCCCAGATCGGTCTCGACCGCGTCGATCTCGGCTTCGGCGAGGGCTTCGTTGAGATGGATTTCCTCGGTGGTCATCGATTTGGATTTGACGACCTTGCGCACGCCGCGGCTGCGGGCCAGGTGCAGGATGTAGTCTCGCGCTTCCTGGGCGGTCTCGGCCCAGAACACGCGGCCGCCGTTCTCGATGACCTGGCGCTCGAACTGTTCCAGGTAACGGTCGAGATGGTTGATCGTTTCCCATTTGATCTGCGCGCCGAGCGAACGCGCTTCCTGCCAGTCGGCGTACCGGGACTTGCCCCGGACGACGGCGGCGCTGTAGCTGGAGATCGCCTTCTGGATCACGGCGCGATGGCGCGGGTCGGCGGCCTTGGCGGCGGCGGCCTGGCGGAATTGATCAACGGTGTCGTGGGTCGTCATGTCGAAGCCAGCACCTCCGCCAGCGAGATGGTTTTGACCGGCGATTTCCAGCGGCGCAGATACCCGTCAATCTGCATCAGGCAACTGGAATCGCCCGAGACGACGTAGTCCGCGCCGGTCTGCGCGATGGAAGCGCATTTCACCTCGTCCATCGCGTAGGAGATCATCGGGAATTTTACTGAGAACGTGCCGCCAAATCCGCAGCAGGTTTCCGCTTCGCCCATCTCGACAAGCTCGAGTCCCTTGACATTGCGCAGCAACTGGCGCGGCTCGTCTTTCAGGCGCAACTCGCGCAAGGCGTGGCAAGAGTCATGATAGGTGACCTTGGCCGGGAATCTTGCTCCGACATCGGTGACGCCGAGTTTCTTCACGAGAAACTCGGAGAACTCGAACGTGTTGGCCGTGGCGCGGGTGGCTTTACCGAGCAATTCCGGATGGAAATTCCTCACCATGGCCGTGCACGATCCCGACGGGCAAACGATGGCCTCCGCCCCGGCGAACACCTCGCCGTAACGCGCCGCCAGCGGACGCGCCTCGTCCCAGTAACCGGTATTGAAGGCAGGCTGCCCGCAACAGGTCTGCTGTTGTGGATAATCGACCTCAACGTTCAGCCGCCGCAGCACCGTGACCATGGCGATGCCGACGTTCGGAAAGAACTGGTCGATGAAGCAGGGAATGAAAAGCGCCACGCGCATGTTGGACGCTACCGTAGGGACGCCCCCGGCGTCATGCAAGCGGGAAGTGGCGGGTCAGAGTCCCAGTTTATCTTCACGGGTGAAGAAGGAGGCGATGAAGTGGAACATGGTGAAGGCTTCCAGGGCGAAGGGCAGGAAACCAAGGAAGCCGAGCAGGGGCATCTCGAAGAACTTCACCGACTGGCCCATCGGGAAGACGTAGACCCATTTGGTGTAGGCCCACATGTTCCAGAATTCCCAGAGGATGCCGCAGATCGCGCCGGAGAGGAAGAGTTGCAGTGTGCGCGAGAAATCGCCGTGCTCCCAGTCGCGGAACAGGCTGGGCATGCCGCGCCGGTAGTTGATCGGTTCCAGCAGGAAGAACCAGCCGATCCAGACCAGCGCCCAGAGATAACCGCGCACCGGTTCGGGGGCGAAGGGCGGCACGAGGCAGAACATCGCGCCGAGGGTCATCAGCACATTCAATCCGGAGGCGCTCCAGCGGAACGAGGGCGTCGAGATGGAGGAGAACAGCCGGTAACTCTGCAGCAGGCTGCAGGTCAGGAACAGGCCCGGCATGATCGTGGCGTATGACAACGCGTAACCGGCCAGCCGCAGGCTCATGTCGTCCGTCAGGTTCACGTAGCGCCAGCCCGGCATCACGCAATTGTAGGCCTCGAACACGCACCAGAAGGCGATGGACAAGATGCATTGCAGCGCGAACAGGTCCCGGTGGTCCGTCAGCAACGATGTGCCGTGCCGCCGGTACAGCCAGGCGTCCACCACCAGAAGGTAGCCCCACCAACACACGGGCGTCGTCCACGAGGTAAACCACCACCAGGGGAACCGGGACAACGCCGGAGACTGCCCGCAGAAGACAGCCGTCTCCATCAACAGCAGGATCATCCATCCCACCGTGCCATAGCGTGGATAGCGGTGCAGGAGGGGGGTCATGACCGGTCCGCGCCGCCTTCACCCGCGGGGCCGGCCGCGAGCAACCGCTGCACGGCGATGTCCTTTGCCGCCCAGGCCAGCGACAACGTCAGCGCAAAGGGCGACAACAGCCCGAGCCCGAGCAGCAGCGGGACCTGCGCGATCAACAGTTGCAGCGCGTACAACGGGTCGGTCCCCTGGCTGGTCGCCCGGATCAATTCCCGCGACAGCAGCGCGAACGGCGCGAACAACGTCACGAAGGTGATGCCCGCAAACACGACGGATTGCGCGACCAGCGCCGGGCGGCCGGCGAGTTTTCCCAGCACGCCCATGGTCGAGCTCAACAAGGCCGTGTGGCAGATGAACGCGCCGATCCACACCAGCGTGTGACAGAGCAGATAGACGTTGTTGGGCAGTTTGCGCCAGAGGCAGAAGAAGGGAAACAGATAGGCCATCAACACAGCCAGGGCCAGCAGCCCGCGCGTGCACAGTTTCCATTCCTGGCCCAGCTCGCGGACCTGGCACAGCCGCCACGAACCCGCCATGACGCCCAAGAGGCCCGCGCCGCAGACCAGCAGATGGAACGGGCGGACCGCCGTCACCACGAGCAGTTCGACCGTCGAGGCCAGCACCGCCAGCGATCCCAGAAAGATGAAATACAACCCTTGGGCCAGCCGCGTCAGATCTCGCGCGGAAAGCCGGTGCAGACCGGGGCCGGACGGGTCCGCCGCGTCGCTTAGCAGCGGCGGCGTTGTCGAGGCGGGCGCGGTCGCGTCAATTGTGTCCGACATTGGCGTTGGACAGTTTGCCCTGCAACGTCTTCCACAATTGGAATTGTTGGATTTGTTTCTGCAACAGATCGACCAGCTGCTCGAGCCGCTGGTTGACGTCGAGGGTTTCCAGCATCCGCTGTTTGTGGTGGAAGTTTTCCAGCAACGTGTAGCTGACCAGGTCGGAGAGATGGTCCGGGTTTTCCACGGCCATCAGGGAATTGAGGACTGACTTGGGAAGTTCCGCGCCGAGTTTGGCCCGGGCCTTGGCCAGTTTGGCGACGGCGGCCAGCAGCGGTTCGCGGTACGGCCCGGCCTCGTTGTCCGAGCTGGCCAGTTCTTCGATGCGCGCCACGCGATACGGCCGGGTCTTGACGACCTCGCCGATGTGCACGCGCGCCACGCCTTCCAAAATCAGGTTTGCCGTCCCGTCGGGCCGGCCGACGCAGGTGCGGATGATGCCCACGGTCGCGATGGGGTAAGCCGGCGGGTTGCGCCCTTTCTGTTCCCAGCCCTCGCGCAACAGCGCCACCGCGAACATCCGGTCGCCCTTCAGGCAGTCGGCCAGCATTTTCTTGTAGCGCGGCTCGAAGATGTACAAAGGCAGGAACACACGCGGGAACAAAATCGCGTTCGGCAACGGCATCACGGCCACTTGCTCTGGCAACTCCATGGTTAAACTATAGCCCGTCATTTCAAAGGAAGCAACAGGACAAGTGGCCGCCGCTAGAGGTGCTTTCGCAAGGTCTGGTACAGCTCGTCCAGCGCCTGCGGCAACACGTGCGTGTCGGCCAGCACGGGCATGAAATTCGTGTCCCCGTCCCAGCGCGGCACGATGTGCATGTGCACGTGGTCCAGCACACCCGCCCCGGCGCACCGGCCGAGGTTGACGCCGATGTTGAATCCGTGGGGCTTGATCGCCCGGCTGAGCAACTGCTTGCAGCGCCGCGTCAGGCTCATCAAGTCCGCCAGTTCCGGCTCCGCCAGGTCGTCGAGCTCGCCCGTGTGCTTGTACGGCGCAACCATCAGATGGCCGGCGTTGTAGGGGAAGGTGTTTAGCAGGGCGAAACAGGTCCGGTCGCGGATCAGGACATGGTTCTTCGCGTCGTCCTTCTCCTGCGACTTTTTGCAGAAGAAGCACCCGCTCTCTTTCTCGCCGAGAATGTAGCGGATCCGCCAGGGCGCCGACAAGTGTTCCATGCCCAAGCTTATACGTCTCCCCCCGCGCCCTTGTCAATGAAGGCGCGGAACAGCCGGACCCCTCCATCGGCGGTCCTCTCACGAAATCGCCCTCCGTTCAAACCGTTCATTTCGGTTACTTTGGACAAAACCCTGAAAATGACCAAACTGTCCAATCTGTCCAAAGTAACCGGACGGAAAAATGGCTGAAATATGTGTGGCCGAGGCCACGCAACTTGCTTGGGTTTCTGGATTCCCGACGAGACGAAGGTCAGCTTTTCTTTCGAGAGACCACACGCCAGAGGCCGAGGCCTGCGGCGGCCATCATCACCAAACTCAAAGCGCTTGGTTCTGGAACGGCAAAGCCGGAAAACCGGATCGTGTCCAGGTACATCAGGCCGTTACCGTAGTTGGTAAGCATCGAGAAGCTGAGTTCTTCCTCCAGGCCGGCAAAGGCGGAAATATTGCATCCATAGAGGTCGCCGCCAAGCGGTACGACGGGTGTGTTTACACCGCCGACAGTGACGGCGCAATCGCCCAGAAAATTCGTTCCGGCCAATTGCAGCGTGCCTTCGAACAGGACCGCCTTCGCCCAAGACGAGATTAAACCCGTTTGGGCGATGCTGACTGGCACGTATGGAGGATTGTCGTTGAATTCCCCAGCCTGTAGAATCGCGGAGAAAAGCCCCTCGAGGGGCTGAAAGCTTACAAGGAGCGATGGGGACAGATAGTTCGGCCCCAAAAGGCCCACATTCGCGGCCCCAAGCGTAATATAGTTTTCAGAGACTATTGTGAGTTGATTAGTTCCCATGTATGCCGACCAACCTGGAAGTACATTTGTAACTGACCCACCCCCAGGCTGATTGACGGGCAAAACCGGCACGTTCGCGTCTTCAAAATCGAGGTTTTGAAAGTCTTGAGCAAATAGGCTCGATGCGCAACTGAGGCAGAACACCACGAGAAGAAGACCCATGCTCTTTCTTGCGAGCATTGAATGTCACCTAGTCTTTCGCGAAACCAGCCGCCAGAGGCCGAGTCCTGTGGCGGCCATCATGATCAAACCCAAAGCGGTCGGTTCGGGAATGGCCTGGGGTGAAAATTGGATATCATCCAAAAGTAAGACGTTAGGGCTGTTATTGTATGGATTTTGCGCAAATACTGTGAAATCCAACTCGTTGGTTTGACCTGCAAAGGCGGAAATATCGGCCTGGAACAAGTTGTACGCTTGGCCCGGCACTGGGGAAGAAATCAAGTTCAGCGCCACACCCCCGAGCGACACCTGAAACGGGCCGTACGCTTCCGCCAGGAAACTCAGCGATTTCGTGCCGATTGGAACCAACCCGGTTTGGGAGAGTGTGGCGTTGGCCGGACCGGCGGGGGGGAGCCTGTATGAAAGTGCAGCTTCAAGAAAAGCGGTGTAGTTCCCCTGGATAACCGCGGATCCGTTATAGGAGGGGGTTGTATTTCTGTCGAAAATGCCGATAACTGTAGCATCCAAAGCTATGGTGTCGGACAAGGCTCCGTTCAGTTGATTGGTTCCTGAAAATCCGTTCCATCCCGGCAATGCCAAGCTGAATGAATAAAACGGGCTGTCATTGGTAAGCGGAACCAAAGGTTGCAGGTTCAACTCCTGCTGGGCGCGCCACTTCTTTTCTTCAAGAATCTTCACAATCCCCTGCCCTATCAGCAGTTCCACTGTGCCAGCGATCATTGCACCAGATTGCACCCCATTGCACACCATTGCAGAAAATCTGGCAGTTCTTGGCAGTCGGGTGGCAGTCAACGGCTCAACCCTCCCTTGTATAATCGCCTGTGAAAGTCCACGTCAAAGAGTCCAGGTACAGGAGCGGGAGAAAATGTTGGGTCGTTGATATCGTACTTCCCGACGGTCGGCGGGAACGGCAATTCTTTACCGACAAGCAAAGTGCGGACAATCGGGCTGAAGTGCGCCGTCGCGAGTCGTTCGATGCCGCACTGATTCCCGAGGCCCTCAAGTTCGAAGCCGCGGAGTGCGCCAAAATATTGAGGCCGCATGGCTGGACAATTCGCCAAGCGACCGAGTACATCGCCGAGCACGTCATTCCGTTCGAAACGAAGCCGGTGATTGCGGAGGCAGTCAGGAAGTACCTCGACGAGGAAGCGGCCCGCGGGTTGGCGACAATCACGATGGCCGAGTTGCGGCACCGTTTGCTGAAGTTTAGCAACCGGTTCGGCGACCAGCGGCTGCACGAGCTGACGCTGGAGGACTTCGGCGACTGGATGCAGGAACTGGTGGACGATGGATATGAGCCGCGTGGAGTTAGCCACTTTATCAGTAAGGTTTCCAGCTTCGTCGGCAGCTGGGCTGTTCCGCGGCGCTACTGCGAACACAATCTCCTTGTTGACCTGCGGAGGCCGACAGTCAAGTGGAAGAAGCCCTGCATCTTTAAGGTCGATGGGCTGAAGGCATTGCTGGAGATAGCGCCCAAGCACGGACTCCTGCAGTGGGCGGTGCTCGGCTGCCTGTGCGGGATCCGGCCCCACGAAATCCGTCGACTGGACTGGAGCGCAGTGCACCTTGATGATAGGCACATCATCGTGGACGCGGAAAAATCCAAGACATCCGAGAGGCGCGTGATCGAACTTGATGGTGCGTGGGGCGATTGCGTGACGGACTGGCTGCGTTTATGCGACCCCGATAAGCCGTTGACACCGTGGCCGGAGCGTCGCCACGTTGAGGCGCTGCGGGCCGAACTCGAGGCGCGCGGCTTTGCGTGGGGTCACGACATCTTGCGCCATGGCGCGGCCAGCGTTCACCTGGCCTATTTTCAAGACGCCGGCAAAACGATGAAAATGCTTGGTCACGTCGGGGATCCTCGGGTTTTTGATTCACATTATAAGGCGCTGCTAACCCGGGCAGATGCCGTGAACATTTACGCGTTGCGACCGTCCTGAAAGACACGCTGGATCCGACGTTTGCGTGGCACCTCGACCCGGGCCGGAATGCGAAAGCGAGCCTTGGCCTCGTCCAAATCCCGGCGATCAAAACGCACCCAACTCCCATGCTGGATGCAGGCAACAGACCCGTCTTTTTTCCACTCCCACATCGTTCGCTCGGAACAGGTCATGTAGGCGGCCGCCTGCTTCGCAGTCAACAGACACGACTCGTTTAAAGCGCGGATCATTTGAAGAGGATGATTCAACCCAGGGCTACCGGTCCGATTGTGATCCCCATCGATGTGCTGTTCGGTTTGCTTCATGTCGCTGGTTCATTATACAAGTCTCCACGCGACTACGTAACAGGATGAGCGAATACTGGCTATGCCCTACGCCTTGTCGGACGTCTTGGCGCAGCCAACGCACATGGGCTGGAAGGTTGATCCGGCTTGACTGACTTTCTTGGAGCAGGATCGCGCTTCCCAGCCCCACCCCCAGCTGTGGCCGGCTGCCCTAACCTTGGCCTCAAGGGCGCGGATGCGGGTGGCCAGATCGGGAAACCAAACTTCAAGCTCCTGAAGTTCCCCCTGCTTCCCGTAGGCGCCGCATCCGCACTCGCCGGACATATGCAAAATGTCGACGACCTCGTTGCGCTGCACACGGTTCTCTTCCAGGTAACGGCCGACATCCAGTGCGGAGAGCCGCAGAAACGGCGCACACCACACCCTAACTCCCTCTTGCTGCACCGCCTGGACATGCCCCATCCGTCGCGCGCTCTCCTGCCGGCGAACCCCTGTGACCAGAAGAATTCGATCGTGTCGGCTGCGTTTGAACTCCCGAATGACGGTTCGCAATGGGCGTTCCTTCAGCAACGAATACATGTAGCGATGGGCCGACGGGCCTGGGAAACCGAAGCGCGTCACCCACTCCTCATACTGCCCGGCACGCGCGCTCCGTTCGATCAGCTTCCAGCCATAGTGCTGGCAGGTGCTACGGACGAACTCGCGGGTCTGCTCGACCCCAATGCCCGTATTTATATGGATAGCCCCACTGAAGCTGCTGTGTTGGCTGGCGAAGTGGGTCACCGACAAGGAATCGTGGCCGCCGCTGAACATCGCGAACACATGGGACGGCTTGTACCTATGGATCGCGTCGTCGAGGATGGCGCGGGCCTCGACCAGCTTCTGCGCGAAGGTGCGGCGTCCCCCACGGCGCCCGTTTGCCCGTGCGGCTTTTGCCTTTGCCGCGGAGGTGCGCTGGCCGAGTAGCCGACCGACGTTTATCTTCTCACCGCAGTGGGGACATTTAACCGCTTCTTCCACCGTTCCCCCATAACCCAACAGTTCGGTTAAACGCAAGCAGGAAGCGTCGACGGTACGAACGGCGGGGATTCAAGCGGCAGATTGATCCCTTCAAGGTACAACACAGACCTGCGAATCGCCTTGTCTTCGCGAACCAGCCCCCCCCGTTGGCTCAAGGCGATGGGTTCCACAGTACTCGGACCCCTCTCTCAATTTTCTTTTCCTAGTGAAAAGCCCTTGTTTCGGGATGGTTTTCGAGGTTCTCGAGGGACTTTCAACAGCGCCAGGTCGGACGAAGAGATGTGGATACTGTGGGCGGGCGCCCATCCCCACCGGTTCGAATTCGCGATTTGTATGATTCTCGGTCGGCAGGGTTGCCGATGTGGAACGTCGGGTTCCGCGGCGCTCGGAGCGTCAAAGGAAGACTGTGTCAGAGAAGCTCCTCAAGGTGTTTTTGCCACGGGGAGTCGCGGTCGGGTTTGATTGCAGGCCCACCATAATGATGCAGTCTTCGCCCCTCCGAGGCCGCGACTCCTCTCTTTCCGCGAAACCTAACAAAGTCCGCGCAATCAATGTGCGGGAAAGGAAGTTATGGCAAAAACGTTAAAACAATGGTTGCCGAGCGCGAGTGAACCGCTTCCGGCGGGCCCGCAGCATGCGGTCTTGACGAAAATCGTGGATCTCGGGCTCCAGCCCGGGTTCGACGAGAACTCGTCTCCGACCATCAAATACGCCGTCCTGATCGAGTTCCCCACGGAAGTCGCGAACGACGGCAAGCCGCGGTTCCACTGGACCACTGCGACCGCCTCGCTGCACCCGAAGAGCAAACTCTTCAAGCTCGTTAATGCGGCTGGGATCAAGGTGCCTGAAGATCAAGAAGTCGACCCGAACACGTGGGCGAACGCGAACTTCTCCGTCATGGTCGTGCACATGACGAAGGACGGTCGCACCTACGGGAACATCGCGGGCTACGGGCCGCTCCCGCAGACCTCGCCGCGGTACGCGGCGCAGCGGACGGATGAGCGCCTGCCGGATTGGTTGGCCAAGAAGTTGGCGGCCCGGCTGGACAAGGACGAAGTCGAGGTTGCCGAGCCGGCGCCCATCACGTACGCGTAACGCTCAAACCCGGGACGCCGCCCCGGCCTGGCGCCGGGGCGGCACACCCGCCCAACGGAAACACAATGGCAAAAAAAATCGCTGCATATTCGTGGGCCTTCGCCCACAAGGCTGTTAACCCTCAATGGCCGGTACAGTCGCAACCGCTCCGGGCGTTCGCCTGCACCATCTGCCGTGGGTATTGGACTGCGCGTCGCGGGAACCGAGGATGGAACCGTTGCCCGCACTGTGGGACGATCTATAATTCGTCGGCCCTTCCGGAATGACGAGGTCAGATGATACCTGGCCCCAATCTCAACGACAAGGCCCACTCTCCGCGTGGACCACCAAAGGCGGACGGCAGGTGTGGGTCCAAGGCTCGATCAACAACGCTAAATACCTCTTATGTTGGAAAATTTCCCTGAAGAATTACGCATGATGCGCCGATGGGTGCTGTGGCGCTGGGAGACCCGTGACGGCAAGAAGACCAAAGTCCTTTACCGCCCGAACGGTCACCGCGCCAAATCGAACGCATCGGACTCGTGGACCACGTTCAAAGAGGCCTCCGATGCCCTGGCCAAGCTCCGCTTCGACGGCCTCGGCTTCGTCATTGCGGATGGCGATGGCATAGTCGGCATTGACCTAGACCATCAGGTTGCCGACGACGGCAGCCTCTCGGCTTTGGCATCCGAATGGGCCGGGCAGTTCAACAGCTACACGGAGCGCAGCCCGCGTGGTCATGGCCTCCATGTATTGGCGAAGGGCAAGATCGCCGAGGAGTACCTCACGGGCGGCAAGCGGGGCCGCAGAACGGACAACATCGAAGTTTATGAGGCCTGGCGGTTCTTCACGGTCACCGGCGCAAGGCTCGCCCAGTTTTCGGCCACGGTGAGGCCCTGCCAGGAAGTGCTGGATCGCTTCATGGCGACGTTCTTCGCTCCCAAACCCAAGCCCATTGTCGTCCGCCCTGCGCCCCGGGCAGCCGTGATGTCTGACCAGGCGTTGTTGGAGGCAGCGAACCGTGCGACTAACGGGGACAAGTTCCGGGCCCTCTGGGATGGCCGGTGGGAAGGGCTGTACCAATCGCAGAGCCAGGCAGATCTCGCCCTGGCCAGCTTCATCGCCTTCTACTGGGGCCCGAACTCGGCGGAGGTCGAGCGCGTGTTCGGCATGTCGGGACTGGCCCAGCGCGACAAGTGGCGGGATCGCGCCGACTACAGGAGGATGACGATCGACACGGCCCTGGCGGGAGCGACAGAGACCTACTCCCCGCCTGTGCCCGTGCCGAGGTTCAAGCGGGCCGCCGTGACCACCGACATCGCGAAGGCCGGCCCGAAGGATCAGGACGGGGCGCCGCGTATGACGTTCCGAACCGCACGCGAACTGGTCACGGCGAAGTTCCCGCCCGTCGAGTGGATCGTGCACCCTATCCTGCCGGGCGTCGGGCTGGCGATCCTCGCAGGCAAGGAGAAGGATGGCAAAAGCGTGATGCTGACCAAGCTGGCGCTCGACCTGGCGACCGGGCGCGGCCTTGCGTTTCAAAACCAGGAGGGCGAAGGACTGGAGACAACGACGGGTGGCGCCCTCATCTTCGCCCAGGAGAGCATCGACCAGGAAATTGCCCAGCTCCTTGAGCGCTACGGCGAAAACCAGCCGGACAACGTGTGGTTCACGACCCTCTCAAGCGAGACCCCGCTGCTGTCGCTCGATGCAGGTGGATTGGAACAGATCGAACAAGAGGTCAGATCCCGTCCCACCGTCAAAATCGCCATCATCGACACAATCGGCCGGGTGGCGGGGGCTCCGGACAAGCGCCGCGACGCCTACCAGAACTCCACGAAGGTTTTCGCCCCTCTCCAGGCCCTGGCGAAGCGGTTGGGGATCCTCATCATCGTGATAACGCATGTGAATAAGAGCAAGATGGATGACGTATTCGAGTCAGTCACCGGCGGTCGGGGCAGCGTGGCCGTGGCCGATTCGATTCTTGTGTTGAAGCGCGAATCCATCCCCAACACTCGGGCGACCCTCCATTACAAGGGGCGCTTCTCGCCCCGGGCGCAGATCGCCCTCGAATGGGATGAGGAGCAACTTCTTTGGTACTTCCGGGGCGACGCGAAGACCTATTCACGCCGCCGGCACTTCGTGGACATACAGCAGGCCTTGGCCGCCGCGAACAGGCCCCTGCACCCCAAAGATATGTCCGAGGTTCTGGCCACGCGCCAGATCACCCTTTCGCCCAACCACCTGCGCCAAGTCCTTCACAGGATGGTGAATGCCGGTCTCATCGTAAAACAAAACGAGGGGTACCAACTGATGCCCACGCTTAAGATAAGGTCGTGTAACGCTGTAACGAAATGCGTGGAAGGCAGTGAAAATAAGGGTTCTGGGCGTTACAGTGCATCTGTAACGGACTGTAACGGCTGTAACGCCACTGGCGGCAGCCCTGTGGATGGCCCTTCGCAGGGCGTTACAGCCGTTACAGGGCATTACAAAGGGGCTGTAACGCCCGCAACCCAAGAAAACACTGATCTCCAAGTCTGCGTTACAGGCGTTACAGGTTCTTCCACGGGTGACTGTAACGGTTTGGAAGCCGCTTTGTTGGACGCCAACCTGACCCCGGACTCCCTGGTGGACGACGCAAAACAAAGACATCCCGAACAAAAGCCGCTCCTACAGGCCGAAGACATTGAAGACATTTTGTCCAATTGTGATTGCGGCGCTTGGATTTCGATAGGCAATGGCAATAGGCCCGAGCATCATCCCGACTGTCCACTGTATTCACCGGGGGAACCGAATGAGCAGAGATGACCCCGTCAAGACGACGGTCACTATACAGGCGGGCGCATCGCCCCCCAGGCTCGGTGGTCAGGCCGTCACTTGCGATCGGGAGCCTGGAACAGGTGCTTCGGCACGCCGAGGATGCCTTGGCTCGCGCCGCTCGACGTTGATCCACGCGAGCACCTAGGCTGGCGCAATTCCGAATTTACCTTTCCGCGACCCACCCGGCTGCAACGGGCTTGAGGGATCACCCCCGAAGGCGAAAACCTTATCTTATTGATAAGATAACAGCGGATCAGACAGGCACGATGCAGTCGGGAGCGTTGTGCGCAGGCGAATTAACGGCGCGGCTCACGGGGTAAAACTCCATCTCCTCGCTACGGTAGGGCTTGAGTAGTTCCAGCACGCGCGTCAGGTCGGCATCGGGATCCAGCCACATGTCTTCCTTTGCGCGCGGCAGAATGACCGGCATTCGCTCGTGTACGGCTTGGAGCAACTCGTTGGCTGCGGTGGTGATGATCGTGCAGGATTTGACTTCCTCGCCCTCGGGCGGCTTCCAGGTCTCCCAAAGGCCAGCAAATCCGAATGGCTCCCGGCTTTTCAGCACGATGCGCACCGGCTGCTTCTGCGGCCCTTCCTTCTTCCACTCGTAAAAACTGTCCGCCACAACCAAACACCGACGCTTCCGGAGCGCCACCCGGAACGCGGGTTTGACCATCAATGTCTCGGCCCGGGCGTTAATCATCCGGTTTCCAATGGCCGCATCCTTCGCCCAGCTCGGGATCAATCCCCATCGCATCTGCGTCAGGTAGCGCTTCCCGTCGTCGCCCAACACCACCACACTCTGCGTCGGCGCGATGTTGAAAGTGGCCACCGACGAAAAGAAGCCGCGCGGCACTGTCACCCCGAACCGTGCTGCCACTTCGCGCTCCGCTGCTGTCAATGTGAACCGGCCACACATAATAGATCTGGGCAACTATAACACAGGCGAGAGTTATGCCGATTTCACCCCCTGAGGGTGTCGGGTCGCATACAACCTGTTTCGGCTGGCGGTTCTCGACACGGCTTGCTATAGCTTAAATCACTTTGGATGCGCTGCAAAATACTGACCGGGAAAAACCTTGCAGCGGCCCTGGACGCCGGTACCCCTTCGGTCTATTCTCCGTCTGCATTTTCTCATGAGCCTGGTGAAGTCCAAACAACGCGTCGCCGACCACGGGGAGGTCTTCACCCCGGCGTGGATGGTCGAGGCGATGCTCGACTTGGTGAAGGACGAGACCGAGCGCATTGATTCCCGCTTCTTGGAGCCGGCGTGCGGGAACGGTAACTTCCTCGTGCAGGTTCTCCGGCGCAAGCTCGCCGCCGTGGAACTCAAATACGGCAAGTCCGATTTCGAGCGACGACACTACGCGCTGCTTGGATTGATGTGCATTTACGGTATTGAACTGTTGCCGGACAACATTGCCGACTGCCGCGCAAATCTGCTTGGAGATCTTCGCCGAGTATCTGAACCTCGCTCCGTCGGACGACCTGTATCGCGCCGCGTTCTACGTGCTTTCGCAAAACCTCGTCCATGGCGACGCCCTGACGATGCGTGCCCATGGCAACCGGCCGATCACCTTCGCCGAGTGGGGTTATCTGGGCAAAGGCCGGTTCCAGCGGCGTGACTTCCGCTACGATAGCCTCACCCAGTCATCGGCCTATCAGCGCCGAGGGTTCGCTCTTCGCCCACCTTGGCAAGCACGAGATTTTCACGCCGGCTAAGACCTACCCGCCGATGACGGTGGGTGAATTGGCTGCCGTCGCACCGGAGGTCATCGCATGACCACCCAAGCCAGCTTTGCCTTGCGCGGGCGCAACCCGGACGTGCTGACGTGCATCGCGAACCTCTCCAACGACGAGGTGTTCACCCCGCCGGAGTTCGCCAACCGGATGCTGGACACGCTGGCCGAGGCGTGGGCGGCCAACCACGGCGGCGCGAACCTCTGGGCGGACCAGACGGTAAAGTTCCTCGACCCCTGCACCAAATCCGGCGTGTTTCTGCGCGAGATCACCAGTCGCCTCACCAAAGGGTTGGAGAACGAGATTCCGAATCTGGAAAAGCGCGTCAATCACATCCTGACCAAGCAGGTGTTCGGCATCGGCATCACGCAAATCACCAGCCTGCTCGCGCGGCGCAGCGTGTATTGCTCCAAGCACGCCACCGGCAAGCACTCCATCGCCAAATCGTTCACCAACGACGATGGCAACATCTGGTTCAAGCGCATCGAAACACACGTGGGACGAAGGCAGTTGCCGCTACTGCGGGGCGCCGAAAGAAATCTTTGACCGCAAGGAAGGTCTGGAAACTCACGCCTACGCGTTCATTCACACCGACAACATCAAGACTCGGCTAGCCGAGATATTTGGAGGCAATATGCAATTTCGACGTTATTATCGGCAATCCGCCATACCAAATGACCGACGCTGCGGGCGGAGGAAGTGACGCTGCGATCTACCATCTATTTGTCGACCAAGCGAAGCGATTGGAACCACAGTATGTCTGCATGGTCATTCCGAGCCGCTGGATGGCTGGCGGTCGCGGTATCGGAGACTTTGACGGCTTCCGCTCCCGTATGCTAGGCGACCACGGGACACGTGAAGTTGTCGATTGGGAGATGATGAGTGAGGCGTTCCCGGGAGTCGACTTCGAGGGGGGCGTCTCTTATTTCCTCTGGGACCGGACATACAACGGCCCCGCGAGGGTAAAGACCATTCGCGGCGACTCGGTTACTGAATCAAGCCGCATGCTCGATGAGTTCGATGTATTCGTGAGAGACTCTCGGGCAGTCGAGGTTCTCCGCAAGGTTCTCACACATAAGGAGGTGTCAATCGCTGACATTCTGACAAACACTGAGCCGTTCAAATACGAATCGAACTTCACGGGATTTCACTCATCAAAGCGCCGCGGAGACGTGCCGATTTATCTCATCTCAGGTGGGAAGCGCAGTGTCGGCTACATAGGGCGGGACGAAGTCACAAAAAACACCCAGCTCATCGACACTTGGAAAGTTCTCGTCGCACGCGGTTACGGCGAACGAGGGGCGAAGCCCGCGAAGGTCCTCGGGAAGCCGCAGATTGCTCCCTCACCGTCCGTTTGCACTGGCTCATTCATGTTCTTCTATGTCGGCTCCGAGGAGCAGGCAAAAAGCATTCGGTCATATATTGCGACAAAGTTTTTTCGCTTTCTGGTCTCGCTTCGGAAAATCACTCAGCATGCCTTCCGATCAACCTATACATGGGTGCCAATGCAGTCGTGGGATAGGACTTGGACGGACAAGGCGCTTTACAAGAAATACAGCCTTACACAGGACCAGATTGACTACATTGAATCGGTTGTAAAGCCGATGGACCTCAGCGAAGCCTCAGACGATGAGTAAGACCATCGAAGAAATCCTCGCGCCGAAGCCGGAGGCGCGCCCGCGCATCTACGCCTACTCGATTGACGACAAGGCGCACGCGGGTCTGCTCAAGGTCGGCCAGACGACGCGCGACGTGAAGCAGCGCGTCGCCGAGCAGCTCAAGACCGCCAACATCAAGAATTACAAGATCGAGCTGGACGAGGTCGCCGAGCGCGACGACGGCACGACGTTCACCGATCATGAGGTGCGCGCCGCCCTCGTCAAAAAGAAATTCGAGAACACGGAATTGGAATGGATGCGCTGCACGGTCAAAGACGTGAAGACCGTGCTGACCGAGCTGCGCACCGGGCAGCAATTCACCGGCACGCACGACCAGAATTTTTCCATGCGCGTCGAGCAGTGCGCGGCCGTGGAAAAGACCCATGCCTATTACCATTCCATCTGGAAAGAGGACATGCACGCCGTTCCGCGCTTCCTGTGGAATGCCAAGATGCGCTTCGGCAAGACCTTCACCACCTATCAGCTCGCCAGGAAACTCGGAGCGAAGCGCGTGCTCGTGGTCACCTTCAAGCCCGCCGTGGAGGATGCGTGGCAGACGGATCTCGAATCTCACGTGGATTTCGACGGCTGGCAATATCTGTCGCGCAATTCGGGCAGCGATCCCGACGAAGGTCTCCGCCAAGAAGCCGCTGGTCTATTTCGGATCGTTTCAGGACTTGCTGGGCCGCGACGACGCCGGAAACATCAAGCCAAATAACGAGTGGCTGCACAAGGTGAAGTGGGATTTGGTCGTGTTCGACGAATATCACTTCGGCGCATGGCGCGAGACCGCCAAGGAATTGTTCGAGGGTGAAGAGGAGGCGGTCGCCAAAAAAGAGGCGAAGCTCGAATACGCCGCCGGCCTGGAAGACGTGAACGAAGACCTCGCGGTTCTGTCCGAAAAGGAAACCGAGTTTCTGCCCATCACCACCAAGGCTTACCTGTATCTTTCCGGCACGCCGTTCAAGGCGCTGGCCACCGGCGAGTTCATCGAAGAACAGATTTTCAACTGGACCTACACCGACGAGCAGCGCGCCAAAGAAGAGTTCGCCGCCAAGAATCCCGGCAAGTGGAATCCCTATGGCGCGTTGCCGCAGATGCGGCTGCTCACCTATCAGATGCCGGACGAGTTGGTGGCCATCGCCAGCGCCGGGGAGTTTGACGAGTTTGATCTGAACGCCTTTTTCGAGGCCACGGGCACGGGTGTGCTGGCGCAGTTCAAACACAAGAGCGACGTGCAGAAGTGGCTGGACATCATCCGCGGCGGGTATGCGCCCAAGGCGGTGGAATACCTTAAGACCGGCACGCGCCCGCCGTTTCCGTATTCGGACGTGCGCCTGCTGCCGTATCTCCAGCACTCGTTCTGGTTTCTGCCCAACGTCGCGGCCTGTCACGCCATGGCCAACCTGCTGGCCGAGAAGCAAAACGTCTTCTGGCATGACTACGATGCCGATCGTGGCCGCAGGTGCAACGGCGGGCATCGGCTTGGACGCGCTGCCGCCCGTGCGCCAGGCCATCGGCAGCGGCTTCGACACCAAGACCATCACGCTCTCCTGCGGCAAGCTCACCACCGGCGTTACCGTGCCGCAGTGGTCATCCATCCTGATGCTGCGCAATCTGAAATCGCCGGAGACCTATTTTCAGTCGGCGTTTCGCGTGCAATCGCCGTGGTCCATCAAGAACCCCAACGGCGACGACCCGAACGAGGAGGAAATCCTCAAGCCGGTGTGTTTCGTGTTCGACTTCGCGCCCACGCGCGCGCTGCGGCAGCTTTCCGAATATGGGATCGGGCTTTCGCCCGGCGAACCGAACCCGGAGAACGCCGTCAAAGACCTCGTGTCGTTCCTGCCCGTGCTGGCCTACGACGGCGCGAACATGACGCAGATTGACGCGGGCGGCATCCTCGACATCGCGATGGCCGGAACCTCGGCCACGCTGCTCGCGCGCAAGTGGGAGAGCGCGCTATGCTGGTGAACGTGGATAACGACACCCTGCGCCGCATCCTCGACAACCCCGAGGCGATGGCCGCCGTGGAGCGCATCGAAGGCTGGCGCTCGCTCGGCGACAACATCATCGAAACGATCATCAACAAGAGCGATGTGGTGAAAGGACTTAAAAACAAGGCGAAGGAAAAAGACCTGTCGGCGAAGGAGAAGAAGCAACTCACGGAGGAGGAGAAGGAATTCAAGTCCAAGCGCAAGCTCGTGCAGGAAAAGCTGATCAAGTTCGCCACGCGCATTCCGGCGTTCATGTATCTGACCGATTTCCGCGAGAACACGCTGCAAGACGTAATCACCAAGATCGAGACCGGACTTGTTTCGAGACCGTCACCGGCTTGACGGTGAAGGATTTCCACCTGCTCGTGCGGCTCAAGGTGTTCAACACCGAGCAGATGAATCAGGCCGTATTCGCATTCCGGCGATATGAAGATGCCTCGCTCCGCTATACGGGGATCGAAAGCCACGAGGGGCTAACCCACTACGGTCTTTACGATACCGTGGTGGCGCGAGAGTAGGGACCAAGAAGGGGCGCGATTCTCACGCCCATCCTGGACAATATGTCCTGCACCCGCTGCACTGGCTCGGTCAGGATGGTCAATTTCACCGGGACGGTAGTGCGGGGCGACATTCGGCTGGAGGGGCAATGCACAGTCTGCGGCCACACGGCGGTCCGGATCGTGGAGACATTAGAAAGGTAACCGCCGGACTCGTTGAGTCCAAGACCTCCGCCACCATCTTTCTCACACGGGCGGGCGCTCTTTATTTTTCTTGGCGAAGGAATGGCCGCAGAAAGGCCTTCATGTCACTTTCAATATGCGGCATCCCCAACGTCCCCCAAGAGCACTTTCCAACATACAGGCTTCCATGATAATTAGAAACAAATCCGATTGAGATGGCAAGTTGCAATTGGTTAGGTTCAATAAGGAAGTAGACATCATCGGATCCACCATTCAGGACTGCTGACCACAGCTCGTCTTCTTGGCTCCATCCGCCCTTTTGGGCCTTCTCTATCAGGGCAGCCTTTTCAGGGTCATCCGGGATGGAGGACTCACAGTTTTTCCAGCTCTCGTCCAGACTGCAAAACTGGATGTACTCATCAAGGGGATAACCGCGATTGAAGATGCCATAACAGGCTGCCACAGGCTTCTTTTTGCCAAGCCATCTCAAGGCAGCCTCAACACGGATTTCCTCTCCGTCGATATCGCCACATTCTGTTAGCCTGTAGAGCGGCGAGCAGTGTTTCAGAAAGCCTCGCAGATCAAACTCTGACGTTTGGCAAACCATGACGTGGATCATCTTAGCAAGTTCGACCAATGCAACGCAATGACTGCCAGCCGCAGGTACCACCGATGATGTGTGCCTGCCGCCGCGACACGCTTGACGTGATCCCCCCGACGGACGAGACTTTTGGCCGGAGAGAGATATGGACGCCAACAACACCAAAGCCGAGCTGGGAGCGACATCCCAACTACGCATCAGCGGCAAGAACCTCGGGCAACTCGCGCTCCCCAATTTCTGCCCACGGTGCTTCTGGCTGCGAATGAAGTGCGGCGACAAATTGCCCTTCCAGATCTTCCCAGGGATTTTCAGCAGCATCGATTCCTACACGAAAAAAGTGACCAACCTGCACTTCGAGCGGCACAATCGGATACCCAGATGGTTCGACGGCTTCGGCGAACTCGGCGAGCCGATCCAGGTGCCGCACTACAACCGGTTCAACCTTGTCGACCCCGCAACGAACATCTTGCTCACTGGCGTGCCGGACGAGATATTCCGGCGGGCCGATGGAGCCCTCTTCATTGCGGATGACAAGACCGCACGGTTCACCGGTCACCAGGACGAGTTGATGGGCATGTATGTTACGCAATTGAACGCTTACGCGGTCATCGCCGAGCATATTGGCCTCGGTCGCGTTGCCGGCCTCGGCCTGGTCTATCACGAGCCACAAACCGACCTCGGGCCAGACGGCGTCGATTCCGTGTGCGCCGCCGGCGGTTTCGCGATGCGTTTTGTGGCGAAACTCCTGCCGGTCGAACTGCGTCCGGCGATGATCCAGCCCCTTCTTAGGCGGGTGCGCGAGATCTGCGACAGCCCGACAGCCCCTGCCGGACGGGACGGCTGTGAGGAATGCCGGAGGCTGGACCGGCTGATCGAGTTGGCGGCGCCGTGAGGCGAACGATTCCCGAGCCGTCCAAGCCGAAGCGATGAGCGGGAAGTTTTCTAGCGCCAGTCCGTCCTTATGTCTTTCGGCGGCGCATAATCGCCAGCATGCCGGCCAAACCAAGGCTGACCAACCCGATGGTCGATGCCTCGGGGATAGTTTGGATGAGCACTTCGCCGTTGCCGTCTTGGAGAGGATCTTGGACGCCCGACACTACAGTCAACGGTGTCCCCGAAGAGTCGATGATAGAACCCCCACCTCCGCCGCTGGGGGCTTCGGGGCCGCCGCTGCCACCACCACCACCGCTGTAGCCTCCTCCTCCTCCTCCCCCTCCTTCGCCGCCTCCGCCTCCGCCGCCGCCACCAAAGCCGCCTCCGCCGCCGGGGCTGCCGGTGCCGAGGCCGAGGCCGAAGCTAGTGCCGCCTCCGCCTTCGCCGCCGCCGAGGCCGAAACTGGTGCCGCCTCCGCCACCGGTGCCGTCGGGGCCGCCGCTGCCGAGGCCTCCGCCGCCGCTATAGCCGCCTCCGCCTCCGCCACCACCACCACCGGCGTAGTAGCCGGAGGCGCCACCGCCTTCGCCGCCGCCGCCGCCGCCGCCGCCGACCTCACTGCCACTGCCGCCGCTGGTGCCGGTGTTGCCGCTGGCACCGTTATCGTGGACGCCGGGGCTGCCGCCGCCACCGCCGCCGGCGATGACCAGGGGCGTGCTGCCATTGATAACAAAACTGCCGCCGCCGCCGCCGCCGCCGCCGATTTCAGTGCCGCTGGCGCCGCTACCTCCGACAAGAACGGTCAGGTTCACCGCTGTCGCGAAGTTAAATTGGCCTTCCATTTCAGCACCGAGACCTCCGCCGCTGTTGTAGCCGTTGCCTCCCGCAGCGCCGTAGGCAGTGATGTCGTAGGTGCCCGGCCCTAGAGTGATATTCGTTTCAGTTCCAGAGTAGGCGATGGTCAGGTTTTGGGCCGAGGCACCGGCGGCAATCAGCAGGACGGCTCCCGCACAGACCACTCCCAGCCGATTTCTTTTCGTGACGACCTTTTCGCGGGGCCGCGTACCGAGTGGAGAATCGAATTCGTCGAGCAGGCGCATGTGGCACCTTTATGGCCGAGCGGCGTGGAAGTCAACGCCGATTCGGTGGGCGCGAGGCGCACCCGGGGACCAAGCTGCGGGAGACCCTCTTTGGCAGGTCGATTTTTGGATTCGGACCCCCACTCGGGGAAAAGCGGTTGCATGGGGGCCAGGCACACCCCTCCAGCCGCTAGCCGTGGGGATCCCCCTTAATAAGCTCGACAAGGCTGCCCCTCTTTGATTAACTATCTTTGGAGAAGTTTTCTGGGTGAAGTTATCATATCGATTGACCGCCCTGTGTGTGCTTCTTGCCTTCGTCTGTTTGGCCAGCGAAAGAGCAACAGCGGCGACTGTTGCCAGCGATAACGGGGCTAACTACGGCTCCGGCTGGACGACGGGAAACTCCGGCGGATCCGGCTGGAACGCAAACACTCCTGGCTGGGTCGTCAGCCTGGGCTCGGGCGCGTCGTCTTTCTTGATTTCATCCGGCGGCATTGATACCAGCGGAAAGTCGTGGGGATTCTATGCGCCGAGCGGGGTGTTGGCGCAGGCCTTTCGTTATTTCAACAACAACCTGTCCGTCGGCCAGGTCTTTACCATCGACTTCCAAAACGGGCTGGTCGACAGCGGCGGTTCCACCGGCTTCCATCTCCGCGCAGGAGGCGACACCGATGCCTTCAATCGGTTCGGCTTCTACTTCAGCGGCGGGGCAAACGATTATTACATCCAGGACAACAGCGGCGCGAGCGTCGATACGGGCGTCGCCTACACCAGCAGCGGGTTGCGCATTGTGTTTCTGCTGACGGGAGCTGACACCTACGCCGTGACGGTTCTGGAACCGAATACAGGCACCGCCATCTACACCCGCAATGGCACCCTGGTCCAGGGCGCTGGCTTAACGGGCAACGGTCCAGATCGACTGCAGGTATGGGATTTCAACAATGGCGGCACCAGCGCAAACAACTCCTTCTTCAACAGCATCAGCATCTCCACCGATGCGCCGCTGATTGCCACCCCGCCACCGGCGATCACGGGGGTCTGCTCGGGAACAACGGCCAATGTATCCATCACCGCCAGCAACACGGATGGCATGGCGATTTCCTACGCTTGGCGCGTGCGCGGCAGTGGCTGGGGCAATGGCGGCTGGACGCTCAATGACGGAGGGGGCGGGCATTTTGTCGCGAGCAATACGCCGCTCAACACAGCTTGGGGGATTTGGAATACCAACGGCGCTGTGACCGAGGCCATCCGGCCGTTTCCGGCGCCGTTGTCAGCAGGCCATTCCTTTAGCATCGATCTGGCCAACACCAATGTGGCCAGCGGTGCCTCGGTGGGATTTGGCCTTCTGACCAGCAACGGCACCACCCTGTTTGAATTCTACTTCAAAGGGGGTGGCAACGACTACCTGATCCACGATGCCAGCACTTTGACGCGCGACACAGGCGTTGGCTTCACCGACGGCGGGGTCAACGTCACCTATACACCTACCAGCGACGATGCCACTGGCCCAAGCGCCTATATGGTAGCCATTAAACGACATGCAGATAACCAGACTGTGATCCTTACCGGGGAACCCATCACCTTCGGCGCCCAGCAAGTGCGCGTGTTTAACGCGGGCGCTGGACCAAACAACAATCTCTACGTTAACAACCTCTCGGTCAATGGCGCCGACGACAACGCTTCACTGCCGCCTTACGGCGGGACCAACTGGAGTGCCGGATATGACGGCGGCCAGCAACCCATCACCAACGGCCCCAGCGGCAGTGGTTCTATCTACACGAACTACCAAACCGCGACCCTCGCCATCCAGAACACCCAACCGGCGGACACGAACAACTTGTATGATTGCGCGGTCATGTCGGAACTGGGATACACCACGATATCCTCGCCAGGCGGATTGGGCCTGACCCCGTCGCAGTCCATCACCAGCCAGCCCGGCTCACAGACTGTGGTGTGCGGCAGCAATGCCGTGTTCTCCGTAACAGCCACCAACGCCACCAGCTACCAGTGGCAGAGGAATGGGGCGACGTTGACGGATGGCGGGACCGTTTCCGGATCGGCAACACCGACTCTGTCATTGACCGGCGTAAGCACCAACGACAACGGCGCACTGTTTGCCTGTCTGGCCAGCGGCCCCTGCGGGTCGTCCACATCCACCGCCGCGACCTTGACCGTTCAGTCTCAGTTCATCATAACAACCCAGCCTACTGATCAGACTGCTTGCTCGGGCAGTAGTGCCAGTTTCACCGTCGGTGTACTGGGCGTCGGCTTCAACTATGAATGGCAGAACGTCTATGAGCCCCTCGAGAATGGGGGAACAATTTCCGGCGCGAATACGCCCACACTCACCCTGACCGGCGTTTCAGCGTCCGACAATGGCGCATACTTCATCTGCTGGATTACAGGGTGTGGGACCGCCATGTACTCTGATGCGGCAAACTTGTCCGTAGTGGTTGCGCCCACCATCAACAGCCAGCCAACTTCCCAGGTGGTCTGCGTGGACGGAAACGCCAGTTTTGCCATCACGGGCCAGGCAACCACCTACCAGTGGCATAAGAACGGCGTGAATCTGACGGACGGAGGAACGGTCTCCGGATCCAGCACGCCGACGCTCACATTGACCGGCGTGGGCGCCAGCGACAGCGGCGCCTCACTCTGGTGCGCACTCAGTTCCGGTGCCATCTGTGGCCCATCGGTGACCTCGTCGGCGGCCGTACTCACGGTGGTCTCAGGCGTCCCGGCCATTACCAACCAACCCGTGTCCCAAGCGGTGTATATCGGCGCCAGCGCCAACTTCAGCGTGGGTGCCACCAACGCAACAGCCTACTCGTGGCGCAGGAACGGCCTGCCTCTGACAGATGGCGGGTCAGTTTCCGGTTCAGCAACGCCAACGCTGACCTTGACCGGAGTGACCGCCGCCGACAATGGAGCGTCATTTGGCTGTTCGGTCATCGGAACTGGACCATGCTCTCCAGTCAGTTCCACCCCAGCGACGCTAACGGTCAATAGCCCTCCAGCCATCACGACCCAGCCCGTGCCCCAAACAGTGTGCCTGGGCGGTAACGCCGCCTTTGCGGTGGCGGCGACAGGCACCGGCCTGAACTATCAGTGGAAGGAAAACGGTACATCGTTGGTAGATGCCGGCACGGTCTCCGGGTCCGGCACTCCCAATCTGACCTTGACCGGCGTGGCTGACAGCGATAATGGGGCCGTCTTGAGTTGCGCGATCAGCGGCGCATACCCCCCGTCGGTCACCTCCACGACGGCTGTCTTGACGGTTAACGACGCCCCGCTCATCCTCATCCAGCCCTTATCCCAGACACTCTATGTGGGGAGCAATGCCCGCTTCTCCGTCCTGGCCAGCAACGCCATAAGTTATCTGTGGCTCAAGAACGGGACTGCCCTGCACGACGGCGGAGAGATTGCAGGCTCCGCCACGGCCGCTTTGAGCCTGACGGGCGTCATTCCGGGCGACACAGGTGTCTATGAGGTGGTCGTCGCCAATCCGCCCTGTGCCCCGGTGACTTCCGCTGCCGCCAGCTTGACAGTGCTTCCAGTGCCCGTGACCGAAAAAGTGATCCACTCCATCGTCTACTCGAATGGGGTCTGTTGCTCCGACCTGATCCAGGGTAGTGACGGCAACCTTTATGGGGCAACCTACTTCACTGTGTTCAAAGTCAGTCCCGCGGGGACGTTCACGCCGCTGGTCACCGGTGTCTACTCGAACTTTACCGTCCAGGGCGGCTTGACAGAAGGCGCGGATGGGAACTTCTATGGTGCAAACCCCCACGGGCCGGAGGGCGGCGTCATTGTCCAGATCACTCCGGCGGGCACGCTCACGACATTTTATCAGTTCACCGGCCCCGACGGCAGTGAGCCCGCCGGAAGACTGGCGCTGGGCTTTGATGGCAATTTCTACGGCGTAACCTCACTCGGGGGAACCAATGGATGTAATTGCGGCACGGTGTTCCGATTAACCCCCGCCGGCGCGCTGACGACACTCTATGCGTTCACCAACGGCGCTGACGGTTCTGACCCCGATTACGGGCTGATCCAGGGTAGCGACGGCAATTTCTACGGGCCAACCTATGGGGGCGGCGGAGGCGGCACGCTGTTTAAGATCACGCCGGCGGGGACGTTGACAACGATCCACCAGTTTGCTGGTGCCCCCGCAGGAGAAGGAGGACAGCCCAACCTGCCCGTGCAGGGCAACGATGGCAATCTGTACGGCACCACGGAAATCGGAGGAACTAACTTGATCAGCGCATTTGGCTCCATTGGCTCTGGCACTTTCTACAGGATGAGCCCCTCCGGCGTCTTTACCACACTCTACGAATTCGGCATGTCCGGCGCCGTCGATGGCATCTTCCCCCGAGGAGCTATGATCCAGGGCAGCGACAGCTATTTTTACGGAACAACTTCGGAAGGAGGTACTGACTTTGACACGGCCTCATTCACCTACGGCAATGCTACCGTGTATCGAATTAGTCCAACGGGTGGATTCTCGGTCATTTACCGGTTTCCCGGCCCGGCATCCGGCCCCGATGGTAGCGAACCATGGGCCGGAGTTGTTCAGGGGTACGATGGCAACTTCTACGGAACAACCTGGTTTGGAGGAAGCAACGGTGCTGGCAGCGTGTTTGAAGTCTCCGTTCCCCTGAATCCGAGCCCCAACCAAATCAATGCTATCCAGCAAACCAATGGCAACGTCACGATTTCCCTGCCAGCCGTTCTTGGTGAAACCTATCAACTGCAGGCCTCCGATTCCTTGACCCCCGCCACATGGTCAAACGTCCCCGGCGCCAGCGTCACAAACGCCCTGGCCGGCCCGCTCATCTTGACGAATTTCGGCCCGCTGTCAGTAACACAGCAGTTTTATCGGCTAATCATCACGCCGTAGTGGAAAGTGGCCTGGCCATCCGGATTTTTTTCCGGGGGCCCGCCCAGGGAACCCCCTGAATTCACCAAGGCCTGCAAGGGCACAAGGCACACCCGTAGCAGCTAGCCGCGGGGGATCCCCCCCCCAGGGAAGAATGTTGGTTTCGGACCATCGCACGGTGGTGGCTCGCTGCAAGCCTCCGGGAATTTACCGGAACCTTTGGGGCCTTGATCCGATTTCCTGCTCGGGGGCCCCTGTAGGCCCCGAGCAGGAACAGTTTAGATGTCTCGTGAGCGACATCTTCAGCGTAATTCAGGGCGCGGTTGACTCTGTGATCGTATATTTCTTGGCGCCAATGGTCATGACGTCGGTGCGTGCCTTGGTGGTAGAGTTGCTCTCGACCGTGTAAGTGACTGTGCCGTCGCCCGAGAAACTCGTGGCCGAAGTGATAGTGACGAACTTCTGCGGATTGACCACCTTCCAGGCACAAGCGCCTCCGTTAGCGGTGACGGCGACGCTGCCGGAGCCGCCGGTGGAAGCGAAGCTGGCGCTGTTGGTGGCCAGGGTGAAGGCGCATTTGGCGGCGGCCTGGGCGATGGTGACGGTCTGCTCGGCGATGCTGACGGTGCCGGTGCGGGCCACGGCGTCGGGGTTGGCGGCGATGCCCAGGACGACGCTGGCGTTGTTGGTGCCGCTGGCGCCGGAGGTGACCGTGATGAAGGAGTTACTGCTAACGGTGGTCCAGGTGCAGTTGGTGCCGTGGGAGGTGACTTTGATGGTTTCGGGCCCGCCTTTGGAGGCAAATTTGACGCTGGTGGCACTTAATTTGTACGTGCAGGGGTTCAACAGGGCGGTCGGGAGCCCGCCAAACGTGGAACCGAAGCCCGTGGCGCTGGACAAATAATATACGGTGGCAGGGTCATAGCCGGTGGCCGTGGCAAACACATTCGAGCCGTCGAGGGTGGGGGCGTTCCCTTCGAAATAGACTGCGGTCAGCCCGGTGCAACCGTAGAAGGCATTCGAGCCGATTCCGATGACGTTGGCGGGGATCGTGACGCTGGTCAGGTTAGTGCAGCCGGAGAACGCTTCTGGTCCGATGCCGGTGACCGGCAGGCCGCCGATGGAGTCGCGGATGGTCACCTCGCTGCTGGAACAGTCGAATTCTTCGATGGTGATCGCGCCGCTGTTGGTCGTGTACGTGTAGGGCAGGACCGGCGACCACTGCGACAGCTGGTATAGGCCGACCTGGCTGGGTGTTTTGTAGGGGAAGCCGATCGGTTCCTGGATGACGCCGACGTCGGGCGCCAAAATCACGTCGGTCACGGTCAGCGTTCTGGTCCCTTTGCCCGTCTTTATGGCGGCTTTGACGACCAGTTCCATGCAGTTTGAAAACGTTCCCGCGGGTACTGTCAGGTTCCCGGCGGATTTCACCAAATAGGAGCAGGTGAAGGGGAACGCCATCGCGCCCAATCCATGGCCTGTGACAGTCCCGGTGCCGCTCAGGCTGTGCGTGCCCCCTTTGGCCAGGGATTGCTCGTCGAGTAAGACCACCGGCGGGTCGAAGGTCAGCGTAGCGCCGTTGTCCGAGCAATAGCCGCAGGCAGCTAGCCAGGAGCCGTACCACAGCAACTGGTCGCCGGAATAGTTCAGATACGACGTCGCGCCTGACCCGCCGTACCACGTGTCCATGGCGGCCCCGGCAAACGTGTCGTTTCCATTGAACATCACGTTGGTGAAGATTTGCGTTTGTTGGACGGGAGTGCTGTCCACTGTCGCGGTGAATGTCTTTTGGTCGCCGTTTTGCAGCGGGAAGTACGACTGCAACAACGGTCCCGCCTGCGCGGCTGGCCCAGCCAGGCAAAGTGAAGCGACAAGTGCGGTGAAGGACACAATTCCATTCACCAGGCGCATCGTGCGTTTCAATTCAGTTCTCATAGTTCATTCTCCAAGGGTAGTCTCACTCAACCCGGTTGCTGTGGGCCTGGTGTAGACGGCGTGTGTGGGTGTGGTTTCTTCATTTACGCGGTGTCTCGCTTTCCGCTATCCGGAAACTCCTGGTCTCGCGCAGACAAGACGCGTTGGGGTCGAGAAGCGGCCCCTCGCAAACGGGGTGATGGGTGCTTTATACGCCTGCAATCATCGAGGCTGCAAGTCATTTCTCTCCCTTGGGATTGGTACGGGGAATACCAAGATCGCTCGCATTCCGTGGGCACGCGACGGCACAGTCATGCCCTCGCTTGGGGTGGTAGAAATTTACCAGGGACCACTTGGGCGCGGGGCACACCCCGGACCCAAGCCGCGATCATGGTGCTTGAACCAGCCGTTGGATGGAGAGAACCTGATACGATCGGTTCACACCGGATGAATCGTAGACGGTGTTGGAACTGCCAGTGCCGGTGATTTTAGTTCCCAAGTTGTTCCAGTTGACCTGGTCGGTGGACCATTGGACCTGGTAGGGCACGCCATTGCTGGCGAACCAGTTGATGGCCGCGCACTGGGCAATAACAGCCTGGACACCGTTGGTGGTGGTGGTAGTACCGCTCCCGCCAGCGCTGTTGGTATTCGAAAACCACACGTCGTCGAAGTCGAGCGTGGCAGACTGGCTGGTACTGGCCGCGCCCGCGCAGTAGAAGATCACGGTTGCCGAGATCGCGTTGGTCGGCGCGACCAGCCCGGTGATGGTCGTTTGCGCATACGTGTTGGCCCCCGGCGTGTAGGCCTGGAAGCCGGTCTGGCCTATCAGACCCGGACCATACCACTGGACATTGTACTGGTCGACGTCACCCTGGCTGCCGGCGAGACGGTCGGCATAGAAGGAGAACGTGTACGACACACCACCGGTCACGGCCACGTTGGACTGCTGGAGTTGGACGGCCGGTCCCGCGCCAGTGCTGGCCAGATAAACCTCGAAATTAAACGAACCGCTGTGCGGGTTGTCGTTCGTGCGGATTCCGTAGACGGGACCGTTGACGGCGACCGGTACCGTCCAGTTCGCGGCGCTGGAGGACGTGGTGCCGGCGGTTTCAAAGCCGGGATTCAGGAGCAGGTTGCCGGCGGAAGAGACCTGGCCGGTGCCTGCGGCAGTGCCGAACAGCAGAACCTGATAAAACTTTTGTTGGTTTTGAGCGAACGGATCAAAGAACGAGTTCATGGAACCGTTCCCGACGACCTGACTCCCGAAGTTTATCCATCCGGAAATCGCCGGCAAGACGGTAGCGAATTGCGGCTGGTAGTTCGAGCTGACCATCGTGTGCCAGCTCACGGTCACGCCCTGTTGGACAAACGAAGGTGCCTCGTTGGTGACGAAAACCACGTTGCCCGCGGTTTGCTGGTTCACAAAACTATACGGGGGCAGCGTCATCGTCCCAATCACCATGTTGTTGCTGTAGATCGTGGCCAACTGTTGAGTGGGTTGCGGATTGTAGGCGATGAACGAATACTGGGCGGTGTTGGTGTTATAATAAACCGCACTGGTGGGGATGCTGATGTGCATGTTCCATTGGATCGAACCGAGCATGCGGGTGGAGTGCGCCTGGTAATAGGTCACGCCGGCGTAGGTAGGGTCGGTGGCCACGGGATCGTTGGCGGCCCACAATTGATCCATCTGCGCAGCCGTATAATCCGGATTGAACTGACCGGCGTAGGCCAATGCGTAATTGCCCCACTCCGAACCCATCGAGCTGATGGAATTGGTTCCTTGCTGTGCCAACTGTTCGGCGAGCATATTATTGTAGTCGTTCTGGGCGAAGACGGGGTCGCGCACCAGATAGCTCATGATTGGCGAGGGGGGCTCCCACTGGATGCCGTGGATGTAAATCGGGACGAGACCGAAGTAGGTCTGGTAATCCATGCCGTTGTCCCACAGGATGCCCACGATGGTTTGTGTATAAACGGCTGGCCAGACATTGCTGCCGTTGGCATTGAACCAGTACTCGCGCACGGCGGTGGTTTCCATACTGTACCCCATCGCGCCGGCGGCCTGCATTTGGCTGTTATTCAGCATCGAGCCGAGGAGGAAGAGTCCGCCCCACGACTGACACGCTTCCGAGCTGGACTCCTGATTGCCGCCTCGCGTCGGATCGGAGAAACCGCTGGCTTGGGAATGTCCCGACCAGATGTCAAAGGTGCGGAAGACAGGGAAGTTCGTGTCGGTGCGGTCCCAGTTGGCGTATTCCTTGGCCACGAGCGTGACCATCGGTCCGAAGTTGGTGAGGAATGTCTGGTCATACATGCCGAGCAGCGCTGCGGCATGGGTAAAGTAGCCATAGTGGAAATGCTGGTCATTGAACTGGTCCGAGCCGTAGCTGGCTTCGAAACCTACCAGCGCCTTCCACGTCGGGTAGGACGCGAAATAGTACGTGGGCTCATTTGGCGTGTAGGTGAGCCAGTTTGTCAGTGCCGATCGGGTCGTGTTTTCCAGGGTGGTATGGTTTGTGTCTCCCACCTGATTGGCGAACGCCATGTGTTGCGCGTACCGCAGGATGTCCCTTCCGCCCCAATACGTATCGGGGGCCACGTTGGTGTTCGCGGCGACGTTGGTCAGATACCAAGCCATGCGCGAGGGATTGTAATCATTCGTGAGCCCGAGTTGTTGGGGGGCGGGCAGCGTGGGGAGAATTCCATTGAAGTTGTACACGATCTGGAAATCGGTTCCGGTCGCGCAGAGCATCAGGCCGCGGGCGACCGAATATTGGATGCCGTTGAAGGTCAGGTTGTTGGTCGTATTGCGCCAATGGTGGGCTAGCCATCCCTGAATGAGCTGCGGCTGGGAGCCTTGCAGGACCTGGGTGGCCAAGTGCCAACTCGTGGTGACCGCACCCGCGTTTGGATCGTACGCCCAGGTCATTACGCTGTTCGTGGGGAGGGCGTAGGCGTATTGGGAGAAATAGCACAAATTGCTCTGGGCCGGCATCACGGCCATCACGAGATATTGGTTCGTGCTGGCAAAGGACGCGTTGATCATGCTGTTGCTGAGCGTGAACTGCGTGTTGTCCGGCGCGAAGACAGCCCAGTACTGACCCAATACGGAGATTCCAAAGTGGTTGGTGATAATTGGGAACGCCAGGGCATTGCCGTTGTCGTCAAAATAAGTGGCGCCGCCGTGCAGGGAGATTTCCGGCTGGACTCCGGTGAACTGCGCCCAGACGTACGGTAGGCCGTGACCGATGGTGACGTCCATGAATTGGTTCGTGGCCTGCTGCAAGCGAAAGGTCACCGTCCAATCACCCCACCGCAATGCTGATGAACTGGCGGCCGAAAATCCTTGGCCGAAGATCGAGATGGCCGTGCCAACCCCCAACTGCGGATTTGTAGCCGACGGGACCCAGTTGATCGGATCGTACACGTTGATGCCCTGCGAACTGGCGGACACCGTCAACGGATAGGCCCACATGTTGCCCGCATACTGATCAACGACGTCGTCCGTCCACCATTTGTTGGTCGGAATCGGGACGCCGTTCGTGTTCACGACGTAGATCGGCCGGTTGATGGTCGAGGTGGCGGTCCCGCCGGCCTGTGGCGGCGGATAGGAGGCACACGATCCTGCTCCGACAGGAATAATACTTTGAGCCGGGGCCAAAGTAGCCCGGATGCTAACTGCGAGCAGGACAGTGAGGAGCTTCTTCATTGAGGCGCGTGCGTTTGGTTCCCTGGCCATGCCAGCCCAGTATAGCACCAGATTGCGTGTGACGCTCGGGCGGATGTCAACGGTTACCTAATCCATCAGCGTTCTGATGTCATGTCTGGGAATTATGTACCTCTTCGTCGAACCGTTTTCCATCGTGGAAAACCGGCAACGAAATTTGCCCGATATGTTGCCAGTTTTCACCCCACCCAAATTGAAAACGCCTCAAAACTCGCAACACATCCTGTCTTTTCGGGGGTCAACTCGCAACGAATCGGAATGAACTGGCAACACTTGGGCACTTTGGTTGCGAGTCTTCAATGTTAGGAGCGCAGTCAGAACTCAGATCATCTGGCTGTGAACGCGGGTTATTTGTTTTACGGTTCCGTCGCTGTTGGCTGCGCTTGTCGATTTCATCACGGCAACAACGGGACGACGGCCTGGACACAGCAGAAGCGTTTGGTTGCATCGCTATCTTGCTGACCATGGAAAGATGGTCCTGTCGGTAAACCTGCCGTCTAGGGGCACGCGTGTCCGGTGCCGCAATAAGTCAGCCCGCTGCAGAAGCTCGACGGGATCGCCGCCTGGAGTTTCCTGGCGCCCTTCGCATTCGCCGTGGACTCTTTCAAGCCGTTTGGCAGGTTCGTGGAATTGCCGCTAAGGTTGAAGGCGCTCAGCTCGGCGGTTGCCGCCTGGATGGCGCTTGTGTCGCCACAAGCGGCAACGGCCCGCGCCCGGGCGATCAGACTGGCGCCCTTGGCGGTGGAGAACACGGCGTTGTTGGCGATGGCGGTGATCATCTGCACTGCAAACTGTTTGCGCACAGCGCACAGCGAGTTGCCGGAATGCGGGCCCCACAACAACCCGAGCGCCTGGCGCAACGCGTCCTGGCTATCCACCTGGCCGTCGCCATTCACGTCGCCGGTCGGCAGGCAAACAAAGCCGAGATCGAGTTTGCCGCCGTTGGCCTGGATGGCCTTCAACAGGGTTAGGCTGCTCCCATTGTCGCTTGTTGCGTGGGCCTTCCAGTAATCCTTCGTGCGCGTGATAACTTCCGGCGTGGGCCCCGAATTAACGCTCAGGCTGGCCTGGCAAACGGTCGAGCAGCCGTTGGCGTCGAGGAAGGCGACGGTGTAGGTGCCCGCATTCGCCGGCCCAACGTCGTTGATGGTAATCGTCAGCGAGTTGGAGGTGAACCCGTTCGGGCCGGTCCATGTGATCGTGGGCACTCCGGGGCCGACCGCGGGCGCGACGGTGAAGCTGACGGTGTCGCCTGGATTGGCGGTGATACTGGACGGGGTGATCGCGCAACTCGGGGCGGGCGATACCCCCACCCATTCCTTGCAGGTGTTCGTGCAACCGTTGATGGCCACACTGGCGAACACGTCGTACTGGATCGGAGGATTGCCGTTTGGTGTGACGACAATCGACGAGCCGGTGCTCGGCCCGACGATGACGGCGTCGTTCACGACGCTCCATTGAATACTGGCGCCGGGCAGCGAGGAGGTGACTGTGTAGGTCTGGTTTGAATTGTTGGCGCACACGTAGGACGGCCCCTGGATTGTGCAAGCCGGACAATACAGGCATTGAATGTACGAGGCGCACTGACTCGTGATCGTCCCGCCGGTGGACATTCCGCAGATGCCCTGCGCCACCTGCGCCGAAACGGTGGTGAGATTCGTGAAGATCTCGCCCTGGTAATCGCAACTGACCAACTGCGAGCACAGGTTGACATTCGTCGACGTGTTGGCTGCCAGGAATGCGACGGTTGCTTGGCACTGGCTCCACTGAGTGTTGGCGACAATGTTCACGTTGGTCAGATCGACCAAACCGGACGAGATGACCGCGCCGAAGGCGACCTGGTGCCAGGTGTAGTTGGACGGAAGCGAGACGTTGCCATCGTTGGGCACCCCGTCGAGGTCGTCGGGTGAAGTGACGATCGCCGTGCAACTGAGGGCGCCGTTGCTTGCGTTATTGATGGGCACCGTCAGATTGCACTGGCCGGGGCAGCCTGCCAGCGTCATGTTATCGGTCAGGCTAAAGCTGCCAGTCGCCCCCGCTGCCACCGTCACCGAGCCGCCGCTGGTTGAACCGACGATCGTGCCATTGCCCGAGATTGACCAGCTATGCGTCGCTCCAGTTGTCGCCGACGAGCTGTAGGTGTTGGTCGAGCCCGCGCACACCGCGTTGGGTCCGTTGATGTTGCAGGCCGGTGGCGACGCGCACAGAACCAGGGCGCTACAGGCAGAAGAAACCGTGATGGGCACGCCATTGCTGTTCAACACACACACACTTTCATTTGTCGACACGCTGGCTACGACGGTGACGACGTTCTCAAGGCCGTTGGAGGAGATATCCGTGCAATTAAGCGACATAGAACAACTGAAGTTTGTTGACGCGCCTGTCGGCAGTGAGAACCCCGACGGCAGCGTGCAGTTGGCTGCGCTGTCCGATACCACAACGTCCTCTAGGCCCACACTGCCGGTATTGGTCACGGTGATGCTATAATTGACCGTGTGGATCAGCCCGTCGGAGCACAACAGCACTTCACATGGGCTGGTGCCGGTGTTGTCTGGTGAAGTGGCGCATTTGGTGCAGCTAATGCCGGCCTGAACTACCTGGGCCGTGGCGCTGGCTGTGGCTTCAACCCCGTTGGCCAAAATTTGCTCCACCGCCAGCACCGTCACCGTATTTGTGGTGTCGCCATCAAGTTCTGTCGCGAAGTAGATCGTGGCTGATGAAGGCGCAGGCGACGTTCCGTTTGTGCCCAGCGTCGCGCCAACAAGCGGCCCGGACGAGTTCGTAAACAGGCCGGTAATATCGCCAAATTCGGAATCCTCGATGTTGGTAATGGTCAAAGGATCTGCCCCACAGTTGGTAATGGTGATGCTGTAACAAAAGGCGGGAAGCTGCGAGCCGGATTGGACGCCTTTGGCGAAACCGCTGTAGGCGGCATTGGTGCATTGGCCGTCGGCCGGCTGGCAGGCGACCAATTTGGTGACTTGGAGGCATGGACCGGAAACCGGATTACAAATCTCGAACGGAAAAAAGCCGGAGCAAGAACCGCAAAGGAAGGTCGTATTGGTGACGTTCGCACCAGCCGTGACTGCTGACACCTCCACAAGGCTGTTCAAATCACAAGGGACAATGTCCTGCGCTCTAACGGTATAGGGAACGGTCTGAGACAACACAAACGTGTCACAGGGGGATTGGCCGCACGTCAAGGGGATGGAATCCCCCGTTCCAAAGACCCCGACAACGTGGTTGACTCTATCCGGCGTTATAACGACAAAAAACCCATTTGATATGGCGCAGCTGTTTAGCCCAGGGTTTAGAGACGCCTGATAATACACAGTCTGGTTCGTCACAAGTGTGAGGTTGTCAATAAGGGTGCTTGCGCCAGGATCTGAGAATACATCGATGCCCACAAACGACCCCTGTCTACATCCAGGTGGAAAATCTTGGGCCGTAACTGATTGGAAATTCACCAACGCCAGAATTACAACCAAGACACTAAAACCAAGAGCTAAATCTTTGCGCAAACGCATATGCCTCTCCTTCAGTACTCTTTCGCCTCTTCGGTAATCTCGCTTCGGCCAGTCGGAATAATTGGCGGGCAGCTCTGATTTCGCTGCCCTTCCGTCTATCTACAACCGCTCAAGGGTCTGAAATGGTAAAATAAGTGACTTGGTTTCTCGTTGCGATAGCGAGGTCCGGATGTTGCGAAGCGTGTCAGGATCTGATGCGAATCTGACCCCCTTGCAAATCAAAAACAGGGGTTTTTTCGCAACACTTCCTGTCATTTCGACCCCTGTTTCGCAACCGTTTGGAGTAGATTCGCATCACTTCAGCAGTTCTGATGCGAACCAGGGGGGCGGCTGGGCAGATTGGGGAACTGTGTCAAATGCCGGCCGGTGGGGTGGCAGGGGCGGGCTCACTGACCGCAGGCTTGCAAGCAGTCTTCATCGTGCGCTTCGCCAGTTGCTCCATCGCCGCCACTCCTTCGCGGGCCTTCTCATCGCACACGTCGGCGTATACTGCTGTGATCGACGGACGGCTGTGTCCAAGTTGCTTCTGGACCAACCGCAAATCCTGGCACGCTTCGTATAGCAGGGTGGCGGCGGTGTGGCGGGCGTCATGAAGCCTGTGCTGTGGGCAGTAACGATTCCAGCGGCGCCACAGGGCGCTGCGTGTCAGTTGGCCGGAGCGTTTCGTGCGAAGCAGATAGGCTTCGGGATGCAGTTCGCCGAACTGTGCGAGCCAGCGCAGGTAGTAACGCAAGTCCCTTTTGAGATCGGGGCCGATTTTTACGACGCGCGCCTTTCCGCCCTTGCCGCAACGGACGAACAGGTCGCTTCGTGAATACCCGATGTGACAGTCGGTCACCTTTAGGGAGCAGATCTCCGATGCCCGCATCCCGGAGAACAAAGCCAGTCGGATGATCAGCCAGTCCCGGACTGGCTGCTTGCGGTTCTTCGCCACGCCAAGGCTTCGTAGTTCTTCGGCCCGACGCAGCAGCTTTCCGACTTCATCTTTCGACAAGTATCGATCTGGTGTTAGCGTCCACTCTTTCATGTGCCTGCCTCCTGGAATAGTTGTCGCCCCTTCTCCGTGGCCATCCTGCCGCGCGGCGTGCGTTGGATGTAGCCCTGACGCAGCAAGTATGGCTCCACAGCCTCCTCCAGCGTCTCCACCGACTCGCCCACGGCGCTTGCCAATGTCTCGCAGCCAACGGGGTCCTCTGATGCAACGAGATGCCGTAGGTACTCGCGGTCGGTACGGGTCATTCCGTGCTCGTCGACACCCTTCATCTCGAATGCGGAATTGAGTAGCTCCATTGTCGGGATCCCGCCATCCCCTTGGACCACGTCGCGATACCAATAAAGGTTCGCCACTGCGGTGCGGGCTGTCCCGCGGGAACGCTTGGCAATCTCCCCTGCCAGTTCAGGTGGTAACTGGAACTGCAGTTTCGACGCAGCGCCGCTGACGATCCGCTCCAGATCGCCCACGGAATACGGCTCAAGTTCGAGGATCTGGCGAAAGCGAGATCGCAAAGGCGCAGAGACAAGCCCCAGCAAGGTCGTAGCCCCAATCAATGTGAACTGCGGAAGCCGATGGGTTGTGACGGACCGCTCGCCTGGTGCGACGCCGATTTGTCGCATCAAATCGTTGAAGCCCTTTTGCTCGACCGCGACGACTCCGTCCTCCAATGCAGGGTAGAGTATTTCTTCGATCTTGCGGGACAACGCATGGATCTCGTCGATGAACAAGACATCGTGCGGCTTGAGTTGCAGCAGATGGTGCGTCATGTCGGCGGGGGTCTTGATTGTCGAACCCACCATCTCGATCATATTGCCGGCCATCTCCTGACTCACGATCCTCGCCAAGGATGTTTTGCCCAACCCCGCTTGTCCGCTCATCATGAGATGTGGCACCGGCTCGTTCCTCTTCTTCGCGGCTGCAATGAGCACGGCGAGGATGCGCTTGGCTTGCGCCTGCCCCACGAACTCGTCCAGGCGTTCCGGTCTGATGGGGTTCATTGCGGCCCACCCCTTGCCAGGAACCTAACCTGGCCGCCAACACGCCAGGCGCGCACCCATGGCTGGACAGCGAATACGGCCAGGGCATCGCCGCCGTGCCCGTGCACAGGAACGAACCGCACCTCGCCGCCGTAGTCCGAGGCGATGTGGGCGGCGAGATCGTTGATGTCGGTCACGATATCGTCTTCCGTCGCGCCCTGGACCACAAACTCCTCGTGGCCTTTGGGGGGCTCGTCATTGTGGTACCGGAACCGGTATCGCAGGACCCAGTCCTTGGCGCCCGCCTCCCGCCAAACCGCGGCCAGCCAGTCCACCCCGTCACCCGCGATGAACCAGTACCCAGCAAAGTAATTGTTGCGCTTAAACTCGATCATTAAAATTCGGCCCCTATCAATTGACCTCCACTAGGCCAATTGCCCCGATTGCTTCACGCACTTCGGTCTTCGTGATTGTCACAGTCCCGGTGGTCTGTTCGAAGACGATCCCCTCGACCAGCCTCGACAACACAGATTTGATCCCCCGCGCATATGTCCGGCTCTCTCTTGCGCAACCGGCGATGATGCGTACAGCGTCCTCGGCCACCCGGATTTCCGCCCCGCCAGGGGCGAGCATCCGGTTGTAGGCCGGCACGATGCTCCGCTCCGCAATCGAGATCAGTTGCTGCAGCGACGGCTCGGCAAACACGACGATCCCCGAGAGCCTGTTCAAAAACTCGGGGATCAGCCCATATGCCTCCAGGCTGTCGTACAAGGCGGCCTCGTGCTTGGTCTCGTCCAGTTGCTTGCCAAACCCGATACCGGTGCCGGATATCTTGCTGAAGAGTTTCTCTAGGCCGATAAATGTGCCGCAAAAAATGAAGCATGTGCCTCGGGTGTTTATCATCGTCGGAGTCCAGTCGTAACTGCCTTTGCGACCGCCAATTTGATGCTGGGCCCCTTCCATCAGGCGAAGGACCGCCTGCTGGACCGAGGCCCCGCCGATATCCCGACTACCGAAATCCCATCCTGCGGTTCGCTTTTTGTCCCATTCGTCAAAAAGACAAATGCCGTACCTGGCTCGCTCGACATCGTAGTCGGCCGCCACTAGCACCTGCTTGACCGCATCGTCGACGGACATTCCGATGTAGCCTTCGGCTGTCAAATCCGTGCTCGAGACCGACCCGAAAGGCAGATCGCTCGCCTTGCCCGCGGTTTGCGCCAGATGGGTCTTCCCGGACCCCGAGGGCCCGATGAACAACAAGCACTCATTGGGCGAACCGGGATCGTTGCCCGCCTTGATCATCGCGCTGCGGCGGATGTGCATGGCCAGACGGCACGCAATTGTCCGGACCTCTGCCTCGGAGCCGATGACGTCCTTGGCGATCCGCTCGGCGAGTTCCTTTGCCGAGGGCAGCGTAGAGATGTCCTTCGCCTTTCGCTTCGCGTCATCCATCTCGGCCTTTTGCCGGGCAGCGCGGACATCTGATTCCGTGACCACCAACGGCGCTGCACCGGGACCCCCAGCCATGAAGGTCAGCATCTGCTTGCCCAACTCCAGACCGCCATACTGCTCGAACGCGATGTGATTGCGGAGGCACAATTTCGCCAGGGCCTGGCGGGCGTCGAGAATGGACTCTGGCGAATCCCCCGATACGGCACACGCCACGTCTGCAACCGTTGGCGGCCGACGGCCGGCGCACAACGTGGTGAACGAAACGAAGCAGAGCGCCCGCAGCAGGGCCGGGTCGATGTTTTTGCCCTGCCGGTTGAAGCTGAGTACCTCTCGCAATGTGGCCGAGCGGCTCGCGTGGACTGCGGCGATCAGTTCAGTTTCGGCTGCCTCGACCTTTGCGGGCTCTATCCGTGGACGGCCCTTGCTGGATCGTTCCCAGAGCAACTTGCCCAGATTTAGGAACTGGACGGCAATGGTGGAGGCCATGAGATTCAGCCGAGTCTGGTCACTTGGATCACGCGAACACGGCGGTCGGGGAATTTCGCTTGGATGAGCTTGCGGGCATCCCACTCGGAGGCGGCCCTGATTTGCTCCTCGTATGTGCCGACTTGGTCGACATAGAACTTCACGGCGTACGTGTTCATATGGATCTCCTTCCCCGGTTTCCCGCCTCTTTTGGGCTGCGTGGAACCCCCGCGCCAAATCCGGCCGACCCGCCTTCTTCCTAAGCTCTCCAAGCCTTGGATCGGCCGAATTATGTGTAGAACATACACTAAATAGGTGTAAAGGTCAATCGCAACTAAGCTAAGGCCAATGGATTACAGAGATTCCCAAGGAGTGTCGCCAGGTGGTTTCCCGCCGGTTCCCAGGCACCGGCGCGCTTGGGTGGGGCCAGAGGCACTCCTCACTCTTGTAATCGAGGGTACGAAGCATGTGCCGGAATACGCGCAACCGCATGACGATGATTCTGGGTTGTTGGAATGGGAATTCGCGATTTTACTGGGGTTTTCACCAGCGCCAGCATGGATACCACCGCAAAAAAAACCAATTGGGGCACCAGCATGCGGCATTTCGGGGTGATCACGGTATCACTTTGGGGTGATCCGGGACGGCATTCCGTGGGCGTGGGGCTGCGTCGGCTGTTAGGTCGGCGGCGGCTCACAAGGATTCAGCAGCGGCGACGTCTTGAAACTCGGACAGAATATCGGAATAATTTGCGGTCAAAAACCTGACCACTTTGGCGTTCTCGACCAGCCTTTTTACATAGCCGCGGGCCAGGGTCAGATTCAGCATGTCTTCCCCGTAAGACTCCTCCACGGCTTTAAGGTCATGCTCAAGACCTTCCATCTCCTGTTCCATCTTGCCAATTTCCTCGGGTGACAATCCCTCCTTTCGCTTTGGCTCCTCTGGATTTGTCAGTTGATCCTTGGGTGTTCCCAGAATCAAGGCCTCCGCGTACCCGGCGGTGAAATTGTTGGCGCTCACCATCAATTCTGCGATCTCGATTTGACGCACGCCGGTGACCTTTTTCAGGAAACGGATGGCCTTCGGCGAAATGCCCTTGTCCTTCAGCAGATCAGCGGCTTCTTCGTGAATTCCATCCAGGAGCGTCATGGAGGCGCGCACGTTGCCGACTGGAATGTTCAGTGCCGCTGCGATCCGTTCCGGTCTCACGCCGTTGTGAACCGCCTTCACAATCATTTTGTGTTCCTGGATGGGTGCCAGCCGGCTGATGCGTGCATTGTAGGTGAAGCACTCATCTTCATGGGCGATGATGCAGTCAGCCTCGGTCTCACCAAGGTCTTTTAACGCAAAGTACCGGAGATGCCCATCCAGAAGCAGATATGTTCCCGATTTACCCTTCTGTGGATGCACCACGAGCGGCTCGACCAACCCGACCTCTTTAATGGATGCGAGGATTGTTCTGTATCGGCGGATGTTCTTCTGTGGGTCTTTTATCTGTCGCACTGGCAGAATAGCGGCGAGCGAAAGCCTGATCTTCCGCATTTCGAACCCGATTTTTGCATCGCTCATGCAGCCTCCTTCTGTTTGATGCCGAGCTTATCCCACAGGTATTTCGGCATCGTGGAAAGAGACTCGGCTCTCAACAGGTTTACGAAGTTCTCGTCTGCCAGAAGCTTGTTGAATGCGGTGACGATAAAGACCAACTTCGCATCGCAAATCTTGGCCTTCCGGATCAACATCTTTTGTCTCTGACTCTCGCGCCTGTAGGCATTTACCAGACTCTCGGCGCTGGTCAGCCTTTTCCGTGAGCGTTGACTGCCGGCACCCCCCCGTTGCTTGCCCAGAAAGCGTCGCTGGTCGATGAGGCGCTTCACCGTACGAATGGACAGCAGGTTGAGCTGCTTGGTTTCGTATGCCTTGAGTAGTTCACGTTGCGTTTCCACGCTGTTCGTCTTGGCGATGTCCATGGCGACGCCGAGAGGAATCTTGCCGTTGGTTGCCGCGTCCAGCAGCCGTTCTTCTCCGGCTTTATTCAAAGCGATGAAGCCGCCGACCATTGTGTCAGCGATGCCGAGCTTTTTCCCTATTTCAACATTGGTGTAGCCTTCTGCCTTGAGTCGTTCAATTTCTCGGATCAACGCCAAAGGCGAGGGGTAGCGCCGGGCCATGTTCTCAACCAGACTGCGAAGCAGGCGTTCCTCCTTCGAGACGTCGACCACAACCGCCGGTATTTCTTTGTGCCCAAGCGCGACAAAAGCTTCTATTCGGCCCTGGCCACAAACCAAGTCGTACCCCGCCCCTTCCGCCTCCTGTGCCGAGCGAAGACTGACCTGAATCGGCTTTTTTAACCCTACCTTCTTGATGCTTTGGATAATGACTTCAAAGTTTCTGCGATCTCGATGTCTCGGGTTCAGAATACGAATCCGATCAATCGGGATCATTTTGACTTCATCTTTCACGCAGCCTCCTGGAGCTTGATGCGCTCGGCCATACCCAGAAAATAATCCAGCGTCTCAAACCTGTAGGCGTCCAGGTAAACGCCGTTGTCCTCAGCAATGCGCAGGTTTTCCCATGTCATGTCGATTGCTGGCAGTAAATAGTAGTCGCGGATGCCCTCGTTGGTGGCATCCATCCGAACGGCGATTGTGATATCCGGCTTCAACCCCTCATCGAATCTGATGACCCACCGTGATGACCCAGTATTAGTAATACAGTGGCGGCACAGCACGATGGAGACGCGCAGTTCGTTGTTAAGGTAAAGTAGCTGCGCTTCCTCATTCCAGGAGGCCCCTGCGCCCAGATCCTCGATCCGCCGAATGACCGACGCTACGATTTCCGGGTGCTCTTTGCGCAGCTTGCGATTGATTTCAATGAAACTGTAATCGATGCCGGGATCGTAGCCGATCAACCGGTAAGCGGACACTAGACTGCCGAAACGGTGCCTGAAAGCCGAGCTAGAAGGAAGATCCTCCATTTCGTCGATCAGCATGCCGCAAATGCGGCCGTGCTTGTTCAGCACTCCACGCAACTTCTCCAACATCTCATCATTGGAGAGCTTCCGACTGCGGGCCAGAATGATACCACGTGCCGTGTGGAAGAGGCTTGGCTCGACAATGCACTCAAACTTCCCGTCCCCGCGAATCCACTTTTCCTCCGGGTTGACCACGTGCTTGAGTTTCAGCTTGAACGAGGTGCGATGATAAACGTTGTTGCCAATGTATTTCTCGTTGGTGAGCACCTGATGGACAGTGCCGCGAGTCCAAGGGCGTCCAAAATCGGTAACCACGCCCTGTTCATTGAGCGATTTGGCTATTTCCGATTCACTTTTCCCCTCGCCAACAAAGACCTGATAAATCCACCGCACCAGTTTGACCTCCTCATCCGGCCCAGGAATCAGAACCACTCGATCAGTCTGTAGGCATTTGTGCTCCCCCATCTTGAGGACGCCTTTGTGCTGACCACTCTGGTCAATCAACATCCGACGCAGGCCGAATCCGGCAGTACCGCCTTGTTTGTAGCCCAACTGAATCAGCCGACAAGCCCCCTGAAATACTTTGGAGGAAAGTTCGCGGCTGTATTCGCCGGCCATCGCTCGTTTGACGCCTTTGACAATCGTGGAAACGGGGCTGCCGTCATTCTCAAATTGCTCCGCACAATAATGGACCGCGACGCCCGCTCGGCGGCAGATGTACTCATAATAGGCGCTCTCATCGGCATCCTGGAATCGCCCCCATCTGCTGATGTCGTAAACAAGGATGCAGGAGAAGATCGTTTGGCCGTTCTGAACATCCTGGATCATCTGCGCCAGTGAGTCCCGCCCTTGAATATTCAATCCGCTTTTGCCCTCATCCGAGTACACCTTGACGATCTCCAGTCCACGGCGCTTCGCATAATCCCGAACTACGTCCATCTGGTTGCTGGTCGAGTACTGCTGGTGCTCCGTGGACATTCTGACGTAGGCAGCCGCGAATGTCGGCGAAGGTTCTGGGTCGGCTCTAGTCATAGGGGGTTAAACCAGGCAGGAAGAGCTGTCGAAAGCCGTCGTCATGGCATCCCGTCTTTTCAAGGTGGCAGAGCTGGAGTTGCTGTGGCTTTGCAGCAGTCGATCCGGTCGAGGGAGATGTTCGACAATCATTATCAGGATGCGTTTTTGGATTGCGTTGATCTGGAAGCCCAAGTCCCAGAAGTTTTCGCCCTCTGAGTAGCAGGTCGCCAATGGTGGCTGCGATGTCCTCTTGTAGCGTACTGTCGGTGACGACAGAGAGAAGCCCTACAAACACTGGGTCTTGCGCCAGACAGAAATCTTGTAGCGCCCCCGGGAGACGGCTCGGTGCGTTACAAGATGTCTTCTCCGACACACTCGATTGCGACGCAGGGATTTGGCTGCTTTGGGAGGCGAGAAGACTTCTCTTCCAGTAACCGGGGTGGGCATTCCGCCACTGCTGCACGCGGTGAGTTTGCTCGGGTCCGCGAAAATAATCCCGGTTGGGAGCCCGTCGCAGCCAGCGGCGCTGGCTGGCGGCCTTGCTGATGTGCTGACAGGCAGGCTCCGAACAGTAATACTGGTGATAACGGTTGCGGCAATCCAGACTGAAAACCTTGCGGCAGTTACGGCACTTGCGTCGGCTAGGCTTGGAATTCATTGTGAGCAGCCCCCCCAACAGGCCACGGTGGAGAATGAAAAGCAGAGGCGAGAATCTATGTAAAGGAAAAGTCATCACGCATATGTGATGAACATTTTGCCAAACTGATCTGGTGCAACGAAATCTGGATCGTGAATTTGCCCGCTATTTGCGGAAGGCGCGGGGGAGCCTTTCGTATGCAGAGTTCGCGAAGAAGGTCGGGGTTTCACACACCACGCTCCACCGGATTGAACGCGGCGAGCACCACATTACGCTGAACAAGCTGGAGACGATCTTGACCAGGCTGAAGGTCAAATTGAAAGATGTATTCCCTGAAGAGCATTAGCCGTTGCCTACCGTTTTGTTTAACCTCCCAAGTCTGTCATCCTGAGCCTGTTGAAGGATCCCTGTCGTTGTTCTCCTTGACACGACTCCGGCACCGCAGTAAAAACAACGCCAAGATTGCGACCGATGGAGATCTGCCTAAGACATTACGTCCCCATTAGCATAGGAGGGTAACATGGCTACGAACGCGTTTCTCAGTTACGACCACGATGACCAGAAGCAAGTAGAGGGATTAAAATTGATCAAAAACAATCCACGGCATCCTTTGGATTTTCGCGATCATTCATTGAAAGAACCCGTAACGGGTAGCGGCGGCAAGCCAATCGTTTACCCACCGACCGACCCACGATCAAAGCCCGTAAGAGACGAAATTATTAGGAAGTTCGATGCTGCCTCAAAGCTCGTAGTTTTGATCGGAGACCAGACTGCTAGTAGTGATTGGGTCGACTGGGAAATTAAAACGTTCTATGACATGAAGCATAAGCTATCCGGTGAAAATACATGGAAGCGCATTCGCGGCATGAAACTCAAAGGCTCCGAAAACGCGCCCCTTCCTCCTGCGCTGTACGACCATAAATCTACAGCACACTTGAAATGGGATCCTGAGGCTTTGGATAAATGGCTCGACGAGGACCCAGACGCTTGAGGAAACGCTCTCGAATAGCAGGACGACCTCGGCCGTATAGACCTCGACGCGGTGCGGGCAGCGTCGGCCGCCCGCCGGGTTCAGGAGATGGGCCTTACCCACTGCAAGTGGTCATCCTAAGACATTCAGCTGATGATGAAGGCGTCCCATTCGAGAACGCCGTTGAACGTGCATTTCAGGGCGGAACGACAATCGGAGGGTATCTTGCGAGTGGCGAGGATCTGGGCGTTGAAGTCAGAAAGTTCCACGCCACACCCGAGCTGCAAATTGGGGTTTCGGATTTTCTCGACAGCGTTTGCCACACACTTGTAGTGGCGATCGTGGATACCGCAGCATTGAATGACAACGCATTCCTTGACTGGCTCGTACAATGTTGGAATTACATCCGTCCGTCGGGTGGTCGACACCGTCTTTTATTGCTGCCACTCGATGAGCGGGTGGGCAGGCGGCTGAGTGAATTGCGACCACCCCTAGGCACGAATCAACAGATGACACCGCAGCAACTTGGCGAACAGGCAATCCGTCCAGCGATGTTTTCACTTCGCGCTCTGCACGAGGCCCGCGTTGCACTCGCCGCCGGCCTAGGCCTTGGGACCCCTCAGCAACCGGCTGGATCTCTTCAGCTGTTTATCAGCCACGCGAAGGCGGACGGCCTGCCGCTTGCCAGTGCGCTTAAGCATTTGATTGACGAGGTGCGATGGCTCAAAAGTTTCTATGACGCGCAGGACATCCCCGGCGGAAGTGATTGGCAGCACGAGCTAGAGGTCGGCGTGGCCTCGTCGCTTCTGGTGGTATTGCGGACGGATGCCTACGACGAGAGATGGTGGTGTCAGCAGGAGGCTCTATGGTGCGAGAAATACGCCACGCCGGCAGTTTTGGTCGATGCACGCCCTGGCTTGGCGTACCCGGCTGGTGTACTTCCACTTGATCGCGTACCGTCTGTGCGAATCTCGGACGGTAACCTGTTGCGAATCCTCTTTGCTGCGTTACGAGAGGGATTACGCTACTTACTTTTCCAGCGGCGTGTTAGAGGGATGAGTGCTGCGGGCTATCTCCCGGCTGCGGATAGACTTCGAGTATTCTCGTATCCACCAAGCATGCCCGCACTTCTGCGTGTATGTGAAGAATTGTCAGCCGACCTACAGCCCCCTATCGGACAGGTGGTTATACTGTATCCCGATCCTCCACTTCGTACAGGTCTATACGAAGCCGCTCAAGCACTGATTGCCACCCGTGCACCCGGCACGCTACTAACGACACCAGAAACGCTTGCCGCCAATCCGATAGCGTGACTATGAAAATAGTCCAGCGACCATTTCATAGCTGCATCGTTGGCCTCTCAATCTCTGAAAGTGAGGAGACCGCCGCCCTTGGGTTCCCCGTTTCTGAATGCAACCGTGTGATGATACGCATCGTGGCAGCAATGCTCGGTCAAGGCGCAAGCTTGGTGCTCGGTCATGACTGGCGCGATGACGGTATAATGCAGGCAGTATACAGCTACGTCGAGCGCTTCCGCCCCACGCCAAGTCAAAGCAGGACCACTGCCATAGTGCGCAATTTCGTGCCTTGGCCGGATAGACCACGGCTTCCGAAAGAGACGCAGGGACGCTTGGCCGGAGCCATTGCCGCCGCGAAGGCAGGCCTGCCACAATCCCTTCGGGGCTGTGCGAAACGCGCTCTTATCAATCACCGACTGAAAGAGTATATCCGGGCAAGGAGTCTTACACACCTCCGACATCGACTGACAGAACTAACCACTGCGAGATTATGCTTAGGCGGCAGGCAAAAGGGGTTTGGAGGTCGATTCCCAGGAATTGTAGAGGAAGCGGCGTTCGCGATTCGCGCGGGCCAGCCGCTTTATCTTTCAGGTGTTCTAGGCGGTGCAACCCAGCAGGTTATTCTCGCGATCAAAAAGCGGAACACGCCTAAAGATCTCGGTGTAAACGCAAAGGTGCGAGCCCTATATGCTAGTCCCCCAGTTAAGGACTCACCCGTCGGTCATGAGGATGATGTACACTGTGACGTCGAAAATGTCTGGAAGACGTTCGCTAGCCTTGGCGTTAGCGGTTTAGCCAAGTCCAACGGCCTCTCGGCTAAGGATAATGAGCGCCTTTTTAGAACACAGATCATTGATGAAGTCATCGAACTCACTCTTTCGGGACTTGGGAATATACTGCGAACGGCTGAGAGCCAGCTGTAAGACCGTGCCGTCAATTCGCCTGCGCACAACGCGCCAACAGCATTGTGGCGATTTGGAGGTCTCCAAGCACTTGACTTTGGCGGTGCCCGACGGTATTTCACCCGCCGAAGGCGGGCGCTGACGAAGGCAATTTTGGTTTTCGTCGACCCTCGAAAAGGAGATCAAGCGCTTGGCAGTCCGGTGGCAGTCATTGCGGGAACTCTTTGCAAGTGATTGGTGTTCAGTGAACACAGAAATGCTACCTAGTCCTACGGAACCAAGGTTGCCGACTCAAAGTCCAGATCTTGGAAGTCTTGGGCAAACAGGCTCGATGCGCAACTGAAGCACAACAGAAGATAACAGAGAACGCCTCTTCTCATCCCTAACCTCGCACAACATGATACTCCTCGCCCTCCAAGACGCAATCGGCAAATGGTCTGGCTTCAGAGGTGCAGGGTAAATGGACGCTCCAGTGTGAAATCCGTTGGGGATTGTCGCTGCCGTCGCCACGCCGCGACTGCCCGTCGGAGTCCTGCACTCAAGTCGCGACCGCACGATACATCAATAATTGATGTATCAGTGTCTAATGGATTGCCTGAGAGCCGGGAGCCAGACGGGGCCGAAGCGTGACGGAGAGTGCCGGTTTAATCCGCTTCCTTTGCTTCGTTCTGGGCAAGACACTCGACGAGTTAGCTCCGTGAGAAAAAAGAACGGTTGTATCTCCCTGCATGCTTCTGTCCGCATACGCGGCGAGAAAATCCCTGTCATCCGTGGATTTCGCGGCGGGCCTCTTTCCGGCCGGCTGGTTAGGGCTGGTAGAGCCAGATGCGTTCGATCATGACGACGGCTTTGGGGTAGTCCTGGGCGTGGACGATGCCGTCAGCGTCTTCGAGGATGAAGCCGCCGCCGGTTTCGTCGATGCGGACTTGGACCTGGCGGCCGAGTCCGTGGTCATGCAAATGTTTGGTGATGCGCTCGAGTGAGGTCAGGCGTTGCACGGCTGGTTCTTCCGGGACGGCGTCTTGCCGGACGTCGAAGCCGATCAGCGGGGGGCGGTCGCCGCCTTTCAGGTACATCCAGGCCGCGTGGCAGTGGCGCAGCAGGGCTGCGCGGTATTTCCGGAACTTGCTCCCTTGGGTCATCATCAGTCGCTCCCTTTACACCACAGTCTAGGCGAACCGGCGGCATTGTACCATAGGGCGAACACCCCAGTACGCCGCGCCTGGTTTCGTGGGGTCAATACCCCATGGTGAAAGACCGGCCCGTCGCGTAGCGTCACTGCAGAAAGCGATGGCAAATGAGTTGCCGTCGGAAATGGAAAGAATACTTATGGACCTCCTCTTGTTGTCGCATGTGTTGGGAAGCTTTTATTATATCGGCGGCGGCGCGGGCGGCCTTCTGCTGGTGATCATTGTGGTGGTGCTGTTGGTCCGCTAGCCGGATGAGTGTTTCGGGTTGTATCCGCCCGGCATTGCCGGCGGGTTTTTACCGCATGAAAATCAGAATTCATTGGCTGGTCGGGCTGGCCTTTGTGTTCGCCGTGGCGGTCACGGCGGTATCGGCGGTGCGGACGGCGCGGAGGGCGGCGTATTGGCATTCCCACCGGGACGAACCCATTCATGAATGGATGACACTCGGCTACATCGCTCATTCCTACCGGGTACCGCCGCACGTTCTTTACGAGGCGTTGGCGCTGTCGCCCCAGTTGCCGGACAAGCGTCCCATCAGCAGGATTGCCCGTTTGCAGAAGCATTCCGTTGATGAGGTCATCGGCGTTCTGGCGAACGCGATCGTTCAGGCACGGCTGCCGAATCCGCCGCCTTCATCCGCGGAAGGTGGCACGCGATGAATGTCCGTGATCCCGTGCTCGCCGCGCTGGCCATCAGCGGTTATCCGGTGTTGTTTGGGGTGACGACGGTATCGTCGGTTGGGGTCCCGTTCCCGATGATGTTCATGCTGATTGGCGCCGGTTCCCTGGTCGCCCAGGGGGAGATGAAGCTTTGGTGGGTGCTGGTGTTGGCCAGTGCCGGGGCGATCCTGGGCGATCAGATCGGGTACGGACTGGCGCGCTGGGGCGGGCGGCGTCTGGCGCGTAGATTGGGGCGGATGAGCAAGGTCGGCGGGGCGACCTTGAAGAAGGCGGAGGGGATTTCCAGGAAGTGGGGTGGGACGGGTGTTTTTTTCAGCCGCTGGCTTGTCACGCCGCTTGGTCCCTGGCTCAATGTCACCTACGGCATCTCCGAGTATCCCTGGCATCGATTTCTCCTGTGGAGCGTCCTGGGCGAAATCCTGTGGGTCGTTCTCTACGTGCTGCTGGGAAAGATATTCAGTTACCAGGTGCAGGCGTTGAGCGAAATCCTGGGAGACATGGCGTGGGTCATCATCGGTCTGTTTGCCTCTCTCGCGTTGGGCTGGACGCTGTGGACTTATCTGCGCCCGAAAAGGCGCGTCGGAGTATAGCCATGAACGACCACAAAGAAGCCACTCGCCGGCGTAAAATCCCGCGCTTCTCCATTATTGCCTTTGCCGCCGTCGTCTTCCTAATCATCCTGCTGGCGGTCTACGTCTGGCGGTGAAAAAATCCGTGTAATCCTCCGCATCCGTGGATAATGTGTACCCTTATGCCGGCGACGAGCACGGAAGTGAAATCTGTTTATCTCATTGGGGGGGACGACGAGTTTTCCATCAAGGAGGCGGCGGGGAAGCTGGCCGAAAAACTTGCGCCGAAGAAGGCGGGGGAGTTTGGGGTGGAGATCGTCGAGGGGGACGCGCAGAACCAGGATGAGGCGTTAAAGGTGCTGGGGCGGGTGACGGAGGCGCTGCAGACAGTCGGGTTTTTTGGCGGGGAGAAATTGGTCTGGCTGAAGAGCACGATTTTGCTGGGCGATAATCAGGTGACGCGGACGGAGTCGGTCAAGGAAGGGTTGCTTGAGCTGGCAGAGTTGCTGAAGCGCGGGTTGCCGGACGGGGTGAAATTGTTGATCAGCGCGATTGGTTGCGACCGGCGCAAGACGATTTACAAGACGATCGAGAAGACGGGCGAGGTGCGGTTTTTCGAGGCGTTGGAGGAGGGCAAGGGCCACGGCGACGAGGAGATCGCGGCGTTCATCCAGGGGCGGTTGCGGGCGGAGAAGAAGACGATGAACGGCGCGGCGTTTGAATTGTTCCGCGCGCTGGTGGCGCCCGATTTGCGCGAGATCGCCAATGAATTGGAGAAGGTCTGCCTGTTTACAGGCAAACGCGCGGAGATCGCCGCCGTCGACGTGCAGGCGATTTGTTCGGCGTCGCGGCAGGCGGTGATTTGGGAATTGACCGATACGCTCGGGGCGCGGCAGGTGAGTCGGGCGATTGCGGCGCTGGAGAACCTGCTGGATTCGGGCGAACAACCCATCGGCGTGGTGATGATGCTGGTCACGCAGTTTCGGTTGATGCTGCTGATGCGGGACCTGCTGGCGCGCAAGGTGATGACGGTCAGCGACGGGCAGGGCGCGGGGTTCCAGTTCGTCAAGGCCTTCGAGCGGCTGGCGGAGGAGGACGTCGCGCATTTCCCAAAGACGAAGGAAGGCGCGCCGCCGAACGCCTGGCGGTTGTACCGGTGCGCGCTGGCCGCGAGAAATTTTTCCACGAACGAACTGGTCCGCGCGATGGATGTGTTGCTGGAGGCCAACCGTCAACTGGTCTCGACGCAACTGGACGCGCGGCTGGTGCTCGAAGAAGCCATCGCGAAGATCGCCCTCAAACCCGCGCCATGAAACGCCTGCTGCTTTTGTCGCTTGTGGCCCTGGCCGGTTGCCAGTCGATGAAGATCCCGTGCACCGATTGCACCCAAAACCAGCCGGCGCGCCCGGTCGTCGTGGCGGACGCGGGCGCGGGCGCCTCGATCATCCGTTGACCGCGCGAGCAGTCATGAAAGACCCGATCTGCGGCATGGATGTTGAGCCGGACGCGGCGGCGGGTTCCCTTGTTCATCAGGGTGTGACCTACTATTTTTGCAGCGCGCATTGTCTGGAAAAATTCCGGGCCAATCCCGCCAAATTCCTGACTCAAGATTCCAGCACTCCAATCCCCCATCACTCCAGTTCCCTTTACACCTGTCCGATGCATCCCGAGGTGCAACAACAAGGGCCGGGCGCGTGCCCGAAATGCGGGATGGCGTTGGAACCGGCGTTGCCCGGCGCGGACGGCGGCGCGGAAGACAACACGGAGTTGCGCGACATGGGCCGCCGATTTTGGGTCAGCTTGTGCCTGACGGTCCCGTTGCTGGTGATCGCGATGGCGGGGATGCGTGGGCTGGGCTGGTTGCAATTGGCGCTTGCGACGCCGGTGGTGTTGTGGGGCGGCCGGCCGTTTTTTCAGCGCGGCTGGGCGTCAATTATCCATCGCAGCCCGAATATGTTCACCTTGATCGCCATCGGGACGGGCGTGGCATACGTCTACAGTGTCGTGGCGGCGCTGGCGCCGGGGATTTTCCCGGCCGCGTTCCGCCTGCCGGGCGGCGCGGTGGCGGTTTATTTCGAAGCGGCGGCGGCGATCACGACGCTGGTGCTGCTGGGGCAGGTGCTGGAACTGCGGGCGCGCAGCAAGACGTCCCAGGCCATCAAGGCGTTGCTCGGTCTCGCGCCGAGAACGGCGCGGGTGCTGGGTGACGACGGGACCGATGCGGACGTTCCGTTAGAGGAAGTGAAACCCGGCGACCGGCTCCGGGTGCGTCCGGGAGAAAAAGTTCCCGTGGACGGCGTTGTGCTGGACGGGACGAGCGCGGTGGACGAATCGATGGTGACGGGCGAGCCTGTGCCCGTCGAAAAAAACGCGGGCGACCGCGTCACCGGCGGCACGGTCAACGGCACGGGCGGTTTTGTGATGCGGGCCGAGCGGGTGGGTGGCGACACGTTGCTGGGGCAGATCGTTCGGCTGGTTGGCGAAGCGCAACGCAGTCGCGCGCCGATCCAGCGGGTGGCCGACGTGGTGTCCGCCTGGTTCGTTCCGGCGGTGATCGTGGCGGCGATGGTGACGTTTATCGCTTGGGCACTGCTCGGGCCGCAACCGCGCCTGGTGTACGCGCTGGTGAATGCGGTGGCGGTGTTGATCATTGCCTGTCCCTGCGCGCTGGGATTGGCGACGCCGATGTCGATCATGGTGGGCACGGGCCGCGGCGCCTCCGCCGGCGTGCTCGTCAAGAATGCCGAGGCATTGGAAGTGATGGGGAAGGTGGACACGCTGGTGATCGACAAGACCGGCACGCTCACCGAAGGCAAACCGCAACTCGTGTCCATCCTGCCCGTCACGGGCTGGAGCGGGCCGGACTTGTTGCGGCTGGCGGCCAGCCTGGAACGCGCCAGTGAACATCCGTTGGCGGCCGCGCTCGTCGCGGGCGCGCAGCAGCGGGGCGTGACGCTTGTCGAGGCGCGAAATTTTTCTTCATTCAGCGGCAAGGGTGTGGTCGGGTCGGTGGACGGACACATGGTGGCCATCGGCAACGAGCAGCTCGGGATCGATTTTTCAATTTTAACCGCACAAGCCGAAAATCTGCGCCGGCACGGGCAGACGGCGCTGTTTGTGGCGGTGGACGGGAAGGCGGCGGGATTGATTGGCGTGGCCGACCCGATCAAACCGACCACGCCCGAGGCGATTCGGTCATTGCACGAGGAAGGCGTGAGGATCATCATGGTCACGGGCGACAACCGCACCACGGCCGAGGCGGTGGCGCGCCTGTTGGGGATCGACCAGATCGAAGCCGGGGTATTGCCCGGGAACAAGAGCGAGGTGGTCAAACGCCTCCAGGCGGAAGGCCGCGTCGTGGCGATGGCCGGGGACGGGATCAATGACGCCCCGGCGCTGGCGCAGGCCGACGTCGGCATCGCGATGGGCACGGGCACGGAACGTGGCGATGGAGAGCGGCGGCATTGTCCTGGTGAAAGGCGACCTGCGCGGGATCGTCAAGGCCCGCCGGTTGAGCCGGGCCACGATGCGCAATATCCGCCAGAACCTTTTCTTCGCGTTTATTTACAACGGACTCGGCGTGCCGATTGCAGCGGGCGCGCTCTATCCGGTCTGGGGCCTGTTGTTGAACCCGATGATCGCGGCGGCGGCGATGAGTTTCAGTTCCGTCTGCGTGGTCACCAACGCGCTGCGCTTGCGCCGCACGGCGCTCTAGAACGGGCGACGCAGCGCCCAATCAGCCCGGGTAGTGTCCTAATTTGAGCATTTTACCGCCGATGCCAAAGTAGCCGCACCCTTTAGGGTGCGCAGAGGCCGTCAGCGCAGGCTAAAGCCCGCGGCTACAGAAAATGATCCGAAATTAGGACGCTACCTCAGCCCCCGGGCGATTGACAATCACGGCGCAATCCCGTATCCATGGAATGCAAGTTTGCGCACGCACATGCCTGCTCCACGTCAACGCAAGTCGATCTTTGCCGCCCTTGTCGTGCTGCTCCTGGTTCTGACGGGTGTTTATCTCCTGCATAAAACTCCACCGCCGACAGACCGGGAAACCGGAATAATTCCGACGGTTGTCCCCACGGCACAGTTCGCGCCGGTTGACCGGGAACGCCTGACGACACGGCCGTCTCAAGAGGTTTCCGAAACGACTCCGCCGGCGACGAACGCCGCCTCGATCTACCGCCAGGCCTTCGCGCTGTACGATGATCTATCGGTCGATCAAAGGAAAGTGCTGGGTAATTGGCGCACGAATGTGGATGCGTCGGTCGAGGCGGAGCTTTGCGGGAAACTGCGCCCCATCTGCGACCTGATGCATCAAGCAGCGGCAGTGACAAATTGTGATTGGGGACTCGGCTCGCTGACATTCGAGACTCGTATGCCGCAACTTGCGGCGTGTCGCAATTTGGCGCGCACGGCAGTCTGGAGCGCCGCCCATTGCCGGGCGGACGACTGGACTGGAGAGAACGATGATTTGGTTGCCGTCTTGCGGCTGGGTGAGGGAGTGTCAGGGGTATTGATTGGCCATCTCGTCAATACGGCCATCCAAGGCATCGCGATCAATTTCATCCGGGAACACGCTGACGTTTTCGCTGGCGGGGATGACAGGCAGTTGGTCCAACTGCTCAGCGACTCCAGCTATGAGGAAAGTTTCTATCGCTCGGCTGCAAACGAGGCCGACATGGTCGACCGGCTCGCCGACAAGCTGGCGGCGATGTCGTCCGAGGACGCGGTCAAGGACGCGGGTAGCCTCGCACAAATTACCACGCCGAACCCTGATCCCGCGCGCCTTCAGTCGGCCACCCAGGCCGAGATCGTCTCACAAGTTCGGCAAGCGGCGGAAATGGAGAGGGAGTACGTGCAAGCGCTGTCCTCGACAGGCGTTGTGCCCCAGGGATGGGATGCTCAAATTGCCGAACTCCAGAAGACCAACCCCTTCCTCGCTATCTTGTGGCCTGGATTGGATAGCGTGCTGGATCGAACGCAGGGGATGACCGTCAGTCGGGCCATGGTGGTGGCCGGGTTGGCTGTCGCTCAGGACGGACCGTCCGCTCTTCAATCCTATTCGGATCCGGCGACCGGTCAGCCGTTCGCCTACACGGAGACTCCGGATGGATTCCAATTACAGTCCGGTTATCAATCCAAGGGCAAGCCGTTGACGATGGAGTTTAAGTAGTGTGTCGGCTGTCGGATTCCGTGCTTCTTCCCTCTCCCTTGAGGGGAGAGGGTTCGGGTGAGGGTGATGCCGTTATGCCGAATTCTCCCCTCACCTTAATCCTCTCCCCCAAGGGGAGAGGAGACCAGATTAAAACGGCTTCATTAATTGCGGCGGGACATCGGGGGCGGTGGCGGCGGCAGCGGCGTTGGTGGGGGCGGGTGCCAGGGCTTGGTCCATCGTGGCCAGCAGGTCGTCGGCGGAAACGAAACCGACCTTGCGCAGATCGGCCCGCTCGCGGCCGTCGGGGTCGATGAAGACCATGGTCGGCACACCCACGATCTTGAACGTGTGCATCAGCGCGTCGACTTCGGGAGAACCGCTCTGGGTCAGGTCCGCCTGCAACATCAGGAACGATTTTGATTTGGCGACCACGCGCGGGTCGGGCCAGGTTCTTTCGGTCATTTCCTTACAAGGGATGCACCAGTCGGCGGCAAAATCGATCACTGCGGGTTTGGCGGTGTTGTGGGCCAGCAATTCCTGTGAGTATGGTTGCCAGGCGATGGGGGACGGGGCGTGTTGATGGAAGCGGAACAGCGGCATCACAAACCAGACGGCCACGCCGATCAGGATCACGCCGAAGACGAGTTTGACGCGGACCATCCACGTGCCTGATTTGGGCAGGCGCGGCAGCAGGCCGGAAAACGTGCCGAGCACGACGTAGGGCAGCCCCAATCCCAGCGCCAGGGTGAAGAACAGCCACCACCCGAGCCACGGATCGCCGCGCTGGCTGACAAAGGCCAGCAGCCCGACCAGGATCGGCCCGACGCACGGCGCGGCGATGACGCCGACCACGGCGCCGAGGAAAAACACGCCCAGGTAACCGGCCTTTGACGACAGGCCGGTGGCGCGCTGCATCAAAAATTGCGGCGGTTGCAGTTCATAGAAGCCAAACATACTCAACGCCAGCGCGACCATCAGCAACGCCACGGTCACCAGCACGATGGGGTTTTCCAGCAACGCCCCGAACAATCCTCCGGTCAACGCTGCGACGAGGCCGACAGTCGAGTAGGTAACCACGATGCCGGCGCAATAGGTGAGCGCATGAGCGAAGGCGTTCGATTTGCTTCGGTCGCTCTGCCCGCCGAAGTAGCTGACCGTGATGGCGATCATCGGGTAGACGCAAGGTGTCAAATTCAGCGCCAGCCCGCCGAGGAAAACGAGAATGAAAGCGATCACCCAGCCGCGTTGCCGGACCCAGCGCGCCACCAGGTTGGAGTCCATGACGGTTAGCTGTGGCGCGGCGCCGAAGATTTCGGGATGAATTGGGTTGGCGGGCGTGCCGGGACCGACGATTTCCGTCGTGAGATTGACGGGGAGGTTGACCGGAGCCATGCATACGGAATCGTTGCAGGCCTGGAAACGCAGAAAGAGGTTGATGGCAGCCGGGCCGCGCGGTGCGTCCGCCGGGACGGAAGCGGTCACGAGCAAGGTGGCGTGGTCGACATAGAGATCAACGGGTTGATCGGCCCAGGTGACCGGTGTTTTGTGGCCTGGAGGGTAAAGGATTTTGTCGATGTGAATTTGTTGCCCGCCACCCCAGAGGACCGTGGTCGGGATGAAGCCTTCCAGCGTTGCCGGATTGGCGTTGATGTGCCACGGGGACTTGAGGTCGATGACGATGGCGATTTGGAAGGAACCGCCCGCAGGCAATTTGTCCTGCGAGACGTAACCGGTCGCGTTCAGCACCTTGGATTCGACAAGAGTTTGTCCGCGGAACGCCGCCGACGAGCGCGCAGAGCACAAGGAGCGATGTCAGAATTCGGCGCATCGGCACGTTCTATCGCAGGATGGCTTTCACGTCGTTTTCCAGCGTGCTTTTCTCGGCGATGCCGACGTAGCGCTGGACAACGTTGTGATGGCGTTCGATGACGAAGATGGTGGGCACGGCCTGGAGTCCGCCGAAATCCTGGACGACCTGATAATCGCCCATGACCATGGGGAAATTGAGTTTCTGGGTGTCGACGAAACTTTTCACCGCGTCCGGTCCCTTATCGTCCAGCGAGATGCCGAGCACGGTGAAGTCCTTGCCGCCGTACTGGTCCTGCAATTCGCCGAGTGTTTTAAATTGTTGCTGGCAGGGTTTGGACCACGTCACGCAGAACACCACCAGCAGGCATTTGCCGTTGAAGTCCGCCAGTTTTACGTCTTTGCCTGCGAGGTCCTTCAACAGGAAGTCCGGGGCGGGTTTGGGCGTCATGGCTGGTTGCTGGGCCCGCAGGCCCTGGGCCGGGACAAGGCAGAGCCAGGCGAGGGCCAGGCCCTTCAACAGGTATCGGGCCGTTGTTTTTGTAAAATAGCGCGATAGCATAAGAACACCGAACCTATCCTTCATAGCATTGTAGCCTGTTACTTGACAACCGCCAACATGCGGCCTAAATTTAAGTCCACGCATGAGCGTCTGGACACGACTTTTGACCTTCCTGTTTGCGCTTTTGTTCACGGCGAATTTTCAACTTTCCGTCCTGTCCTGCAACACGGAATGCGCCCCGGGCCGTTGTGGGGTGCTGGGGACCGGTTGTTGCGCTGCTTCCCCTTGTTGCTGCTGCATGAAAACGGGGCATGCCGGAAAACCCTGCTCCCCGTTGCCCGTCACCGTGCCGGTGCGCCAGAACGCGCCCTTACAAGGCGTGACGGCGCAGGCGACGGCGGGCCTTCTGCCGGCGGTCAGCTTCACCGTGGCCGTCCCGTCCGCAACGATGGCGGCGACCTTCGATCCTCCGTCCCTCTACGCGCAAACGCACGCATTCCTGATCTGAGACAGGATGCCACGCCCGTGGTGTCTTTCGGAATTGTCTCAGGTCAGTCATGGAACTTTCTCAACAAACAGATTTGGAATTGGTGGCGCGAATTCAGGGCGGCGATGAAGCCGCGTTCGATGAATTCATGCGGCGCTACAAACATCCGTTGTTGAATTTCGTCTATCGCATGCTCGGCGACGCCGCCGAGGGCGAAGACGTGGCGCAGGACGTCTTTGTCCGCGCCTACCAGCATCTCGGCGCATTCAAGGTCCGGTCGGCCGACGCCAAGGTGTCCACCTGGCTGTTCACCCTGGCGCGCAACGCGGTCATCGACCGGCAGCGGTGGCGCAAACGGCACCCCGCCGAGTCCATCGAAACGGTGGCGGACCCGGTGCTGGCGACCGCGGCGGATACTGCGGACGAAGCATCGACCCGCGAAATCGGACAGCACATCGCCGCGGCCGTTGCCGAGCTTCCCGAGGACCAGCGGACCGCGCTCACGCTGGCCGAGTACCAGGGACTGGCCTACGCGGAAATCGCCCAGGTAATGAAGTGCTCGGCGAAATCCGTCGAAGCGCGCCTCTATCGGGCCAAGCAAACGCTTCGCAAACGGCTGGCATTCCTGTTGGAATAGCCATCCACTGTTGAGCCTTGACCATGGTGTGTAATTCGGCGCACACAACTTCTTCGCGTGTTGTTGGCTGATTATTTATAAGCTATTTATCTACAATAAGTTACATACAATTCAATTTCCCTCTAAAAGCGATGGCATGGCAAGTGTTAATGGTATGTTCAACCGCGCGCGACGATGCGCTAGGCGAGCCGATCGCCGACCTCACCGTCACCGTCGCCAAAGGCCTACCTTATCCCGTCGGAAGCTGAAGCCCTCTCGAGAGATCGGGAGGGCTGTTTTTATCACCGAGGGTTTTTTTCGCCGGCGGCGTTTTACTCAGTGAAGCCGCACCACCCCGTCGGCGACAAAAAAAAGGTTATCAGTCATGAAACAGATCCTCAGCGTCCTCTCCGCCATCCTCCTCACGAGCATCGCAGCCAACGCCGGCCAGGCGGCCAGCCAAAGCACCAAATCGTTCCTCGCCGGGAAACAGATCGAACCGGCCAGCGGCATCATCACCGCTTCAGCCATGCCTTGCGGCATGTGCAAGACCGCCACCGTCACCGTCCAGGACCAGGTCGCCACCAAGGCGAGCCGCGGCACGGTTACCACGACGGTCGCCGTTGATCGTTGTCCGCGTTGCTCCGAGAAGCTGATCACGACGGGGCTGAAACAGACCGAACAGATCCACACGTGCGGCGGTGTGGTGGCCTCTTGCTGCCACGTTTCGTAACGAAGGCATACTGAACAACCGTCATCCATCACTGGCACAGAGACCCATGAATCAGGACGACAACAACCTGAACAAGCTGCTCAAGCAGTGGCGCGATATCGAGCCGGCCTCGAATTTCGAGGCCGGCGTCCGGCGGCGCCTGCGCCTGGCGCAGACCGGCCGGCCCGGGCGCGTTTCGTTGCTTGATCAGTGGTTGCGGAGCTGGCTCTGGCAACCGGCGCTGGCCATGGCCGCGGCCGTCATTCTCAGCGCGGCGATTGGGACCTCGATGGGCGTGCACGCGGCGCCGCGCCGGACAACCGCCGTGCCCGGCGAACTCCAGTTCATGTCCGCCGGCACATTGGCGGGCGGATACACCCGGCTGGCGGCGGAAGGCGCGCGATGAAAAAAACGGTCCTCACCATCGCGGCGCTGGTGGCGGCCATGACGGCCCTGTCATTTGCCGTGGCGCGGTGGACAACGATCCATTGCCAGCCCGCCGCGCCGATGAGTCTTCACGATCCCGCCTGGCTCAGGCGCCAGCTCAACCTGTCCGATGCCCAGGCCTTGCAGGTCGAGGCGGCGGAAAAGGAATTCCAGAAATCGCTCGATTCGTTTTGCGCGGCGCATTGCGCGGCGCGCATGGCGCTGGGCGACGAACTGGCCAAACCAAGTCCCGATCCCGACAAGGCCCGCGCGGCCGTCGAGAAGATGAACGCCGTGCAGGCCGACTCCGAGCGGGCGACGCTGGCGCACATCCTGAAGATCCGGGCGTTGCTGGATCCGCAGCAGGCGCAACGCTATTCAGCCATGGTCCACGACCAGGTCTGCACCATGCCGATGGGCACGCCCTGAACACACTGACAGTTTTCCCATGCCACTTACCTCCATCACACTGCGAAGGACGGTTGTTATCATCGCCGGACTTTTTGTTGTCGCGACGGCGCTGCGGGCCGAGCCACGGGAACTGGCTTCCAGCCTGACCCTGGACGAAGCGGTCGCCGAGGCGTTGCGGAACAATCCCCAGGTCCGCGCGATGCAGGCCAAATGGGAAGCGGCCCAACAGCGTCCCGCGCAGGAGCGCACGCTGCCGGACCCGATGTTGTCGTTGAAGACCATGGACACGATCGACAACTACCAGTTCCAGGAAAAACGGGTCGAGTTCGAGCAGACGTTTCCCTGGTTTGGCACGCTCTCCCAGCGCGGAAAAGTCGCCGAGAAGGACGCCGACCTGGTCCACCGCGAACATCAGGTGATGGAACTCGAGATCGTGATGGCCGTCAAAGAGGATTACTTCGACCTGTACGCCGTGCAGCACACACTGTCCATCACGCGCGCCGAGGAAGAGGTGCTCAAACGCATGGAGTCGATCGCCGAATCGCGCTATTCCACCGGCGAAGCCAGCGAGCAGGATGTGATCAAGGCGCAGGCGGAAATCACCATGCTCAAACAGCGGCTGCTCGACCTGGAGCAGCAGCAGAACACGCTCAAGGCGAAATTGAACCTGCTGATGGACCGGCCCATCGATGCGCCCGTCAGCCTGGCCGTCACCGCCCCGGAAGTGGCTCCCGTGGCCGGCACGGAGGGATTGCAGGAGATGGCGCGGCGGTCGCGCCCGGAGATTGGCGCTGCCCGGACGCAGGTCGAGCGCGACGAAGCCCAGCGCGCCTTGATGCGGAAGGAATTTTTCCCGGACTACAGGATCGGGGTCGAGTACCGCAACGTGGGCGCGGACTACTCCGGCGTCAATCTCACGCGTTCCGACAACATGGTGATGTTCACCATCGGGTTTGACCTGCCGATCTGGCAGACCAAGTACCGCGCCGGACTGCGCGAGGCGGAGAAATCGCTCGAGTCCAGCCAGGCCGCGCTCGAAGCGGCGGAACGCCAGACCGCCTATGACGTGCAGGACGCGCGGTTCAAGCTGCAGACCGCCCGGCAGACGGTCGACTTGTACAAGACGTCGTTGATCCCGCAGGCCGAGTCGCGGTTCAACGCCAGCGAAGCCGCCTATCGCACCGGCAAGGCGGAATTTTTGGACCTGTTGGAAAGCGAACGCTTCCTGCTCAACGCCCGCGTGATGGAAGCGATGGCGGAAGGCAGTCTTGGCATGCAACAGGCCCGGCTGGAACGCGCCGTCGGCGCGTCACCCGCGCTGCGGGCCGACCCGGAAGGAAACGGCAAATGAAAATCCGCGTGTACGCCATCGCCGCCCTGCTGGCCGCGGGAGGATTGCTGGCCGTCGTGATCGGCTGCGCCAAATCCAGCCGGCCGCCGGCCGCTGCCGACTCCAGCGCCGTCAAATATCATTGTCCCATGCATCCCAGCATCGTGTCCGACAAACCGGGCAGTTGCCCGATTTGCGGGATGAAACTGGTGCCGATCAACAACGACGAAGCGTCCGCCGCATCCGCCTCCGGTCCGGCGAAGAAAACCATGTACCGTTCGACGATGAACCCGAACGAGATCAGCGACAAGCCCGGCAAGGATTCCATGGGCATGGAGATGGAGGCGTTCGATGTCACGGAAGGCGGACCGGGCGGCGTGCCGGGATTGGCGGCCGTCTCCATTGCGCCCGCCGCGCGCCAGCGGATGGGGTTGACGATCGGCACGGTCCAGCGGCGCAACCTGCAGCGCGACATGCGCACTTCCGCGCGCATCGCCGTCGACGAGACGCGGCTGTATCACGTCACGCTCAAGGTGGACGGCTGGGTGAACCATCTTCACGAGATCGTCACGGGAAAATTCATCCAGAAAGGCGAGCCGCTGGTGACGATCTACAGTCCCGACCTGGTTTCCGCCCAGCAGGAATATCTCATCGCGCTCCAGAGCCGGGAAAAACTGGCGGCCTCGGACGACGCGTATGCCCGGCAGGGGGCCGAGAGCCTGCTGGCGGCCTCGCGGCGGCGGCTGGAATTGCTGGACGTCAGCGACACGCAGATCGCGCAGATTGAAAAGACCGGCGAAGTGCAAAAGGACCTGCCGTTGTTCGCGCCCTTCAGCGGCTGGGTAACGGAACGCAACATCGCCGCCGGCCACAAACTCATGGCGGGCGAGCCGTTGCTGGTGATGGCCGACCTGACGACCGTCTGGGGCGAGGCGGACATTTATGAGTCCGACCTGCCGAACGTGAAGGTGGGCATGCCGGCGGAACTGACCTTGCCTTACTGGCCGGGCCGGACGTTCAAGGGCAAGGTGATTTTCGTTTCGCCAACGGTCGATCCCGATTCGCGGACGATGCAGGCCCGCATGGAAATCGACAATCCCGAACTGCTTCTCAAGCCCGGCATGTACGCCAACGCGCGGCTGCATTACGACCTCGGCGAAGCGCTGCTCATTCCCGAGGGCGCGGTGATGTTCACCGGCGAACACACCTACGCGTTCAAGGACGCGGGCAACGGTTCGCTCGTGCCGATCGAGATCAAGGTCGGCCTGCACAGCGAAGGCTCCTATGAGCTCGTCTCCGGGCTCAAGGAAGGCGACCGGGTGGTCACCTCGGCGAATTTCCTGGTCGATTCCGAATCGTCGATGAAGGCCGCGATGGAAGCGCTCGCGGGTCACTGACATGATCCGCAAAATCATCCAATTCTGCGCCGCCAACCGGCTGCTGGTGATCCTGCTGGTGGGCGCGGCGGTGGCCTACGCGGTGTTCACCATGCGCAACATCCGCCTGGACGCAATCCCCGACCTGAGCGACACGCAGGTGATCGTTTACACCAAATGGGACCGCAGCCCGGACATCATCGAAGACCAGGTCACCTACCCGATCATCACCGCCTTGCTCGGCGCGCCGCACGTGAAGGCCATGCGCGGGTTCAGCGATTTCGGGTTCTCGTACGTGTACGTGATTTTCCAGGACGGCACGGACCTGTATTGGGCGCGCAGCCGGGTGCTGGAATATCTTTCCAAACTCCAGGGCAGCCTGCCGCAGGGCGTGACGCCCGAACTCGGCCCGGACGCGACCGGGGTGGGCTGGGTCTACCAGTACGCGCTGGTGGACAAGAGCGGCACGCATGACCTGGCGGAATTGCGGACGTTCCAGGATTGGAACCTGCGCTACGCCTTGCAAAGCGTGCCGGGCGTGGCCGAAGTGGCGGGCATCGGCGGGTTCCAGAAACAATACCAGGTGACCATCGACCCGAACCGTCTCCAGAATTACGGCCTGTCGATCATCGAAGTCAGCGACGCGATCCGCCGCAGCAACAACGAAGTCGGCGGCCGGCTGATCGAATGGAGCGGCCGCGAATACATGGTGCGCGCCCGCGGCTATGTGCAAGGCATCGACGACCTCGGCCAGGTGGTCGTCAAAACCAGTTCCAACGGCGCGCCGGTGCTGCTGCGCGACGTGGCGACCATCGCGCTCGGGCCACAAATGCGGCGCGGCGTGGCCGATCTCGACGGCGAAGGGGACACCGTTGGCGGCATGGTGGTCATGCGCCACGGCGAGAACGCGCTGAACGTGATCAAGAGCGTCAAAGCAAAAGCTGGAGGAGATTGAAACCGTCCCTGCCCGAAGGCGTCGAGGTCGTCACCGTCTACGACCGCTCGGAATTGATCCGCAAATCCATCGACAACCTGAAACATGATCTGTTGCTGGAGATGATCATCGTCAGCATCGTGATCTTGTTTTTCCTCTGGCATATCCCGTCGGCGCTCGTGCCGATCGTCACCATCCCGATCTCCGTCGCGCTGGCGTTCATCCCGATGTATTTCATGGGCATCACCTCCAACATCATGAGCCTGTCCGGCATCGCCATCTCCATCGGCGTGCTGGTCGACGGCGCCATTGTCGAGGTGGAAAACGCCTACAAAAAACTCGAGCTCTGGCAGGAAGGCGGACGGCGTCGGCGATTTCCACGAAATCCGCCTCGAAGCGCTGATGGAAGTCGGGCCGTCGGTGTTCTTCTCGCTGCTGGTGATCGCCGTCGCGTTTCTGCCCGTGTTCACCCTGGTCGACCAGGAAGGCCGACTGTTCAAGCCGCTGGCCTACACCAAAACGCTCACCATGGCCCTGGCCGCGTTGCTGGCCGTGACGCTCGACCCGGCGGTGCGGATGCTGTTCACGCGGATGGACCCGTTTACCTGGCGGCCGCGCTGGCTGGCGAAATTTTTCACCACGGCGCTGGTCGGTAAATATTATCCCGAGGAAAAACATCCGGTCAGCCGCGTGTTGTTCCGGTTGTACGAAAAACCCTGCCGCTGGGTGTTGCGTCATCCGAAAACGGTGATCGCGCTGTCCGTGCTGATCGTCGCCAGCACGTTGCCGGTCTATCTCAAACTCGGCAGCGAATTCATGCCGCCGCTCAACGAAGGCGACGCTGCTCTACATGCCGACCACGCTGCCCGGCCTGTCCGTCACCGAAGCGCAGCGGCTGATGCAAACCCAGGACCGCATCTTGAAGGGTTTCCCGGAGGTCGAACGGGTGTTCGGCAAAGCCGGCCGGGCCGACACATCGACCGATCCCGCGCCGTTCTCGATGATGGAAACCACCGTGTTGCTCAAGCCGCCCGGGGAATGGCGCGCGAAACACCGTTTCTTTTCCTCCTGGCCCGGGCCGTTGCGCGCCGTGCTGGGACACATCTGGCCCGAGCACATTTCCTGGGACGAACTGGTCGATGAAATGAATTCGGCGCTGGCAGATCCCCGGCACGGTCAACGCCTGGACCATGCCGATCAAGAACCGCATCGACATGCTCTCCACCGGCATCCGCACGCCCGTCGGCGTGAAGATTTTCGGGGCCGACCTCGACGAAGTGCAGCGGCTCGGCGAACGGACCGAAGCGATCCTGCGCAACGTGCCCGGCACGCGCAGCATTTTCGCCGAACGCGCCGCGGGCGGTTATTTCGTCGATTTCGTCCCGCGCCGCGAAGCGCTGGCCCGGTACGGGCTGACCATCGCCGACGTGCAGGACGTGATCATGACCGCCATCGGCGGCGAAACCATTTCCACCACCATCGAAGGCCGCGACCGGTTCACGCATCAATCTGCGCTACCCGCGCGACCTCCGCGCCAACCTGGACCAGCTCAATCGCGTCCTTGTCACCACGCCGAAAGGGTTCGCAGGTGCCGATGGTCGAGCTGGCCGAGATCAAACTGGTCAACGGCCCGGCCATGATCCGCGACGAGAACGGGATGCTCGCCGGCTACGTCTACGTGGACATCGCGGGACGCGACGTGGGCGGTTACGTGGAGGAAGCGCGGGCGGCGGTGGCGAAGCAGTTGAAGTTGCCGACCGGTTACTCGCTGGTCTGGAGCGGCCAGTACGAGAACATGCTGCGCGTGCGCGAACGGTTGAAGCTGGTCGTGCCCGTGACCGTGCTGCTGATTTTCCTGCTGCTGTACATGAACACCAAATCCGCCTTCAAGGCCGCCATCGTGATGCTGGCCGTGCCGTTCTCGGTGGTCGGCGCGGTCTGGCTGCTCTACCTGCTGCACTACAACGTGTCCATCGCCGTCTGGGTTGGGATGATCGCCTTGATGGGACTCGACGCAGAGACGGGAGTGTTCATGCTGCTGTTTCTCGACCTGTCCTACGACGAAGCCAAAAAGAAAGGCCGGCTCCGCAGCCTCGCCGACCTGCACGAAGCGATCATCCACGGCGCCGTCAAACGCATCCGCCCCAAAATGATGACCGTCGCCGCCGCATCAATGGGCTTGATGCCTATCATGTGGTCCGCCGGCTCCGGCTCCGACCTGATGAAACGCGTCGCCGCCCCCATGGTCGGCGGCCTGTTCACCTCCTTCCTGATGGAACTGCTCGTCTACCCCGCGATCTATCTGTTGTGGAAATGGCACAAGGAAGTGAAGCCGTCCCTTGCCGCGCAGGGTCTGTAAACACGAATGGCTCGAAGAAGACACGAAGGACACGAAGCAATTGGCCACAGATAAGCACAGATGGGGCAAGGATTTCAACTGTAGGCCGGGTCACCCGACCCGGCGTTCTCGTCGTTGGTAGGGCGCGCTCGCCGAGCGCGCCGCTGTTCCCACCCCACGCCGTCACCCCGAGCCTGTCGAGGGGTCTCCGTCGTTAATCCATCCCATGCCGTGCTCAAAAACCTTTTGTCCAATCAGCACTAGCGTGAATAACCCGGATGTGCTAGAGTCCTATTCAGAATGCATAGGACGAGGATACGTCCGGCCGCCGGCGCGGCCGAGGGGCGGGGGCAAGGGCCGCGGTTGCAGCGCGCAGACGGCGCTGCGTTTGCCGCGGAAGTACGGCGTGCGGCGTGTCGTCAGACTCCGCTCCGTCTGACTCGGCTAGCAAGCGCGGCTACAGCGCTCCGTGATCTTCGTGCCTTCGTGGTGAAGGACAGCCGCTTCGCGCGAGCGACGGACGGCACGACAGAGATCCCTCGACAAGCTCGGGATGACGGCAGTCGGGGCAAATCTGGTCAAACCTTGTCGCACCTAGTCAAACCTAGTCCAACCTTAAAGTTTAAGGGAATCCGTGAAATCCGTGGATATCCCCATCCGACCCAATACGGCCTAATACGACCTAATACGGCCTTAAATGTTTTCGGGAGGACCATGGAAAATCATGAGAATTCGGCGGAAGTCGTTTCAGGAGAGCGGATTGCACATGAGGAGGCTGCTTCCTGGTGTCAGTCCTTGCCTGGCACCATGTTCGGGTGTAGTTTCGGCAAGATAACCCAACCTGGAGGACACACATGAGAAAGTTTATTGCGATGATGGCGGTCGTTGGAGTGAGCGCGTTCGGCTTGGGCCTGGCGCAAGCGGAAGATGTGACAGTGAAGGGGGAAGTGCTGGACATGGCCTGTTACCTCGACCACGGCGCGCACGGCGAAAAACACGCCGGTTGCGCGCAGAAGTGCATCGAGTCCGGCCTGCCGGTCGGGATTCGAACGGAAGACGGCAAGACCTTCCTCTTGATCGGCGAGCACAAACCGTTGAACGCCGAGTTGGCGCCGCTGGCGGCGAAGACGGTCACGATCAAAGGCAAACTCGTCACCCGTGACGGGATCAGCATGATCGAGAACGCCGAAATTGTGCCGTAAGAGTCCCCGGCATTCTCGATGAGCGAATGGCAGGAGGTGCTCAGCACCCTCAAGCAGCCCGAGTACGTTCACGTGCTGCTGAATCCGCTGCCGGTCTACGGCATGGTCTGCGGGATCCTGGGATTGGTCGCGGCCCTGTTCCTCAAAAGCCGGCCGGCGCAAATCGTCGGCCTGCTCCTTGTTGTCTTTGCCTGCGCGTCCGTCTGGCCGGTGATCTCATTCGGTCATCAGGGCTACGACCGCGTCTACTCCATGTCGAACACGGAGGGACAGCAATGGCTCGATGTCCATGAGCACCGCGCCGAGCAAGGGCAGTGGGTTTTTTACATCACCGGCCTGCTGGCGCTGACGGCCCTGGTCGCGCCCTGGAAATTCCCGCGCTCGGCCACACCGCTGGCGGTGGCGGTGTTGATCGCTTCGCTGGCGGCCCTGAAGACCGGCGCGTGGATCAGCAAAGCGGGCGGCCGGATCCGTCACCCCGAATTCCGCAACGGCCCGCCACCGCCGGTCAGGAAGGGCGGTGATCAGCCGTCATGACGGACATCGCGCGTCACCTCGGGAAAAACCGGGAACGGTTTCTAAAGGAACTCAAGGCGCTGCTGCGTTTCCCCAGCGTCTCGGCCCAACCAAAGCATAAGCGCGACGTGTTGGCTTGCGCCAAATGGCTCTTGAAGCATTTCCGGGCCATGGGTCTGGACGCGCAATTGCATCCAACGAAAGGCCATCCCATTCTTGTCGGGAAAACGCGGGTCAGACGCGGCGCGCCGACCGTCGTCATTTACGGCCACTACGATGTGCAACCGCCCGAGCCGTTCGATCTCTGGCGCACGCCGCCGTTCGAGCCGGTGGTGCGCGGCGGGAAGCTGTTCGCGCGCGGCGCTTCGGACAACAAAGGCCAGTTCTTCACCCACGTCAAAGCGGTCGAGAGCTATCTGAAAACCGGCACACCGCTTCCCGTGAACGTGATTTTCCTGATCGAAGGCGAGGAGGAAGTCGGCAGCACCAGCCTGACGACGTTCGTTCGGCGGCGCGCGAAAGAATTGCGGGCCGATTATGTCGTCATTTCCGACACCGGCATGTTCGCGAAGAACGTTCCCACCGTCACTTACGGCACGCGCGGCATCGCCGCGCTGGAAATCCGCGTGGACGGCCCGTCGCGCGACCTGCACTCGGGTGTTTTCGGCGGCAGCGTGGCCAATCCCGCGCTGGTGCTGGCAAAACTCCTGGCGCAATGCACCGGTCCCGACGGCCGGGTCGCCGTGCCGGGCTATTATATGGATGTGCGACCGCTCCGGGCCTCCGAGCGGCGCGAGTTTGCGCGGTTGAAATTCAACGACAAAGCCTACGCGCGCTTTCTGGGAGTCGCCGAGCTCACCGGCGAGACCGGGTACACCACGCTTGAACGGCGCTGGGCCCGGCCGACATTCGAGATCAACGGTATTTTCGGCGGTTACCAGGGGCCCGGCGGCAAAACCATCGTCCCTGCCTGGGCCGGCGCAAAGATCACCTGCCGGCTCGTGCCCGATCAGGACCCGGAGAAGATGGCGCGGTTGGTCGCCCGGCATTTGCGCGCTCTCTGTCCGAAGACCGTGCGATTGACCGTCACCGGCGGACACGGTGCGCCGCCGTTTCTGGAATCGCCTGAAAACCCCGGCGCGCGCGCGGCGGCGCGGGCGTTGAAGAAGGCGTTTGGACGCGAGGCCGTGTTCATTCGCGAAGGCGGATCGCTGCCGATCCTCGGGGACTTCAAGCGTCATCTGCGGGGCGAGGTGGTGCTGGTCGGTTTGGGGTTGCCCGACGACAACTGGCATTCGCCCAACGAGAAGATGGAACTCGCCAACTTCCACCGCGGCATCGCCATGAGCGTCGAGTTGTTGCGGGAACTTGGCGCGCGGTAGCTTCAGCGTTTCAGCCAGCCGCGCTCTTCCGCCATCGCGTCCGGCACGAGCTTGATCTGTCCGTCGTCCGGATCGCGAAACACGACGGGCGCGTAGTACCCGGCAAACTCGCGGCTCCACCAGCGGCCTTCATGGAACAGCGTGCGCAGGTCCGTGAAGTGGTAGTGATAGGTGGGAAACCGGACCATCTCCGGCGGCTTGTCGGGAAACGGGTTGCCGGCGAACAAGCCGATCACGCCCGGCTCGCCTTCGATCAGCCGCGCGCCGGCGTAGAGCACGAGCGGATACTCCTGGTAGTTCCCGAGCGCCGCGAACCACAGGTTCCAGTCGAACCGCGGCAGATGCGGCGCCATGAAACGCGGATGCGCGTCCAGCGCCTGCGGCTGCCATCTATATGGATACACGCGCCAGGTCCGCCCGCTGTCGTTGGAGCCTTCGTACTCGATCTCCAATCGTTCATGGGTCATCGAGGCGAACAGCGCATACCGGTTGGCGATGCGAAACGGGTCGGCCGCGATCACGGGCTGCCAAAAGGCCCGGGGTAATCGTTGCACGGGCGCTTGGACCGAGCCGAGGAACAGCAACGTTGCCACGTAACACTGCCAGCCCAGCAGCAGGCCCGGCACAACGAATCGCCAGGCCCGTTTCCAGTCCCACGGACGCGGCGGCGTCAGGACGGGAATGGCCGGACGGCGGAGCAGCCAGCACAGAAACGCGTCATCGAACAACAGGAGGCCCAGGGCGATGCTGTTGTAATTCAGGAACGTGTAGTTGGCCGTCAGCAGGATCCCCGTGTGCATCGCGATCCACAACAAGCCGGCGATGTGACGCGCCCGGCGGCCGCAGACGATCAAGAACGGCGCGATGAGTTCCACGACGAAGGTGAACCCCACGGCGGACTCGTGGAACAGGGGCGGAAGATGCTGGACGAACCAGCCGATCCACGTCGGGAACGGGCAGTTGACGTAGTAGTCGTTGAGCGCAGTGAAGTTCCGCCAGCTTGGATCGCCGCTCAAGAGTTTGGCGGTCCCTGATTCGAACATCAGCCGAAAGCAGAACCACCACAGCAGGTAACGGACGGTCCGTGAGACCGGCTGGTGCGCCGCCAACTTTGGCCTCAACCCTGACGGGGCAAGGAACGCGGCGAGGAACGCGCTTTCCAGCATCAGCCCGTCCGATTGGAACCCGGAGAAGTTACGGGCGACGCTGATCACGGACAGGTAACACAGGCCGGCGGCGACGACCGCCGCGCGTGGCGCGAGATTGAGCAGCAACAGCAGCCCGGCAATGCCGCCGAGGAGACAGAGCAGCTCCAGACCGGACGTGTTCGCATTCAGCCACAGCAAGGTGGGGGCGAACACGAACCGTTGCCAGCCCGGGACGGCGCGCGCGACGGCCTGGAGATAGTCCTGCGCGGGCAGGATGCCGCGCGGGCCGATCAATCCGTTGAGTTGCGTTGCCAGGGAAAGGAAGTAAGCGAGAAACCCGGCCCCGAGGATCCGCAGGTAGAGCCAGCGCGCGCACAGGTAGCTTCCTTTGTCCGCTTCGTTCACGGGACCGTTGTTCCGTTGATCTAGATGGTGACGTTGGCCGAAGGCGCGACCGTCAGGCGGTAGCGGCCGTCGATTGCCTGGAGCCCGATCTTCGCGTCGAACGCCCGCGAGAGCCGGGCGGATGTCAGCACCGTTTCCTTCGTGCCCTGGCCCAGGGCTTTTCCGGCCTTCAGCAGCAGCACGTGTGAAATCGCCGGGATGATCTCCTCGATGTGATGGGTCACCAGCACCAGCGTCGGCGCGTTGCGCCGGCGGCCCAACCGCTGGAGGAATTGCAGGAACCGTTCGCGGGCCACTGGGTCCAGCCCGGCGCAGGGTTCATCCAGGACCAGCAACGGCGGCCCGGCCATCAAGGCGCGGCCGATGAGCAACCGCTGGCGTTCGCCCTGGGACAGCACGCGCCACGGGCGTCGCGCCAGATGTTCGCATTCGATCTTCTTCAGGATGGCCTCGGCGCGCCGGCGGTCCGCTGGCTTGACAGGCCCCCAATAATCGATCATGGCGTACTTGCCGCTGATGATGGTTTCCAGCGCGGGTTCGTCGTCGGCCATCCACTGGCGGACGGAGGAACTGACCAGGCCGATGCGTTTGCGCAATTCGCGCCAGTCAGTTTCGCCGTAACGGTTGCCGAGCACTTCGATCACGCCGCCGGTTGGCGGCAGATACGCGGTCAACGCGCTGAGCAGGGAAGTCTTGCCGGAACCGTTCGCGCCGAGGATCGCCCAGTGCTCGCCCTGGCGCACACGCCAGGAAACGCCGTCGAGGATGACGGTGTTGCCCCGCTCCACGCGCAAGCGCGCGACGTTAAGGACGGTCCGGGTCATGGCGTGCGGGCATTGTAGAAGGAAATGGCCGTGACGGCAAATCCTCACATGGCAAAGGCGTCCCGCGTGCCGCCACGCTGTGATTCTACGGGACGAGACGGATGCGATAGAAGCGGGCCGGGAGATTGGTCCCGCCGCCCGCGTCGAGGTAGTTGGTGATGACCTCGCTCGATCCGGGCAGGATGATTTGCGGTCCCAGATTGAGGAAGGTGTTGGTGGAGTTGTAGCCGCCGTTGGCGCCGGCATTGGCGCTCTGGACCTGGTTGGTCTTGCCGCCGCCGCTTTCCCAGGTGACCAGCACGTTGTTGCTTTGCAGTGTGACCGCGATGATGCGGAACGGACTGACCGTCACAAACGTGGAGTTGGACGGCGACGTGCAGCCATTGACGGTGACGGCCACGTAGTAGGTCCCGGAGTCGGAAATGGTGGCGTTGGTGATCGACGGATTCTGGGTGGAGGACGCGAACGCATTCGGTCCGGACCAGCCGTAGGTGGCGTTCGTCACGAGGCTGGCCGTGAGGTTCAGCGTTTGGCCTTCGTTGATCGGGCTGTTGCTGCCTGGCGTTGGGCCGGTCGGCGTCGGATTGACGGTGATGGCGGCGTTTCCGGACGACGTTCCCGAGCAGTTGGCGTCCGAGACGGCGGTGACGGTGTAAGTCGTGTTCGTGCTCGGGTTGACCGTGCGTATCGCCGGGCTGACGCCGACGCCGCTCTGGACGTTTCCATCGGACCAGGTGACGTTCCAGGGCGCCGTGCCCGTCAACGCGGCCTGGATCATCGTCGATGAGCCCTGGCAGATCGTCGCGCCGCCGCTGACGCTCGCCGTGGGCAACGGGGGCACGGTCAGGGACGCGACGCTGGACGTGATGGAATTGCACGCGCCGAAGACGATGCATTTGTAGTTGGCCGCATCGCCGCTGCTGGCCGGGTTGATGGTCAGAGTGGCGGTGGTTGCGCCGGAGACGTCTCCGCCGTTGTTGAGGGTGGAGCCGCCCTTGAGCCATTGGTAACCGATCGCGCTGCCGGCGGAAACGGTGAAGCTGGCCACGGTGCCCGCGCAGTTGGTGGAACTGACGGGCTGCGAGGTAATGGCGGTGATATTGGTTGTGACGGTCACGGTCGCGCTGTTGCTGCTGCTGCACCCCAGGGTGGCTGTGACGCCGAGGCCGATCGAGCCGGCTGCGCCCGCCGAGAATGTGATGCTGTGTGTGCCCGAGTTGGCGGTGATCGTGCCGTTGCCGGTGATCGTCCAGGCGTAGCTGGCGCCCGCCGTGACGGGGACCGAAGCGGTGTTGCCCGTGGAGCCGCCACAGACAGTGGAAGGGGCGCTGATCACGGTCGACGGGGTCGGGTTGATGGTCAGGGTCGCCGGATTGGAATTCGTGATGAGCCCGCAAGCATCGCTGGCGCAGACGTCATAGGTGCCGGCGTCGTTGGGTTGCGTGTTGGAAATGGTCATGGTGGACGTGTTGGCGCCGCTAATGGTCGAGCCGTTCGCCGTCAGGCCGTTGGCCAGAGGGGCGTTGCCGAGGTCGCTGGCGTTGGTCCAGGTGGCGGACGTGTAGTTGCCGGCGTTGTCGTCATGGCAGTCGAAGCTGAGGTTGTTGAAGTAGGCGTTATTGACAGTGCCCGCTCCGGCGTTGATATCGAACAAGCGCGCGCGATCGATGGACGAGCCGGGTGCGCCAGCCAGTGTCCCGATGATCGTCACTGTATTCGTCGGCTGTACACCGCCGACCGCCGTGATGATGGACACCGAATACGTGTCCGGGCTGGTCAAGGTAAACGCGATGTGCAGGCCATCGCCCGTGAACGGAACGCCGGTGGAGTTGGTAGTCCCGCTATTGTCCGCGATGCGATATTGGCTATCGCCACCGGCGAAGTAGAACACGAAGCGGTCGGTCCCGGCGGCACTCAGGGCAAACCCGACTTCGTTGGTCAACAAGCCGCCGGGCAGATTGGTCGGCGAATCGATGAAGCCGTTGTCGACGTCGACCCGGAATGTCTGGCCGGGGGCCAGCGTCCCGTTAAACGGCCGGACAGCCGTGGTCTGGAAACCGCCATTGGCATACATGCCCCACGCGGCGCCATTCGTGCTGTCGATATCGTGATTCCCAACATCGTTGAAGGCATTGGCGGTGGATGTGCCGACAAAGAACCCGCCCAGCGCGGCGTTCGTGGCGGTGGTGGAGAGTTGCCAGCCGCCCGCGCCCCAGCCGGCGCCGCGTTTGCGCCACATGTAGGTGAACGGGCCGTTGCCGCCGGCGTTGGCGGTGAAGACCGCGCTGTTGCCCGCGCAGGCTGTTTGGTTCGATGGTGTGGTGACGGACGGCGGTGTCGAGAAGGTGGTGACGAGATTGGTGCAACTGCTGACGCAGCCGTTGGTGCCGGTGATCGACACGGCAAGTGTGAAGCTGCCGGACGGGCCCGCGGCCACGTAGACGGTCTGCTGGTTGGCGGCGCCCATGATGGTGGCGCCGTTGGCGGTCCAGTTGTACGCCGTCATCCCCGCCGTGGCGGAGTAACTGTTGCTGATGGACAGCGGACAGATGGTGCCGGGGCCGGTGATCGAGCAGGTCGGCAGCGGATTGACGGTGACGGTCTGCTGGCAGATGCTGTTGGCGCAGCCGTTGGTGCTGCCGACGGTCAGAGTCAGCGTGAACGAGTTTGCGCCGTCCACGTTGACAGACACGGCTTGCTGGTTGGCCGGGCCGGAAATTGAGGCGGTGCTGCCGGGGACCGAGTTGATCGACCAGGCATAGGTCAGGGCGCTGCCAGTGGGGCCGGTATACCCCTGGCTCGATCCGGCGCAGACATTGGTCGGTCCGCTGATGAGACAGGAGGTATAATTGACGGTGACCGGCAGGCTGGCGGACGTGCCGGTGCAATTGCCGTTCATCGGTGTGACGCTCACGTTGCCCTGGATCGAACCGAAATCCACGAAGATGTTGGTGGCTTCCTGTCCAAACGAGGCGCCCGGCGGAACCGACCAGACGTATTCCGTCGCGTTGCTGACCGGGGCGATCGAGTATTCGACTCCGTTCTGGCCGGCGCAGACCAGCGTCGCGCCGCTGATCGGGCCGGCGGGGCCCACAGTGGACGTCACCGTTACCGGCAGGCTGGCGGGAGTGCCCGCGCACCCGCCGTTGATCGGCGTGACTGTCACATTGCCGGACGCTGATCCGAAGGTCACCGTGATGGAGGAGGGGCCGGCCGAATTGGTGGTCCCATAGGTAATGACGGCGCCCGGCGGCAACGTCCAGCCGTAGGAAGTGGCGCCGCCGACGGACAAGATTGAATACCCGACTCCCACTTCGCCCGCGCAGACATTTTGCGGGCCTAGAATGAAGCCTGCGGAGGCCACCGTCGTGACCGTGAGTGTCGCCGGGGTGGAAATCGTCTGGCCGGGGCAGGCGGCGTTCCAGGCAACCATGTCGTAGGTGCTGTTATCGCCCGGCTGGGCATTGGTGATTGTCAGGATGTTCGTGGTCGCACCGCTGATGGCCGCGCCGGTGCCTGTGGGCCCGTTGGTCAGTGGCCCAAAGCCCAGGTTGCTTCCATTGACCCAGGTCGTGCCGGAGCAGGCACCGCCGGTATAGTTATAGGAGTGGTCTTCGAAGGCGCCGGCGACGATGTTGTTGAAGAAGAAATCCTCACAAGCGCCGCCCGTGGTGTCAAAGTTTTGCAAGTAGGCCTTCACTTGCGAGATCGGATTGCCCGGTGTGCCCGTCAGGGTGCGTCCCGTGAAGGTGTAGACCTGGTTGGTCCCCAGCACCGAGACCGTCAGGTTGTAGGTGTTTGCGCCGGTCAGCGTCAGCACGCAATGCAAGCCCCCGGACTGGTAGGGGATCCCGGAACTGTTGATCTGCGCGTTGGCGTCATTGATCGAGTATTGCCCATCACCTCCGCGGAAATAGAACTCAAACCGGGGTGTTCCGACGGCGTCCTGCAAGCCGATTTTGGCAATCGTTACATTGGCGCCGTTGTTGACCAGGAACTCCGGGTTCTGGTAGTCGAAGCTGACGGACTGGCCGACGGCCAGAGCGCCAAAGTTGCGGACCGCCGCGCTCGAATCCCCGTTGTTGGCGTACAACGCGAACGCGCTGGTGTTGCTATTGATCCCCGGGCTGACGCTGCCGCAGCCGTTGTTGTTGGTGAGGTGGGTGGAATCCCCGATATAAAAGCCGTTCGAGATGTTGCATGACCCGTTCTGGGGGATCAACAGCCATGCGTTGCCGGCACCCCAACCCAGATTCGGATTGCGGTTGCGCCAGGCGTAGAAGACCGGCGCCGTGCCGGAGGCGGTATTGGTGAAGATGGCGGTCGCATTGCTGCATACGATCTGGCTGGCCGCCTGGCTTGTGATGCTGGCCGAGCTGTTTACTATCAGCATCGCGCCTGTGGAAGTCATCGGCGGGCACGTGGCGGCCCCGCTGACCACGCACTGGAAGATCGCGCCGGAATCAGCCGGTTGAATCGTTGACAAGGCCAGCGTCGGTGTGGTCGCCCCTGAAATGGTCCCGCCGTTGGTGATCGAGCCGCCATTCTTCTGCCACTGGTAGCTTAAGGCCGTGCCCGTGGCCGAGACGCTGAAGGCGGCAGGCGACCCGCTGCAATTCGTCTGGCCGAGCGGCTGACTGTTGATAAACACCGGAGTGTTGACCGTCAAGGTCCCCGAACCGGACAGCAACGGCGCGCAGGGCGCCGTGCCCGCCAGCAGGCAGGCGAAGACCGCGCCGTTGTTGTTGGTATTGGCGCCGAGCAGCGTTAGCGTCGCGGTGGTCGCGCCGAGGATCGATCCGCCGTTGCTGAGCGATGCGTTGTTTTCCAGCCATTGATACCCCGTGGCATTGGTGGCCGTGACCGAGAATGACACCGTTCCGCTGCCGCACAATGTTTGCGGGGCGGGTTGGACCGAGATGACGGGCGACGCCACGACGGCCAGTGTCGCCGTGGCGGAGCTGATTTGCACGTTGCCGCAGCCCGTGAGGACGCAGTTGTAGGCCGTGCCGTTGTCGACCAACGCCACGCTGGCCAGGACCAGCGTGGCGTTGGTCGCACCGCTGACGTTGCCGCCATTGCTCAGGGGGGAGTTGTTGCTCAGCCACTGATAGGCGTTCACACCTGTGGCGCCGACGGTGAACGTGACGGGGCTGGCGGCGCAGGCGGTGACGTTCGTCGGTTGCGTCTGAATCGCGGTGTTGTTCACGACCGTCAGGGTCGCCACCTGGGAAGTCACCGGGGGCGAGCAGACGCCGCTGACGGCGACCTCGTATTCGTAGTTGTCGTTCGTCGATGTGGCGGCCGGCGTCGTATAGCTATTGGTGGTTGCCCCGCTGATATTGGCGAAGCTGGCGCCGGCGTTTGTGCTGAGCAACCATTGATAGGCGAGGCCCGTGCCGGTGGCGTTCACCGTGAACGTCGCCATCGTGCCCACGCAGGCCGATTGGTTTGTCGGCGTCCCTGGCGTGATGCTGGGAAGGGCGTTGACGGTGAGCGTGGCGGGCGCGGAATTGGTGTTATTGCCGCAGGCGTCCGTCACGGCGCACCGGAAGCTGGCGCCGGAGTCGGTGGGCTGGACATTGGTGAGCGTCAAGGTGGAGATATTGGCGCCGGAAACGCTGCCGCCGTTGCTCAGGTTGGAGCCGTTTTTCAGCCATTGATACGTGGGCGAATCACCGGTGGTGGTGACGGTGAATGAAGCCGGGTTGCCCGCGCAGACTGTGACGTTGCTGGGCGCCGAGACGGTGACGGCGTCGGGGCAACTGACGGCCATATTATTGAAGTAAAGATTATAGGCGCAGCCGGCGCCGGCGTTGTTATTGAACAGGCGGACGTTGGTGATCGCCGCGCCTGAGATGGGGGCTGTCACCTGGCCTGTGAAAATATTCGTCGTCGAGCTGCCGTTGATGGCGACTGCGGCGCTGTAATTGGTCGGCGAGGTCAAGGTGAACACGACGTGAAGACCGGAGGTCGTGTACCCGACGGTTGTGTTGGTCACCGTTGAGTTGTTGGAGATCTGATATTGGCTCCCGCCCCCGGTAAAATAGAATTGCCACAGGTTGACGCTGCTGGAGTTTTGCAGTGAAAAGCCGACCTGACTGGACGTGGTGACGAACCCATTTACCATGTCGATGCTGAAGGATTGTCCGACTTGCAGCGCGTTCGTGCCATTGGCGCTGGTAAAGAGGCGCGTGGCGCTGGCTGTCAAATTGCTGTTTGCGTAGATTGCCCAGGAATTGCCGCAGCCGCCATTGATGATGCCGCCGCTGCCGGCGTTGCTGTTATTGCAACCGGGGCCGGTGTCCACGGAAGAACCGAGGAAGAAACCGGCGAAGCCATCGTTGCCTCCGGCCAACGTCCACGGCTGAAATCCGGTGCCGCTGTTGTTGCCGTTTGTCCAACTGCCGGTGTTGCACGCATTGTCGTTTGCCGGGGCGGAGGCCCTGGCGGTGCGGCTTGTCATCAACACGCAGGCAACAAGGACCAGAACTCCAATGGAAAGGCGGGTTGGTTTCACGTGTTAGTCTCCACCGTCAGATCGCGGTCTCGTGTGGACAGGGTGTGTTCGTGAGGTTCCCCAAACCGAGGCCGGATAAGAAGACACGAGTGTCCTGGCGGAACTGGAAATACAAACCCGCTTGGCACGTCGCGATGCGCAAGATCCCTTGAAACACATCAGAATACTTCCCTTAGCGATTTTTAGGCCATGGCCTCACAGGAGCCTCACCCTTAAGGTCTAGTAAACTGTTTTATAATGCTATGCGGTACGAAACGCAAGAAGAAAATGTGATTTTTTTGCCGAAAAACCTCGGTAAATGGTGGAATACGTGACTCTTGGCGACCGCGCAGGCTTGTTTTGGTAAAACGGTATTTTTTCCGCGCAAAGTGTGGGGCATCTGAGGGCCCATGTGTTCCCCAAAGTTGAGGTCAACACCTCCTGTGAGTGGTCCAGTGCAATTCCCGTCGACCGACGGGACAAGGACGACCAAAGATGCATCATAGTATTATATGGATGGTGACTTGATATTACCCATAAATTCGAGCAGGGCGCTGGTTTTGCAAGCCGGTTGCCTTATCCATTTACCAATCCAGTCCTTAATAATTCCAGCGGCATGTATTTTGCTAAAAAGGCCTTGATTAGATTTATCTAAATGGAGAATCACGCATTTTTGACTCGACAAAACGGGGTGGGTAATTTAATGTATTTTGTTAGGTATAACGGTTTATCTCTTGGCCTGCTTGTGGCAGGCAATCAAGGGTTTACTGGCGAGTATGGGATGTGGCTTGGGTACCACGTAAATTTGCACTGTTTAGCGACGCAGAGCCCTCGTGAAGGGGCAAGAACCGAACAATGAACGCGAAGAAGGTAGTCGCAGGCCTCATGATTGGGTTTGCATGCGTTACGTGTGTACGCGGCGAAGCCGTTCTCCAAATTTTTCAACTCACCTGGAATCAGATCACCCAGAAAATGCCTGAGTTCGCCGAAGCGGGCTACACGGCAATCTGGGTGCCGCCGATTACCAAGGCCAGCAGCGTCTATTCCACCGGCTACGATTGTTTCAACGGGTTTGACCTCGGCGACCTGAACGAGAACGGCACCATCCCCACTCGCTACGGCACCAAGGAAGAACTGCAGAACATGATCCTGACCGCTCACCGGTTCGGCATCCGTGTGTATATCGACAGCGTCATCAACCATCGCTCGTTCCAGGTGCCCGGCTACGACCAGTACACGCCGCCCACAGTTTTCTCGGGGCTGTTGCCGGAGGACTTTCATCTCTGGGAGACTCCGGACGGCTTCTTCCGGCAGGTGTCACAATCCAGCTTCGGCACCGTTTTTGAAACGGAATATCACGGGTTCTCGGGGCTGACCGATCTGTCAGAGGAAAATCCCAATGGCTATTTCGGCCCCAATGCCGAGAATGATGTTAACACCGCCTATCCCAAGATCTCGTTCGTTCGCCAGCCCAACAACCCGGAGTATTACCCGGACCAGAATCTTCCGGCCATCATGGGCATGACCAGCGCCAACGTGGTGACCAATACCTACTGGCATCCATTTAATGGGACCAATGGCACCCCCACGGTCGAAGACACCGCTTCCTATCTGATCCGGGCCGCGATGTACCAAATGGCCCAGACCATGTGCGATGGTTATCGCGTTGACGCCATCAAACATGTGCCGAGCTTTTTCTACGGGGATTACTCGACCAGTCCGACAAGCGGGTACACGTCCTGGTATGGTTTCACGGGCGGCCTGCAAACCATCTTCGATTACATCCACGGTTACGGCTACAACAATCCCATCAGCGGCTACAACAACACCACGGGAAACCGCGCCAGTTGCTACGACACCGAGGCCATCCGCAACGATGCCATGATTTTTGGCGAGGACCTGGGCGATAACCCCGGCAGCCCTCCCGGCGCGGAGAGCTATGATGAATACTTTTACCGCGGCGCGCGCCTGGAGGACATCCAGTTGCATAACAAGCTCTACGTTCCCGTCAGCAGCATTTTAGCCGGGGGGGGATCGCTGACCGGGTTTGAGCAGGTCGTTCCCAACTGGGGATCTTGCAATTTCAGCGCGTATGACGACGGCTGCGATTTCGACCAGAGTCACCGCGAGATGTTCGTCGGCACACATGACGGCGGTGTTTCCGGCACACAAAATCGGACGATCGTGATGCCGTACGTCTTCATGCGCGAGGGACTGCCCTCGGTCTACTCGGACGGGTTTAATCATGCGGCCTATTGCTCGGCCTGCGGAGGCCAGGCGTTTCCCGCCATTACCTACTCGCAATATTTGGGCGAGGGGACGAACGTCAACCCCCACACGGGAGGTTATTCCGACGAGTACAATCTCCCCGACGAAATGCCCGAAGTGCTCTATTTGCACGGCCAGGAAGCCCGGGGCGGCACACGCGGCCTGTGGAGCGATCAAAACCTCGTTGTGTTTGAACGCTACGACTATCGGGAGGTTGCCAATCCTTCCGACGGGTACGCGGATGCCTACGATGATCCCAACGCGGCGGTTTCGATCTTGGGAATAAATGATAAGAGCTACCCCGGCGACATCGAGTTCAACGATCAGGGCAGCGGCCAGGTCCCTCCCGGCGCCAACGGGACCCGTCAGGCGCTGGCGGTCGAATTTCCCCCGGCGCGGTGCTCTATAACCTGGCGACAGCCGCACCGGGCTACAATCGGACGCTGTCTCCGATCACGGTGTTGTCGGCGACTACCGCGAGCAACCAGGCGAACTCGGGGACTGCTTTCGTGGGCGGCCAGACGATTCCGGCCGGCGGCGGTGCGATCCGTGTCCTGATCCCGGCGCAGACCTACGGCGCCAACGGCGTCAATTCCGGGTACGTCATTTACGGTTATCAAGGCCCGCAGGCCAGCTACGCCGGTCTACAGGACGCCATCACCATCCAGCAGAACGGACAGACCGTGCCGAGCATGACGGTCTACCGCCAGGACGGGCCCAACGGCGATCCGCAGTTCAATCCGATTTATCCCTACGAACGCCGCGGTCGCGTCGATCAAACGGGCCATGTCATCGGCGGCCAGAATTTTTCCAACCTGACCTACTCGATCGATATTCCCGTCGTCACCAACAACGCGCCGATGACGATTACACTGCGCACCGACGCTTCGGCCGGCAACATGCTGGTCAAGCTCGACGGCGGCGTGGATTTGAACAGCCAGATGGGTCTTGGTTACTCCTGGACCAATCCCGCCTCCGGTTTCGTCGACCGGCGCGACTGCCGCCCGGGTTACACCAACGACATGTTTGTCGGCTATGAACAGGCCGCATTCCAATTCCGTTACGGCCCGGAGAAGTTTGCCGCGGCCAACATTGCGCGAAACATTGTGGTCTCCCTCGGCGCCGAGACCTATTCATATACCGTAGGCGGTCCCGGCTCAGTGTTCAGCCAAGGGAATGGCACGAACACCAACACCTCCACCGCGAACTGGCTGTTCCACGATCCGTCCACCACCACCGATGTAGCGAATACATCGATGCTCACACCCACCAATACGCCCGCGGGACAGGTGGAAACCATTTGGGTGAAAGTCGGCTATGCCGCTCCGGCGTATCCCTATGCCGGCAACATTTATTACACCACCTACGACGGCGGCCCTGTCACCAATTTCCCCGAAGCATCGTTTGGCGTGCCGAAGGCGGGCAGCTTTACGCAGGTGGCGCCCCTGTCATTTGATCACAACAGCAGCGACGGGGGCGGCACCTACGACTGGTGGAAAGGCACGATCACCAACCCGGCCAGCGGCCCCGTGTTCTACAAGATCGGCATGTACGAAAAGGGCATTCCGCAGATTTCGGATGGCGACCAGTCGAAATACTACGGCCTGACCCAGTTCGCGATCACCAATTTCAATCCGCAAACCGCCCAGGTCTGGCTGCACAACGACCTGAACACCAATTTCACATCGGTCGGCCTGGCGGCCGGGTTCCACATGCTGCGTCTGCGCGCCTTCCTGCCCCGGGCGGGCAAGTCCAGCGTGTTCAATACGTTCATGCAGACGTTCTTCTACGACGGACCGCAGTCCCAGGGACTCTATGACACGCAGGCAGTCCAGGGCGTTGTTGCCTTCCCGGCGCACGACGGCGACACCATCGGCGGCAGCTCGTATGGCGTGGTGGTGCGGACGGACCCCTCCGTCACGGAAGTGGATTACAACATCACCGACAACGAGACGAACAACGACGACGGCCTCACCGGACAGATCAACGGCAACGGCAACGGATCCAACGGCGTGCCGTCCTGGGCTGTGGCGACACAGGAGTCGCCCGACCCCACCATCGGCGCCGCGTACCCGGGCCTGCCCGAACAATTCCGGTTCAACTACGTCTCCATCGCCAGTAACGGGACCGCCACGATCAACGTCAGGTTGAAACAGGCGGTCAACTCAACCTTTACCAATGTATACACCACGCTCACCCGGGTGGTGAACTGCTCGGGCAATGCCGAATCACTGGTCATTGCCTTCCCCACCCAGGGCCAGCAAATCGACCTCGGCCAGTCCACGCCGTATACCAACGTGTTCTGCGCCTGCGGCCTGAGTCAGAACCTGGCCAACTACACCCTCAGCATCGACGGCGTGGTGCAGCCCCGCAGCAGCATCTTTTTCCAGGGCAACTTCTGCAATTGCTACAACGGCACCCCCGACCTGCGGTTTGGCTGGAGCGGCATGAGCCCGGGCACGCACACGATCCAGATTTCCTACGATGATGGCCTGGTCAAGGAGTTTTACTCGAACATTGTCACCGTGCAGATCGCCGGCGTCTACGCCAGCGTGATCAGCCCGCCGCCCGCCGACCCGGTCACCGGCGCGTCACCGGAAACCATCCTGGTCAACACCTGCACGGGCGGGGCGCCGCAGACGCGGACCAACTATACGGTCGTGGTCAACACCACCAACTCCGTCAACAGCGTGCAGGTCAGCTTCTCCCCCTCGACGAACATCTTCGCGGGCGGGTCGGCAATCCGGAACACGAATTTCACCGGCAGCGTCACCAACGACACCTTCGGTCTCTACCAGTGGACGTTCCCCTGGACCAACGTGATCGCCGGCACCTGGACCGTCCAGGTCACCGCGGCGGCAACCGGCATCGGCTCGAATCTCGTGTCCCAGCCCGTGATTTTCTCGTTCCGCCAACTCGACCTGGCGGGGGGCACCAATACGGACGACAGCGACAACGACGGCATCAGCGATTCCCTGGAGACCAACAACGTCGCGCTGCCCAGCGGCGATCCCGGGTTGTGGAAGAACAGCGACGTCCACGTTGCGTTCTTCTCCGGCAAGACCAACCCGCTCATGGCGGACACCGACGGCGACGGATTGCCCGACGGCCTTGAACTGGGCATCGGCACAGTGCCGGCGGCCGCCGACACCGTCCGCGGGCTCGACCCCTATTGCGGTTCGACCAATTTCATGCCCGACCTCGATCCGCCCTTGTACAACACCACGGACAACTCAAGCGCTCCCGCCGGCTATGACGGTTACACAACCTGGCCGTACAATATCAACAACTCGCACAGCGACCAGATCGCCGGCACGGTGACAGACCCGAACAACCCCGACACCGACGGGGACGGCCTGATGGACGGCGTTGAGGACATCAACCACAACGGCCGCGTGGACATCACCCTGACCAACTCCGCCGGCATGCCCTTGACCAGCACCAACGGCGTCGCGGGGCTGACCTATCTGGCCGGCTCCAGTATCGTGGTCATCGCCCATCCGCCGACGATCTACAACACGTCCATCATCGACCGGGCCCAGGTGCTGCGCGTCTGGCCCAATGCACTCTGGCTGGAAACCGATCCCAACAATCCCGACTCGGACGGCGACGGCATCCCCGACGGACAGGAGAATGCCAGCCACACCGGCTACATGGCCATCGGGTTGTTGAACCACAATATCGGGTACAATGCGGGCAGTTGCGGCGCATTTGCGGCCACCAACTGCGTGATGATCGTCACCAACGCCGAGTCGCCCAACGCCAGTTGCGGGTGCGTCACCAACATTCTTCCCATCCCTCTGCCGTCCTCGATCCTCTACGCCCCCGGCACGTCGCGCGTCAACCGCAAGGCGTTGATCCAGCAGTTCCCCAACGCCGTGTTGCTGGAGACCGACCCGATGGACGCGCATACAGACGGCGACCCGAACGGCTTGTCTGACGGCTGGAAGACGCAGTACGGCCTCGACCCGTGGGATGACGGCGTGATCGGCCACACCAACTGGCACACCGGCGCCCTGATCACCACCACGCGCAATGGCTCCAACGGCAACCCGTCCGGCGACGGGATTTCCAACGCCATCAAGTATGAGAACGGGCTGAATCCCAACGATTACTACACCAGCAACGTGCCGGCGGTAAACGAGTCCATCCCGCTCAACGACGGCCCCAACATCGGCACCACCGCCGGCGTGACCTGGCAGCAGGAATTCGAGGCTTGGAGCGTGGATGACTTGAAAGTCGTCCGGCCCTATGACGGCATCGGGCCGAACTACCAGGGGCAGACGGTCTTCCCGGGCTACGACGGCTACGATTACAGCCGCGATATCATCGCGTTTTACGCCCACGATGGCGGGGCGACGAATGAAGGCGGTGACGGCAATTACTATTTCCGCATCGATCTGCATGACCTGAGTCCCAGCGCGGAAACCAGCGGTCATGTCAGTTTCTACGTGCTGATTAACGTCGGCCTGCCGGGAACCGGTCAGACGACCATCCCCGAGGGCATCGGGGCCACCAGCGACATGGGCTGGCACGTGCTGGTCGGCGTTTATGGCGACACCTTCTCCGGCAGCCCGACGGCGCTGGTCTACACGGCCGTCTCGGGCACCAATAACGTCATTGGGTTCGGGCAGCCGGGCGGTGTGCAGACACTGCCGCATTGGCGGGGTGATCTGTCATCCGTCAGCTTCGCCATCCCGCGCCAAACGCTGATCAACCAGGGCTGGTCCGGCATCACGCCGCTGAGCTTGCAAGTGTTCGATACCGACGGTCCGAATTTGCTCAGTTACGGCGGAGTCAATGAACCAACCAAGATTACCGACTCGGTCTACGATAACAGCATTTCCCAGAGCGAGGGCAACACGTACGGCACCGCACTGCATTACTGGTTCACCACGGTCAACCAGAACGCGATCAACCTCAGCGCCTACGAAGCCAACACCTCGATTCTCAGCCAGACCAACCGGCCACATATCGCCAAGGTGGCGATCGTGCTCGACGCCAATCAATCCCTGATACCGGCGACGAGCATCCAGGGCCTGGTCTCCAACGCCGTGACACGCACACCGACGGGCCTCGATCCGACCTATGACCCGGGCAACAATCCGATTGGCTACTATCGCGCCCTGGAATCAGCCCAGGTGTTCGGCGTGCCGTTGAACCTGCACCTCAACGGCGCTCTGATCTCGGCGCTGCAATGGGCGCACTCCAATCCGGCCCTCGACCCGAGCGGTTCACGCGACGGCGCGCAATTCAATCAGCGCATCGCCTCGATGATCGCCAACGGCCAGGCGTCGCTGGTCAGCGGGATGTACGGTTCTCACATGGCCCCCTACTTCACGGGATCGGTCAACCAAGCGGGCATCCAGTTGCAGGATGACATCATGCGGACCGTTTACGGCAACAACAGCATCAGCGCCAACACCCCCGTCTTTCTGCCGGAACGGGCCGCGGACGGCCCGACGCTGACCGACTTGGCGGCCAACAGCGGGCACAATTTCACGATCCTGGACCAGACCACGCACCTGTGGTGGTGGGCCGATGAAGTCGAGGGCGGCTACAGCGATCAACCGGCGGCCACGGGCGACAACGGCTATACGATCAACACGTTCAACGGCATGAAGGCGTTCCTGATCAGCGACCTTTACTCCGACCTGATTTACTCCAACAGCAACCTGGGCGCCTACGACACCCTGCGCGAAGTGCTGATCCAGAAAGCGCTGGATTCAAATTACGGACAAATCGTCGTCCTCGAAGACCAGTGGGAAAACGCGGGCGGCCTCAGCGGCAACACGGCCAACCCCGACCTGCTGAACCTGACCATCCGCTGGCTGGCCAACCATCAGTGGATCAAGGTCGTCCGCCTCGACCAGTTTGGCTCGGGCCAATACGACATCAACAATGACGGCGTCACCAACGGGGCGGACATACCGTCCCCGGTCACGATCAGCAACACCAACGTGAACTACAGCATCGAAGCCAACGATTTCATCCTCCACAGCTGCGCCACCAATCTCAACAACTGGTATTACGGCAACTCGCAGTTCGAAAGCTTCTACAACCGCCATCCGATCCTGCGCGGGGATGACAGCAATACCCTCGTCCGCGTCAACGGCAACGAGTCCTACGCCAACACCAACACGGACGTCTTTGGCGGCAAGATGCTCGGCACCGTGCAGGCCGGCGGCACCAATACCATCCTGCACGATACCTGGGCCGACGTGCAGACCGTCCTGAACAACCCGCAGTCCAGCTCGCAGACCAATTTGAACAAACTCGCCCAATTGGTCTACCTCAGCGGCCTGTTCGAAACCGGCTTCCACGACGTGAATAACTACAACGATATTCGCTATTCCACGGGCAACTATATCTACCCCGAAACCGCCACCGACATGCTCTCCCAGTTCGCCCTCAAGGGCGCCGCGCGGGCCACGCGCCAGGCCGACATCGTCGCCTACGCCGCCCTCTGGGCCGCCTCAAACCCGTCCAGCAACACCGTCACCGCCGTATTCGACGCCGAGCAAACCGGCGACGCCCAACACAATTACGTCATCTCCAACAACCGCGTCTACGCCGTCTTCGAACGCATCGGCGGCCGGCTCGTGGCGGCCTTCGGACGCGACCCGAACACCGGCAGCGCCTACGAAATCATCGGCAACCTCGCCAGCACACCGGAATATGAGAGCGAACGGGAAGGCATGGTGGACGGGACCGGCTCCGGGCCGCTGGCCTACCGCGCCTCGGGATTCAAGGACTGGTACGCCGTGACCAACAGCAGCGGCGCCGGCGTCACCCAGTACGTCAACGATTACTACAACGTCGCCAGCGCACCCTCCGGCACAGGCTGGCAATTCACCAGCCAGGACGGCAAGATCAGCAAGACAATCACCCTGGCCACCGGCGCGGCCAAACTCGAGGCGCAATACGTCCTCTCGGGAGGCGTCAGGGCCCTGTACATCCGCCACGGACTGTCACCGGACGTGCTGAACCTGCTCTACCAGGGCCAGGCCAACCTGCACGGACCGATCACCAACGTCGCGGGCCAGGTCAGCCTGCAAAACATCAGCCCCACCTGCGTCGCCATGGGCGCGGTGGATTACGCAGACACCGCCGCGCACAGCAACACCCAGTACAACGCCACCGCTGACGACACCAACGGCGTGGGCGGCGTGCAATGGCCCATGCGCGACCTGGCGCAGACCGCGCAGGTCCAGGTGCTCGGCAGCAACTCGTTCAGCTTCGCGCTGGACCTGGAAGCCCTCCAGGGCGACGCTGCCCCCAACGGTGACGGCATCTCCAACTACCAGGCCGCCCAACTCGGCGCCAACCCGTTCAGCCCGTGGGACACCAACGGCCTGACCGCCGCCTGGGAATTGAAGTACTTCGGCAAGACCGGTCTCAACGCCAGCACCAACACCGACGGCAGTGGAATGAGTTATTACCAGGACTTTATCGCGGGACTGGATCCGACCAACCCGAACTCCCTGTTCCGCGTCGTCAGCGTCGTGCCGGTGTTCAACGGCTACCAGATCAGCTGGGCCAGCGTGCCCGGCAAGAACTATCAGGTGCAGGCGGCCACCAACCTCAGCAGCGCCAACTACACCGCCGTCAGCGGCACCATCACCGCCTCGGGCACGATCACCACGTTTGTGGACATCGTCGCTCCGAGCACGCCGCGGTTCTACCGGATCCAGGTCACGTCCATGCCGCCCCCGCATTAGCGGGGCGCGCCGCCGCAATTGCTCTGGCGTTTGCGCGCCGATCGCGTAAGCTGGCTTTCCAACCGAACAACGCACGAGCATGAAACGGAAACTGTCCCCGGATGACCACGCCAACTAAAGTCGTCTTCCTGTTCGACGTGGACAATACGCTGCTCGATAACGATGCGGTGATCGCCGACCTCAAACGGCATCTGGAAGAAAAAGTTGGCCGCGACGGGGCGCAACACTACTGGGACGTGTTCGAACAGTTACGCAACGAACTCGGCTACGCGGACTATCTCGGCGCCCTGCAACGCTACCGGGTCGAGCACCCGCGCGATCCGCGCCTGTTCACCGTCTCCCATTTCCTGATCGAGTATCCGTTCGCCCAGCGCCTGTTTCCCCACGCGCTCGACGTCCTGGCGCGCGTGAAACAGTGGGGCCCCGCCGCCATCCTCTCCGACGGCGACGTGGTCTTCCAGCCGCGCAAGGTGGAACGGTCCGGCCTGTTCCAGGCCGTCGGCGGCCGCGTGCTGATCTACGTGCACAAGGAACTGGAACTCGACGACGTGGCTCGCCGCTTTCCCGCCGACCATTATGTGATGCTCGACGACAAGCTGCGCATCCTGGCGGCGATCAAAAATCTCTGGGGCCGGCGCGTGACCACCGTCTTCGTGCGCCAGGGCCATTACGCGCGCGACCCGGAAATCCTCAAGGCCTATCCCCCCGCCGACGTCACGCTGGAGCGGATCGGCGACCTGCTCGACAGCGATGTCCCGGCCTGGTTCACCCGCTGAGGCCGGCGCCGCTTCGCCCCGCCGTTCAGGCCGGTTTCTGGTGTTTGGCCCGTTCCTCGCGCATCGCCTGCTTGCCGGCTTCTACCGCGGCGGTGATTTCGCCCTTCTTGGCCTGCACGAAATCCTTGGCCTCCTGCAGCAGATCGTCCGCCTTGTCCTTCAGATCGTGGCCCTTCTCGGCCAGCAACGCGCGCGTTTCTTTTCCTGAGCGGGGCGCGTAGAGCAGGGCGATGCCCGCCCCCAGCGCCGCGCCGATGGCCAGGGCGGCCAAATAGCCGCCCACGGGAACGTGATTGGAATTATTCTCTGCCATGATATTCCTCCTGTTTTTCTTCCGTGTGATGGTTTCTCCTGAGAAGCGCGTCCATGAAAATGGCCACACCCTTGCGCACGATCCCGATGTTCCGCACGGCCGAGAAAAGGGGCGGTTCAACGGCGGCGCCCACTTCTTCAACAATGCGGTTGGCCCGCTCCGACCAGCCCCGGACGGTGCGCACCACTTTGTCCACGTCATCCATCTGCTGGTTGGCGCGCGTCGTGAGGGTGTTGACGTTCTGCAGCAATGTCCGCGAGTCCTGGACCAGCAGCTTCACGTCGGATTTCACCTCTTCCAGTTGCCGGACGGCCAGCGCGGCCTGCTTGCGCAACGCCAGGAGCACGGCAATGACCAGCACCACAAACACCACGACGGCCACCGAGGCCAGGAAAAGAGCAATTTGTAGGGGCATCGACATCAATCACCTCCATGAATGGAAATTGTCCTCACTTCTCTCTACTCGCCTCCAAGAGCAACCTACGCCCGAACTCCGGCGCGTCAAGAAAACTCGGCGGACCGTCTCCGCCGCCGGCTGCGATTCAACCGGCCGGGTGAGGCCGGGTGATCTGCGCGGCGGCCGCCTGGTCGAGCATCCAGCGCTTGGTCCCGTCGCTCGGCCGCAACAGTTGGACGGGATATCGCGGCGCATCGGCTGTCCGCTCCAGCACCTCCGCCACCATCGGCGCCTTGTCCGGCCCGGCCACGAACAGGATGATCGCGGCGGCATTGTTCAGGACCGGAAACGTCAGCGTGATCCGGTGCGTCTTGAGTTTCTCCACCCAATTGGCCGCCACCCACCGCTGCGTTTCCCCCAGGGCCGCCGTCCCCGGAAACAGCGACGCGGTGTGTCCATCCGCCCCCATGCCCAGCAGGACAAAATCGAACCGCGGAAATCCTCCCGCCACACGCCCGTGGCCCGGGAAAAATCCCGCCAGATCATCCGCGTATTCCAGGGCCACCCGCCCGGCATCGGGCAGTTCGGCGGGAATCCGATGCACATGGGTCGCCCCGGCGGGCAGGAGTTGAAACAGCGCTTCATTGGCCATGCGAAAATTGCTCTCGGCGTTGTCAGGCGGCACGTGGCGTTCGTCAGTAAAAAAGAAATGGGTCTGCCCCCACGGAATGGCCCCGCGCAGGCCCGCGTCGGCCGCCAGCAGCCGGTACAGGCCTTTGGGCGATGTCCCACCCGACAACGCCACGGTAAACACGCCGCGCGCCGCCACCGCCTCCTGCGCGAGACGGACAAAATACCGACCGGCCGCCTGCGTCAGCGCCGCGGCGTCGGGGAAAATTTCCACAAACTCATTGGTGGGTTGCATGCGCGTGAAATGTCTCCTCCAGGGCCGCGATCTTGGCCAGCCGCCTGACGTGGCGTTCTTCGCCGGTGAATTTTGCTCCCAGATAGGCGAACACCAGATCGTGCGCCAGCGCGTGGCCGATCACCCGGCCGCCGAGCACCAGCACGTTCATGTTGTCGTGTTCCACGCCTTGATGGGCCGAATAGGTGTCGTGGCACAGACCGGCCCGGATGCCCTTGATCTTGTTCGCCGCGACGGACGCGCCCACACCGCTGCCGCAAATCAGGATGCCGCGCTCCGCTTTTCCCAGTAAAACGGCCTGCGCGACTTTCACGGCGTAGTCGGGGTAATCCACCGGCTCTTCACTGTGCGTGCCCACGTCGATGATCTCCCAGTCCTCATCGAGGGTCTGCTTCAGCGCTTCCTTCAGTTCAAACCCCGCGTGGTCGCACCCGATCACGATCGATTTCATGTCTTCGCCTCAGTTGATGGCAGGAATTCCACAGCGACTCTAGCGCACAGTCCACATTAATTTCAAGGATTGGCTCTGTAGCCGCAGGCTTCAGCCTGCGCACCCTAAAGGGTGCGGCTACATGGTAGATAAGCATTGACGGACCGCCCGCGCACGGCCATCCAGCGCACCGCCAATCCCAGAAAGAGGACCAACGAAGCGAGCGAGATCCATTTGCCGGCCGCCCACCCGGCGGGATCGTATACCAGACGGAACAGATGGTGACCGGCCTGCAAGGGCACCGCCCGGAAAATGTAATCCGCCGGCATGACCTCGGCCTGGTGCTGGCGGTCTCCCGTGCCCGGGATCACATGCCAGCCCGCGCCGTAGCCGTCGGTGATCAACAGGATCGCCGGCTCGTCCAACTGCGCTTCGATGGTCAACTCATCGGTCCCGGACCCCAGCAGTTTCACCTCACCCGGACTGGCCGTCCGGCCGTGCGGCGGCGCCACCGGGACGATGCCCGGCGGCGATTCCAAAATCACCGTTTGCGAGGGATCGAATCCCGGGTCGGCCATGGCCGCAAAAATCCCGTCGCGCCCCGGCAACACCTTGAAATCCCGCAGCAGGACCAATCGGCTCAGCGCCCCCGGCACCTGCCGCGCTTCGTCGCCGGTTGCCGTAGGCACAATGACAAACCGGCAACGCAACAGCGAAAAGAGCGGATGCCAGTGCGTCACCTGCAGATCGTCGACGGCGTCATCGGGATTCCGGCCCTGGGTGAACGCGATGAACTCCGTGTATCGCCCCGGCATGAACGAATCGTACCCCCAAATATCGTCCCAACCGCCCAACATGCCCGCGTTGCTCCGCGCCGGTATGTTGAACACGCGGGACCCATCCGCCTGCGCCGCCACGGCGCGTTCCTCCGCCGTCGGCAGGATCGCCTTTAGATTAAATGTTCCCCGGCAGTCGTGCGCGAACCAGACAAGCTCCACCAGCCCCGCGCATACGAGTACGTATACACTGAACCGCCCCGCCCGGCGCAGAAGCATCCCCGCCGACCATACCGCCGTCAGAATCGCCGCCACCAATAACCCGTGCGAAGCGAACCCGGCGGCCTTTTGGGCGAACCCCGGAGCGCCCGCCAGATCGCGCGTCTCCGACTGGCCGTCCCGGCTCAACGTCAACACCCGCTGCGCCCAAGCGCCGTTTGTCTCAGTCCCCGAACCCTGCACGGCAAAAGCCGTCCCCGCCAGCAACGCCGCCGCCGCCAGCCCGACCCAGCCCGCCTTGCGCCCGGCCGTCTTTACCCGGAGCAGATGGTCCACGCCCATGGCCGCCAGCAATGCGATGAACAACGAAGCGTAAAAAGTGAACCGGGCCGGACACCGGAACCGGTCAAACCCCGGCACAATCCAGTAGAACAACTTCAACAAAGGCGTTGCCGGCCCGAGCGCCAGCAGCACCAACACCAACGCCATCGTTCCCGCCACAGATCGCTGCCGGCGGTCCCCATTACAAAGCCCGTACAACGCCATCGCCAGCCCGATCACACCCACAAACAGCGACGCCTCCCAGCAATACCAGCGTCCCCAGTAAGGCAACCCCATATTGTTCCCGAAAAACCAAGGCGCGATTGCCGTCAGAAGATTTTCGACCGGCAACGAATACGAACCGGCGAACGAGAAGGGCAGGGGACGGCTCCGCGTCGTCTCCCGCACCGCTTCCAGCGCCGGCAACCATTGCGCCGCCGTCACCGCCGCCGCCAGCAGCCCGACAGCCAGGATGGCCTTCAACGTTTTCCATTTCGCCTGTGCCCGGACCAGTTGCAGCAAGGCGTAAAGTCCTGTAGAAACCGCCGAATAGAAAATGTACTGCGGATGCCCCGCCAGAATCTCCATCGCCGCCGCGCCCGCCCCCGCCAGCACCCAGCCCAACGACGGTTTCTGTAAAAGTTCATCGATGGCCAGCAACAACCAAGGCGCCCAGGCCATTTCACACAGATGCGGCAAATGTCCCGCCCGCAAATGCAGAAACACGGCAGACCCGCACATCACCATCACCGCCCCAAACTTCGCCGCCACCGGAGAACCCCCGCGTCGCCAAATCCAGAAAAACATCCCCAGCCCGAGAATATAGATATGGAGCGCCACACTGACATTGATCGCCGTCGGCAAAGGCAGCACCAGAAACAACCAGTTCAGCGGATACAACAAAGCCGATTCCCACCCCGCCAAAAAAGGCGCCCCGCAAAAGATGTGCGGGTTCCACAAAGGCAGGTTCCCATGCCTCAACTCCCGAAAAGCAAACTCCCGCCAGTAAGCATTCTCCCGATACAAATCCTGCCCATTCGAGACAACAATACTCCCCCCCGCCCAAAACACATCACCAAACAGCGCCGCCGTGATGACGAGCAGGAACAAAACCCCACCCCCAAAAATCCGCCGTGGATTTTTCAAGCAACCGCCCCCGCCGCAAGCTGTTTCGTCCATTTCCGTGCCGGAGATGATGGCGTCGCGCGCACTCGATTCCAAGAATATTCAGCGCAAGCCCGCATTGCGGCGCAATGGGTTGAGAATTGGCTCCCTGCTTTGGACGGGTTATGGACTTTGTGGTTCCTGAGCTTTCGACGCCTGCCACTATCAGAATACCTCGCTTCGCGTAACGGCTCGCTTAGGCCACCGACTGCCGAAGCGAAAGGGAGGCGAGATTGTCGGTTTGAACTTATTCTCGAGCGCTTTTGTCTTCCCGACTGACAATCCGAAAAGCTTTTCGCAGCCGGAATACGTGGGACGGAATATCGGTGGGATCATCGCCCACAGGTTCGGGATTAAATCTTGCCGCAAGCACCTCATTAATTTCGAGCGGCACAAAGGTATCGTGAGCCCCTCTGGTTTCTGCGCCAAGTCGTACGGAAAGGTCGAGCTCGATGGCGCATTCTGCGGACACCTGAAAAGGGGCGCGGGCGAGCGCATTATTGAAGGGTTCGTGCAGACATTCTGGAAGTCCGGCCGAGATAACCGGCAATAGGTTAGGTGCAAAATCAAAGCTGGCGCAGTGCGCTTCGCCGCCAAAGTCACAGTTTCCGCTAGCGGTGTATAGGCCGTCGTTAACACGCGCAAAGAGATCGGGTCGCACTCCTAGCATAACCAACTTTGTGTCAGGCGAGATGCCGAGGTGGGCAAATTTAAAACCCAAATCTGGGGCAAACTTGCGTAATTCTGGTTGAAGCAAAAACTTCGGAGCGAGGTGCTTTTCCACCTCAGGCCATCGCACTTCAAATTCTTCAAACGGCAGGAGGAGTAGAGGCTGCGGCATTTCGACGTGGAAAACCGCGAGCAAACGACCATTGCACAGCGCGAAGTGCTTGCTGCGCACTTCTGGGTGAACGCAGTAGCTGTAGGCCTGTTGAATATGCGATTGCTTCAGTATGTCCTCTCCCGGGCTTTTCGCGTCAAGAACGAGTATTGCCTGCTCATCGTGAAACAGTGTGTAGTCGGGAACAATAGTTACAGGATGCTTCCTAGTGCCGACGTAGATAAACGGATGGGCCAGTGTCTTACTCCTGACGATTCGGTCCTGTCCGGATACTCTGTATCCAAGCCGCTGGAGGAGAGGTGCAATAATTACTTCGCGAACTGAATCTTCCTTGAATTCAGGCGAGTCGAAGAACGACCGATCAAAGTCGTCAAACATTTGTTCGTTTTGCCTACAGTCCCGTTGTTCAGCGCCGCCCGCCATTGGGCGTCAGCAGCGACGCTCGGCTGCGATCACCCTTCAGCCCTTAGAACAAAAGCGTCACTTAGGTACGCTGAAGATGGCGATCCGTCTGCTCCCCATGTTGATGGTGTGAAGCAACGTGCCGACGAAGACACGTTTCCGTCCCGTAGTGGCAGCGAGTCGCCAACCTGTTCCCTTAGTCATTTTCTCGCCTTTCGGTGCCCTTTTCCCTTTGATACTAATTTCACCAGCCATGTTTGTTTCCCCTCATAAGTAATACGTTGAATGAGCATCCCTATTAGACCACTGATGGAACCATGAGGAAAGCACAGAATCCACCCGCATAAGCACTTCCGGAATACAGGGTGGCAGCCGAACGTTTCCAGGGCGACTCGGCCGCCTTAATGGATTGGCGGGTAAACCTGCAGCGGAAGCCGACAAAGAAGGGGTCAAGACGGGGAGAAGGGGTCAGTCCCAAGTATTGACACAGATCGCGAGTCCGTGTTTTCAGTCTGTTCCCGGGTCGTTCCCCGATTTGGAGAGCCGGCGGACAAGTCAGGGCGTGAACGATTCCGTGATCGGGGCATGATATATCGCGGCGCGATATATCAGCGGCGGATATATCGGATGGGGGGCGAACGCGGGCCGCTAGAGCCGGGTCTGGGAGACAGGCGCGGCTGGTTTCCCACGCCGCCGCCGTCCGCCGGGGCAGGGGACGGGATGGAACTATGCGATTGACCGGAGGCCGGTCTTCGGGGGATTCTGGGCTTTGTCGGGATTGACCGTCGGGCCTTGGACGGGCTGGCGGCGGGTGAGGGGTGGTCGGAATGATGAAAGCAATGACGGGCGGGCTGGTGATTGTTGCGTTGATCATCTCGGCCCATCTCGCGGCGGCGGAAACCAGGCTACCGCCTTTCCTGCCTGATTACTACGCGCCGGTGTTCGATAACGGCGGCTATCCTCTGCTCTTCCTTAGCCAGAAAGAGGTGAACGGCGCCACGCAGTTCAGCTATTCAACGGCCGACAACCAGGCCGCGCTTAACGTCTGGACCGCGGGATGCGAGAGGCCGGAGTGCGACGCCCTGTATGGCAATCGGCTCCGTTCCCTGAATCAATTGATCGCCAGCAATCAGGGGAGTTTTGTCGAGATCAGCTCGACAGAGGTGAACGCGAGGCTGGCCCTGAAAAATGCCGCGCAAAGCATCTTTGTCTTCGTCCTGCCGAACTCCGTCCAGACATGGATTTACACCAGGACTGCGGCGGCCCGCGCGACAGGCGGGCTTCGGTTCGGCGATCTGCGCGACCTGGTTGACAGGCAACGCTATGAGCAGGCCTTGGCCGCCGGTAACGTGTCCATGGGACAATGGGAGAAAAACATCCACGGCTACGCCGACCAATTGTTTCGGGCGGGGAAAAAAGACGAGGCCCTCGCCGTCTTGAAGAACCTGCTCGCCACGTCACCCTTTGACTATCAGGCCCATCTGGAGTTGATGGAGAACACGGCGGATTCCGCCTCCGCCAGCAACAGCGCCGGCATCGTCCTCAAAGGAGCTGAAGGCGCCGACCAAATCTCTGAGGCCGCGAAGTTTTTGGGAGACAAGCCGAAGACGCTTGAGGAGATTGCGCCGCTGGGGACGAATGAAACGGGACTGCAGGTCATGCTCGTTCCCCTCGCTCCCTGCAATCCGTGGTTGTTGGAGGACGTCGCCAGGGTTTACCAACAGATCACCGACATTCCGGTCAAGATCAGACGACTGGATGAACAATGGCGCTGGGCCGCCCCGGACCGAATCGCCCGGCAACGCGAGATCCGGGGCTGGCTGGTCCAGATGAATCACCAGAACATCGATTTCAACAACTGGAGCAAGGACCGGTACGTTGACGCTCTGTCCGACGCCATGAAATCACAGGATGCGCTGACGCAGTACTGGATTCAGGACGCGATCAGAAAAATCGAAAAGGAGCCGGGCCAGTACCTTGTCGATCCCTATCTGGACCGCCTCTGCAGCACACTCGAAGGATACCGCTCGAAAGACGTCCGCACCATGTACGTGGCGATCACAGAGGCCAACATTTACTCCGGAGACAACAACTTCGTGTTCAGCCTCGGAAGAACGGGCGTGGCATCACCCGCGAGCTTGTTGTCTTACTATATGATGCTGGGCAAAACGCTCGGGGCGACCTACGAGTCGAGGCGGCGACTGGTCGAGCGAATCGCCAAGGAACTGGTCCCCGCCAGCCTGAAACAACTCGGGATTCCTCGCAGCACGGATCCCACTTGTCCGTACTCCTACTCGAGCGGCCTCGATCGTTTGGACCAGAAGACGCTCACCCTGTCGGATGCCGTCAAACAAGCCCTGAATAAATTCCGGGATCCGGCAACAAAATCCACCGCACCCTGAACCCGCGGCGGCCGAACCGAAGGACGAAACACGGGGGATGGACTGGCTCGATTGCGGGAATTGAGGAGGTTGTCACTTTGGACATTTTGGACAGTTTGGACAAAATTCTGGTTTTGTCCAAAGTAACCGAAATGAACGGTTTGACCGGAGGCGGTTGGGTGCGGAATGGCATTGACACGTCATCCGGGGTGCGACAAAAGAAAGCCGGTGAAAAGAAACCTGCTTGGTGGCGCTGAAGACCGTGACCAGGTGACTTGTCGCCGCCGGCCGTTCCGGTCCAGGGTCTTACGCATTGTCCTCCTGGCCCTTTGCGGGGCGCTGTGCGGGATTTCCCCCATGCCTCAACGCCGCTCGCCGGTCAAGCGGCCGTTGCCGATCGGCCCGACGCTTTCCCCGGGCGATCGCATCATGGTGTTCGCGCCGCACCCGGATGACGAGTCGCTGGGCTGCGGCGGCATCATCCAGCAGGCGGTCGCCATGAATCTGCCGGTGCGGATCGTCTGGCTCACGTACGGCGATAACAACGAATGGTCCTTCTTCCTGTATCGCAAACGCCCCGTGTTCATTCCCGAAGCTGTTCGGCAAATGGGCGAGCTGCGCCGCCGGGAGGCGCTGGCCGCCGCCAGAATCCTCGGGGTCGATCCCAATGAAGAGGTGTTCCTGGGTTATCCGGATTTCGGCACGCTGACCATCTGGTACCGGCACTGGGCCGACCGGCCGGCGTTCGAGAGCATGTTGACCAAGGTCACCAAAGTGCCGTATCCGGACGCGTGCCGGCCCGGCGCGCCGTACAAAGGCGAGGAGATCCTGCGCGATCTGGAAGCGAACTTGCGGGAATTCAAGCCGACGAAAGTATTCATCTCGCATCCCTCCGACCACAACGTCGACCACCAGGCGTTGTACCTGTTCACGCGCGTTGCGTTGTGGGACCTTGAGAAAGAGATTCACCCGGAAGTTTATCCGTACCTCGTCCATTTCGCGCACTGGCCCCAGCCAGAGGCCCTAAAGCCGACGCAGCCGATCCTGCCTCCCCCGCAATTGGATCGCCTGGTCGATTGGAGCGTCGTCCCGCTGTCCCCCCTGCAAGTGCAGGTCAAAGAGGCGGCGTTACGGGCGCACCACAGCCAGATCGAAGCGAGCAAGGCTTATTTGCTGTCGTTTGTGCGGGCCAACGAGTTGTTCGGGGATTTCCCGACGGTTGTCCTGCCCCCCATGGAAATAGGAAACCAGTTCCTGCCGGGCCGCCGCCAACGGTCGCCGGAACTCTTCGAGCAATTGACCGAGGAGGAGCAAGCCAGCTTCGTGGGCATCGAGCAGGTGCACACCTGGCGGGAGGCGGACGATCTGGTGATGACCGTGCGTTTGTCCAGGCCGTTGGCGGGCGCCGTCTCGGCGTCGATCTTTGCCTTCGGCTATCGCGACGACTGCCCGTTTGAGCAGATGCCCAAGCTGCGCATCAACATCGGCGAAGTGCACCACGATGTCCTGGACCAGGCGCGCAAGTTGCCGGCGGACGCCGTGCGCATCGAGCGCAATGACCGGGAATTGACCCTGCGCATTTCGATGAAAACGATGGATGATCCCCAACGCGTGCTCACCTGCGTTCACACCTACCTCGGCGAAGACCCGCTGGATTGGGCCGAGTGGCGCGTCCTCGAGATCGCAACGCCGCCTTGAAACGGCGGATGTCTCGTCGCCCTCCATGCGATAAAGTGGATGCAGGCGGCATACGTTAAGAAGAGGCCCGTTTTGCCATGATTTTCTCATTATTGAGAGCGACCCCGTTGCCGCACGGGCGTTGTCGTGCCGCATTCCTCTCCTCAAAGCGAGGGAGGGGGGCGACTGAAGCAGGAGGAAAAATAAGCGATTGACAGCCGTGGCAAGTTATGTTAACGGTAACATGTACGGGATTCATTCGGAGAAGCGAGTTCCATGGAGAAAAATCTTTCGAGGATCCTAAGTGGTGTCATCACGGGCGGTTGTTTCGCGTCTGTCTGGACGACGGATGGCGGACATTTGGTCAATTCCTGCGGGAGCAGGGGTGATAAATTAGTGTTTGACAGCCGCCTCTGAATATGTTAACGGTAACATCAAGGTGAGGTGTTCGAAGAAGTGAGGTAAGGTATCAGGAGAGGCGAGTTGCCATGAGAAAAAATCTTTCTATCATCCTGTCTGGTGTCATCATTGTTGGCTTTGTCACATCTGTCTTGGCGACGGATGACGGGTACACAGTCAATTCGGGCAGCAACGACTGGAACAGCTCCAATTGGACGCTGGGTCATGCGCCCTACGGTGGTAATCCCGGTGATTATGGTTTCATCACCAACACCCCCGCAGCGGGCACGACCAACATTGTTGATCTCAATGGCGGTTGGTCTGTGGGCGTTGGCGGCGGATTCACCATCCAAAATCCCAATAGCACCGGCCTGAACATGTTTCTCGTGAACAACAACGGCAGTTTTTCGGCCGATTACCTCACCGTGGGCACGAACGGAGTGATCGAGGTTACAGCCGGCGGTTATTTGATCGACTGGCAGCAGTTGAACATTCAAGGCGGTGGGACTGTGCATATCAATGGCTCGTCCCTGAGCTATGCGGGCTATAGCGGGGGCGGTGTGCTCTCTGTCTCCGGAACACTCGTGGGGGACAGCGGCACGTTGGACAACATTTATAACGGCACCGCGAACGGCGTGGATGTGCAGGCTGGTGGTCAGGTCGTCGCCAATTCGGGCGTGTTTCAAATCAACACCGGCAGTGAGGACGTCTACCACGGTCTCCAGATAGAATCGGGCGGGCAAGTCGTCGTCAACTCCGGCGCCACGTTCCAGTTGAACCGGTGGAACCAGTTCGGCAACTGGTTCAATGATACGCCGAACAACTTCGGTTCGATCGTCCTCAACAACGGCACGTTTGCGTTTACCGACGACGTTTATGGATATGCCAGCAACGCGGCCAACAGCGTCGGCTACAACAGCGGCACGATTGTTGGTTCCGGTTACATGCTGGCCTCGTGGAAAGTGGAGGCGACTTCGCAGATCGTTGCCAGCAACGGCACTCTGCATATTTTCGGGTACGATATGAACGGCAACCAGGGCACCTTCACCCCCAACAACCCGGGCCAGTACGGTGTCTTCCACGCCTTGGCTGGCGCGACGTTGGCTGTGGACGGCAGCGTGGCGTCGGGCATGGGCGGCAACTGGCAGGTGGACAACGGCGGCACGCTGGAAATCGCCGCGGGCAAGAACGTGGATCTCGGGGGGACGTTTATGCCCGGCAGCAACGTCAAAGGCACCGTCCAGATCGATTCCGGCGCCAACCTGACTCTGTCCTCTTCAGCGGCCGGGGGCGCTTTCCAGGACAATCAGGGCACGTTCCAGTTGCTGGGAGGGGCTGTCTATTCGCCGAATGATACCGTCAACACGTACTCCGGAGAGTTTACCAACAGCGCCACCGGTGCCATTACCGGCAATGGCACGCTGCAGACGGGCTTCGGCCAGGGCGGCGGCAATGTCAATTACGCGATCATCAACCACGGCACCATCACCGCCACCAACGGCACGCTGTCGTTGAATCCCAACGACGCGCTCAATAACGGTGGTTTCCAGAACGCTTCCGATGGTGTCGTCTCCATCGCCGGCAACGGCACGTTGTCGGTGGTGCGCAGCCAGAACGAGTGGAACAACCACAGCGCCGATTCCGTTCCGAATAATTCCGGCACGATCTTGATGCATGGCGGAACGCTGGCCGCCGTCAGCCTTGGCGGATCGTCGTCGAGCATGACGTTTAGCAACGCGGCCGGCGGATTGATTCAGGGCAGTGGCGTCATTGACAGCAGTTGGAACACGGTGAAGAACGCCGGCCAAATCTTCGCCGACGGCAGCGGAGTATTGACCGTCGGGGCCGCCAATCTCAACAACCTGGCCGGCGGCGTGATCACAGCGAACACGGCAAACGTGGTCATCAGCGGCGCGCTCAACAACGCCAACGGCAGCACGCTCACCATGGTTCATAGCGTCGGGACCTTCAACGGCGCCGTGGTCAACTCCGGCGCCTGGATCACCGATCCCACCACCAACGTGTTTAACAACACGTTTACTGTGACTTCCAGCGGCTACATCAGCGCGTCAGCGGGCGACGTTTATATGTTCACCAGCAACTTCGTCAACCAGAGTTCGCAGAACACGTCGTATAACACGTTCAACACGACGGCGGGCGGCAGCGGGGCCGGCGGCACCAGGTTCATCTTCAACGGCACAAACACGGAATCGGCCAGCAGCTATACGCAGCAATTCTTTACGGCGGGCTTGAAGCTGACGGGTGGGTTCACTGGCACACCAAGCCCGTCGGCCACGGGTGTTCAGCTGGTGAGCAGCTTCCCGGCGGTCACGGGTTTCCAGAACAACTTCGCGCTGGACAGTCTGCAACTTGGCAACGCGGGCACAAACAGCATCATGGAACTCAGCGCCTCGGCTGACATCGGCGGCGGTTCAGGCGTGAACGCCCTGTTTGTCAACGACCTCTGGCTGTTTGGCGGATCGCAATTGATCATCAGCAATAACGTCGACCTGTATTTCGTCAACTCCAATGGTTGGAATTCGGCCAACTATACGTTGTTGGGCAATGCCGAGCTTCACCAATTGCAGGAAAACCCGATCGATGCCGTTCCTGAGCCGGGTGTTATCCTGCTCTGGTTGAGCGGCGGTGCCACGCTGTACTTCGCGCGCCGTCGCGTCTGGAAATTCGGCAAGCGCGGTTGAAGCGTCGGCGGCCGGCCCGCCGGCAACGGATGAAGAGCCGAAGGACCGGTTCCGCGAAACCTTGACGCGGGGCCGGGCACGTGTTAGGTACGGTACTATGCGAAGCCAGCACGCCAACAAGACGACAATGGACGACATCGCACGGGCGACGGGCCTGTCGAAGATGACGGTATCCCGCGTGTTGAGCAACAGCAGTCTTGTTTCCGGGGACACACGGGACCGGGTCCTGGCGGCCACCAAGCGCATGAATTACCATGTGGATTTCATTGCCCGCCAACTCCGTGCGAAGCATACTCTCCAATTGGGCGTGGTCGTGCCGTTCCAGGGATTGGTGGGAGGCTATTATTTCGGCCAGATCCTCCAAGGCATCCAGCAGGTCATTGCCGGGACGGATTACCATATCGCTTTGTTTGACAGCCATTCCGAAGGGTTCAACGATTTCCGAAAGTGCGTCAATCTCTGCCATGAACGGCGCGTGGGCGCGCTGATTGTCGTGGCGCCCGGGTTGGGCGAGAAATTCCCCAAGACGTTTGTGGAACTCAAGATGCCGCTGGTGGCCGTGGGCAGCTCGTTCGGGCGCCAGCACGTCAACTATGTGGACGTGGACAATCGCGGGGGCGCTTCGGCGATGACTGATTACCTGATCCGGATGGGACACAGGAAAATTGGCTTTCTGAAGGGCCCGAGCGATCTGCGCGACGCGGCACAGCGCGAACTGGGTTTCCGCAAGACGATGGCCGGCCATCGTGTTCCCGTGGTGGACAGGTGGGTTGTTCAAGGCGACTACGAAACGCGCAAGGCATTCCATCTTTCCCTGAACCTGCTGAGCAAGGCCGACCGGCCGACCGCCATCTTTGCTTCGAACGACAACATGGCTTACGGAGTGATCGACGCGGCCCGCATCCTGGGGCTTCGCGTTCCGGAAGATCTTTCCGTGGCGGGGTTCGACGATGCCGAGGGCTCGGCGAGCTTTGTGCCGGCGTTGACCACCGTGGCCCAGCCGATGATGGACCTGGGGAAGGTGGCAACGCGTTATCTGCTCGACGTGTTGAACAAGAGCGGCGCCCCGCCGACCATGCGTCAGATCCTGCCCGCCCAAGTCGTGGCACGCGCTTCGGTGACCTCTCCCAGCGGGGAGATCCGGCGAGGCAAACCCGGCGCCTACGAGCTGGAGATGCCGCGGACAACCCGCCTGAACTGACACAATGATGTGATTCTGCGTTGACATCAGTGTCTCAATTTGTTATCGTTAACATGAAATTTTCGAAAACGAGTCATTAATCCCTGTGAAGGAGAAAGCGCCATGAAGCCTATTCACGCCCTCACGTCTACCATCAGCCTTTTGTTCGTTGCCACCACTGTCTTTGCCGCCAACCCGGCGGCAGACAATGCCGCCGACCCCGTGTACGCCAAACCGTATCCTCAGTGGGTCAACGGCGACAACGGCGGCTTTGGGTTCGCCCCGTGGATCCTCAGTCCAACGAATAATGTGGGTAACGCCGGGTTCTTTACCGCCACGGCCACACAGAATGGTAATTTTCCCAGCGGCGGCGGGATCGACACCACCAGCGCGATCACCACCAATCCCACCTCGTGGGGGATGTATGCCAACACCAATGGCGGCAATAATGTGGCGATCGCCTATCGTGCCTTTACGGGCGGCTCCTTGGCCGTTGGCCAAACGTTCAGCATTGGAATGGATAATGGGTATGTCGATGCCGATGGCGGAGCGATTGGTTTTGTGCTGCGCAACGGCAACGACACCAGCAACAAGAACAATGGCGAGCGTTTTGAGGTCTTCTTTTTTGGTGGTGGGGGCGACTACCTGATTGAAACCAACGCCGGCTCCCCTGCGATCGATACAGGGATCGGCTATACGGACGGCGGTTTGTACATCCGCTTTACCCTGACCGGAGCGGATACATTTTCCTGCACGATCACCGGGCTGGCCAGTGGCGCCTCCTCAAGCATCAGCGGCGTATTGGGCGGCACTCTGGGCAGCGGCATCGACAGTGTGGCGCTCTATAATCAATGGGCGGGCAACGGGCAGAATTACGATATGTTTTTTAACAGCATGACTGTTGGGGATTTTGGCATCAAAGCGTTTCAGGTGATCGGCCAGACCAATGCGGTGTTCACCTTGGGCACCGCCTCCAATGCCGTGTATAATGTGGAGCAAAACACCAATTTGGTGTCGGGCGCCTGGTCGACGCTCATCGCCAACGTGGTGGGCACCGGGGGGATCATGCAACTCACCAATGCGGTGCCTCCCAATACGCCGACGCAGTTTTACCGGCTGAAGCTCATTCAGGTGCCCTAAGACGCTATGTCGACGAGAGGACTTACGGACGGGGGGGGCGCAGTTGTGATGTGTGAGACGACAATCACGGACCTGATGACCCGCGTTCATGACTGGCTGCTTGCCGCGCGGCTGCGCTCCGTTTCCTCCCCGCTACGGATCAGGGTATTATCCCGCGATCAGCGAGCAGCGTAAGGAACAATTGACATGAGAGTTATTGCTGAAGGTGGTAACCATGAGATCGGGAAAGGACGAAATCATGCCCTCCCCGGTTGCCGCCAATAGCGAGACCGCCGCGCCTGCCCAGGCCCTGGGCCATTCCCGGCCTGCCCACGCGTATTCATTTCCCAAGCATTTCACCTGGGGCGTATCGACGGCCGCGCCGCAAATTGAAGGCGCCGCGCTCGAAGACGGCAAGGGCGAATCCATCTGGGACCGGTTTGCTTTCGTCAATTGCCTGGACGAGCCGACAGTGGCCTGTGACCACTATCACCGCTATGCGGACGACATCGCCCTGTTGCGACGCCTGGGAATTGCGAATTACCGGTTGTCGATCGCCTGGCCCAGGGTTTTTTCGCGGGGTGACGGTATTCCGAATGCCAAAGGCCTTGATTTCTACGATCGGTTGATCGACACACTGTTGGAAGCGGGAGTGACGCCATGGGTGACGTTGTATCATTGGGACCTGCCCCAGGCGTTGGAGGAGCGGGGAGGCTGGCGCGTTCGTTCCACCTCCCATGCCTTTGCCGCGTATGCCCGGTTGGCAGTCCAACGGTTCAGCGATCGCGTCAGCAATTGGATGTCTCTGAATGAGATCCTGCGCTTTGTGCCTTGTGGCTATGCCTACGGCTGTGATGCGCCGGGTGCAAAAGAGCCGGCGGAGGTGATCAACCAGATTTATCACCACACTCTTCTGGCGCACGGATACGCTGTGGAGGCTGTCCGCGAATACGGCGGCAAACACGCCCGCATCGGGCTGGCCCATAATCCGGCGACGTTTGTGCCCGTCGCGGAAACAGAGGCCGACATCAGAGCCGTGCGCGCCGAGTACGCCAGGGAAAACGATCAGCTCATGGCGCCATTATATCATGGGTTCTATTCCGACGCGTTCCTCCAACGGGCGGGCGCCGAGGCCCCCCGTGTGGAGCCGGGCGATCTGGAATTGATTTCCCAAAAGACCGATTTTCTTGGGCTGAACGTCTATTCAGCCGACTTCGTGCGAGACGGGCCGACCGGCCAGGCGCAACGAATGACGCTGCCGGCGCAGTATCCCAAAGCCGACGTGTCCTGGCTGACCATAACGCCGCAAGCGATCTATTGGGCTGTCCGTCTGGCGCAAGAGGTGTATGGTGCGCAGACGATGTATATCACCGAGAATGGCGCCACGTACATTGACAAAATCCAGCCAAATGGCGAGATTCACGATCTGGGCCGGCGCGAATATGTGCGGAACCATCTGATCTCGTTGCACCGGGCGCTGGCGGAGGGATTCGATGTTCGCGGATACTTTTTATGGACGTTGATGGACAACTATGAATGGGCCGAAGGTTACGCCAAGCGGTTTGGCATCGTTCACGTCGATTACAGGACGTTGCAACGGATTCCCAAGCTCAGTGCGGATTGGTATTCCAAAGTGATTGAGTCCAACCGTGTCCTCTAGAAGATCACGATGAAACGATCTCTTCCATCCACTACGATGCTCCTGGCCCTGGCGGGTTGGCTGGCGGCTGCGGCCCCGCTGTTCGCCGCGGACGCCTCGACCCTGCGGCCTCTGCCCTTTCTGCGTACGGCGGGGCTGGACATCGTCAACGAGGCGAATGAACGCGTCGCACTCCGCGGGTTCAACCTCGGCTCATGGCTGTTGCTTGAGCCATGGATGGTGAAACTGGACGGCCAGGAAGGCGTTGCGGCCGAAAAGGACGTTTGGGATGGACTGGCCAAACGGTTTGGCGACGAGCGCATGCGGGCCGTCGTTGCCGCGCAGCGGGAAAATTTCATCACGGAAACGGACATCGAGGACCTTCACCGCATCGGGGTCACCTTCGTTCGCCTCCCGCTCTGGTGGCGCGTGCTGGGGGATACCGCCTACGATTCCAACGGCTGGCAGTACGTCGATCATCTGCTCGACTGGTGCGAGGCACGCGGCATGTATGTGTTGCTCGACCTTCACGGGGCGCCTGGCGGCCAGAGCACCGGGGCAAACATTTTGGGGGAGCGGCCGGATGGGACGTATTGGGCTGCCAACTCCGGTCACCGCGCGGAGGCCGCTCAGTGGTGGCGCATGGTGGCCCGTCGTTATGCGGGGCGCGGAGTTGTCGCGGGATATGATTTGCTGAACGAAGCGTGGGGCGCCCCCACGTTCGACGCCCTGGTGGCGCACATGGATGAGATGTATCGCGCGATTCGCGAGGTCGATCCGCGCCACATGATTTTTATCGAGGACGCGCTGCAGGGGTATTCCCGCCTCCCCAATCCCGCGGAAATGGGCTGGCAGAACGTTGTTTACAGCTTCCACTTCTATCCCGCCAACGGCCAGGTCTTCGCGCAACGCGACCTCCTGGGCGTCCGCAATGCGCAATTGCAGTACGGGATTCCAATCCACATCGGCGAGTTTAATCTCTACAACGCCGAACGCGGCGGCATTTCGGGGATGGACAGGTGTTTGGATGTGTTTAACGCGCGCGGCTGGGCGTGGACGGTATGGACCTACAAGTCGCTGGAGAATAACGGGGACTATTTCTGGGGCATGACCGGCCGCACCAATGTGTTTCTGCCATGGATTTCGCTGAAGGAGAGCGGCTATGACGAGATCCTGGATTATTTCCGAAACATGGCGACTCGCCACTGGGGCACGGACCCGTTGTTGCGCGCCTGCGTGGAGCAGCGGCTCAGGCAAGCGTTGCCCGAGGCCATCTCCGACGCGGCCGGATCCAATCAACTGGCCGTGGCGGACGCGGTGGTTGTTGCGCACGACCCTGAGCATGGCCTGAAGATGGAGTGGCAATGGTCGCCGCCCGATCTTGGTTATTGGGCTCCCACGGATTCCGCCGCCTGGCGCATCACGACCGGCGAGGCAGGGAATTATCGGCTCGATGTCAGTTATGCCGCGGGCGGCGATGGGCCGATAGTAGAGTTGTACGTGGATGGCCTGTCCCATGGCAAGCAGCCACTGGCTTCGACCGGCGATTGGCGCTCCTTTCAGTGGGCGTCCGTTTCCTGTGGATACCTGGCGGCGGGCCGCCATGTCCTGCGAATGGCCTGTGGAGGCGGAAAGGATTTTCTGAACCTGCGCGAGGGCCGGTTGATCAGGGACCAGGCCGCCGTGGCGACGTCGGATGTGGATCACATTGAACTTGGCCCGGCGGAGATCGCGGGGTTCCAACGCAAAGGCCAGATCTGCGTGGAATGGCAGAATACGCCGCCCAACATTGGCCATTTCAATGAAAACGATGCCGTGGTGTTTCACCTGAATTTGCCCAGCGCGGGAGAGTACATTCCTTCTTTTTTCTGGTCATCACCGCTCGGGACCGAGCACCTGCGGATTGAGATCAACGGAGTCGTCGCCGACACGGTGGACCTCACTGGCACGAAAGATTGGCACAGGTACGAATGGCAGCGGGGCGCCAAGCCGATCAGACTGCCCGCCGGTGACGACGAACTGGTCGTGCGGGCGGTCAACGTGGACGACTCCGCCGGAGCCGGCAATTTGCGGTCTTTACGCTTGGATCTGGCGGCTCAAGACATGAAGGCCGCGGCAGAACGCCCGACTGAGGTTGCGCATGAATAATCTCAAACAGATCTCTTCGGCATGCACGGAGTATGCGGACAAAGATGGTGGTCTGTTGCCACGTGCCCCGACGTGGAACCATGTTTGTGATTGGAAGAATTGTATTTCTTCGCTCATCCGGCTGCGGGTCGTCACTGTCGTTTACCTCGATGGCCAAGTCGAAATGATGCCAATCGGTCTGTTCAAAACGCTTTCTTTCTGCGATAATACATCAGCGCCGCAAACCTACGGTTGGAAATGAAACGGATCATCAATCAAATGGCCGCGTTGGCCGGCTTCATCCTGCTGGCAGGGACAGTGTCCGCCAAGGTCACGATCACAGGGGATGCGGCCGCGCCCAAGCTCGTCAATCCCTCGTTTGAAGACCCGGGCGACTCAGCGGATCGCGCCGCCGGCTGGGGGCGTTGGGGGCAATGGTTCAATCGCGAGGACAGCTGGTCGCCCGTGCGTACGGGACGTTGCATTCTGGGCTATCATCACTGGCAGATTCCCGACGCCAAGGATTCCGGCGTCTTTCAGGATGTCCAGGGCGCGGTGAAGGGAACGAGTTACACCTTTGGCATCTACGTCAACCTCGACAAGGCCAAGGATGCCTCCCAGGATGCTTTGAATATCGAATTACGTCTTGAATCGGTCATCGATGGACAACCGAAGACCCTGGCCTCCAAGGTTTACAAGGTCGCGGATTTGAAGCCGGATGAGTGGGAACAGCTGACGGTGGCGGGGGCTCCCGAGAATGATACGCTGCGGGTGCTGGTCATTGTTACGCCGTCGCCGGTGGACGGTACGCGCGGCGGAGCCATCCGTTTCGATGACGCATCCCTTGATTTCGGCCATTGAAGAAGAGGGATCATGACGTATCGAACAACCGGATAAGCCCTCGCAGGACGTCTCTCATGGAACGCAAAGGCATTGGCTCCCGCCTTTTCGGGGCCTTCAACAGGAAGGCTTCCCGGCACACACACTGTCGATCGGTTTGCTCTCTGCGTGGCGGCCTTGTTCCATTGTTGATGGCTTGGGGGAGCATCCTGTCGTATGCCCTTCCGGCAGGCGCCGCAACGTCCGATCTGTTCCTTGAGGCCAACGGCGTTAATCTTCGCAATGCCCACGGAACGGGAGACATTGTGTCTCTGCGCGGGTTCAGCCTCGGCGGCTGGCTTATCATGGAGGCCTGGATGACCCCCATGAATTCCACCACCAATCTTCCCGATAACTATTCGGCGCTGCAAACTCTCGACAGCCGCTTTGGGGTGGTCACGCAGCAGCTTCTAATCAGCACCTACCAGCAGGCATGGATTGAGACGAATGATCTGGATAACATCAAGGCGATGGGGATGAACGTGGTGCGGGTCCCGGTCTGGTGGGCTGATTTTGAGGCATTGGACGGCACCTGGCGCACCGATGCCTTCGACCGGCTCGACTGGCTCGTGACGAATGCCTGGCAACGGGGAATCTATACGATCATTGACATGCATGGCGTCCCCGGAGGCCAGAGCACCGATCAAAGCACGGGACAGATCAATCAGAACCAATACTGGAGCAATACCAACGACCAGAACAGCACGACGATCATCTGGCAAACCATCGCCGCGCACTACAACAATAATCCGGCCGTGGCCGGTTACGATTTGATCAACGAACCGCAGGGCGCCCCCGATTCCAACTCCGTTTGGTCGGCTTATGATGGATTGTACCAGGCGATCCGCGCGGTTGATCCGGACCACATCATTTTCATGGAGGGGACCTGGGGAAATTGGGACTGGAGCATGTTGCCTGATCCCGCCATGTTCGGATGGCAGAACGTGGCCTATGAGATGCACGAATATCAGTGGACCTCCAGCACCAATGCGACCGCCATCATGGCCGGGGTGGATAATCAGGTCAGCGATTTTAAGAACCACCAATCCTGGAATGTTCCCGCGTTCATCGGCGAGTTCAACGAATTCTCTGCGGGCAGTGATCCCACCATCCCCTGGAAATATGCCGTCCAACAATTCAACTCAAACAACATGAACTGGACCGTTTGGACGTACAAGACCATCAGCGGCGGCGTCCCGAACGATTGGGGTCTGTACAACCCCACGGGCGTCTGGCCTCCCACGCCCAACCTGAAGACCAAGTCCTCGAGCACTATCTCCAACGACTGGGCACTCTGGAACACCACCACCGCGTTTGGGATCAATCCCATCCTCCAGCAGACTCTGGGCGCGCCCGTCGCCGTCCCGGATTCGTACACCGCGACTGCCGGCGTGACCCTGGTGGTTGGCGCCAGCGCGGGTGTGCTCGCCAACGATACGGATATCAATCTCGGCCAAAGCGGGATTCAACTCAGCGCTGCCTGGTTCGACGGTCCGGCGAATGGGCAGTTGACACTGAATGCGGACGGCTCGTTCTCCTATATCTCCTCACCGGGCTTTGTTGGCGCAGACGCGTTCCGGTACACCGTCTTCGACGGGTACGTTGGCTCAGTCAACATTGCCACCGTCACGATCCAGGTGGGACCTCCGACGTATCCAGCCGGCTGGGCCGACGCAGACATTGGTTCCCCTGGGGAATTTGGTTCGACACAATACAACTCTTCCAGCGGCATTTGGACCGTTTCCGGAGGTGGATCGGATATCTGGGGAACAAACGACCAATTCAATTTCATCTCCACCAGCGTCACGAACGACGGCAGCATTATCGCCCAAGTGACCTCCCTGCAGGACACCGATCCATGGGCTAAGGCGGGCGTGATGTTCCGAAATGATAATACTCCCGGCTCTTTGTTTGCCGATGTGGTGATCACGCCTGGCAACGGTGTCTCCTTCCAATGGCGCGACGTCACAAGCGGTTCATGCACTTCCGTGCAAGTCTCAGCCGCCACCCCGGTCTGGGTGAAACTCAGCCGTAGCGGCAACAGCTTCTCGGGCTATTATTCAACGGACGGGGCCAACTGGATTCAAATCGGCACATCACAAACCATCGCCATGAACTCAGTTGCCTTGGTGGGGCTTGCGGTCACCGCTCACAATAACGGCTTGCTGACCACAGCGACCTTTGCTGCTGTCAACGTCGATCCTCCGTTAACATTCCCGCAATGGCAGATGAAGTATTTCAGCTGCACAAACTGTCCGGCGGCGGATGCGGCAGCCGACCCCGACGGAGATGGCCAGAGTAACCTGGCAGAATTTCTCGCCGGCACCGATCCGACCAGCAGCGCGTCCTACTTCCACATCATCAACATCCTCAGCACGGGCATCGATGTTCAAGTGACCTGGATGACGGGCGCCGGCAAGACCAACGCATTGCAGCGCGCGACCGGCGCCGCGGATGGCAGTTACTCGAACAACTTTGCTGACATCTTTACTGTCACCAACACCGTCGGCGCCGTGACGAACTACGTTGACGCTGGGGCAGCGACCAATACCTTGCCGCAGTATTATCGAATTCGGCTGGTGCCGTGACGGTAGATGGCCGTGTAACACCCTGATGTTGAGGGAGAAAAGTTGGCTCCCCGGGGAGGACTCGAACCTCCAACCTAGTGATTAACAGTCACTCGCTCCACCATTGAGCTACCGGGGAACTGGAATGCAACGATTTATATAAAGGGAATGCCCAGTTTCGTCAACTCTTGCCGCACTTGATTCGGACCCTGATAATGGATGCCGTGCAGGCCCACCGCCCTCGCGCCTTCGACGTTGGCATGGATGTCGTCGATGAAGACCGCCCGTCCAGCCTCCACAGCGAACGTCTTCAGCAGGTATTCGTAGATCTGCGCCTCGGGTTTCATTGCCCCCACCTCGTGCGAGAATACGTGCCCCTCGAATTCCCGGATGAACGGGAACCGCTCGAAGACGAAATCCATGTGGATCGCGTTGGTGTTGGACAGCACAAACCGCCGGACGCAGCCACGGAGCTGGCGCGCCAGCGCAATCATCGGTTCATTGGGGCTGAAAATGTTGGACCAGATCAGCGCGAACTCCTCGTACGTCCCGTCAAATCCCATATCGGAGCCGACTGTCTCAAAGAATTTCCGTTTGGTCATCTTCCCGCGATCGAGCCGCGCCGCAAACGGCGTAGTCATGAAATAGTGGTCCACCTCCCGCCGCGATTTGCCCGTGCGCGCGCATAACCGGTCCGCCGCGATCCGCCAGTCGAACAACAACAGCACGTTGCCCAGGTCGAACACGACCGTCTCCAGCACGCTCATGCTTTCTCCAGGACCGTTTCCAGCCTCCGGCCCGCGTCGGTCATCGTGAGGCCCAGCGAGACGAACCCGTGGTTGCGGATCACGACAAAATCGTGGTCATCGAGGATTTGCAGCAGTTCCGCCACCAATTCCGGTGTGCCATACGGCTGCTCACGCAGCGTCACGGGAATGCGCAACCGCTCCGCCGCCTGCAGCAACGGGGCGCTGTGGCCGTGAAACACGGCGTTCACGCCCGGCCGCGCCGCGTATATGCCCGCGTGCATCATGCTTTCACTCGACGGCTTGTAAGCGCCCGCCACCGTCAGGACGCGGCCCACGATGTCAGCCTGCAACACCTCGACGCATTCCCCCGGCATGATCGTTCTCAAATCTCCCGCCGTGCGGTTGATGAGGAAACCCGCCGGCGTGCGCACGCTGAGATTGCCGATGGTATCGCCGACCACGCCCAGTCGCCCCCAGTGGTGGCACCACTCGATCAACCCGGCCAGCCGCTCGTCGTTTGGTGGATCACGGCGGGCGAAGACAGTGCGGAATTTCGTGCCGGTGTAGACTTCAGCCATGGTTCAGGGGTGAGTTAGTGCATCGGCCAGCGAGCGGATAGCGCCCGGTTTGATGATGCCTTTTTCGGTGATAATACCCGTGATGTATTTGGCGGGCGTCACGTCGAACGCAGGATTGGCCGCGACGGCCTTGCGCGGTGAAATGCGCACCCGGCTAACGCGGTTCCCGGATGTCGCGCCGCGCACATAATGAATCTCCTCCTCGTCGCGCAGTTCGATGGGGATGTCGTCGCCACTATGGCAGGCGAGGTCGATCGTCGAGGTCGGCGCGGCGACATAGAAGGGGATGCCATTTTCTCGGGCCAGCACGGCTTTCTGGTAGGTGCCGATTTTATTGGCCACGTCACCGTTGTCGGCGATCCGGTCGGCGCCGACGATGCAGAGATCGACCTCGCCACGGCGCATGTAGAAACCGCCTGCGTTGTCGGCGATGATCTTGTGCGGCACACCTTCCTGGAGGAACTCCCAACTGGTGAGGTTGGCCCCCTGATTTCGCGGCCGCGTTTCGTCCACCCAGACGAACACTTTCCGTCCCGTGCGATGCGCCAGGTAAATCGGCGCGGGCGCGCTGCCCCAATCGACCAACGCCAGCCAGCCGGCGTTGCAATGCGTCAACACCCGCGACCCGCTCCGCAGCAACGGCAATCCCGCCTCGCCGATGCGGCGGCCGCGTTCCGCGTATTCGTCCGCGATCTTCTCCGCTCCGGCGAAGGCCGAGGCGCAGGCCATGTCCACGTCATCGGCTTCCTCGACGCGCGCGGCCACGCGGTCGAGGGCGTGCTTCAAATCAATGGCGGTCGGCCGCGTCTGCAGCAGGGTGGCATAAGCCTGGCGGACGTGCCGGGAGAATGTCCGCCAGCGCCGCTGGCGGCCTGCCTCCAGACACGCCTGCGCCAGCCCGTAAGCCGCCGTCGCGCCGATCGTGCCCGCGCCGCGCACGATCATCGTCTTGATGGCGTTGGCCGTCTCGCGATGGTTGCGCAAGCGCAGCAGCGCGAACCGGTGGGGCAGCAGCGGTTGATTGACCACGACCACGTCGCGGCCTTCCATCCACACCGCCCGGTAATCTCTGCCGCGAACTTTCACGCAATCACATTAGTTGGTTGAAGCCAATCCCGCGGGCTGGTATCGCTGTCACAGTGTTCTCCGGCCTTCAAGAGCGCGCGCCAGTGTGACCTCGTCGGCGGTTTCCAGGGCGCTGCCGGCGGGAAGCCCAAGTCCGATACGGCTGACGTTCACGCCGAGCGGCTTTAATTGTTCGGCCAGATAATGGGCCGTGGCTTCACTCTCGACGTCCGCGCCGAGCGCGAGCACGACTTCGGCGGGCTTTTCCCGTTTGACGCGTTCCAGCAGCGCCGCGACGCGCAATTGCTCCGGCCCAATTCCATTGAGCGGGGAGATCTTTCCCATCAGCGCGTGATAGACGCCGTGAAAGGCCCCGCTGCGTTCGAGCGTCAGGATATCGTTGGGCCCTTCCACCACGCAGAGGGAGGACTGGTCGCGCCGCGAGCTTTGGCAGATCTCGCAGGGATCGTGTTCGGTGTAGTTGCCGCAGCGTGAACAATTGCGGATCTTCGATTTCGTCTCCAGCAGCGCCTGGGCCAGCGACTGACTGGTGTCGGGACCGGACTTCAGCAGGTGCAACGCGATGCGCTCGGCGCTGCGCTTGCCGATGCCCGGCAACCGGGAAATCTGGGCGATGAGGTTTTGGACCGGCCTGGGGTAATCCACGTGTTACAAATTCATTCCCGGGATGTTCATGCCGGCGGTGACTTTGCCCATTTCATCCGTCTGCGTCTTCTTGGCGATTTCCAACGCATTGGTCACCGCGCCCAAGATCAAGTCCTCCAGCATCTCCACATCCTGGGGGTCGACTACTTTGGGATCGATCTTGATCGAACTGATCGAGCCGTCGCATTTTGCGATCGCCTTGACGGCGCCGCCGCCCGACGTGCCTTCCACTGTGCGTTGAGCCAGTTCCTCCTGCACCCGCTGCATCTGTTCCTGCATCTTCTGCGCTTGCTTTAAAAATTTACCGAGTCCGGCCATGTTGTCTCCTTACTTTCTGACTTCCACCACTGTGCCCCTGAAAATTTCCAGCGCCTTTTTGATCAACGGATCATTCTTGAAATCGTCGGGACTTGCTTTGACGGCCTCGACGGCTTTGGCGGCAGGGGCGGCCATTGGTTTCACCGCCTTGACGGTCCGGGGGGCTGCCGGCGCTGAGGTTTCCGCTACCTCGAACTTCACCGAGACGTCTGCGTGCAGTTTTTCCTTCAGCTTCGCCTGCAATAACTCGCGGTTGCGCGTGGTATCAACAAACTCGCGGCGATCGGCGAATTCGGGGTCGAATCCCACGGTGAACACGCCGCCCTTCATCCCCAACGCCCGGGTGCCGATCAGGTACGTCTTGGCCAGAGGCGTGACTTTGCCCAGATGCTCGACGGCGTAACGCCAGGCCTCCTCGATCGACGCCGTCGCTCCGGCATCCGCCGCCGATTTCTCGAGCACCGCAGATGGTTTTGCGGCGGCGGCGGCGCGCGGTTCCGTCTGCGTCGGCGCGGACGGTGCGGGAGTTGCGCCGCCGAGCTGGTTTTTCAATTCGTTCAACTTCTTCAACACACCGTCGATGCCCACGGTCTGGCGCGCTTTACTGGCTTTGATCAACGCGATCTCGAACAGGATCCGCTTGGACAGCGCGTAGCGCAGGCGTCCCTCCGCGGCGGCCAGCGCGTCGATCACGCGCAGCACGGCATCGGCGTCGATGCGTTGCGCCTGTGCCTTGACCAGCGCCAGTTCCGTCTCGGGCAGGTCGAGCAACCCCGCGCCGTCGCCGCCGAGTGTGACGACCAGCAGGTTGCGAAAATGGTCCAGCACGTCGGCCAGCAACCGCTGCAGGTCCTTGCCCACTTCGTCCAGGTCTTTCAGCACGCGCAACGCCTTGTCCGTTCCGCCATCGATCAGCGCGTCGGTCAACGCCGCGATCTTCTCGTGCGCGACCAGGCCGAACACCGAGAGCACGTCTTTTTCCGCGATCTTGTTGCCGCAAAACGCGATGAGCTGGTCCAGCGCGCTCTCCGCGTCGCGCAACCCGCCTTCCGCGCCGCGCGCGATGGCGGCCAGCGCCTCATCGTCGATTCCCACCTTCTCCTTTTTGGCGATCTGCTGGAGATGCTGGACGATCAGGTTGGCGGGAATGCGGCGCAGATCGAACCGCTGGCAGCGCGAGAGGATCGTCGGCAGCACTTTCTGCGGTTCGGTGGTGGCGAAGAGAAATTTCACGTGCGGCGGCGGCTCTTCCAGCGTCTTGAGCAGCGCGTTGAACGCCTGCGTGGTGAGCATGTGGACTTCGTCGATGATGTAAATTTTGAACTTGCCGCGGGCGGGCGCGTAGCGGACGGTGTCGCGCAATTCGCGGACCTGTTCGACGCCGTTATTGCTGGCGCCGTCGATCTCCAGCACGTCCAGCGAGCGGCCGTCGGCGATTTCCTTGCAGTTGTCGCATTTGTCGCACGGGGTGACGGTGGGGCCGTTGATGCAATTCAGCGCCTTGGCAAAGATGCGGGCGGTGGAGGTTTTGCCGATGCCGCGCGGACCGACGAAGAGGTAGGCATGGGCGAGCCGGTCCTGTTCGATGGCGTTGCTGCAGCGTGGTGGTGACGTGCTCCTGGCCGACGACTTCATCGAACTGTTTGGGCCGCCATTTGCGGGCCAGGACTTGATATTGTTGTGGCTGCGCCATAGGGAAAACCGAGGATGGGGAGTGATGGAGTAGGGGAGGATGGGGAACAACCGTGCGTCCCACCGTTCATCACTCCGTTAGTCCATCACTCCGATCCTCCCGTTATTTTAAGGCCGTGCACCCCGTTTCGACAAACGACGCCGGCTCGCGCACTGCGGTTGAAGCTCCAGCCAGGCAACCCGACGGCACATGGAACATCAAGCTTACCGTTGCTGTCTTCCGACCCTGGCGGGGTTCGCAGGCAACCATTGCATCGGACCCGGCTTTCAACGCCGCCCCGCAGTTTGCTCCCCCACGCCGCCGCCTCCACGAGGAATTCCGCCCAGCTGTAGCGGGTTGCTGGAACAGGGAACCGCTACCTCCCCGCCTAGCACGACCAAATCACTCAAAAGATCATGGAATTGTTGGCGTTCTTTCTCGCAAACGTCCTTTCTAATTAGCCCGAATGACTGCCCGATGCAATGGCAAAATGCCCGGTTACAGCGGGAGCAGAGGGAGGGACATGAATCAATGAAGAGGGAGAGTCGAGGCTCGCTCTCCGTTTCGGGTCCCCCGATACTCATCGGGGCCGGCTCATCGCTATTCAAGCGATTGATGAGAGGGTCGCTCGGCTCTCCAACACAACATACACCTTTTTGGGCTGAATGCAACCGGCTCCCGCGTTCTACACATTTCCCCTGCCTCAGATTACACATTTCTCCCGATTGCGGTTTCTTCGGGGAAGAGGTCTATTGTGCTTGTTGTTTGAAAGGAGGTTGCGCGATGCGTTCAAGAGAAAGACTGCCTGCGGCGGAGGTGCTCTCAAAGATTTGGATGAGTTTTGGAATTGCCTTCTGGCTCGGCGTCGGTGCTTTCCTGATTTGGCGTCTCATAGCGTGACCATTTGAAGACAGGGGCGAGATAAAGAGAATCCAGGCGAGAGTGTTGGTGAGGACGGTTCAGGACAGCGGTGGTTTCAGCGGAAGCCACCGCTGTTTTGTTTCCGGCCAACGCAAGCGGAGGGAATGCGTTGACGGTGCTGCAGGTAGGTTGATTTTCTTGCCAGTTGGCGTGGCTGTGGCATAATACCCGGGCAATTTGGATGAGTTGCCGATGTAGCTCAGCTGGTAGAGCAACGGTTTCGTAAACCGTAGGTCGTCGGTTCGATCCCGACCATCGGCTCCATCTTCTTGGTGTCTGCGCTCCATTTCCACCTCAGGCATTGAAGGTAATTAGACGCCAGGAAGAGGCAAAACTTCTGGCCCCAATCTGGCGCCGATTTTGGCGATTCTCATACAGCAAACCTGACTTCTCCTCCGTAGGGGATCTGACATCTCGTGAAGGTTCTCCTAGGCCTGAATTCTATCATCGCTTCTGGGTGAACACCCCGTAGCGGCTGCGCCGCCTTCCGGCCACTATAATTCCGCATGAGCTATTGAGCATCGGCGTCCCTCAAAAGGCGATCCTCACGCCGATATATCACCACAACATTGACGCTGGCGCGCTAGAGAAGAGGAGGGCCGATTCGAGAGCGGATCGGCCCTCCTTCCATAGGGTCAACACCCCATACCCCCTCACGCTTTCACCCCTTATATTCATTCCATGAACAAACAACGCTTCCATTTAAACGGAGACGAATCATGCCACTCATCAATCTCGTCGTCACATTGATTGTCATCGGGGTGTTGCTCTGGCTGGTCAACACCTACATCCCGATGGATGGGAAGATCAAAAGACTCCTCAACATTGTCGTGGTGATTTGCGTCGTCGTCTGGCTGCTGTATGCCTTTGGAATCATCAATCACACCGGGGACATCAAGGTCCCGCAGGTCCACTAGAAGATCGTAGTGACGTGAGCGAAAGGACGCAGATTTTTATGTTAATCAACATTAAGCAGCTTGACGGCAGTAAACTCCGCGCGACAGACGGCGACATCGGCCATGTGAAGGACTTTTACTTTGATGACACCACCTGGGCGGTCCGCTATTTGGTTGCGGACACGGGCGCCTGGCTGGCAGGACGCCTGGTGCTGCTCTCTCCTCATGCGTTTGGCAGGTTCGACCCGGAGGCAAAGGCACTGTCGATCAACCTGAGTCGGAAGCAGATTGAAGAGAGCCCCTCCATTGAGTCGCACCGGCCGATCTCACGGCAATACGAGGAGGACTATTACCGCTATTACGGCTGGCCGGTTTACTGGGAGGGAGGCCAGATGTGGGGGATGGGCAGCTTTCCCGTCTTCAGGCCGCCACCGGGCCCAGCCCTTCATGCGCACCGCGCCCATCACCAGCAATCTGGTGATGTTCATCTCCGGAGCGCCCAGGCGATCACGGGGTACCACATTCAAACGGTTGATGGAACGATCGGCCACGTGAGCAGCTTCCTAGTGGACGACAAGAGTTGGGTGGTCGGTGAAGTGGTCGTCGAAACCGGCCACTGGTACTCGGGAAAGGAGATACTGATTGCTCCCGGCAAGATCGGGCCGATCGATTATGAGGGATCAAAAGTATTCGTGAACCTGACAAAGGAAGACATCCAGCGCACGGCGGAAAGCGGCATCGCGCAGGCCGTCGTGGGAGACATCCACAAATGACAAACAATCCTCTCAACAAAGGCGTGTTAACGGAGAACTTCCTCGGGATCGGCACGGTGACTCAAAAGATGGTCCACGCTCGCGCGTGTGAATTGGCCCTCATTGCCGGTCGCGTTCCTCCGGATCCGTCGCAGGAAGATTATCAACAAGCCAAGGGTGAATTAACGGGCGGAACCGATCCGGAACCCCAAGACGAGATGTTTGAATTGGTGCCCGAATCGGAACGATGGGACCCCGTGCCGGGCTCGACGGGCAGCAAATCGCCGGAGTCGGTCAGCGAAGACGAGGACAGCGAAGGCCGCAGCGAGACGGAGCAACTCGTCGAGCAAGGCGTCGAAGAAGCCGGGCACGATCAAATGTTCCAGGCCGCCCGGGCAGCTGAAAGAATCGAAAAGCGCGACACATAAGGTGCGACGAAAGGGCCGCAACGAAACAAAAGGACAACAGATGACTGAGAACAATAGCGTCGTGGCGATCTACAAATCGCATGCCGAAACCGAAACGGCGGTCAAGGAACTGCAGCAATCCGGTTTTGATATGAAGCAACTGTTGATCGTTGGACGCGACTATCACACGGATGAACACGTGGTCGGCTACTACAATAGCGGCGACCGCATGAAATATTGGGGCAAAATGGGGGCGTTCTGGGGCGGGTTTTGGGGCCTGTTGTTCGGGGCCGGGTTCTTTTGGGTCCCCGGTCTGGGCCAGCTTCTCGTGGCCGGGCCGCTGGTCAGTTGGATCGTGGGGGCACTGGAAGGCGCGGTTGTGGTGGGTGGTCTGAGCGCGATTGGGGCCGGCTTCTACGGACTCGGCATTCCCAAGGACAGCATCGTGCGGTACGAGACGGCCATCAAGACAGGCAAGTTTGTCCTGATCGCCCATGGTTCCCCGGAGCAGACAGCCCGGGCACAGGAGATTATCAAACGCACCAGTCCGGAATCGGCGGATCACCATCAGCCGATACGCAATCTCCCCGAAGGGAGCCTGGCTGGAGCAACCGCCGGCCGATAAAGCCACGCGGCAGGTTTTTCAGTGGGGTCGCGCTCTGAAGAGCGCGACCCCATTGCCATCAGGGCCTGGAAAAAAGGCGATTTACCATTAAGGTGTGGAAAAAAACGATGGCCAAAAGGTCATGAAGATAAGCCCACTGGCGGGAAAACCGGCGGAGCCGGGGATATTGGTGGACGTACCCAGGCTTATCGCGGCCTATTACACCGAGACTCCCGATCCTGCGGTGCCCGCGCAACGGGTGGCGTTTGGCACCTCCGGGCATCGTGGTTGCGCCTTTGAAAAGGCTTTCAATGAATGGCATATCCTGGCCATCAGTCAGGCCATTTGCCTGTACCGGCAGCAGCAGAAGATCGATGGCCCGCTGTTTCTCGGCATGGATACGCATGCCCTTTCCGTGCCGGCTCTTGCCAGCGCCCTTGAGGTGCTGGCGGCCAACGGCGTGCACGTCATGCTCGCGCAGGGGGATGAATACACCCCCACCCCCGCCGTTTCCCGCGCGATTCTCACGTACAACCGCGGACGCACGACGGGACTCGCCGACGGCATCGTCATCACGCCGTCACACAATCCGCCCCATGATGGCGGGTTCAAATACAATCCCCCCAACGGCGGGCCGGCGGAATCCAACGTCACGGCCTGGATCGGGACGAAGGCAAACGAGTTTCTCGAGAAAGGCCTTCTGGGGTTGAAAAGAATTTCGTACGAGAAAGCCCTGCGCGCCCCGACGACCCGCCGGTACGATTATCTCAATGCGTACATCACTGATCTGGCCCACGTCATCGACATGGACGCCATTCGCGGCGCGAAGATCAGCCTGGGGGTGGACCCGCTCGGTGGCGCGGGGGTCCATTACTGGGAGCCGATAGCCGAGCGATACGGGTTGGACCTCACGGTTGTCAACGAGGCCGTCGATCCGACCTTTCGGTTCATGACAGTGGATTGGGATGGCCAGATACGGATGGACCCGTCCTCGACCTACGCGATGCAGCGATTGATCGGGATGAAGGACCGCTTTGACCTTTCCTTCGCCTGCGACACCGACCATGACCGGCACGGGATCGTCACCAAAAGCGCAGGATTGCTGCCGCCCAATCACTACCTTTCCGTTGCCATTTTCTATCTCTTCCAACACCGGCCAAAGTGGCGCAAGCAAGCGGCGATCGGCAAAACAGTGGTGAGCAGCCAGATGATCGACCGTGTCGCCGCGAAGCTGGGCCGGAAACTCTACGAGGTGCCGGTCGGGTTCAAGTGGTTCGTGGATGGCTTGCTCGACGGTTCGCTGGGCTTCGGTGGCGAAGAGAGCGCCGGGGCGACCTTTGCCCGCCTGGATGGTGCTGTTTGGACGACGGACAAGGATGGGATTGTCCCGGCGTTGCTGGCGGCGGAGATCACTGCCCGGATGGGGCGCGATCCCGGCGAAATCTACCAGGAACTCGCGGCCGAGTTCGGCGAGCCTGCCTATGACCGTGTCGAGGCGCCTGCTACCCCGGATCAAAAGGAATTGCTGGGGAAACTTTCCCCCCAGCAGGTCAAGATCACCGAGCTGGCGGGTGAAAAAATCCAGACTGTCCTCACCCGCGCGCCGGGCAACGGCGCTTCCATCGGCGGCTTGAAAGTCGTGGCCGGGAGCGGCTGGTTCGCGGCGCGTCCGTCAGGGACCGAGAACATCTGCAAAATTTATGCGGAGAGCTTCCGGGGAGCGGATCACTTACGCCGCATCCTGGAGGAGGCTCAAATGATTGTCAGTGATGCTTTGGCGTCGCCGACAAAGAAGCCGGGGATTGCTTGCATGCCGCAACTGGAGAAAAAACGATGAGCGAACCAACAACTGTTGGCAAACCGAACTACAGTCTCTTGCCCACGGACGTCGAAGGATTTGATTCCCTGGCGGAGCTTGCCCTGGATATGCGCTGGTCCTGGAATCATGCCACCGACGAAGTGTGGCGACAGCTTGATCCCGCGCTGTGGGAGCTCACGCAGAACCCCTGGGTTGTCCTCCAGACTGTCTCAAGGGACAAGCTCCGGCGCGTGCTGGCCGATCCTGCCTTCCGCAAGAACGTGGATGATCTGCTGCAAACCAAGCGTCACACGGCGGAGACGCCGGCGTGGTTCCAGCAACGTCATCCAGAGTCGCCCTTGAAGTGTGTGGCGTATTTCAGCATGGAATTCATGTTGAGCGAAGCGCTGCCCATTTACTCAGGCGGGCTCGGCAACGTGGCCGGCGACCAGCTCAAGGCCGCGAGCGACCTGGGTGTGCCGGTGGTCGGCGTGGGGCTGCTCTATCAACAGGGCTATTTTCGCCAGGTGATCGACAAGGACGGGGCGCAACAAGCCCTTTATCCTTATAATGATCCCGGACAATTGCCGATCACGCCGGTGCGCCAGGCGAACGGTGAATGGTTACGCCTCGAGATTTCCCTGCCGGGTTACTCGGTCTGGCTGCGCGCCTGGCAGGTCCAGGTCGGTCGAGTGAAACTTTACCTGTTGGACAGCAACGACGCGGCGAACTTTCCCGCACATCGAGGGATCACCAGCGAGTTGTATGGGGGCGGGCCGGAGTTGCGCCTCAAGCAGGAGATGATCCTCGGGATTGGCGGCTGGCGGCTGCTCGGCGCGCTGGGCATCAAGCCGGAAGTCTGTCACCTGAACGAAGGACATGCGGCCTTCGCGGTATTGGAGCGCGCCCGCAGTTTCATGGAAGAAAGCGGGCAGCCCTTCGATGTCGCATTGACCGTCACGCGGGCCGGCAACCTCTTTACCACCCACACGGCGGTGGCGGCGGGCTTCGATCGGTTCGCGCCGGCTCTTATCGAGCAATACCTCGGCGGTTATGCGAAGCAGAAGCTCGGCGTAACGCTTCGCGGTTTGCTGGCTTTGGGCCGTCAGGATCCAGACGACTCCTCGGAGAGTTTCAACATGGCCTATCTGGCCATCCGGGGGAGCGGGGCGGTCAACGGCGTGAGCCGCTTGCATGGGAAAGTCAGCCGGCATCTCTTTGGGTCTCTCTTTCCGCATTGGCCGGAGGACGAAGTGCCCGTAGGCTACGTGACCAACGGCGTTCACATGCCGACCTGGGACTCGGCGGCTGCCGACGATCTTTGGACGAAGGCCTGTGGCAAAGGCCGCTGGCTGGGCACGGCGGAAACGTTGGAGCAGGACATTCGCCGCATCTCCGACGATAGCCTTTGGCAATTTCGCATGGCCGCCAGCAAGTCTCTGGTTGATTACGCGCGCCAGCGCCTGGCCCGGCACTTTGCCGCCACCGGCGCGCCGCCCGAGACGGTTGAGGAAGCGAAGAATCTCTTCGATCCCAACGTCTTGACCCTGGGCTTTGCGCGCCGCTTCGCGACCTACAAGAGACCAAATCTGCTGCTGCACGATCCCGCGCGACTGCTGCGCCTGTTATCCAATCCCCAGCGCCCGGTGCAACTCATCCTCGCGGGCAAGGCCCATCCGGCGGACGCGGCGGGACAGGCCCTCATCCAGAAATGGATCCAGTTCATTCGCCAGCCCAAAGTTCGTCCTCATGCGATTTTCCTCAGTGACTACGATATGCATCTGACCGAGCGCCTGGTGCAGGGTGTGGATGTCTGGATCAACACGCCGCGGCGGCCTTGGGAGGCGTGTGGCACGAGCGGCATGAAGGTGCTCGTCAACGGCGGCATCAATCTTTCGGAATTGGATGGCTGGTGGGCCGAAGCCTATGTCCCGGATCTGGGCTGGGCCTTGGGAGATGGTCGGGAACATGACACCGATCCAGCCTGGGACGCAGCCGAAGCCGAGGCGCTCTACGAACGGCTCGAACAGGAAGTGATTCCGGAGTTTTATAACCGCAACGAAAAAGGCATTCCCACTGCCTGGGTCGCGCGGATGCGTGAAAGCATGGCGCTCCTGACACCGCGGTTCTCCGCCGATCGCGCGGTTCGCGAATATGTGGAACTGCATTATCTCCCGGCCGCCACCGCCTACGGTGAGCGCGCGGCAAACAAAGGCGCCATCGGCAGGCAAGCGGTCGATTGGCGGCAGGCGGTGGATCGTCAGTGGGGCTCGCTGCATTTCGGAGACCTGCGGGTCGAAACGAACGCGGACCATCACGTGTTTGAAAGCGAAATCCTTCTGAACGACATGGACCCCCAAGCGGTGCGCGTGGAGCTTTACGCGGACGGAATCAACGGCGACGGTCCCGTGCGGCAGGAAATGACGTGCGTACGAGCAGTGCCGGACGCCTCCCGACGCTGTGTCTATCGCGCAACGGTGCCCGCGACGCGTCCCGCAAGAGATTACACGGTGCGCGTGGTCCCGCAGCGCCCCGGGTCGGCGGTCCCGTTGGAATCCACCCGAATCCTTTGGCAACGATGATGAAAGTTCCCACACGCGACTTACGGCGTGACGTCCCGGAGGATTCCGGTCGCGCCGATGTTCAGTTGGGCTCTCCTCTGCCTTTGGGAACCCAGGAAAAGGCCGGAGGCGTCAATTTTGCCATCTTCAGCCGTCACGCCATTGGTGTCCGGCTGGAGTTGTTCGACCATCCTGAAGACGCGGCGCCTGCACGGGCAATCGATCTGGACGCGGCACGCAATCGGACGGGCGACGTCTGGCATGTTTGGGTGGAGGGGATTGGTCCCGGTCAATTTTATGCTTACCGGGTGGCGGGGCCTTACGAACCTCGCTTGGGACACTTTTTCAATTTCAAGAGAATGCTGCTTGATCCCTTCGCCGCCGCGATTTCGCGGCTGCCCCGGTGGGATTTTGCGCTGGCGCGCGGATACAACCCGCTGGTGCCGGGCCAGGACCTGTCTCCCGCGACGCTGGACAATTCCGGTTCAATGCCGAAGTGCGTATTTATCAACGGGCCTTTCGATTGGCAGGGAGACGAACCGCCCCGGCATCCCTGGTCGAAGACGATTATTTACGAAACGCATGTTCGCGGTTTTACCATTCATCCGCAATCCGGTGTGGAGCATCCGGGGACCTACCGGGGATTGATGGAAAAGATTCCTTATCTCAAGGCCCTGGGCGTGACCGCTGTGGAACTGATGCCCGTGCAGGAATTCAATGAAACTTCCGTCACGAGGCGGAATCCGCAAACCAATCAACCGCTCAGGAATTACTGGGGATACGATCCCGTGGTATTCTGCGCGGCCAAGGCTTCCTACAGCAGCGCGGAGGGGCCGGGCCGGCAGACGCTGGAGTTCAAGGAAATGGTCCGGGCCCTTCATAAGGCCGGCATCGAAGTGATTCTGGACGTGGTGTTCAATCACACGGCGGAAGGAGACGAGAAGGGGCCGACGCTCTGTTTTCGCGGGATCGACAACGCGATCTTCTACACGCTGGCGGCCGACAAACGCCATTACAAGGACTTCACGGGCACCGGCAACACCGTCAACGCCAATCATCCCGTGGTGCGGGACCACATCCTGGCCTCGCTGCGCTATTGGATGGTCGAGATGCATGTGGATGGATTCCGGTTTGACCTGGCGTCGGTCCTTGGGCGGGACGGCGCGGGCCGGTTGCTGGCCAGTGCCCCGCTGCTCGAACGGATTGCCGAGGACCCGATTTTGAGGGACGTGAAACTCATCGCCGAGGCGTGGGACGCCGCGGGCGCGTACGAGGTGGGGAGTTTTTCGGAGCGGCGCTGGGCGGAGTGGAACGGCCGGTACCGGGACGATGTCCGGCGTTTCTGGCGCGGCGACGACGGGATGCTGGGGGTGTTTGCCAGCCGTATTTGCGGCAGCGCCGACATCTACACTAGGTCAGGCAAGGGCCCCGGGGGCAGCATTAATTTCATCACCTGCCATGACGGCTTCACGCTGAACGACCTGGTGAGCTATGGCGGCAAGCACAATGAAGCGAACGGAGAAAACAACCATGACGGGACCAACGCCAACTTCAGCGTGAATTGCGGCGTTGAAGGCGGGACGACGGACGCCGGGATCGAGGCCGCGCGCAAGCGCCGGATCAAAAACTTTCTGCTGACGCTGCTGATCTCGCGCGGGGAGCCGATGCTGCTCGGCGGGGACGAATTTCGCCGCACCCAGGGCGGCAACAACAACGCCTACTGCCAGGACAATGAAACGAGCTGGCACGACTGGAGCCTTCTGGAACAGCACCAGGATATTTTCCGCTTCACCCAGGGAATGATCGCCTTTCGCCGCGCCCATCCGGTCCTGAGCCGGGAACAATTCTACACGGACGCCGGGATCCATTGGTTTGGGCCGCGCGGAGGATTGCCCGACTGGGCGAATCCGCGGGAAAAGAGGTTTGCCTGCCTGATCGAGGAAGAAGGGCCGTGCGCGCTTTACCTGATGTTCAACGCCGGAGCCGGGGCGGTTGATTTTCGATTGCCTTCCGCTTCGCCAGGGGCCCGGTGGCATCTGGCCGTCGACACCTCCAGTGAATCGCCCTACGATCTGTTTGCCGCGGGCAAGGAGCCGGTTTGGGAAGGTCCAGACAAGTACCACCTGGGCCCCCAATCCAGCGCCATCCTTCTGGCCCGGCCAACGGACCATTTCCGGTCACCGGCGGGATTGACGGAGGCAAAATGAGAAGGGCGCTTCCAGTCACAACGTTGTTTCTGGATATTGGCGGTGTGTTGCTCACCGACGGGTGGGACCATCATGCCCGCAAACGGGCGGCGGCGCATTTCCGGTTGGATTGGACCGAGATGGAGTACCGGCATCACCTGACCTTCGACACATACGAGGAGGGGAAACTTACGCTGGAGGAATATCTGGGCCGGGTGGTCTTCCACCGAAAGCAGTCGTTCACCCGGGCCCGGTTTCGGCGTTTCATGTTCGCGCAATCCAGGCCGTATCCCCGGATGATCGAATTGGTCCGCGGGCTCAAGGCAACCCACGGGCTGAAGATCGCCGTGGTCAGCAACGAAGCGCGCGAGCTGAATGCGTATCGGATCCACAAGTTCAAGCTGGACGGGTTTGTGGATTGTTTTATCTCCTCCTGCATTGTCCACGTCCGCAAGCCCGACGCGGACATCTTCCGGCTCGCGCTGGACATCGTCCAGACACCGGCCCGGGAGGTTATCTATGTTGAAAACACCCCGATGTTCGTCCAGATTGCCGAAGGCCTGGGGATTCGAAGCATTCTGCACACGGACTACAAGTCCACCCGCGCGCAACTGGCCGGGTGGGGATTGCCGGCTGACAAAGGAGTGGTACAATGAAACCCGTTGACGTGCGCATTCTGACCATCAACGGCGGTTCCTCGAGCATCAAGTTCGCGATCTACCAGGTTGGCGAACCGTTGAAGCGGGGTCTTTACGGGACGATTGATCGCATCGGCTTGAGCGGGACGAACCTGGCGTTTCACGAGGGGGACGGCCAGCCACAGGCCGGTCATCAAGTAGCCGCCGCCGATCACAAATCAGCGGCGAATTTCCTGATCGACTGGCTCGAACAGCAGAGTGGTTTCGAATCGGTCAGGGCCGTGGGACACCGGGTGGTCCATGGCATGAAACACACCGAGCCGGAGGTGGTCACCCAGGCGTTGCTGGATGAACTGCACCGGCTTCGGCCGTACGACCCGGACCATTTGCCCCGCGAGATTGAGTTGATCGAAGTCTTCCGCCAGCGGCACCCGCAACGGCCCCAGGTGGCCTGCTTTGACACGGCGTTTCACCGCACCATGCCGCGCGTGGCGAAGCTGCTGCCCCTTCCGCGACGCTTTGACGCCAAGGGAATCCAGCGATACGGCTTCCACGGTTTGTCCTACGCCTATTTGATGGAAGAACTCGCACGCCTGGGCGACCCGGCGGCGACGAAAGGCCGTGTGATCCTGGCGCATCTTGGCAACGGCGCCAGCCTGGCCGCTGTGCGGGACGGCAAAAGCATCGACACCAGCATGGGCTTTACGCCGACAGCTGGATTGGTGATGAGCACCCGGTCCGGCGACCTTGATCCCGGCCTGGCGCCCTATCTGGCGCGCACGGAGCAGATGACGACCAAGCAGTTTTACGACATGGTGAACCACGAGTCCGGGTTGCTTGGCGTTTCGGAGACCAGTTCAGACATGCGGGACTTGCTCGCTCAGGAACCCCATGACGCACGGGCGGCGGAAGCCGTGGCGCTGTTTTGTTACCAGGCGAAAAAATGGACCGGCTCCTTTGCCGCCGCGCTGGGCGGATTGGACACCATGGTCTTCGCGGGAGGCATCGGGGAAAACTGCCCGTCCATTCGCGCGCGCATCTGCGAGGGACTTGGCTTTCTCGGCATCGTATTGGACGAGGGCCGCAACGCGAAGAATGAAGCGATCATTTCCGCGAAGGACGGCCGGGCCATGGTCCGCGTCATTCGCACGGACGAAGAGCTGATGATCGCGCGCTCGGTGTTGCGTTCCTGTGCGGCGATCATGGCGGACCGGACAAAGCCGGAGGGGCCTTGATCCCGGAGCAGGCGCGTCATCAGGCGGCGGAAGAAGCGGAGGTGGATGGATGAAGGTGCTGGCCATCGACATTGGCGGGACCCACGTCAAGATCCTCGCGACCGGACGGAAGCAACACCGCCAATTCAAGTCCGGGCCCTGGCTGACGCCGGCGATGATGGTGGCGTGCGTGCGGAAGCTCGCGAAGGACTGGAATTATGACGTGGTGTCCATCGGTTACCCCGGACCTGTCCTTCACAACCGGCCGGTTGCCGAACCGTATCACCTGGGGAAGGGGTGGGCCGCGTTTGATTACCGGGCTGCTTTCAACCGGCCTGTAAAAATCATCAACGACGCCGCCATGCAAGCCCTGGGCAGCTACAAGCGCGGGCGGATGCTGTTCCTCGGACTGGGCACCAGCCTCGGCTCGGCCATGATCGTGGACGGCGCCCTCGAACCGATGGAACTGGGCCACCTGCCCTACAAGAAAACGATTTACGAGGATTATGTCGGGATTGGCGGTTTGAAAAGGCGTGGAAAAAGGAAATGGCGAAAGGACGTGGCGGACGTTGTGGGACGATTGATTGCCGCGCTTGAACCCGATGACGTGGTGCTCGGCGGAGGCAACGTCAACAATCTGAAAGTGTTGCCGCCCGGTTGCCGGGTGGGGAGCAACGCCAACGCCTTTCGCGGCGGATTTAGTCTGTGGAAGAGAGCCGGGATGCGGCCAATTTCCACCCGCCTGACGGGGCGCCCTGATCAGCGCCACAGGACACAAGGCGGCGACAGAAAAAGAACGAAAGGGTCTCCCGCCGGTCGCGGTAGGGTTTTACCCCATCGTGAAGCCGCTTCCGCCGGTGCAATATAATAACCGGCACCCGCGCTGATCGCGGTGAGACTGATTTCTCAAACACGCGTCAGCCAGGAAGCCGACAGCTAAGAAACACATGACCAACGCCTTGTGGCCGTGGAAAGCGAGGATGTAATTTATGCAAACCCTGCAAACAGAAGCAGAAAGAGAAACGCTCACGCCGGAATTGCTCCATCGGATGGACGCCTACTGGCGCGCCGCCAACTATTTGTCGGTCGGCCAGATTTATCTCTACGACAACCCGCTGTTGAAGGAACCGCTGAAACTGTCGCATGTGAAGCCGCTGGTGGTCGGACACTGGGGCACGACGCCGGGCCAGAATTTCATCTACGTGCATTTGAACCGGGTGATCAAGGAGCATGACCTGGACATGTTCTACATCGCCGGTCCCGGTCACGGCGGCCCGGCGCTGGTGGGCAATACGTACCTCGAAGGCACCTACAGCGAGATTTATCCCAACATCACTCAGGACGAGGCCGGGCTCAAAAAACTGTTTAAACAATTCTCGTTTCCCGGCGGGATTTCCAGCCATGTCGCGCCGTCGACACCGGGATCGATTCACGAAGGCGGCGAGCTGGGCTATTCGCTCAGTCATGCCTTCGGGGCCGCGTTCGACAATCCCGATCTGATCGTTGCCTGCGTCGTCGGCGATGGCGAAGCGGAAACGGGCCCGTTGGCGACCGCCTGGCAGTCCAACAAGTTTCTCAACCCCGTTTCCGACGGGGCCGTGCTGCCGATCCTGCACCTGAACGGCTACAAGATCAGCAACCCGACTGTTCTGGCCCGCATCGAGCACGAGGAATTGGAGCAATTTTTCCGGGGCTGCGGCTGGACACCTTACTTCGTGGAAGGGGACGAGCCGGAAGCGATGCATCAACTCATGGCCGCCACGCTGGATACGGTCATCGAGGACATTCGCCGCATCCAAAAGAATGCGCGCAACAATCACGACACCGCCCGCCCGCGCTGGCCCATGATTGTCCTGAGATCGCCCAAGGGCTGGACGGGTCCGAAATTCGTTGATGGCCTGCCGGTGGAGGGGACCTTTCGGGCGCACCAGGTGCCGCTGCTGGTGGATGCCGGGCATCCCGAACATGTCGGGCAGCTGGAACGTTGGATGAAACGCTACAAGGCGGAGGAACTGTTCGATCAGAACGGCCGGCTCCTGCCGGAATTGGCCGAGCTGGCGCCGAAGGGCGACCGGCGGATGGGCGCCAATCCTCATACCAATGGCGGCACTCTGCTGCGCGACCTGCGCATGCCGGATTTTCACGTGCACGCGGTGCAGGTGCCTTCGCCCGGCGCGGTGGACGGCCAGGACACGCTGGTGCTGGGCAAATTCCTGCGCGACGTCGTCAAGCTGAACCAGGAACAGCGTAATTTCCGCGTCTTCGGTCCCGATGAGACGCTCTCGAATCTTTTGGGAGCGGTTTTTGAAGTCACCAACCGGCAGTGGGACGCGCGGGAGGTAAGGAATGACGAATTTCTCGCGCCCGCCGGACGCGTGCTGGACTCGATGCTCAGCGAGCACCAGTGCGAGGGCTGGCTGGAGGGGTATCTGCTCACCGGACGGCACGGGCTGTTCAACAGCTATGAGGCCTTCATTCGCATTGTCGATTCGATGTTCAGCCAGCACGCCAAATGGCTGAAGGTCACGTTGGAACTGCCCTGGCGCCGGAAAATCGCGTCTCTGAACTATCTGCTCGCCTCCCATGTCTGGCAGCAGGACCACAACGGCTTCACGCACCAGGATCCGGGATTCCTCGACCACGTGGTCAACAAGAAGGCCGATATCGTGCGGATTTACCTGCCGCCCGACGCCAACTGTCTGCTCTCGGTCTTCGATCATTGCCTGCGCAGCCGGCATTACGTCAACGTGGTGGTGGCCGGCAAGCACGCTCTGCCGCAATGGCTGACGATGGACGCCGCGGTGGTGCATTGCACGGAGGGGATCGGCATCTGGCAATGGGCCAGCAACGACCAGAACGCCGAGCCGGACGTGGTGATGGCCTGCTGTGGTGACACGCCCACGCTGGAGATACTGGCCGCCGTTTCCATTCTGCGCCGCCATTTGCCCGGCCTGAAAATCCGCGTGGTCAACGTCGTCGATCTCATGAAGCTGCAGCCGCAGACCGAACACCCGCATGGGCTGAGCGAGACGGATTACGATGCGCTCTTCACGAAGGACAAGCACATCATCTTTGGGTTCCATGGATACCCCTGGCTGGTCCACCGGCTGACCTATCGCCGGACCAACCGCAACCTGCACGTCCGGGGTTACAAGGAGGAGGGGACGATCACGACGGCGTTTGACATCCGGGTGCAGAACGAGCTGGACCGGTTTCATCTGGTGCAGGACGTGGTGGATCGGCTGCCGCAGTTGGGTGCCAAGGGGGCCTATCTCAAGCAGCAGATGCAGGACAAACTCATCGAACACAAGCAGTACATTGACAAGCACGGCCAGGACCTGCCGGAAATCCGGAACTGGAAATGGATGGAGCCCGGAAAGCAGGCAACCAATGAGTGAGCAACAGAGCAGTCAGCGCCCGCACGCAAATCCGAACAGCGACCGCGCTCGTGGCGGTCATCGTCCGTACTGGAAACGCGCGCATCGTGATTGGCGTTTGTGGGTTGGAGTTTTTGCGATGCTGGTGGCCATGGCGATCTTTGTGAGGTCCGATTATTTTACGTTATGGCCGCGCCGGCAGCCGATGCAGCCACTGATGCAGCGCCCATGAAGACACAAGACCTTTTGGATGCCGCGAAGACGCTGGTCGCAGCCGGCAAAGGGCTGCTGGCGATGGACGAAAGCAATCCCACCTGCAACAAGCGATTTGCAAAGCTGGGTATTCCGCAAACGGTGGACGCCCGGCGCGCCTGGCGGGAGTTGATCGTGACCGCGCCCGGTCTCGGTGCCTGCATCAGCGGCGCGATCCTCTACGACGAGACGATCCGCCAGCGAAAGAAGGACGGCACTCCCTTTGTGAAGGCGATCATCGATGCGGGAATCATTCCCGGCATCAAAGTGGACACCGGCGCCAAAGACATGGCGGGTCATCCCGGAGAGAAAATAACCGAAGGGCTGGATGGATTGCGCGAGCGTCTCAAGGAGTATTCTCAAATGGGCGCGCGTTTTGCCAAGTGGCGTGCGGTGATTGCCGTGGGCGATGACATTCCCAGCCGGGGTTGCACCGAGGCCAACGCGCAGGCGCTGGCCCGCTACGCCGCGTTGTGCCAGGAAGCCGGACTTGTCCCTGTCGTCGAGCCGGAAGTGCTCATGGACGGCGATCATAGCCTGGAGCGGTGCCGCGAGGTGACGGAGGCAGTGCTGCGAACGGTGTTCGACCAGCTTTACACGCAACGGGTGATGCTGGAGGGGCTGATCCTCAAGCCCAACATGGTGCTGCCGGGATTGACCTGCCCCCGGCAGGAAACGATACACGAAGTGGCTGACGCCACGGTGAGTTGTCTCTTGCGGGCCGTCCCCGCTGCCGTCCCGGGGGTCGCGTTCCTGTCGGGCGGTCAGCCAAGTGAACTGGCCTCGGCCCGTTTGAATGCCATGAATGTTCGATTCAGGTCGCGCTTGCCTTGGGCCTTGACCTTCTCGTTTTCCCGCGCGATCCAGCAGCCGGCGTTGGAAATCTGGTCGGGCCAGGACGCCAACGTGAAAGCAGCCCAACAAGCCCTGCTTCATCGGGCCAAGTGCAACCAGGCCGCGCGCCGTGGCGAATACACGGCCGCAATGGAGAAAACATGAGCACAACAATTACCAGCCAGCCCAAGACCGCCGAATCGAAGCCGGGATTAAAGCCCGATGCGAAGGACGACCTGAAATCACTGCCCCTGCCGGAAGTGGAGAAAAAATTAGGATCGTCGCCGGACGGCCTCAGTCAAGCCGAAGCGCAGAAACGGCTGGCCCAATATGGGCCCAATGAGATTGAGGAGAAGAAGACCAATCCGCTTTTAAAATTTCTCTCCTATTTTTGGGGCCCAATCCCGTGGATGATCGAGATTGCGGTCATTCTGTCGGGCGTCGTCCGGCACTGGCCGGATTTTTTCATCATCCTCCTGCTGCTGGTTGCCAACGCCGGGGTCGGGTTCTGGGAAGAACGCCAGGCGGGCAATGCCATCGCCGCCCTGAAGGCCAAGCTGGCGATCAATGCCCGGGTAAAACGAGACGGGAAGTGGGTCAATCCTGCGGCGCGCGAGTTGGTGCCGGGCGATGTCATTCGCCTGCGTCTGGGCGATATTGTGCCCGCCGATGCGCGACTGTTGGACGGTGATCCGGTGGAGGTGGACCAGTCCGCACTGACGGGAGAGTCGTTGCCCGCCGAGCGCAAGCCTGGAGAAGCGGTGTTTTCCGGTTCGATTATCCGCCAGGGCGAAATCGGCGCCCTGGTCTATGCCACAGGCGCGAACACCTACTTCGGCAAGACGGCGCAACTGGTGCAACAGGCGCACACCGTCAGCCATTTTCAAAAAGCGGTTTTAAAAATCGGCAATTACCTGATTATTCTCGCGGTCGTTCTGGTGGCGGTGATTATTACTGTCGCCCTCTTTCGCGGTGACCCGATCCTCACCACGCTACAGTTTGCCCTAGTGTTGACCGTGGCTGCGATTCCCGTGGCGATGCCGACGGTGTTGTCGGTGACGATGGCGGTCGGCGCGCGCCTGCTCGCCAAAAAAAAGGCGATTGTCAGCCGGTTGGTGGCCATCGAGGAATTGGCGGGTGTGGACGTGCTGTGCGCGGACAAGACCGGCACCCTGACCCAGAACAAACTGACACTGGGCGATCCGTTCAGTGTGAACAACATCCCGGCCGATCAATTGATCCTCGATGCCGCACTGGCCTCGCGCGCGGACGACAACGACACCATCGATCTGGCCGTTCTGGGTGGTCTGAAAAACAAAGAGGCCTTGAAGGCTTATGAGGTGGTTCATTTCCAGCCGTTCGACCCGGTGCATAAACGCACCGAGGCCACCGCCAAGGGGAGGGACGGAAAGACGTTCAAGGTGACCAAGGGCGCGCCGCAGGTGATTATGGCGTTGGCCGCCAATGCCGGGCAGGTGAAGCCAGCCGTCGAGAAGGCGGTCGACGAATTCGCCGCGCGCGGCTTTCGGTCGTTGGGCGTTGCGCGTGCCGAGGGTGAAGGTCCATGGCAGTTTCTGGGTGTGTTGCCCTTGTTCGATCCGCCACGAGACGACGCCAGGTCCACCATCGCCACCGCGCTGGCCATGGGCGTAAAGGTCAAGATGGTCACGGGCGATGCACTGGCCATCGCCCAGGAAACCGCCAGGAAATTGGGGATGGGCACAAATATCCTCGATGCCGCCAGCTTGGGTGATTCGAAAAAGCAAGAGACCACGGAGGTGGCCGAGGCCATCGAGAAGGCGGACGGTTTCGCTCAGGTGTTCCCCGAACACAAGTTTCACATTGTCGATGTCCTGCAAAAACACGGCCACATTGTCGGCATGACGGGCGACGGGGTCAATGACGCCCCCGCGCTGAAGAAAGCCGACTGTGGTATTGCTGTTTCAGGCGCGACGGACGCGGCGCGCGCGGCGGCAGCCATCGTGCTGATGACGCCCGGCCTGTCGGTCATCATTGACGCGATCAAAGAGAGCCGGAAGATTTTCCAGCGGATGAGCAGTTACGCGATTTACCGCATCGCCGAGACGCTGAGCATTCTTTTGCTAATGACGCTGGCGATCCTGATTTTCAACTTTTATCCATTGACGGCAGTCATGATCGTGATGCTGGCGTTGCTCAATGACGGCGCCATCCTCTCCATCGCCTATGACAATGTTCACTACTCCAACAAGCCCGAAACCTGGAACATGCGCCTGGTGCTCGGAATCGCCACCGCTGTGAGCATCATCGGCGTGATGGACTCCTTCGGCATGTTTGTTCTCGGTGATCGTGTCTTTCATCTCGACCGCGCTCTGATCCAGACGCTGATGTATTTGAAGCTGTCCGTGGGCGGGCATTTAAAGATTTTTGTGACACGCACGCGCGGCCCATTCTGGTCCGTTCGCCCCGCACGGATTCTCCTGGTGGCGGTGTTCGGCACGCAAGTGGTGGCGACGCTGATCGCGGTTTATGGGGTGTTTATGCCGCCCATTGGCTGGGGCTGGGCTTTCGTCATTTGGGGGTATTCCCTGTTTTGGTTTCTCCTCAACGACCGCTTCAAACTGCTCGCGTATCGGCTTTTCGATCCTGCCAAAGCCAGGGCACAATCCGATTTGACCCCGCAGATCGCCCAGGCCGCGTATGCACTGTACGAGCAGCAAGGCCGCCGCGAAGGCCACGCGGTCCAGGACTGGCTCCAGGCGGAGCAAACGGTGCGGAAAGAGGATTCCGTTGACACACATCATGTGGGCTGAGTCAAAGACCGGCCATCAGCTCTCGCAGCCCTGACCATGATCGTCTCTCCAGCTTAGCCCGCCTGAGGCAATGCCCCGCCAGTAAAATTGCCAGCACGCGAGTAGTGGCGGGGTCGTCGACGAGTAGTTCCGGATAGTGCTTGAGTAGTGGCCAAGCTGTTGTGTATAAGGCGTCAGAACATCAATAAAACCAAGGATTGAGCGTTCGATCCCGACCATCGGCTCCATCTTATCTCACTGAAGACCTAAGAGTTCCGTCGATACAAAGCCGTTCTTCCTGTAGTCATCCTCCTACCGTGCAAACAAATTCGGCAGTTGAGCAAGCCATGAGCGACCACAGACAGGGGTTCCTTTGTTTGCAAATGTGCGTCCCGGGGACGGTCAGACAGAAAAGGAACGGACGACAATCAATCACTAGAGGAGGGGAGACTAACTCGCTTTTGCCATCGGTACTATGTTGTCGGCGGTAGTCGGACGCAGCGCCCAAAAGCGCTCCGCTTCCGGTCGCTTCACAGCTTGGATGTAGTGGCCATAGGTCACCCGCGAATCACGATGGCCCATTTCGAACGCGGTTTTTGCCGAGTCGTACCTCATCGACAGATGGTAGGAGCTGAATGAGTGCCTCAGGCCGTTCTGCTTCCGTGCCCTTGGCTAACTCCACCTCGGCCTCCCGCAACTTGCCAATGATCTGCTCCGGTTTGTGATGCTGCTTTGCCATGTTCCTGACTCCATTCTGGTCCACATGAGGCCTGAATCGTATCATCGCCTCTGGACTCGTTTAAGGGGGTCAGGTCATGGTTTGGTTGGGAGAACCGGCCCCAGATGGGGCCGCTGAACAAGAGCCAGAGGCTGCGACCGATAACCGGCACAGCATACAGACACTTGGGTTCAAGTCAATGGGCATCCGGGGTTTTGGAACCCAAGGCGAACTGTGATGTTGTCGCCGCCCCGGCCACACGGGACGGCCTTCCGTGGGCGGCCGTGGGGGATCCCAGTGTGGCCACCGACCGGCAAATGTTCCCGACGCCAGGAAGGTTCCGCGCTATCGCGACTGCTGCCAGCGCAGCGAACCCCCAGGTGGAATGGTGGAAAAGGTGGAATCCGATTCCACGAATTCCACGGTTCCACGGAGGGGTGTCGCCAGACCAGTGGAGAATTCCTACCAGTGGAACCCCTGAAGGTTCCGGCAATTTACAGGAAGGCAGCCCTGATGGGTCCGCATTCCGTGGGCGGAGGTCACCTACGATTGCCAAACTGTTTCAGGCGGCTCGCCCGGATCGAACCTGGCCGGCGGCAGCCGTCGGGCACGTGCCCCCCGGCACATGCGTTGTCCGTCAATCCTGCGCCGGTTGTTCCGATCGGCTTCGCTTCACCGTGCATTTGTTGTTCTTGAAGCGGATTTCGCCGTTCTCGAACTCCTGAATCCGCACGGCGCCTTCGTCACCCGCCGGGCCCGCGCGCTTCGCGTCGCCAAGCGCATACCCGAGCACCCGCAAGCCGCCCGCGCGCTGGTAAGCATCCCAGAACACATCCGAGACAACAAAGGCTTCCGCAGTCCCGTCCCGGTGCATCACGCAGCCATCGGTCGCACCCTTGAAGGTTTGCACCCAGCCGTTCCCCTGGCGCCGCGCGAGCTTCGCGTTCAACCCGTCGGCCCCGCCCTCTGCCGACGGCGCCGGGCAACCGAGGCCTTTGGGGCCGCGATGACGGCCAACCGCCTTGCGGATTGCTTCGTCGACCCACATCTCCTCTCCGCGTTGCGCGAGGCCGATACAATCGGTTTCCGCGACGACGTCCCCGTTGCACGTGACCTTCTTGGTCCAGTCCTTGGCGCGGGGTTTGGTTTCGTCGTTGGGGTCCGGATTTTCCGGCCGGTTTGCGCGGCGCCGGCAGGTCTTACCGATGCAGCGGGTGAGCGTGACCGGTTCGCCGCCAACCGTGAACCGCAGGGTCACAAACCGTTCGACGGCGCCGCGGTTCGATTCGAGTGCGGGCAGCGGGATGTTTTCGCGTCCCGATCGCGTGGAGGCAAACGACCGCTTCAGGATCACCGTCGATCCGTCGTCCCGTTTGTCCTTGACCACGAGTTTAATATTCTCGGCCGTCACCCCGCCCTTGCCGCGGTCCCCGCGGTTCGATCCAAAGAACGGCTGGAGGACGCGGTTGTTGAATGGGTTCCAGCCGTACGGGCCGGATTGCGGCGCGAGGAAGCCGATGCCCGCGAGATCGAGCAGCCCCCTGAGCCGGTCGTCGTCGTCCGCATTCTTCCCGACGAGCGCGCGGGCGCGGTCCGCGATCTGTTCGGCCAGGGGACGGTCCGTGTCGGGGTCCTCGAAGCGCGCGCGGAGGCGTCGGTCGAGGGCGCGGCCCGCGAGCGCGCCTGCGGGGACCAGGTCGCATTCAACCGCCACCGCCACCCCCTCGCGGATGGTCCGCGCGGGCAGTTTGACGAGGTTCATGCACGCGACGTCGTCGTATTCGTGTTCGGCGCCCTCTACCGCGTCGAGCGGCCGTCCCTGCACCTGGACACTCTTCGCGGGCCCGGTGGCGGCGAACTCGAAGACCAACGCCCGCGCCTCGGGCTGCCCGTGGAACGTTCCACCCGTTGCGCCGACCTCGAGGACCGACCGGTTCCCGTCGCGGGTGTAGCGCAGGGGCGTGGTCGCGAACTCGCCGCGAAGGTAGCCGGTGGTGTCGCGGTCATCCTCGTAGAGCGAGGAGGATCCAGTCGCGCTGTCCCGACCGGGATAGGCGCGGACCACGAGGGTGCGGACCTGTTCCGAGCCCATGTGTTTCGAGACCGGCTGCATCGCGACCGGCACGCCGGCCCGGACGAACAGCGGGACCTCGTCGAGGTCCGCCGAGACGAGCAGGCGGTCGTCGCCGGTGTAGCGCTCGTGGGTGAAGAAGTTATGCCACGCGCCATCGGGGAACCACACCGCCTGAGTGGCGACCTTCCCGGGGCCCTCTCCCGGCCGTGTGATGGGCGCCACGAGGAGTTGCTCGCTGAACAGATACTGCTGCGAGTTCGCGTAGGCCTGCCGCCGGAGCGGATGGTCGATGTACATTCCACGCATCGGGGTCCGGGTTTCAAGGTGGCAGCGGAACGCGGCGGAATAAATTTCGGGGAACAGCCGCGAGCGCAGGTCGGTCGCGAGGCGGGTCGCGCGGGTGCAGGCTTCGCCGTAGAGCCACGGACGCGGATCGCAGTCGGTGGTGAACACGGGATCGCTATCGCAGCGCGCCGCGGGATTGAACCCGTGGTGGCGGATGCCGCCGGAGAGCGCCTGGAACCAGAGATCGCGGGCGAGCATCTCCGGCTCCTTTTCGTGGAGAAGCCCGCCGGCATCGTGTGACCAGTGGGCCGCGAGCACGTTGGCCGAGGCGACGGTCAGCGGGACCTTGGCGGCAAAAGCAAACCACCGCGTGAACATGTCGCCGGACCACTGCATCGGGTAGCGGTGGCCGCCGAGCAGGTTCGGCGGCTCCTCCGGGCCCCGTCGCCCCGGGCGAGGCCTCTCGAAACGCGCGAAGAGGGCGCCGCGACGAGGGACAGGCGGACTGCCGGGTTCGCCACTGAAGTTCACCTCGCTCGACAGGAGGTAGAGCAGGTGGGCGAGCATCGCTGCGATGGGCAGGCCGTCGATCGAGGTCATCTCGTCCGGTTCGCGCCAGGGTTCCTCCGGCGACTTCGGCTGGTAGTCGCTCCAGATCCCGCGGAGCCCGTCGGCAAAGAGCGGCTTGATGATGTATTCGAGCCACGGGACGAAGTACCGCGGGTCGGCGAAGTCCGGGTGAGCGGCGCCGTTCTCCGGGTTGGCGGGATGATCCTTGAGGAACCCATTGGCCTTGAGCTCATCCATGAGCGGCTCGTAGCCACGAGTGCCTCGGGCGATGCCGCCGTGGGGATGGAGGTTGATCATGGTCGTGACCTTCATCACCGCCATCTCGGCGTTCAGCCTCCTCGGATCGGGGATCAGCTTGAGGTTCCACTCGGTGCGCGACCAGGAGCACTTGGGATTGCGGTCCGCGAACGCCTCCATGTCATAGGTCTCGACATCCGGCGTCGTGTATCCGTTCTCGCCGTATTCCCGAATCCTGCGCAGGTAGTCCTGGTCGGTCAGCACCTGCCACCACGCGTCGACGACCCCCATCAGCCGGGCGGGCGGCATGGGCACCGGGCCGGAGATCATGGCCAGGCTCCGCTGGGCGGAGGCATAGTCCCGGCCGTAGCCGAAAACGTAGAGATCGGCTCCGCCTTCGCCGTCCCGGCGCGGAACGCGGAAAGCGGCCCGTCCGGTCAAAGATTGGCCCGCGCGAGTCATCGTAGCAGAAGAAGCCCTGCCGGGAGAGGATCCCGTTGTCGAGTTGGAGGCCGCCATGCTGGTCGATGTCCACGCCAAAGAGATCGAGGGTGCGGAACCCGCCGCCGAGGTTGGCTTGGTCCTGGTTCCGCTTCTCCGGGTGCCAGCGCCACGGCCTCGCGGCCGCGAGGCCTGCGGCGCCGGGCGAGGTCCGAATCTCCAGATTGCCACGGTGGAGCGGCCGGCCATCGGGCCGGAACGTGAGTCGCATGACCCCGGTATCAAGAACGGTTTCACCTTCCGCCTCGACCGGCTTGACCTTCGGATCGATGGCGGCCCGGTCCCGGTTCATCGCGAAGAAGGTCGGATCATCCACAAACTGCCGGCCCGGGCCGATGTCTTCGATGCGAATGAGTTCCTTCGTGATCGGCGTAAAGCGTACGGTGCGATCGCCGTTTTGCACCACGATCGGTTCGGGGCGCGCGCCCACGGGACCGCCCTGCCTTTGGGCGATGGCAATGTTGTTCGAGCCGCCGGGGGAGGCGGATTTCACGGAGTTGCGTGCGGGCGTTCTTTTTGAGGACATGACACCCCTCCTTTACACGGGGCTTGTTCTGGGACTCGCTTCATTCAAAATTTTGAATGTGAACCGATCCGAAGTTGTTTTCAATTCTGAATTCCGGATTCTGAATAGGGCCTTACGACGCCTTGACGACGATGGCCGAGAAGGGCGGCAAGAGGCCGCCGTCCTCGATCTTGCCATAGAGCGTCTCGCCGACGAACAGGTCCGCGGCACGGGTGAGCCGGCGGGAATGCTCGCCGAGGTTGACCGCGCAGTGAATGCGTTTCCGCCCGAGCTTGCGCTCGAAGGCGACGACGGTCCGGTCGCGCGCGGGGGCGTCTTCACCGACATCGAGGATTTCGCAGGAACCATTCCACAACGGGCTGTTCTTTTTCCGCAGGGCGATGAGTTCCTGGAAGAAGCGATACCAGCCCTGGCGGGCTTCGAGCGAGCGGTCGAAGATGTTGCCTTCGAGCTCCACGCCTTCCACGCGGTATTCGCGGCCGCCGGGAGCGAGAATGCGGCGGCCCTTGTCGCAGGGCTGGCAGCGGGCGTGGATGGAGGGGCGGTCGAGGGCGCCGAATTCCTCGCCGGTCAGCAGGAAGGGCAGCGTGCGCGGCGCGAGGAAGGCGAGGAAGTTCATGGCGCGGAAGCCGCCGGGGCCGAAGCGGTAGAGGCCGCGGCCTTCGTCGTGGTTGTCGGTGTAGCGGGCGGTGAAGCGCGGGCCTGGGAATTTCGGCGCGGCATCCTCGTACTGCATGAGGACCCGCGCGGCGGCGGCGGCGATGCCGCCGGCCTGCCATGCGTCGTGGATGCCCCGGAAGTCCTGGTTGTGGGCGGCGTCGGCGGAGAGCGCGACGCGGGTGTTGCCGGATTCGTCGAGGGCGTAGGCGTACAGGCAGAGCTTGTAAAAGTCGTCGTCGTAGGCGGCGTCCATGCCGCGGGCGAACAGATCGAGGTTGTTCTGGAAGCCATAGCATTCGGCCATGAACAGCAGCTCGCGGCCGGGGTGGCGCGCGCGCAGGACGGGGAGAGCCTCGTCCCAGAACGACTTGTCGTTGATGAAGTGGGCCATGTCGAGGCGGAAGCCGTCAATCCCGTCAGGGTGGCCGTTTTCGTCCGGGCCGAGGACGGAGAGCCAGTGGTCGTAGACTTGGATCATGGCCTGGCGCAGGGCGGGGTTGGTGTAGTCGAGCTTGGCGGTGTCGGACCAGTCGCAATCGAAGGAGGCGGATCCGTCGGCGGCCTGGACGTAGTAGTCGGGGTGTTCGGTTATCCAGACGTGGTCGCGAGCGGTGTGGTTGGGGGTGATGTCAAAGATGATCTTGAGGTTGAGCTCGTGCGCGCTCCGGATGAGGGCGAAGATTTCGTCCTTGGTGCCGTATTCGGGTTCGACGGCGGTGAAGTCGCGGGAGGCGTAAGGCGAGCCGATGCCTTTGCGGGCGAAGAAGCCGATGGGATACGGAGGGAGAAGGTAGACGACGTTGAAGCCGAGGCGGCGGAGGCGCGGGAGGTGCTTGGTGAGGTAGGCGAGGGGCGAAAGGGCGAGGGGCTTTTCGGTGGCGGCCTCGACGGCGTTGCGCGGCTCGCGGGCGGCCAGCGAGCGGAGGTTGACCTGGTAGAGGATGGCGGACGACAGCCAAGAGGGTTTGGTTTTCATGGGTATCTGATAGAGGGCGCGATTGCTGGTGGCCGCGCAACGAAGTTGATGCGTCCACCAGCACTATGAATAGCGATCATCACCAGCCTTATACCGCTGACGCCGGCGCAGCGCAAGTCGTGACGTCAGCGGCGGTGTGTCCGACTGCCTTCACACAGCAGACTGCCCCCATGTACGAAGGCCGGACGGCGTTTGCTCAGTTGATGGATTGGTTGGCTATGAGTCAAAGCCCCTACACGATTCTACAAATTTCGAGCCTGGCGCTGATCGAGAAAATCCCTGTAAACACAGTTGATGTTGGAGGTGGAGCGATCCGGCGGGCGAGAACAAACGCCTTGCGTAGTTTGCTGAGTTGGTGGAAGTTCGGCGCTCGAACAAAGCGCGGAATAAATCTCACGCCATAAAGAAAGATGTTCACCGTGAAATTCTTCTTTTTCTTCTTCCATTAAACTAATTACGGCGCCAACCTTTTCAATCGTGTTCACGTCGCGCCTCCTTTCAAGTGCCAAATTTGTGCCAACGTGTACAAGGGAGAACCCCGCCAATTTTTGGCGAGATTCGCAATGTTGTCTTACTATGGATTTCAGTGGATGCCATTCGATATTATGCTCCTCCCGAATTCCCGGGAATTGACGGTGCTGACCGAGATGCCAAGGTCAGCGGCGATCTGTTTGAGGGGAATGTTGTTCTTCAGCCGCCAGTTGCGGAAAGCCGTCGCAAAACTTTTGCGAATATCGCAGTGTGGGACCTTCTGGCCAGGAACAATCGCAGGTCTCGTCGCATGAAATACAGTATTCGATCCCGTTAAACCGCACGAAGGCATGCCGCACCGCCTTCCGCTTCAGAAAAGCCAAAAAAGAGACAACGCGACAGGACGCCAGCCCTAAATTGCTTCTGCGACAGCAGAAACTACCACGCCCCCAGCCCGCAAGTCAATGATAATAGGCTTTCCAAGCCGGTGTTACGGCGCAATAACCGAAGAAACGCTAGGAAGATCACAAATGGCAGTGTATCAGCCGATAGTTCCCTGGAGAAGCGACTTCGACAGAGGATGCCGAAACGGGGAGGTCAACCTCTACACTGCCGCGGTGAATATGGGGTCCAATCGCGCCGAAGTTCAGGCCGCACTGTCGAGCCCCTCGCATCGCCCGGGCCAGCGGATGGTCAGGGAGCCTGTCTGCGTAGCCTTTTGTGGAAACGCCCCGGCCGTGCCAATCTGCGCCCAAATCTTGTGGGCCCAGTTGTGAGCATCGGCAATATCGATGAGGCGGGCATTGCAAAAGCCATAGGTTCCAGTCTTAGCGTCGACAGCCCACGAACCCTCGATTTGAACAGTCGACTTAAGACGATTTAGAATATGTCCAACTGCCAGTAAAAGTGCCAGTAAACGAGTAGTGGTGGGGTAGCGGAGGAGTAATTCCGGATAGTGCTTGAGTAGTAGCCAAGCTGTTATGTACAAGGTGTCAGAACATCAATAAAACCGAGGATTGAGCGTTCGATCCCGACCATCGGCTCCACTACTCGCTTGACACGTTTTTGGTGAGAACCCACAAACGCCGTGTGCTAGTGCGCCGGGTCCGTGCTGTCATTCAGGGGGCGACGGGCTGCGTCGGGCTGGGTGAACCTAAGCAGGGCGCTACCAGAGGAGATTCAGCAAGGACGAGTTATTTGGCCATGCGAGGTCACCAGCCTCTGCGCTTCTCCGTGGCGGAGTAGAACAACGGAACCCCTGAAAGTCCAGCAAATTGGGTGTTACAAGGCAGTTGCACGCCACGGTTGTCTCTACTGTCTACGGTTCCCGCCGGCCCGGCCTTCCGTGGGCATGGCGACGGGCTGGGGGGGGTAATACAGGGTAATCTTTATTGCAACCGCATCCCGTGCGTTCAAAACACGCGCCTTTGCTAAATATCCTTGGGTCCAAACGCAAAAGAGAACGTCGCCGCAACGGGATGGTGTGTCCGCCGTGTCCGAAGCGGACTCCGCTGCGGCGACGCCGCGAACAATTTTAGAATGAGAACTCCATGCGTGCCATGACCTCATCGAATCGGTACGCTCCAAAGCTGGGGTTCAGCTCACGGAAGTGGTCCTGCGTATGAAGCCAGTCGAACATGAGCGTAATGTCCCCGGGACCCTTGCCCCGGAAGTAATAGTTGATGCCGGCCGTGGTGGTCCAGAGGTCATCGCTTGGCAACTGGTCGGGTTTGAAATACTCATACTTGCCGACCAGCTCCAATCTCTTTGGGATGATTTGATAGCCGCCCACGACCCAATATCCACGGGCGGTGAAGTCGGGCCGGGTGGCGACGGTATTGTGGAAGTGGGTCTGGAGATATTCCGCCTGGAGGGTGAGCGGACCCCATTTGAACTGTTGGTCAACGCCGCAAGCCAACCGGTCGTCCGCGTGTTTTTGGACGGAGAGCGCTTTCAGCGAGCCGTCGGGCTGCGTCCAAATATTGCCGGTTTGGCTGACCAGCGTGTTGGATGCGTCAACCGACGTGTACCCGTCAACGCCCAGCTTCCATGAGGCTGGCTGGCCGAAGAGTTGGCCCTGGAACGGCTGCACCTCCACACGTCCCATGTACATGAAGTTGTCTCCGTCGTTGGCATTGATGTTTCTCAGGTCGCCGTTGAACACGCCAAAGTAGTAGGTGAGCAGGTCCTTCTCCTCGGGCAACAAATCGGCGAGAGGTTTGCCCCAGAGCATCACGCCAATCTGGCGTTCCGCCCGCAACCCTTCCGTCACTTCGGAACGTTCCGGAGTCAGGGTCATCATGTCGGGAATGGAAAACTGTTCCATGCCGAACGGTGTATCGAACTGGCCCATCTTGAAGTTGGCTTCGGCAAACCGATGATAGTTGGCATACAGGTCGGTCCCGGAAAACGCGTCGCGCCCAGTGGCCGTTCCATCTTGCTGCCCGAAGTCACCCATGAGCTTGAAATCGAAGTTTTCCCCAAGATCGCCCCAGACGCCAATGCGGGCGCGGCGAATCTTGAAGCGGTCGAACGCGCGTTCGTCGTGCCCTTTGGCGCCGGGAAATGAGCCGCGATAAGCGTCCACGTCGCCAAACTCGGCGTTGCCCTGGAAATAGCCGCCCAGCACCAGCTTCATCTCATTCATGCCGGGGAGGACAAACGGCAGGGGCGAGTTTGTCACAACCGTCACGGCCTTCGCGGACTTCAATTCGCCAATTTCCTGTTGCAACTGCTGGTTCTGATCGCTAAGTTGGCGCACGGCATCTTCCAACTTCTGGATGCGATCGGCGTCCGTGGCAGGTGCCGCCTCTTGTCCCCTCGCCACACGGACTGCACTGGTGAGCAAGGACAAGCACATCAGCGCGACTGCCATCCGACACTTGTTCGACTTCATCAATTTCCTGTCTCCTTTTGTGTTGATCGCCTGTTGAAACGCTCAGGAGGTTTCTCCTAACCGGGGGCGACGCTAGGAATGCTGTGTTACAGACAAGAGACGGGAATGTTACGGACGTATGTCTTAATCTTGCTTTAAGAATTCAGGGTCTTTTGCATGGGAAAACCTTAAGAATCCTATGCGTTACATTAAAATCTCGGGAGTCAAAGTGATGGGAATTGCTGCGCCGTCCGCGTTGGTGTATGTGCACGTAACGGAGATTCACGCGATGAAGAATCGATATCCGGCCGCACTCTTTCTGACAATCCTGTCGCTGTTTGCGTCCTGTGCCCTGACCCAGAAGCCCGTCTTGCTTGAGCCAATCGGCCCCGGCCCCGCCACTCCAGCCGCCTCGGCGCCGGCGGGATTTTTGAAGGTCGACACCACGGTGAAGTGTTATCCGTATGATCGACAGTTTTATTATGCACACACGGCTTACGGGGTCTATGACGCGGACGGCCACAGGGTCAGGAGCGTGCAAAACGAAGCAAGCTTTCACTCGTCCGAGGCGGCCTTGGTGACTCTGCCGGCCGGTTCTTACAACATTATGGGCTGGGCGGACGGATATGAACTGGTCAAAGTCCCGGTGGTGATCAAATCCGGGCTCTTGACTGAAGTGAACTTGGAAGCCCACAACAAGCTCACGCTGCTCGGGGCCAAGCAGGGCGATATCGTGCGCATGGCCGATGGCCGGGTCGTTGGCTGGTCGGCCAATGTCACCACGTCCCCCTAGCGACCCCGCTCACGGCAGGCAGCAGTCCGTTACTCCATCGAGCCGGCCTGGAAATTCAGGATGGCACGTTGGATCTGGTACTCGTACTTCGCACTGGTGTAATCAATCTCGGCCTGGGTCTTTTCGAGTTGGGACTGGCTCAATTCCACGATGGAACTGCTACCCAATTTGTAGCGGGCTTCCGCGAGATTGAAGGCCTGGCTTGCATTGTCAAAAAGCTTTTGCGTCAGATCGAGTCGTTCGAAGGCATAATTCGTATTGAGGGTCGCGGTCCGCACGTCGTGGATCGCATTGTTCTCGGCGTCGCGGAGCTTTGCTTCCGCCGCTTGAGATCGGAGCTCCGCTTCTGACCTCTTCGCCGCGTTCAGGCCTCCGTCGAAGACCGGTAAACTCAGGTTGACGCCGGCGGCGCCATAGTGACTGTCAAAACGCGACGAATCGCGCACCGGGATGATGCCTCCGCCGCCAAAGGCGTTGATCGTTGGGTAGTTCAGCGCCTGTTGCGCCTTGGCGTATTGAACGGCTGCGTCCCATTCAAAGCGCAGACGGGACAAATCCGGCCGTTTCGACAAGGCCAGATCGATCAGCGCCGGCGAATCCACAGGCGTGGGTGCAGCCGCCGGTTCTTCGATCAATCGATAGCTCCGTTGCTCTCGATCACCCAACAGCGTGGACAGAACGTTGAACGCCTCGTCCAGATCGTTCTCCGCCTTGGCGACCAACAGCTTGCCTTCCTCGTAAGCCACCTGGGCGAAGCTCAGGTCCAGATCAGACCGGAGTTTGTTTTGCGCGAGCGCCTGGACTTGGTCCAGCAACAGTTTCCGTGTGTCCAGCGTCTGGCGCGCCACGGCCAGGACAGACTGGGCCCGCAGCGCCGCAAAAAACGCCACGTCCACCTGCAATAGAATTTCCTCCCGCGTGGCTTCGGCATTCGCCCCCTGCGCGCGCGACTCCAATCGGGAGCTATTCAACAAATGCGCCGTCCTGCCAAAATCGGTGATCATCTGGGTGAACGCCACTCCCTCCGCGTTCCGGTCGAAGATCTGGGAATTGCTCAATCCTCCAGCGGCCATGCGTGTGTTTGATTCGCCGGCGCCAACGGCCGTGGCATTGAAGGTCAGTGTCGGCAAATAAGCGGAACGCACTTCGGTCACCACTTGCCGGGAGGCGAGCGTTTCCAGTTCCGCCTCGGTAATCCTCGGATGGCTGCGGAGTGTGATCTCCTGCGCTTCTTTGAGGGTCAGCATATGCGCTTCCTGGCCCCGGACCAACCCGAGGCCCCAAGCGACCCAGAAAGCGCACACCAGTGAAACGCGCCTGAATTTCATGACGCCCCCTCGATCATCGCGGCGGAGTCCGCCCGGTGGCGGTACACCAGCAGGTACGCCACAGGCACGATGAACATCGTCAGCACAACCGACACGGCCAGCCCGCCAATGATGGCCCGCGCCAGCGGCGCATAAGCCTCCGAGCCTGTGCCCAGTTTCATGGCCATGGGCAGCAATCCAATCAGCGTGGCCAGCGATGTCATCAGAATCGGACGCAAACGCACCCGGCACGCCAGGGCCACGGCCTCGCGCAACGGTTTGCCGTCCTCCCGGAGCCGGTGGGTGAATTCCACGATGAGGATGCTGTTCGACACCACGATGCCCACCATCATCACCACGCCCATCAGGGACATCACGTTCAGCGTCGTGCCGGTGAGAAACAGAATCACCAACACCCCGGTCAACCCGGTCGGCACAGCCAGCAGAATCAGCAGCGGATCGATCCAGGATTTGAACTGGGCGACGAGGATCAGGTACACCAGAATCACCGACAGGATCAGGCCCAGACCGAAACTCCGGAAGGAGGCCTGCATCCCTTGCACCATCCCGCGCAGCGTGACACGCGCGCCTTCCGGCAAGGTCGTCGCGGCCACGATCTTGTTGATGGCGCTGACGATCCTCCCCAGGTCTTCGCCCTTGGGCGCGACGAACACGTCGATGACCCGCTGCAGCTGGTAGTGGTCCACCTCCGTTGGTGAATAGATGTGCCGAACATGCACAACGGCATCCAGCCGGGTGGTATTGCGGTTCAGCGACGCGCGCAGGGGGATGGCGCGCAAATCATCCATGTTCGCCACGCGATTCTCCGAATACTGGACAGTGAGCATGTATTCGTTGCCGCTCTTTGGGTCAACCCAGTAACTGGGGGCAATCATACCATCGGATGTCAGGGCGCTGATGACGTTGCCAATGATCTCCCGGGAACTCAGCCCCAATTCGCTGGCGCGCTCGCGGTCCACGTCCAGCTTGATCGCGGGATAATCCACGTCCTGGGGGATCAACACGTCGCTGATGCCGGGGACGGCGCGGATCTTGCGCGCCAGGTCGGCGGCGAGCTGGTGATCAGCTTCCAAGTGCGAGCCGCTGACCTGCAAATCAATCGGCGCCGGCAATCCCATGTTCAACACCGCGTCCACCAGGCCGCCCGATTGGAAATAGGCGCTCAACTGCGGCAGTTCGCCGGCGAGACGTTTGCGAACACGGTCCATGTATTCGTAGCTGCCGACGTGGTGGTGTTCCGTCAGGCCGACCTGGACGAAGGCGGTATGCACACCGGAGTTGCTGGTATAGATGGCGGACAAGTCCGGCGTGATGCCGAGATTGGAGACAACCACGCCCAAGTCGCCCGGCTCGACCACCTGGCGCACGATGGCCTCCACTTTCTTGATCATTTCGTTGGTCATCTCCAGGCGCGTTCCCGTGGGCGCCTTGAGGTTGATGACGAATTGTCCCGGATCGGTGCGCGGAAAATAGGAGACCCCGACAAATGGAAAAATACCGAGACTGAGAACGAACAACGCGGCCAGCGCGAGCAAGGTTGTGACCGGGCGCGCCATAGACCACTGCAGGGCGTGCCCGTACTGGTCCAGCAGGCTGGTGAACTTCCTATTGAACGCGGCGTTGAACCGCTGGCCCCGCGACAGGTTGCCGGCAGCACCGGGAGTTTCGTGTCCGTGCTCCGGCTGTCCGTGGGCTGATTTGATGAACCGGGCGCAGAACAGCGGCACCACCGTCATCGCCACCACGTATGAGGCCGCTAGGGCCAGCACGACAGCCAGCGCCAGGGCCGTGAAGAGAAACTTGCTGACGCCGTACAGCAGCACCACGGGAAAAAACACCACTGCGGTCGTCAACGTGGCGGCCAGCACCGGCAACGCCACTTCTTCGCCGCCTTTCTCTGCCGCAACCTCCGGCGTCTCGCCCAATTCCAGGTGGCGAAAAATGTTCTCCAACACGACAACCGAGTTGTCGATCAGACGCGAGAACACCAGGGCCAGACCGCCGAGGATCATCGAGTTGATCGTTCCCCCTCCCAGTTGCAACGCGATGAAGGTCGCCAGGGCGGACAAGGGGATCGACAAAAACACGGCCACCGTCGCGCGCGTGCTCGCCAGAAAGATCAAAATCATCAAGCCGGTCAGCACCAGGCCAATGCCGCCTTCATGAAGCAGGTTCTCAATGGCGGTCTTCACAAAAATCGACTGGTCGAAGACGACCTTGGCGATCAATTCCTTCGGCACATCCACCAGCCGCGACAGCGCGTCCTTGATGCCGTTGACCACGGCGATGGTGTTGGCGTCGCCGCCCTGTTTGAGAATCGGCAGATAGACCGAACGCTGGCCATCGACGCGCACGAGGCTTGTCTGGATTTGATGTCCGTCCTCGGCGTGTCCCACGTCGGCCACCAGGACCGACGAATCGCCAACGGTTTTCAATGGAAGGCGGTCGATGTCCTTCACGGTCTCCAGTTGGCTGTTAGCGTACAAGTTGTAGTCCAGCGGCCCGATCTTCACGTCGCCGGCGGGCATGATGAGATTGGAATCGTTGACCGTCCGCACCACATCCATGACACTCAATTGATGCGCCTCCAATTTGAGCGGGTCGACGTACACCATGATCTGGCGGTACTTGCCGCCGAAGGGCGGGGGCACGGCGGAGCCGGGCACGGTCGCGATTTGGTTGCGGACGTTGTACTGGCCGAGGTCGCGCAATTGCGTTTCGTTCAGCCCCTTGCCTTTGAGCGTGATCAGGCAAACAGGCAGGCTGGAGGCGTCGAACTTCAACACCACGGGAGGCAGCGTGCCCGGCGGCAGGCGGCGCAGGTTTGCCGCGGCGAGATTGGCGATCTCACTGACGGCCGTGTCGGCATTGAACCCCGGCTGGAAATAGACCTTGATCAGGCTGACGCCGGGCAGCGAGCGGGATTCAATGTGGTCGATGCCGCTACCGAGCGTGAAGAAGCGCTCAAACGTGCCGGTAATGTCGTTTTCTATGTCTTCCGGCGGCATGCCGGCGTAAAAGGTGGTCACAACCACCACGGGGATGTTGATCGGCGGGAACAAGTCCACGGGCATGCGCAGCAAACTGGTGACGCCGACCACGACGGTGATCAGGCAGAGCACCATCACAAAAAATGGATACTTGAGGGCAAACCGTGTCATGAAGTTCTCAATTCATCGAAGGACCGCCGCGGGCGGGATCATGTTCGTTTGACGGCGGCCCGGAGTTTTTCCAGGGAAAACTCACCCGACCGGCACAAGGCGATCAGGCGGCGTTCCCTCTCAACGATCTTTTTGGCCGCGACCGGAATCTCAGCAGCAATTTCCCTGGGGATAGACAGCACGCCGTGCCGGTCACCATGCAACAGGTCGCCGGGCTTAATGTTCAAGCCGCCGATTTCCACCGGCTCACCGATGCTCACGATGTGCGCATAGGCGTGCGAGACGGACAGGTTGCCGGCAAAGAAATGAAATCCCGTGGCCGCCACGGCCTGCACGTCGCGCACGGCCCCGTCGGTCACCGCTCCCACGCAATCCAGCGCCAGGAGAATGTTCACGTGCACCTCGCCCAGAAACGACCCGAGGCCTCGTTGGGGGTCCGCATCCTGAGCGACCACGACGCGCGGCGCGGGGATCGTCAGGATGTAATTCCACCAGTCCGTACGATCCAAGTAGCTGTGCTCCTGCATCGGCGGTGTGGAGCAGTGGATTTTGATCGGGACGGCGTAGCCGACCATGGGCGGGTGCTCCGGGAACAGGCAGCGGATGCGCGCGTCGCAAAACCCTTCGTTGAACAGGCGGGTCTCAAAGATTTCAATCGTGTTGGCCACCGTGCAGGTGTCCAGACGCCGCAGCGCTTCCAATTGTTCCGCCGTAAGCTTGTTTTTCATAATCCGTGCGGCGTCTCCGCTCAAGGCAGCGCCGCGACATCCACAACTTTTGGGTCCACCCTCTGGCCGGGTTGGACCTGGCTTATGCCGCCAACCATGACCAATTCGCCCTCGTTGATACCATGGAGGACTTCCACCAACTCGGGAGTTTCCAACCCCAAGGTCACCGTCCGCTCCTGGATTTCGTTCTGCCGGTCCACTACATAGACCGTCGCGGTCTCCTTACGGGAAACGGCGCCCACCGGCACGGCCAGGGTGTTGTCCCGGCGCTCCAGTTCCAACGAGACGGAGGCGTACTCCCCCGGCACGAGCGTCAAATCGGGATTGGGCACATCCACTTCCACGTCCATCGTTCGCGTGGCAGTGTCCACCTTGCGTGTAAAGCGGGAGACGGTGCCCGAGAGGGTCTTGCCGCTGGACTGGACGTTGATTTGGACTGGCTGGCCGACCTGGATGCGTGACACATAGGAAACGGACACGGGAAAGGTCAATCGCAGGAGATCGTTTTGCGACAACCGCAGCAGCGGCATTGTCTGACTGTTGGCTGTGCCACCGGGGATCAATGCGCCCGGGTCGGCTTCCCGTTTGGTGATCACCCCCGCGAACGGAGCGGTGATTTGGGTGTACGCCTGCATGGCGTTGAGCTTGTCCACGTCGGCCTTGGCCACGTCCACTTCCTGTTTCGCCTCGGCAACCGCCGCCGCGGCGACTTGGTCTTTGGCGTGCGCATCATCAATGTCCTGCTGGGCAACCAAGTTAGGCTGGGCCTTTTCCACGCCAGCCAGACGGGTGTAGGCCAGATGCGCCTCATCGTATGCCGCCTCGGCGCGCTGCACGTCGTCTTCGGTACGCTTTTCCACGGCCTGGGCGTGGTCAATGTCATCCTGTAGTTCGGGCACCTCCAGCGCCGCCAGGAGTTGCCCTTCCTTCACACGATCGCCGATGTCCACATACATGGCTTTGACAAACCCGGCCACTTTTGCGTGCAGATCGATTTCCTGATAGGGGCGGAATTCCGCGTCAAATTCCACCGCCTGGGCCAGGTCCGTCCGGACGACTTTGGCGACAGCCACCGGAAGAATCAGCGGTGCGTCCTTCGTGTGGTCCGCCCTGACAAACAAAGGAGACACCAGGGCCGCGCCCATCAGACAAAGAGCCACGGCGGCGCCCAGCCACCAGTGGCGCCTGTTGCGGGAGGCTGTTTTTCCCAGTGCCGATTGACTGCCATCGTTGTTCTGCTGTTGCCGGTCGCTTTGCATGCTTACCCCGATGAATGTCCGCTCACCGGTATTTTGATTCGGAACCGGCTGCCTCCGCTGTCACTTTCCACCTCCACCTCGGCTCCGTGCGCGGTGCAGATTGATTTGACGATGGACAGCCCCAGGCCCGCCCCGCCCGGATCACGCGTCCGCGCCTTGTCGACGCGGAAGAACCGCTCAAAGACGTGGGGGATTGCTTCCGGAGGGATGCCGATGCCGTTGTCGGACACTTCCAATTCAGCATGGCCGTTGACGGCGGTGACGCGCAAGTTGATCGCGCCTTTCCTGGGTGTGTACTTTATGGCGTTGTCCAGCAGGTTCACCACGGCCTGTTTCATCCGCGCGCGGTCCCCCTCCACCATCACGCGCCGTCTTGCGTCACAGGAGACCGAGATGCCTTTGTCTTCGGCCAACAGGCTCATCTGGTCGGCCGTTGTCACAGCCAATTCCGCCAAATCGAATGGCACCCACTCCGCCTGCGCCTCCCCGGCGTCGAGCCGTGAAATGGCAAACAGCCCTTCGACAATGTCCGCGAGCCGTTCGACCTCTTCCAGCATGCTGCCGATGGTCTCGCGCAAACCGGGCGCCGCCTGTTTCTCGGAAACGATGTTCTCCAACTCCGCGCGCAGGACCGTCAGCGGCGTGCGCAACTCATGGGAAGCATCCGCGACGAACCGCCGGGAATTGAGCAAGGCGTCCTCCAATCTCCGGATCATGTGATTGAGCGAGAGCGAGAGCCGCTCCAGTTCGTCTGCCGTGCGCGGCACGGGCAGGCGTTCGCCCAGATTATGCTGGGTGATCTGCTCGGCCTTGCGGGCAATCTGGTCCACCGGCGCCAGCGCGCGTCCCACCAGAAAATAACCGCCGCCCACCGCCACCAGCAACACAACGGGCAACCCGATGACCAGCAGCACGAGCAATTGATCCAGCATCGCTTCGATGGATGCCGTCGGCGCGCCGACCTCGACGACGTAGCGCCCGCCGCCGGCCGCCTGAAAATTTACGGCCGCCACCAGCAACGTTTTTCCGTCGGCCAACGTCTGCTTCCGGAGCGAACCGGCGCCGAACGCCGGCGCGGGCGGGCGCAGGCCGCTTGGATCAAAGCTCCGGTCCTTGGGCAGGCCCGACATATAGAGCACGCTGCCGTCGGGGCGGCTGACGCGGATGAAACGGTCGTTGATGTCCGGAGCATAGAGCGAGTTGATCTCGCCGGTCAGCAAAGCCTCGCCCGTCTGGTTTAAATTGGGCAGCAACGTATCGGCGATTTGCCGGGCACGCCGCCTCTGCGTCTCTCCCAGGCTGTCCTCCATATAATGGCGCAGCCCCAGCATCATCACCGTCGCCAACAACAGAAACACACCCGTCAAGAACCCGGCATACCAGGCGATCAGCCGGAACCGAATGGAGTGCGTGGTCATGCCTCCGCCTCGTCCGTCAGACAGTAGCCCGCGCCACGCACGGTGTGGATCAGTTTGTGTTCGAACGGCTCGTCCACCTTCTCGCGCAGATGGCGCACGTAAACGTCCACGATGTTGGTCAGCCCCTCAAAGCTCTCGTCCCAGACATGCTCCACAATCATTGTGCGGGACAGGGTGCGGCCGGCGTGTGACGCCAGATATTCGAGCAGGGCGTATTCCTTGGAGGTCAGCTCGATGCGTTTGCCTGCGCGGCGCACCTGCTGAGAGAGGCGGTCCACTTCCAGGTCGGCCACGCGCAACACGTGCGAGTGCCCGGCCGGCGGACGCCGCAACAACGCTTTGACCCGCATGAGCAATTCGGCGAACGCGAACGGCTTGGTCAGGTAATCGTCGGCGCCCGCTTCGAAATTTTCCACCTTGTCGCGCGTGGCATCGCGGGCGGTCAGCACCAGCACGGCGGCGCTGTTGCCCTTTTTCCGGAGGCGGCGGAGCAATTCGGTCCCGTGCAGGCCGGGAAGCATCAAGTCGAGAATGATCACGTCGTAGTCGACGCGGGAGGCCATATCCCAGCCGCTGTCCCCGTCGTAGACGACATCGACGGCGAACCGCTCGGCCCGCAATCCGCGAGCGATCACATCGGCCACTTTGCGTTCATCCTCTACCAGCAACAGGCGCATCTGCGACTCCCGATATTGAGGTTCGACCATTACACCCGTCCATCGTTCATTCTCGATCCAGACGGGTCCCGTTTCAACTTTCGTGACACCAACACCCTAGCAGACCCGCATTAAACCATCACGAATGCCGCATTAAATTTCGTTCAGAAACTTTCATCGGGCAGGGAGTTGTGGCAAATGGGCCTTATGAAAACACACTCTGTTTTTCTCACGCTCTCGGCGTCGCTGCTGCTGGTCGGCTGCGCGTCCGCGCAGCACGGGATCGTTCTTGCGCCTGTGGGCCCGGCTTCCGTTCAAGCCACAGCCGCTGTCCCGCAGGGCACGCTGCTGGTGTATTCGGCCTATGACGTTCACGCGCCAAGCATGGGCGATTTCGAAGATCGCCACCACTACTCGGACTATCGGGTCTTCACTGAAGACGGAAAGCTACTGGAAAAAGTCCATAACGACACGGGCAAAATGATGGGAGATCCTACGCGAGTGAATCTGCCGCCTGGCGCCTATCACGTTGTTGCCAATGCAAACGGTTACGGCGTCGTGACAGTACCCGTGGTCATCGCGGTAAATCGGACAACCACCTTGCATCTCGAAGGTGGCGGTTCCTGGCCGAAAGGCGCCCCCGATCCGACCGATGCCGTGCGCTTGCCGGACGGGCGCCGCGTCGGGTGGCGGGCGGATGCGGAAACCGCCGCGAACCAATGATCGGGTCTTCGGTGCTGCCTGGAAATGAATTTGAACGCGACTAGATACAAATAAAAGGAGTCCCATGAAAAATCGATTGGTTGTTTGGCTGATGGCGGGCATGCTGCCCGCGCTGGTTGCCTGTGCCGCGACAAGAGGTCCCCTCGTGCTCGGTCCCGTCGGGCCTGAGAAGCAATCCGCCGGCAAACTGCCCCTGACGGGTTATCTCACGGTCTACTCAGCGACGGAAGAGCACGACGACGGCGACACGTATTATTATCCTCATTCCGGATACTCCGTTTACTCGCCGGACAACAAACTCGTGAAGCGGGTGGCCAATTCCATCAGCATTCATGACGAAGACCCGGCCCTGGTCGAGTTGCCGGCGGGCACCTACATCGTCCTGGCACCCTCCGAGTACTATGGAATAGTCCGCGTAAAGGTGATCATTGAACCAGGCGAAGAGACCACGGTCAATTTGGAGTACAAAAAACCACCAACCCGCCTCACGGCTGACGAGGCCGGTGATTTCGTGCGATTGCCCAACGGCTCCGTCGTCGGTGCGCGCGCGAACGAAGCGGGTCCGGACAGCGCGCATCCGTAACCGGAAAGCGCCAGTTTGCGCCCAAATCTCGCGGACCCAGTTGTGAACATGGCCAACTGCGCCCAAGCGGGCATTGCAAGAGTCATAGGTTCGAGTCCTAGCGCGACCGCCGCCTTCCAACTGCCAGTAAAATTGCCAGTAAGCGAGTAGTGGCGGGGTAGTGAACGAGTAGTTCTGGATAGTGCTTGAGTGGTGGCCAAGTTGTTGTGTATAAGGCGTCAGAACATCAATAAGACCGAGGATTGAGCGTTCGATCCCGACCATCGGCTCCATCTTCCCGGCGCCTGTGCCCCAAGCAGTTGGAGACGAAACTAGAGCCGAGTGCCAGTGGAATTGCCAGTAAAGGGGTTACCCCTCCATAATCCGGCAATACTCGTATGGTCAAAATACTCATCCGACCTCTGTGTTCGAGATTCGACCAGCCATGCCAAAGCGACGGGAACGGTTAATGAGAGGCGCGAAACGCAAATTTGGTTTGGCAAGGTCATCTGAGACGACAAGGCCGGAATGGCGAGACACGATCCTCCGTAATTGACGTGACCTCGCTTTTTCGAGCCGCTTGTGATGTTAGTCTGGGGCCAGGAGAAAGGACCCAGAATGAAAGGCAAGCGGTATACGACCGAAGAGAAGATTCGCATCCTGCGAGAGGCTGACACGGGCAAATCGATCCTTGAAGTCTGCCGGGAACACAACATCTCGGATGTGAGTTTCCATCGCTGGAAGAAGCAATTCGGGCAACTCGAAGTCAACGATGCTCGGCGGCTGAAGGAATTGGAACGGGAGAACAGTGAACTCAAGAAGATGCTGGCGGAGTCGCTGTTGAAGAACCGGGTGTTGGAGGCGTTGTGCGAAAAAAAACTCTAAGCCCGGGGCATCGACGGGACCTGGCGCTGACGATTGTGGCGGCCGGGGTGTGCTCCGGGCGTGCCGCCTGCCGTATCCTGCGATTGGCGCGGTCGACGTATTGGTATCGTGGTCGGCCACCAACGCCGCGTCGCCAGCAACTGGTGGAACGGTTGCGGGACCTCTCCGACCAGCACCCGCGCTATGGCTATCGACGGATCGCGGCGCTCCTGCGGCAAGAAGGCTGGCCGGTGGGCAAGCGTGTGATCCAGAGACTGCGTCGACAGGAGGGCCTGCGGGTGCCGCCAACCAGGCGAAAGATCCCCCGGCGGGGCGTCTCCACGGGTTTACCAACCAAGGCGACACAGCGCGGGCAGGTGTGGACGTGGGACTTCATCGCCGATGCCACCGTGCGCGGCGGGGCCTTGCGCATGCTGACGATCCTCGACGAATACACCCGCGAGTGCCATATCCTGCGGGCGGATCGGGCACTCAAAGCCCGCGACGTTCTGGCGTGGCTGCAGCAGGCGATCCAGGAGCACGGAGCGCCCCAGTATCTGCGCTCCGACAATGGGCCGGAGTTCATCGCCCAAGCCGTCCAGCGGTGGTTGAGAGATAACCAGATCAGGACGCTCTACATTGACCCGGGTAGTCCCTGGCAGAACGGCTTCGTGGAGAGCTTCCATGGCCGCTTCCGGGACGAGTGTTTGAATCGCGAGCAACTGTGGACCCTGACTGAAGCCCGCGTGATCATCGAAGACTTCCGCCGTGACTACAATCAACAGCGACCGCACAGCCAACTGGGCTACCAGAGTCCGGCGCGCTTCGCGGCCCAACCAACCCCATCCCCGTCTCCGGTCGGGCTACGCCCTCCCTGCGTCGGGGATGGACAAACTCAGAAACCGAGTGCAAAATGAATGGCCTCGGACTAACACAACCCTGGCTCGAAAAGAGTGGTCCGGTCAACACGAATCGGCCCGAATGGCGGGATTTCTTCCACGGATTACACGGGTTTCACGAAAATTTAAGGTTGGACTAGGTTGGACTAGGTTGGACTAGGTTTGACTGGGTTTGACCAGGTTTGACGTGGCCGGACGTCGATTCCGGGCCTCGGACCCTCACCGCAGATGTGTAAAGAGCTGCAGATACAGAGGTTGCGCAGATTTCGCGGATGGCAGGCTGGTTGGGAGAAGAAAGATTTAAGGCCGTATTAGGTCGTATTAGGCCGTATTGGGCCGGAGGGGTAGTGGCTGGTGGCCAGTGGCTAGTGGTTAGTGCCAGCGGGGAGGGCGAGCCTCCCGGCGAGCCGTGCCGATGCCCTGTACGCTGCAACCGCGGGCCCCTACCTCGCGCCCTGTCCGCCGTCGTGTCCGCCGAAGGCCCTGCGAAGGCGGAAGGCCAGGCGAAGGCGGGTTGGGTTTCCGGGCAGGGGAGTTTCACCACCAAGGTACCAAGGGCACCAAAGGCTGTAGTCGCGCTTGGTAAGCGCGGGCTTTGCCCCGTCCGAACGGCCCCGGGGGCCGTCTGACAAATGCCTACTGCATATATCATTGCGGCTACAGTACCACAATTTCGCCATCCCGCAACCGTTTTGCCTGGTCGTTTCAGTCAAAAGAGCAGAACCCCGATTTTGGGCGAAATGAGCGAAGTGACCGGCGCGATTCGATGGTTTCACTTTCGCACGCGTCTTTAGCGTTACTCCGCCATTGCAAATGCAGGAAAATGACACGGTCGAGTTCGATTTCAGAGTGGAGGTCGAACTCAAAGGAATTGTCCAACGATATCAGGTTCAGCCAAAACCGGCTCCTCTAAAACCTGACTCTCAACCCAAAGACGGAAAATTACGTAAAAAAGAAAATTGGCGGGAGTGATGGGGGGCGAACGCGCAACCTCTGCGGCGACAGGGCAGCGCTCTGGACAGTTAAGCTGTGCGAAGTTGTCCTGCGCGCGATGGAACGCGATCCGGACTGCCGGCACGCCAATGCCGTCGTGCTGCAAGCGGAGTTGGACAAGGGCACCGATGATTACCTGAGCAATGCCGCGGATTCTCAGGCGACGCAGGCACGCGCGGCGTTACAGGCGTCTTTCAGAGATAGCAGTGCACCTGAGACGACGCGATCAAGGGATTTGCCGCTTTGGATATTGCTCAGGGCCGATTTTTCGATCTCGGCGATTCGTTGAATCAGGAGGCGGCCGCCGGTTGTCGTGAAGCAGAACGCTGTTTCGCAGGCTTTGGATTCTGTGGTCATTCGGTTCCTTTTGATTGTCAACGGTCTTATTCCATCGCGGCCAGTACGTCATCGAGCGACAACGTGGCGAAGGTGGTGGCGTAGTCGGACATTGCGTAGGGGATGATCAAGTGGCGGCCGCGCAGGAGGCTGCCGCAGGAGTACACGACGTTGGGCACGTAGCCTTCCCGCTCGTTTTCGTTTGGCTTGATCAGCGGCTCGCGCAGGCGGCCGATGACTTTGGCCGGGTCGTCCCGGTCGAGCAGGAACGCGCCGATGCAATACTTGCGCATCGGCCCGACACCGTGGCTGAGCACGAGCCAGCCGGCCTCGGTTTCAATCGGGGAACCGCAGTTGCCCAATTGGATGAATTCCCAGGGGAACTTCGGCTTCAAGAGGAGTTGTGTGGTCTGCCAGAAATGCAGATGATCGGAAAACATCATGTAGAGGTTTTCGGAATCCTGGCGGCCGAGCATGGCGTAGCGGCCCTTGATTTTTCGCGGGAAGAGCGCCATGCCTTTGTTTTGCACAGCCGCGCCATTGAGCGTGATGAATTTGAAGTGGAGAAAATCGGATGTCTCAATAAACTGCGGGAGGATCAGTTTCCCGTCATACGCGGTATAGGTGGCGTAATACATCGTGGCTCCGTCGTCGTCGGTAAAGAGGACGAAGCGGGCGTCCTCGATCCCGTTGCTTTGCGACGGCGTGGTGGGAAACAGCACGCGTTCGGACAGGCGCGAGTCCGCCGGAAATTGCACCTCGTAATTCGATTGCGCCAGCATCAGCAGTTTTCTGGCGGCTGACTGGGTTTCCTGGTCGCGGGCCCGGAGATGTTTCACCGTGGCCAGAATGGTCGTATGGAGTTCTTCCACAGTGAAGGCGTCACCCAGTCCTTCCAGGGCGCGCCGGCTGAAATCGCCCGCCAGGCCAAGCTCCTGGATTTTCCACTCGAACAGGTGCTTGTCGTACGATGCATTGGGCACTTGCGCCGGTTCGAGACTGTAGCGGGTGGGGGTGTTAATGGTGATGTTCCCCGCGTGATCGAGGAAGCCGGTGCGAAAGGTGATCGATGAAATGTGCCCTTCGCCCGTGGCCCGCAAACTGAGGATAAATCGCAGCGAGCCTGGCGGCAGGTCCGACTGGTCGGGGTGCGGGACGATGGAGGGATTGAACAGCGCCGCCGCCTCCAGCGAATACTCATGGGTGAAATACGCGCCAAGCAACAGCTTCCGTTCTTCAGACACTGTCGCGCCGGCGGGCAGGGAGGGGCGGACCCGTTCGAAGCGCCGCTTGAGGAACGCGTCGATTTTTACATGGCGCTCGCCAAATTCGGCCATGACTTCCTTGAGCAGCCCTGGCACGTCGCTTTCGGGGATCGCCATGATCTGGGCGCAGAGATTGATTGCCCGCCGGTCGTTTGTTTGGAGAAAGGGACGGAGCAGCACCCGTGTCCGGTCCGGGGAGAGGACGACCTTGGTGCGTTGGACGTTGGTGGCCATCATTGTGTGGGTGCGCCTAGGAGATCGGGTGATTGAATGCCGTGACGGCGTTTTGCATGAGCCGCATTTCCGCCAGGGAGAGCAGGAAGGCCAGGCTGGACTCCGCGCCCTGGTTTTGGTTGACGCGGTCGACGTGCAGCGCATCGCGGCAGCCGCCGGTGTTGGACGAATACACTTCCAGGCCGAGATCATTCCAGCCGAGAAACCAATCGAAAGCGCGTTGCGCCTCCGTGTACCACCACTCATCCGACGTGGCCCGATAGGCTTCCAGGCAGGCCGACACCATGGCGTGCGCTTCGATGGGCTGCTGGTCGAACAGCGCGCGCGGCCCGTTGCGCTGATGGAATCCGTTGCTGCCGATGGGGCGGAAATCGCCGCTCTCCGCCGTTTGCACTTCCGCGAGCCAGCGCAACGTCTGCAGGCCGCGTTCGAACGCCGGTTTTTGCCCCGTCGCCCGCCCGCTGACGATCAAGGCATGGGCGAGTTTGGCATTGTCATAGGAAAGCGCGTCTTCAAACCAGGGCCAATCGGGCCGCGCCGTGTGGTCGAACAGCTCCATCAGCCGCGTGATCAGGAGGTCGCGGATCTGGCTGGCGGACCGGTCCCCGCTCAGGCGCTGCAAGTACTCGTTGATCCCGAGCAGCGTGAACGCCCAGGCGCGTGGCGAGGTGAACACCGCGGCGCTGGGCAACGCCTCGGCGAAGATTTGTCCCGACATGACTTGAAAACTCCGGTAGGGCGAGCGTCCCACGCCCATGCCCAGCGCCCAGAGCGCCCGGGCATGCGAGTCCTCCGAGCCCTGTTCATCGAGCCAGCGCCGGTCGAAGCTCAGATGATTGTGGAACCGCTTCGTCCGGGGGTCGAACGCGTGGTGCAGAAACGCCGCGTAGGTCGTGGCCATCGTCCGCACCCGCTCCGTGTCTTCCCCCAATTCATCCAGCAGGACGGCGAGAATGAAGGCGCGCGCGTTGTCGTCGGTGCAGTAGCCTTCGGAAAAATTCGGCACGGTAAAAATGGCGTGTTGAAAAAGCCCCGTGGAATCGGTCATCCGCGCCAGGTGGTCGAGTTTCAGTCCGGGCAACTCCTGTGGTTGCTGGTCCAGCGTCTTTGTATCGAACGATTTGCGGGACAACACCGCGCACTCGATCCGCGCCAGCTCGAAAGAGCGCATGTACAACCGGGCCACGTTGCTCCAGACCATCTCGCGGCCGAGCTTGTAAGCGTTCTTGCGCATCGCGTGCCGGCGGGTATCGTCGCGCAGCAGGCTGATGACCTCGCGGGCGATGGCCGGGGCGTCGCCGAACGGCACCAGCACGCCGCGGCCGTCGGCCAGCAATTCCGACGCGTGCCAGTAAGGGGTCGAGACCACCGCTTTGCCGGCGCCAAAGGTGTAGGCCAGGGTGCCCGAGGTGATCTGCGCTTCGTTCAGGTACGGCGTGATGTACACGTCGGCCGCGCCGATGAACTCCTTGAGTTCATCCAGTTCGACAAACCGGTTGTAAAAAATGACGTTCTTCTGGACCTTGTTCTTCTTGGCCAGGCGCTCGAGCCGGAGACGATAGGCCTCGCCCTGCTCGCGGACCTCGTTCGGGTGTGTGGCGCCGAGGACGAGGTACACCACGTCAGGGAACTCCGCCAGGATCTGCGGCAGCGCGTTGAGCACGTGCTCGATGCCCTTGTTCGGCGAAAGCAACCCGAACGTCAGCAGCACCACCCGGCCCGCCACGCCGAACTGGTCCTTGTAATAGTTGGGATCGACAAACGGAATGTCGGGAATGCCGTGCGGGATCAGGTCGATCTTGGCCGGCGGCGCCTGGTAGACCTCCTGTAACAATTGCCGTCCGCGCTCCGCCATGACCAACAGCCGCGTGGATCGCGTGATCAGTTCCTGCATCACGCGCCGCTGATCGGCGTTCGGCTCGCGCAGCACGGTGTGCAGCGTCGTCACGACCGGCATTCGCAGTTCGCGCAACAGCGCCAGCACGTGACTGCCCGCCGGGCCGCCGAAAATGCCGAACTCATGTTGCAGGCAGACGATGTCGACGTTGCTGATGTTCAGGAAGTCCGCCGCGCGCTGGTAGGACGATAGATCCTGCTCCTCAATCTCGAAGTGGACGACAGGGGAGTACTCATAGCCGCCGGCAATGTCGTTGACCGGCACGGCGAAGCACTGGGTGAGCGGGTGTTCGGTTGCCACGGCGGAAAGCAGGTCGGAGGTGAACGTGGCAATGCCGCACTTGCGCGGCAGGTAATCGCCGAGGAACGCGATCTTTCGAATTTGGGATGATTTGTCCACGGATGTATCCGCTGCAGTATGGGGCTGATGCCGGCGCCTTTGTATGGGGTAAACACCCCATGTTGCCTGCACGCGTTCCCGTGTTTCCGGCTACAGGAAGGAGCGCGAGATGAAAACCGCCGCCGGCCCGTGGATCGGCCATCGGAAGGCCGTGAGGGCGATTGATCAAACTTTGCCGGTGAATCCGAGATGCGCGCAGAACAGGCTGATCGAGCCGTACTCCCGGTTGACGGCCTGGCGGAGTTGGGGGCGCGTGGCGCCGATGGTGGCCGCCAGTTGCGGGACCGTGTACGTGCCGTCGAGCTTCAATTTGCCTGATTTAAGCGCGATTTGGATGCGCCGTGTCATCATGTCTGATGGTTTGTTCATGTCGTTGTCTTCCGTTGTGTTGAATGTGCCGGCGGGCGCGCTAATGCTTGATGATCATGACGGCGATCATGGTAATGATCAGCGCCAGGATCGCCCATTTCAGCCACCAGAGCGCGCCCAGGACGAGACCGGTCCCGTCCCAAAGGATCCGTTTGCATCTCGCTTTGTCGAAACTTCCCATGGCCATCGGTCCTCCGCGCTCTTGCGGCCCGTCTTGTTAGACTCTTCGGGTGGATGATCCCACGATCAACAGGACAATCCCGCCGACCAGCGCAAGCGCGCCGGCAACCGGGGGGATGAAGTGGCTGTGGGTGGTCTCCACGTGCACGCCCAGGAAATTGACGGGTTTTCCGGGGGTGTTGTACGTGACGCCTGAGTACGCGAGCACCACGGCGCCCAGGGTGATCAGGATGGCTGCGATTGCGGTTCTTGGACTCATTGTGATTCTCCAGGTTGCTTCGTTAACTGCTTCCTACACGACTCTGCGGCCCTGAATGACGTTGACCAGGATCATGATCACGGCGACCACGAGCAGGACGTGAATAAACCCGCCCATGGTGTAACTGGTGACCAGTCCCAGCAGCCACAGAACGATCAGTACGACTGCGATTGTGTACAACATATGGTGCTCCTTTCGGTTTCTCTTGGTTTCACTGCCGGCTGGCGCGCGCGTTTGGCCTCGCACCAGCAAGCAATGAGTGGATGTCTAGTTGTTACTGGACACGGTTGCCTCAACGGTCATGTTGTTGATCACGCTCTTCACTCCGTTAATGTCGGAGACGAGCTTGGTGACCAGGGCCTTCTCGGCGTCGTTCCTGGCAATGCCGCCCAGCGTGACCACACCGCCGGTTGTCTGGACCTTGGTCCGGAGGACGCCGGTCGAGCGATGCGACAGCAGCGAGGTCTTTACCTGGGCCGTGATCGACGCGTCGTCAATCGTCGCGCCCACGGTTTCGTCCGGCCTCGTGTCGATCGTGGCCACCGTCATCTGATTGTCGACGCTTCTGACGTCGTCAACATCCTTGGCGTATTCGGTGGTCAGGTCTTTTTGGGCCTGGTTGGCGGCTTCGCCTTTCAGCGTCACGACGCCTTCCTTGACATAGACCTCCGTCTTGCCGGCGCTCACGCTGCGATGGAACAGCAGCGCGCTTTTCACTTTCATGCTGACCCACGTGTCCGAATTCTCCGTGGGACGGTCGCCGGTGACGGTGATGCGGTTGTCCACATTCCGGACGCCCGGCAGGGCTTCGGCGATGTCCTGGGCCATCGGTTTGTGGGTTTCGTTGCCCACGCTGCCTGACAGGATGACGTCTCCGTCCTTGGCGGCGATCTTGATGTTTTCGTCCTTCAGATAGGTCTTATAGGCATAAGACGTCTTGAACGAAGACTCGATACGGTCGTCTGTGTCGGAAGCGCGTGCAGGCCCGCTGGTGAATGCGAGCATCCCCGCGGCCAGCGCCAGCGCCAGCGGGTAGTTTACCTTCATTACTCTTTTCATACTCTTTGTGTCCTTGGTGGTTGTTACAGCTTTGGGTTGAACTCAAGCTACGCGAAGGGGAGACGACGTGCTATAAGGCAGAACCCTACCGTCCTAGTGGGCGGCCCTGAGGTCGTCCTGGAAGCAATGGACCACTTTCTTGATCTCCTGGAGCAGGACCGCGCCGTAGATCATCCGATCAAGTCCGCCGGCGTAGGCCAGCGTCGGGGCGGCCACGAAATCACCCCGCCAGACCAGCGCCCCTGTTTTCTCGCCCACCCGGATCGGCCAAATCTCGGACAACGTCGCGGCGGCGTAGTATTTGCCGCTGACATAATACTGCACGTCCAGGACCTGGTAGCGGTCGCCTTGCGGCAACAGATAGATCGCGCCGAGGCACAACGTGGCGTGATGGTTGGCCTCGAACAGGGTCCAGTAAAGCGCCGGTGTGAGCGCCTGCGCCCGTTCGCCTCCGAGCAGCCCGCTCTGGTGCAGCAGCGCTGAAAATTCGCGGGCCACACCCGGCTGCTCAACCAGCATCTCGCGTAGTTGCAGGACCGGCGACACCGTTTCCCCGGTGGCTTCGTACGGCGGCAGGCCGTCGAAGCCCTGCCGCTGGAACATCGCAACGCGCCCCTGCAGCAGCTCCCGCCAGCAGGCGCCGATGTCCTCCGGATCAGGATTGTCCTTCACACAGGCGGCGAGTTGTTGCGCCTCGGCGCGCGTCAGGTTGAGGTCGGATTTGTCCGGCGTGGTGGCCATGGTCTTGTCCAGCAGCCAGCGGATGGCGCCTTGACTGGACTGCAGGTTCAGAGTGTGAAAGTCCGCGACGACGCACGGGGCGCGCACGGACTGGTAGGCGAACACCTTCAGCGCTTCGTGGTGCAACGGGTCCCACATCAGCAGCCGCCTGACCGTTTCCTGCGCCGCCTCCGGAGTCACGAAGCAGGTCTGCGCGGAAAGCCCGTTGGGGAAATCCATCAGCGAACCGCGCGCGCCCAGGACCTCCCCCTCAAGCACGTGATGGAGGTCGCCTGCCGGAAAATCACCGAAGCGCATCACATCCTCCAGGGGATCGGATGCGCCAGCGATGGATGCGGCCAGCAATCCCCCGGCCAAAACCGCCAGGGTGACCGTGAAACCGCGCGATGGCTTTTGTGAGTTCATCATAACCTGCCAATCGACGCTACGCGATTGAAGGACGGCCAGCCATGGGGTGAAACCCTACCTGGCTTGGTGGGGTTTTACCGTATATACAAATGCGGGCAATTGCCGGACGGTGAGTGGGGAGCGGGATCCCGGAGAAAGCGGGACCCCGGCAGTGACAAATGAATTTGGCGCCCTTGAATCTGAACGTCCGCGTCGGCTGTCACATCGTCTACGAAACCACGGTGCCGACTCCGGCGTTGTTCGTGCTCAAACCGCGGCTCGAAGGCAGGGTCCTTGTGCTGCAGGAGAAGCTCTCGTTCGGCATCAGTTTGCCGTCGTATGAGTTCCAGGATTCCCACGGCAACATCACTTATCGCGCGATGCTCATGCCGGGGCGCAACGAGATCCGTCATGATGCGCTGGTGGCTGTTTCCTCCCTGCCCGACAGCCGGCAGGCGCCGGCCAATATCCCGCCGGTATCCGAACTGCCCTGCGAACTGCTGCGCTACACGTTGCCCAGCCGTTATTGTGATTCCGATAAACTGCTGAATTTCGCCTGGAACCAGTTTGGGCAGGTCCCGCACGGCCTGCGACGGGTGCAGGCCATCTGCGATTGGGTGCACAGCCACATTGAATACCGTTTTGCCTCCGGACGCACCGATCTGTCCGCTACGGAAGTGATCGCCCGTGGGTTCGGCGTCTGCCGCGATTTCGCCCATGTGGCCATCGCGCTGTGCCGCGCCTTTAACCTGCCCGCCCGGTACGTGACCGGCCATCTGCCGGACATCGGGTACGTCGATCCGGGCACGCCGATGGATTTTCATGCGTATTGCGAAGTCTATCTCGGGCAGGAATGGTTCACCTTCGACCCGCGCTACAATGTCCCGCGCATCGGCCGCGTCAAGATCGCCCACGGTTCGGACGCCGTGACCTGCGCGTTTGCGACGATTTACGGCGAGGCCAAACCCGTTTATTTTCAAGTCTGGGCGTACCAGGTCAATCCCCTGGCGGTCTCCGTCGGCGATCCCATCGATTTATCCAAACGCCTCGATGGCAATTTGACGGTCCGTTTCAATTGACGGGTAGGGTTTTACCCCATGGACGATGTCAACCAATTGTCCGAGTGTATGGCAGTTGATTCGTCATGGGTGTGGGACAAGCTATGAAAGCGAAGTTGAACAGGTTGACGCAACGATATGTAGCGGCGTTGCGCAAGCACCTCAAGCAAGGGCCGCAGGCCAGCCTGCTGCCGGCGCGAGGACTGGGGCGCTACGCCGTGGTCATCGGGCTGGAGACATTGGACGTCGCCCGGATCCACGAGCGGGCGTTGGTGGCGCTGGTGTCGCCGCGCGATTCATCCGCCGTCAGAAAGCGGGCCATCCAGCGCGCAAAAAATTTTTTTATCGAGGCCGTTACCCCGATTGAGCTGACACATCGCGCCGCGAAGAAGGCCGCCATCGACCTGGGGCATCTGAACAAGACTCTGGAGCGTCGCACGACTGATCTGGCTGTCTCGCACCGGCACTTGAAAAAGGAAATCGTCCAGCGCGAGCGGGCGCAGGCGTCCCTCAAAAAGAGCGGGGACCATCATGCCCGGTTGCTGGAGGAATCGCGCCGTCTGCAAAAACATTTACGGCGCCTGACGCACCGGATCATCTCGGCGCACGAAGACCAGCGAACGAAGCTCAGCCGCGAGTTGCACGATGAAATTGCCCAGACGTTGCTGGGAATCAATGTTAGATTGTTGGCATTGAAACAGGAGGCCATGGTCAACACCAAGGGCCTCAAAAAAGAGATCGCCAACACGCAACGGCTTGTGGAAGATTCGGTAAGGACCATGAGCCGGTTCGATCGCGATTTCGGCATCGATCATGAAACGTAATTTGACCGGGTTGTCGCGGCGCTACGGGGCGGCGTTGCGCAAACACTTGAAGCACGGCGCGCGGGCGGGCCTGGAGCCGGCGCGCGAACTGGGACGTCTGGCCATGGCCGTCGGTCTGGGGACGCTGGAGCTGGCCCGGATCCACGACCAGACACTGCTGGCGCTGGCGGCCGGGCTGTCCCCCCGGCGCCCAACTGGACATGATCAAGCGGGCGGGAAAATTTTTTGCCGAGGCCATCACCCCGATTGAGAAAACCCATCGCACCGCGCGGGAGGCCAGCGTCCACTTGAATGAACTGAACCAGACGCTGCGCCGGCGCAGCGCGGACCTGGCCGTCTCAAACCGGCAGTTGAAACAGGAAATCCTCCAGCGCAAGGAGTGTGGAGCATTCCCTGCGGAACAGCGAGCGGCACTACAGCCAGTTGTTGGAGCAATCGCGGGAAATGCAGGAACAGTTGCGGCATCTGTCCCACCAGCTTCTCTCGGCGCAGGAGGAAGAACGCAAGAAGATCAGCCGCGAATTGCATGATGAAATCGCCCAGACCTTGACGGGCATCAATGTCCAGCTGGCGGCCTTGAAGAAGGCGGCCGTCGGTCAACACCAAAGGCCTCCAGAAAAAGATCTCCGCGACGCAACGGATGGTGGAGAAGTCGGTGGACATCGTGCATCGGTTCGCCCGCGAATTGCGCCCGACGGTGTTGGACGACCTGGGATTGATTCCCGCCCTGCATTCGTTTGTGAAAAGCTTTGCCAAACGGACGGGCATCCGCATGCGCTTGACGGTTTTTGCGGGGGTTGAAAAACTGGACGGCGACAAGCGCACGGTGCTCTATCGCGTCGCCCAGGAAGCGCTGACCAACGTCGCCCGCCATGCGCAAGCCAGCCGGGTGGACGTGAGCATCCAGAAACTTCCGCGGCGCCGTTTGCATGAACATCAAGGACGACGGCAAATCCTTTCAGGTGGAACGCGTGTTGCACGCCAAGAGGAACAAGCGATTGGGACTGCTCGGCATGCGCGAACGCGTCGAGATGGTCGGCGGCAGCTTCAGCGTCGAATCCGCGCCCGGCAAAGGCACCACCATCCGCGCGCAGATTCCGTTCAACGAACGGCAACAGGGGTCAAGTTTTTATGAAACGCATCACCGTCCTGCTGGCGGAAGATCACATGATCGTTCGCGAGGGGTTTCGGAAGTTGTTGGAGGCCGAAGCCGATATCGAGGTGGTCGGCGAAGCGCAAACCGGCCGCCAGGCGGTGGAATTGACCAGGAAACTTCGTCCCGCCGTGGTCGTGATGGACATCGCGATGCCGCTGCTCAATGGGTTGGAAGCCACCCGGCAAATCCGCAAGGCCGTTCCCGGCACCAAGGTGCTCATCCTCTCCGCGCACAGCGATGACGCCTACGTCGAGCAGGCGATCGCGTTGGGCGCGGTGGGGTTTCTGCTCAAACAAACCTCCTCCCACGATCTGTCCAAGGCGATTCGGGAAGTGCAGAAGGGAACACCTTTTTCAGCCCCTCCATTGCCAAGCGGTTGCACGATCAGAAGATCAACCGTGCGAGGCAGGCGCGCTGCGGAAGAAGGTCGCCCACCTGAGTTCGCGCGAGTTGGAGGTGCTCCAACTGATTGCCGAAGGCAAGGCCAACAAACAGACCGCGGCGGAACTCGGCATCAGCATCAAGACGGTCGAAAAACACCGGCAGAATCTCATGGCCAAGCTCAACATCCACGAGATCTCCGGTCTCACCCGCTACGCCATCGCCGCCGGCATCATCGAAAGCAGCGTCCAGTTGACGATCCGCTAGCGGTCCAACAGGACCTTCTCCCTCGGTCAACTCCCAGCCCATATCCATGCTCGCGTGGAAGGGCGAGAGCGATAAAATCGGTCATGGGGTGAACACCCCATATTGTCCAGCTGATTTTGGTTCGAGTCCTGCTCAACTTAGGCATGTCATGAGTACCGACACCATGCAGGTTGACCAGGCCGAAACGCAGGCGGAACAGAAGATTTCCGCATCAGAACTGAGTTATCGGAGGCTGTTCGAAGCGGCCAAGGACGGCATACTGATACTGGATGCCGACACAGGGTGCATCAGCGATGTCAACCCTTTCTTATTGGAGATGTTGGGGTTTTCCCGCGACGAAATGGTCGGCAAAACCATCTGGGAGATCAGCCCCTTCAAGGACATCGTGTCCAACAAGGCCAAGTTCGAGGAACTGCAACAGCAGGGGTATGTCCGTTACGAGAACCTGCCCTTGGAAACGAGAGACGGCCGCCATATCCCGGTGGAGTTTGTCAGCAATGTGTACCAAGCCGGCGACCGTAACGTTATCCAATGCAATATCCGCGACATCACCGCGCGCAAGCGGGCGGAAGATCAGTTGAAGGCGTCGTTCCAGGAAGTGGGCAGGCTGAACACCGAGATCCAGAATTTTTACCATGTCCTCTCACACGAACTGAAAACGCCGCTGGCCTCCGCCCGCGAGTTTGTTTCCATTGTCATCGATGGCCTGGCCGGTCCGCTGAACGCGACCCAATTGGAATATTTGGGCATGGCCAAGGAGAGTTGCGATCAAATGCGCCTCTATATCAACGATCTGTTGGATGTGACAAGACTGGAGACCGGCAAAATGAGCATCGAGTTCAAACCTCTGCCGTTGGCGGCGCTGGTTGAGCGGGTGGTGGAAATGCTGGCCCCGGCTGCGGCGGAAAAAGGTGTCAGCCTGAGTTGTGACTGCCAGCACAACCTGCCCGCCGTCCCCATCGACAGGCAACGCATCCTGCAGGTGCTGACGAACCTCACCACCAATGCCATCAAGTTCACCCCGGAAGGCGGCCGCGTTTGTCTCAGTCTCAACGAAGCCCCGACGGATCCCGCCTGCCTTCAGGTTGACGTGCGCGATACAGGATGCGGCATCGCCCGGGAGCAGGTCGACGTGATCTTTAATCGCCTCTACCAGGCCAACCACGCTGCCCAGTCGGCCGAATCGCGCAGCGGCCTGGGCTTGGGCCTGTTCATTTGCCAGGAATTGGTGGACTTGCATCGAGGGCGCATTTGGGTGGAAAGCGAGATCGGAAAGGGCAGCACTTTTTCATTCACGGTCCCGAAGCAGGCAAAGGCAAAAGGCCCGCACGTGCTTATCGTGGACGACGATTACGGGATGCGCGAAATGCTCCGCCTCGTCCTGAAGGCCCAGGAGTTTGAGGTCACGACGGCTGATGGCGGAAGCGAAGCCCTGCGCCTGATGGGCGAACATACTCCGGAACGTCGTGGTGCTGGACTTGATCATGCCCGGACTGGACGGGCCGGGCACGTTGAAGGAAATCAGATCGCGCTGGGGGCTGATTCCCGTGATCGTGCACACCGGCTATCCCGACAGCGAGTTCATGCGGCACGCCATGGAATCTTCTCCCTTCACCTTGCTGGCCAAACCGTGCGCGCCGAAGCGGTTTGTCGAAACAATCAGGCAAATCTGCCACATCGATGAGACCCGGTCCGCGAAGAGGAACGACACGGCCGGCGAGACGCCCGCCCCGCAGAGCGCGCGGACCTATTTCGCCACCAAAGCCCGCCACGAAGCCCATCAACTTGCTTCATGAAAAAAATACTGATCGCAAAGGATAACGGAAAAATCGGCGCCGTTCTGGGAAGGTGGCTTGGGGCAGCAGGCTATCAAGTCCAGGTCCTGCAGAATGGTTTTTGCAGCTACCTGCGGGTGGTGACCAACCAACCGGACCTGATTCTCATGGACATCTACATGCCCAGGGCGAAGGGCCTGGCAGTGGCCCGGGAGTTGAGACGCCGGATGGGCCGGCACGCGAAAGAGCCGAAGAGTAGAATGAGGCTGGCTTCCGTGAAAAGGCGTTCGATGCAAAAAACAGACTGACACATTCTCCCGCGCCTTGGCCGCAAAACATTCAACCAACGAAGGAACCACAAAATTGAAGCAAGTACTGATTATCGAAGACGATCACAAAATCGCCCTGGCCCTGGTGATTCGACTCAAAGCCGCCGGATACAAAACATCGGTCGCCCCTGACGCGCTGGCCGGGGCAAGCATGGCCCGCGCCATCAAACCTGACTTGATCCTGCTGGATATTTCCATGCCCGGAGGCAACGGCTTTCACCTGGCGGAAACGTTTCTCCGCATGCCTGAAACAAATGCAACGCCGATCATTTTCATCACCGCGTCAAAAAACCCCGGCCTTCTGCAAAAAGTGATGGAATTGGGGGCCATCGGCCTGTTCGAGAAACCGTTCGATGCCGAAAAATTGATCTTCAGCATCGACCGTGAATTAAACCGCGTGACGGATGCGTCACATGCCTGGCAACGGCCCGTCGCCCACAAACCCATTTGAACCATGAAAAACATCCTCATCATCGAAGACGACCCGAAACTCGCCCTGGCGCTGACCGTTCGGCTCAAATCCGCCGGTTACGAGGCGACCGCGGCCAACGATGCGGTCTCGGGATTGAATGCCGTTGTCAAAAATCCCCCGGACCTGGTGCTCATGGACATCTGTCTGCTCGTCGGCAACGGCTTCACCCTGTCCGAAAGGATCCAAACACTTCTCCCCGCGCCTATCCCCACTATTTTTCTTACCGCCAGCAAGCAGCCCGGCTTTCGCCAAAAGGCGAAAGAGCTGGGGGCGGCGGGATATTTCGAGAAGCCGTACGAGGCCGAAGATCTACTCGCCGCGATTCAGGTGGCCCTCAACCCATCCGGGCAGCCGATCACGCAATCCGTCAAGCGGGATTGTGGGGTGAACACCCCATAGCGGCGCCATGAGCTTGCCGCCTACTCTGCGGCCGTGAACCACAACCAGACAAGCTGAATGAACCAAATCGCAATGCCACTGCAGGTCGCCCTCTTTTTCGCATCGGTCGCGGTCGTGATCTTCGTCGCCTGCTGCCTGCCGGCCCTGTTTCAACTGCGCCGGAACGCCGCGCGGATGACACAGACGCTGGCTGAACTCAAAGCCGAGGTTTCGCTGCTGGTCCAGGACAGCCGCCGGACGTTGCAGAACGTCAACGAACTATCCACACGCGCCCGCCGGCAGTGCGACGAGGTCGAGCGCGTGATTCAAACCGTGCGCGGTTGGACGGAACGCGTGGACCACGTTGTCGGGGAAGTCGGCTCGGTCCTGGAGCCGCCCCTGTTGACGGCGGTGCGCCAGACGCAGATTTTTCGCAAGGGGATCGCAAAGTTCTTTGAGACGTTCCTGGACCGAAACCATCACCGACCACAGAAAGAGGAGCAACAACATGTCAGACAACAATGAATCAACCCGCATCGGCGGCTATCTGGCCGCATTTGCCATCGGGGCTTTGATTGGGACAGGGGCCGCCCTGCTGTACGCGCCGCGTTCGGGCGAGGAAACACGAAAGCTGCTCGCCAAGAAAGGCCGCGAACTCAAGGGCCAGGCAGCCGACGCCCTGGATGATGCCAAGGATTTTGTCCAAGGCAAGAAAGCGGAAATTATCGCCGCCGTCGAAGCCGGCAAGGACGCGATGCACGAGGAGCGGGCCAGACACCAGAAGGCCGCGTAGCCGCGCGGAAATTTACGGGCTCCGCCGGCGCCCCTCAAAAGGGCGATCCTCACGCCGATATCTCACCACAACATTGGCGCCGGCGCGCGAGCAAGAAGAAGAAAGGCCAGTCCGAAAGCGGACTGGCCTTTCTGCCGCTTGAGTCACCGCCCAAGGGAATTCGGCTCGGGTTCCCAAATTCCCCCATGGGGTAAACACCCTATAGCGAGTGCCCGGTTTCCCGCTTATCCTGCTTGCCGTGAAGACCAATCAGGAGAAGGCTTTGACGTTCAGTGACCTCATCGCGGCTGTTTCCAGCGTTTGCCGAAAACGCCGGGCGCGCGGCATTGTGCGGTTTGCCGTCAAGGCGCACGCGGCGGGGTTTCGCGGAAACCGGCCTGTTGTGATTTTGTGACCGGGGAGATAAGGGGTGTGAGGTGATCGAGGACCATCGAATCGTCAAACAACTGCGCTGGGTGGCGGTCAAATTGACCGGTGATCTTGACCTGCAGAAAGACCTGATGCAGGAGATGTTCATCCATCTCGTGCGGGCGGAAGCTGAGTTGCCGGGGCATACCACCAGTTGGTACATCAAGAGTTGCGAGTTCCGCGCTCGTGACTACCTCAAGGGCGGCCGCAGCGTTGATTCGATCAAGCGCTGCAACAATCTTGTCCCATTGAATCCGGGCAGCGACGACGACGACAGTGTCTGCTTCTGTCCGGATGCTCCTGATCCCATCGATCTGAACAGCGAACTGATCACACGGGACATCGTTGACCTGCTGATCCCGCAACTGACGGAGATGCAACAGCAGATCCTGTTTTTCCTGATCCATGGATTCGGCGTGCGTGAGATTGCGCGGGAATTGCGCGTCAGCCATCCTGCGGTCATTAAACATCGCAAGAAGATCGCCCGCAGCGCATCCGCCGTGCTTGTGGATGCCGGCTGCATCGGTTCCTCCATGGGGTAAACACCCCATAGCGCCCGCCTGGCCTGATCGCCTACGATGGTGCCGCTGTAATTGTTGAGCGCCGGCGCCCCTCAAAGCGGCGTCCCTCACGCCAATACCTCACCACAACATTGGCGCTGGCGCGCTTGGGAAGAAGAGGGTCGATTCGAAAGCGGATCGACCCTTCTTCGGGCGCGGACGGTGTTAGTTCAGAAGACCAACCACCCTGTCGTGCAGCGTGGCGCATTGTTGTGAGAGCGCGGCCAGGAACTCCTTGCGATGCGGGTCGTCTTCCCGGTCGTGCAGCACCTCCGCCAGGTGGGCGGCGTAGTTCATGGCCTCGGCCTGGGTGAAGAGCAACCGGCGTTCAAACGTCTTGCCGCCGGACGTGAGCAGTTGCTTGGTCACAGTCGACGCGATCGCGGCGCGCGTCTGCTGTTCGATCGGCGGCAGGTCGGTCATCTTCAGGTTGAGGCGGCGGTCGTTTCCCTGAAACAGTTCCAGCTCTTTCCTGGCCTGACCGCAGGCGCCGGCGATTCCCTTGATGACGTCACTGACCGGGGAGGCGGTGTGCTTGATGATGAGGACCATGTCCACGTCACTTTCCTGGTCCATCAACTGGTACAGAAGGCTGTAGCCTTCGTTGCGCACGCGGGCCTGGTGCCAGGCGGCGAACGGGGGGACTTTCTGTATCGTCGAACAGCCCGTCACCGCCAGCATGCACGCGATCAGTGTCCCGCAGGCCCTGGTCAGTCTCTTCATGAATGCCACTGGCGTCAGGGGCGCGAAGGACCCCCGGAGGAAATCCCCTTGCACCATTCCGCCACTTCCTGTTCGGCCTTTTCCCTGGCGATGCCGTACTTCTCCTGCACCTTCCCGACGAATTGATCGCGCTTGCCCGCGATGACATCCAGGTCGTCGTCGGTCAATTTCCCCCACTTCTCCTTCGCTTTGCCTTTCAACTGTTTCCAATCGCCCGCGATTTGGTCTGCGTTCATCTGATCGTTCCTCCTGTTTGGTTTGTTGTGTTTATTACTACTGGTACGCTACGCCAGTGGTCGCCCCACTATCTATAAGGTCAACACCCCATAGCGCGCGCACAGGCTCCGGTGTTTATTGTTAGCGCAAGGAGAATCATATGAAAACGACCGCCGGTTTATGGATTGACCATCGGAAAGCCGTGATCGCGATTGTCTCGGCCGAAGGGGAAGAGACGATGGAGATCCGATCAGACGTTGAAAAGCAGCCTGGACGCTTTGCGGGCATCCGTTCAACGACCCCCTTCGAAGCGCAACAGGTCCAGGCCGATGACAGCCGTGAGCGGGAGTTTACCGGAGAACTCCACCGGTACTACGATGAGGTGATTGCGGCGATTCGCGGTGCCGAATCCATCCTGATCTTTGGTCCCGGCGAGGCCAAGGGTGAACTCAAGAAGCGTCTCGAGCATGCCGGGCTCGGCCAGCACATCACGGCCATGGAGACGGCCGACAAGATGACGGATCGCCAGATCGCGGCGAAGGTCCGCGAGTATTTTCACGAATAGAAGCATCTTTCCCGCGGCCGGTGCCTTTTGTTCATAACTCCCCGGTGGGTGAACACCCCATGGCAACCGCCGGGCGTCCTGGCTTATGGTGACGGCATGAAGGCCAATCACAAGAAGAGGGCATTGACGTTCGGCAATCTCATCGAGACCGTTTACAGCGCCTGCGGGAATCGCAGGGCCAGAGGAATCATTCGGCTCGCCGTTCAGGCCCACGTCGTTGTGTTCCGAAAACAACGACGCACCTTGATTGATTGAATAGAGGATCATTCCATGAAGACCACCAAATATTTTGCCGGGACAGTCGGCGTCGTGTTCTGCAGCGCGCTGCTTGTATTGCTGACGGGATACGCCGCCAACGGAGAAGGACCGCGGGCGGACGGCGCGTATGTGACAATTCAGACCACCAGCGATTTTTATGAACCCCTCAGTTCCTATGGGCAATGGCAGGTTGTCGGGTCCTACGGACGCTGCTGGATCCCGGGCGGTGTGGCCGTCGGCTGGAGCCCGTATTCCAACGGTTACTGGCAATACACCGATGCCGGCTGGTATTGGGCCACCGATGAGCCATGGGGCTGGGCCACGTACCATTACGGCAGCTGGGACATGAGCCCGCAATACGGCTGGTATTGGGTGCCGCAGACGCAATGGGCGCCCGCGTGGGTTTCCTGGCGGGAAGGCGGCGGCTACGTCGGCTGGGCGCCAATGGGCCCGTCGGGAAGAGCTGAGGGAAGCGGCGGCACGCCGAGAGGATACGTCTTCGTCCAGGAACGCAGCTTCCTGGACCCTGTCAGTCCCACGACGGTGATCGTCAATACCACCGTCATCAACAAGACCGCGGTCAACAAAGGCCCGGGCACCGCCGTCATCGAACAGGCAAGCGGACGCAAAGTGCAGCCGGTCGCGGTCCGCCAATTGCGCAGCCAGGACGAAGCGAAGATCGTGGCCAAGCGCCCGACAGCGACCCCGACTGTGAACAGCGAAAAAGCAGTCCCGACTCCGACCGGCATCCAGGCGGAGAAAACCATTCCCGCGCCCGCGCCGCAGCCGGTTGAGAAACGGGCCGTCACAACGGCCGCCCCGCAGCCGGCGGCAACGCAAAATGATTCCCAGCAAGCTGACGACCAGAAGCGAGCGGCCAAACTCAGCGAAGAGAACGTCGCGCGCCAGGAAAAGGCGGCACAGGCCCAGCCCGAGAAGATCAAACCCGTTCCCGCCCCTGTGGAATTCAAGCCCGAGACCAGGCCCGATGCAAAGGTCGAGCCCAAGCCCGAGCCCGACCGCCCCGTGGCCGCACAAGAACCCGCCGACCACAAGTCCGATAAAGACGAAAAGAAGCAGGATTAGCGCAGCCGGAAACGGTAGGTCGGCGTGGGCGGCTTCCGTGCGTCGGATTCTCACCACGAAGGCACGAAGATCACGAAGGGCTGTCGATCCACGGATTACACGGATTTGCCCCGAATTTGATTCGGGGGTGGCCGGCCCTCTGGGAGGCGTAAAATTTAAGGTTGGACTAGGTTTGACTAGGTTTGATTCGCCGTGCAAGCCGTTGGTGTAGAGAGACTTGCAAGTTGTGAGTTTTGCAGTATTTGCGAAGGCGAATCGGGCCGGATTAGGGGATCCACGGGTTACACCGGCGGGCGGCCTGCCGGGAAAATTTAAGGTTGGACTAGGTTGGACTAGGTTTGACTTGGTTTGACTAGGCTTGACCAGGTCGGACCTGTCCGCCGTAGGCCCTGCGAAGGCGGATTGGGCTACCGGGCATGGGAGTCTCACCACAGAGGCACGGAGGTCTGTAGCCGCGCTTGCTAAGCGCGGCCGGGTCGTTTCTGACAAAATGGCGGCCACGATGCTTCGCCGCTCAGCACAGGCTCCTCGTGGCCCTCCAAAGAAGGATTGACGCGCCCCTTGCGCTTCCCCCTGACCTATTCCCACTGCATATATCATTCCGCCCGTACAGTAGCACCTTTTCTCAAATCTGCAACCGGGGAAAGTGGCGGGTGGTTAGTGGGTAGTGGTTTGTGGCGAGTGGCGGATGGCGGATGGCGGATGGCGGATGGCGGAGGGAGGGTGGGGGCTCTCCCGTTGGCCGGCTCCAGGCGGAGGGGGGAGAGTAAATCCCACTGCAGTTCCGACCTTGCGGATCCGCGGCTGTTTCGACTAGATTTTGAGTCGATGGCGGACGTATTGTCAAAGCAAGAACGCTCTCGGACGATGGCAGCGGTCCGTTCCGCCGGCAACAAAGCCACAGAACTTAAGCTGCTCAAAATTCTCCGAACTCACCATATAGCGGGCTGGCGGCGGCACTGGCCTGTCGTTGGCAAACCAGACTTTGCCTTTCCAAGACAGCGTTTGGCGATTTTTGTGGATGGATGCTTCTGGCATGGATGTCCGATTACGGGCGTTACCGGCAGAGAACAGCGCCTTGGGAAACCGACATCTGCAATTGAACTCCGACTCGGCCTTGATAGAATACGAAGCGTTTAATGAAAGCCGGCCACGAGAAGAGATTCAGCAAGCCTCCACAGCGCACCGAGGGCATTCTTCTCAATCCGCAACAAATCGGGGAGAGAGAGAAGCTCATTCTGGCTGGTTTGTATCTGTCAAAGTACGACTCAGTCGGTTTGAAGCGGCTCGGTTTTGAGAGCTTCTTGGAAGCGTTTAACGTCATTGGATACGCACTGGGAGCAAAGCCCGCGTCCATTAAGAACTACCGCGACGAATTTGATCCCCTGTTCCCCAACCGACGGAAGGGCTGGCATAAGCGCCCCACGCGCGCCTACTGCCTCAAAGTATTTGAGCGATACAAGAGCTTGGACCTCGAAACGTTCACAGACCTGGTCAGATCCTTTGTCGGATACGACGAGAACGTCTGGAGCGAGGTAGAGGTGAAGGAAGATGTAGACAAGGCCGAGTCCCTCTTTGCAAAGAGACTAATTACCGGTCTCGCTGCGGAGCAGTATTTTGAGTCGGTTCAGCCCAGCCTCCTTGAATTCAAGGGGTATGCTGTGGAGAACACAACTCGTCTTGGGTGTGGGTATGACTTCCGGCTACGAACGGGGACACAGAAGGATTTCCTGGCCGTGGAGGTCAAAGGCCTGGCGGAACGAACTGGAAGTTTATCGCTGACTCCAAAGGAATATGAACTGGCCACGGCTTTGGCTGATCGATTCTTTCTTTTTGTGGTGAAAAACTTTCGGGAATCGCCGTTTCATGAAATTTATCAGGACCCGTTATCGGGCACGCTTCGGTTTACCAAGAAGGAAAGGGTGACGGTTCACACTTCCTGGCTGACAAGTGTCTAGCGCTGGAAACAACCTGGAGAGACTCTATGCTTGATTTGGCAATTTCAACCAATACCGACACAAGAGGAACAAGTGTCATTGAAACGAACCGCGGCGCAGAATTGAAGGCCCCGGGATGGCCGCAGGACTGCGATTTCCAACTGGTTGCCTTTAGTCCCTCGGGCAAGACCTGCAAAGTTATTTGGACTCAGCAATTGGCTCAAGACATTGCTACGGCGCTTGCGGCACTTGGCGACGCGGGAGCTCTGCGGGGCAAAAAACCGGATTGGTATCGCAGGCTTGCTCACTACGCTAGCGGTGCTCCTCGATCCTGATCGGGTCAAGGGGAGCCGATTTACGGGACGATGACTTTGTAGAAGCGCGACCCTGTGGGGGAGTTCAGGGGCAGGGTGCCCGTGGCGGTGCCGTCGTCGAACCAACTGAAGACTGTGCCGTCGCCGGTAAAGAGCGTGGCGTTGGTTTGCCAGGGGACCGTTGGATCCATCAGGTTCTTCCAGAGCACCTGGTACTGGATGCCGGGCTGGGTTTGCCAGGAGACATTGAACCCGTTCGTGCCGCCGGTCACCTGGAAGCCGATGTTCTGCGTGTTGAATATCGAGGCGGGATTCGTGGGGTTCAATCCCGCGGCGTATTTGAACAGGTTGTCCTGGCCGGTGCCGTCGGCGTCGCAGACGGCGCAGTTCTGGAGGTTGGTCGCCGTGGCGTTGGCGTTGCCGAACCAATAGGCGCGCCATGAATCGGAAATGCCGTCGCCCACGGAGTCGGGCCCGAAGCTGATCGTGGCGGCCCCGCCGGTGTGATTGAATTTGACCTGCAGGAATCCCGAGGGCGCGTCGTAGTACCAGCCCAGCGTGGCGGCGGCCAGACCGGCGGCGCTGCCGTAGGAGGGCAACGGCACACCGTTGCGTTCGACGCCGAAAGGCTGGCCGGCGAAGAAGCGCAGCAACATCGGACGGGCCACGGAATTCAGCGTGGCGGCGATGACGGTGCCGATGGACTGGCAGTTCAAGCTCGTGCCGTCGTAGACGGTGAAGCTGGAATTGGTGGTTGGATACACCTGGAATTCCAGCGCGTTGCTGAGCGTGACGAGACTGGCGTTGCCGCTATAGCCGGAATCGACGAACGTCTGCGTATTGGTCGAAATCATCGGCAGAATGCCGCCTTCGCGCACGAACAACGGGAATTTCGTCAGATCGGCATTGCTCCAGGTGCTGGTCTGGCCGCCGGTGTAACGCTGGCTGGTCCAATAATCGTACCAATTACCCTGGGGCAGGTACACCGGGCGCGAGGTGACCAGGTTGGTTGCGATCGGGGCGACGAGCAGTTGGGTGCCGAACAGATATTCGTCGCGCATGGCGTAGGTGTTCGGGTCGCTTTGGTTCATCAACACCAGCGGCCGCAGTACGGGCAGGCCGTTGGTGCTGGATTCCAGCGCGCTGGAATAAATGTACGGGAACAGGGACACGCGCAACCGGCAGGCCTCCACATAATTGGTCAGCGCCGCCTCGCCGAAACTCCAGGGGTATTGCCACGAGAACGTGACCTGGCGATGCATGGTCATCACCGGGCTGAGGGCGCCGAACTGGGTCCAGCGCATGAACAAATTCGTCGGAGTGGAACTCCAGTTCGCGTCGTTGTACCCGCAGATGTCCATCGACCACATTGAATAGCCGCTCATGGCCGCGGTCAGCCCGCGGATCATGACGCCTTGCATGCCGTTGGTGAGGCCGAAATTCGGGTCGTTGTCGCCCGCCCAGTAGGCCGGGTAGGCTTGCGTGCCGGTGTAACCGCCGCGGGCCGAGATCACGCCGTTTGTGCCCAGCACGTTCCAGATGGATTTCTGGAACTCGACCGAATAGCCGTTGCGCATCTCGATGCCCGTCCGGCCGTCGGCGTAGAGCGCGTTGGTTGGGATGAACACAGTGCCGCCTTCGCTCTCGCCGTCGTCGCTTTTGAAGCCGCCGATGACGTTGCCGCTTTGGGCGATCAGATTACTGAGCACGCCCTGGAGCCAGCGGGTGGCGTTGGGGTTGGTGAAATCGATGGGGCTGCCCGTGCCTTTCCACCAGTCCACGGTCAGCACGTTGGTCGCGCCGGAGGAAACGGCGTGGACGAAATAATTGCTCGCCAGGGCGGAGGCGTAATTGGAGGACTGGCCGCTGCTGTAGCCGGGCACGGGGCAGACATTATACAGCGCGTTGCTGTAACATTCGGCGATCGAGTTGGTGTTGAGCCACGGCGTCATCCAGAGGACCGTCTTGTAGCCGTTGGTGCGCAGGAACGTCATCATGTCGGCGCTGGTGGCAAAGCCGGGCCAATTCGTGCCTTCAAAAAAGCCGGTGGCGCCGAACTGCGCCATGTTCCAGTTGTAATCGTTGTAGGCGGTCTCCCAGGGGGAATCGAACACGAACACCGAGCCCGGGATGCCGCGTTCGCGCAGTTTGGTGATGACGTAGCGCACCTCGCCGCCGCTGCTCCAGACGTCCGAGGACATCCAGGGCGCGAACGCCCAGGCCGGCATCAGCGGCGCGCGGCCGCTGTAGCCCGTGTAGCGGGTCAGCACGTCGGCCAGGTTCGGCCCGTAGACCACATTGTATTTCAGCGCGTTGGTGGTGTAGCCGGAAAACGTGCTGCCCACCATGTTGCTGATCACGTACCGGTCGCTATAGCTGCTGCGCATGTCGAACCAGCTTTCGTCGGTCGTGTCGAGATGGAACCCGTACCCGTGCGTGCTGATGAACCACGGCGCGACTTTGTACTCGGAGTTGGCGCTGAGGATGTCGAGTTTGTTGCCGGCTTCGTCGAAGCTGTTGAACTGCTCTCCAAACCCGTAGAAATGCTCGCTGGAATCCGACGGCACGGTCAGGCAGGTGGCCGTCAAGGGCAGACCGCCCCAGTTGACGACTTCGTAATGCATCACGCCGGGGTAGGGGAAGGTCACTTGCACGACGATACTGGTCGGGCCGAGGGACTGGACGACCTGAACGCCGTTGCTGATCGTGGTCGAATTCAACACGGGGCCGATTTGATAGTTATTGCCGCCGCTGTTGACCGAGCCGGGCGGGAACGTGAGCGTGACCGCGCCCGGATTGCCGTTGAGGTCAGGGCCGGTCAGCGTGACGTAGCCGTCATTTTGGTAAACCCGCGCTTCGATCACGCTGGAACCGACCGTGTTGGAGACGGACACATACGGCCCGCATTGGGCGAGGCTCAACGCGGCGGCCGCTGACGTCGTGATGCCGCAGGCGTTGGTCACGCACACATCGTAGCCGGCAAGGTCGGCGGTCCCGCCGTTGGAGACCGTCAAGCTGCTGGTGTTGGCGCCGGCGATGGCCGACCCGGTGCCCGTCGCGCCATTGGCCAGCGGCGCATTGCCGAAATCGCTGCCGTTGGTCCAGGTGGCGGACGAGTAACCCGCCGCATTGTCGTCCTGGCAACCGAAACTGATGCTGTTGAAGAACGCGTCAAACGTGCCTCCGGTGCCCGCGTTGTTGTTGAATATTTGAAGCCGGTTAATCGACGAGCCGCTGACGTCGCCCAAAGTGCCGGTGATCGTGATCGGGCTGACCGGCGACTGGTTGGTGCCCACCGCGCTGATGGTGACCGAGTAGGTATCGGTGCTCGTGAGGGTGAACGCCACGTGCAGGCCTTCGCCGGTGAACCCGGCCCCGGTGTCGCGGTTCAGGACACTGTCATTGATGAAGTAATTGTTGCGGCCACCTTCAAAGCGGAAATTAAACCGTTGTCCTCCGGTGGTGTCGACCAGGGCGAACCCGACGGAATTGCTGGTGCCGTTATTGGCCAGCCCGGCATTGACGAAACCGTTGTCCATGTCGATGCGGAAGGTGTCCCCGACCGCCAAGGCGCCGTTGAGCGGGCGGACTGCGGCGGCCTCGTTGCCGCCATTGGCATAGATCCCCCACGCCTGGCCGGCTGTATCGATATCGCCATCGCCGTTGGAATCGCCGCCGGCGTTGGTCGTGGAAGTGTTGACGAAAAAGCCGTTGCTGCTGCTGCCCACGACGCCGCTGGCCGACAACTGCCAGCCCCCGCCGCCCCAGCCTGCCCCGCGTTTGCGCCACAGATACGTTGGAGAACCGGTGGCCCCTGCCGTGAAGACAGCGGTTGCATTACTGCACACCGATTGCGCCGCCGGCTGGTTGGTGATCGCGGGAGGGCCGACATTCACCGTCAGGGTCGCCGGGGAAGAGATCGCAGGCAAGCAGGGTGAATTGCCCCCGATCACGCACGAGAAGGTGGCGCCGCTGTCGCCGACGGTGAGATTTGTCAGTGTCAGCGTCGGCGTGGCAGACCCGATGATCGAGCCGCCGTCGGTCAGAGGGGCATTGCCTTTCTGCCAATGATAGTTGACGGCATTCGTGGCCGTGACCGAGAAACTGGCGTTGCCGCCCACGCAGGGTGACTGTGGCATTGGTTGGATCGAAATTCCCGGCGAACTGTTCACCGTCAAACTCCCCGGACCAGAGGTGGCCGGCGAGCAAGGGGAACTGCCGCTGACCACGCAACTGAACGAAGCATTGTTGTCGCCCGCGCCCACACCGGTCAGCGTCAGCGTCGGCGTTGCCGAACCGCTGATTGTGCCGCCGTCGGTCAGCGGCGTGGCGCCTTTCTTCCATTGATAGCCGGCCGCGTTACTGGCCGTGACAGTGAAACTAGCGTTGCCGCCCGCACACACGGTCAGGTTGGTGGGCGAAGCGCTGATGCCGGGAGCGGCCACCACCGACAACGTCCCGGTGCTGGAAGCCAATTGCACGGCGCCGCAACCGGTGATCAGGCAATTGAATGTCGCGCCGCTGTCACCCGGGCCAACGCCCGTCAATGTCAACGTCGCTGTCGCCGAACCATTGATCGAGCCGCTATCCGTCAAACTCGTGGCGCCTTTGAACCATTGATAGGCGTTCACACCCGTGGCGCCGATGGTGAAAATGGCATTGCCGCCCGAACAGGCCGTCGCGTTGGTGGGCCCCGATTGGATCGCAGCGTTGTTGACGACCGTCAATAACGCCGCGTGCGAAGTCGACGAGAGAGAGCAAACACCGGTGACGACGCACTCAAAATTCGAGCCGGAATCACTCGCGGACACGCCGGTCAGCGTCAAATTGGAAGTTGTCGCGCCGGAAATGCTGCCGCCGTTGCCGATGTTGGCGCCGTTCTTATGCCACTGATACGTCAGGCCAGTTCCGTTGGCGGTGACGGTGAACGTGGCATTGGCGCCCGCGCAAGGCGATTGGTCCGCAGGCGTGCCGGCAGTGATGCTCGGGGGGGCGTTGACGGTGAGGACGGCCTGGGCGGAGGTTTGCGTGTTGCCGCAGGCATCCGTCACCAGGCACTCGAAGTTCGAGCCGGAATCACCGGCCGACACGCCGGTCAACGTCAGGTTCGAACTTGTCGCGCCGCCGATTGTGCCGCCGTTGCTGATGTTGATGCCGTTTTTCTGCCATTGAAATGCCGGCGAATCGCCGGTGGCGGTCACGTTGAAAGCGGCGTTGCCGGCCGGGCAGACCGCCAGGTTCGTGGGAGAAGCCGGGATGGTGAGCGCGTCGGGGCAGGTGATGCTCAGGCTGTTGAAGAACAGATCGTAGTCGCCGCCCAAACCGGCGCCGTTTGTGAAGAAGACCACGCGGTCAATCGCCTGGCCACCCGCGGGGTTCAACAGATTCCCGGTGTTCGTGATCGCCGTGCCGGTGTTCGGACGGTTTACCGAGCACGAATAGGTGGTGCTGGAAGTCAGCGTCACTGAAATGCGGAGACCGGCGTTGGTATAGCCGATCGAGTTGGCGGGGGTGGCGCCGTTGATCTGATACAAGCTGCCGCCGCCAATGAACGTGAACGAGAACACATCGTTGGTGCTGCTGTTCTGCAAGGAGAACCCAACAAAGCCGCTGGTGTTAATAAAGCCGTTGTCCATGTCAACGGTGAACGTTTGGCCCGGTTGCAGCGAGACGTTCGGCGTGGCGCCCGCCGTGAACTGCCGGTTCACGCGCGCGTAGTTGGTGCCCACGGCCGTGCCGTTGGCGAACATGCCCCACGATTTGCCGCCGACATCGATCCCGGGCGCGATGTGGTGGGAATCAGCGGTCGAACTGCCGGTGAAGAAATTGCCGCCATTGCCGAGTTGGACATTCGACCAGATGGCGAAGCCGGAGCCGCCGTTGACGTTTGTCCAGTTGCCGCTGTAGCCGTTGTTTGCGTTGTCGCTGGCGGTCTGTGCGCCGCGCGTTTGCGGCGCGCACGCGGCCAGCACGATGATCGTGGCCCACAGTCCACAAACCCTAATCGTATTGAGTTGTCTCATTTGATTTACCCCCGAGCTTCTCTAGGGCACAGGGAGGTTGAACAACCAAAGCATAACTTCGGCCAGTACTTGCGCGGCGCAAGCCCGCCCTGGATAGAAGGCAGATGATCCACTTCCTCTCAGTTCCTTGAGGCTATCAACCACTTACTGCGACCCTCGGACAACCAACTAATAATTAAGCAGAGATTTGCCTCCCTGTCCACGACCTGCTGCGCGCCTTGCATATACATTTTCGCGCATTTTTCTTGCGAAATCGGGATCCAAATGGAAGAAATAAGATTCACATCATGATTTGAATTTTTGCCGTTGACAGTTGGACGTTGGGCGGGAGTATTCTGCCTAAGCATGAACAACCGTCACGACAAAATCCTCTTCTGGGGCTGTTTCATCGCCCTCATCACCACCAGCTACGCCTTCATCAGCCGCATGATTTTGTGCGGCGGACAGTTCGCCACCGACTTCGGCCTCGACAAGGTGGCCGTCGGCGAACTCCAGGGCGCGGGCATCTGGCCGTTCGGCGTGAGCATCATCTTGTTCAGCCTGTTCATTGACCGCATCGGCTACAAGGTGGCGATGATTTTTTCCTTTGTCAGTTATCTCGTCTACACGGCGATGGCGATTGACGGCTTACAGCGCGATTCACGGCGTGACCGGCGACGCGCTGGCGGCCGCGCAGAAGCACGGCTATCAACTGCTTTACTGGGGCAGCATCATTCTCGGCCTGGGCAACGGCAGCGTGGAGGCCTACGCCAATCCCATCGTCACCACGATGTTCAACACGGACAAAACGAAATGGCTCAACCGGCTGCACGCCGGCTGGCCGGGCGGACTGGTGCTCGGCGGACTTTGCACCATCGCGCTGGCCAACAATGCCGACTGGCGCATCACGCTCGGGCTGATTTTGATTCCCGCGTTTATTTTCTTTTTCATTCTCGTCAGTTTGAAATTTCCGAAAAGCGAACGCGAACAGGCCGGCGTCAGCTATCTGGCCATGCTCAAGGAACTCGGCGTGTTTGGCGCGCTGGTCGGCTTTGGGCTGGTGTTCGCGCAGCTCGGCCAGGTTTTTGGCTGGAGCAGCGGTGTGGTCTGGGGCCTCACCGGCGCGGTCGTTGCCATTTTCGCCGTCGTCACCAAATCCTTTGGCCGTCTGCTGCTCGCGTTTCTCATCATCATCATGATGCCGCAGGCCACGACCGAACTCGGCACGAACGGCTGGATCACCTCGCTGATGCAAGACGCCGATGCAGGCCGCCGGCTACAATCCCGCCTGGGTGCTGGTTTATACGTCGGCGATCATGGTGGTCTTGCGTTTTTCGGCCGGGCCGCTCATCCACAAATTTTCCCCGCTCGGCCTGCTGGCGACCTGTTCCGCGCTGGCCGCGCTCGGACTCGTCGGCGCTTTCCAAGACCAGCCGGCGCGGGCATGTTCGCCATTTTTGCCGCCGCGACACTTTTCGGCGTCGGCAACACGTTCTTCTGGCCGACGATTCTCGGCCTGACCTCGGAGCAATGTCCCAAGGGCGGCGCGCTTACCTTGAACGCGATGGGCGGCATCGGCATGCTGGCCGTGGGCATTCTCGGCGCGCCGTTCATCGGCTATTTGCAGGAATCCTCCGCCACGCAGACAATTGGCGGCCGCCAACCCGGCGCTTTATCAAACGGTGACCATGGAGAAGAACTATTTGCTCGGCGCGTTACAAAGCCATTGACCCGGTGAAAAGCGCCGCCGTCACCGACAGCAGCTCACAGGAACAAATCAAAGCCGCGACGACAACCGGCCAGTTCAGTGCGCTCGGAAAAATGGCGCTGTTTCCCATTTTCACGCTGGCCTGTTACCTCGCGCTGATCGTTTATTTCAAATCACGGGGCGGCTACCGGCCGGTGCGTCTTGATTCGAAATAGTTCCGGCAGGATTGCAGCCGGCGCGACGGTTTCCTATTTCAGTCTTGTTTCACCGGTGTTCACGGGAAAATCGATTCGCTTTCCCGTCGCGGCGGAGTCGCGGGCCGCGTCGAGAATTTCCGTCACCACCAGATTGACTTCGAGCGACGAAAGCCCTGATGGCCGCAGGTCGCCGCGCGCCACCGCCGCCAGATAGGAGAGCGAGTCGGCCTCCGGGCCGGTCAACGGTGCGATGGTCGTTTCGCTTTCCGGCTGGCCGTCCTTTAACACCCGCAATAAATTATTTTGCGGCACCAGCACATACCCGGTCTGACCGTAAATCTCCATGTCCTTCCGGTTGTAAGGCCAGTTCCAGGAAGCCTGGATGATGGCTTGGGCCTTCGGATAGGTCACCACAATCGTCGCTTCATCGTCGACCTTTGGATAAATATCCGGCTTGATCTGCTGGGTCACCGCGAAAACCGACGTCGGCCGCCGGCCCTGCATGAGCCAGGTCATCAGGTCGGCGCCATAACAGCCAAAATCCACCAGCGCCCCGCCCCCGTCCAATACCGGATCGGCGATCCATTGTAAAAATTCCGGCGGCAATCCAATCTCTTTCGGGCCCTGATGGCCGTCATGAATCACGACCTTGCGCAAGTCCCCGATGGCGTGCTGTTCCCAGACAAGTTTGTAGGCGGCGTGATTGGCGGGGTACCAGGTGGTCTCGTAGTTGACGACGATCTGCAGGCCGTGTTGTTTTGCGGCGGCTTCAATCTGGCGGGCGTGTTCCATGTTGACCGCCAGGGGTTTCTCCATCATGACGGTCTTGATGCCCAACTGGGCGCACTTTTCCACCATGCGCGGGTGATCGTACGTGGTGGTAAAAATCGCCACCGCCTGCACGTTGGTATGGGCGGCCAGTTCATCGAGGCTGGCGAAAAAGAGATTGGTGCTGAGGTTGTAAGTCCGGACGGCTTCAGCCACCAACCGTTTGTCCGGCTCAACGATGCCGACCAATTGGACCTCCGTGTTGGTGAGCGCGCGCGAAAGGAACCCCCGCACATGGACGTGGATGAGGCCGACAATCGCCAGGCGCACCGGAGGTTTATTCTCTTCGGAAAGAGCAGGCATGGCGGTCATACCGAGGACCACATAAAAGACAAAAAGAAATTTGTTCATGATTTAGCCGGGTTGGAGGACAACGTCTCGAATGTATCATGGTGGGTGAACAATGCCAACGAGCATGGGTCGTGCAATTCAAATCAGTTCATCAGGCATGATTTCCGTCCTTCGAGGCCCCGTGAAGGTCAAAAAAATCCACAACAGCGGCCGGAGCGCTCAACTTTGCTTTCGGTGAGGTAGGAGTTCCATGGGCAGGAAACGCAAACCAGCAAACCCAGCTTCTCCCGCCGCTGTTGTGGACTTTCTGTTACGTTCAAAGAACCAACGTCAGGTGTTGTGCCTCAAAACGCGCTACACCTCTATCGCTTGGGGGAATATCAACCATTTGCCGGGGCTCCTGTCGACGAACTTTGTCGCGCATATACTTTACAATTTCGCGCCTGTGCCTATAATGCCGCGTCGTGCTCACATATCTCGGAATGGGTGTCCGACGGTTTGGACTGTATCCGACGACGGTTCACTGCCGCACCGACTGGGTGTTTTTCGCTGTGGTTCGCGGCCGGTGCGCGTCACTTCGGGAAGACACAAAAACGCTTATTCAGGTTGAACGCCATTTGTGGTTGTTCCCGCCTGAAACGGCCCATGGCTGGGCCGCCAACCCGGCCGAGCAGTGCCGCGTGGCTGTTTTTCATTTCATGGCCGTGCCCCCGCTGCTTGAACGCATCGCACGCGAGCGCGGGTATTTGGAGCGCACGCTCAGCCCGAAACAAGCGCGGCACGTGGCGCAATTGGCCAGCGACCTGCGCTTGCCCTTCGAGCACATCACGGAGAAGAGCGATCTTGAGTTTGAGAAAGTGCTGCTTGAACTATCGTTGCTGGCACTCGAACCGATTCCCTTTGCCCGAATGGAAACGCAGACAGACCACGCCCTGCGCAAGGTGGAATCCAGCTTGCGCTGGTATGCCGAACACATGGTCGAGGCGCCAAAACTGGACCAAGTAGCGCAGGCCGTCCACATCTCCCCGAGCTACCTGCGCCGTCTGTTCTGGCAGGTGCGTCAGGAGAACCCCCTGCGCTCGTTCACCAAACTGCGGCTCCAACGGGCGATGGAACTGCTGTTGCACACCGACAGCAAACTGGATCTGGTTGCCAAACAATGCGGGTTCTCCAGCCTCGCCGATTTCTGCCGGGTATTCAAAGCCTACAAAAAGACCAGTCCGCAGGCCTGGCGCCGCGCCAAGCTGGGGCCGTACCGGGAGCCGACCTCCCCGGGCTCCGCCACGCCGCCCGGGCGGTAACTTTACGGGCCGGTGATCTCGGGCGAGTTGAAGAAGAGATCGTAGTTGGGGCCCGTGCCCGCGTTGTTGTTGAACAACGCGATGCTGTCGATGCTGCTGGCCGGCGTTCCGGCCAATGTGCCGGTGACGGTCGCCTTCGTGTTGCCGCTGGCGTTGTCGATGATGGTGAGCGTGTAGGCGTCGCTGGCGCCCAGGGAGACAACCAGTTGCAGGCCCGTGCCGGTGAAAGCCACGCCGGTGTCGCGCGCGCCGCTGGAATCGGCCACCGTGTAGTCAGTGGCGCCGCCGACGAAATAGAACTGCAGCCGCGCGCCGGTGTTGTAGTTGGCCGTCGCGGCGGTGGCGTTACCGTGGCGCAGGGCGAACCCGACCAGATTGGTTTGGTTGCCGCCGGGCCCGTTGATCCAGCCGTTGTCCATGTCGATCTTGAACGTGGCGCCGGCCGACAGGGCGGGCCCGTTCGTCAGCGGCTCAATCGCGCGGTAGGCCACCGCAGTCGTCCCGCTGTTGGCGTACAGGCCCCACGATTGACCGCCTGTGTCAATGCCGGGCACGGAAATGCCGGCGTTGATGGTCGAAGTGCCGACGTAAAACCCGTCCTCGTTCGAATTGTTGGGAGTTGCCACAAACATCCACGCGCCGAAACCCGTTCCGCCGTCGGTCCCGTTAAACCAGCCGTCGATGTAGGCGGGATCGTCCGCGCTGTCGGCCGCCAATTCGGACGGCGGCGGACCAATGACCGGCGCCGGCTGGGAACCGGCCGTGCCGATGCGGTAGAACTTCTGCGGGCCCGCCGCGCCGCCCACGTCAATCACCGACACGATCCCGCCGGTGCCGGGAATGTTGTTGGTCAGGACGGTCCAGACGCCGCCGGGCAGGTTGATGGTGGATTCGACGAAATAGGTCGCGCCCAGGACGGTGGTGAAATTGACGATGAAATCGTTGCCGGACGGCTGGGTCGATGGGATGACGAAAGCCGACGCCGGGTTGGTGGGGTTCAGACCGGCCACGTACTTGAACAGGTTGTTCTGGCCCGTGCCGTCCGCGTCGCAGGCCGCGCAGGATTGGCCGGCGGTCGTCGTGCCGGAACCGCCAAAGTACAGCGCGCGCCACCAGTCCGGGATACCGTCCCCCACCGAGTCGGGGTCGGCGATCTTGCGGACGGCGATGGCGGAAATGCGCGCGTTGGGGTCGTTGGTGCCGGTCGTGCCGACGAACTGGATGGCGAGATGGCCGGTGGTGACGGCGTTGGTGAGCACGACGGTGGTGGCGATGTTCGCGCCGCCGGCGGTGGCGACAATGTCGAAATTGGTCAGGACGAGCTGGCCGCCGATGTAGACATTGAACAAACGCGCCCGGGGCGTGGTGTCGTAGGTGTCGGCGTCCAGCAGCGTGATTTCGTAGGTGCCGTTGGGCGCGTCGAACTGATAGGTGAAATTCGTCCCGTAGCGTTCGGTCTGGTAGAGGCGCGGCTCGACGGTGTTGGCGATATAGTTGGCAGAGTCGAAATTTGTTCCGCCGATCCAGCCGAATGAGCCGGACGCATATGGCTGGTCGCCGGTCCATCGTCCGCCGTCGTGGTCGAGGTACGGATTGCCTCCCGCATTGATCCGCGCGCCCCAAGATGGCGGTGCGGGCAGGTTGAAGTAGGCGATGACGACGTGCGACTGGGTGATGGGCGCGCCGGGCAGTTTGACGCGCAACAGATCTTCCGCCGCATCGAGGCAATAGCCGGAGGCGGCCGCTTCGAGGGAGGCGTTATTGGGAAGGGCCGCCAGGACGGCCCCGTCGGCGACGACGCTCAGGACCTGGTTGGTGCAATAGATCTCCAGCCCCCACTGGCGTTGGGCGGGCTGGCCGTTGTAAACGCCGACGGCCCCGCCGATCTGGACAGTGATGCCATTGCCGACATTGCCGGCGGTGATGGCGGTGGTGGCGAATGAATTGGAGCTGTAACCATTGGACGCGCCGTCATCGTCGTAGAGCGTCGTGCCGGCGCTCGAACTGCAGTAAATGCGCAGCGCACGCTGGCTGCCGTCGTCAAATTGCGTGGACGACACGTACGGCCCCAGGGGGACAATCGAGTTGTCGGCGAAAAAGGCCGGGATCTGCGAGAGCGGCCCGGGCCAGTTGGTGGTCACCGGGCCGGTCAGCGCCTGGCCGCTCCAGAGGTCGATCCAATTGCCGGCGGGCAGATAGATTGACCGGGAGGTAAGCCCCTGGCTGGTGATCGGCGCCACCATGATGCTGGGGCCGAACATATACTGGCTGCCATTTTGCAGCACCGAGCTGTCGTTGGGAAATGCCAGGGGCAGTGCGCGGCAGACCGGCTGGCCGATATCGTGCGTGGCGCGTTCGGCGGTGTAGAGGTAGGGGATCAGCCGGTACCGCAGTTTCATCAGGTTGCGGCAGTCGTCTTCCACGAGGTTGTCGAACTCGAACGGCGCGACCGGTTTGGTGGGATAGTCGTTGACGTCGCCGTGCGCGCGGAACACCGGGATGAACGAGCCGAACTCGAACCAGCGGATGTAGAGTTCGTCGCTGGGAATGCCCGAGTAACCGCCGATATCGGTGCCGAACAGGTTCAGGCCGGACATGCCGTAATCGCACAGGGCGTTTTCATGGGCCGTGAGCGTCGGCCAATTGGCCGCCGAATCACTTGTCCAGTTCCCCGCGCCGTAACGCTGGTCGCCCGCGTATCCGGCGCGGCTGAAGATGAAGACGCGTTGGTCGGGATAATTGGCCGCGTAGCCCGCCGCGATGGCGCGATGCCAGAGCAGGCTGTAGACATTATGAAGCTCGGCTTCCTGGCGGCCATCGTAGGAATAGTCCGCGACATGGTCCTCCTCGGGCTCGCCGAGGTCGGTCCAGTGCGCGGCGACGCCGTCGTTGATGATTGTCTGCAACTTGCCGAACCACCAGGCGCCCGCGGCCGGGTTGTTGAAATCCACATACCCGGCGTTTCCGTAGAAACCGCTCACGGTGCTCGGGGTAGTCCGCACGGGGAAGCCGGTCGTCATCAGATACTGCAGTGAGGCGGCCTGGTTGAAATTGGCCTCGGCGGGCTGGTTCTGGTAGTTGATGTACGGCTCGTGGATGTTCATCAGTTTAAAGCCGGAAGCGCCCAGCGCGGCGATGTTCAACGAGGCGTTGGGGAAGTTGTTGCTGTCCCATTGCAGGCCGCCCATCTGGACCGATGACCCGAACCAGAAGTAATCCAGCACCAGCGCGTCGCAGGGCAGATCGTTGGTCCGAAACGAGTCGGCGGCGCTGTAGAGCTGGCCCCAGTTGTGATAACCGTACTTGGACTGGATGTACCCGCACGTCCAGCGCGGCGGCATCGGGGCGCGGCCGGTCATTTGCGTGTAACTGTCCAGCACGTTGGAAATGGAACCGCCGGCGATGAAGTAGTAGTTCATCTGGCCGCCGTTGACCACCACCAGCCATTGCGTGCCGCCGGTGTTGTTGAAGTCCCAACTCTGCGAGTACGTGTTGTCGAAGAACACACCGTAGCCCGAGGACGAGACAACGAGCGGTACGGGCAGGTTCGGCGTGAACCCGCCCTGGAAAGGCGTGTAGGCATTGTACAGAGTGCGTTGTTGGCCGTGATAGCTCAACGGATAGCCCTCCATCAATCCGCCCCCGTAGTATTGCTCGGTGGCCGGCATGTTGAAGTTCGCCGAGGCCGCGCCGGGGCCGATGCCCAGGCCGAACGTGTTCGTGTCGCTCAGCAGGATTGTTCCGTCCGGCTTGCGAAACGCGAACCGGAACGGGGTCTTCAACACGTCCACGCGCAGGCCCGAGGTGGCCACAGTCAGCAGTGTGCCGCTGTCGGTCACCGCATAGGGCGGCAACGGCCAGGACTTGATCACGGTGAACGACGTGTTGGTGGAGAACGGCACCGTGTTGGTCGTCAGGTAGACCCGGGCGACATTCGTGTCCAGCATGTCCAGCCGAACGACCGCCGTCTGACAGGTAAACGTCAGCTCGTTTTGGGTGTTGGTAAACCAGGAAAGCAGGTTGCCCGGATCTGCCAGGCACAGGCTGGGCAAACAGACCGCCAAGGCAGCAAAAAAGACCATCACGGGTCGTTTCAAGCGCATCTCCATCCGGTAATCTACACCATTTATCATACCGTTTCGCGTGCCCGTCGTCCATGGGATTCACGCGATGTCGTGTGGCGGTTAGCCAAGGCAATGAAAAAGCGCCGGTGTGCGCCGCGCCAGAGCGTCGGCCTGCGAAACGAAATTCATGAGGGACGCATCGAAAGACCACTGACGAATGAACTCGCGCTCTCTAACGTGGACGGTGGTCGCTGCGGTTTTGGTGGCGGGAGGCGTTCTCCGGTTTGTTGTGAGCGCGGAGGCTGACGCTCAAAAGAGGGACCAAAAAGTGAAAATTGTGGAATTTACCGACGCGGGCGAACCCAAGGGCGAAGTGGTGGTGGACAGGATCGTCAAGACGGACGACGAGTGGCGGAAGCAGCTCACGCCGGAACAGTTCAAGGTGACCCGGATGCAGGGCACCGAGCGGGCCTGTTCGGCCGGGTATTGGAACAATCACGAAGCCGGCCTGTATCGTTGCGTCTGTTGTGGCACCGCGCTTTTCAAGTCCGACACGAAGTTCGAATCAGGCACGGGCTGGCCGAGCTTCTGGCAGCCGGTCGCCCTCGAGAACATCGAAACAAAGACCGACAGTTCCTTCGGCATGGAACGCACGGAAGTGCTTTGCAAGCGTTGCGGCGCGCATCTGGGTCACGTCTTTGAGGATGGCCCGCCGCCCAGCGGCCTGCGGTACTGCATCAACTCCGCCGCGCTGGCGTTTGTCAAGAAGCCCTAGGCCGGATTTTGGGAAACCAGCGGGCGCGAGTATTCCGGATACAGCCCCCGCTCCGGGCAGGGTCTGTTTTTCCAGCGTTTATAGCTCCAAAGCCAATGTTCCGGCCGGTCCCGGACGATGGTTTCACAGGCCCGGAGACATTGCTGGCTGATGGCCTGGATATCGGCTTCGTCGTTGCCGGTGAGTTGGTAGGGGATCTCCCGGCAATCAATCCGTGTGCGTCCGTCGGGCAGTGGATAGGCCACGCTGGAAACGATGGCGGCCCCGGAATGCAAGGCGAGCCGCGCGATCGCCGAGGAGGTCAGCACGGGCAACCCGAAAAAGTCGCACCAAATCCCGCCGGAACGCGGCCCGACCTGCTGATCGATCAACAGCCCGATGCAGTCCTTGTGCTTCAGCGCCTTGCGCAGCCGGAGCATGGCGTGGGGACCGTAGACAAAAATGTTTCCGGTGCGGGTCCGGAGACGGGAAAACACCTGTTCGAGCGCGGCGTTGCGCATCAGTTTGGTCACGCTGGTGATGTGCAGATCATGGAGCGCCATCGTCAGGCCGACCATCTCCCAGTCCCCGTAATGCATCATGACGAAGATCACGCCCTTGCCCCTGGCCAAATCGTCACGGATCAATTGGAGGTCGTCGTCGGGGAATTCGACAGGCGTTTTGCCCAGCGCCGGCGTCAGCCGCGCCGTCCAAAACAATCCCAGCATCGTGGCGCCAAAGCTCTGGAATGAGGCGCGGGCGATCCGCTTTTTTTCCCCGCGCGTCTTACTGTCACGAAACGCCACGTCCAGGTTGGCCAGGGCGATCCGCCGCGGTTTGCCCAGCAGCCAGTAGCACAGCCAGCCGATGCCGCGGCCAAGGCGGCGGACGGTTTGGTAGGAGAACAGAGGCATCACCCGGACGGGAAATGCCATGGCCAATGCCTCGAGGCGGAAACGAAAGCGCTTCCAACGGGAAAGCACATTGATGCTTGCTGTCACAAACGACGCCGACAGTATAACCCCGGACGAACAAACTCACAAGGGAAACACCGCCGGCCAGCGGCGCTCCGCGGACTGGTTCGCGGGATTTTACGGCACCAGTGCGATCCGATAGTAGCGGGAAGGGCCGTTGGTCGCGCCGCCGGAATCAAGGTAATTGGTGGTCACCGGGCCCGTGCCGGGGAGAATGAATTGCGGCCCGAGACTGCCGAAGTTGTTGCTGTAGCTCCCGTCGGCCGCGCCGGTTGTCATCTGCACCTGGTTCGTGGTGCCGCCATTCCCCATCCAGGTGATCAGAATGTCGTTGGTCTGCCGGCTGATCGAGGTGATCCGGAAGGGGCCGCCCGTGACGGGCGGCGCGGTGTAGATGGCCATGTGATTGAAGAAGAAATCATACAACGGGCCGGTCCCGGCATTGTTGTTCAGAAGCTCCACAGTGTTGAACACCGGGACCGTCGTGAGCCCGCCTGCGGTGGCGCGCACGTAGCCGGTGACGGTTGTTTCGGAGCTGCCGTGGGGGGTCATGGAGCAGGTGTAGGTGATATACCCATTGGTGTCCGCGCCGATCGTGACGACGACATGGAGGCCCTTGGACGTGAACGGGACCCCCGTGTCGGTGTAGTTCGCCCCGCCAAATTCATTGGGCATGTTGATCATGTAATCGGTATTGCCACCCCAGAACCCGAAAATGAACTGCAGCCCGCCGCCGGTCAGATCAAACGCGACCTCACTGCCGCCGTTCACGAACCCGTTATCAAGGTCAATGGCGAACGACTGGCCGATGCCCAGCGTCTGCGCAAAGGGACGCGTGGCCGTCGTTGTGCCGCCGCCATTGGACCAGAGCCCCCACGCGCGGCCGCCGATGTCGATGTTGCCGTCGATGAAACCGTTGCTTTCCGAGGTGCTGATGAATTCGCCGCCCGTCGCATTCGTTGGTCCGGAGACGCCGAGTGTCCAGCCGCCGCCCCAACCGAACCCGCCATTTTCCCCATTGGTCCAGCCGCCGCTGTACGTCGGATCGTCCGCGTTGTCCGCCGCCAGGACCGCTCCCGGCGGAGGCGGAGTGTTCGCCGGCGGTGTGACGATGGCCAGGCCGTTGAAATACGCGTCATGGTCAGGCCCGGAGCCGGCGTGGTTGTTGCACAACGAGAGTTGATCGATATATTGCAGCGCCTGGGCCGTCCCGCTGAGCGTTCCGGCAATGACCGTATTCGACCCGGTGCCCAGGGAAGTGATGACCGCGGAGTAATTCGTCGGCCCGGTCACGGTGAAGACGACGTGCAATCCCAGCGAGGTGAACGGAATGCCGCTGTCATGTGTGAACGGCGGCGTGCCGTCGGTATAGGCGTAGTCCAAATCACCGCCCGTGAAAGAGAACCCAAAAGCCGTGCCGGGCGCGGTATTCGGTTCATCATCCACCAACGAAAATCCCACGCTCGCGGCCGAGCCGGTATCGATCAACCCGTTGTCCATGTCCAGCATCAGCGACTGGCCCGCGCTCAGGGGGAACTGGAGCAAACGCGCCGCACAAGCCCCGCCGCCCGGACCGGCGTACATCCCCCAGGATTGGCCGCCTGACGGCGGTGTATTGATGTTCCCGTGCCCGTTGTTGGTGGATGACTGCACGAAAAATCCCGAGTTGGATGCGACGGCGTTCAGGACCCAGCCGCCGGCCCAACCGTAACCGCCGTTGCTGCCGTTGTTCCAGCCGTTGGTGTAGTCCGGATCAGCCGCATTGTCCAGCGACAGCGTGACGGCGGCAGGCGGCGGCGGATTGGAGGGGGCTGTCGAGACGGCCAGTGAATTGAAAAACGAGTTGTATCCGGGGCCAACCCCGGTACTGGCGCCCGCGGCGTAGTTGAATACCGAGATTCCGTTGATGAGTTGATTGGTCGTGCCGCCCAGGCTGCCGGTGATCGGGGCGCCGCCGTTGACGCTGACCGAGAAGGTGTCGTTGCTCTGCAGCGTGAATGCCACCGACACGCCGTCGTTGGTGTAAGGCACGCCCGTGTCAATCGAGACGACGCTGAAGCTGGTGAGATTTCCGAGCTTGATCATGTAGTTCGTATCACCGCCGACGAACACAAGGGAAAACCGGGTCGCATCGCTCGGCAGCGCGGCGAACGCATTGTTCGCCGCCGCCGGGTCCTGGTTGAGCAGGGTGAACCCGACCATGCCCGGCGCGCCGCTGTCGATCAACCCGGTGTCGATCTTCAGGGTGACCGTCTGCCCGGTAACCAGGGCTCCGCCGGTAAACGGGCGATAGCCTTCGGTCAGGGCGTTGTAGACGTTGTTGTGGCCATTGGCGTACGTGCCCCAGGATTTGCCGCTGGTGTCGATGTCGCCGGAAGGGTTGCTGCCGTTGTCGGATGACGTGTCGATGAAAAATCCGTCATTGGCGATATTGGTGATGCTGAGCATCTGGCTCCACGGGCCAAACCCGGCGCCGCCATTGCTCCCGTTGTTCCAGCCGTTGGTATAGGCCGGGTCGGCCGCATTATCGGATGCCACATTCGCACCCTTTGCCGCCGCAGCCGCCAAGACGGTCAACCCAACGGACAGTACAACCCTTAGGACACTTTTTAACGTACCAGTCATCTTATTCTCCGGTGTCGGATTCAGGCCTAAATCGTTACTTTTAACACCACAAATACGGTGGTGCCCTGCCTTCCTAGAGCAAAAATATGGTGGGGTCAATGTTTTTGTTAAAGCGTTTTACTGACACGCACAGAGCAGGGAATTCCCCCCATCGCCTTGGTGGCCGGAAGTCGTGATTCCGCAGCGCCCCAGCGCCCAGCAATCCGGCCAAGGCCGGCTCGCGTACCTACTTTGTGGCAACCACCCGAACAAACGGGCCGATGCAAAATGAGCCCTTGAGTCACCCACGTCTTCTGTGCGAAAGTCCTTGATGAACAAGCGCCTGTGGTCACTCCTGTTCATTTGCTTGCTTGCCAGCGCGGCGGGCGTAGTTGCCGATGCTATTCCTGACGGCGTTAATATTGCCAAGGCTCGCGAACATGGCCGTACCCAGCTCTTCCAGTGGACGGCTTGGTCGGCTGAAACGTTCGCCCGCGCCAAACGCGAGCACCGCTTCATCCTGCTGGATTGCGCCGCCGAATGGTGCCACTGGTGCCACGTGATGGACGAGACGACCTACCTGGATCCCGACGTCGGGCGCATGCTCAACGACCGGTTCGTCGCGATCCGCGTGGACATCGACGCCCGGCCCGATCTCGCGGAGCGCTACGGCGATTGGGGCTGGCCCGCCACCGTGATTTTCTCGCCCGATGCCGAAGAACTGGGGAAATTCCGCGGCTACCTCGCGCCGGAGGAATTGAGGTCGGCGCTGGCGGCCCTGCTCACCGCCCATGCACAAAGCGCCGCGCCCGCCGCCGCCGATCCGGGAGCGCCGGTGGATGCGCTCGGCTGGGTCGGCGCGCGCGTCACGCGCGACATGGACGAGTGGTACGATCCCGACCAGGGCGGCTGGGGCCGGCGCCAAAAGGCCCCGCTGGGCGCGAACATCGAATTCGAACTGCGCCGCGCCGCGCACGGCGACACAAACGCCCTGGCGCGCGCCTTGTTCGGCCTGGAAAAACAGCGCGCGCTCATCGATCCCGTCTGGGGCGGTCTCTGCCAGTATTCGGCGGCGGGCACCTGGGACGAGCCGCACTTTGAGAAACTGATGACGGTCCAGGCCTCCAGCATCGAAGCTTGCGCCCGAGCCTACCAGGCCACCAGCAACGGCACTTTCCTGGCCGATGCGCGCAAGATCGACGGTTACATCAAAAATTTTCTCACCGCCACCAACGGCGTGTTCTTCGCCACGCAGGACGCCGACCTGAACGCGCATGAAAAGGACAAACCCTTCGTCGACGGCCACGCCTACAACGCCCTCGACGACGCCGGACGGCGCGCCCTGGGCATCCCGCGCATCGATCCGCACGTCTACGCCCGCGAAAACGGCCTGGCCATCGCCGCGCTCTGCACCCTCTACGAAACCACCCACGACGCGGTCGTCCTGCAACGCGCCCGCCGCGCCGCCGGCGTCCTTCTGGCATCACACGTCATCGACGACGGCAGCGTCCGGCATGATGCGCTGCGAAAAACTGGCCCGTTCTACCTGGCCGACGCCGCCGCGTTCGGCTGGGGATTGACGCGGCTGGCCGAGGTGACCGGCGACACCGCCTGGAACACACGCGCCCGCCAAACCCTGGCCGCCGTTGCGACCCCTAGCACCCTGGACGACCAAGGCCGCATGCTGGGCGAGTTCCTCCTCGCCCTCGACGACGCCGGCGCGTATCCGTGGGGCCGATAAGACGGGAAGAGACGAGAGAAGGCGGGAGACTCAGCGCACGCCTAGGTCCGCCAGCAGGCCGTCGATGTAGCTTTTCCAGGTGAGAAATTTCCGGGCGCACGCCTCCGTGTACAGCGTGTCATACGCGGATTTGTCGGTCAACAGCCGGCGCAATCCTTCGGCTAGGGAGGCCGGGTCCTGCTGATGTATGAACAGACAACCGCCACCGTCGCCGGCGGCTTCGCCCAGCGCGCCGTTTTGCCCACAGACGCAGGGCCGGCAATGCCACAAGCTTTCCAGGATGGGCAACCCAAAACCTTCGCGCAGGGACGGGTAGACCGTAAATGAGCAGGCGCGATAGGCGCCATGCAACGCCTCATCATCCACGTGGCGCAACCACGTCAGTGCGCGTCCCTGGCGGCGCAGCCGGTCAATCCCCACAAGCACGGTCGGCCCCCAATGCGCTGTCGTCCTGCCGATAAGGACCAATTCAAATTGCAGTCCCTCATTCCACAGCCTTTCGGCAGCTGTGAGCAAGGCGAGATGATTTTTTCGGCGATGAAGCGAGGCGACACACAGGACGCGCCGCTGCCCGGCGCTGGAGGGCGCGATCACCCGATCCCGGCCAAAATCCGTCGGCCAGGGGCGCACGGAAGTTTGTCCCCCGGCCAGGCCGAACGAGCCCCAGTAGAATCGGAGGTCCGATTCCGCTTCACGGGTTGGGGAAATGACTTTGTCGAAGCCAGCCAGGGTACGGACGTATAACGGAAATGTCCGCTGCTCCCGGGGTTTCGTCGTTTCGGGCAGGCGTAGCGGCACCGCATCGTGGAAAATGGCGACACTTCTTCCTGGGAACCAGCGTTTGATCTCCGCCAGTCTGCCGGTGCGCTTATCCTGAAAGATTTCCGGAACGAACAGGACGTCGTCTGGAGTCGCCGATTCCTCCAACCGGACGCGCGTATGGCGTTGCCGCAGATGTCTCACCGCTTTCGACCAAATGAACGGCACCCCCAGCGTCTCCGGCCGCGCGTTCCCCCCGTGATACCGGTGAAACGGCGCCGTCAGAAACCGCTCCTCCTTCGAAGACAACCGGCTGTACGACTTCCATCCATCGCTCCAAAGCAGCGGCGTGACCGCCACCCGCCCCCCCAACCCCGAATAAATACCCCGCACGACCCGTTGCACCCCCGTGTTCAAAGGAGATTTGCAGGAACTGGTAACATCGATGTACAGCATGCTCAAGTGTAGAAAGCCCCGACCGGTGGTGGCAAGCTTTGATCGTGGGCTGTTGACCGGCGGCTTGCCGGCGGGGTAGAAACGGGGGCGTGCAGGCGGTGCCAGCCAATCCAGCGCGGGTCGTGCCGGGGCGTTTCTCGGTGATCGTGCCGTCGTTTCAGCAGGGGCGCTTTCTGGAGCGGACGCTGCAGAGCATTCTCAGCCAGGACTACGCCGACGTGGAAGTGATCGTCCAGGACGGCGGCAGCACGGATGAATCCACCGGGATCCTCAAACGCCACGAACCGCGCGTGCGCTGGGAGAGCAAACCGGACGGCGGACAGGCGGCGGCGATCAATGAAGGTTTACGCAAAGCCGGCGGCGAGTACCTGTGCTACTTGAATTCCGATGACGTTTACCGTCCCGGCACCCTGCGGCGCGTGCAGGAGTTCTTCGTGGCGCATCCGGAAGCGGGGGTGGTCTACGGGCTGGCGGATTTCATCGATGAGCAGGACCAGCCGATCGGGCCGTATCCGGTCGAACCGTGGAACTATGCGCGATTGCTGGAGACGTGTTTCATTTGCCAGCCCGCGTGTTTCTGGCGGCGTTCGGCGCTCGAACGGCACGGGCCGTTCGACGAGTCGCTGCGCTATTCGATGGATTACGATTACTGGCTGCGGGCCGGCGCGGCCATGCCGTTCCATTTATTGCCCGTGAAGCTGGCGGCCAGCCGCTACCATGGTTCGGCCAAGACGTTCGGCCACAGCCGCGCGGCGCATCGGGAAACCATTTCCGTCCTGCAACGCTACCACGGCGGCCGCATTCCCCCACGCTGGATCATTGCCTATGCCCGGCATTGCGGCGAGGACCGGTTGCGGGAAGGGGGGGCGGCCCCTGTGCGTTGGACGAAGTTTGCCCTGAGCTACTGGATCCATCTGTTCCGGCTCTGGCCCAGGGTCACGCCGGGGGGGGCGGGGATGTTGCTGCACAAACTCAGTCCGCCCTATCCGAGCGCGTGCCGCCGCCTGCAAGACCCCCTGGGCTATCTCCGGGCGAGTTTGCCGGTGGAAGAGAAAGATTCCGGCGGCTAATCGCCCGAAGTAGTGCGCGGCACAACCAGCGGCTGGTTGCTGGTGACTGTGACGGCCAGGTTCTTCACCGCGACGGCCAGAAGGCGGTTGTCGCTTGGCAGCCGGATCGCCGCGCGGTGGCTGATGAATTCGACCACGTTTGAGCCGGATTTGAGGGGCAGCGTGACGGGGTCGAACTCGCGAAAGGCCCAGTTGGTCCAGGCGATCTCCAGTGTCGCGACGTTGCTGCCGTTGACCAGGACATCGACATCGTTGGGGCGCTCGGCGGCGAGAATCTGGCCGGAGAGCGTGGCCGTGGTGTTGGTGGAGACGACGATGCTGATGAGTCCGCGCCCATCATTCCAGCACAGCCAATCTGGTCCATTGTGTTCAACCTGGTGCCAGCCCGTTCGCAAGGCAAACGGGCACGGCTGGCCCGCTGGTTGGTCCGCGCCGAGGGGCAGAAGCCTGATCCGCAGGTCGGAAACACCCACGAGCAGCGGCCGGCGATCACCGTTCGGTTGTTGGGGCACAGTTGATTTGTCGAGCGCAGTGAGACAAATCTCGTTCGCGCCTTGCTTGACGGGAACGGTCATTTCCACCTCCGGGTATTCGTTGAGCGAGATCGATTGTGCACCGCCGTCGCTTGCCTTGAGCGCGAGGTGACGGACCGGGGTGGCGGGCAGGCTCGGCCCCGGTTCTGCCTGAAACGCCAGGACCGCCAGCCCGGCCCGGGACGAACGGACGCTGAGGCAGGTGTCGCCGTCGCCGATCCAGAAGAAGGGTTTGTGATTGACGGTTTCCAGGCCGTTCGGGTTGTCGATGCCCGTGAACTCGATGCGACTTGTGACGAGGGCGTCCGCGGCGGTTTGGACGCCCGCGCCGGGCAGGGCGGCCGCGAAGATCTGGCGCACCGTTTCTTCGGTGGGGTGCGATCCGTCAAAGAAAGCCCGTTCATCCAGCCCGAGGTCGGATGGATTGTAGGAACCGACCAACGTCAGGTTCTTGCGCCGGGCAAGTGTCTCATACACCCGCTGCTCGTCGACGATGATCCTGTTTTGCGGCGAGTTGGCCATGAGCGAGTATGACCGGGGGTGATACGGCGGCAGGTAAAGAACCACGCGGACGCCATCGCGGGCAAGTTCGTCAAGGAACGCTTCCAACACGCGTTCACGGCCGGGGTCGATGGCGGTGGGGATGCCGGCGGGTTTCTCGGCGTACTGGATCGCCAACGCTGTGACACGCTCCCGGTCGGGAGGGTGCTGCACGTGTTCGGGGTAGATTGCGCTGCCGTCAGCGAGCATGGTTTCCCCCAGTGGGAGCGCGCCTTCGCGCCACTCGCAGTAGGCGGTGTTCTGCCGGGAGGGGTGCGTCCGGTGGTTGAGCCAGGTGTAAAACGAAGTTTGAAAATAGCCGGGTGATAGAAACTCGGTGAGATCGGCGTGGGTAAGCGTGTGGGGCTTGACGGGCCCATTCCCGCCGTCGGAGGGAGCCAGCGCTTGCTGCTCCAGGGATTGCTTTTGCGCGTTGAAGGCCTTCCACACGGACGAGTAATCGCGCATCAGGATCCACGGGCTGAGTTCGACAACAGCGAGGGAGGGAACCAGGCCCTTGCGGCGGTACATCTGATAGATGGCGAGGTAATCAACCAGACCGCCGCCAGAGATACTGTTGTTGAACAGGGAATGTCCCGGGAACGAATCGGAGCGGATGAGTTTCGAGCGGCTGGAGCCAAAGACCAGCACCTCTTTTCGTGCCGGCAGTCCGGCGATGACAAACTCCAGGAAAGCGGCCTCGTTCGGGTTGGAGATGTTGGTCACGCGTTTGCCTGCGAGCACGAGGTGGGCGATGCCGTGCTCGTAGGCGTCCGGATTGCGCAGATGGACGGGATCGACAAACCAGTTGAACCCGATCACCAGCAGCGGAACGGGCAGCAGCAGCAATAGGTTGATCCAGAACCGTTTCATGGTTGCTTCAGTCTAGAACTGGAAGTAAATGAAGGCCGATTGCTCGAACACACCGAAGAGCAGGATGTTGAACAGCATCGCATAGTACGCCGCCCAGCGTAGCGGCAGGGGTCGATGGGCGATGACCCGCTCAATGGTCCCGTTGCCTTGCAGGAATTGAACGACCTCCAGCAACACGATCTGCGCCGCAGTAATCCCCAGAATGCCAAAGCCCGTCAGATGGGGCAACAGGATCTTCAATTGCATGTTCGCTCCCAGGGTCGTGTAGATCTGCTCCGACAGCATCGCCATCGTGCTGCCGTGAAACCCGTTGAACAGGCGCGTGACGATGAAGGTGGCCTCCGACACGGTGTTCGCCCGGAAAAAGATCCAGGCAAAACTGATCAGGACGAACGTAACGCTCCTCTGGAAGAACGCGTGGAGCCAGGGCGCCCGGTCCAGGTGAGTCCAGCCCACCAGTCGGTCCCGGAGAGGTTTGGTCCAGATCGATCCGATCAGGTAGAGCCCGTGCAACCCGCCCCAGACCGCGAAGGTCCAATTGGCCCCGTGCCACATACCGCTCACCAGAAAGGTGATCAGCAGGTTGAGAAACCAGCGCGCGCGTGGCACGCGGTTGCCGCCCAGGGGAATGTACAGATAGTCGCGAAACCAGGTGGATAACGAGATGTGCCAGCGTCGCCAGAACTCCGATACCGACCGGGCGGAATAAGGCCGGTCGAAATTCATCATCAGCCGGAACCCCATTACCTTGGCCGCGCCGATGGCGATGTCGGAGTAGCCAGAGAAGTCGCAATAGATCTGGTACGCAAACGCGATCGTCGCCAGCAGCAGCAGCGGGCCGGGGTAATCCGCCGGGTGGTTGAACACGGGATTGACAAGGTGCGCCAGGCGGTCCGCGATCACCATTTTCTTGAAGCAGCCCCAGAGCATGATCCGCAACCCATCAGCGGCCCGGTCGCCGTCGAAGCTGTGCCGCTCGTGGAGCTGGGGAAGCATGTGGTGGGGCCGTTCAATCGGGCCGGCGACCAGTTGCGGATAAAAGAGCACGTACAAGGCGACCTGGCCGAAATGCCGCTCCGCCTTCTGCCGTCCCCGGTAGACCTCGATGGTGTAGGCCATTGACTGAAAGGTGTGAAACGACAGGCCAATCGGCAGAAGAATGCGCAGCGCCCCGATGGGATAATTCCAATGCAGCCAGTGGGCGAGTCCGGACAGGTTGCCGTTCAGGAAATTGATGTACTTGAAAAACACCAGCACGCCGACGTTGGCGCCCAGGCTTGCCACAAGGAACTGCTTGCGCCGCGGTCCCCGGGACTGCTCAATCAGGATGGCGGAAAAATAGTCCACCACGATCGTGAAACAGAGGATGAGAATGTAGACGGGAATGAACGCCATGTAGAACCAACAGCTGGCCGCCAGCAACCATGCCCAGCGGAAGCGGTGTGGCAGCAGAAAATAGATGAGCGTGACGATCGGGAAGAAGAAGCAGAACTGAAGTGAATTAAAGAGCATGCTCGATCATCCCCGTGTGGGCCAGCGGCGCCTCATGGCTTCACGGCGGGGGCAAGAACGGCCGTTCCTGGCCGTCCAGCGCGAGGCGAAGGTTCTTGACGGCGATGGACAACGGACGCGTGTCGGTTGCCAGGCAAACAGCGAAGTTCCGGCTGGCAAACTGGACCAGGTTTTCGCCCGCCCGCAGCGAAAGAGCAAGCGGCGCGAACGGCTTGAACATGTCCCAATCAACGTCCACCGATTCCTGTTTCGTCCCGTTCACGAGGATGTCCACCTGGTTGGGACGTTGGATCGAATACAGTTCCCCATGCAACTCGGCGTGACCGCCGCGTTCGGTGGTGATGCGGGCTTCGCCGCGTCCCCCGGTCCAGCACCACCAGTCGCAGCCGGCCCGCTCCACGGGATGCCATCCCTGGGTCAGGACGGCAACGTTACCCGACGGTCGCGCGGCGATAAAGGTGCACTCGTGCTGGAATTCCTCCCGGTCGCCAATCCATTTCCACGCGGCCTTGTTCTGCGGGGCGCTCCTGTCGAATTGGATCTTCTGCCGCGCGTTGTTCCAGGGATCGTCGAAAAAGTGGTCCACCACGTCGAGGCCGGCCGCCCGCAACGTCTCCTGGAGCTCCCGGAAGGAAAAAATGTGGGTATGGCGGCTTTCGATCGGCTCGGAAAAGTCGAGGTCCGGGTACGTTAGCCCGTTGATGAGATACAGCAGACGATGCCAGTGCTGCATGTTCGGCGTGGACAGAAAGGCGTAACCCGATGGTTTGAGGGCGCGGTGGATTTCGCGAAATACCGGAAGCGGCGAATGAAGAAAATGCTCCACCACTTCGCAACAGAGGACGGCGTCGCAGGAGCGGGAGTCGACTGGAAGGGGCTGGGATGTCAAATCGCGCAGATAAACGTCCATTTCGCACCGCCAGCCGTCGGGCAGCTCGTACACCGCCGTGAACTTGTCCCGCGGATCCAGCGGGCTGAACGTGCTTCCGATGATCTTCGCGTCCAGAAACCGCGCGAAGAGCAGTTCGAGTTGATTGGGCATGCTGCCGACGCTGAAAATGCGCGGTCTCCGCGGCAGGAGGCTGGCAAACCGGTCCATCACGATGGCGAAACGTTTGGCGTGCGTCCGCGCGTAGCTCTCGCCGAGCCGGCGCTGTTCGTCGTTCAGTTCGAGATCAATCCGGCGGACGTTCAGGCAGAAATCCAAAATCTCCTGCTCCGTCAGCGGGAGCGCCGTCCCCGCACCGTTGGTTAGTGGCTTGCTCGAACTCATCGGTGCCGTGGGTAATGTTATGCTCAGGCGGTCCGCCCTAATAGCGGTTGACGACTGCCTCCTCGGACTTGCCGCTGGCGATCTGTTCGTAAATCCAGGCGTAGGTCTTTTCCATCCCGTCGCGCAGCGGGATCTTCGGGTCCCAATGCAGCATCTTGCGGATCAGCGTGTTTTCGCTGTTGCGGCCGTTCACACCCTTCGGCGCGCCGAGGTTGTAGGTGCGCTTCAAGCTTGATGCCGGCGATGTCTTCGACGATGTCGACGAGTTGGTTGATGCTGACCTTCTCGCTCGCTGCCGAGGTTGATGGGGAAGGTAATGTCCTCGCTGTTCATGATCGCCTGGATGCCGTTGATGCAATCGTCGATGTACATGAAGCTGCGCGTCTGGTGGCCGTCGCCCCAGATCTCGATCTCGGGACGGTTGTTGAGTTTGGCCCGGATCACTTTCCGGCAGATCGCCGCCGGGGCCTTCTCGCGGCCGCCGTCGTACGTTCCGTGCGGGCCGTAAACGTTGTGGAAACGGGCCACGCGCGTGACGAGACCGAAGTCCTCCGTGAAATGCCGGCACATGCGCTCGCTGAACAGCTTCTCCCAGCCGTACCCGTCCTCGGGCATCGCCGGATAGGCATCTTCCTCCTTGAGGCCGGTCACGTTGGGGTCGGTTTGTTTGTCGGCGCGTAAACGCAGGCCGAGGAGGCGTAGAAGAACCGTTTGACGCCGGCATCGCGGGAGGCCATCAGCAGATGGGTGTTGATCAGGACGGTCAGCATGCACAGCGCCCTGTTCTTCTCGATGAATCCCATGCCGCCCATGTCCGCCGCCAGATTGTAAACGGCCGCCGCGCCCTTCACCGCGCGGTGGCAGGCGCTCTTTTCCTGGAGATTCATCTGCAGGTTCTCGACGTCGTCGAACCGCTGGTACCAATGGTCCAGCGGCTTGATGTCAACGGCGCGCAGGCGCGTGCAGCCCTGCTTGCGGAATTCGGCGATTAAATGGCCGCCAATGAATCCGCCGGCGCCACAGACGACGATTTGTGCATCTTTCGGCAATATCATACCCGTTGCTCCTTCATGATGATTGATGTGCCAGGACTGATTCCTCGCGGGCTTCGCGGGGCCTGACGAGTGTTTCCAACAGAAGCACGCACAGCTTGCGATCATCCGCCGCGCCCAATACCAGACGGGGGATAAAGTACGGCCGGGTCCTCAGTTCCAACTCCACGCATTCCTTATCGCCCGTTTTCTCAAGCGTCGTCGTGACGTTGAATTGCCCTGCCGCGGCGCGTCGCTGGGAGGCCGCCTTACGGCCATTGATGAACAAATCCACTTCGATCCTGGAATGACAGCCGCCTGGTTGGGGAACGTGTTCGAGGACCACGGTGATTTCCGCCCGCGGATACGGGACCCGCAGTTTCTCGCGAAAGACCGGCCCGATCCAGTTGTCGCCGTGCCTGCCCACAAAGGCCGGTTGTGCATGGCTTTGCCCCTGAAATAGCAGGAACGCCAGGCTGGCGTGGCATCGGTCCATGACCAGGGGCTGGAGCAGGCGGTGCCAGGCCATTCGGGGAGAGTAACGCGCGGTCTGAATCGTCTCCCTCACGGCGGCCCCGTAGCCGCCCTGGTCCCAGAGTTCCTCCGCCCGCCGGGCATGGTGGCGCGCCTGTTCGTGAAAGTGCTGCCCGCCTATCCAGTGGGAAATCTCGCAGCGCCAGCGCAACGGCCGCCACCACGGCCCCCAATGCATCCGGCTGTAGCGCGTGTTGATCTCCAGCCATTCCTCTTCCGTCTTGTTCGAGGAGATTGAGGCCGGGTGCATCCGGTAGGTCGCCCACAACTCATCCACCCGATGGAACCGGAAATGGCGGCTGAACTTGCACCACTGCAGATAATCCAGCCCGTGATTGTGGCGCTCATCAAAGTCGCCGCAGCGCTCGTACACCCGGCGATGCCAGAAGGTGGCGGGTTGAGGGATCGTGTTGCAGCCGCGTTTCCAAACGCTCAGATGCTCGAAATGACTGATGAACTCCGCCGGATGTTCCGTCCCGACGTAGGGAGAGTCTTCCCCGGTGAACAGGCAACGGCCGAAGACCACGTACCGGTCCCGTGCCGGATCGATCTCCCGGGCCACCCGGTGCAGGCACCCGGGCAGCAGTGTATCGTCCGTGTTCAGGTATCCCAGAATTTCACCATTGGCACGCCGGAAAGCCCGGTTCACCGCTTGCGCGTGCCCGTTGTCCTTTTCCACCTGGAGCGTGAACAAGCAGGGATGCCGTTGGACGAACCCGCGCGCGATCTCGACGGCGCCGTCGGTCGATCCGCCGTCCTGGATGATGACCTCCAGATTGGGATAGCGCTGGTCAACCAGGCTCTGCAGCGTTTCGCCAATGAAACGGACCTGGTTGAACGAAGGCACAACAATGGAAATTAAAGGCAGACTGTTCATCCCTTGCTCTCACCGTACACGTCCTCAAACACACGACGGTAAACCGATAACGTCTTCACAGCGCTGCGTCGAGAAGAAAAAAGAGTCCGGCGCCGTCGGGCCGCCGCCAGCAGGCCGGCGCGGCGCGCCTCGTCGGTCGCAATCTCCACCAGCGCCCGCGCCATGTCCTGCGTGTCCTGGGGATCGAAATAGACGGCGGCATCGCCGCCAATCTCCGGCAGCGAGGTGGTCTTCGAGCAGGCCACCGGGCAGTCAGCGATCATCGCTTCCGCGACCGGCATCCCGAAACCTTCGAAGAGGGAGGGAAAAACCAGCGCCCGCGCGCTGCCGTAAAGCGCGCGAAGCTCCAACGGCGAGCGGTACCCCAGATGCACCACGCGGCCTTCCAAACCCCCGGCGCGGATCGCCTCGCGGGCGGGGTGGTCCTGCTCAAACTTCCTGCCGGTCAGCACGAGTTGGATGTCCGCCGGCAGACCCGGCCCGGCCAGCTTGAACGCCTCAATCAGCCGCTGATGGTTCTTGTGAGGCCAGGAATGGGCGGGATAAAACAGGAACGGCTTGTTCAACCCCATCCCCGCCAGCAGACGCCGCCGCACGCCCTCTTCCACCCCGATCCAGGCCGCCCGGGAGGGGATGATCCAGATGGTGGTCATTTTCTCCAGGGGAATGCCGTAGCTCTTGTGAAGGTCCATCCGCGTGTGTTCCGAAATGCAAATGATGTGCGCCGCCCGGTTGGCGGACTGCCGGTAAAGCGCCTCGCGTTCCGCCCACGCGTGCGGGGTGAAGAACCCGGGAAAGTGCACGTGCTGCAAATCGAGCACCGTCAGAATGTTGGGAAAGTGCTGGACGTCCGGGAACGTATAACCGCACAAAGAGTGGACCAGATCGAAGTCCGCCCGGTTGTACCAGCGCAACGCCCGCATCTCCGGGCTCAGCAGGGGCGGTTTGCCGGCGGATTTGGCCAGCAGATTGGCCAGGCCCGAGCCGAGCGCTTCAAACCTGGCTTCCAGAGAGTCGGTGAAAAAGCCGCGGCACCGGAACGCTTCCGGAAAATCCCACTCGTAAAACGTACTGCGCGGACAGAAAACGCGGTACTCGTTGCGGGCATCAAGCCTGGCAATGGCCGCGATCAACTCATACGACATCTGTTCGGCCCCGCCCGCCTTGCCGATCTGCATCCAGCGCAGGTCGAACAACAATTTGTACGGCCGTTGCCGTTTGATCTGCACCGCACGGCGGGCCAGTTGCTCGAACTTCGAGGCGGCGGCGGGGATTGAATTGTGCGCGCGCGCCGTTTGCCTGGCGCGGGAGGTGATCGTCGCCTCCGGCGCGCGCAACACGTCCATGATGCGCGAAGCCACGCGGGCCGGAGCGTCCTCCAGCCAGCAGTTTTCCCCGCTGACGGCCTTGGTCCCTTCCGCGGCCATCGTGCTGCAAACGACAGGCACTTCCATCAACCACGCCTCAAAGATCTTCTGGCGCACGCCGCCGCCAAATCGCATCGGCACCACGTACACCGACGCGTTCCAAAAGTACGGGCGAATATCGGGGACGTCCCCGTGCAGTTCCACCTGGCGGGAGCCGGCGCACAGGTCCTTCAAGGCCGCGTCCGGCAGACAGCCGGCGACGTGAAACACGGCCTCCGGCCTGCCGTCCAACACCAGCGGCCAGATCTGCTCGATAAAATAGCGGACGGCGTCCACGTTGGGCGGATGGGACAGATGCCCCGTGAACAGCACGATCGGCCGCCCGTCCTTCCGCCAGCCGGCCGGCGGGGGCGTGTAATACGCCGCATCCACGGGAATCGGCGCCACGCCTGTTTGAGACGAAGGGTGAAACAGCTTCAGGGCGCGTTGCTCGTCCAGGGCGGAAACAAATCCCGCAAGTTCGACGCGGTTGCAGGCCCGCCGTTCCTGATCCAGAACAGTCCGGCGCGTTTGCGGCGATGCGGACCCGCCTTGCGAAACCTGCGCCTGTTGCTGCAGGAAATCCGCGCGCACATCATGGAAGTAGACGAGCTTGGCGGGCTGGGACGGCAGGTAATCGAGCCACGGTTCGGTGCTGGATTGAATCAGGATGACAAGTTGCCAGGGCCGCTCCGCCAGCGCCTCGAGAAGCTGCGGAGCGCCGTTGGCGAAGATCGCCAGTTGCCCATACGCATCGGACGGTTGTCGGTGCAGCCCCAGCAGCCGCAGCAGCAGGCCCTTTTTCGCGTCCTTGGGCAGCGCCTCCAGCCAGCGCCGCAACGGTCCCGGCGGGTCCTTCTGCGGGGGCAGCGCCGCCGCCGCGGCCGGCCGCGGCCAGAGATAGGCGGCGCCCACGGCGTTTTCCAGGTTGGCCACGCCGTCCGCCGGATAATGAGAATAGAGCGGGGCCACCACGCCCACGGTGTGCTGCTGTGCCAGATACCGCAGGTTGAAAAAGTCATGTCCGTTCTTTCCGGGAAAGAAGGGCAGGTCCGTTGTGAGAACGAGGACGTTCATGAGGGGGGAGCGGAAAATGTTCGCGGCGACCAGAGGCCGCTCGATTTCAAGAGGCGCATCACCCAATGCTCGTCAATCCGCGACAACGCCGCTTGCAGTTCCCGCAGGCGCAACCGGGCCGCTGCCAGCGCGTCCAGGGCTTGCTCGAGCGCCTGGGTTTGCGCCGCCAGCTGGTTCGATAGTGAGATGTTCTCTTCCTGCAACCGCTGCAGCAACTGCTGCCGCTGGTCCAGTTCAACCGATTGGTTGTGGAGCAACTCGGCTTGCCGGGCGCGCCCGGCCTCGGACGCAGCCAGGTCCCGCCGGACCGTTTCCAGCCCGGCCAGCAGCTCCGCTCTTTCCCGGTCCAACGCGGACAACCGTGCGGCCTGCGCGTTGATTGCCTCCGCCTGCCGGGCGCACTCGGCCGCCGACCAGGAGAGTTCGGCCTGGGATTTCTCGATCGCGCCAAGCAACGTCGTCCTGATTTCGTCCAGTTCCGACAGCCGTTCCACCAGCGCCTTGTGCGGTTCCGGCGGCAGCCCCGCGCCCTGCAGCAGGCCGCCCATCTCCGTTCCCTGTTGTTCGATGACCTTCAAGCGCGCCGCCCGGTCGGCCTCGGAGAACTCCAATTGGGCCAGCAACTGTTCCAGCACCGCGCGCGAAAGCAATTCCCGTCCGCCGCCGGCGCCGCCAATCTCGATGTGGCGGGCCTTGTTCACCGTGGCCGCCACCCTGGCCATCAACGCCCGCTCGGCCGCCGTCACGCCGTCTTCAACCAGCAGTTCCTTGCGTTCTTCCTCGTTGGAGGCCAGAGCGTAGCCAAGGGCTTGTCGGACCGCTTCCGGGCTGATTGTCCTTAAGCACGGCGCGTCGCCGAAGGAACATTCCCAGGCGCAACCGAAACACGGCAGCGGTTGGACAACAGAGACCGCCCTGTGGGCCACAGGTTTGAACCGCGGCCAGGTGCCGCCGCCAAAAATACCGGCCACCGGCCTGCCCAGCGCCCCGGCAAAATGCAGAGCGCCGGTGTCGTTGCCGAAGTACAGGCGGCTTTGCTCGATCAACCCCGCCAGCAGCGCGATCTGGCCGTCCGACCCCGTCCAGAGGACCGGGCTGGCCCCCGCCGCGCGCGCGACCTGTTCCACGGCCCGCAAAATGTCCCGCTCACTTTCATGTCCCAGAAGCAAGGCGCGGGTCCCGTGCTCTTTCTCCAGCCACGCCAGGGTTTGACCATATCGCTCCGCCGGCCACGCCTTGATGGAGACCTTGGCGGTGCCGGCGGGGCAGCAGGCGGCAAATCCGGCCGGCGCCAGACCGGCGGAGGCAAGAATCGACAACGCTTGCCGCCGGGTCGCTTCGGAAATAGTCATGATCGGCCCGCGACGCGGGACCTCTTCGCCGAGGAGATACCCCGCCAATTGCAGGTTCTTCTCCCAGTCCATGCAGTCCCTCTCAACGGCCACCATTTCTCCGTAAATCTTCGGCCACTGGATGGAGAGCGTCTTTTGCAGGATGATTTTGCTGATGAGATCGAGATCGTACGAGCCCAGACAAATCTGGCGCGCCGCGGGGGCAAAGGTGGCGACCGCCGCTTCCAGCCACGTCTTGTCATAACAGCAGGCGACCACGCAGTCGGGCGCAAAATCAGCCACCTGCCGCCCCAACACCTCCAACGCCGCGGGGTTCGAGGCAGGGCTGTCGCGGTACGGGTCGCAGCGCGTCGTCAGCCAGCGCACACCCGGTGTCAGCAGAGGGGTGAGATCGGCGTAACGCTCCTGGATGAGCACGGCGATTTCCGTCCGGCCCCATCTCTCCCGCAAAATGCGCAACACCGGCTCGAACAGCACGAGATCCCCGTACACGTCCGGGCGAATCAGCAGCAGTCGATGGGGGGCCGCGCGCATCATGAGCCGTTCGGGTGCAGGATAATTTCCAACGGAAGGCGCACTCCGTAGAAGGGCCAGGTTGACTGGCTGTTGTAGTGGACTGTAATCGGGCCGAGTCCCTCGTGCCAGTCTTGATGGTAGCCGACGTTCGGGCCATCGGGCGATGGCTCGCTGCAGGCCAGATGAAACGTGTATTCACCGGGCTGCACCGCGAACTGGACCTTCAAGGTCGCCATCCGCTCTTCGCCCGGTTGCAGGGGCGCCCATTCCATCCCCAATTGCTGTGTGCCGGCGGCGAAGACCACATTGTTCATCCGATCAAAAATCCCGATCCCGATGGTCGGCTGGGCCACGTAATTCCTGGCCTTCAACAGCACGTGAATCCGGGCCGTTTTCAGCATCTCGACGTTCAGCGAGTGTTGTCCGTGTTCGTTGACGAAAGCGGCGGCGAGGATCTCGACGTCGCCCGCGCCGTGCCGCGAATGCGCCAGAGGCAGGATGTTGCCGGCGAGGATCTCGGCCTTGAGTGTTTCGTTGGCCGGCGTGGCGGCGGCAGACACCACCACCGGCTTCCCGGCAACGGCGCCGGTCCTGCCGGGCGCGCTGGCATAGTACCGGCTGGCGGCTTCTTCGGGAGGCCCCTCGTAGATCGATTGGCCGGCCTGAAGAACGATCGCCCGATTGCAGAGATTCTGGACCGCCGCCGTGTCGTGGGAAACGAACAGCAGGGTGGTCCCGTTGTCCAGCATCCGGCGGATGCGCTGGAAACATTTCTGCTGGAAAAACACGTCGCCCACGCTTAGCGCCTCATCGACAATCAACAGGTCCGGCTCAACACAGGCCGGGATCGCGAACGCCAGGCGCACCAGCATACCGCTGGAGTACGTCTTGGTCGGCTGCTCGATGAACTCACCTATGTCGGCGAACGCGGCGATCTCGTCGAACTTCGCGTCGGTCTGTTCCCGGCTCATGCCGCGGATGGCGGCGTTCATGTAGACGTTCTCGCGCCCGGTGAACTCCGGGTTGAACCCGCTGCCCAATTCCAACAGGGCGGCCACGGTGCCGTTGACGGTGACAGCCCCCTCGGTCGGCATCAGTGTGCCGGCGATGATCTGCAACAGCGTGCTCTTGCCGGACCCATTGCGGCCGATGATGCCGATGCTGTCGCCGCGCCGCACCGCGAAGGAAACGTTCTTGAGCGCGTAGAAATTTCGGAATGACTGGCTCGAATGGTTCCGGCACCATTCGCGCACGCCTCCCGGCAGGAAAGGCAATTGTCCCGCCTGCCCCAGGATCGGGCCGTGCAACCGGGCGGAAGGCGAGGACCAGATCGTGTAGGCTTTCGATACGGCTTCTACAGTGATGACAATGTCCGAACTCACGTCTTGTGTATCAGAATTTTCCTCGTACTATTTGGAGCGATGGCGAACCAACACGCATCCGCCCCTCTGCGGGTCATGCTGCCAAACACGCATGCGGCGAACAAGATAATTCCATGGCCGGACCTGCTCCTGCCCTGGAGGATCGGCGGGCATCTGCGCCGGTACGGGCCGTTGATCGGGCAATTCGTGAAACGCGACGTGCTCAGCCGCTATCGCGGGTCGTATCTGGGCGTCCTCTGGTCGTTGCTGCGGCCCTTGTCGATGCTGGCGCTGTACACCGTCGTCTTCGGTTATATCTTTGAATCGAAACTCGGCAATCGCCCCAACGAAACCAAACTCGATTTCACGCTCGCGCTGTTTTGCGGGCTGATCCTGTTCGACTTTTTCGCCGAATGCCTGTTCCGCGCCCCGACGCTCGTGCTCGTCAATACGAACTATGTCACCAAAGTGGTGTTTCCCCTGGAAATCCTGCCCGTCACCGTCGTCGGCGCGGCGCTGACGCAACTGGTCATCAGTGTCGTCCCGCTGCTGATCGGGCTGGCGTGCGCCCACGGCGCCATCCCCCTCACGGCCCTCTATCTGCCCGTCATCCTGTTGCCCCTGCTGCTGTTTTGCCTGGGGATCACCTGGCTGTTCAGCAGTCTCGGTGTTTTCATCCGCGACATCAATTCCCTCGTACCCGTGCTCTCGATGATCGTCATGTACGCCAGCGCGATCTTTTATTCCATCAGCCGGGTCCCCGCCAAATTTCTGCCGATTGTGGCGTACAATCCGCTGGCCATCGTCATCGACGAGGCCCGCAACGCCGTCCTCTGGGGCGCACCGCCGGTCTGGGGCCAGTACGGCCTGACGCTGGCCCTGGGCGCGGGGATGATGATCGTCGGCTACGCCTTTTTCATGCGGACCAAGAACGCCTTTGCCGACGTGCTCTAGGCGCGCTCAGGCGGCGGACGGGCCGCTGCGGACAAAGACGCCGTCTTTCATCTCATGCACCCGGTCGCTGGCCCGCGCGATCTGGGGATTGTGCGTGGCCAACACCAAGGCCTTGCCCTCGCGTTTGACCAGGTCCGTCAAAAGTTGAAACACACGCCCGGAATTTTCCGTATCGAGGTTGCCCGTCGGTTCGTCGGCCAGCAGGATGCGGGGATCGTTGGCCAGCGCCCGCGCAATCGCCACGCGCTGTTGCTCGCCGCCCGAGAGATGATGCGCGGGGCGGTTGATCTTGTCGCCCAGTCCGACCACGTCCAGCAACGCCGCCGCCCGCTCCCGCATCTCGCGCGGGCCCAACCGCCCCAGCCGCCGCATCGGGATCATCACGTTCTCCTGCGCCGTGAACTCATGCAGCAAAAAATGAAATTGAAACACGAATCCGATCAACTCATTGCGTTTGCGGGAGAGTTGGTCATCGGACAAGCCCGACACCGGTTCGCCGCCGATGGCCAGCCGGCCTTCGTCAGCCGCGTCCAACAGCCCCAGCACGTAGAGCAGGGTGCTCTTGCCGCAACCCGACGGCCCGACAATCGCGTGCACCGATCCGATGTCCACCTCCAGCGAGACGCCCCGCAACACGTGCACGCGCGATTCGAATTCGCCGAGATAACGCTGCAATCCCCGGCAGGACAACGCCGCGCCCGGCGTGTGCTCCGTCCTTGTTGGGGGCGCGCTCATTGGCCCGACCCCCGGAGGATGGTGACCGGCGCCAGCCTGGCCGCGCGGCGCGCCGGAAAATAACTCGCCAGGAAAATGCCGACAAACGCGATGGCCATCGCCGCGACGTAATGATGCCAGCTCCAGTAAACGATGAAATGTTCCGTCGCGAAAAATCCCCGCATCCGGATCGGGATCCGCGACACGCTCCAGGTCAACAGCGCGCCCAGCCCGCAGCCGGCCACCGAGCCGATCACGGCGATCAACAGGCCCTGCCACAGAAAAATGGCGCTGATGTCCGCGCGCCGGTAGCCCATCGACCGCAGGATCGCGATCTCGCGCACCTTCTCCAGCACCATCAAGGTGAGAATGTTGAAAATGCCAAACCCGGCCAGCACGATGATCGTCGAGACCGTGATGGCGGCGGAAAGACGGATCGCGCGGAAGATTTGCAGGTTGCCCTTCTCCCGTTCCTGCCAGCTGCGCGCGCGATGTTGCAGCAGCCGCTCCAACTGCGCCGCCAGCGCCGGCGCGCGGTCGGGGTCGCGGAGCTTGACGATGATGAAGGAAACCTCGGATGGTTTGTCGAGCAGGCTCTGTGCGGTCCGCAAATGAATGAACCCGCGTTTTTCGTCGATCAAATTGTCGCCCGTCCGGAAAATGCCGCAGACCTCGAAGCTGCGCCGCTCACCGTCCGGCCCGATCAACGTGACCGTATCGCCCACCTGCGCATGCATGTCGCCCGCCAGGATGGCGCCCAGCAGCAAGCCGGAGGATTTCTGGCGGAAATCCCCCAGGTCGCCCCCCACCAGGTGGTCGCGCAAGGACGTCGCCGCCAATTGCGCATCCAGGTCGATGCCCTGCACCACAAACACGCCGCTGCGAAAATCAGTTTCGAGGGTGATATTGCCCTCCAGCACCGGCGCGCAAGCGGACACATTAGAAAACTCTTTGATCACCCGCATGACCTCGTCGGGATTCTCGATGCCCTGTTGATATTTGCGGCGCTGCTGGTTGCTGACACTGACCACGGTATGGTCGTTGGTCTGCAGGATGCCCGTGTACTGCGGCTGAAACCTGTCCTGGACGAGGATCGCCCCCGAAGTCCCCAGGACGGTCTTGATGTAGTAACGCTCGAACCCCTGCGTTTGCGCCTGCGTGCAGATGAAAAAGGCCACGCCCAGAATCACGCCGCCCAGACTGAGAATGATGGCTTTCTTGCGATGACTGATAAACCGGAGGGCGATGTACAGCGGTGACGGCATCAGCGTGGGCGCTACATGTTGGTGGCAATCGGCCGGACCCGCTCGCCGGTCTTGAACAGGTCCTGGTCGGCGACGATCACCTGCTCGCCCTCCTGGAGCCCGTCGAGAATCTCGGCCCGTTCCAGGTTGCGGAACCCGACCTTGACCGCCCGCGGCTTGACCACGCCGTCTTCGACGACAAAGACGTGGTCGGCCAGCAACGCGCGCGACGGAACGATCAACGCGTTCTCGCGTTGGCCCGCGATGATGTTCATCTCGCCCGTCATGCCCGCCAGCAGGTTGGCCGGCGGATCATCCATCGTCAGCGTGATCGTGTAACGTTGATTGGTGGCGGTGGGCAATATCTGCGAAACCGTCGCGGCCATGTCCCGGCCCGCAAACGAGTAGAGACGCACCGAGGCCTTCATCTGCGGCATGATCTGGCCCACGTCCTCCTCGTTCACCTGGCCTTCCAGGTAGGTGGACTTCGATTCCACGGCGAACGGCACGCTGCCCTCCGCCACGAACTCGCCGTTGAGCACATTCACGGCGGTCAGGATGCCGTCGATGGGGGAGGTGATGATGCCCCGGGCCTTGCGGTCCTGGAGATTGGCGTCCTGCTCGCGAAAAATCGCCACCGCACGGTCCAATTCCACCTGCTCCGAACTCACCGCTTCCCGCAACCGCTGGACGTCGTTGCGCAACTGCTCGACCTCGCTGGCCGGCACGTTCTGCAGCTGCACGAGTTTCTCCATCCGCTCCAACTGCGCCTGCTGCGTGTTCAACGGCGGCTGGCTCGGCGGCCCCAGCTTCTGCCGCTCCTCGGCCGCCTTCAAATCCGTGTCCGCCTTGGTGATCTCCCGGTCGAGATCTTCGTTGACCAGCCGCGCCAGTTCCTGCCCGCGTTTCACCTCGGACCCCGCCACGACCTTGCCCGAAGCCAGCGGCTCGGCGAACTGGATCACGCCGCTGTTGCGCGCGTGGAGATTGAACGTCAACGAAGCGACCACCTTGACCGTGCCGTAGACCGCCGAAATGGCCGTCCCACGCCGCGCCACGCAGACCTCCGCCACCGGCCGCGAAGCGCGCATCCCAACCACCAGCGCCGCGCCCAGCCCAATCAACGCCGCCGCCACAATCACACTCTTCTTCATGGGGATCAAAACCGCGCCATACTAAACACCCGCCCAACCCAAACGCAAGCGCATGGTAGTGTCCTCGCTTGCGACAGCAAAGCTGCCGTCCATGGGATTACCGGGCCTGCGACAACAACTAGCGGACGGGCTCGAAGACTTCTTCGGTTTCGGTGGATTGAGCGGTGCCGCGGCGCAGGAAGCCTTTGCGAATCAGGCCTTCGATGATGCGCCGGGCGGTGGCCCGGTCCACCCGCATGTCGTGGACGAGTTCGCTCTCCGTGATGCCGCGTTCGCGCCTGTGCACTAGGTCGAGGGCCTCTTCCAGCGGAAGTTTGTAGCCGTTGTACAACGAGAGAAGCCCGAACACGACGAGCACCGCGCCGGCAAACACGGCCCGCGCGCCGGTCAGCGGGATCGGTTCCTCCGACATCAGGTCGACAATCATGAACACGCCGCCGAGGATCAAAAGCAGGCCGAGGATCTTCAGCAGTTTGCGGCGCCGGTGGAAACGGGAGAAATTGAATTCGCCGGTGCTGGTGTTCATTTTTGCCCCGCCTGGTCCGCGGGCTGTTGTAATTGTTTGAGAATGGCCAGCGGGGCCACGTTGCCGGTCTTGTCGAGATCGGTCCACAACGTTCCCGGGCCCGCGTAGATGAGTGACAAGGGGATCTTGTCCGGCAATTGCCTGGCGAACTGGTAGGACGTGTAGTCCGCCGCCCCGCCCGCGGCCTGCACGAGCATCCGGAACCCGTCGCCTTCGGCCTTGCCCTTCAGTTCGACGACCTTCGCGTCCGCGCCGCCGAGTTTGCGCCGGATGTCGGCGTGAATGGCGGCGGTCTGCCGCGCCAGCTCGGCCACCAGCAACCGCGTTTGCGCGGCGGTTTCATTGACCTGTTTTTCCTGTTGGGCCTTGATGTTGCCTTCGAGGCGCTGGGTCTCGTACTCGACGACCTGCTCGGTCTGGTGGATCTTGCCGACGTTCTGGTCCAACTCGGCCTTCTTGGCCTCGGTCCTGGTCTTCTCGACGTTGGTGATGTTCCACTCGGCGGCCACGCGCGAGTCCTGGATCGGGCCGGAGATGTTGTCGGGCACGAGCGTGTCCTGCACCAGCGCCAGATCGACCTGCAATTTCTTTTCGCTGAGCGTGTTCTCGATCGTCTCCTGGAAGGCGTGCTGGAATTCCTCGCGTTTGTCGCCGACGATGAAATCGACCGCGCCGAAGCTCGATCCCTTGATGCGGGCGGTGGAATTGATCTGCGGGATGAGGATGTTTTCCTCGATCTTGCTGATGTTGCCGTAGCGGGCGACGACGGAGGGCGCGTCCTGCGGGAGCAACTGCCAGAGCAGCGTCACATCAATGGTGATTTCAAATCCGTCGCTGGACGGGAACGTGACGGCCGGCAGCACAGGCAACAGGGCCTGGCCCGACGGCACCTGCTCCTTGGGCAGGCCTTCCCCGATGGCGGAAGCCTGCCGGTCCTTGCTGACGAACTGGCCGATGGTCTGCGTGGCCGGAAGTTTGCCCGCGTGCGCCATGGTGATCTGGTTGAACCCGATCTCAATCCGGTCCACCGTGAAGGCCTCGGGGTTCAGCGGATACAGGCCGGGCTGCAGCACGGTCTTCATCACGCCGCGTTCGCCCGGATCAGCAAGCTGATTTTGCGCCGGCCTGCCCGCGCGCGAGGTGACGACCCCGACGTAGCCGGGCTCGATCTCCGCCATCTTGACGATGCGGATTTCGTAGGCGTACGGGTTGAACTTGTAGGTGCCGGGCAACAGCACGTCGCGCTGGATGCCGCGCTGGCCCGGTCCGGCCAGAAACTCTCCCGAGGGCAGTTCTTCGCCGAATTTGCTGATCACCACCCCGATCTCGCCGCCGTGAACGACGACCTGGTCCATCAACTGCCGGTCGTACAGGAATGGATTGACGAAATGCCGGCCCGGGCCGAGCGGTTCAAGCAACACGCCTTTCTGGCCGGGGCTGGCGATGATTTGGCCGGGCGGCATCTGGCTGCCGGTCTTGGCGACGAGCACCAGCATCTTGTCCGGCGGCACGTCGGTGTTTTCCACCACCCACACCCAGAGCCCCTGGTAGACGACCACGTAGGCCGCCGCCAGCACGAGCGCCGCGCCGATCAACAGGCTGATAGTGCGGTTCTTCATCGCCCGCCTCCCTTGCTCGGCGAGGACTTGCTCAAATCGCGGAACGGTTCGGCGAACGGCCCTTCGGTGCTGGAGAGAATGCCCTGGACGTTGGGCGCGATTTTCGTCAGATACAGGTAGCGCGCGTACGTCGCGCCGTCGCCAAACGGCAAAACGATCGCCCGCAATGCGCTGGCTTCGGCGGTGCGCGTGTACGTGATCACGTCCGCGTCGCCTTCACCGATGGACACGACCGCCTGCGCCTGTTTTTCGGAGGTCTCCAGGTCCTTCCCGGCGACGTCGAGATCGCGCTGCGCGGCGATGACCTGGACTTGCTGCTCTTTGATGGCTTTTTGGACTTCGTTGGTGCGTGTGGTTTCCGCCGTCACAACGCGCACGAGTTGGTCCTGCATCTTCATCTGCTGGGCGACTTGCGCGTCGGACTTGGCGCGTTCAATCTCGCGTTCGTACTTGCCGCGCGTCTGGATGGCGATCTCCCGTTCGCGGATCGGTTCGGAGATCTTGTCGGGCGGCTCGATCTCGCTGATCAGCGCGGCCTTGACCAGGATGTTTTTCTTGGTGGACTCCGCGGTGATGTGCCGGCTGAACTCGTCCTGGAACTCCTTGCGCACCGTGCCGCTGATCACGTCCGCCGAGGTGTATTTCGAACCCTGGATGCGGCTCATCGACAGCGCGGAACGCAGGATCACCTTGTTCACGATGTCCTGTTCGTCGCCAATCAGCACAAACACCTCCGGCGCGCGGGCCTCGTCCACCGCCCATTCGACCGCGCCTTTGACGGGGAACCGGAACCCGTCCTTGGAAAGGAAACTGATTTCGAATTCGGTCTTATGGCTTTGCACGCCGACGATGTCCACCCGGTAGATATAAGGATTGAGATAGTAGGTGCCGGGCCGCAACGGGGTGGATTGCACGCCGCGTTCACCGTCCTTGACCAGGATCGTGTTGGGCTGCGCCGGCGCGGGCCCGTAACGCAACGTGACCACGCCGACTTCGCCCGGCTCAATCTTCACCGCCGGCAGTTTCTCGACCTGATAAGCGTAGGGATTGATCCGGTACGTGCCGGGGCGCAACGGCTCCTCGATGATGCCCCGATAGAGTGTGCCGCCCGGCTCCTTTTCATGGACAATGAACTGGCCGGCGGGCGGTTGCTTGCCGAATTGCCGGATCATCACGCCGACTTCGCCTTCCTGGATGTGGACCAGCGGGACGATCTCCCACGACCAATACACCGGGCTGCGGAAGTAACGGCCTTCGCTGAGCGGCTCCAGCTGGATGCCCTTCTGGTCGGGGCTGGTGGCGATGATGTCGTTGGCCGGAATGTCGGCCCCGTCCTTGCGGATCAACACGGCGCAATAACCCGAGGGCGGCTCGATCCGGCAGTAGAACCAAACCGAGATGAACATGAAAAAAGCGGCGGTCACCAGGACCAGCGCCCCGATCAGGCCGAAATGCCGCGCATCAAATCCATAGCGCTGCCCGTGCCCGTCGTCGTGTGAAGAAGTGCTGTCGTGCGTGCTCATTAACTCACCTTCGCTCGCTCAAACGCCACCATCGGATCAAACCGCCCTCATACCGCCTGCGCAATTAAAGTGCAAGCACGGAATGGCCGGCGGCAACGGGCGCGCGGCGCTCACCGCGCGTCGTTCCCGGAAAACCCCAGGTACCGGCCCGTGACGCGGTCGAGATCGGCCCGCGCGATCTCGTGGTTGTAGGTTGCGTTGAAGATGCTCGCGCGCACCGACAACAGGTCCCGTTGTGCGTTCAGGAAATCAAGCTGCGTGGCCTCGCCCAGCGAGAGCTGCGCCTCGATCAGCTTCAGGTTTTCCTCGGCGGAGTCCGCGGATTTCAGCAGGGCAGTCCGTTGCGCATCCGCGTCTTCCAGGCTGCCCTTGATGCGCGCCAACTCGCGCGGGACGTCCTGCTCGAGTTTTTGCAGGCTGATCTCGTACTCCTGTCGCACCGCCTCCAGGCTGAGGGCGGTGCCTGTGACCCGCCCGTTGTCCACCACGGTCCAGCTCAGTTGCGGGCCTGCGCGGTTTTGAGTGGAAAGGGCCGCCTGGTCCTGGACGGCGGTCGCGCTTTTTTTGTTCAACAGGACGTCTTCCGGAATAAACAGGGTCGAAGCTGTCAGGGAAATCATGGGGAAATACCCCGCTTGAACGGTCTGTTTGTCCGCTTCCGCGGAGTCGGCCAGGGCGCGCAGGAATTTCAGGTCGGCCCTTTCGCGCAGCGCGTAGGAACTCTCTTGCCGCCAATCCACGTTGGCCGGCACGTACACCAGTGATCCGACGGGCCTGGGCAGCCGCCGGTACCGCGCTTTTGCGTCTCGCTCAGCGGGGTCGCGCCCGACAAGATCGGCGAGCCGGGTCACCGCGTCATAATAGCCGTTGCTCAAACCGGCAAGATCGCGGCCAAGATTCAGCGACTGGATTTTCGCCTCGATCAACGCCTCCTGGCCGCCGCCGCCGACGTCGATGCGCCGCTGCTCACTGTCCACGTTCGCCTGCAACCGCGTGGCGATCTCGTTGTACAACCCAATCAGATCGCGAAAATACAGCGCTCCGAGAAACTGGACCCTGGCTTCGTGCAAGCGGTCCGTGATCTCCCGATTGAGGTTCTGCTGCGCGATGATGACCTCCAGCTTACCCCGCCGCAGCGCCGGAGGGATGCCGACGTCGATCAGGGGTTGGCCGAATTGCGCCGTCAGCACGCTGTAGGGCTGTGACTCCAAAAACCCTGGGTAAACCGTGACGTTCGTTCCCTGGGCGTTTTTCCTGCTCGTCACAGGCAGGTAGAGGTCCCCCCCGCGGGCTCCGGCATTCAATTGCGCCGCAAGTTGCGGCAAGGCGCGTGACCTGTACACGGTCCGGTCTCCCGCCGCCCGCTCGACCTCCCACTGCGATTGGCGGATTCCCGGATCATTCGCCAGCGTCCAGGTCAGGCACTCTTCCAGGGTCAGATCGTACGTCCCGGCCTGCTGTTCAAGGGTAGAGGGCGCCGCCGGGGCGTTCGTGACCGGAACCGGCGGGATTGCCAGCAACCAGAAGGCCATGGCTCCGAGGAATCCTCGTCTCATTTTCCGTTCCCGTTTCCGGCTGATTCGTCCATGAGATGGAAATCGCTTCCCATGGCGCGTTGCAACCGCGCCAACGCGGCATTGTAATCGAAACGGGCCGACACTTCCGCGGTTTGCGCCCGTGTCAGGTCCAACTGGCTTTGTAACAACTCCAGCTGGCTGATCAGCCCCACATTGAAATTATCGGTTGCCAGCGCCACCGATTGCCTGGCTAGTTCCACGTTCGCGGACTGCGTCCGGATGGTTTCCCCCGCTTTTTCCAGTTCATGATAGGCCAGCAGCACTTCCGTTTGAATGGTGCGATGAATCGCGTCGTAGGCCGTCTCCGCCTCCTCGATCCGCGCGCGGGTGGCCTGCATCCGGCCTTTCGCGGCAAATCCGTCGAAAATATTCCAACTGAACTGCACGCCGGCCACATAGCCATTGTAGTATTCCACATGGGCCGCGATGCTCGGCTCGCTCACCATGTCGTAGCCCGCATACGCGTTGAGCTGGGGAAGGATGGCGCTATGGTCGATGACGAGCTGCTTTTTCTGGACGGTGACATCGTCGGCGCGTGCGACCAACTCAGGCCGTTGGGCGAGGGCCAGCCAGAGGCATTCGTCCAGCGACGGCGGCGCCTGATGAAATTCCAGGTCGCCTTCGATTTCGAACGGCGGCTGGTCGTCATCTGCCGAACAAGCGATGGCGAGCAATTCACCCAGCGCCAGATAGGAATTCTTCAGCCGATTGCCCGCGTCCACCAGGGCGGACTGCTCCAGCGCCAGATTCACCTCGGCCCGCAGCACGTTGAGTTTCTGGCCGTTGCCAACCTGCAGTTTGTCGCGCTCATTGTCCATCTGCTGCCGGAGGAAATCGACCGCTTGCTGGTGGACGCCGACCTCAGCCTGGTTGCGCAGGATGTCGTAGAACGCAATCCGCGAGTTCATGATCACCTGATTGACCGCCGCTTCGTAATCGGCCATGCGGGATTCGCTCTGCAGGCGGGCAATGGCCATCTGGCTGCGCACCGCCCCGCCGGAATAGACCGTCTCGGTCAGGCGCACAGTGATGTTCCAGATGAAGTCGCGATTGGTGGCGGTGTTTGACAGCGAGGCGTAATACGGCTCCAGGTACTCGTAGTTGGCGTAACTCGTCAGGCTCGGCAGGAACCCGGCGCGCGCCACAATGATCGCCCCCGCCGCTTCCTCCAGATGCTTGCGGGCAATTAGCACGTCGGCGTTCTGGTCCAACGCCAGATCGACGCACTCCGCCAGCGTGTAGCACGGTCTCTGGGCCGGCGCCGCGGTGGACACGCCGGCCAGGGCGGCGCACGCCAGGACCAGCCCCGCCCACAAGATTGTTCGATGCAGAAACAAAGCGGATGCAGTTTTAAATAGAAACCGCCCCTTTGCCAACGACATTCGCCGCCGCGCGGCACTTGACTGGCCCGCGCGCTTCCACTAGCCTTTCGCCCGGTTCAGGAAGAAGACCACTGTGTTCTCGCGAAAAACAAACCCCATCACTGAACGCGCCCAGTCCGACACCAACACGCGTTTGCGGCTGAAGTACGCGCCGTATTACCGCGTCGTGGACGCGGCCAACGGCGTCGACCTCGTCGTCGAAGGCAAACCGATGGTGATGATGTCCAGCAACGAATACCTCGGCCTGAGCCGCCATCCCAAAATCGTCGCCGCCGCCAAACAAGCCATCGACCAGTGGGGGACAAGCGCCTGCGGTTCGCGCCTGGCCAACGGCAGCCGCGCCTATCACGTCGAACTCGAAGAACAACTCGCCGCCTTCCTCGGCAAGGAAGCCTGTCACGTCACCGCCGCCGGTTATCTGTCCTGCATGTGCAGCCTCAGCTCGCTCGTGCAGCGCGGCGACGTCCTGGTCGTCGATCCCAGCATCCATTCCTCGCTCTGGGACGGCGCTCTGCTCAGCGGCGCGAAGATCGAGCGGTTCGCCCACGACGACATGGAATCGCTGGCGCAATTGCTCGAACATCTCGACCCGAAACAAGCCAAGGCCATCGCCGTCGACGGCGTCTATTCCATGGAAGGCCACATCGCTTCGCTGCCCAAAATCGCCGAACTCGCCGCCAAGTATCAAGCCGCGCTGGTCGTCGACGATGCGCACGGCCTGGGCGTGCTCGGCCGCGACGGCCGGGGCGTGTGCGACCAACTCGGCGTGACCGACCAGGTGGACCTGATTGCGGGCAGTTTCTCCAAATCACTCGTCAGCACCGGCGGATTCATGGCCGGCAGCCGGTCATTGATCGAATATCTCCGCAGCAATTCTCGCCAGATCATCTTCAGCGCCGCGATCAGCCCCGCCGCCGCGGCCAGCGCGCTGGCGGCCTTGCAAGTCATGCAAGCCGAACCCCAGCACCGCGAAAAACTCTGGGCCAATTATCAGTACCTCAAAGCCATCATGGACAGCCTGGGACTGGATTACTGGAAAAGCCCCACGCCCGCGCTGCCCGTGGTCATCGGCGACAAGGAACAATGTTATTACATGTGGAAAACGCTCTGGGACCACGGCTTCTTCACCGTCATCTCCATCCCCCCCGGCGTCCCGCCCGGCAAAGACCTGATCCGCGTCGCCGTCACCGCCCTGCACACCACCGCCCAACTCGACCGCTTCGGCGAAGCCCTGAAGGCCGGCATGAAACGCGCCGGTCTGAAACCCAAACCGACTTCCACCCCCTAAGCAACCGGCCCTTTTTCAAGGGCCATCATGGTCCCCTGAGCCTGGCGGCCTGGGCGAAATCCGCTTCGGCCCCCTCTATGTCGCCCCGGGCCTTCTTCGCCAGGCCGCGGTTGTTGTAGGCGGTGGCGTAATTGGGGTCGAGTTCGATGGCCTTCGAGTAGTCGGCGATGGCGTCGTCCCACTTTCCCTTTTTTTCCTTCGCCAGGCCGCGGAGGATGCAGGCGATGTTGTCGGCCGGGTCGAGTTCAATGGTCTTCGTATAGTCGGCAATGGCGCCGTCCAGATCGCCCTTGCCTGACTTGGCAAGACCACGGTTCTTGTAGGCGGCAGCGTCCTTCGGATTGAGTTCAATCGGCTTCGTCAAGTCGTCGATGGCCCCCGTCCAATCGCCCTTTTTTTCCTTCGCAAGCGCACGGTAGGTGTAGGCGTTGGCGAATTTCGGGTTGAGCCGAATGGCGATCGTGTAGTCCGTGACGGCGCCGTCCAAATCGCCTTTGTGTTTTTTTGCCATGCCACGGCTGTAGTACGCGTCGGGAAATTTCGGATCGAGTTCGATGGATTTCGTGAAATCGGCAATCGCGCCGTCCCAATCCCCCTGGCTGTCCTTGTCCCTGCCGCTGTCGAGATAATCCACGGCGTTCAATTGGCCAAATGCACGACCCGGCAGGGCCGGGGCCGACAGGAGAACAAGAAGAATCAGCAGCATGGAGCGGCGCGCCGGCATGAGCTTCCCTTTCAGGGTCGCGCGTTCGTCCAATGGTTGTCCAACGACATTCCGCTATGACTTCGGCCTGAGATCATCCTGGTGGTTCCCCCTCTGAACAGCGCCGCCAGCATGTCACGTCCGGGATTGATTTCAAGGCAATTTGTTTTTGCCTCGTTCAGCCCAGATATTGTTCGTCGCTGACCTTTTCCATCCAGTCAACCATTTTGCCCTCAAGCTGTTCCTGAATGGCAATGTGCGTCATGGCCGTGGTCGGTGCCGCGCCGTGCCAATGCTTTTCGCCCGCCGGAAACCAGATCACGTCACCCGGACGAATTTCCTCCACCGGCCCTCCCCAACGCTGCGCGCGCCCGCCGCCGGCCGTGACGATCAGCGTCTGCCCCAGCGGGTGAGTATGCCAGGCCGTCCGGGCGCCGGGTTCAAACGTCACACTGTTGCCCGCCGCGCGGGCCGGTTCCTTGACCTGAAACAGCGGGTCGATCCGCACCGTCCCCGTAAACCAATCGGCCGGCCCTTTGCCCGAAGGCTGCGAACCACTTCGTTTGATTTCCATAGTTCAAATTCCTTTCAGCGCCCGGTCATTTTCTCCAGCTTTTCGGGATACCGCGCCCCCTGCACCGTGATCTTTGAAGCCGCGCTTTCGATGTCGCGAAGGTCGTCCGGCGTGAGTTCAACGGCCACCGCTCCGATGTTCTCGTCCAGACGATGCAGCTTCGTGGTGCCGGGGATCGGAACAATCCACGGCTTCCGGGCCAGCAACCACGCCAGCGCGATCTGGGCGGGCGTCGCCTTTTTCCGCTGACCGATTTTTCCCAGAAGATCAACCAGCGCCTGGTTCGCCTTCATCGCTTCCGGCGTAAAGCGGGGAAGGGTGCTGCGGAAATCGGTGCTATCGAGCTTGGTGTTCTCGTTCATGGCGCCCGTGAGAAAACCTTTCCCCAGCGGGCTATAGGGAACGAAGCCGATCCCAAGTTCCTCAAGCGTCGGGATCACTTCCTTCTCCGGCGTCCTCGTCCAAAGCGAGTACTCGCTCTGGAGCGCCGTGACCGGCTGGACCGCGTGCGCGCGGCGGATCGTCTGCACACCCGCCTCCGAAAGCCCAAAATGCTTCACCTTGCCTTGCTGAATCAATTCCTTCACCGCCCCCGCCACCTCTTCAATGGCCACGTTCGTATCCACCCGATGCTGATACAGCAAATCGATGGTCGTGAGCTTGAGCCGCTTGAGCGAACCTTCGACCGCCTGCTTGATATGTTCCGGCCGACTGTTCAATCCCGGCGCACCGGGCCGATTGTCACTGCCGCTCAGATCAAACCCGAACTTGGTGGCAATCACCACTTTCCCGCGAAACGGCGCAAGCGCTTCCCCCACGAGTTCCTCGTTGGTGAAAGGCCCATACACCTCGGCCGTATCAAAAAATGTGACCCCCCGTTCCACCGCGGCCCGAAGAAGAGCGGTCATCTCCTGCTTGTCCTTGGGCGGCCCATAAGAAAAACTCATCCCCATGCACCCCAACCCAACCGCCGAAACCTCCAAATTACTCTTGCCCAGCTTGCGCTTTTGCATACTCGAATCCTTTCGTTGTATTGAATCTCGGCGCAAATCTACTCCACATCGACGGGTTTGTGAACAGGATCAACTCTCCGCTTCTGAACTGTCGGCGGCAGCGCCCGTAGGGTTGTAGCGGCCACCGTCCCGGCGGCGGGGAAAAGGGTCAGTTAAGGTCGGAGAAGGGGATCAATGAACGGCACCGCAATATCGCGTCGCTCTTAAGCGATCCTGTTGCCTTTTCTTCCGCCCCCCCCCCCCCCCGCCCGCAACGCTGTCATTCCGAGCTTGTCGAGGAATCTCTGTCGTAAAGTGGTTTCGAAACTGTAGCGGCGGTCTATGACCGCCGAGCCTGAATGAAGGGGATCAATGAATGGCGCCGCAATATTGCGTCGCTCGAACTGACCCGTTTTCCTCTTCTTTCGCCCCCGCCGCACCGCCGTCATCCCGACCGTGTCGAGACTCGCCGAGAGACCGCTTGTCTTTTAGCGGCAACTCCCTGCCGTAAAGGGGACAGTGATGAATTGGATCACCCAACGGTTCCGAATGGGCCGTCGAGGTTGTTTGACGTGGCTGCTCTACCGGTATGCCAACGGCACTAAACCGTAATATGACAACACCATTAACTGACCCTTATCTTCTCAGACATCGAAGAGGACGACCCTCAGCGTAAAGAAAAACAGGAGCGCAGCCAGGGCTCAGGTCATCTGGTTGTGAACACGGGTTATTTTGTTCACGTTTTCCATTGCTCTTGGCTGCGCTCCGTAATCAGTTGCCGGGGGTTCTACCCAAGCTCTGGATGCAGAAGAAGGCCTTGCTGTTGGTGGATGGGGACGGCCACACGGGAACCTGGTTAAGATAACCGGTCGCCAGCACTTGGCCATTGGTCAGATTCACCCAGTCATTGCTGTCCACCCCATTCGGTGAGCCCGGCCCAGTCAGTGAATACAGAATCTGATAGCTGGATCGCGGAATTGCGCCCCAACTCAGCCAGAAGTTGCCGTTCGACACCGAAAGAGACTCCGCTACAGCAGGGAGCACAGGGACGGTGCTCAACCAATTGCAGGCATCCGGCCCTCCATAGGCGCCCAAATCGGGATAGTTCGTGGCGACCGAAGGTGGGAAGCATAGGTTGGCGAAAGCCCCGCCGGGTGCGCCCGCGTTAACGCACGCTGAAGTAGTTGATAGATGAAAATCATTTGATGCAACAAAACGCGGATTTTGAAGAATGTTGTAAAACAAATCCGCAGGCGTGCTGTTTCGGTTGACCCAAAACACCGTTCCGTAGTTTGACGGATACCCGGTGAAGTTGGTGGCATTATTGTAAAAATCATTGTAGCTGACTGTGCGCGACAACGAACCGGACGCCGTCACCGCACCTGTACAACCCGCAAAGATATTATCCTGAACAGCCGCGTTCCAAGGGTCTGTCGCGTTCACCCCGACAACACAATTGACGACGGTGTTGTTCACAAAAACAGGGCTTCCGCCACCAGCATAGCTACCGATCTCCATAAGAACTGCTGTGCCGGTAAGGTTCTGAAATATATTGGCCATGATTGTCGGATTACAATAACCATATCCTATATAGCCAGCATAGTTGCGGCCTGAAATATCTAATACGCATCCATTGCTTGTGGTGTTGAACACGCAGTTCTCTATCAGTGGATTAATTGTCCCCGAAGTATTAAATGAATTACACTGACAATAATTAGCGTATCCTTGTGCCCCGACGTAAATCGCCTGTCCGACGCAATTGCTAAATGTACAGTTCAGTATTTCGGCGACCATTGTGTAATTGCCGCCGACAACGCTAAGGCTCAACGCCGTGTTAGCATTTTGAAAATCACAGTATGTGAAAAGGTTGGTCCCTCCTCCGTAGTTGCTCCAAATCGTGTTCCAATACTGCGAACTGAGAGGTGCCTGAAACTCAATGTGCTGACTTGGGGTTCCCACGGCTTGAATCAAACCATTGTTGGTAATGGAGAGACCGGATCCAATCTCCACGACCACGCCCGGCTGAATTGTGAGCGTCGCGCCAGCGAGAACTGTACAATCGTCAGCAACAATATACGGGTTGCCCGATGGCATCCACGTGCCCGAAATATTGGGACCAAAAACGTACGTCTGGCCCTTGGCCGAAAAAACAAGCCCCATCAAAAGACATAGCCAAAGCAGGCAACCACATGGCCGCATGCTGGTCAGGAAAACTACTGGAACAGTCTCTTTTTGCGCTTTCATATCCGCCCCTTCTGGTCTCTTGGACCGATGTTTTCCTAGGAGTAACACTCCGCCGCTACCGTTCGCTCTTCAGTCCAACGAGCAGTTGCCCGGAGCATTGCATTTGATATGGGTTCCATGGCCCCACTAACAGAGGCGCGCAAAAATGGCGTTGGCAATTGTGGACAGACCGTCCCCCGGAGTGAATAATTATATACGCCATTCCTCGCCTTCCGCTTTGCCTCTGAGTCAAGACTTCGCGCAGACAGGACGCGTGGGGCCAAAAGACCGCCCAACAAACGGGGTAAACCTACAGGTGCTTCTCCTGCCGCCCTTGTACACTCTGCCTTAATTGGGTTGCAAGACATTTCTCGCGCGACTGCTATTTAATGATTGATCGATCGATATCTATAGAAATCAGATAGAGTTTATCTTGTAAACGGATGAGTTATGTTGCTGCAATTGTGAGGTCGCAAATAATGCAGCCGTGCTTGATCCGCGCTGGGCTGAAACCTAAGCCCGCATGCAGTGCCGGCTGACCGCACCAAACGTCTCGACCCAAATCTCCGCTTCCCGCTCCTTGATGTAGCGCAGGTGCTGACGAAACAACTCGGCGTCGAGCGGGTCCCAGCCGCCGTTGATGCCGTGGATCATCGGGACCAGCCATTGGCCTTGGCGGATGGCGCGGTCGACCAGGCGATTGGCTTTCGCGAGGCTAAACCAGCGGCCCCCGTAGCGGGCCTGATCTTCCCGGATGGCCGGGTGATGACGCGCCACCATCGCGCGGACCCGCGCGCTGGTCTTGTTGTACGGGCAGGCGAAACTAAAGGGCGGTTGGCCGATCTTTTCGGTAATCAACTTCGCGCTGCCGTCGATCTCCGCCTGCAATTGCCCGTCGTCCTTGATCTTCGCCAGGCCGCCGACGGGGTGGGTGAGGGAATGATTGCCGATTTCATGACCGCGCGCCGCCGCTTCGCGCCATTCCTCCCAGCTCACCTCGGCCCACCACGACCGCACACGGTTTTTTGCCAGCGGTTCGGCCTTTTTCTCCCGGGTCAGACCCGCAATCACGAAAAATGTCCCCCGGAAACCACATTCCTCCAGCAGCGGCGCCGCCACGTCCGCATGTTCCCGGCTGCCGTCATCGAATGTAAACGAAATGGCCGCGCGTTTGCCTTCGGGAAATGTCAGGGTCGGTGTCATGTTCAGCTTCGCGGCTCCATCGCCTCGCGAAATGCCGCCGCCAGAATAGCGGAATTGCGTTCCGCCAGAAAGTTTTTCCCAACCCAGTCCCGTCCCGCTTCGCCCAGGCGCTGCCGCAACGCCGGATCATCGGCCAGGCGCTCCACCGCGTCGGCCAGTTCCTCCGTATCCGTCGCGTCCACCACCAAACCCGTCACCCCATCCGCCACCGCTTCCGTCGCCCCCGCCACGCGGTTGCAGATCACCGGCAATTCATAGGCAAACGCTTCCGGGATAACATTCGGCAACCCGTCCCGGTCGCCCTCCACGTCGACAACGCCCGTGTGCCAGAACACGTCTGCCCAACGATAATGTTCCTCGACCCGTTCCGGCGCAACCTCGCCGCATAGCTCGACCGCATCGCCCAATCCCTCCCGCTCAATCTGCCTTTGCAGTTCCTCGCGCAACGGCCCATCGCCCACAATCTGCAGAACAAACGGCACACCCCGCGCCCGCAACACCTTGCACGCCGCGAGCTGGAGCGCGTGTCCCTTTTTCGGAACGAGCCGGCCCACGGAAAGCAGCCGGATCGGACGGTCGCCGGCGTCCCGCGCCGTTTTTACCGGCAATTGCCCCAGTCCCCGCCGGGCCAGCACGATGCGGATGTCCGCGCCATGCGCCCGTTCACGCAGACAGGCCACATTGGCCTCGGTGGAAGTGTGGACGAACCGCGCCGCGCGCAGTTTGGGAAAAAGGAACGCGTCCCCGCCGTGCCGGTGCAGGTCGTACGCATGCGCGCCAAAGGTGAAAGGAATGTCGCAAAGCCTACTGAGAACCGCCGCCGCCGTAGCCGGCCCCGTGGCCCACACCCCATGCAACAGCCCCGGCCGCCGCCGCCTGATTTCCCCCGCGCAACAGAAGGCAAAAATGACCGCCCAGACCGTCGACCAAAAATTCTCGCGGTTTGTCGTCCGATATTTCCTGTAAAGCCGCCAGCCATCGCCCAGCAGCGAAGGATCGCGCAGCAACTCCCGGGGCAACGCGAAAATCAGCCGTCCCGCCTGCCACCATTTGAAGTTAAAGAACCCACCCGGCCCGTCCCCCTTGGATTGTGCGAACATCGAGTAAATTTCGACCCGCACCCCGTCGGCGCGCAGTCCCTCGATCTCGCGCCGCAGGAACGTCTGCGAGAGCACGGGGTAACGCTCGAAGATATAGACGATGGCCGGCGTGTCGTTCATCCGCGTTTCTTCTTCGCGGCGTACTCGCCGATCACCGCGCGCACGCGGGCGGTGACCGCGTCCGTGCCGTCGACAAACTTGGCCCGGATGGCCTGGCGATAATCCTCCAGCCGCGCCTCGAACCGCTGAAACATTTCCAGTGTGGGCCGGAAGCTTGTCGAATAATCGCCGTAGCCCAGTTCCCGCACATAGGAGGCGTTGATGAATTGCTCGAAGTTGATCGCCACGGGAAAACACAGCAGCGGTTTGCCCAGATGCAGCGCTTCGCAAATCAGGTTGTGCCCGGCGTTGACCACGGCGTAGGCGCATCCCGCCAGATCGTCGAGGATGGCGCGTTCGTCGAACGGCTTGAACGTCAGGTTGCCTTCGACGGCGCGTTCGTTCCGGTACCCGTAAACGATCACCGGACGATTCAGCTTCCGCGCGACGTCGATGAGCGCGCCGAAGGTCGGGGTGGACTGGTAAATGAAAACGTACTCGCCCTGTGCGGGCCGCAAGTCGCGCACCGCCTGGCGCAACACGGGCGGCAGCAACTCATTCGTCCCTCCGCGTTTGAGCGGAGGATGAAAAAACGAGACCACGAGGTTGTGGCGGGTGGCATCGAAAAAAAGCGCGTCCTCCACACGCCCCAGCGTCCACGACACGGCCTGCGACGCGGGCACCGGATAACGGCAGACCCGCAACACGTGCGAGTGGTCCAGCGAAAACATCGGCAGCCCCGCCCGGCGCGCGGCATGCGGCAAAAAAAATTCGCGGTCGCAAATCGCCACGTCCGGCTGCCAGCGCTCGATCAGGCCCAGCAACTGGCGGCGCACGGCGGGAATGCCGGCGACACAGCGGCCCAGATGGCCGCAGGTGGCCAGCACCTGCGCGCGCTGCCGTTTGTACACCGTGCGCGCCACCGGCACTTCCTGCACCGGATACAGGCCGCGCAGGACCTCCGGGACCCGGCCGCCGCCGACGAAGTGGAACTCGTGTTCGGGCAACCGGCCCGCCATCGCCAGAGCGCGTGAGACGTGCCCGAATGTGTTCCCCATCACTCCGTAAAGGATGCGCGCCATGATTTTTTAGGCTGACCCGCGCCGCCGATTATGGATAGGATGGCCGCGCGAAGGCAACAGAATGGCAGCATACCGAATCTTGCGGGGCTGGATAGCACTTTTTTTGGCCGCTTACTTCGTGTGCGGGTTGCTGACGTTGTTGCTGCCGCGCCAGGAAGTGTTTCCGGTCTACTCATGGTTTCTTTTCCCACTGGCGCCCGGCCGGGAAACCCGCTACGCGTTGCGCCTCCAGCAGGTGAACGGGCAAACACTCGATGCCCCCCGGTTGTACCAGGACGCCGGCGAATTCGTCGCCGACCCGCACAGCGTGACGGTCGATGAACTCGTCCAGCAACTTGGCGGCGCGGTACAGGAGGGGAGGGCGGACGACCAGCGGCGCATCCGCCTGTTGCTGGAAAAGGACCATCTGCCGCGGCCCTGCCGCTATGAACTTGTCACGATCAGCTTCGATCCTCTTGTCCGCTGGCGCACGGGGGAATGCGTCATCAAGCCGGTGGCGCAATACGCGCCGGCGGCGGAGGCGCCGTGAATTTCACCCGGCGCGCGCGCCGGTTCTTTGCGGGCCCTGGCGGAGCATCATCCGCCAGCGCGTTCCGGCGGCAGAGCGAATCCTTCCACGCGGCGCGCGCGGTGGTGCGTTGTTACTACGCCGCGCTGTTGTTCATGGCCGTGGCGACGCTGCGCGATTGGCCGGCGTACCTGGACCGGCAGCAATTGCTGGCGCTCTGGCCGGTCTGCTGGCTGACGGCCGTTCCGCTGCGTGCCGGGATGCTGGGGATTCTGGCGGGATACCTGGCCGGAACGTTTCTCGGCGCGGTGTTTCCAGGCAACCGCGCGGCGCGGGCGCTGGCTTTTGTCGGCGTGCTCGAATTTGTCGCTCTGGACAATTCCTTCGGCAAAATCAGCCACCACTATCATTTATGGGTGTTGACGGCGTTCGTGCTGGTGTTCCTGCCGCCGTTGCCGGCCCGGACGCCTGCGCGCGGGACGCGGCAACGGTTTCTGCTGATCTTCTGGGCGTGCCAGGCGATCGTGCTGTTGACGTACAGCATGTCGGGCATCGGGAAACTCGGCGGAGCTATCCTTCAGACATGCCAGGGTCAACCCAGCATCCTGGCGCCGAACGGGCTGGCGTCCGTTATTGCCGACCGGCTGCTGCAGACGCACTCCAGCAGTTGGATGGGGGACTGGCTGATCGCGCATCCGTGGGCCGGCTGGCCGCTGCTGTTGCTGTCGATCTATTTGGAATTGTTTGCCGTGTGGGCGGCGTTTCGGCCCGCGCTTCATCGCTGGTGGGCCGCCGGCCTGATCCTGTTTCATATCGGCGTGTATCTGAGCATGACGATTACGTTTACGCAGACGGTGTTGCTGCTGGGCTTGTTACTGCTGGCGTCGCCATTTTCCGGCGCCGCGCCAACGATTTGTGGGACGGCCGGCCAGTGGCCGGTGCTATCCTGGGTTTGGCGCAGGGTATTTCCGCGCTTGTCTGCGAGGCGGACTCCCTTATAATCCCTGCGGGGGTGAAAGTCCTTATCTTAACGTCGAGCACGGGTGGCGGCCATAACATGCGCGCCCGGGCCTTTCAGGACTGGGCGCAACTGACGCCGCAGGCGGGCCTATGCACCCAGATCCATCGTCCGCTCGAACACTCGCACTGGCTCTACGCCTTCGGCGTGTGGCTCTACAACTGGATCCAGCGCACCGCGCCCATCCTGCACCAGGTCTACTACAATTTCCTCGAAATCGTCCCCGTCGTGCGCACCAGCAAACCGCTTGGCGCGCAAAAATTCCACGATGTGTTGATGCGGACCCGACCCGATGTCATCATCAGCGTGCACGACTCGCTCAATCACGGATTTTTCGAATACGCCAAAGCGGTGCTCGGCGACCGGGTGCGTTGCGTCACCTATTGCGGCGAACTCTCCGGCGGCTACGGGTTCAGCCGCCACTGGGTCAACCCCGCAGCGGACCTGTTCATTGGCGCGGTGCCCGAGACCTGTGCCGCGGCCGTGCGCTGGGGCATGGCGCTCGAAAAAACGCTCGCCGGCGGGTTCCTGTTGCGGCGGCCCTTTTACGATCCCGTGCCGGACGAGGCCGCCCGCCGCGCCTATGTGCGCGACCAACTCCGGCTCGATCCGGACGAGTTCATCCTGCTGCTCAGCGCCTCGAGCCGCGGCGCGCACAACCATGTGCGTTTCCTCGAAGCGCTCGAACGGTATCGCAGCCACGTACCCGTCGTGCTGCTTTGCGGCAAGTCCCGGCAGGCCCGGGAGGAAGTCGAGGCCTGGGCGCAAGCCAATCCCCAGGCCCGGGTCCGGGTGCTGGCCCACAATACCAACGTCGCGCAATTGATGCGTTCCGTGTCGGCCGTCGTGGCCCGGCCGGGCACGGGGACGATCAGCGAAGCCATCGTCAGCGGCTGCCCGCTGCTGTTGAATTGTCTGGGCGGCGTAATGCCGCAGGAATACATCACTGTCAAATTCTGCCGCCAGCACGCCATCGCCGAAGAGCTGCGCATTCCCAAGGACCTGGCGAGGCTGGTGGCCCAGTGGAAACGGAATCCCGCGCTGCCCGCCGCGATCCGCGAGGCGATGAAACAGGCCTGTCCGCCCTCGCATCCGCGCGAGATCGTGCGCACGATCGCGGCGTTGGGCGTCACATCCCAAAATACCGGCGCGACAGCCATTCCAGTAATCGAGGCGGCAAGAGCCGCGCTCCAAACGGCGCCAGGCGCGCCTGAAAAAATCCTCCCACAACAACCAGCGGCGGCGGATTCGCCGCGTTGATCGCGCGCAGCACCGCGCCCGCCACGCATACCGGCGGCGGCGCGACGGCCATGTCGCGCAACTGGGTTTCCCAGACGGCGGTCATCGCGCGTTGCTGTTGCTCGTCCGCCCCGGCGGCAATTCGTTTCGTCGCCTCGTGGAACTGCGTCCGGATGTCCCCGGGACGAATCTCCACGACGCGGATGGGCGTGTGCGCCAGCTCCAGGCGCAGGCTCTGCGTGAACGAACCCAGCGCCGCCTTGGCGGCGGAGTAGGGCGCCATGAAGGGGATCGGGAATTGCGCGGCCAGCGATGTGATGTTGATGATCGTGCCGCGCCCGCGCTCGCGCATCGACGGCAGCGCGAGCCGGACCAGTTCGAGGGGGCCATCCACCAGCACGGCGAACTGTTCGCGCACCAGTTCGGCCGGCAACGCTGTCAACGGCCCGAACACACCCGCGCCCGCGTTATTGATCAAGACATCGAAACCGCCCGCCTCGCGCAGGGCTTCCTCGAAACCTTGCCGGATGGAATCTGGTTGTCCCAGGTCCATCTGGACGGGATGGAAATGCGGCACTCGCGGCAGACGCGCCGCCGTCCGCGAGGTGCCCCAGACTTCCCAGCCCTTGGCCGTCAGCAGCATGGCCGTGACCAGCCCGATGCCCGTGCTGGCGCCCGTGATCAACACGGTCCGCTGACGGTCAGTCGCCATCTTCCCAGCGCCGCAGCGCGAGGCAAACGTTGGTGCCGCCGAACCCGCTGGAATTGTTCAGCGCGATTCGCGGCGCATCGGGGACCGGCTTGGTCACGATGGGCACGATGCCGCACTCCGGGTCGAGTTCGCTGATGTGGGCCGAAACCGGCGTGAACTTCTCCTGCAACGCCAGCACGCAAAACGCCGCTTCCATCGCGCCGGCCAGCGAGAGCCCGTGGCCGGTCAGGCTCTTGGTGCTGCTCACGCGCGGCAGTTTGCCGCCGGGGAACGCCGCCCGGATCGCGCGGCACTCGCTGACGTCGCCCGTCGGCGTGCCGGTCGCGTGGGCGTTGATGTAATCCACTTCCTCCGGGCGCAGCTGCACGTCCCGCAACGCGTCTTCAATCGCCCGGCGCAGGCCGTCCCCGCTCGGGTCCGGGGCGAGCACGTTATAGCCGTCCGAGGACTGGCCCCAGCCGAGCACTTCGGCGCAGATCGGCGCGCCGCGGCGTCTGGCGTGGTCGAGTTCCTCCAGCACCAGCACCGCCGCGCCGCCGGTGCCGACAAACCCGTCGCGTTTCAGGTCGAATGCCGCCGGCGTTTTCGCCGGGTCGGTGCGCGTGCTCAACGCGCGAATGCCGGCGAAGGGGAGGATGTTAAACTTATTGCAGTCCTCCGCGCCGACCACGAAGACGGTGTCCTGGCGTCCCAGGCGGATCAGATCGCAGGCCGCGCCCAGCGCGTGGGCTGATGACGAGCAGGCGCTGGAGAAACCGAGCGAGCCGCCCTTGATCTTGAAGCAGGTGACCAGGTTGATGTAGAGCGAGCCGGGGATGCTGTTGATGATGCCCATCGGCTGGCAGCGGGAAATGCCGCGGGAAATCATGGTCTGCAGATTATCGTAAATCAACCACATCGACCCGCCGGAAGCGCACATCAGACCGGTGCGCGGGTTGGACACCAGCTCCGGTGTCAGGCGCGCCGCCGGGATGGCCTGTTGCATGGCGCAGTAGGCGTAGAGCGAATTGGGCGCCATCGGCCGCATTTGTTCGCGGCTGAGCGTGTACTCCGGCGGATGCGTCCAGTCCTCGAAATAGGCGGTGGGAAATTGAAAGCCTTTGACCGTGCCCGCGAGCTTGACGGGGATGTCGGCGGCGGCGAACTCCGGGAACAGTTCCACGCCCGTGCGGCATTCCCGGAGGCTCCGCAGCACCTGGTCGCGGTTGTTGCCAATGCTGGTGATGAACCCCAGGCCCGTGACGACGACGCGCTTCATGGGTGTGTGATCGTGACGCGAATCAGGACTGGCCGTTTGACGCCGGCGCCAGTTCGGCGGCCGGTTCCAGCAACACCGGGTCTTCGGCCGCCGCCGGGGTTTCCACCGACAACTCCTCGCCGAACGCCAGCGTCAGCCTCTCAATTCTGGCCACGCGCTGGCCCTGGCAGGTGACCGATCCCTCGAACACCGCCAGCGGTTCGCGCAGTTTCACCAGCTTCTGCTCGAATTCCAGTTTCTCGCCCGGCCGTGTTTTGCGGTAAAAATGCGCGCCATCCATCGAAGCGAAGAACACGTGATTGGTCTTGATCTCCTTGCCGAGCAGTCCCGGCGCCTTTTCCAGCAACCAGAGGCAGGCGCTTTGCCCCATCGCTTCAAACACAATCGACGCGGGGAAAATCGGTTCGTCCTTGAAATGGCCTTCGAGGAAGAACTCGTTGCCTTTGATGGTGTAACTGGCCTTGACCGTCTCGCCGTTCAGTTCGGCGTCGTCGAGGAACAGAAACGGCGGCTGCTGCGGCAGCACCAGCGCGATGTGTTCGCGGGTGTACTGTTTGGCCGGCGTTCCCGTCCGGGCCGCGGTGATCTTGTTATGGAGAAATTTCTTCAGGGAGCCGAGTGTGCGGATTTCCCGCAACTCGTCGTTTTCGATGTGCAGCTTGAGCACTTCCTCGATGGACATCACGATTTCCAGCAGGGTCAGCGAATCCAGCCCGATGTCTTCGATGAGCCGGGCGTCGTCATTGGCGGCGGACAGTTTCACCGTGGCCGTGGCGGGCTGGTAACGCTCGAGGATCCCGTACACCACCTGGGGAATGGCGGCAACATCGCCTCGTTCGCGAAAACGAACGGCCGCCTCCACCGTCTCCGGACTGCAACGGCGCAGCCCCTCCTTCAAATCAATCAAATCTTGCTCGGTTAAACTCATCATGTGCGCCCTGGGACAGGAAACTCGCCACCTCCCTCCAGCGCAGCGGATACTATCTCAAGGTGGCCCCTAAGCAAGTTTTTTTGGTTGATGGAAGATGCGCCCGCGCGTTTTGGTTTGGCTTGCCGGGGCGGGTCTGTTCAGATAGCCGCGGAACTCAACCGTGGCAAACACAACCACTAACAACACCGGCGCCCTGATCCTGCTGACGCACGAGTTTTCCCCGTTCCGCGGCGGCGTGGCGGTCTACTGTGAGGAACTGGCCGCCGCTCTGCATCGCGCCGGCCGTCACGTGACAGTCTGGTGCGGCGGCCGCCCGCCGGGCCAACCGCGCGAGGATTTCGGGTTCCCCGTCGCGCGCCTGTATTCCGGTAACGGCCTGCGGGCGGAGGCCATCACCTCGTTTACCCGGCAAATCCTCCAACGGCGGACCGAACTGGAAGGGGCCGACGTGCTGCTGGCCAGCGTCGGCGCGCATTGGGCGTTCATGACGGCCGCCGCGCTGCGGCCGGTCAATTGCCGGACGATCACCAGCCTGTTTCACGGCTCGGAAGTGCTGAAATTCGAGCGGAGCCCCTTCTGGAGATTTCTGGCCGGGAGGTTCTACCGCCGGGTCGATCATGTGCTCGCCGTGTCCAACTTCACCCGGTCACTGATTGAGCAGAGTTTTCTCGGCCCGCAAATAAAAACCATCGGCCTGGCCCCGTGCGCCTGCAGTTCGGCGGCGGCGCGGCCATGTTCCGGCAATCCTGTCGCCGACGACCGGACACGCATCCTGACGCTAGCCCGGATTCATCCGCGCAAAGGACAACTCGACGTGGCCCGCGCCCTGGCATTGCTCCCGGCGGAGTTGCGCGGCAACGTGATTTATCAACTGGCCGGCGCCGGGGACGAGGCCTATCTGGACCAGGTCAGGCAAACCTGCCGGACAGCCGGCATCGCCTGTGAATACCTCGGTGAAATCAGTCCCGAATCGCTGGCCGCCACCTATCGGCAATGCGACATCTACGCCATGACCAGCCGCTCGTTGCCCGCCAGCGTCGAAGGGTTCGGGATCACCTATCTCGAAGCCGGATTCCACGGCAAACCCGCCCTCGCCTATCGTTCCGGAGGCGCGGCGGAAGCCGTCGTGGACAACGAGACCGGTTTGCTCGTGGACGAAGGCGACGTCCCCGCGCTGGCCGCCGCCTGCCGGCGCCTGATCGCCGATCGCGATCTGCGCCGAACGCTCGGCGAAAACGCCCGCCGGCATTCGGCCCGTTTCAACTGGGACACCACCGCCCAGGCGGTGATGCAATCGCTTGGTTAACCATGGCCCCTTGGCGCCGCGTAGATTAGAGTACGCCCGTCCCTCATCGCGGGCCCACCCCTGATGCGATTCTAGTCTTGTGGCTCCGGCATTTTGCTTTTCAGCATATTCAGGAACTTCTCTCCAGGCACAGAACCGAGAGATTTTGCTTTTTCCAGCATCTTCCACGCCTCTGGATAATTACCCATCCAGTAGGATGAAACTGCCCATGATTCATAAACATACGCCAGATTCGGAGATTGCAAGCTCGCGTCCACATACAAATTGTAAGCCTTCTTTATATAGGCTGCTTTCGTATCTGCATCGATCGATGGATCGCTGACAGCGCATAATGTATAAAGACGTCCAGCATCCGCCAAGGCGCCAGGGTTGGAGTTGCCCAAGCCAAGCTCCAAAGCCTTTTCTATCATCTTGCGACCTTCACAAAACTTTTCCCGATCATTCAACACGGAAGCAAATCCCCAATAGACTTGCGGTTGGTCAGGATCCAATAGCCATGCTTGGTTGAACCGTTTCATGGCGAGATCGAAGTTGTTTTGATTGTAAAATTTAAATCCCTGATCAACCCACAGTTTGCTCGCCTCTGCGCGGCTTCCAAAATCCTTTGCAACGCGCTCAATGAACGCCTCGTCGGCTGCCTGCAATTCAGGAGGCCTTGGGATTTCCGGAGCACCGTACATCGGCAATTGCGTCATATCCAAGCGTTGAGGAGCGGGAGTTGCGCACCCGACAATGAAAAAAGCAAGCGACACCGCAGTGAGTGGCGATATTGTTCGATTCATAACGGTCCTCTGTATAAGCGGGGATTTCCCAAATGACTTGCGCCTTCCGACCGTTGCCGACCCTTCAGTGCTGATGAGCAATATAATACCGCCCGCAATAATGCTTACAAGCCGATTCCGGGCGCTTACCTTGTCATTGGCATCGGGGGAATTTTTGGGGTAGGGTGGGGGTGGAAAGGGGTCGCAGATGGGCGTGAGCGGGCGTTCGCAAAAAATTGCGTCGCTGGGGTCGTTCCTGATTGAGATGGCCGTGTATGCGGTCTTCGTGTTCGTCTACTTTTTCCTCGTCCTTCATTTCCTCGGCGGCTGGTTGAAGGCGATGTTCGACCAGCATCGCAACGTCTACGCGGTGGTGGCGCTGGCGTTGATGATCGCGCAGGGCGTGTTGCTGGAGATGCTGACCACCGCGCTGTTCAACGTGATCCGCCGCAAGGTGAACTGGGGGCGGGTCTGATGAATTTCCTGATTTCAGGAACGCACATCAGCCCGGTTTTCCTGATCATTGTGGGATTTCTCATCGGGATCTGCGGCGGGTTCTTTGGGGTGGGCGGCAGTTTCCTGGCGGGGCCGGCGTTGTTCGCGGTGGGGCTGCCAATGAATTTCGTCATCGGCACCGACCTGGCGCACATCGTCGGCAAATCCATCGTTGCCGCCAAGAAACACCGCGCGCTGGGCAACGTGGACATCAAGCTTGGCCTGATCATGGTCATCGGCACCATCTCCGGCGTGGAAATCGGCGCGCAAATGATCCAGTACCTCAAACGCCGCGCGTACGTGGACCAGGTGGTGTCGATTGCCTTCATCGTGGTGCTGGTGTCGATCTCGGCGTTCATCGGCTGGGAAAGCTGGCAGACGCACAAGATGCGCCGGCAACGCGGCGCCAGGAAGGGCCCGGCGGGCTCTTCCGCGAAACTCAAGAAAGACGAATCAGTCCTGTCCTACATCTCCAAGTGGGTCCATAGTCTCCACTTGCCGCCCATGATCAGCCTGCCGAATTCTGGCATCCAGCAGATCTCATTATGGGTGGTCCTGGGCGTGGCGTTCATCGGCGGGATCTTCAGCGGGTTTCTCGGCGGCGGCGCGGGCTACATCCGGATGCCGGCGATGGTGTATCTGCTGGGTGTGCCGACCCACGTGGCGGTCGGGACGGATTTGTTTGAGGTGGTCATTTCCGCCAGCTACGGGACGTTGACGCACGCGATCAAGGGCAACGTGGACATCCTGATCGCGCTGGTGATGCACACCGGGGCGGCGGTCGGGGCGCAGATCGGGGCGAGTCTGACGGAGTATTTTCACGGCACGCGCATCCGGCTGGCGTTCGTGCCGTTGCCGTTGATCGGGGCGGGGCTGATTCTGTACAGTTTGCTCACGGGACACCATTTCAAATGACAACAACCGACCAGCCGATGAAGATCCTGTTTTGCAGCGACGGCTCGGGCCAGGCGGAGAACGCCGTGCGCTTCGGCGCGCCGCTGGCCGCCGCCTGCCAGGCGGAGACGTCGATCCTGGGTATTGCCGAAAAGGCCGGCCAGGAAGACGCCGTGGTCCAGGCGCTGCGGCGCGCGCAGGAAGCGCTCAAGGAATACCACCTCAACGCCGAGTTGATCGTCAAGGCGGGCCGTCCCGTGCGCGAAATCGTCAAACGGTGCCAGGAAACACACTACGACCTCATCGTCATCGGCGCCGTGCGCAAGGACACGCGAGGCCCGCTCTGGATGTCGGCGCGCGCCTACAAAATCATCGAGGCCGTGGAAGCGCCCGTGCTGGTGGTGATCGGCAACCGGTCCGCCCTGCGCCGCATTCTGCTGTGCACCGGCGGCACGCCCCAGGCCGACCAGGCCGTGGCGTTTGCCGGCAACATCGCCCGGCGCGTCAACGCCACCGTCGACCTGTTTCACGTCCTGGCACAACCGCCGGCGATTTACGCCCGGTTGATCGAGCAGCAGGAAGACGCGGACCGCGTGCTGGCGTCGGACTCCCATCTGGGCCGGACGTTGCGCCGCCAGAAAAAGTTGCTGGACGACCTGGGCGTGCCCTGCGAATACCGTCTGCGCCACGGCCTGGTGATGCCGGAACTGTTGAAGGAATTGGGACGGACGGAGTACGACCTTGTGGTGTCCGGTTCCTCCCCCTCCCGGGACGCGTTGCGCCAATATGTGATGGGCGACGTTACCCGCGAGATCGTCAACCGCGCCGAGTTGCCCGTGCTGGTGGTGCGCACCGGCCCGGCCGGGACCCCCCACCGCCTCGGCGACGTCGTGTCCCGCCTGATCCACCGTCCGAAACCGTAGACGCGACCGGGCCCAACTGGCGGAGACGGCCCGGATGTGCTATGGTGCCGGAGGTATATGCATAGGGCATATGTCTGGCTCCGCCTACGCCAAGGCTACGGCGGACACGGCGCGGGATCGCGACCCTCCACAGCCAGGCCCGAAAACGATCTTTGACAGAGGTTGGACCGGTGCAGGAGCGCAACAACAGCGCTTGATCTGCTCCGGATCGGCTAACGAGCTCGGCCATAGGGACTTGTGGATGGCGGCCAGTCAAACCTGGTCAAACCTAGTCGCACCTAGTCAAACCTAGTCCAACCTTAAAATATTTCGAAAAAGCGGCTGTTGAAGGGGGGGCGGGTGGGACAAAATGGCCCGGTTGGATTGCGCTGGCCAGGCGCCGCCCAGCGTACGGCAGCGATCGCTGCTTCATTGCATCAGACCGGGGGCCATGAACGGTTTATTCCGCCGTTCAGTGCGGTTCGTCGCCCACGTGCAATTCACCCTGGAGAATGTCCGCCGTGGCAAACCGGTCGCGCACGGGTTCCGTCAGCTGCACCTGGCCCACCGGTTTGCCGTCGCGATACACGGCAAGACGCGTGCCGAGGGCAGGCATGGGGTGTGAAGCGAAATCGATCACCACAAAGCGGTACGTGTTGTTGACCTTGGTGATTCTTGCCGGCGTCACCTCCATCGGGGCGGGTGTTGCCTGGGCCGCATTGGTCTCCGCCGGGGCGGCCGCCGCCGGCACAGCATTGGTATTCACGGGTGTTGGGGCGACCGGAGCGGCTGGGGCCGGGACTGCCACGGTCTTCGCCACCGGCGCCGGTGCGGTCGGGGCTGCTGCGGCCTGGACGGTGTTGGTCTTCACAGGCGCCGACACGGCCTGGACCACGACGTTGGTCTTCGCCGTTGGCGGAGCGGGCCGGGGCGCGTTGATAGTGGCAACAAGCTTCTTGTTGTTGGCCGGCCCTGCCGTCGCGGCGGAGGCAGGCGCCTGTTTGGGGGTTGTCGTAGCGGGCCGGCTGGACGCTTGCTCGTTGGCCGGCGACGGGTGGCGCGGATGCCAGCCCCTCAATTCCGTGTTCAAGCCGCTGCTGGTCTCCGTCTCTTCCGGTTCAGCGATGGTCGACGCCGGGGTGCGGTTGAGGGCCTGGTGCAACTGCTCGTTCTCCTTGCGCAACGCGACGATGATGTCGCTGTTCTTTTCGTTGGAGGATTTGGCGGCGCGAAGCTGGCGCTCGGTCTCCGTCAGTTTGGCCGCAAGCTCAGCGTTCTTCTTCTGCCAATCGCCGGTCTGCCCCGCGGGCTGGGCGGACGGCGCCTTGCTCAGGGCATCCTTCAATTTCGCCTTCAGGTCGGCCTGGCTGGCTTCCAATTGGTGGATCCGTTCCTGCGACTTGGCGGCCTGTTCGGCCTGGCTGGCTTCGGTGGCTTCCAGCCGTTGGATTTCTTGCTGCGACTTGGCGGCCTGGGCGGTCAGCTCGGCCTGGCTGGCTTCCAATTGCCGGACTTTCTCCTGCGACTTCTGCAATTCCGCCTGGAGAGTTTCAACCTGGACGGCCTTTGCCTCGGCGGCCTGTAGTTTTGCGTTCAGCGCGTCGCGCACGGTCTCAAGCGCGTGCAATTGTTCCAGCGCCTTCTGTGCCCCGGCCCTGTCCGTCGGGGCGGGCTTGTTGAGTTCCTCGTCCAGCTTCGCCTTCAGCGCATCGCGGTCCTGTTCCATCTGTCGAAACTTTTCCTGTGACTGCCGCAACTCGTCCGTGAGTTGCTGGATCTGGCCGTTTTCCGCGGAGGCCGGCGCAGCAACGACCGGAGCGGCGGCGACCGGGGCCGTGGTTGCCGGAGCAACGGCGGGCGGTGGCGCGGCCGCTTCAGGGGCGGTTACCGCCGGGGCCACTTCCTGCGCGGGCGGCGCCGGAGGAGGCAGCTTGGGTGTGATCTCCGCCAAATGGTCGGTGCAATAGTGCGTGCGATATTCCAGCAAACGGGTGTTCCAGTCAGGGGCCTGCGCCTGGATTTCCTGGAGGATTTTCAACGCGGCGGCATATTTATCAGCAGCCGTCTGCCAGTTGCTTTTGGCTTGCGCGGCGTCGCCATCCTGGATCAGGAAGAAGGCGTCGAGAAACCGTTCGCCGGGATTAAAGGCGGCCAGGACACGCATCGCGCTGCCACAGCACAGCGCGAACAAGATGCACAGCAGGAAGGTTTTCTTCATGAGATGGGTGACATTCTAACCAAAACGCCCGCCGCTTGCAATCGTTTCAGCACCGTCCCGGGAGCCATGGAACTGCTGCGGCCGCGGTCAATCGATCAGGAGACGGGCTTCACGCGCCTGCCGTCGGTGGATTCATTGCCCGTAGAGGTCGTTCAACAGGGCGGCGAGGCGATAGCCGGCGAGCATGATCTGATGGCGCGCCGTGCGCGTGGCTTCAGTGACGTAGGCGGCGCGCAGAGTGATGTCGCCGTTCCCGTCCGGTTCGCCAAGTGTGCCGTAGGCTTGGGCGCAACCGAGCGCGTGTGTTTCCAGCGCCCATCGCGCGGGATCGAAATGCAGGTCGGCATCGACAGGCGCGTCGGGTTGGAGCCGGGCCAGCCACGACTCGATTGCGGGGCTGCCCGGCGGGTCTGTTTCGTTGATCGGGGGGGAGGCTTTGACTTCGCCGGTCTCGTCGTAGCGCCGGTACGCTTCGTCCCAGAATGTATGGAGATTGGGCCGTGCCGTCTGCGCGAGATTGGTCACGGGAACTCCTTCACCGCCGCCATCGTTCTGGTAACGGTGGAGGCCCGGGGGATGGGGATTGTAGCGCACGGCGCAATGCAGCGGCTGGTGGATATCGCCGACGAGATGCATCACCAACGCCAGCGCGACGGCTTCATTCGGCGCCAGCGCGTCGGTCCGGTGGCGGCGGATGAGATCGACACAATGGGCCAGCGCCACGACGACGTTGCCGTTTGTCGGCGTCAAGACGGGCGCGCGCCCAAGCACGTCGGGGTCGGCGGGTGAACAGCCGATGTCGATGAAGTGCCACCGTTTGAATTGGCCGTGGAACACCATGGCGTCATCAGTTGTTCTGATGTCGTCGGCCCAACAAGCGATGTTCACGCCGTTGTACGGCACTCCGTTTCTTTGGAGTTCGGAGGCCAGCGCATCGACGCGCGCGCGCGCGTTGACGGTCAGGCGGTCCCGTGCGATTTGGGCGACGAGCATGTGTCCCGTGCTGTCCCAGGCTCGCGCGTTGCCCGCGGCGACGGCCAGCACACCGGCCAGCGCGAGGCGCTTCAGGGAGGCGGCTTTCATCCGCCCCCCGGTTGTGTGGGAAGAACCAACATCCGCAGTTCCGGCATGCCTCAGGTATAAGCCATGCCCCGTCGAAATGCGCAAGCCCGGAGAACGGGCCCGGCCAGACGCGCGTTTTTGGGCTGGTCAGCCCGCAAGCTTTCGTGTAAGCATCAGTGTCAGGTGAGGAGAGTCTGGCCGATGGACGATATTGTTCTGTACCCGTGCAAGAAGTGTCGGGCATCCGCGAAATACGTCAAGATGCGCAAGCACATCCTGCTGGGCAAATACTACGTGGAATGCGACTGCCACGCGCGCTTGATGTACGAGACTGCCGAAGAAGCCGCCGGCGCATGGAACAAGCAAAACACCCCGTCGACGGTCGCCCGCGCCTAAAGCGAGCGGGCGGCGAACAAGCGGCGGAATGGCTTGACCCTGGGGTTTTATTGCTGGTACGCTGACTGCTTATTGTATGGATGCCACGCAGTGGCGAAGGGGGCGGGGGCCTTGCGCTGTTTGGAACGCGCAAGAGCAGGGGAAATGATGAGGGACACGGGTTTAAAGTCGCCAACGATCTTGATCGCATGCTGAAGGCCGGCATGCACGGGATCTTTTGGGCCTGCCTGGCGGTTGATTTATGACGATTTCCAAACTGAGACGCTGCGTTGCCGGACTCACGATCATCGCCGGGCTGTTGCCGGCGTGGACAAGCTTTGCTGCCGACCCTCTTGCGCCCGACGCGAGCGCGCTGTTGCAGTACATCGCGCCGCCGGAAACCGAGACGCCGGCCTTGCACGTGGGATCGTTTGACATCCATCCCGGCATCACCGCGGGCGGCACCTATGACAACAACATCACCCTCGGCTCAGGGGCGAACAAACACGCCGACGAAATCTGGACGATCGCCCCGGACATGGCTGTCGTGGACAATAACATGGAGGACGGTTACGGCACGTCCCTCAACTTGGACTACAGCCCGTCCTTTGTATTCTTCACTCACAACACCGCGTACAACTCAATTGATCAAAGCGCCCGCCTGGCCGCGCAGTGGGTGATGGCAAAGCTGAGCCTGGGATTGACCCAGACCTATCAGGAAGAGGAGGGAGGCGTCGTCGAGATCGGCCAACGGCTGCGGCAGACGTCCTACAACACGCAGCTCTCGTCGAAATATAATCTGAGCGACAAGATGTCCGTCGAACTCGATCCGCGCCTGAGCATTTCCGAGACGGCAGGCAATCTCGGCGACACGGAGTGGGGAGTGGACGCTTTCCTGAACCGGTTGGTCACGTCGAAAATCACCGTCAGCGTGGGCGGCTCGGGCGGCTACATCACCGTGCAGGACAGCCCGGCGCAGGAATACGAGCGGGCGCTGGTACGGGCCAATTATACCGTGACGGAAAAGGTGGATCTGGATGCCACGGCAGGCGGGGAATGGCGGGAGCTGAGCGGCCAGTCAACTCGCTCCAGCCCGGTCTTCGGCTTCGGCGGCGCGTATAAGCCGGTCGACGGGACGACCATCACGATGGAAGCGTACCGGCGGTCGGAGATTTCCAGCCTGATCACAAACCAGAATTATACGGCAACGGGAGTCGATGCCGCCGTCCAGCAGCGGTTCCTGGACCGGTTCACCGCCGGCCTGAAAGCCAGCTATGAGAACCGACAATACTATGAGTCGGCTGTTAACGCTGGTTCATCCACCCCGGCCACACGAAACGACAATTTCTATCTGGTGCACGTCGACATCGGGGTCGCTATCAGAAAGAATTGGACCGCCGATGTGTTTTATCAGTATGAGGACAATATCTCGAATGATCCCACTCACAAGTTCAGGGACGGCCAGGTGGGATTTCAGACCAGTTGGCGGCTTTAGAGGCGGAGCGTGCAGAGGATGATGTCAAAGCGCTGCCTGATTTTGTTCTGCGGGATTGCCTGGGGCCTGCTGCCGGTTGGCCTCAGTCGGGCGCAGGAATCAAGCAATCAGCCGGCCATCGAAGTCAATGCTCCGGCCGAAGAGGCCATCCCCGACACCGCGCCGTCCACCGCCGCGACGGCAACGAACACGCCGGTGATTTTCCCCGCGCCGGTCGCCCCGCCAGAAACCCCGTCGACGAACGTTCCTGTTGCTTCCGTTCCCACGAATGCGCCGCCCGTTGTCTCCATCGCGACAGAGGCGGTCACCATCTCTGCGCCGGCGCCCGTGTCCGTCCCCCTGCCGCTTCCCGCGCCGGTGGCGGAAGCGGAAACCAACGTGCATTTGCTTGTCGCGGATGATCTGGTGGAGATCAAGGTGTACCAGCAGCCGGATTTGGAAACGAAGGCGCGCATCGACCGCGATGGCACGGTGACTATGCCATTGCTGGGATCGGTCAGGATCAGCGGCAAGACCGACGAACAAGCCCGCGCGCTGATCCACGACCTGCTGGCCAGGGACTATCTGGTCAATCCCCAGGTCAGCGTCACAGTCGTCGAGTACGCCAAACGCTCGTTCACAATCCTCGGCGAAGTGCAGCGGCCCGGCACGTACGAAATCCCCAGCGGAGAAGCGATCACGCTGCTCCAGGCGATTGCGTTTGCCGGCGGCTACACGCGGATCGGGTCGCCCGGCAAAGTGATCGTCCAGCGCATTGAGGACGGACAGAAGAAGATTTACAACCTCGACGCCGGGGCCATGGCCAAGGACGAACGGGTCAAACCCTTCGAGGTGCTCCCCAACGATTCGATCACAGTCGGCGAGAAATTCTTCTAGGACGGCTGGCCGGCCGCAACGGCGGCAATGCCGGGGCAAGCCGGGCAGGCAGGTGGTTCGATTCTCCGTCTCCGCGACCGGTTGACGGCGTCAGTCTTTTGGCGACCGCATGATCGAAAACGAAGGCATCGAGCGGCGATCCGCCGGTTCCGCGTGGGGAGCGTGCGGGGCCCGGCCATTCCCATTGCCGTTACCATGACCGTTGCCGTTCCCTTTGCCATTCCCGTTGCCATGGCCATTGCCATTTCCGTTGCCATTGCCGTGAGCGTAGGCGTGGGCGTGGCCGTTCCCGTTGCCATTTCCGTTGCCGGCCGTGGCAAGCTCCAGGTACGGCTGATACTCGGGCACGAACTGGCGGAGGAGCAGCTTCAAATCGATGGGGCCGGTTTGATGCAGGTCGGCTGACAGTCTTTCCAGGAACTCTTCCGCAATGTCCAGCGACGGCGGCGAGGAGATGAATCGCATGATCTTGGGATGGTTCGTGGGCAGCAGATTCTCACTCTGGTGGCTCAACTCTTCATAGAGTTTTTCGCCCGGCCGCAGGCCGGTAAACTGGATCTCGATGTCCTCGCCGGGATTCAGCCCGGAAAGCTCGATCAATTGCCGGGCCAGGTCCACAATCCGGATCGGTTTGCCCATGTCCAGCACGAAGATCTCTCCGCCGTAGCCTTGCGCGGCGCTTTGCAATACCAACCCCACCGCCTCCGGGATCGTCATGAAAAACCGGGTGACATCCGGATGTGTGACCGTCACGGGACCGCCCGCCGCGATTTGTTCCTTGAACGTGGGGATCACACTGCCGGAAGAGCCGAGGACGTTGCCGAAGCGCACGGCCATGAATTTTGTGGTGACCGACCGGCGGCGGGATGCCGGCTCCACAAATTCAAACTCCGCCGTCTCGCGCTTGTAAAATTCCATGCCGTCCGACGACTGGCTGGCCCAAAGTGACTGGACGAAAATCTCCGCCAGCCGCTTGGTCGCGCCCATGACGCTGGTGGGATTGATGGCCTTGTCCGTGGAAATCATCACGAACCTGTCCACGCCGAATTCCATGGCCAGGGTGGCCAGGCGGGCCGTGCCCAGGGTGTTGTTCTTGATGGCCTCGCAGGGATGGCTCTCCATCATCGGCACGTGCTTGTGCGCCGCGGCATGGAAAACAACCTGCGGTTGATGGTGTTCGAAGATCGAGCGCATCCGTTCCAGGTCGAGGATGTCGGCGACGAGCGGCACGATCATCTCCGCGTACCCCAGCCGGATCAATTGCTGCTCGATGGGGAACATCTGCACCTCGCTGCGTTCCACCAACAGCAGCCGCTGCGGTTTGTAGACGGCGATTTGACGGCACAATTCGGCCCCGATGCTGCCGCCGGCGCCGGTGACCATCACCACCCGTCCTTCGAGGACTTTGCGGATGTTTTCCGTCTCCAACGGGATGGGATCGCGACCCAGTAAATCTTCAATCTCCACAGGCCGGAGCTGGCTCATCTTGACGTGCCCGTTGGCCATCTGGTCCATCGACGGCACGGTCTCGAACCGCAGGCCGGCCTGTTGCAGGACGCTGACGACTTCGCGGATCCGTTTGCCCGGCGCCTGGGGCATGGCGATGATGACCTTGTCCAGCTTCCGGTTCTTCTCCTTGTCCAGCAGCGCCTCCGGCGGACCCACCACCGGAATATCGTGCAAACGCAGGTTCCATTTCTTGGGGTCGTCGTCGAAGAAACAAACCGGACGCAGGCCAAACCGGGGCTTCAAGAGAAGTTCACGGGCCAGTTCCGCCCCGGCATCTCCCGCGCCAATAATGCCGATGCAGGACACGCGCATGTCCTGCGGTTGCGACGTGCGGTGGGAAATCTCGCGCACACGGCGAAAGAACACGCGGATCGCCGAGAGCGCCAGAAATGACAGCAGGCAATCCGCCACAATCACGCTGCGCGGCGGCGCCAGCATTCCACTTGTGATCACCCAGGCAATGGCGGCCACAACGGAGGAGGCGGCCAGCGCCAGGAACAGGCGCTTCAAGTCGGGAATGCTGAAGTAACTCAGCAACCCCGCGAATTGGCCGATCAACAACAGCAACGCCAGCTTGACGGGAATCAGCCAGAGACAAACGAGGAACAGTTGATGATGATCCTGCGAAGGAATCGCAAAATCGAAACGAAGCTCATACGCCAGCCACAGGCTGCTGATCAGCCCAATCGTGTACACCACCAGGACGAACGGAATTCTCCACCGCGGCGATATATTGAGCTCCCAGTGCCGGCTCAATTCGCCCAGTTTCCGTCCCCAATTTCCCACACTACCCTTGCGTGAATACCCCATACCCTAAACCCCTTATGATCCCTAAAGTCGTCCCCAAATATTAGTATGCTGAAGAATCCGGTTCTTTATGCCTCCAGATGTTGACCACCCTCATCGATCGCCGACTCTCCCGGTTTCCGGCCCTTGAGGAATTCTGACATCTGAGAAATTTGCCCGAAAATACGGCAAGGCACGCTCCGTGCTCTATCTGGCATCATGTTGATTTCAATTTTCATGTATCAAGGAAACTTCTGAACCATGGGCACAAAAGATTTTGTCTACTTAACCCTGCTCGCGCTCTCCGCAATTGTGTTCTACCTGAACGGCCTTCGCGCAGGTGATACTCGCACCGAACAAACCAGCTCGCTCAAATCATCGCCCGACTCACAGCCCCTGGAATCTTCACAACTGGCGGCGCGACCAGCATACCCTGACCGGCTTCTCGCACTCCTTCCCGAAGAACATTTCTTCGGTAAGAATTAGGCCTAACCGGTTCTTCACCTATATATACAAGTAGTCTGATTATCGATTTGGATACCCCGGTAACCAGACTTTTTTTAACACAAAAACAGCTACGGAAATAGCGTACGTAGAACGACTTGCGTATCTCTCCACAGGCTTGAATTCCTGCTGTATTGCAAACTGAGTTCGATTTTCTTAGGAACGCAGTGCTCCAGATAATATTTCTCCGTGTCTTCCGCGCCACTTAAGAGTTCCTCTTCCCGGCGAAATTCAAGGGTTGCCATGTCGGTGATGCCCGGTTTCAAATCCAAAATCCGGCGCTGCTCCGGCGTGTAGCGTTCGACGTACCGCGGCACCTCGGGACGCGGCCCGACAAAACTCATTTCCCCGCGAAACACATTCCACAACTGCGGCAGTTCATCCAGTTTTGTCCGGCGCAGGAACCTGCCCAGCGGCGTGATCCGCGAATCGCCGCCGCGCGTCACGCTCAGGCCGGCTTTCTCCGCGTCCATGATCATCGTGCGGAATTTCCAGACCCAAAACGGCCGCCCAAATTGTCCCACGCGCTGCTGGCGGAAAAATATAGTTCCTCCATCGGAGAATTTGACGAGGAGGGCGATCAGCAATAACAGCGGGCTCAACGCCAGCAGTCCCAGCGTCGAGAAGCAGAGATCGTACACCCGTTTGGCAGCGGGATTGGTCACGCTACTTGTGATGGGTGGTGATGATTTCTTTGAGGGAGTCGCAGACGTAATCCACGTCCGCTTCGGTGAGATCGGGATAGAGCGGCAGGGTGATGATTTCCGGGTACAACCCCGCGGCATTTGGCAAATCACCCGGCTGATACTGGAACGTCTCCCGATAATACGGATGCATGTGCAGCGGCAGCCAGTGGACGCTGGTGCCGATCCCGCGCTGTTTCAATTCGGCGATGCACTGGGCGCGGTCGATGGTGAGTTGGTCGAGTTTCAGGCGGATGACGTACAAATGCCACGAATGGATCCGGTCCGCCTGCTGCCGCGGCAAAATCAGTTCGTCGACCTCCTGGAGTTGCTCCGTGTAATACGCCGCCCAGTGGGCGCGCCGCTGGTGCAGCCGGTCGGCCTTGCGCACCTGGTGCAATCCGATCGCGGCGGCGATGTCCGTCAGATTGTATTTGAATCCCGGCGCGACGATCTCGTAGTACCACGAACCCTCGGCGGTGAACCGCTTCCAGGCATCGCGCGAAATACCGTGCAGCGACATGATCCGCATCCGCTCCGCGTAGGCATCGTTTTGCGTGCAGGCCATGCCGCCTTCACCCGTGGTGATCGTCTTGTTCGCGTAGAACGAATAACAACTGATCGCCGCCTCGGAGCCGACCGGCTTCCACGGGGCCGACGCATCGTCCCGGTAATACGCCGGACAACAATGGGCCGCGTCCTCAATCACCTTCAAATCGTATTTCCCGGCCAGCCGGGTGACGGCCGCCATGTCGCCCGCCTGGCCGCCGTAATGCACCGGCAGGATCGCGACGACCTTTTCACCGCGCTGCTGCGCCGCCTGGATCTTCGCTTCGGCATCGGCGGGGTCCATGTTGAAATCGGATGTACGGCAGTCGGCGAGGACCGGGTTGGCGTTGAAATAACGCACCACTTCCGCTGTGGCCGCAAACGTCATGGTCGGAACGATGACCGACTGGCCCCGCTGCAGGCCGATGGCTTCCAACGCCAGGTGCAGGGCGGCGGTGCACGAGTTCAGCGCCACGGCATGCGTTTGCTGCACGTACTGGGCGAATTCCGCTTCGAATTTCTTCGTCTTTGGCCCGGTCGTCAGCCAGCCTGTCTTGAGCGTGTCGACGACTTCGTCGATTTCCGGCTGTTCGATATTGGGCCTGAAGAAAGGGATCGTACGCATCACGTTGTTCCCGGTGGCGCTCATCGGACGCTCACCGGCGCGGCGGCTTCGTCCCGGCTTTCCATGACCTCGACGCCGGGCATCGCCGCGGCGAGGTCCGTTGCTGTCTTCGCCCGGTCTTTGGCCTTCTGCAGCGCGTCCTTCAACTGGGCTGCCAGTTCCCGCGCGCGCGGTTCCCGCACAATGGCTCCGTGATGGCCGGGCGTGTCATAAATTTCCAGTCCGCCTTTCACCAGCGCTCCCCAGCCGAGCGCCCGGTCTTCCACGATGCCCCGCGGCTGTTCCGTGGCGCGGAACAAGGTGGCGCTGCCCTCATACGGCCGGGGCGCGTACGTTGTTCCGGCGCGATAACCCACGGCGCGCGCCTGGCGGATGGCTTCAGGCCAGAAGATTCGCGCCACGCGCTCCCGCGCCTGGTCCCACAGGTGCTGGCGCCGCCAGCGCATCTGTTTCTTCCAGCGTTGCGCTTTTTCCCGCACGTACGTCAATTTTTCCCGGCCGGAACTGGCCCGCAGATTGCCCCAGTGCAACGCCACGCGGTCCTGCCACCACTCGATCTTGCGCTGCAGCGCCGTCGTCGTGGGCAATAATTGCGGATACCCCGGCCCGTTGGTGTCGAAGAAAGCCAGCAACCCGATCTCTTCGCCCGCCGCCCGCAACTGCTGCGCCATTTCGTAAGCCACCAGCCCGCCAAACGACGAGCCGCCCAGGTAATACGGCCCGCGCGGCTGAAACGCCCGGACCTCTTCGATGTAGCGCGCCGCCATTTGTTCCACGTTCAGGTTTTCAATCGGCCGCTTGCCGTCCAATCCAATCGCCTGCAACCCGTAGAACGGCTGGTCGCCGTCCACGTACTTGGCCAGGTCCAGATACTCGAGAATGTTGCCGCCCACGCCGTGCACGCAGTAGAACGGCGGCTTGGATCCGCCCGGCTTGATCGGCACCAGGGACGCCCACGGTGATTCCCAGCCTTGCTGGCGCAAAATGGCCGCCAACTGCTCGATGGTCGGCGCTTCGAACAACGTCACCAGCGGCAGGTCCTTGCCGGTCAGTTTCTTGACCTGCGCAAAAAGCCGGACCGCCAGCAGCGAGTGGCCGCCGAGTTCGAAGAAATTGTCCCGCACGCCGACCCGTTCGATGCTGAAGATGTCCTCCCACAGTTTCGCCAGTTGCTGCTCGAGTTCGTCGCGTGGCGCTTGGAATTGTTCGGCCAGCTCGGGCCTTGTCTGGTCGGGGGCCGGCAGCGCTTTGCGGTTCACTTTGCCATTGGGCGTCAGTGGTAGTTCGGTTAACGTCATGAAGATTGCCGGCGTCATGTAATCGGGCAACTGCTGCCGGACATGGTTGCGCAGCTCCGCCTGAGCCGGGCCGGGTTCCTGGGCGGGCACGACGTAGGCCACCAATTGTTTCTCCCCGCGATTGTCGTCGCGCGCCACCACCACCGCGTCTTTCACGCCGGCGTGCGATCGCAACACCGCCTCGATCTCGCTCAGTTCGACGCGGAACCCGCGGATCTTGATCTGGAAATCCATCCGGCCCAGGAACTCGATGTTGCCGTCCGGCAGATACCGCACCAGGTCGCCGGTCCGGTACAACCGCGCGTCCGGTTTGGCGCTGAAAGGATTTGCGATGAATTTTTCGGCGGTCAACTCAGGCCGGTTCAGGTACCCGCGCGCCACCCCGTCGCCGCCGATCAACAGTTCGCCCGGCACGCCGATCGGCGCCGGTTGCAGCCGCTGGTCGACCACGTAAAAGTCCGTGTTCGCGATCGGCCGTCCGATGACCACCGGTTCGTCGCGTTTGACCCGGCACGCCGCCGACCAGATGGTCGTCTCCGTCGGGCCGTACATGTTCCAGACTTCGCCGCAGAGGGAAACCAGTTGCGCGGCCAGGTCCGGCGCGAGCGCTTCGCCGCCGCAGAGGATCTTGAGTTTCGGGTTGCCGCCCCAACCCGACTGCAGCAACAGCCGCCACGTCACCGGCGTGGCCTGCATCATCGTCGCGCCGCTTTCCGAAATCAACCGCGCCAATTGCACGCCGTCCGCCGCGTCTTCGCGGCTGGCAACGACCACGCGCGCGCCCGCCGTCAGCGGCAGCCACAATTCCAAACCCGCGATGTCAAAAGACAACGTGGTCACCGCCAGCAGCGCGTCCGCCGCGTTCAGCCCCGGTTCACGCCGCATGCTGGCCAGGAAATTGACCACGGCCCGGTGCGGGATCTGCACGCCCTTCGGCTTGCCCGTCGAACCCGACGTATAAAGCACGTACGCCATGTCCGTCGGCTGGCGTTTCCTGGGTGATGGCTGCGCTTTCGCCGGAGTGCCCTTTTGCGAATCGGGCGCATCGAGCAGGACGACTTGTGCCTTGTGCGAGGGCACGACCGATTGCAAGGACGTCTGCGTCAGCAACACCACCGGCTGCGCGTCTTCCAGCATGAACGCAATCCGGTCCGGCGGATAAATCGGATCGAGCGGGATATAAGCGCCGCCGGCTTTCAGCACGCCGAGCAATCCCACCAGCATCTCCAGGGAACGTTCCACAAAAATCGCCACCAACGCATCCGGCCCAACGCCCATCGCGCGGAGCCGCTCGGCCAGTTGATCTGCCTGTTGATTGAGTTCGCGATAGGTCAACTGCCGGTCACCGCAAACCACCGCGACGCTCTCCGGTGTCTGTTGCGCCTGCCGTTCCACCAAAGCATCGATCAACGCGTCCTGCGGATAAGCCGCCCCGGTATCGTTCCATTCCGTCAACAATCGGTTGCGTTCGTCCGCCGACAACGGCGAGAACGCTTCATACCGGCCCAGCGGCTGCGCGGCCATCGCCGCCAGCGTGTTCGCGTAATGTTCGCACATCAACCGGACTTGTTCCGTCGCCAGCTTCTCCGGATCATAATCAAAATGCATCTGCAACTGCGTCATCGTCACGTCCAACATGAACGTGGTGTACAGCGTGAAATTGTTCGCCTCAAAATAATGGGCTTCCATGAAACCCATGTCCTGATAGCCCTGCAAGTTCCGATAGACGTGGAAATGCACGAAATCGAACACCGTCTCGAACACCGTCTGGTTGCCCGCGATCTGCTGTATCTCCGACAACGGCATCCGCCGGTTCGGGATCAGTTCGCGCTCGGCGGCAAACACCTGCCGCGCCAGATCGACCCACGTGCCGCCGTCCATCTTCATCCGCAGCGGAATCGTGTTCAGGAACAATCCCATCAATTTCTCGCCGTCGATCTCCTCCGGCCGACCGTTGGTTACCAGCCCGCTGATCACATCGCTGGTCCCGGTCAACAAACTCATCACGCGATAATGGGCCGCCTGCAACACCGACTTCAGCGGCACACCCGCCATCTGCGCCAGGCGCTTCAACCCCTCGAATACTTCCGCCGGAAACAATATCTCAGGACCGCGGTTCTGTTCCGTGCCGCCCGCGCAATAGCTCTGCGGCCAGCGCGGGAGCATCTGGATGTTCGGCTCCGCGAGTTTCTCCGCCCAGAACCGCCGCACCGGCTCCGACGCCATCGCTTCGCGTTCGAGAACGACGTAATCCCGGTACGCCACCGTGGGCCCCGTGACGACTTCGCCGCCGCCCTTGATGAGCGCGGAATAATCCTGCAGCAACTCCGTCAGCATCGCCGCCAAACTCCAGCCGTCCAGCACCGAGTGATGGAAGCTGACGATCAACTGGAAATGGTCCGGACTCAGCCGCTGCGCGTGGATGCGCAACAGCGGCGCCTTGGTGCGATCAAACGCCCGATACTTTTCCGCGCCGATCCAGCCGGTGATCTTCGCGGTCTGTTCGTCAGGCATCAACGCCTGCAGATCTTCCACGGTGAAAGGCACTTGCGCGGTCTTGTGCACCAACTGCAACGGCTCACTGTACCCCGCCATCTCGAACGACGTCCGCATGCTCTGGTGCCGCCCGATGAATTGCCGCAACGCCACGGCCAGTTTGTCCCGGTCGAAAGCGAATTGGATGCGGAAACTGAACACATCATGGAACACCGCCGAGACCGGGTTCAGTTCGTTGTGATAGAACATGCCCATCTGCAGCTTGGTCATCGGATAGGCGTCTTCGAGGTCCGCCGGCAACCGTTGCCGGTCTTCCGCCGCCACCAGCGCAAACGGTTCGACGCGCGCGGCCGTCCCGCCCGCCGTCTGGTGCTTCTTCAATTCTTCAACGACCTTGTGGATCGTCTGCTGCTCGAACAATTGTTCCAGCGAAATCCGCAACCCGCTCTTCTGGGCGCGCGCCAGCAGTTGGATGGCGCGAATGGAGTCGCCGCCCAACTCAAAGAAATTATCGTTCACCCCGATCGGGCTGACCTCCAGCACTTCCGCCCAAATCCCGGCGAGAATATTTTCCTGCTCCGTCTGCGGCGCGACAAACGCGTCCTTCAACTCGGGCCGGCTCTGATCGGGCGCGGGCAGGGCCTTGCGGTCAACTTTCCCGTTGGGCGAGAGCGGCATTTCCTTCAACACCACAAACGCCGCCGGCACCATGTAATCGGGCAATTGCAATTTCAGGTGCGCATGCAGGTCGCTCACTGTCGGCGCCGTCGCTCCGGCGGACACCAAGTAGGCCACCAGGCGTTTTTCCCCGGGCACATCGCCCCGGGCGACCACCACCGTCTCTGCCACGCCCGGATGCTGGGCCAGCACCGACTCGATCTCGCCCAACTCGATGCGGAACCCGCGGATCTTGACCTGATGATCGAGCCGTCCGAGATACTCGATGTTGCCGTCCGGCATGTGACGCGCCAGATCGCCCGTCTTGTACAAGCGCGCGCCGGGTTTTTCGCTGAACGGGTCGGGAATGAATTTTTCCGCCGTCAATTCCGGCCGGTTATGATACCCGCGCGCCAGGCCTACGCCGCCGATATGAAGTTCGCCCGGCTCACCCGGCGGCACCGGCTTCAATTGCGGGTCGAGCACGTACATCTGGATGTTGGCGATCGGTTTGCCAATCGGCACCGTCCGCAACGGGCTGCCCTTTTGGCAGGCCCAGTAGGTCACGTCCACCGCCGCCTCGGTCGGCCCGTAGAGATTGTGCAATTCCACCGCCGGCAACCGGCCAAAAAACGTTTCCTGCAATTCATAGGGCAGCGCTTCGCCGCTGCAAATCACCCGGCGCAAAGACCGGCAGCTTTCCACGCGCGGTTCGCGCAAAAACACCTGCAACATCGACGGCACGAAATGCAGCGTGGTGATTTGCTGCGCGTTGATCAACTCAACGAGGTAAGCGGCGTCACGATGGCCTTCCGGCCGCGCCACCACCAGCCTCGCTCCGGCCAGCAGGGGCCAGAAAAATTCCCAGACCGACACGTCGAAACTGAACGGCGTTTTCTGCATCACCCGGTCGTCGGCCTTCAATTGATAAGCGTCCTGCATCCAGAGCAGCCGGTTGCAGATGCCGCGATGCGTGTTCATCGCGCCCTTGGGTTTGCCGGTCGAGCCCGACGTGTAAATCATGTAGGCCAGGTTGTCCGGCGTGAGCGCGATGTTGGGCGACGCGGTGCTTTGCCGGGCAATGACCGGCCATTCGCTGTCCAGGCAAACGGTCTTCGCCTGGTGCGGCGGCAACTTGGCGGCCAGTTTCTCCTGCGTCAGCAACACCGGCGTGTTGGCGTCCTGCAGCATGAAGGTCAGCCGGTCCTGCGGATAGGTCGGATCGATTGGCACGTAAACGGCCCCGGCTTTCATCGTGCCGTAGAGGCCCACCACCATTTCGATGGAGCGTTCCAGGCAGATGCCCACGAACGTTTCCGTTCCCACACCGAGCGAACGCAGATGATGGGCCAGTTGATTGGCCCGCTCGTCCAGTTCCCGGTAGGTCAATTGCCGGTCTTCAAACACCAGCGCCACGGCATCGGGCGTGCGCGCCGCCTGCGCCTCGAACAACTGGTGCAGGCAAACGTCCTGCGGATAATCCACCCGCGTATCGTTCCAGTCGACGAGCACCTGGCGGAGCACGGCCCCGGCCAGCGGCCCGTCTTCGGAACGGTCCGGTTGAATGGCGTTTATCGGCTGCATTTTAATACAATCTTCATTGGCCAGCGTATCGGTCTCCATCGTGACTCCCCTTTTTACCCTCTCTTGCAAAATCCTGCATCTAAATTCAAAACTGTAGCGGCGGCCTTGAATGTCACTCCCGTAAGAGCGCCCTTCCGGGCGCGATCCCTGTCAATGTCGCGCCCGGAAGGGCGCTCCTACGAGTTCGAAATTGAATCATCCGCCGGCTTCCTGTCACCGCGTGCTGCGCTCAAAAATACGGTCGGTCGGCAACGGCCCCGCCAGCCAGCGCAGCCAGCCCAGCAAAAACCCCGCGCCATAGCCGATGTGCATCGCCGGGATCGCCAGCGCCACGCCCGGCCAGAGTCGCAGGTCCGTCCGCGCCGCCTCTTTCAATCCCGCCAGCATCATCGCCAGCGCATATCCGCCGAGAATCACGGCCAGAGCCCACCGGCCAATGACGGAAAACGGGGCAGCCGCCGCGCTGATCAGCAACGCCAACACAAACAAGGAAGGCACGACGTGCCGCACGCTCGATTGCTGGGGATGTTTCTGCATCACCCGCACCTTCCAGTAACCGTACTGGGCAAATTGCATGAAAAGTTTCCGGTAACTGTCCCGCACCCAGTATTTCACCCGGATATTCGAGCTGCGCAGAATGCGGCCACCGGCTTTGCGGAGGCGAAAACTCAGTTCATCGTCCTGGTTCCGCACCATCTCCTGGTCGAACCCGCCCAGCGCCATCAACCGTTCGCGCCGCCAGCAGCCGCCGTGGACCGTGTCCACTTCGCACACTTTGTCCGACTCGGTGTGACCCTTCAACGCGCTGCCGATTCCGACCGGCGAATAATAGGCCGCCGCCACGGCGCGGGAGGTGTAATTGCCGTTGCCAAGCGGCACCAACACGCCGCCCGTATCGTCCGCCCCGGTCTGCTCGCGCAACTGCACCACGCTACGCACGTAATCCTTCGGATATTCGCAATGACCGTCGAACCGCACCACGATCTCGCCCTGAGCGCAGGCCAGGGCGTGGTTCAGCCCGGTGGACACGATCCGCTCCGGATTGTCGATCAGCTTGAGATTGCGATGTGTTGCCCGCAACGATTCAACGATTTCCCGCGTCCGGTCGGTCGAACGACCGTCCGCCACGATCACTTCCATGGATTCCGCCGGATAATCCTGGTCCAGCACGGCCTTCAGGCAGTGCTCGATGAAACGCTCTTCATTGAACACCGGCACGATCACGGTGACGCGGGGAAGGGAATTCATGAGCCGACCAGCTCCTCCACGCGACCCCGCCGGGCCCGTTTCTTTTCCTCGGCCGATAAATTGCAAATCACCGAACGAAACTTCCCGCCGGCGCCCCGGGGAATTTCCTTGAGCGGTTCCAGCACCACAGTGACCGGCCCCAGCCTGTCCTGCAGACGGGAAACGATGGATTGACCGTCGGCGTCTGTGTATCCCGGCGCGGGCACGTACCGGACCCGGACCTGGTCAAGCCGGTCCTGGACGATTTGGGCCTCGCGCACCTGGAGTCTGCCTTTGAAGACCGGGTCCAGGCGTCCGACCGCCCGGCCGTCTTGCGTGTAGACCATGTCATCCAGCCGTCCTTCAATGGAAGCAAACGCCGGAAGCGTCCGACCGCACGGGCAGGGCCCCGCGGCGCGGGGCAGGACGGCGCGGTCGCCCACGCGATACCGCACCAGCGGCATGTCCAAATTCATCAGGCCGGTGCAAACCAAATCGCCCGGCTCGCCGTCGGCCGCCGGTTTGCCGTCGTTCAATGCTTCCACAACGCCCGTCTCGGGCCAGAAATGCAGCCGGCCCGCCTCGCATTCGCTGGCCGCCGCGACGATCTCGGCCATGCCGTACGTCTCGCGCACCGGACAGCCGAACGCCGCCGCAATCGCCTGCCGCTGATGATCGAGGACCGGCTCGGCGTTGGTGACGACCACTTTCATCTGCGGCCTGTCCAGTCCCGATTCCAGGATTTCCACGGCCAACGCGTGGAGGGCCGAGGTGTACCCAAGTAAATACGTGACCCGATGTTTGCGTAGCGCCTCCAGGTAATGCGGAATCAGGTCCGGCGCGAGATGATAGGCGGAAAGATAAAGTTGGTTGAGACTGGCGTTCCAGACCCAGAACGGCGGACGCCGTTGCGCGACGGGAACGACCAATTGCCCGCCCAGCATGCCCCAGCGGTCGTGCCGGGACACCCCGTACCAGCGCCGGCAGCGCGCCTCGAACAGCGCGTACCAGGACCGCACCGTCTGCCGGCTCAGCCATAAATCAAGGGATTTCCCCGTCGAACCGCTGGTGTGATCGTGAAACATCTTTTTGATCTGGCAGTCTTCGGCGACGAACGCGCGCCCGGCCGTTCGCAGCGATTCCTTTTCGAGCACCGGCCAGTCGGACAAGTGTTCCGGCCGCGCGGTGCTGCCCCGCTCCCGGCGGTGGCTCCACTGTTCGCGATAGTAGGGGACTTCCGTGGCCGCCCGGCGCAGCAGGCCGTCCAACCGCCGTTCCTGCCAGCTCTGCCATTGTTCCGGGGTCCAATAATCGCGTTCCAGCGCCAATTGCACCAACGCTTCCGTCTCCGATCCGTACCGCCAGGAACGCAGGTACCGCCCGCGCGCCGAGGCCGCCACCGAACGGACCGAGGCCGGCATCGCGTGATAAAGGGATAGCAACGAACTGCTCACGGTTTCCTCGAAATCGATTCCAGCCAGTCCGCCTGTTCCGTCACGGCCTGGCGCAGTTCCAATCGTGAAAGAAATCCCGCGCGCGCGTTGGCCCGCAGTTTTTGGAGCAGGGCCGGATTGGACAGGACCTCGTCCAGCTTCTCCGCCAGCGCCTGTGGATCGTCCGGCGGCGCCAGGAAACCGTCCACGCCGTCCCGCACCACCTCGGGAATGCCGCCCACCCGCGAGGCGATGACGGGCGTGCCGACGGCCAGCGATTCGATGGTGACCAGCGGACAATTGTCGTTGCGGCTCGGCAGCACCGTCGCCGTCGCCGACCGCATCCGGCGCAGAACTTCGTCGTGGCCCACCGCGCCCAAAAACCGGCACTGGTCCGCCACGCCCAACTCGCGCGCCAGTTGCTTGTACGATTCGCCGGCCGGGCCGTCGCCGAGAAATTCCAGCGTCACTTGCGGATGTTTGGCCTTCAACAACGTCAGCGCCCGGATCAACACGTCCTGCCCCTTGGAAGGGGAGAACCGGGCGATGCAGACCAGCGTGTCCGCCGCGCCGTTGCCCGCGTCCGCGCCGCCCGCCGGCAGCGGATCAGCCACGGCATTCAGGAACACCCGCAGTTTGCTTTCCGGCTGATTGTAAAGCTGCCCGACGTCGTCCTGCGCGGCCCGCGAGACGGGGACGATATACGTCGCCAGGCGGTACACGAGGCGTTTGCGCGCGCGGAGCAGTTTCATCCGCCAGCCGGGGGTCTTCAGGTCCAGGTCGATTTGATTGCTCAGCGTGTGATACCACGTCACGCGTTGCGGCACACGCGCCAGCCAGCCCACCAGCGTCATGATGTTCACCGCCGCGTAACTGGCCACCACGCAATCCGGCCTGAACTGGCGCGCCAGTTTGTAAAAGAACCACGCGTCCCGCCATTTGGTCGGACGTTCGCTGGGCCAGATGTAAATCGCCGGGTTGGTGTGATGGTTCTCCAGCTCGATCCGGCGGTGCGGGGCCAGGATGATCACCTGATGGCCGCGCCTAGCCAGGTCGTTGGCCAGCGCGACAAATTGTTTCATGATCGACAGGTCGCCGATCGGCGTGCCGATGAAATAGCAGCGCCGTTTTTTGGCAACCCTGCGTTTGCCCTCTGCCGGCGCGGCGGAATCGGCCGGGACCTCGCGAGGCGCGGCCACGACGGCACGCTGGGCGACCGCGTTCAACAGCGTTTCCCATTGCGGCAGGATCGTCTGCCAGTCGTGCTGCTCGGCCTTCGCGCGCGCCGCGCCGGAAAGTGTCCCGGCAAGACCCGGCTCGGTCAGGATGCGCCGCACCGCCGCCGCCATCGCCGGCGCGTCGCCCGGCGGCACGAGAAGCGCGTCGCTCTGGTCCTTCAACATGTAGGGGATCCCGCCGACGTTCGTGCTCACGATGCACAGCCCGCACGCCAGCGCTTCCAGCACGCTCACCGGCGTGTTGTCCACGTTGGGCGTGTTCAGGAAAATGTCGCCCTTGTCCAGCCACTGCGGCGTGTCCGACTTCGGCACGCGGCCCGCGAAGGTCAGCCGGTCAAGCACGCCCAACTCAGCGGCCAGTTTCTGCGTCCGCGCCAGGGTGCCGTCGCCCTTGTCCGGGCCGACCATGATCATTTTCAGGTCCGGGAAATCCTTTGCCAGAATCTGCAACACACGCGGGGCCATGTCGGGATTGTAAATCTCATGGAACGCGCGCAGCCAGATCAGGTTCGGCTGCGGCTTGGACCGGAGCCGGTACTGGTAGGCGCTTAAATCGAGCGCATTGGGCAGCAGCCGCAGGTCCGCGTGATACGGCGACATCTGGTCGCGCAAATATTCCGACGGCGTCGTCACCACGGCCGCCGATTGCAGCAGCCGCCGCACGCGGCCGGCGCGTTCCCGGGAGAATGCCGGGAGATTGCCGCCATGCAGCGTCAGGATGTACGGTTTGCCAAGCCGCCGCAGGGCCAGGCAGCACGCCTCCGCCCAGAGAAACGCCGGGCCGCTGTAAACGTCCACCTGCGCCACCTCAAATTCATGCCGCCGCAGCCAGATGGTGGCCAGCATGTCCGCCAGCCGCGGCAGCCGCGCCGCCTTGGTCGAGGTCGTCAGCACCCGCAACCAGTCCAGCCCGCTCAGGCGTAACGCCAGTTCCTCGCAAGCGCCGCGTGTCCCGACGGAACCCGAGAGGAAATTGCCCACGAGTAACACGCCCAGTTTCCGGTCGCCCGGCACCGCGCGGTGGCGCGGGACGGTGACAGGCGCTTCCGCGCCGCCGTTGGCGATCGGCAGCGTGCCGACGATGGTTGATTGATGCATACCGGATCTCATGTCCCGCTGAAGTTAAAGATGACGCCCGGAGGCCAGGCCCGCCCGGCGCGGAAAATTCCGAAAACGCCCCGATGTTGTTGACGGCACAGCGATCTTTTTCTTCAACGGAGGTCTCGCCGCCGCCAGGCCGACGGCGGCCAGGCCGAAAATAAAAGAGGGCAGCACCATCCTCATGCCGTTGCCCGTCATGAAACAAAAACTGTACGTCGCCAGTGTTGCCGCCACCGCGCGGCCCCGGCTGGTGCCCGCCGCGACCACGTTCTTGATGGCCATGGCGATCAGCAACACCAGCGCGACACAGCCAAACGTGCCGTGCTCGGACAACAACCGCGTGAATTCCGTGTGCGAGGCAAACCCCTTGAAGAACCGCGCCCGTTCGCTCTTTGCCTGGCCGACGCCAATGCCAAAGATCGGATGTTCCGCCATGATCTTCAGGTCGGCGTCCATGATCTCCGCCCGGCCGGACAAACGGGTGTTTTCAAAACGCGCCGACAGTGCGCCGCCCGTGAAATCATCCAGGCGCGGAAAGACGACGTAATAGGCCACCAGGAAAAACGCGGCAAGGATCAGCGACATTTGAAACGCCGAGCGCAGGTTCTTCATCGACAACAGCGCGCCCACGGCGATGCTGACGGCCGTGTAGTAGATCCCGGCGCGCGAAAACGTCAGCGCGCTCTGGACGGCAAATTCCAAAAGAAACCCGAAGAACAGCACCTTGAGCTGCCACCGCAAATTGCTGTCCAGCAGGCACAGGAAGGCCGCTACGCAGGCCATGCCCAACAGGGCCGAAACTTGATTCGCGCCAAACCCCCCGCTGGCCGCCTCGTTGGATTGCCGGCCAAACTTGACGTCCGACGACGCCAGGCCCAGCACGATGATGGCCACCATGCCCGCCACCGGCGCGATGAACGCGATCAACGTCTTCACCAGTTGCCGGCCCGACATCTTCATGTTCATGAAGAACACGACGCTGACCGCCAGGGCCAGCGGGCCCGACAGGTTGAAGCTGATCATGTCCTTCGCGTTCCGACGGACTGACCTGGAACAACGTCAGCAGCGTCGCGGGAATCAACAGCAGAAAAAACGCGGTGGGCAGCGCCGGCAGTTTAAAGCGCCGGTGGCGCGCCAGCGCCAGGACGAAAATCAGGATGCACGCGTACTTGCCGAACTCCCAGAACACCGAGGCGCCGACCGCGCGCCACATGACTTCGCTGCCCGTGATGTAGGCCCCGACGTACGCGACCTTGGCCATGGCGCGGCCGTTCATCGCCCAGACGAGCCCCACCACCAGCGCCAACAACGCATGCACCGTGGCCAGCGCCGGGACAAATTTCATCAACAACGCCAGCGGCAAATGCGCCAGAATGAACGCCATCACCATGATCCACGACAGCGGCCGCGGTTTCCCGGTCCTGGCCCCTGCAATCGGGCGAAAGCCCGGTCTTGGCGCGATGGGACCGCCGATCGGTCCCGGGCCTGGTTTTGTTGCCGTTGTGTTCATTGCGCTCCGCACGCCGCACAAGTTTGATGATGGGGGAACACTGTTTCGTACATCGCCGTGATCTGTTCGACCGCCGATTCGGGGCTGTACGACTGCTGCACGCGCGCGTTCAGCGCCTGTCCCAATTCCTGCCGTTTCTTCATCGATCCCAGCAGCGAAAGAAGGGCCTTCGCCAATTGCCCGGAGTCGCTCGGCGGCACCAGCAAGCCGCACCGTCCGCCACCGAGGACCTCGTCACATTGGCCGACCTTCGTCGCCACCACCGCCAATCCGGCCATGCCGTACTCCAGCAGGGCCAGCGGCAGCCCCTCGGACGAGGAACTCAGCACGCCGATGTCACAGCCCCGCAACACGGCATAAACATCGTTGCGCGGACCGAGCACCGAGACGTGGCCTTTCAGGCCGTTGTGGGAAATCTTGGTGTCGAGCTGGGTGTAACAGGCTGTTTCCAGTCCGTGGCCCAGCAGGATCAAATGCGCGTCCGGCATCTCGCGCAACACGGTCCGCATGGCCTCCAACAGGTTCATGTGGTCCTTTTGCGGACGAAAATTAGCGACGCAGACAATCCGTAAACCAGCCTTTCCCGGCAGGTTCGAGGCGGGCGCGTCGTCGGCCGGCTCGGCAACGAAATTGGGGATGTAGCGCACGCGTTCGGCCGGGAGGTGGAGCCGTTCCTGCGCCCAGGTCGCCAGGGATTGATTCACCGCGATCACGCCGCCGATCCGTTTTGTCGCCAGACGATAGACCCACGCGGGCCGTTCCTCGGTCGCGTATCGCCCAAAATGGTCGTGCCAGATCACCACGGGATGGGGTTTGATGTACGAAACGATGGCCGACAGAAACAACGCGGTGCTGTGGGCATGCAGGATCTGGATATTGTTTTCCCGGATGTAAACCACCAGCCGCTGCACCGCCGCCGGATCGAACCGGCCGTTGCGGTGCAGGCAAATCCGGCCCACGTGCGGCAATACGAAGTCCGCCATCGGCCCCTCCGCCCGTGTCGAGCAGAGATGGCTGCGATAGCGGTCCTGCGGCAGAGCGTTGGCGAGGTTCACCGCCACCCGCTCCATGCCGCCCGCCGCCAGCGAATCACAGACTTGCAGTACACCGATGCGGTTCATAATCAAGACGCACGTGACCGGCGGACGGGGACACGGTTGGTTTGAGGTCCACGCCCCACTGCCGGTTCAACAATTCTTTCAATGCCTCGCGCAATCCTTCGAGCGAATAAAGCCGCGCCCACAAAGAAGCGCGCCGGGTCAGCTCGCTGAAATCTTCAGGCCGCTCCGCCACCTGTTGCAGCGCGCCGGCAATCTCCTGCGGCGTGCCCGAGGGCAACGTGATGCCGCGGCCTTCGAGCATGGCCGGCACCTGGCCGTGCGCCACCGCGACGCAGACCAGCCCGTAACACATGCCTTCCGCGATCACCTTCGGCCATCCTTCCGAATGGCGTGACGGCAGCACGAGACAATGGGCCCATTCGTACCACTTGAGGCTGTCCTCAAACGGGAGCGAGCCGGCGAACTTTACCACATTTTGCAGCCCGAGCGCTTCAGTCTGCCGCCGCAGATTGGCTTCCTCGACACCGCCGCCGACCAGCGTCACTTCCAGGGCCAGACCGCGGTCCGTTAAAATCTTCGCCGCCTCCAGCAACGCATCCACGCGTTTCTCGGCGGCCAGCCGGCCTGAAAAAAGAACCCGGAGCGGCCGCGTGATTTTTTTGGTCTCCGCCACGGCCGTGGCGCGCTCGACCATCTCATCGGTCATCATCGACGTAAAAAACGAAATCACCTGGGGAGGCTCATTTGGCCACTGGCCGTAGACCGTGACCGGCCCGTGCCACCAGGACGACCGCAGAATGGCCCGCTGCCAGCGCAGCGCCAGGCGTTCGCTCGGATAGCCGTTCCATTGTCCGGCAAACTTCGCCACCAGCCGGCGCGAGAACAACGGGGCCAGCAGCACGCCCAGCAGGCCGAGGTTGCCTGGCAGACGGACATGAATCGCGTCCGCCGCCCGCATCGCGCGGCACAGGTCCCACACCAGCAGGGGCAAAATGACGGCCTGTTTCACTTTGGCCCACGCGCTGTCGCCGCCCGCCTCGCGCTGGGGCTTGATGGAAATGTTGGGACGCGTAAACGGGATGCAATCGCCCGGCGGTTTTTCCGCGCGGCACGGCGAGGCGATGACGACTTCGGGAAACAGGTCCGCCCAGATGTCGATCTCGCGGGCATACGGCCCGTAGGCGTACAACCGGCCTTCGTGCCGGTAATGCAACACGTGCGAGACCACGAGCAATCGTTGCGGGTTCTTCATGCGTTTATTTGCCCAGACAGCGCCGATAGAACATCTCGTTGCGCTGCACGACCGTCTCCAGCGAAAATAATTCCACCGCCCGGCGCCGCGCTTCTTCGCCCATCTTGCGGCGCAACGGCTGGTCCTTGAGAAGCATGATGATCGCGTTGGCGATGGAGGCGGGGGAGAACGGGTCGCAGAGAAGTCCCGAGACGCCGTGCTCGACCACTTCCCTGGCCGGGCCCGTGTTGCCGATGACCAGGCCCTTGCCCGCCGCCAGTCCCTCGATCAGGGCGATGCCGATCGCTTCCATGTGCGAGGGATAGGTCAACACTTCGGCGCGGGCCAGCAGGTCCGGGACCAGCGCGTGTTCCAGTTGACCGCGAAATTCAATGTGCGCGGCAATCGTGGCGGGGATGCTCGGGCGCACCTGCTCGATAAACGATTTGCCCGTCCGCGGATCGCGTCCGTCCCGGCCCGCCAGACACAGGCGCGCGTGCGGCACAGCGGCCACAATTTCCGGCATCGCTTCCACCAGTTGGCGGACGCCCTTTTTCTCGCAAACGGTCCCGACAAACACGATCAAGCCCCGTTCCTCCGCCACGTCCGGGCGGGGACGAAACAGTTCGACGTTGACGGGATTGTGCAGCACCTCAATGGGCCGTTCGCCGAGGTCCAGCAGTTCCCGCGTCGTATCCGCCACGTACTGGCTGACCCCGCACAGATGATCGGCGTTGCGGAAGGACTGTTTTTCCAGCCAGCTTCGCCAGAGGCGCGGTTTCTTGCCCAGGGTGGTGAAGAAAAAGTGGTGGCCGCCGTGCATCCGGATGATTTTGGCCGCCGAGGCCAGTTTCGGCACCAAGGCCAGGCTGTTCTCCGCGCCTTCAATAATGTCGATCGGCGACTCGGCGTCGATGCGTTTCAGTTCCCGGGCCAGACATTTCCGGTTAAGGATCAATCCCGAACCACGCAAGCGCGCATGCGGCAAGCGGACAACGGCCACGCCGTGGTCGTGCTCATGCGCGGTTTTCTGGCGGTGATAGAAACCGATCACGGTCACTTTGTGGCCGCGCTTGGCCAATGCCCGCGCCATGGTTTGGGTATAACTGCCGATTCCGCCGTGCGATGCCGGCGGATATTCGTTGCATAAAAGCACCAGATGCATCGGAACAGCGCCGTTCTTCGGCGCGTGCTGGACCTCGGATGTTGCGGTGGCGGAATTAGCCATGGTTCACCGCCTGCGCCAGGGGAGGGGAGATGGAACGGTCGGGGCTGTCATGCCCGGCGTTGTCGGGCAGGGTGCCCAGTTTTGGCCCTTCATTAACGCGGCGCAGCGCCACGTGATAGGCCCGGAGCACGCCCGCCCATCGTTTCACAATCACGCCCGGAGTGAGCCAGTGACGCGACGGCCGGCAATAGTCCCAGACCGTCCGCCATTTCAACAGCGCCCGCCGGTGCGGCCAGTAATGCGTGAACTGGAAATAGAACAGGTTGGCCGTGGCCCATTCCCGTCCCATTTCCGGGGACCGCGATCCATTGCCGCGGGCCATCAAATGCAGAAGCTGCGGACCGTTGTGATGGATCACGCGGAAACCTTTTTTGATCAGGCGAATGCCCAGGTCCACGTCGTCGCGCGACCCGTGGAGCTGTTCGTCGAACCCGCCCACGGCCAGCAGCGATGACCGGGTGGCGGCGAAACTGGCGGAACAAATGACGTGCGTCTCGATGATCCCGTCGTAGGCCTGGTAGTTCGGCGCGCCCGGATATTGAATGGGGATTGTGTGCAACAGTTTGGGGGCGCCGGCCGGTGTTTCGCCGGGGATGAGGACGATGCCGTTGATGCCGTCCGCGCCGGTTTCGCGGAAAGCCGTGACGTATTGCTCGATGAACGACCGGCCAAACTCCACGTCGTCGTCCAGGAACAGCACAATGTCGCCGGTGCAGAGTTTGAGGGCGATATTGCGCTGGCGCGACGCATTGCCGCGTTCCGTGAACCGCATATAACGAAACCACGGCGGGTACTGTGCGATCTGGGCGTTGGAAAGTTGCTCGTCGATCGGCGAAGCGTCGACGACAAAGACCTCGTGCGGCGGACAGCTTTGCGCGACCAGTTGGTCCAGCGCCTTCAGCAGATGGCTGCGCCGGCGATAGCTGGCGATCACGACGGAAACAGTGGGGGTGGTGATCATTTAATGATGCTGTCCATTACTGGAACCGCCCGCCAGATAGGTCCAATTCTCACGGTCCCACCCATGCAGGAACAACTTGTTGGCCAGGTCCGGCTCGCCGTGCAGCAACACCGGCGGCTCCGGGTAGCGCCACGCGCCGCAGGCGGCCCAGACCCTGTCGAGGGACCGGCGCGTCGTGAAACATTCGATGTAGACGCAGCCCGTTTCCCGGCTCTCCTGAATAAACTGTTTCCAGGCCTCCACGGAAAATTGTCGCGGCCCCGCCGTCATCAGGATCCGCCTGCGCAAGTCCTGCGACGGAAAACAGTCGTCCACGTAAACGATCTTCAGCCCGGCCGTCTGCCACACGCCGTTGCGCCGGGAAATCCCCGGCCTGACCGGTTGGGACAGGATCCATTCGCCTTGTTCCTCCGCGTTGCTGAACAATGCCACGGGCCGGCTGGCCGCGCCGTTGGAATCGCCGGTGTAGGGCGATTGCGCCAGCATCTGGGCCTTGGCGCTGCGTTGCAGATCAATCAGGGCATTGACGGCCGCCTTGACGAAAAACCTCGTGCGGACCTGCTCGTACGCCCACCAGCGCAACACCAGGCGGCGGCGCGACTGGAATCCGATCGGGTGATACCCGTTGGCCAGGCAAATCGCGCGGGCTTTGTCGGGGGCCGGATGGCCGAAAATCAGCGGGTAGACTTCGGAAAGCGCGTGCAACATTCCCGTGCCAACCCCGGTGGTGCGCGCGCTCTGCGTCACGTACCAGTCCGCGAACCAGCCGCATCGGATCGTCTTGCCTTCGGGCAGGAGCAGATCGCGCGCGACCAGTCCAAAACAACCCACCGGCTCGCCGTTCAGACGGGCGACGACGCCCCGAAAACCGCCGTTACGGTCCGGCCCGTATTTCCACCGCGTGTAGGCGGGCAGCGTATCGTTGCGTTCCTGCAACAACTGGACAACGCAGTCAAGGTTGGCCGGGCTGATGGGTTCGATTTGAATGGGATTCATTTGATGATAGGGACCGGTTGCCAGTCGCGGACCTGCCGCGCCTCGATCAGCGCGATCAATGTCTCCGCGATGCGCCCGGCGGCATTGCCGTCCACGCAACCGCAGACCCTCTTGACAAGGCGCACGCGCGCCTCATGCAACGCGCCGCGATGGGCGACCGCCTCGCCCAGGTACTGCACGAGTTGCGACATGTCTTTGGCCAGCGGCGCCGCCTGGCTCTCCATGATCGGCTTGTAATGATGCGAGAAATGGCTCTCGCGATAAAACGTGTCCTCGGCCGAGCCCGCGCGCGGATGAAAGCCCAGGCAAATGATCGGGGTGTCCACCACCGCGCTGTCCAGCGCGGTGCTCGATCCCATGGTCAGCGCCGCGTCGGCGTAACGGAGCGTATTGGCCAGGCGCGCCAGTTCGTCATTGGAAGGCGTCGCCCAAAACGCCGCCTGCTTGCCCTGCGACCAGGGACGGCTGAGCCGGACACAGTCGAACTGCTGCTGCAACGGTTCCCAGCGTTTGTAGTCGTCGAGTGGATGCAGCCGGAGGATCCATTGATGCTTCTGAAAACGGGGATCTCCCGAGGTGGCGCGGAGGATGGCGGTGACCAGTTCCGGTTCGCCGGGGGTCATCGCCTGGTGGTTCGCGCAGTGGACGAAGTACGGCCGGTGAGGATCGATCCCCAGCGTTTTCGCCGTCTGTTCGCGCGACCAGCGGAAATCCTCGCGGACGTGGAAATCGAATTGGGGCGTGCCGGTCACGGTGATTCGTTGATCGGGGATGCCGTAGAAGCCGCGCAATTCCCCGGCCATCGCGTCCTGCCACACCATGAAATGGTCGAAATGTTTCGTCGGGATATAACCACGCGTGGTGAGATTGTCGAAGGACAGCACGTGCGTGGCGATGGGGATCTGCAGCGCGTGCATGGCGCGGAACAAGGCCCATTCCCAGTTCACCACGTGGCTGGTCGACAACCCGAACACCGGCCGGGTCTGGCGCAGCACGTCCCACGTGCGCTGGGGGATCATCCGCAGATAGGCCGCGTCTTCCTTCTGTTCCAGCCAGCGGAACAACCGGGGATTGGAACCCAGCAGGCCGGCGGCCTTGTAGGACGCTTCGCTCAGGGCCTGCCGGAGATTGCCGTGGCTGCCGTTGTTCTTGTGCTTTGTCCACTGGCCGAAAATGTCGTCCGAAGGCGTCGGGTGGTTCCGCGCGTGGGCGCTCTTGAGCGCTTTCATCAGCCGGCTGTGCTGCGCGGTTTCCTGGGGATTGTCCAGAATCAACAAATCCTCCTCGTCGATGCCTTCCCGCAACAGGTCCTGCTGCCCCTGTTCCGGCGCGGCGATGAGGATGTGGAACTGGTCGGACAACTGGTCGTAGAGGCCAGAGCGCAAAATGTTGCGCACGCCCCAGACCAGGGGAATGGAAATCACAATCGTCGGTTTCGGATTTGCTTTCACGGTTTGGTTGTCGTCAGACTTCAGCGTGTTGGACGGGGGCCTCGTGCAGGGAGGGGTTGACAGGGTGTTTGCGGCGCCGGCGCAATTCCGCGATCCGGCCCCAGGTTGTCGCCATCTCGATTTCGGCCCTTAACCAGATCCGGGACGGCCGCGTCCGGCGAAAGGCGGCGTACTGGACCGCGTGTTTGATCAGCTTCCACCAGAGATGCCGGGGCGCGCCGAACAATTTCCGGTGTCCGTTGCCGGACGGCTCCAGGCGCACCTGCGTGACGCCTGCCCCATAATAATAGGCCCGGACGTACTGCTCGGTCATGCGGGACAGCGGATTGCGATGGTGCACGACCATCGTTGGCACATACAATCCTTTCATTCCCGCAGCCAGCATCTCGCGCAGCAGCGCTGTTTCACCGCCGCGCACCTGTCCTGCGCCGCAGGGGCCGAGGTCCGGCCGGAATTTCAATTTCCCGGACAGCGCGCCCTGGCGAATGGCGAGGTTGGCGCCGTAAAAGACGCAATCGGACAGGCCGACAAACATTTCGGCCTCGCCCATTTCAAAAGCCGTGGACACGTGCCGCAGCAGCGTGTCGCAGTTCTCGCTGAGCCAGCGGGGCGGCGGCGCCTCCCAGCGCGGGAGCACTTTTCCGCCGAAGAAACTGACGTCCGGGTGCCGCCGGGCCGCGTCGAGGAAACTGACCAGCCACCGCCTGTCCACGTCCACGTCGTCGTCGGTGAACAACAGCAGACCACCGGCGGCTTCCTCGATGCTGCGGTTCAGGGCGTTATTCTGGCCTTGGCGGGGCTCGAACACGTAGCGCAGGGGCAGGATCGGTTGGAAGCTTTCACAGACCTCGCGGGTGGCGTCCGGTGAATTGTTGTCCACCACCAATAATTCCCACGAAAGGTTACGGGGAATTTCGAGGGCGCAGAGGGTTTGCAACGTCCCGCGCAGGCTGTCGCAACGGTTGTAGGTGCAGATGATGACGGAAACGTCCAGCGGATGCGCTCCGCCCGTCGCACCCGGGAAACGATCCGCCACTATTGGTCCCTGTTCCATTTCGCCCTTTCCCTCAGGTCATCCCTTGTTCGCCGCGTCCGCCTTTCAAGCCGAACAGCAGGCCCGCGACCCTGTTTCCTTCTGCGCATCCGCGCCCCGATCGTTTCCGGCCGGCTTGATCTTGAGGAGCCTCTCGTCGATCAGGTCCAGCACGGCCGCATCCACCGTCGCGTCAAATTTCCTGGCAAACAGCCGGGGAGATTCCGCCAGCCTGTCAATGTCGTCCCGGCCCAGCAGTTTGGGGTGGCAATCCTGGCTGGACCAGTCCACGTAACGCAGGTCGTCGTTGATCAGCTGGTCCTTGAACGGCGAGTTTAGCAGCATCGTCTGAAAAAACATTTCGTCCGCCGACTTCGCGAACCGGAAGAATTTCATGAACGACGGGTTCGCTTTCACGAAATCGTGCGCGTACTCCACGTGCCGCCGCGCCAGGCACCAGTACGCCCAGCCGCCGTAGGGCGTGAAGCCCCGGAGAAACTTGCGCTTGCGCGGGAGGAACAAATTCACCGCCCGCCGCAGCCGCCCCCGTTTCAGCGGGAACTGCACGTAGCGATTGAACAGATGCAGGTGCCAGGACTCGTACCGGGACGCGTTCTGGATGATCCGTCCGCCCGTCGGATGCCAGCCCTCGAAGGGCAGCGCCAGATACGTCAGATACGATTGGCCGTGGGCGTTCTCCAGCGCCGCCTTGATCTCGCTGTTGGTCTTGATCGGATAATCCTGTCCGGTCACGTAGAGCAGATAATCGAACGCCACGTCCTGCCGGAAAATTTCCGTCATTCCCTGGACCACGGCCTGCACGGCGCTGTATAGCGTCATGTAGTGGCACTTGAACCTCTTCTTCATGAAATGGACGTTCGGCAGGTGCCGCAGACCGTCCACCATCCGCCCGTACGTCGGCGCGTCCGTGCCCTTGTCGATGTGCACAAAAAACGTCGTGCCCTCGTCGTTGAGCCGTTCGACAAGCCGCACCAATTGGTCCGGGTTCTTGTGGGCCGTGATGATGTAAGCCAGTTTCATGCGCGCGATGGAAAACGCGTTACTCGAACTTGGCGTGCCGCTCGTAGGACAGCGTCCGGTCGATCTTCCGGAAAATCAGCGTGTTCACCACTTTGCAATACAGCTCATAGCCCTGCTGCTGCATCAGGCAAACCACCGGCGACTTGTCCAGGTCCCGCATGCTGGTCAGCGTCAGGTCCTCCGCCAACACCACCGTCGGCTGGTACTTCGTCCAGTCGTTGGAGGCCAGCACGTCGAGATCGAGTCCTTCCACGTCGACGTTGAGGAAATCAATCCGTTGACCCGCCGGCAGGCAACGGTCCAGCACCTCCGCCAGCGTCACGGTCTCAATCTGGCGTTCGCCGATGATCTTGTACGGCCCGTTCTGATGCCGGTTCAACGAGATCTCCCGGGAAAACCCGTTCAACGTGGGCTCGTTGAATTCATAGAAGGTCAGCTCTTTGTTTTCACTGGCCACCGCCGCCTCGACGTTGATGTCCCGGGGCCTGGCCTGGCTGAACGGTTGCATGCTGCCCGGCGCGGCGTCGACATTCAGGCCCCGCCAGCCGTTGATGTAAAAGTAGTAGGTGTTCGAGTAGCGTTTCGGATGATGTGCGCCGACGTCGACGAAGAACCCCGACCGTTGGCCGTCGAACATGCGCCGCAGCACCAGGTCCTCGCCCTCCTGCGAATACGAAGGCGCCAGCCAATGGCTCTGGTAATCGAGCACGAACGCCTTGAGCTTCAGAAACCGCCAGTAATAGCGTTTCAGCCGCAACAACGGATCGGCGCCCGGCGATTCCTGCCACGTGTCCAGCGGCCAGCTGAGCGGCCGTTGGGCCAGGGGCGCCTGTTCACAGACGCCCTCCGATTGAAGCGGGGCGGCCTGGTAGTTATGTCGATTGATCATGCGTGGAGACCTTCATTCCTTGCGTTCGCTCCTCCTCAACTCGCTCCCCTGGGCTCGACAATGTGTAAAATATCCCCGGCGCTCCCCTCCGGCCGCGCGGCCGCGGGCGGGCTCTCCAGCCCGGCCAGATCGCGCTCCCAGTCCGCCCGCCGGCGGAACTGATGGCGGTAACGCCAGGCGTACACCGCCGACGCCAGCCGCCCGCCGCAGGCGATCCGTTTCATGTGAAGCGCTTCCCGTTGAAAATTGGTTTCCCGTTCGATCTCCGCAATGGCCGCTTGCACCGCCTTGCCGTCCCCCGCGATCAACTCCAGCAACGCGATCTTGTCCCAAAAACTCGCCGCGCGGATCTCCGCGGGAAAGGTCGTCAACGCTTCCGGCGCGTACTTGCGGCGCGCCCGGAAACATTCCTCGAGAAAACTGCGGTGCTTGCTCATCGAACGGGGACTGACCCGGTAAATGTAAAGCGGCTGGCTGAGCTGCCAGCCCGGCCCGCGCGTCAACAGCCGGAAGAGCAGGGGCACGTCGCCCATCGTAAACTCCGCGTCCACGCCTCCCGCCTCCCGCGCGGCCTGGCGGCTGAACACCGTGCACGGGTCGCCAAACCGGCCCCGGCCCACGCCGAGAAATTCGCGGTCCACTTCCCGCGTCTCGATGCGGGGCAGATGCTCGAAAATGTGGCCGAACGGCGTCAGGATCGCGAACGCCGTGCCGACGAACACCGCTTGCGGATGCGCTTGCAAAAATGTCATCTGGACCTGCAACCGGTCGGGCAGCATCAGGTCGTCCGCGTCCATCCGCGCCAGCCAGGGCGACTCGGCCTTCTCAATCGCGTACTGCAACGCGCCCTGGAACCCCACCGGGCCGAGCTCGAACACTTTCACGCGCGGATCGGTAAATCCCCGGGCAACCGCGGCCGTGCCGTCGGTCGAGCCGTTTTCCAGCACCCACAAATCAAACTCGGTGTAGGTCTGGCGCAGCACGCTGGCGATGGCCGCGCCGATCCACTTCGCGGCGTTGTGGGCCGGCATGATGACGGTGACGCTGGGTTTCATCCCTGACACGCTCATTGGTTCTCGAGGAATTCAGTCTGCCATCTCAAATTCGGGCGCACCGACCCCGGCCAGCGGCCGTACCAGGCGTTGCGCATTTCCGGCGCGTCCAGCACCGTGAACGAGAGCAGGTCGGAGTGCTTGTAAATCGCCCGCGCCTGGTCGGAGGTCACCACCAGGCTCACCCGGTATTCCCCGTCGTTCATCAGGTCGCCCGGCACAAAACACGTCGAGCGATACAGCCCCTTGGCCCGCGAACGACCGTGCCAGACGGGTTCGAGATAGGTGTTGTGGTTGAACACCATGATTCCCTGCTCATTATAAAGATGAAAGCTCAGATCGAGCCGGGTCTCGGGAACCATGTTCCAGTAATCGAACTCAATCACGTACGGCGTGCGGATATCAATCGACCCTTCGGCCGGGCCTTCCGCGGGCCTCACGCAGACGCGGTGCAGGCGCACCGTCTCGTTGCCCGGCGCCGCCTGGGGATCGTCCCAGCGCTGTTCGGTGATCGTCTTCAGCGCGCTGTGCAAATAGGACGGCACAACCTCGCTGGCCTCGCCGATCTTGTGGATCCGGCCGTTCTGGAGCCAGACCACCCGCTGGCAAAGCGTTTCCACCGCCGCCATGTTGTGGCTGACGAACACGACCGTCCGGCCCTGTTTGGCGACGTCCTCCATCTTGCCCAGGCACTTTTTCTGGAACGAGGCGTCGCCCACGGCCAGCACTTCGTCCACCAGCAGGATTTCCGGTTCGAGGTGCGCCGCCACGGAAAACGCCAGGCGCAGGTACATGCCGGTGGAATAATGTTTGGCCGCCGTGTCGATGAATTTTTCCACCTCGGCAAACGCCACGATCTCGTCGAACTTGCGCTGGATGTGCGTGGCTTTCATGCCCAGGATCGCCGCGTTGAGGTAAATGTTTTCGCGCCCGGTCAGTTCGGGATGGAACCCCGTGCCCACTTCAAGCAGGGAACTCAGCCGGCCATGGATGTCGGCGTAGCCCACCGTCGGTTCCGTGATCCGGGAGAGGATCTTCAGCAGCGTGCTCTTGCCCGCGCCGTTGTGGCCGATGATCCCGACCGCTTCGCCCTGTTTGACGTCGAAATTGATGTCCTGCAGCGCCCAGAACACTTCCGTCTTGCTCATCTTTTTCTTGAACGGCGCGCGCAGGATACGCCCCACGCCGGACGTCAATCGTTCGTGCAGCATCGGCCGGTGACCAAACGCGCTGGTCGTGCCGGGCTGGCGCGCTCCGATGTGGAACTGCTTGCCGAGGTTGACTACTTGAATGGCTGAATCACTCATATTACCCACACGACGGCACCGCTGTGCCCGTTTGTTGCGTTTGCAGCATCAGACCGAGGTTGACCCACTGCCAGAGAAAGAAACTGTTGTCCCCGCCGTGCGCCTGGTACTGCGTCCACCGTTTTCTCACCGCCTCCGCGTCGAACCACGCGCCCCCGTATTCGCCGAGCACGATGTCCAGTTGCGCGTCCACCCAGTCTTTCAACGGCCCGCGTAACCATTCCCGTTGCGGTGTTTGCACCGGCCGCTTGGGCGCTTCGCGCACGCCGCCCGGGACAAGTTGAGCGGCCATCTGCCTTGGTAACCATTTTCCCTGTCCGTCCCGGATCTTGCGGTCAACAGGTTGGCGCAATCCCAGTTCCAATATCCGATGATCGAGAAATGGTTCGCGCAGTTCGCGGCTGTACATCATCGATACCCGGTCCGCAAACCGCATCGCGCGCGGGATCTTCGCCTGGCGAATGTCGCGCACCTGCAAATCCAAAAGGGGATCGCCAAACGGACGCGCCGGGACGAACGCCGAGGCCAGCGCCGCAAATTCCCCGGTCAGACAGGCGCCCTGGCCGGCCTGCGCCCGCGCGCCTTGGACCGGGCCGACGGTGGCATCGATCTCTTTGGCCCGGGCGTAATAATCATAGCCGGCCCAACCTTCATCCAGGCCGTTGCCGTCCAGCAACACAACGACGCCTTCGGCATACGCGCGCTCGTGGACCTTGGCCATGCCGAGCGTGGGCAGGCCGCCAAACGGTTCATCCTGGGAGCGTTGCACCCGCAACGCCAGGTCCGGCACTTCGCCGGGCGATAGCCGGCAGAAAAAGGACGGATGCCGCGTCTGGGCCAGCATCTTCTCGACCCACGGCGTCTCGTCGTAGGCGGGATCGCCGCAGAAAAATGTGAACGTCTTCACCGCCGACTCACTGCCTTGCAACCGATGCACCAGCCCGAGCAGCAGGGAGGAATCGAATCCGCCTGACAGGCAAATCCCCACCGGCACGTCGGCGCGGAAACGCAAAGTAATGGTCTCTTCGAGCAACGCCAGCAGTTCACGGCCCGCTTCGGCCTCGCTGCGTTCGTCCCGCCCGAGTTTCAGCACCGCCGTGGCCGGGTCGTACCAGACGCGCTCGCGCAACCCGTCCTTCTCGCTCCACGTCAGGCAACCGCCGGGCGGCACGCGCCGGATGTCCTGCCAAAACGTCCGTGTCTCGTGGTCGTACATCCCCGACGCCAGATACGTCGCCCACGCGCCGTTGTCCGGCACGGCGGGGACACCCGCGGCATGCAGCGCTTTGATCTCGCTGGCCAGCCACAGCCCGCCGCCGGACGGTTCATGGAGATGAAGCGGTTTCACGCCGAACCGGTCACGGGCGGCAAACAACGTTTGTTCCCGTTCATCCCAAATCGCAAAAGCGAACATGCCGATCAATCTGTCCAGGCAGGCCTCGCCCCATTGCTGGTAGGCCGCCAGCAACACTTCCGTGTCGGTCTTCGTGCGAAAGGCGTATCGTCCCGCCAGTTCTTCGCGCAGTTCGAGGTAGTTGTAGACCTCGCCGTTGAACACGATCCAATAGCGCCCGCTCGCATCGGACATCGGCTGCCGGCCCGCGTCGGAAAGATCGATGATGCTCAACCGATTGTGCCCCAGCCCGGCCAGGCCGCTCGGGGAAATATGGGTCCCCGTCGCGTCAGGCCCGCGATGACGCTGGCTGGCGACCATCGCGTCGAGCTGCGTCCGCTCAACACCCGGACCAAAGATGCCAATGATGCCGCACATGGTTATTTGCCCCCGCCCGCGACGGCCGCCGTTTGTGCCGGTTGCATGTACTTCAACACGTCGTTGGTGTCGATCCGATGCAGCGTGAACGCATCGGCCCCGGCCGGGTTCGATCCGGGTTCCGTGGTGAACGAGCAGGTGAAATTGTTGTCCTGGAGATTGCGGACCGTGACCGCATTGAACGAATAGCTGTGTCCGTACGGATAGGTGAACGGCCACAACGGTTGCGGCGTCAGCCGCTTGTGCAACGCCCCGGCGCACGCCGCGAGATCGGCGGCCTGTTCGGCGTCGCCCAGTTTGGACAGCGCGATGTGCTGGTGCGTGTGCCCGCCCATGATCATCCCGCGCGCCTGCATTTCCTTCGCTTCATCCCAGCTCAAATACAGGTCCTTCGCGAACGCCGTTTCGTCGCCGAGGAACGTGCCGAACAACGCGTCCAGCACCTGCACCCGCAACGTTTCCGGGACGCGGTAATTGAGGAAAAACTTGAACTCGGCGACGTCCTGGCTGTCCCACGGATAGCCCGCTTTGGCCCGTTCGGCGTCCGCCGGGTCCGGCCGCGCATCACTCATCGCCGCCAGCCGCGTCAAAAACGCGTCGCGATACTGGTTGAACACCATCCCCGCCATCAGGAAATGATTTTTGTGGATCGGCAGGACGCGGTGTTCTTCCAAACAAACCGTGGTGATGAAAAACAGTCCCTGGATGTTTCGTTCCGCCAGGATCGGCAGGACGTCCGTATAATGGTCCTTCAACCCGTCGTCGAACGTAAGCAGGCACAGGTCGCGCGTCGGATGATAATTGCCCGCCAGGAAATCCGTCGCCGATTGCAGCGTGGCCATCTCGCAACGCTCGCTCAACCAGTCGACTTGTTCGGTAAACTGGCTGGTCAGCTTGCCCTTGATGCCGGGAAACCGCGTGCGCGGCAGGTCCCGCACATAATGATACGCCACCGCCCAGAGTCGCGCGTCGTGCCCGTTCATGACGCCCCCGCTTTCCCGTCCTTGCGCGGCGGAATTTTCACCATCGCCGTCCCGGAAAGCACGACCGACCCGGTGCTGTTGTTTTTGACTTCGGTTTTCAATTTGACGATCCCGGCCCCTTTGGAAACCTGTTCCACCGTCACCCGCGCCGTCAGCGAATCGCCGACGAACACCGGCGTGGAAAACCGCAGTTCCTGCGAGGCCCACAACGATCCGTGCCCCGGCAGTTGCGTGCCGATCAACCGCGAAATCCCGCCCAGCGCCAGCATCCCGTGCGCGACCCGGCGCGGAAACCCGCAGGCCTGCGCCACGTCCGCGTCCATGTGCAGCGCGTTGTCGTCCAGCGATAACGCCGCGAACGCCTTGACGGCCTGGTCGTCCACCACGAAATCGCACGACGCCGTGTCGCCCACCTGGATGCGGTTGATGTCCGCTTGTTGGATCGTTTCCATGTTAATTCGGCCGGTCCTGGTCGCCGTCGCTCTTGGTCACGTACCAGTCGCGGATCGTTCCCGCCTCGGGCGCTTTGCCCAGGTTGATCATGAACCTGATCCCCGCCCGCCGCCGGTCCACCGGCTGGAACAACATCGGGATCCGCGCCGCCGCCGCGTCGTCGCCCGGCAAAAACCCGGCGCGCGCCAGTGGGGCCGCCACCCGTTTGCTCGCGCAGAAAAAGTCCATCACCGCCGCGCCTTGCGTCCGCGCGTCGTCCAGCACCGCGCCCAACAAGCCGCCGCCGTCCTCCGTCGCGGTGATCAATTCCACCAGCCGCCCGATGCGCACCGGCAAATCGCGCGCGGTCTCGACGTGGTACACGGCCAGCCCGGTCAGTTGGCCGTTTTCGCGCTGCTCGAACAGCCGGTACTTGAACACCGGATGGATCGCGTACCGCCAGTTCAGAAATTCCGCCGACCGCCTCGTGCCGCCCCCGTTCGCGCCCCAGGTGCGGTCCCACAACTGCGTCGCCGCCGCGTCAAATTTGTCCACCAACCCGACGTTGCCTGTGGGTGGCGCCGCCGGAACTTTCGCGGGCCAATCCAGCGCGCCGTCTTCAGTCAGCAGCGCGGCGTTCTTCTGGTCCAGCACGCAGACGTAACGCGGCAGATTGCCCATGTCCGTCCAACCCATGCGCGACAACAGGCTGCGCGCGTCTTCGTTGGCGCCCAGATCGAGCAGTACTTCAAATTGTTTGGAAACTTCCCGCATCAGGAAAGGCCCGAGACCGAGTTGGCGTTTCTCCTGTTCCACCATCCAGTTGGCCACCCACGCGCCGACCGCGACGCGGCCGTTCAGGCTGACCTCGACCGGGATGTAGCCCAGACAACCGGCAATCGCGCCGTCCAGCAGCGCCAGTTTCAAATGGCTGGGCCGTTCCGGGCTGACCGGCGTCGGCCCGTACTGCCAGCCCAGCAACGCTGCATCCGTCGCCAGCCGGTACGCCGGCCGGTACGTTCCGCGCGAAAAACGCGCGCACGTCATCCATCTGCTGGCGCTGGCAATCTGTAAAAGCGATCTTCATTTTGAAGTTAAAGAACCACCCCGTTGCGTCTCAGGATAATTCGCATCAAACCAACATTTCTCATCTCCAACGCGTCCTCGGGAGACAGGCTGATGCCGAATTCACTTTCCAGGGCCATGACCAGGTTCAAATGATTCAGCGAGTCCCATGCCGCAATCGTTTCCGGCGAAGACGCGTCCGTCAACTCCGAGGCCGCCACGCCGAGCACGCCGGCCACGGTCTGGCAGAGCCGGTCGTCCGTCTTCACGGCGGTGGTTGATGCCTGGGGGTCCATCCGTCGTCCCTATTTGACCGCCGCCGCCTGGCCCTGGCGCTGAATGCAGGCCGGCCATTGGAAGGGGACTTTCGCCAGGTCCAGCCGCCACCGGGTTTCCAGCGGCGCGTCGCCGACTTGCGAGAACCCGTGGCGCGCGAAGAAGTCCGCCGCCGGAGCGTTCTTCGGCGTGGGCAGAAATTCGCCTTCCATCACATTCAATCCACGGTCCCGCGCCCAATCCGCCAGGACCGACAACAGGGCCGTCTCCACAGTGCGCCCGATGACGCGGCAGCTCAACAGGAACGAGTCGATCACCGCGGACTCGTCCTTTTGCCGGACGATGGCCACACCGACAATCCCATTGTCCCCGAACCGGTCGGCCACGCGCAGGCTGAACACGCCGCACCGCGGATCGTCCAGGATGATGCGCAACTGGCCGGCGGTATGGCGGCGGGTCGTTAAATTGAATTGGTTTGTCTTCTGCAAGAGATCGACCACGCGCGGAAAAGCGAAGTCGTCCACGCTCTCGACGGCGGCCGTCATCTGCAGTCCCGCCAGAAAATCCTCCACCGAACCCGCTGCCTGCTCGACCTGGCGGCGCGCGGCCTGTTCCTGGTACATCTTCCCGCGCTGGCGGTCTTCGTCGGTGAGCGAGAGGCGGTCGAACGCGCGGCTGTCACGCAGTAAACGCGCGTACTTGATCGGTTCCGGCGGCACGGGCAGGGTCAGCACCTGCGGCAACGTCTCGCGCATCAGCGCCTGTTCGGCCGGATTGTCGTCGAAGAACACGAGGCTATCGAGGCCGATATTGAGCGCGGCGGCGATCTCCTTCATGTTCGTCGATTTGTCCTGCCAGTTGACCCGGATGCAGGCGAAATGCTCCTTCTTGAGCACCATGTCCGGGTGCGACCGGAACACCTCATCCACGTCAGCGGGATTATTTTTGCTGTTGATGGCCAGCAGCACGCCGCGCTGATGCAGCGCCAGCACGGCTTGTTGAAATTCGCGGAACACGTTGCCGGGATAGGTCTGGCCCAATTTGATGTTGGCCAGCCCGCTCTCGCCGATGATGTCGCCCCAGAGCACGTTGTCGAGATCGAGCACAAGACACTTGCGTTGCGGTCCGAACAGGGCGCGCACGAACGTCGCCTGGGTCTGCGCCAGCGCCCGCCAGGCCGCGGCGGAAAACGGCAAGCGGCCGAGGTACCACATCTTGTCGTCGAAACAATGGCTGTACCCCACGTCGGCGCACACGCGGTCAAAATCCAGGATGTACACACCGGGGATGGCGCGGATGGCATCGACCAGGCGCGCGTTGATCCGGTTGATGACGTCGGTGGGCGACCCGGCGGCCATCGATTCGTAGATGCCCAGCGCGGGCGCCTGGGGGCGCGCGAAATTGTGCAGCACCACGGCCGCGCCCGACCGTTTTCGAAATTCCTTCACGGGCGCGACGATCTCGGCCACGAGTTGGCCGATCTGCTGGTCGATCTGGGCTGCCTCGTGCGCCAGCGCGTTGTTGGCCAGCGCGGGACTGACGTCGGCCAGGACGCTGGCGACGAACACCACGTCCGGTTTATGCCGGACCGTGCCGCTGTCGGCGCCGAGCAGTTCCTGTTTCACCGAATTGAACGGCGCGACGTAGGTTTCGGCGGCGAACCCGAGACGGGCCGCCTCGACAGTCAGGAACGGGACGGCGGCGTCGATGGTGAACGAGGACAGCAACGCGACGCGCACGGGGGCGAGCCGGTCCTTGAACAAGGGCACCTGGCGGGCCGCCTGGATATAGGCCGCCACACCGGGGCGTTCATCGAGCGCGACGAAAAATTGATTGAGATCGTTTTTCATGGATGGATGTCTTGCTGCTTGATTTGAGTGCTGATGGCCGGCGTGACACGGGGGCTTGGGGCCGGGGTGGGGGATTTTCCCCGCTTATCAAATTCAGGCAAGCTGCCCGGTTTGGCCAGCCGCCGCGCCTGCCAGGGGATGGTCACCAGGTGCAGGTTCCAAATGATGGTGCCGAGCGCGTACCGCACAGCAATCCCGGGAGCCGTCACCAAAGCCATGAAACTCTTCTTAAAAAAGGCCGACCACGTCAGCGGCGGCCGTCCGCTGATCCGATAGAATGCCAGTTGCTCGCGGTTGTCTTTTCGCCAGCGGTCCCGGGGACTGTACTGGCGCGTGTACATCCACATCGCCTCCGCGCACGAGCGCATTTTGTAGCCGCGGGCCAGCACCTGGGAGGCCCAGAATTTGTCCTCGTTGGCTTCCATCGTCTCGTCGTACTTCACTTCCTCCCAGACGGACCGGCGCAGCACGCAACAGCCGGCGGTCGGGTACTCGCCGAGCCATTTCGTGCCCGACTCGGCGGCCTTTTGTTCCTCCGCCGACCGGTATTGGATGTCCTTTGGCTTGTGCCAGCGGCCGAGGATTTCCTTGCTGCTGCCCAGCCAGAGGCAACGTGTGGCGGCCATCGCCGGATCGGAGAACGGCGCGACGGCGCTTTCGAAAAAGTGCGAGCCGATCGGCATGGCGTGCGCGCTCATCAGCATAATCAGTTCGCCGCGCGCGTGGCCGATGCCCACGTTGGTCGCGTGGCCGTAGGTGAAGTCCTTCCGGGCCAGGGGAACGACGCGCACACCGTGCTGGCGGCAAACCTCCTGCGTGTCGTCCTCGGATTCATTGTCCACCACCACGATTTCCCAGGGGAACGCGCACTGCTGTGCCGCCAGCGCGTCGAAGACCTGGCGCAGGCTGTGCGCTTCGTTGCGGCAGCGGATGACGACGGACAATTTGACGTTCTCAGACGCGTTGTTCACGGCCGGGCCTCCGTGGCGGACAGCGAGGAAGGCGTGGAACGTTTTCCGGAAAGCGATTCGGCCAATTTTTGGGCCATGTACAATTCCGTTTTGTCCATCGACTCGGTTGTGCATCCGCCGATGTGCGGGGTCACCAGCAGGTTCTCGTGCTGGCGGGCGTATTGGACGAGCGGATGGCTGGCCATGCCCGTCGAGCGTTCCTCGGAGAGCACGTCGACGGCGGCGCCGCTGAGCCGGCCTTCCTGCAGGGCCGCCAACAGGGCGGCTTCGTCCACCAGTTCGCCCCGGGCCGTGTTGATGAACCACGCCCCGTGTTTCATCCGCGCAAAATGGTCGCTGCCGAAGAACCCGCTGGTCTCCGCGTAAAGGTTTACGTGCAATGTCACGATGTCCGATTGGCGCAGCAGGTCGTTTAACGGAACGATTTCCACGCCGGGATCGACGTCGGTTGTCCAGACGTGCGGATCGCTGGCCAGCACCCGCATTTCAAACGCCAGCAACATCCGCGCGACGATCCGTCCGAGCCGGCCGTAGCCGATCACCCCGGCGGTTTTCCCGGAGAGTTCACTGCCCCGGAACCGGTCACGGATCCAGCCGCCGCTAACCACGTGGGCGCGCGCTTCGGGGATGTGGCGGACGAGGGCCAGCACCAGGCCGACGGTGTGTTCGGCGGTGGCGTGGACGGTCTTGAGAAATTCGGTTTCCCCGCGCAGGGACAACACCCGGATGCCGCGCCGGGAAGCTTCTTCGAGGTCGATATGGTTCAAACCGGTCGTGGGCGAAACGATGACTTTGAGACGGGGCGCGTGCTCCATCACTTCCGTGTCGATGCGATGGCGCAACCGCACCCAGAGCACGTCGGCCTGGCCGACGGCCCGCAGCAACTTGGCGCGGTCCATGTCGCCCAGTGTGACGCGGCCGAGCCGGCGCAGCAGCGCGGCGGCTTCCTTGGAGAAGTCCAGCGACTCGGCGACGAGGATGTTTGGTTTAGACGCGGCCATGGTACTTCAACAATTGTTCGGCCAGGAAAAGATCAAACGGCTGATCGATGTTGCAGGCGCGGTCTTCCGGCATGATCCAGGCGCGGCAGTCGCGGCCTTTGAGCGAGTGTTGCTTCATCAACACATCGCGCCGGGTCAGGTAAATCGAGCCTTCCCGCAAAAAGAGTTTCGGCAGCTCCTGGCGGCGCTGGCCTTCCATCTTCTCCGCAAACGGCGGGTCGATGACACGTCCCTGGTCGTCCACAAATTTCATCCGGGCCGGATGTTTTTCTCCGACGGCGACAAACGAGATTACGGAATCCGCGCCGGTTTTCTCAAGCAATTCGATGGCGCCGTCGATGTCGGACGGCAATCGCAACGGATTGGTCGGCTGCAGCGTGAGGATCGCGTCGTACGATTCTCCCGCCTGCTCCAGCCGGCGCACGGCATCCTGCAACACCGGCAGGTGCGGCGTATTGTCACGGGCCAGTTCCATCGGCCGCATGAACGGCACTTCAAGCCCGCACTGGCGGCCGACGTCGGCAATCTCCTTGTCCTCGGTGCTGAGGATGACGCGGGTCAGCCGTTTGGCGCCCAGGGCCGCTTCGGCGGTGTATTGCAACAACGGTTTTCCCAGGAGCGGGCGGATGTTCTTGCCCGGAACCCCCTTGGAACCGCCGCGGGCCGTTACGATTCCAAGGACGCGCATGAGACTGGATGTCCGTTGAGGATCAATTCCCCGTTGCCGTTGGTTTCACTGCCAGGCTGGTAAATGTAGTGGAGCCGCTTCTGGACGTACGGATTGAGTTTGGCCAGGGCGTCGGCGATGCGCTGCGAGACATAACCGTCCCCGTACAACGCGCTGGGCGGATAATGTCCGTGGGCCAGTTGGGCGCGGACAGCTTCCAGGATTTCGCGCTGCCGCGGGACTACCTGCGTGACGTGGGCGTCCGTTTCGCGGCCTTCCTGGCGGTTGCCGATCAGCACGACCGGCGTGCCGAAATAGCCGGCATCGCGCACGAAGCTGCTCGAATTACCGATGGCGCAGGCCGTGGCGGCGAGGATCTTTTGGTATTCCTCGGGCGGCACATTAATGATCGTGCGCAGCCAGTTCGGTTTCACCCGGTCACGGAATACGCGGATGGCCTTGGACACGTGATCGGAACCGGCGTCGATATTCGGCCAGAGCAACAGCGTCGGCGTTTTCAGGTCGCCCAGGGCTTCGAGGACCTGTTCCATCTGGCCGGATTCGCCGCCGTATTCGGTGGTGGTCGGATGAAACACGACCAGCAGGAACGGCTGGGCCGGATCGATCTTCGCGCCGCCGCCGCGGGTGCTGATGACCTCGGGATTGATCGTTGGATCCAGGCGGCGCGCGATGTCGCTGCTCGGACAACCGATGGCCAGGATGGTGTCGGGATGTTCGCCCATGCGCAACAGGTACTCGGCCGACCGCCGGGTGCTCGGGAAATGGAATTGCGAGAATTTGCTGATGGCGTGCCGGGCGCTTTCGTCGATCGAGCCCGAGACTTCGCCGCCCTGAATGTGGGCGATGCAGATGTTCATGTACGCCGCCGCGATGGCCGCCGCCAGCGCCTCGTAGCGGTCGCCGATCAACAGCACCACGTCGGGTTTCAGCCGTTGAAACTCGCTGGCAAACTCCACCACGCCGAACCCGACGGACTTGGCCATGGTGGCGGGGGTCGAGCCTTCGAGTTCGATGTAGATTTCGCCGTCGACGGGGAACCCGTCCTGTTTGACGACGCGCACGGGCAGGTCGAATCGTTCGAGCACCATCGTGCCGGCGGCCAGCACCTGGAGTTGCAGGCCGGGGTGCGAGGCGATCTCGCTCATGACGGGTTTCATGCGCCCGTAATTGGCGCGGTCGACGAGCACCACGCAGACTTTGCGTTTTTGTGTGTTATTCAAGGTGTTCCTCCAGGATGAATGCGTTGGCCGGGAGGGCGACGCGGAGTGTTCGATGCAGGACAGAGCCCAGCTTGTCTTCCGGGAGACCGTGGCCGGGTTTTCTGAGGGCGACATGTTTTTCCGTCAAGCGCGTGCCGGCGGGCAAATCGTGGCGGGCCACGATGCTCTTGCCGAACAGGCGGCGTAGCGGCTGCAGTTTGCCGGCCACGGCGTCCTTGTCGACGGGATGGGCCGTCATCTTTTCGATGAACCGCACGCCGTCCACCAGTTGGCGCAGTTCCGCCGTCGTGACCGAGGCGGAGACGTCGGGGCCGTACATTTCGCGGCTCAACGTCACGTGGACTTCCAGGACGGCGATGCCGAGCGTGGCCGCGGCCAGGCCGGGATAGAGCGTGCCGGAATGGTCGGAGAGGCCGACGGCGGTTTTGTAGCGTTCGCGAAACAGCGGGATCATATTCAAGCCCACTTCCTCGGGCGGACAGGGGTAGGCGGTGGTGCATTGCATCACGACCAGCGGCAGCTTGTGCTGGTTGATCCGTTTCACGGCGGAGTCGATTTCCTCCAGCGTGCTCATGCCCGTCGAGAGAAACATCGGCAGCTTCGTGGCCGCCATCCGTTCGAATAGGGTGGACCCGTTGACCTCGCCCGAGGCGATTTTCCAGGCGGTGACGCCGACCCGTTCCAGCAATTCCACGGCTTCCACGGAGAACGGCGAACTCAAGAACAGCAGGCCCCGTTCATCCGCGTGGTGCTTGAGCTCGATCCACTGTTTCTCGGTAAATTCCATCCGCTTCCAGTACGCGTAGCGGCTTTCGTCCTGCGGGCTGAACTTCACCCGCCAGGGTTCGGCGGGCGTGCTTTCGGCGGCGGCGATGTGGGTCTGAAACTTGACCGCATCCGCCCCGGCCCTGGCGATGGCTTCGATGTAGGCGTGCGCCAGGCCCAGGCTGCCGTCGTGGGCCTGGGCCACTTCACCGATAATCAGGCAACGGCCGTCAACCGGCTGGATCTTCAATCGGCTGGGCGCGTCTTGTTTGGAAGATTTCGGACTCATTGCATTATATGGACTAAACCAAATCAGCGAACGTCCGTTCCATGCGGCGGAAATAGAATGCGCCGCTGACCAACATCAGCAGTGCGACAGCGGAAGACATAATCAGGATGGGCCCGGGATGCGTTTGCGTCCCGAGCAACCCCCAGCGGAAGCCTTCGACGACACCGGTCATCGGGTTCAGGCCGAACAATGTGCGCCACGGCTGGTGCAGCAAGCTGCTCGGGTAGGCGATTGGAGTGGCATACATCCAGAATTGGGTCAGGAACGGGACGACGTATTTTACGTCGCGGTACTCGACGTTCAAGGCCGAAAGCCACAGTCCAACGCCCAGCGAGGTCACCAGGGTCAGCAGCAGGAAGAAGGGGACCCAGATGATGTTGAGGTTGGGCATAATATGGTACCAGGCCATCATTCCCAGCAGAACCACCAGGGCGATCAGGAAGTCGGCTACCCCGGAAAAGAGGGTTGAGATCGGGATGACCAGACGAGGGAAATACACTTTACGGATCAGGTTTTGGCTGCTGACCAGGCTGTTTGAGGACTGGGTCAGCCCGTAGACGAAAAGGGTCCACGGCACCAGGGCGGCGAAGCTGAAAATCGGGTAGGGGATGCCGTCGGAAGGCATTTTTGCCAGACGGCCGAAAAACAGGCTGAAGACGACCATTGTCAAGACGGGCTGCAGAATGGCCCAAGCGGCGCCGAGGGCGGTCTGTTTGTAGCGGATTTTGATGTCGCGCCAGGTCAGGAAATAGAGCAATTCGCGGTACTCCCAGAGTTCGCGCAGTTTGAGAGAGACCCAGCCTTTGGAGGCCTCAAGTCTCAGGAAATGCGACTCTGGTTGCGGGGTGGTTTCTGGTGTTTGAGCCAAGGTGTTGTGCATTTAGTTTGTACGATCTAAATTAGATGTGTAATAGGTTTGTGGTGAGATAGATGTGTAATTATGTGTCGTGCGCAGAACCGAATTGTCCATCAAACTCGCTTCAACCTTCAATTCTCGGCAAGCTGCCGCCATCGGCGGTCACACCCTCATTGATGCGGCAACCCTACTTGAGCCATGGGGCTCTTTTTTGTGTATTTCTCCACTTCGGTCCAAACAAGGGACTGATGGAGTACTTCGCCACCCAGTCATCAGGGCACAGCACCACTACGTACGCCACCCTGACAAACTGCTCGCATGCGGCTGCACCATACCGGTTCTGAACAAAAAAACAACCGATCAGGCGGGAAATTCGGGGTGGTAATGAGCATTCTGCTCAAACGACCCTTTCCCAGCCGATAGGCTTGATTTCCGGGTTCCAGTGCACTGCATTGCTCAAACTCGCTTCAGAAATTGTATCGGTAAGCTCCTTGCGTGCCAATAAAAATAAGGTTTAGCTGGCAATCGAGAAAACGGAGCCCTAACCCGCTCGTTTGCCGGATATTAGTCTTCCTGAGGAAATAAGCGGTTTCCCGGAGGGCGTGAAATTGCTTGGGCGGACGGTTGTCCGAAGTGTTCTACCAGCTTGACATGCCTGCTTTACACGCTGAACAACAATGTCCGGAGGATTGGACACTGGTTACCAGGGGGGTGATTTCATCGTCCCCGACGGGTTACCGAAGAGCCTGATCGAAGCCTTTTCCAACAAGAATACTCCCATGAAGGACGCGAGTGGATCTATTGTCGCCCCAAGGTGACGATAGCGGGGGTGTGGTTTGCATTGTGGCTTCGCACTTGCTATTATTTGCGCCGAAATTAGTACCATGCAGGAAGAAGACTACCAACAACCGGAAGAGACGACCGGTTCTCTATTTGACTGGCGGAATGTATTCTACATCCTTCTGGAGAACTTCTGGCTCATCGCGTTCTGCCTGGCCGCCTCGGCTGGTTTGACCGCCATCTACCTGGCCCGCGCCCCGGTTGTCTATGCGGCCACGTCCACGTTGAAGTACGAGCAGGCCCAGCCGAAAATTCTCAATATTGAAGGCGTGGTGCAGGAGCAAGAGCACGGCGAAGACGTGCTGACGGAGAAGGTCACCGAGATCGAACAGTTGCTGAAGAGTCCCGCCACCCTGACGCGCATCACCGCCTCGAATAATTTAGCCTCGAATCCGCATTTCGGCATCCAAATGACCCCCAACGCGCCCGGCGACACAAGCGGCACCGCCAAATTGGCGACGATGATTTCCGTGAAGTTGCGCAAAGGGACGCATCTGATTGACGTCAGCGTCGAGCATTCCGACCCGCAGATCAGCGCCCAGCTGGCCGATGCGCTGGTCAACGAGGTGATCCGGCAAAACGAGGAATCCTACCGGGCTGCCTCGCAGCAGGCCACGGCTTTTTTGGCCGAGGAAGCGCAGCAATTGCAGCATAAATTGAACGAGGCCGAGGGCAAACTGCAGACGTACAAGGACCAGTCTCTCTCCCTGGAGCAGCGGCAGGCCATCGTCGCGGAAAACCTCAAGAGTTTGAACGAGAAGGTGGAGGCGGCCAAGACGGAGCGCGTGCGCCTGGAGACGGAATACCAGCATGCCCGCGAGGTGGGTACTGACGTGCAGGGACTGCTGGCGTTGCCTCCGATTGCCAATGACCCGACAGTCGTGGCGATTCGGGCCGACATTTCCGCGCAGGAGATCGATCTGGACAACATCAAGCAGGTTTACTTGCCCAAGCATCCCACGTATATCCAGGCGCAGAGCAAGATGGAGAAATTGCAACAGGTGCTCTCCCAGGCCACAATCAAGGCCGCCGAAGTGATGCGCGTCTCCTACGAGAACGCCAAGGCGCAGGAAGCGGCCCTGTCCAAGGAGTTGGCGAAACAGGAGGACGACGCGCAGTCCCTGAACAAACAGTTTGTCCCCTACAACGTGCTGCTGCGCGACATCGAGCAGTACCGCGCCTTGTACGATTCGGTGGTCAAACGGATGGGCGAGACCACCATTGCCGGAAACCTGGACACCCAGACCATCCAGATCTTCCAGAACGCTGAAGTGCCCAAGAAGCCGATCAAGCCGAACAAGCCTGTCCTGATCGCCTTTGGCGTCGTGGCCGGGTTGAGCATGGGGTTGCTGCTGGCGCTGGGACGGGGGTTCCTGGATGATTCATTCAAGACGCTGTCGGAAGCCGAGCAGTATTTGAAAATGCCGGTGCTGAGCACGATCCCCGAAATCCACACCGTCCGCACCGGCGAAAAGCAACTGGTGATGGAGGACGACTCGCCGACCTCCGGCGCGGAATCGTTCCGCTGCCTGCGCACGTCGCTGTCCATGCAGAGCCAGGAAAAACAACTGCGCAGCTATCTGTTTACCAGCGCCATGCCGGGTGAGGGCAAGACGTTTTGCGCGGTCAACTACGCGGTCAGCCTCGCGCAACAAGGGCTGAGCACGTTGCTGATTGATTGCGACCTGCGCCGGCCGATGGTGGACGAATTTCTTTACGGCGAGAACCGGAACAAGAACGTCTGGGGCGTGACCCAGTTTATGGGCGGCAAACAGAATTTCGACGACGTGGTCCAGGCCTCGACAATCGCCAATCTGTGGACCGTCTCGGCCGGCCCGTATGCGTCGAATGCGCCGGAGTTGCTGACCCACGCTTCCTGCGCCCAGCTTCTGGAAGAAGCGCTGCGGCGCTTTGACAGGGTCGTGGTGGATTCGGCGCCGATCTTCGGCGTCAGTGATACGCTGCTGCTGGTGAACCACGTGGATTCCGTTTGCCTGGTCGTGCGCGTGCGCAAAACACCCAAGACGATCGCCATGCGCGCGATCAAAGTCCTGGAACGGGCCGATACGCCTCTCTCCGGTGTCGTGCTCAACGCCGTTCCCCGCAGCCGCCGGTCGGCGTACGGCGATCCCTACTACGACTACGGTTACTACCCGAAGGAATCACGGGCCAGCGCGCAGAAAACCTGATTCCGTCAAGCCTGCACCACCAGTGCCGCCATCAAATGATTTCCCGGCCTCAACGAAGCACACAGCCACGCCACGCCGTCCGCGTCCGTCAGGACGCCGCGACCCTGGCGCACGACCGCCGTGAAATCCATTTCCAGCAGGGGCCGTTGCAGGCCCGCGCCCCGCGCTTTGATGTAGGCCTCCTTCATCGTCCAATAGGAGAAGAACAATTCCTGCCGGCCCGCGTCAGGCGAGTCGCGCAGGCGCCGCACTTCTTCGGGATGAAAAAATTCACCGGCGATTTCCATCCAGTTCAACTCCCGCCGGACCTGCTCGATGTCGACCCCGATCCGGCGGCGCCGGGTGAATGCAAGCAGCACCATCGCGTCCGATGTCGAAAGGTTGAACTGCAGTTCGTGAGGGCCCGCGGCGTCTGTCAATTCCGGTTTCCCCCGGGAGTTGGCTGTGAACTGGATTTCTGCCGGGGGTTTGGAGAGGTACAGGCCGGTGATCTCGCGCAGGACTGCGCGGCGGACGATGAAACGGTCCCGGTCCCGGTCGAAGCGAAACTTTGCGGCCCGGGCCTTTTCCTCGGGGCTGAGGACGTGGTGCCGGGCGGCGGGCTGCCAGGCGGCGTCATCCGAATCCGCCAGCCAAAGATGAATGGCTTCCGCCCCCAGGATCGGCCGGGGTGGACCCTCGCTCCAGTCAAAGGAAGGCGCAACATCCTCGCGGAGACGGGGCATGGAGATCTGGCAAAAACTCAAGGTTGACAGATTCATGATGGTTTGGCCTGCAAATGGATCGATTTCATCACTTTGTCCGGCCCGGCCAAGGAGCAATTTGCCATGAACATCGGTACGATACTAGCTCAAACGAGGCCTGATCGCCTTTATAAGAGCACAAAATTTTGTCACGGCCCCGATGCTGGATTGTCCGCAAGTCTTTACATGGCAACAGCCCGGGAACGCCCATTTTGCTTGACTCGCGGGCTTACTGCCGTAGGATAACAGAGAAGAGAAGTGGCCAAATCTTGGGATGAAAGGGAAAGCGGTTTGCCAATGGATACCGTCATAGAAGAGTTGTATTGCTGCACAGCGGGTTGCCGGCGGGATTGGTAGCCGTTTTTAGCCAGGGCGCACCACACACCACCATGAAACGGCCGCAGACCTCCACTACCCGCAACCCCCGTATCCAGCGGAGATTACCTTTCAGGACAGCCCTTGCCTGGCTGATCAGGGGCGCGTCGGCGTGTCTTTGCGCATTGTATTTCCTGCTGGCTGCGTCCCCTGTTTCGGCAGGAGTCGCCTACGATGTGTTCCTGCTGGCCGGCCAGTCCAACATGGACGGCATGGGGCTGACCAATGATCTTGTCGGCGGATTCTCGGTCTGGACCCAGCCGCAAACGAATGTCCTGATCTATTACGAGAATCATTATCTCACCAATTACACCGCCAGTTGGCAGACCTTGAAACCTGGTTGGAGCGGTGAGAGCGCCAGCGGGACCACCTTGTCCACGACCAATTTTGGTCCTGAACTGACCATCGGCTACGTCCTGGCCAACGCCAACCCGGGCCATCACATCGCCCTGATCAAAGTCAGCAAAGGCGGCACCAGTATCGACAGCAATTGGAAACCGGGCAAGGACATGTACACGGATTTCACCAATGCCGTCCCCCTGGCCTTGCAGCAACTTCAGGCCCTCAACGGGGGCGGCAATACCTATACTGTGCGCGGCATGCTCTGGCATCAAGGTGAAGCCGATTACGGCGAGAGCCACGACTACTACCAAAGCTTGTTGACGAATTTCATCGCTTCCGTGCGGTCGGCTCTTGGCTTGCCCAACATGCCGTTCGTCATCGGCGAGATCAACCAGGTCAACCCCGTTCCCGGTTATCTGATCATCCGCCAGGCCCAATACGACTCCAGCCAGATCGTTCCCAATGCCTACTTTGTGACCTCGATGAATCTGCCCGTCCAGTCTGACGGCCTGCATTTCCTGAGCACGGCGGTGCTCGGGCTGGGCCAACGGTTTGGCAGCCAGGCCTCCACCTTCATGTCCACCGCGGCGGCGACGCAAACATGGGCGCTGGCCGGCGGCGGCACCTGGAGCACCAACGTTGCGGCCTGGACGACCAACGGCGGCAGCACGACCACCGCCTGGAACAACGGCGGCAACGCCGCGGTCTTCGGCCCGGCCGGAAGCAACCCGACCGTTACGCTGGCCGGCGCGCTCAACGCCTACAGCCTGACGATCGCCTCCAACGCCATCGGCTACACCTTCTCCGGAGGCACGCTGACGGTCGGCAATGGCGGCATCGCCGCTAACCAATCCGCCACCATCGGCAGCTTCCTCATCACCGGCGGCATCCAAATCGAGTCGGTCGTGACCGCTCAGACGCTGACCGTCACCGGCCCGTTGAACCTGTCCATCCACACCGTCAACATCACCGGGGACGGCGCGACCGCCTTGTCCGGCGTCGTCAGTGACGTCAGCAACGACCCGACCAACAGTTTGTTCCTTTACGATTCCGCCCTGATCCAGAAGTTCGGCAGCGGCACGCTGACGGTCCTGAATTCCAACGTCTTCACCGGCGGCCTCCTGATTCGCGCCGGCGCCGTCCAGCTCGGCGACGGTGTGTCCGTCCTTGGCGTCGTGCCCGGCAACATCGAAGACTATTCCACGCTCACCTTCGCCAATGCGACCGCGCAGAACTACGCGGGCGTCATCAGCGGCACCGGCACGGTCGTCAAGGCCGGCGCCGGCCAGTTGTCGCTGATCGGGTCGAACGCCTACTCGGGCGGCACGCTCATCAACGGCGGCACCGTCTCCATCAGCGCCGATATCAATCTCGGCAGCGGCGGATATTATTACGGTGGCGACGGGTATCTGGTGTTGAACAACGGCGCCATGCTGCAGGTGACCGGCACGAATGACGCCAGCTTTGGTCGCCCGATCATCCTGGGCGCCGGCGGAGGCGGATTCGACATCAACGCGACCGGCAACAATCTGATCGTCAGCAGCCCGATCAGCGGCAGCGGCGGTTTCATCAAGAGCGGGCCGGGGACGTTGACCATGGCCAACGCGTTGACGTATACCGGGACCACGAGCATTCGCTCCGGGGCCGTGGACCTGGCGGTCAGTCCGATGAACGCGCCGGTCTACGTGGCGGCGGGGGCGTCCCTGAACATGGGGCCGCTGTCCGGGCTGATGGGCCAGTACTACAACATCGTACCCACCAACTCCAGCAACAGCGACCCCGATTTCGCTTCGCTGGCAAACCTCACCACTGCGCTGGCGGGGCAGACCCCCAGCCTGTGGGCCCTGAGCAGCACGGCCGGGGCAAACTTCGATTTCTCGGGCACCGGTTCAGGGTTCCCGGGCCCGTACAACACGAACGCGTACAATTTCGAGACCTTGTGGGTGGGCACGTTCAACGCGCCAACCAACGGCACCTATACCTTCGACACCGCCAGCGACGACGGCAGCATGGTCTGGATCGATGGCACCAATGTGGTCAACAATAACGCGTTCCAGGGCCTGACCACGGTGTCCGGCGCGATTGCCATGGCCGCCGGCTCGCACGCCATCACCGTTGGATACTATCAGGGCGACAATACCTGGGGATTTTACGCCGACATGGCCCCGCCGGGCGGCTCGCTGCAACGCTTGCCCAACTCGCTGCTTCAGTACGGGGCCACCGCCTACGCGATCGGCCCGCTCAGCGGCGATCCGGGCAGCTCCGTGAACCTCGCCAGCTATCAGTTGACCGTCAACCAGACCTCGAACGGGACGTTTGCCGGGAACCTCAGCAGTTCCAGCGGCGGCCTGATCAAGACCGGCCCGGCGAACCTGACCTTGAGCGGCAGCAACAGCCTCGGCAACGCCACCACGGTCAACCAGGGTACGTTGACCCTGGATTACACCAGCCAGAACAACAGCAAGATTTCCTCCGGCAGCCCCTTGATCCTCGGCGGCGGCACCCTGCAGGTCCTTGGCAACCTCACCGGCTCGTTCACCCAGCAGGTTTCCGGGTTGTTCCTCACGGGCAACGGCGGCGCGTCCACCATCATCAACGAATCCGGCAACACGTTGCTGGACTTCACCACCGGCAGCGTCAGCCTCGGCGGGAACGATTCGGTCAACTTCTTCGTCACCGGCGGCGGCGGCGTGCGGCTGCCGGAAACGCCAAACACTCTGCTGGGAATCTGGGCGACCACGGACTCGGGCGACCCGGCTTACGTGAACGGGACACTGTTCGTCGTGCCGCTGACGAACTATACCGGCGCACTGCCGGCTTCTGGGGCCAATCCCGCCGGGAACTATCTGGACACCGTGGGTGTGGTCACCAACTCGGAAACGGCCAGCCTGTTGAACTTCCGCGACGCGCCTGCCCTGAATATTTCCAACGGCGTCGTGCTCGGGTTGAGCACCGGCCTGTTTTTCCCCGGCGCCACCGCGCTGGGCATTTCCGGCAACGGACAGTTGGGCGCCAGCGGCGCCGGGCTGGTCATCAACACCAGCGCGTCACTGGGCACGAATGCGCTGACCATCGGCTCGTTCATCAGCGGCGGCGGCGGTTCGCTCACCAAGCTCGGGCCGGGGACGTTGATCGTCACCACCAACAACACCTTCACCGGCGGCACCACCATCGCTTCCGGCGTGCTGCAGGTCGGCACCGGCGGCAGCCTCGGGCCGGGCAATATCCAGGACAACGGCACGCTGGTCTACGCCCATGCCGACGCGGTCACGCTGACCAATTACATCAACGGCAGCGGCACGCTGGTGCAGGCGGGCACCAACCTGCTGGCGGTCGCCGTCAACGAACAGCAAAGCATGACGGTCGTCAACTCAGGCACGATGTCGCTGAACGTTTCGCAAAGCTCCACCGGCGGCACGATCGTCGCCGGCGGGTATCTGCTGCTCAATTCCCCGGCGCAGTCGCCCACGCTGGCGCGCTACAGTTCGATCACCGTCAACGCCGGCGGCCAGGTCGGTGTGACCAATATCAACAACGTCCAGAACGACGAATCCTGGACGATCAACGGCGGCGGCGTGTCGATCATCGGGGGCGGGCACCAGCATTTTGGATCGTTGACGATGAACGGCGGCAGCATCACCACCGGGCCGGGCTCGATTGCCTACGACGGGCGCGGTAACTTCTCGCTCGATTCCAACGTCACCATCGCCGGCTCGGCCCCGGCCACGCTGGATGCCAACACCGGCATCAATCTCGGCGCGTTACTGGTGGGCAACACGAACGTCACCTTCGCCGTCGCCGATGTCACGGGCAATGCGAATGCGGACCTGACCGTGACGACCAAGTTGACCAACCACGACGGCGATGGGTCGCCCCGCGGCTTGATCAAGAGCGGCCCGGGAACGATGCTGCTCAGCGCGGCGTGCGATTTCAGCGCCGGGGCGACCATCAGCAACGGTGTGTTGATGCTGGGCAACATCCTCGCGGCGCAGAACAGCACCGTCAACAATCTCGCCAACGGCGGCCTGGCGTTCACCGGCACCAACGTCTTCATCATCGGCGGCCTGTCGGGAAATGGTTCCATCGGACTGACCAACGGCGCCGGCCCCGTCACCCTGGGCGTCGGCAACAACAGTGCCACCACCGTGTATGCCGGCAGTTTGACCGGCAGCGGCGGGCTGACCAAGATCAATTCCTGTACGTTGACCCTGACAGGCGTGAACACGTATACCGGCGTGACCGTGATCAATGGCGGCACGCTGGCCGTCTCCGGCGCGGGCCAGATCGCGAACAGTTCCCTCATCACGGTTGTCAGCAACACGACGCTGGATGTCACCGGCCTGATTGCCGGCTCGATGACTGTTTCCAGCGGCCAGACCTTGCAAGGGTCCGGCGCGGTCAACGGCAATGTGATCATCGCCGCCGGCGCGACGTTGTCCCCGGGTCTTCCGACCGGCACGCTGACGTTTTCCAAACCGCTGGCCGTCAGCAACGGGTCCACGCTCCAGTTCGCCCTCGGCGCCACCAGCGCCCTGGCGTCGGTAACGGGAAACCTGACACTGGGCGGCACGCTCAACGTCACCGACGCGGGCGGGTTCACCAACGCGAACTACACGCTGTTCACCTACACCGGCACTCTGACGTACAACGGCGTGGCCATCAGTTCGCGGCCCAATTGGGGCATGACCTACACGATGGACACCAACACCCCCGGCCAGGTGAAACTGGACGTGATAAATGGCAGCCCGTTAAGCCAGTATCAACAATGGCAGTTCAAGTACTTTACCTGCACCAACTGTTCGCAGGCGGCGACCAACACCGACTTTGATGGCACCGGCCAGAACAACCTGTTCAAGTTCGTCGCGGGACTGGACCCGACCAACCCGGCCTCCGTGTTCGTCGTGCAGATTGCCGGCGTCACCAACCCGCCCGGCCAAAAAATCATCAGCTACACCCCCGTGGCCACAGGACGGACCTACATCGTTCAGTTCAGCACCAACCTCGTCGGCGGCACGTACGCGACCCTGACCGGCTTCACCGGCCCCGTGACCAATAACGCCGCCACCCAGGCCAGCGTCACCGACACCAACGCCACCCAGCCCACCAAGTTCTACCGCATCCAAATCAGCATGCCCTGAGTTTGGCAGTCGTCCTGCAAGCCAAATAACATATGGCGTTGCTGGTCGTGACAGCCAAAACGCGTGCAACCTCGCTCCGGTCAAACCGTTCATTTCGGTTACTTTGGACAAAACCATGAAAATGACCAAACTGTCCAATTTGTCCAAAGTGAACGGTTGGAAAAACGGCTGAAATGCGTGTAGCCGACGCTACATCTGTGGTCCGTTTGTTGTAGTGGCGTCCGTCCCGCCTTCGCCGGCCATAGCCCGCTTCGGCGGGCGAAGGCCCGGACGCTTCCGCTAGCCCGCCGCCGGGACGGCGGCCTCTACAACCCGACCGGCGCTGCCAAATCTCGCGCCGAGATCGTGACCGCATGATACCTTAGTATCTAAGGTATCAGTGTCAGATGCACTGTAGGAAAATCGACTGCGCTTAGGATGAGTGATTGGGGTTGGGCGGCGCGGACGGACAGAAGTCGCGTTAGGCGGGAGCGAAACGGGACGGACACGCGCTGTCGTGGGCGGCGAGGCGGTGATCGCTGGAAAACAATCGCCGGCGCTGAGTTGGAAAATCAAGTGCTGGCAGTCACCAAGAGCGACCGGCCGCGTAAACGCAACATGACAATACCCCGAACTGACCCCTTTACCTTTACGAAGCAATTCGTGCTCGTCCCGCCGTAGTAGGTCGTCCCGTAAAAATTGCCGTCGCTGCCTTGCACGACCCCGCCATAGGGAGCGTACCCGTCGGTGGGTGAGCTGCCAAAGGAATACAGATTCGTTTCATTGCCGCCGGGACTGATCTGAAACACGGTGCCGCCGCCGTTCGATCCGCCATGGGAAGTTGTCCCATAGAAGTTGCCGTCGCTACCCTGCACCAGCCCGGCATAGGGCAATTCTCCATCGTTTGGGGAGACGCCAAAGGAGTAAAGACTCGTGTAGGTGCCGCTGGGGCTGATCCGGAACACCGTGCCCACCCCAAGGGGGAAGGGCATGTAGGGACCTGACCCGCCCTGCTGGGTTGTCCCGTAGAAATTGCCGTCGCTGCCCTGGACGAGTCCGGCTTCTGGATTTTCTCCATCGTCAGACTGAAAGCCGTTAGAGCCGGTAAACGAGTACAGGTTCGTCTCCGTCTGTGCGCTGGCATTCAACGCTTGACCCGCCACGACCAACAGGATGATCACCAGTGGAATGAGAAGTGTCTTCATGGATTTTCCTCTTTCTTTTTTATCCCGCCCGTTCCAAACAGGTTGCCGGCAATGGCGCTCCATGGGCTGGAGACGAGGTTGGTGGTGCTCTCAATGGTACATACACGCCGCCAGCCTATGGCGCGGACGCGCCGAACTGGAAGTTGCTGATGGTCTGCGTGGAAGTGAGCCCGCCGCAACCGCCCGTAAAGCCGATGTAGGCGTTGTTGCCGCCGAGCAACGCGGACAGGTCCCCGACATTATAGACCGTGTTGTAGACCTGGCTCGGCGTATTGGCGTCTTGGAGTGATTCCGATAACGTGCCGGCGATGGGGTCATAGACCAGCGTGACATTGATCGGGTCGCCACTAGCGGGATTGACCGGCGACGTGCTGGTGTATGGCCCCACAGCCAGCCCGTTCGTGTTATAGCTGGTGCCGACTCCGTTGGCAAAATAGATATTGATTTGAACGGCCGCACTGGGTGTGATGCCACTGTAGCCAAGGCCGCCTCCAGGAGCGCCGAGAGCGAGCGTGCCGGAATTCTGGACGGTGAAGGTCACGCCATCCGCCTGTTCGTTGCCGCTGGCCTGATAAGTGAATGAGGCGGTGAATCCAGGCGCAAGGATGGATTGCTGGATCGTGTACCAGGCGCTGCGAGCCTCGCTGTTGTTGTTGTCGGTCAACGTCAAGACGTCGCCGGTAAACGGCGCCGTGGCGATGCCGGAACTGTTCACCTGCCAGCCCGCGCCATTGCCGGCGAAGCTGATTGCCGGGGCCTGCGCTGTTATGTCGAGGCGGTAGAATCGGCTGGGGCGGTTGGTGGCCCCGCCGGTGTCGGTGAACGTCAACACGCTTCCCGTGCCGTCTTGCGAGGCGCCCAGGTTCGCCCAAGCAGCAGGATTGAGCGTGGGCGTCACCTGGAGTTGATAAGCGGCACCCGTGACCGATTGAATCTGGATGATGATGTTGTTGCCCGAGCGAGTAGCGCTGGAGATCTGGACATCTGCTTCGGTCAACACCTCGCCATTATTGACCAGTCCGCCGAGGAAATTCGTGCTCCCGTTGATGATGTTGATGACGCCGTTGTTGACGACTGTGCCATAAGCTTCCAGCACGCTGCCATTCACCGCCAGCATGGTGCCATTGTTGGTGACGCTGCCATTGAAGGTCAGCGTCCCGCCGCAATCGGACACCACAGTGCCGCCTGGGTCGATGGTGACATCGCCGTTGATCGTGCCGCAGCCGGTCAGGGTGGCGTTGTTTGCGATCTCCAGGTTGTTGGCGAACGAATGGATGCCACCGTTGAGTTGGAACGTGGCCGCATCGGTCCCGTCGCCGACGACGAAGACTTGATTGTTGGTTACAAATGTCCCGCTGCTGGTCAATGTGCCGGCATTGAATGTAAATAGACTGTTGCCGCCGTTGGCGAGCACAAGCTGGTCGACCGTCACCGAGCCGCTGTTGAGTATGAGACTGCCCGTACCTCCTGCCTGGCTCACGATCAACTGGCCATTTCCAGCATTGGCTACAATCAGGCTGCCGCCGTTGACCTGAATGACGTTGTTGCTGGGGGTATTGTCAAGGTTCAGACTAAAATTGCTGATGACCACGTTGGTGGCGAGCACCGACCCGCCCGCGCCGATGACCAGTTGATTGCCGCTCTCGCTGTCCCCGATGTCAAGTTCGCCGGAATCGATCCAGGCGGCGCCATTTCCGCTGACCACCACGGTGTTGTTGCTGGCGCCGATTTCAAATCCAACGTAGGCGCCGTAGAGGCCAGCGTACACCGCGCCGCCGTTGGTAATGGTCAGCAAGCTGCCTGAGCCAAGGTAACCGACGATCACCTCGTTGGCGTTCCAGGCCGAGCCGCTGCCGGTGACCAGCACGGTGTTGCTGCTGCTGTTGAACACGCTGATTGCTCCGGGGCCGTCACATAAAACATAACCACCGTTGCTGATGGTCAGCGAGTTGCCCGGACCATACTCGCCGACGTAGAGGACGTCACTGTTGCTCCAGACCGAGCCGCTGTCGGTGACCAGCACGGCGTTGTTGCTGCTGGTATTACTCCCGCTCAGCACACCGTCGATATCGTTTGCCGTGCCGCCGTTCGCGATTGTCAGGATGTTGCCCGAGCTTTGATAGCCGAGGAACAAGTTGGCTGCACTCTCCCAGACCGAGCTGCTGCCACTGACCAGCACGGTGTTGTCGTCGGCGCCGGACTGGTAGCCGATTACCCCGTAGGCATTGTACACCGCTCCACCATTGGTGATTGTCAGCGAGTTGCCCGTGCCATAGTAGCCCACGGACAGGTTATTGATGTTGCTCCAGACCGAGCCGGTGCCGGAGACCAGCGCGGTGTTGTCGTCGGCGCCGGGCTGGTTGCCGATGTACCCAACGGTGTTGGACAACACGCCGCCGTTCTGAATCAGGAGCGCGTCATAGACCCAAGTGTCGCCGACGATATACGCGCCATTACCCGTCCAGTCGACGGCGAAGCCGCTGATCGTGTTGGTCTGGTTGTTGCCCGTGTACTGCGCCTGGGCGCTGCCGGCGAGCAGAACGGCGGCCAGGATCGGGAGAAAGAATTTTGGTCTCATAGTCGCGTCCTCTTTGCTAAGGGGTGCAGGGGTGGCGGTGCGTTGTAGTGAACCGCTTGGTGGTGCGACCCGCGTGATGCCCTGAACGTCAAGTGCCTTATGCTTCTGAAGGGATACAGAGAGGGAACGCAGACGTGACGCCAGCCTCTTCGCTTCTCCGCGCCGGAGTAGAGCAGACGCAGTCCTGAGAGTCCAGCAAATTGGGTGTTACAGGGTTGTTACGGCGGGTCAGTAGGGGGCGGCGATTTTGTAGAAGCGGTTGGGGCGGCCGGGGGTGGGGTCGGTGTAGGTGTAGAAGGTTGAGCCGGTGGGTGAGTTTGTCGGGAAGCCGACGTTGGTCCAGGTGGCGAGGTCGGGGGAGGTTTCGACGGTGTAGGCGGTGTTGGAGGGGGCGCCTTTGAATTGGATTTGGAAACTGCCGTTGGCGAGCATGGAGGTGGAGGTGATTTGGGGCGGGGTGGCGCCGATGAGGACGAAGACGTTGAATTGGGGGGCGGGCATCGGGACGGCGGCGGCGTTGGTCCAGCCGTTGGGCACGGCGACGGTGAGGTTGGTCATCGGCACGCTCAGGGCGGCGCCGTTGTAGGTGCCGGTGAGCACGGCCGGGGTGAAGAAGTTGGCGGCGTTGAGCACTTCATACACGTCGCCGGTGTTGAGGACGGTGCTGACGTCGACGTTGACGTTGTTGGAGTTGCTCCAATTATAGACGACGATGTTGGCGCGTTTGGGTTGGTAGGGGTTGGGGTAGACGAACACGGCGTTGGGCGGCGGCGTGACGGTGGAGTAGGTGCTGTGCGGGTCGTAGCCGGTGGCGGTCTGCCAGCCGCCGAAGGTGAACGAGGCTGTGCCGTCGTTGAAATCCGCTCCTCCGTCCCCGAAATAGGCGTTGTGGTCGATGCTGTTGGCGGGCATGAGTTGCGTCGTCAGCACCGGGCCGGCGGCGGAGTAGAGTGTGTTGTTGGTGAACGTGACGGACTGGTAGCTGGTGGCGGTGACGAGGTAATTGCCCGAGCCGTTGGCGGTGAAGCCGGCGACGTAGTTGCCGGCGACGGTGAGGTTGCTGTCGGCGCCTCCGCCGTAATCGAGCCGGAGGGGATTGCTCTGCAGCGTCGTGGGCGCGTACACGTCGTTGTCGATCAGGTTCAGGTCCACGACGGGGGTGGTGCCGCTGCCGAAGAGGATTTGTTCGCCGACGGAGGTGCTGGGATAACTGGCGATGCAGTTGTTGTCGAAGATGGCGTTGTGATCGATCAGGAAATGTTTCAGGGTGCTGCTCTCGGTGTAGCCCTGGATGCCCAGGGCGAATTGGCCGAAGATGATGTTGTTGTCGAAGTGCATCTGGCCGGCCAGGCTTTGGGTGTAAATGCCGTGGCCGTGGCCGCGGTCGGGCGCGTCCCAGCCGTTGTTGTAGATCAGGCAGCCGGAGGCTTCGGTATTGGTTGCCCCGGCGAACACGCCGAAACCGCCGGCGGTATCGTGGACGATGAGGTTGATGAGTTTGACGTTGTAGCCGTCGATGCTGACGCTGGTGAACACGGGCAGGACGTTGTAGGCCGGATTGGACCCGGCCTGGTTGATGGTCCGGGTCGTATTGGTGCTTTTGATTTCCAGGTCCCGGTACCAGACGTTATTGCCGGCCACTTCCAGGAGACTGGGGGCCTGCTGGCTGGTGCAGGCGCTGTTTGTATAATCGTCCCATTGCTGGAGCGTGGCCAGTTCGCCTGGATAAGACCGGACGATGATCGGGGCATTGCTTGATCCAGACAAGGTCGGTTTAAAGCCGAGGCAATACGGCGTGACAGGCTGGTAGATGCCGCCCCGCAGCCAGATGGTGTCGCCGGGCTGGACGGCGGCGGGCTGGTTGAAGGCGGTGCCGATGTCCCATGTATTGGTCAGACTGCCGTCACCGCCGGGGCTGCCCGAGGTCGAGACGAAAAAGTTCGAGGCGGGGACCGGAGCGGGCGCGCTGAAGAAGGCCACGAGAACGCAAAGAGTTATGGCTGCGACGGTTGTGCTCTTGCAACCGTGTCTCCTGCATCCGCTATTTGTCCCCGTGCTACCCATAAGCAAACTCAACCAACTCCCTGGCCGATCACGGCATAAGAGTACAAGTAAAAGAGCCGGAAAAAAATCCATGGCAAATTGTTGCGGGCAATAAACACCGTGTGCAGGGGGCCCGCAAGCCCTTTTTGTCATTGACCTGTGGCCTGGCTTCGGTATACTGACGCAGGTCGTTGCGAGGCTTTTGCTTGGGGTTACCGTTTTCCCTCGGAGAATCGTTGTATAGAGAATAGGTGTGGGCAGCGCCTTTTTTATAAGGGCCGGAGTTTAAACGGAATACGCCGCAGGATTTCGGTTTCATACAATTTAGGGTCAGGGGATTTATAATAATAGGGGACTTATGAAACACTCTCGCAGAATCTCGTGGTCAATGGGCGTCGCGGTTTGCGTGTGGTTGCTGGTGGCCGGGGGCGGGCGGGCCCTGGCAAACATCCAGAGCAACATTTTCACTCAAACGCTGTCGCTGGGAGGCGACATCAGCGAATTCTTCGACGTCAGCGGCAATCCGCTTCCCGGCGTCTGCGTTTCCAACAGCGCCGCGCCTGCCATCCCTGGACAGACCTTGGATGCCAACGGAAACAGCACGGTGGGCCTGGCCAAATCTCCCATGGGCGTGTTAGGCAGCCAAACCGGCCAGTACCATCCTTCAGGCTTCAACCAGCGGCGGGTGATTGCCGCGTATAATCCCCACCTGTTCGGCGGAACGATTTATGTGGGTGTCGACCTTCCCGGCGGCTCCGGTACCGCGGCCAACCCCGACTACATGGACCCGCTTACCTGCGGCGGCACGCCCCCGTGCCCCACGTCCACATCACCCCCCATCCAGAGAGGCTCGATCCGGCCGTTTGACTCGGACGGCAACGGCGAACCGCAGTCCATTGGACGCATGGCGGACGGCGTCACACCGCTGGCCAACTGCTCCGACGTGACCAGTAATTCGATCGTGGACCTGTTTACCTGCTCCGATCCATCAGGCGCTTCGGGCGCGACGGACGATCCGTCTGATTCGTCGAAGAACCCGGGTGCGAAAGAGGACTATGCCCTGTCGATTGTCTTCACGAACGGCACGGGCGTGACGGTGGATTTTTATGAGGACAACAGCACGGCGTCCGGCATGGCCGCCTTGACTGTCACCCCTTCGACGTTCGGCGTCATGGCCAGCAAGTCCACGCCGGGTCTTGGCGCAGGCACTCCGTTGGGCTTCGACGTGGAATTCGCCATCACCAACGTCAACGCCAACGTCGATCCCTGCGCGCTATTGAAGCCGACGGTCGTTGTCGTGTCCGGCTCCAACGCTGACGGTCCCGCCCAGGGCGAGGACACGGAGATTTTGCGCATGCAGTACGTGTTGGCTGCCTCGGTGCAATGCCAGGTGCTGCTCTATACCAATAATGTCCAGGTCGTCACCAACCTCTGCGGTCAAACGGCGTTTGCCGGCGTCAGCTTCGGTGACGCCGTGGAAACGCGCATTGTCGTGACCGCCGGCGCGGGTAACGCGCAGAACCTGACCAATATCAGCGTTTCGGATTATATCGGAAACGTGACCAATACGGTGGTGATCCCCGGCCCGCTGGCGCCCGGACAAAGCGTGACGAACTCCCTGGGCAGCTTCACCTGCGACCAGCCGGGGTTCCACGGCGTGATGGCCGTGGTGAATGCGCTGGGCGACGTTACGGCCAGCTGTGAGCCGATCATGTCGAGCTGCGACAGTTCGTTTGAGTGCTGCGGGATGCCCGGCATCGCCGTGGAGAAGCTGGTGGCCTGCCGGCCCGCCAACGGCGCTTGCGCGCTGGTTTCCAATTACGGCAAGGTCGCGACAGGCACCGTCACACAGGCGCAAAGCCCCGCGTTTTGCTACAGCATCCTGGTGACCAACACGGGCGACGTTACGCTGCAACTCGTCAGCGTGGTGGACAACGTTCTGGGCAACCTGTCATCCTTCTACCCGACCAGCCTGGCGCCGAACACCGCTGCGGTTGAATATTTTGTGGGTTCGTATACGAATGACATCGTCAACAGCGTCACGGTCACCGGCAGCGCGGTTGTTGCCGAAAGCGTCACCACGAATGTGGTGGCCACGGACAACGCGATGGTCCACGTCGTTCCGGCCAGCATCAGCTGCGAGAAACTGGTTTCGACCAACGGGACCGCGTTCTCCGACCACGTTTCCGTGCTCGCGGACGGCTCGGCGCACGACGTGACGTACGAAGTCACCGTTACCGCCGGCACCAACTCGCCGCTGACCAATGTGACCATTACCGATCCGACTCTTGCCTTGCTGTCATGCCCCAGTCCGACGCCGTTCTCCCTGGCGGCCGGGGCGCAGACCAACATCGTGTTGTGCACGGTGCCGATCATCTGCACCTCTGTGGCTGACACCACCAACACCATCACGGTCAGCGCCAATGTCGACAGCACCGTGGCGCCGTTCATCTGCGCGCTGGACAGCACCGGCCAGCCGATCAGCGTCAGTAGTTCCTGCTCGGCGGTGGTCAGCTGCGTCGGCACATCGAGCATCACCGTGGTCAAGAACGTCATCTGCCAGCCGGGCAGTTCGACGAGTGTCGTGGGCGGCCCGCCGACCCCGAGCATCGTTTCCCTCAGCGCGGCGTGCGATTCCGCCGGGACCCTGTATGACGGCCAGAAATCAGTCACCGCCGTCGATGCCGGCGGTCAATGCCCGACCTTCTGCTACCGGATCATCGTGACCAACAACGGCCAGTTGCCGCTGCATAACGTGAGCGTCAACGATTCCGTGTTCGGCAGCGTAAGCGGGCCGTTTGGGCTTCCCGCAGGCTCGTCAATCACCAACTTCTTCAGCGAAACGCTGTGCACCAACACGCAGAACACCGTCACCGCCTCCGGTCTGAGCCCCAACGACGCGACGGTGTCGGCCACGGACAACGCCAGCGTGACCGTGAAGAACGCCAGCGTCAGTTGCTCGAAACAGGTCAGCACCGATGGCGTCAACTTTGCCTCCAGCGCGTCGATCCCCAAGGACGGCAATGCGCATCAGGTGATTTACAAGTTGACGGTCCAGAACACCAGCGACAGCGGTGTGGTGCTCAATGGCCTCTCGGTCAGCGATCCGAACGGCTGCCTGGGCAGCGTGGCGTTGCCGACCAACCTGGCGTCGAGCGCGTCCTTCACCATTCTTTGCACCAACCAATTGAACTGCGCGAGTCTGGCGGGCGGCATGCTGACCAATACCGCCGTGGTCTCCGCCCTGGTGAGTTCGCAGGGCGGCACGGTTTGCTCCACCACCGGCACCGTCTCGAGCTCCTGCTCGGCGGTGGTCAGTTGCATCGGCACGTCCAGCATCAGCGTCGTCAAGAACGTGATCTGCTCGCCGGGCACCGTTATTCCGTTAATCGCCAAACCGCAGGGCGTCCCGCCGGGATGCAACAGCGTGGCCGGCGGTCTCTACGACGGGCAGAAAACCGCCACGGGCGTGGCCGCCGGCGGCTTGTGCCCGAGCTTCTGTTACCGGGTGATCGTCACCAACAACGGACAGTTGCCGCTGAATAACGTCAACATCAGCGATTCCGTGTTCGGCACCGTGGCCAGTTCGTTGACGCTGGCCGTGGGCGCTTCCGAGACGAATTTCTTCCAGGAAACGCTGTGCACCAGCACGCAGAATGTCGTGACCGCGACGGGCGTGGGCACGGACAGCGCCACCGTTTCCGCCACGGACAACGCCAGCGTGACGGTAAAGAACGCCGGCGTCAGTTGCACGGAGTTGGTGAGCACGGATGGCGTGAGCTTCGCCTCCAGCGCGACGATTCCGCAGGACGGCAATGCGCACCAGGTGATCTACAAATTGACCGTCCAGAACGCCAGCGACAGCGGCGTGGCGTTGACCAGTTTCCTGGTCAGCGACCTGAACGGCTGCCTGGGCAGCGCGACCCTGCCGACCAACCTGGCGTCCAGCGCGTCCTTTACCATCCTTTGCACCAATCAATTGAACTGCGCGAACATGGCGGGCGGCACCCTGACCGATACGGCGGTGGTGTTTGCCCAGGCAAGCTCGCAAAACGGACTGTTCTGCGTGTCCGGCGGCAGCGTCTCCAGTTCCTGCTCGGCGGTGGTCAATTGCCTTGGCAAGCCTGCCATTAATGTGGTGAAAGACGTGCTCTGCCAGCAGGGCACCGTCTCCTGCAGCGCCCTGGGCAGCGCCTACGACGGCCAGAAGACGGCTTCCAGCTTCATCATGGGTTCGCAGTGCCCTGTCTTCTGCTACCGGATCATTGTGCAAAATACCGGCCAGTTGCCGCTGCACGGCGTCACCGTTACCGATCCGCTGTTTGGCGGCGCGCTGGGCGGGTATCCCACGACGCTGGCGGTGGGCGCTTCGGCGACGAATTTCTTCAGCGCTTTGCAGTGCACGAACTACCAAAACACCGTGGTCGCGCAGGGCATCGGCTCGGACAGTTCCACCGTCACAGCCAGCGCCAGCGCCAGCGTCACCATCGGCAGCGGCGGGCTCAGTTGCATGGCGATCGTCTACTCGCCCGACGACCTGGATGGGGTGACCAATGATGACAACGTGTCGCTGCCGTCCAACTACACCTGGCACCAGGTCACCTTCAGCGTGGTCGTTTCGGCGGGGGGGATCAATCTGACCAATGTGAATGTTGTCGCCAACACGAAGTGGGACACGTGCAAGGCTGCCATCCCGTTCCTGGCGGCCGGCACGGTGACGAATATCACCCTGTGCTCGGCGATTGTCAGTTGCGATTACCAGGGCGAGATCTTCACGAATCTCACCACGGTTACGGGCGACATGGACACGGGCTCGTCGCAAGGCCTCTGCGGAGTGTCCACCAACGGCGAGGTCACGGTGAGCAGCCAGTGCCCGTCGTACATTCAGTGCCTGTTCTGTCCGACCTGTTCGATCCAGGGGCCATCCTACGTGTGCTCCAACAATTCGAACCAGATCTATACGGTGACCTCCACGCTGCCCGGCGCCAGCATTCAGTGGAGCATCGAGAATGCCGCCATCATCGTCGGGTCGAGCACCGGCACGTCGGTTGTCGTCACCCCCAGCGGCAATCCGGCGATCCAATACGACGTGTTCGCCACCGTGGCGATCAACGGGTGCACGAACACGTGTAAGGAATGGGTGGGAGTATCGCCCGCCCCGAGCTGCATGATCACTCCGTCCAGCATCAACGCCAATCCGGGTGACACCGTCAGCTTCACCGTTGCGCCGACGGTCGGACCCGGGGTGCCCACGATCAGTTGGACCGGCCCGAACGGGTTCACCTCCAACTCGCTGACGATCACCCTGCAAGACGTGCAGGCGGTGAATGCCGGTATCTACGCCGTCAACATCGTCGACGGCAACGGCTGCACGACCATTTGCCAGGCCAGCCTGGGCGTTGACTCGCAACTGTTGGTCTCGCCGCAGGTGATCACGCGCACGCAGGATTACTGGAAGACCCACGCCAAGAACAGCGATGCAAGCAGCCTGACTCTGCTGAAGGCCATCGAGGCCAACGGCGGGAGACTCAACCTCGGCTTCGTTTGCCTGCCGACCGGCGATGTGAACGGCGACGGCAAGGTGGACAGCCAGGACGCGTTGAGCGAAGCGCTCGGGTTGCTCTGGGGCCCGCGGTCCGGCAACGCCCTGTGCGCCGCGCGCAAACAGTTTGCCGTGCAGATGATCACCGCCATTGCCAACAACGCCCTGTTCAGCACCACGAAGGGCGAAAGCCTGATCGCCCGGGCGCGGGCGACGGCTGCCTGTGGCGACACGAAGGCGATCCTGGCCGTGACAGCCGAACTCAGCGCCTTCAATCTGAGCGGCAACTCCGCGAAACTGCCGAACGGATTGAAAGCGTCCACGGCGGATCCAAAGGGAGCCAAGAAACTCCAGGTCGCAATCCCGTCCGCCTTCTGCACCGGCCTGAACAATTGCCTCACCGGGCACGCGTGCCCCTAGCCGGCGGGTTTACCATCAGGACCACTTCTCCATGACGAGAAAGACAGGCGCGATCATCACGGCAGCAGTTGTCTGCGCCGTCGCTGCCAGTCGTGCCGGCGCGGCAACGGTCAACTACCTGGCGAAGCTCAGTGGACAAATCCAAACGGCCACAACGAAGCAGACCATTACGCAGGCCGATTTCGTCGCAAGCACCAATCAGTTGCTCGTCCAGATTGACCTGGATCACGGAGTCGTCGTGTTCGTGGAGGCGAGCGGGTCGTCCACCAACCTGATGTTTCTGAAGACACTGCTTGAATTTAACCACACGGCGGTGCTCACGAACCACAATACATTCGCCGTGACTCTGATCCCCAACGGCGCCGCCACCGTCACATTGCAGGACGGATTGGTTTTTGGCGGAGAACTCCTCGCGGCCGGTACCGTAGCGGAAAGCAAAGGTGTCGCCAAGTCGTTCGAAGCGACTCTCAGCGGCGTCTGGAACGACCCGCTTTTTGGCAATACCAACGCGCCAGCAGCAGTTTTCAAGGGTACAATCAGCGGTAAAGCGCTTGGGTTGTAGTAGTTGCGTCTGCGCCAGCGCGCTGGTTACCATCCTCCCTGTCATTGTCTTTGTCTAACTACGAAGCATTCAATCACCGTCGGCGAGGCGGTGCGGGAAACAAGGGATCATACAACTGCAAGTGACTACCGTCAGGCTGGCCATGCGATTCCGCACGTTCATGTTTTTCCTTTTGTCTTTTGGCACAGCCATCCTGTTGGGCACACCCACACAGGCGCAGACCACGTACGTTTGGACCAACGAAACCTACTACCTCGCATCGGGCAGTTGGGCCAATCCGCAGACATGGAACCCAAACGGTCCGGCCAACGGCACCGACAATATCGCCGATCTCAGCCAGGTGGCGTTGCACGGCAACCCCGATCCTTCCATCGTCACGTTGGACGGCACCTTCACCATCGGCGGTATTCACTTCGGCGATCAGAACGCCGGTCACCCGTGGGTCGTCAACACCGGCAGCGGCGGTCCGTTGACGTTGAGCGTTTCCTCGGGCTCGCCCACCATCACCGCCGACAATCAACAGGACGTAACCATCAACGCCGTCCTGGCCGGCGCCGCCGGCCTCACCAAGGCTGGCGCGGGCACCCTGACGCTCAACGGAAGCTCAGGCAATACACTCACGGGACCAACGACCATCAACAACGGCATGCTGGTCTTGGCCAAGTCATCCGGCAAGTCCATCGGCGGCGACCTCAATATTGCCGGCAACGCCGGCTCGGGCGTTGCGGCGTGTTATGTCGTTGAGTCCAACAACGAACAACTTGTCGACACCGCCGTGGTGACGGTCAGCACCACCGGGGGGGGGCAGGGGGTCTGGGAATTGATGGGCAACACCCAGGCGATTGCCGGGCTTCAGGACAACGGGGCCGGGAACGTGGAAATCGCCGAATCGTCCACCATGACCACCGGCAGTTCCACCTTGACGTTGAACGGCAGCGGCAGCTACACGTTCGGCGGCCGGATCCGGGAGTACAACGATCTCAGCCACGGCGGCACGTTCAACGTGATCAAGAACGGCACCGGCACGCAAACCTTCATGGGCCAGCACGCCCCCCAATGGTACGGCTTGACCATGGTCAACGCGGGCCGCCTGGTATTCAGCAGCAACACCGTGAACATCGCCGGCGTGCTCAGCAACAATGCCACCCTCGAACTGCACACCATCGGCAGTTTTTCCCTGCAATCGACGCCGCCCGCCACGTTTTGCGGCACGGGCACGGTGGTGAAGACCGGCCCGGACACGATTTACTTCGGGTACGTGAACAATCCCGGCGACGGCGGCGCCAATATCAGCCTGGGGACCAACGGCCTGTTCGATATCGAGCAGGGCACGATCGAGAATTATGCCGGGCTCGGAAATTGGACGAATAACCGGGCCAACCTCAATATCGCCTCCGGCGCGACCCTGGTGATGGACAACAACAGTGTCTGGGTCGATGCGTTGACGGGCGCGGGAACGGTGAATGAAAGCGCCGCCAACGGCGCGGTGCAAAATCTGTTCGTCGGTGTCGCGGGCGGCGGCGGGACGTTCACAGGGACAATCGAAAATACGGACAGCACGCTGTTGCGTCTGGTCAAACTCGGCGGCGGCACGCAGAGACTCGGCGGCGGCAGCACCTACAGCGGCGGCACCATCGTCAGCAACGGAACGTTGCTGGTCGATAACACCAGCGGCAGCGGCACGGGGTCCGGCACGGTGACCGTGGACAGCGGCGCGACATTGGGCGGCACCGGCGCCATCGGCGGTGTTGTCAGCGTTGGGGCGTCCGGCGTGTTTGCCCCCGGCGATCCAACGGGCACGTTGACGGTGAACAACAATCTGACCCTGAACAATTCCTCTGTGATCCACTATGCCCTGGGCACAAGCAGCGCCGAAACCGCGGTGAACGGCAACTTGACGCTCGGCGGCCTGCTCAACGTGACGGATGCGGGCGGGTTCACCACCGGCACGTATATCCTGTTCAGCTACAGCGGCACACTCGTGAACAATGGGCCGACTGTCGGTTCGACGCCCAATGGGAGTTGGACCTACACGATTGACACCACGATCAGCGGTCTGGTGAGATTGGAAGTCACCAACGGGCCGCCGCCAACCGATCCGTATACGCAGTGGCAGAACTTCTATTTCCACTGTACCGCCTGTCCGCAGGCTGTGGGCACCGCCGATCCGTTCGGCAAAGGCATCAGTAATACAAACCAGTTTCTCATGGGGTTGAACCCGACCAACACCGCCTCGCTCTTCAAGATCATTTCCGAAACGCCTTCGGGCAATGATGTCGTCCTGAGCTGGCAAACCGGCGGCGGCCGGACCGACGTCGTCCAGGCCGCCAACGGCCAAATCAATGGAAGTTATTCCAACGACTTCCAGGACATCGGTTCGGTCATCGTCCCCGGTTCCGGTGACACGACCGCCACCTACACCGACACCGGCGGCGCCACCAACACCCCCGCCCGCTACTACCGCATCCGTCTCGGTCCCTGATGCGTGTTTGTCGGGTGGTCCGCCGTTTCCGCCTATTGGAGCTTGATGGTGGAGAGGTCGATGGACGGCTTGGGGAATTGGGGGTCCATCTTCTCCAGCGTCTCGACGATGATCTGGGAGACGGCCAGGTTGCGGAACCATTTCTTGTTGGCCGGGATGATGAACCAGGGCGCGTAGGATGTGCTGCAGTGCTCCAATACGGCTTCGTAGGCCTTCACGTAATCGTGCCAGCGCTTGCGCTCGTGAGCATCGGCCTCGCTGATCTTCCAATTCTTCGCGGGGTCGGTCAACCGCTCTTGCAACCGCGCCAGTTGTTCGTCCTTGCTGATGTGGAGGAAAAACTTGAGCACCGTCACGTTGTTCTGCGTGAGCAGCTTCTCGAAGACATTGATCTGGTCGTAGCGTTTGGACCAGACGGACGGGGGGACCAGGTCGTGCACGCGCACGACCAGCACGTCCTCGTACTGTGAGCGGTTGAAGATGCCGATTTCCCCGTGGGCCGGCGCCGCCTTGTGAATGCGCCAAAGGAAATCGTGACGCGCCTCCTCCGCCGACGGCTCCTTGAACGAGGTCACACGGCAGGTTTGCGGGTTCAGCCCCGACATGACGTGGCGGATGGTGCCGTCCTTGCCGGCCGTGTCCATGCCCTGCAGGACGATCAGCAGCGCGCGACGGTTCTCGGCGGCCAGGCGGTATTCCAGTTCCTCCAGACGCGCCACGTTCTTGTCCAGGAGCTTGAGGACGGCCCTGGTCTTGTGCAATCGGGCGGTGTCGTCAGCGTCGAAATGCCGCAGTTTGACCCGTTGCCGGGGTTTGACGATAAAGCGTTCGCTGAAGTTGACCACGCCAAGCCTGTAACATGCCGGGCGCGTCTTTTCAAGACACGAACCGGCGCGGAGGGTCGCCGTCGCGATTTTTTGTTACAAATGCTCGTCCGCACTTGCAGCGGAGGCGTTCGCGGTTTATTATTTCCGTGGAAGGAGGTGGATAAAAGGTTTGAAACGGTATGAGGTAGGGGACCACGTTGTGTACCGCAAACACAAGGTTTCGCCCCGTCCCGGACCGCGAGCCCGTGACGTGCGTCCTTCCAGTTGCGGCGAGGATTACACCTACCTGGTAAACAAATACTGGATCATCTCGGCTGTGCCTGATGACGAGACCATCGAGGTCATGACGCGCACAGGCAAAGTCCATTACCTGCGGCCGGAGGATCCCAATCTGCGCAAGGCGACCGTGCTCGAGGGATTGCTGTACCGGGAACGGTTTCCTCAGTTGACGCTGGTACAGGCCAAATTCTGATTGCGGCCGAGTTGTTGTCGCGTCGGCGGCGATGAACACCCGTTCAGCTGCAGGTTACTCCTGTCTCCGTGGACCATTTTTGGATGGGGGCTGATGTTCCGACAGTCAGGCCCGGCACTGAGGGTTTCCACACCGCCAAAGTCTCGTTGATGGCTTCCTGGACTTCCGTGGTGTTTTTGGCCGTGCGGATCCGCTCAAGAAGAGCATCGACTTGCTCGAGTTCCTTGCAAAGATAATCGTCGCCCGAAAACGTGTAGAACCTTTTCCCTTTGAGGGCCTTTTTTAAAGTGGTCAATTCCTTCGGCAGCATACGTTCCACCTTCCTACGGATCAGGTCCGCATACCTTGAGGCTTAACACACCAACTCGCGATGCAGGATGCTAGTCGCCCCTTGCGCCGTTGTCAAGCTCACCCTGAAAATACCGCCCCGGCTTGTTCCTAGGGGACTGGATCGAGAGTGACGAAGCCGGTTTGATTGGTGCCGGAGAAGAAGCCGGCGCCGTTGTTTTGCCTCTGGAAAAGGGCGCCTTTGAACGTTGTCGACTTGCGGGTGGCGGGATCAACGAAGCTGCCGGAGAACAGTCCGGTGTTGGGAACGATCGCCAGTTTGACGGCATTGGTGCAGGAGACGATCTTGGCGTTCAACGTCACCGTATTGCTTTGGAATGAACCCAGATTGCCGTCACCCGCGGCGATCAACAGGTTGCACGCCGCGTTCGAGACAACCAGCGCCGGCGCCCCGCGCGCCGGGACAGTGTACGCCGAACCGAGGAGCGTCACCTGGTTCGTAAACCCGTTCGGATAAAACTTGGAGGAAAGGATCGCCGGTTTGGACCAGGTCAGCGTGCCGCTGAGATCGCTGACGCCGACAACGTTGGTGAACGTCACAAATCCTGTGAGGAGACCTTGCTTCGCGTAGAGGGGGACGTACACGGGCCAGAGGCCGTCGTTGGCGACAACGGCTGTCTGCGAGACCGGCGTGCCATCGCCCAGTGTCCCGGAGAAGGTGACGGTGCCGCCGGTGGCGACTTTCAGTGTCCCGCACCCGTATCCTTGCGGGAAGCCCGGGCCTGTGTCGCCGGGATTGGGCGGCAACAGGACGGTGTAATAACCAGCGAAGGACGTGGCCGGATTGGTCTTGGCATTGAACGTCGACAGATGGGAGGTCACATCGGAAGTGAAGGTGCCGTCCGAAACCGTGCCGGTGATCTGGTCGGTGCCGTTGGTCAGATCGATTTGAAGCGCCACAGTCAGCGCACTGGTCCCGCCGCGGGCAATCAAAGTAGACGCATCACCGTTGTTGTCGAATTGGCTCTTCCAGGAATAGGCCGCCCCGTTGAACGTGATCTTGGCGGTGAAGACGCCGTTGGTGGCGGCGGTGATACTGAGGAATCCCGAAGTCTGCGGCGAAGGCGTATTGGACTGGATCAATCCATCATACAGGCCGGCCACCGGGGCGAAGTTGGCAAGCGGGGCGCTCGTGCCGTTGTAAATGACCAGCGCAAAGTCCTGGTCCAGCGGATGGCTGTTGCCCGGCACACCGTCCGAGTTGATGTTGGCGGCGGTGACGGTGACGTTGAACCCCCCGGTGACGCCGGCCGGCAGGAAGACGCTTTCCACGTTGTTCAGGTGGTCGGCGCTGCCTCCGGTGACGGAAGTGGCGCCGCTGAAAACGTTGCCCTTGTAGAACTTCCCGCCGACAAACACAGTCAGGTCGAGATCATTATTCAGGGCGTTGCCGACCGTGTTGCCTGGCGCGTCGGTCCAGGCGAGGGTCACCCGGAACGGCTGGGAGGGGTCATTGACCGATCCCGCGAACGTGCGCGTTTGACCGCTGCCCGTGAACAGGTCCGCGGAAAGCTCATCGCGCAGGACGCGCGCGATACCGTCAAAGGCCATCCCGAGATCCAGCGCGCCCATGCCCTGGTTGTTTGACGGAAGAGTATCGTTGGCGCTGGGGCCGTCCAGATAGCGGGCGGAGTTCATCAAGTACGCCTTGGTCATCGCGGGGCTGGGCGGCGAGAGGGACTGGTTGATGAAGTACTGCCGCAGCAGGGCGCAGGCGCCCGAGACGCAGGGCGCAGAATGGCTGGTGCCGGACGATTCCGTGAAAAATTCCTGGCCGATCGGAAAGAAGTTGTTCAAATCATTGTCATAATTGCCGCTGCCCGGAACGCCGCAAACCCCCAGTGAACCTCCCGACGTGCCGTAGGCGGAGTAAAAATTGAGAAAACAGTCCAACCCCGATCCCGCGCCGGCGGGCGATGGGGGCGGGGAGCTCTGGGGCGCGCCGGCGGTGATGTGTGAGCCGGGCGCCACGAGGTCCGGTTTGAAACGATGGTCCGCGCAGGGGCCGCGGCTGGAAAAGCTGGCGATATCGTTCGCGTTGCTGGCATCGGTGTCCAGTTCGCTGCAGCCATCACTGCCTTGAGGGTCGGTCCCGCCATTGGCCGGGGTCATGGACCGGACATTCTGGGAAGCGCCCACGGCGATGACGTTTTTCCCCGTGGCCGGCGGCGTGACGCTTTGGGCGGACGGCCCGCCGTCGCCGTCCGAGAAAACAATCACCATCTCCTGGTTGCCTCCGGTGGGGTACGTCGAGCCGGAAGGTTGTGCGTCCCGCACCAGGGCGTCGTAGGCTTGCGAATCGGAGTTGTACGGGTTGTAGATGGCATTGCCGTTGGGGGCTGTGTCGCCCCAACTGTTGTTGCTGATACGCGCGCCATTGTGATAGGCCTCGGATTGGAGATTGGCGTAGTTCGGATTGGTAAAGTTGACGGGATCGAAAACCACCGAGGAACCGACCAAGACAAACGGACACGTGCCGAGATCGTAGTAGTAACCGGCATTGTCCGTATTGGTCGGGGTGGCCGCATGGGCGTCGTAGGCGCAGACGATGTGCGTGTTGAGATTGCCGTGTCCGTCGCAGCCCTCGATTGTGCTGCCGGGATTGTTGGGTGTGCCTTCCACCCGGTTGTAGATGACGCGGCTGGCATTGTGGGTGTCTCCCAGCACGTAGAGGGCATAGTGATTGGGCGTGGTGGTGCCGTTATCGATGCCGCTGTCGCTCACGTCCACCGCGAACCCCGACGTCGTGAACTGCGCTTGCGTGAATCCCTTGCCCGTCAGCCATGCCAGATACCCCGGCCCGCTCGGCGCGCTTCCCGTGAGATTGCCCGCCACGATCTGGTCCTGGCGCTCATCCTGTTTGCGGGGCTCGAAGTAAGGCTGGATCGAGATCACATCCGGCTGCGCCGCGATCTGGACGAGGTCCTGCGGCCGGACCCGGACAAAGACATTCACGCATTGCAGGAAACTGTACTGGCGGCGGACCGGTTCCAGCTTGAGCCGTTCGATCAGGGCCAGCGTCGCCGGGTTCGCGTCGGCGTCGTCCACAAGCTGGATGGCGAATTCATCCGTCGCCGGCGTCTGCGGGTTGCCGTGCTCGTCGATCAGCCGGGCCTGGGGATGGATCTTGTAGTCGTCCGCAAAAACGTTGTCCCACTGCACGGCTGTCAGCGTGCCCGCCAGGGCCTGGAGCCTGGCAATGGCCGGGGCATCGCCGTAGACCAGGTAGGTGTTTTGCGGGACGTAGCTGACGATGCGCGCCCCGGTTGCCCGCAAAGCCTCATGCCACGCCGGCTGCATCGGGCCGGCAAATTGGATCAAGTGCAGGTGCTTGCCGCTGAAAACGCCGGCCGGTTTGCGCAGCGCCTTCACCGCCGGCGCGGTCGTGTCGACGGTGGCGGCATTGAGAAAAATCCGATTATAATCATCACGGACCTCCGCCGTGTCATCCTGCAGGACGGACGGCGGAACGGTGCCCACCTCATAGAGCCGGTAACTGCCGTAATCGGCCACGAGCTGGCCGCCGTTGTCCAGCACCAGCTTCTCCGTCGCGGCCGAGCGGACGTTCACTTTGTGGGCCAGCACCGCGCGGGGAGCGAGAAGCGCGATCGCCAGCAACAGCGCCGCGCCACTTCGGGGAAGGGTAAAGCACATCCTGGGAAAGAGACTCACGCGCCCCTCTCACACCGGCAGGAGTGTGGTGCCATACACCCGACCATCCAGATAATTCCCATGACCGTTGTCAGAAACAAAACATACACCGCGCCTGTTCGCGGTCAACCCCCTTATCGGGTCCGGTTGCCGCGGGACAGCCGCCGCGCGCCTTAACTGCCGGCAACTGTCTTGCGAAATTCGTCGATGAACTGCTGCAGCACTTCCGCGGACAACCGTGTGTCCTCGGGATCGCCGGGCTTCTCAAACTCAAACAGATCCTCCTCGACTTCCGGGGCGCCCCCGCCCGTCGCGCCTCCCACAGCGGCCCGCTCGAACACGCCGACGTGCACGTCAAACCCGCTTTCGATGCGCGGCCGGAGAAACTCCACTAATTGACACGTATCGGCGGCTGGTGCTCGAAACCAGTAGACCTCCGAATTTTCCTCGATTTGATAGATGGACATGATTGGCTCCTTTATGGAGGGAGGATACTTCAACCTGTGCCGTATGCAAAAGGGTTTTCGCAGACAAAAAAGAAAAGTCGCCGCCCTTCCAAGCCGGTTTTTCTCCCCCCAGACCCCATCCATGGGCCTGCCAGCGCGTGTGTGGCAAAGGATTTGCCAGCCGTGACAAGCCTCTTGCCAGCCGTTGCCGCCCCGGTAAACCGGCCGCGCGCAGCGCTTCCGGCGGACGGCAAACGCAATAAGCGCCTTGCAAAGCTTGTTTTATAAGGTCTGTATGGCTGTGGAGAATGTGAGAGGTTGCCTGTTTGATGGCGCCGACCGCCGCCGGGCATTCGTTGGCACACCCGATGCGATTGGCAGAACCTCGCGCACTCGGGCGCGGAAAGAAAGGCGAGATCTTATGCAACAAGGCCAAGTCGCAGACAGACAATCCGGCATGATGTCCACCGGCGAACCCTTCGACGAGTTGATTGTGGACGCGGTGTGGAGCAAAGCGGGCGTCATCCCGGGATATAATCCTGATTACATCCGCAAAGACATTTGCGGGGCCGCCATGTTGCGGTCCGCGTACGGGACCGCCACCGACTACGGTTGGGAGATCGATCACATCCGGCCGGCCTCGAAAGACGGCTCGGATGACCTGCACAACCTGCAGCCGTTGCATTGGAAAAACAACCGCCACAAAGGCGATGACTGGCCGCATTGGTCCTGCGCCGTCTCATCGCGTTAGGAAAATAGTTTCTCATTCAGCCCCGGCCTTGCCGGGACAAGCCGCTTGACAGACGGCAACTCCCAGTCCCGGCAAGACGAAAATGGCAGGAGCGAGGGGGTAGGGGCTCCTGTCATTGGCTGACCTTCCGCCCGGTCTTGCCTCAAGAGCAGAGGGGACGTATGTTCCCAAACTCGGGAGGATCGCTATGAAAATCGGGGTGTTTGGATTGGGCATTATCGGCGGGACCTGGGCGCGGAATTTACACGCGGACGGCGATGAGGTGCGGGGGTGGAACCGGACGGCAAAGACGCTGCCGTTTTATACCGCCCAGGCGACGGACGCGGCGCGGGGGGCGGAGCTGATCATTATTGTCGTGACCGGTCCGCCGGCGGTCCAGAGCGTGCTGGACATGATCCTGCCTGTGCTGCAGCCGGGACAGATCGTGATGCAATCCAGCACCGTGTCGCCGCAGGCAACGCGCGCGTTTGCCCAACAGGTCGCTGCGACCGGCGCGCTTTTCCTCGAAGCGCCGTTCACGGGAAGCAAACCGGCGGCGGAACAGAGACAAACGGTGTTCTACATCGGCGGCGACCCGGCCTTGTTGGAACGGGCGCGTCCGGTGCTGGCGCGGCTGGGCCGGACGATCATGCACGTTGGCCCCATCGGAAGCGCCTCGGCGCTGAAACTGGCCATGAACCTGAACATCGCCCTCGTCGCGCAGGCGCTCTGCGAAAGCCGGACGCTGGCGCGGGCCGCCGGGCTGTCGGACGACATTTTTTTCGCGGCGCTGAAAATCAACGCGTCACATTCCGGCGTGGCCGATTTGAAGGAACCGAAGCTGCGCGCGCGGGAGTTTTCCCCGCAGTTCTCGCTGAAACACATGGCCAAAGACCTGCGGCTGGCCCTGGAGACGGGCCAGGCCGTGCCGCTGCCACAGACGCAGGGGTTGGTGAAGCTCTACGAAGAAGGCCTGCGCCGGGGGTGGGGCGACGATGATTTTGTGGGGCTGGTCAGGTTGCTCGGCTAGCGAGTGCGGAGTTGCCTGCGGCTTAGAGCGCTAACGAAACCCTGTAGCCGCAGGCTTTAGCCTGCGTTGGTGCGCTATCAACGCACCCTAAAGGGTGCGGCTACAGAATAATGTCAAATTGTGCCGGGCGCGCTTAGTGCGGATCGGGGCCCTGGACGACTTGCGCGAGGGCTTCGGGACGCAGCCATTTGGCGTAAGCGGCCTGTACCTGGCCGGCCGTGAGTTGCAGATAAATCCGCGCGGCGCGGACCGGTTCGTCCAGCGGCAGGTTGCGGCTGGCGCGGTCGAGCAACGCCTTGGCGATGTGTTCCGTGCTGGATTCCGACAAGGGGATCTCGCGCAGGGCCAATTCCTTGGCCTGCAGCAGCTCGTCCGCCGCGACCGGCGTGGTTTGCATGTCCCTCAAGTCGCGGTCCAGGACGGTGCGGACTTTCGAGACGTTGGGCGGATCGCAACCGAACTCGACCTCATAGACCGAGCGGGTCTTTTCGATGTTGAACATCGATTCCACGAAGTACACCAGCCCCGCTTCCTTGCGCAGGTCGCGGTACAAGCGGGTCGCGTAAAATGCGCCGCCCAGGACGCGGTTGCCCAATTCCAGCGCGTAGTAGTCCGGGTCGGACCGGGTCACGCCGAGTGTTTCCGCCACTACGACCTTGTCCTGGACGCGGCTGGCGTTGGGCACGACGGTCGCGGACGACGTGCTGAAGGGCACGGGCGGAAGGTCCGTTTCCGGTTTTGCTCCCGCCGCCTGCCAGCCGGAAAACCATTTCCCGACCACCGCCCCGGCCTGGTCGGCGGTGACGTTGCCGATGACCACGATGGTGGTCAGGTCGGGCCGGAACACGCGCTGATAATAGCCGGCCACGTCCTCCGGCTTCAGCGAATTGACCGTGGCCGGGGTGACCTGGCGCAACATCGGGTCGTACCGGGGAAACACCGCTTTGCGCAGCGCCTGTTTGGTGAGGAATTCCGGGCTTTGCAATTCACCCGCGGCGGTGTCGGCCACCTGTTTCTGCACGATCTTGAACGCCCGCTCGGGCAACGCGGGATGAAGCAGGTTGTCGGCGAGCAATTGCACGCCGCGATCGAAATAATTCGTCAACACCTGCAGCGAGAAATCCGGCCCCACGGATTCCTCCGCGCCGATGTCGTCGAGCGCCTTTTGGAACGCGACGCGGTCCAGCGACTTGGTGCCGAAATGAAAGAGCTGGTCGAGCACCTTGTTCACGCCTTCCTGGCCCGCCGGCGCTTCCAGTTCGGGTTTGTTGCGGATGTGGCCGTACACGCCGACGGAACCGTTGAGCGCTTCCGGCTGGACGATGAGCTGCAGTCCATTGGGCAGCGTGGTGACGACGGGGTTGACGGTGGACTCGGGCACGGCGAGCGTTTCGAGCGTCTTCTGCGCCCAGTCCGGCAGCGACACCGTCCGGGCCGCCGACGAGCCGAAGGATTCCCGGCCGCCATACGAACTATGGGAGACCGGTTTGCCCGAATCCTGCGGCGTGAGAATGCCCACGACGGCGTGATCGAAATCGAGATACTGTTTGGCCACCCGTGTCACGTCCGCCACGGTCACTTGTTCGATGGCGTTCAAGTCATCGTCGGGCGATTGCCGGCCTTCCACCGCCGCCGCCTCCGACCAGGCCATCGCCAGGCCGGACACGGAATTTTTCTGGAATTCGGCATCGGCCACTTCGTGGCGCTTGGCGGATTCGACGAGGTCGGCCGAGAACCCGTGCTTCATTTCCGCGGCCAGGGCCTTCTTGACCTCCTCGACCAGCGCCTTGCCGTCTCCGTCCCGGGGAAATTCCGCTTCCGCGTAGGCCAAGCCCGCCTTCGGCAAACTTTCAAACGAGAAATCCGCGTCCAGTGCCCGGCCTTCCGGCACCAGTCCGTAGAGCCGGCCGCGATGGCTGGCCAGGATGTCCGCCAGCACATTGACCGCGGCGTAGTCGGGACTGTCCGAGCCGGGAAATTGGAAACAGATCAGCGCGGCGCCGTAGGGCAAATCGCTCGTCATCGTCAACGTGGCGGGTTTGGCCGGCTGCGGCTTGACCTCCGGCCGCGGCGGCAGTTGCTTGGCGGGAATATCGCCAAAGAACTGTTTGACCTCGCGCAGCGCGGCATCCGGCTGGACGTCGCCCACGATGATCAGGATGGCGTTGTTGGGCGCGTACCAGGTCTCGTGAAACTTCCGCAGCATCGCGCCGGTGGTCAGGTCGAATGACGGCCGGGTGCCGAGCGCGTCGTGCGCGTACGGCGTGCCGTGGAACATGGCTTCCAGCAGCTTGACGTAAAACACGTATTCGGGATTGGACAGGTCGGCGGCCACTTCCTGTTCGATCGCGCCGCGTTCGCGGCCCCAAAGATCCTCCGTGGCCAACACATCGCGCATCCGCAGTGATTCCATGCGCAACGCCAGCGCCAGGTCCTCCGCCGGCGTGCTGAAATAATATTGCGTCACCGTCTGCTGCGTGTCGGCATCGAAGTCCCCGCCCATCGCCGCCGAAATCGCCGCCAACTGGTCCGCCGACAATCCCGGCGCGCCGCGAAACATGATGTGTTCCGTCGCGTGCGCCATGCCGGGAAACCCGTCGGGAGCTTCGTTGGAGCCGACCAGATAATTGACGACCGTGGTGGTCACCGGCGCCAGCGGCGCGCGGACGATGATCACGCGCAACCCGTTCCCGAGCGTCACGCGCGTGACGCCCGCCGGGTCCGCCGCCCCCGCGTTCGCCGTTCCGAACAGCGCCAGCAACAAACCGGCGGCCCATAACCTTCCCCACATCGACCTGCGTATTTCTTTCATCAAAATCACTCGATTCATTGGTTCCCGACTCTTATAGCACAGGTCCCGTTCGCCGTTCCACTGTCGGCGCGCCGACCGGCCGTTTGAATTTACCCATTTGGAGTCTGGCTGTAACAGGTTCGACGCGAAGAGGTTTTAATGTATTCGCAAGCGAGGGATCAAGGAAAGTATATGCAACTAAACCAACAATCCGAGATGGGGACATTGAAGCTTTCAGTGCGCCGGAGCGCCGAGGGCGAATATCTGGAACTGGCGGCCGAACAGATCCGGCATTTGCCGAGCGTCTTGCGGGTCGAGGCCGATCCGGCCTTCGGGAATCTGGAGATCATCTTCCGGCAGCCGACGCAGGGGCTGCTCCGCCAGATTCACACCGCCCTGCAAACCGCGCGGTGCGAAGTCGTCGCCGGCCGGATGTCCTGAGCAACAAAGACGTTGAACCGGGCCGCGACACTGGGTATAGATGGGGCACATGAAGCGGCCCATCCTGCCCCAAATGGTTGCCGATGCCTGCCAGGCATTCGAGTCGCTGCTTGCGCAGGAACCGGTCTTTGAGCGGATCGCGGGAGCCGCCGTGCACTCGCTGCGCTCGGGCGGTAAACTGCTCACCTGCGGCAACGGCGGCAGCGCCGCCGACGCGCTGCATCTGGCCGAGGAACTGGTCGGCCGCTACAAAAACAACCGCCGTTCGCTTCCCGCCATTTGCCTCAACGCCGACCCGACCTTGCTGACCTGCATCGGCAACGATTTCGGGTTCGACGAACTCTTCGCGCGGCAGATCGAAGGACTGGCGGGCAAGAACGATCTGCTGGTCTGTTTCACCACCAGCGGCAATTCCGCCAATATCCTGCGCGCGCTGGACGCCGCGAAGAAACTCGGCGTCACCACCGTGGCGTTGCTCGGCAAGGACGGCGGCAAGGCCAAAGGCCGGGCTGACCTGGAATTGATCGTCGGCCACGCCGATACCGGGCGCATCCAGGAAGCGCACACGTTGCTGCTGCACGCGCTGCTCGAACGCATCGAGCGCGTCCTGGTCGAGTGACCGCCATGCCGCAAAACACGTCCCCGGCGCAGATCGTGCATCGCATTCTGATCGTCGAAGACGATTATCAACTCGCCGATTTGTTGTCGGAAGTCCTCATCCGCGAGAACCTCACGCCCGACCTGGCCGCCAACGGGATGGAAGCGCTCGAAAAACTGCGCGAGACGGACTACGAGGCGGTGGTCTGCGATTTGATGATGCCCCGCATCGACGGCGAAGCGCTGTACAATGAAGTGGCCAGGGAGTACCCGCACCTGGCCGGCCGGTTCCTGTTCGTCACGGGCCAGGCCGTGAGCCGCAGCGGGTTCACCGATTTCGTCCATCGTTCCGGCAGCATCCTGCTCGAAAAACCCTTCGACATCGAACAACTCCGCGCCTGCCTCAAGGAACTGCTGGCCCGCGATTGACGGCCGCGTCCCAGAATCGGCTCGTGGCCTAATTTGAGCGTTTTCCCGCCGGTGCCAATGTAGCCGCACCCTTTAGGGTGCGCGGATTGGCCGACGGCGCAGGCTAAAGCCTGCGGCTACAGAAAATGATCCAAAATTAGGGCACCACCCAGAATCGGCTTGTAGCCGCCGGAAAAGCTGCTATAAGGAAGTTGTCGCCCCGTGGGAGGTTCGAGTGACTGCCAAACCTGATCGTGCGGCCTGGCTGCAAGGCCCGGTGTTTGCCTGTGATCCCGCTCCCCCGCGATTGTTGCGTCCCTGGCGGCTGGTGCTCCTCGGTGCGCCGGGCGTGGGCAAGGGGACCCAGGCCAACCTGCTCCAGCAACGCCTCGGCGCCTGCCATCTTTCCACCGGCGACGTGTTGCGCGCGGCGAAGAAACAGACGGATTGCGCGCGGACACCCGCCATGGCCGCGGCGCTGGAGGCCATGCAACGCGGCGAACTTGTCTCCGACGACATCATCCTGGCGATCGTGCGCGAACGCGTCGAGTGCATCCGTTGCGGCGGCGGTTTCCTGCTGGACGGTTTTCCCCGCACCGTCAACCAGGCAAAAGCGTTGCAGGCGATCCTGGAACAGCAACATGTTTTCCTGGACGGCGTGCTCTGTTACCAACTGCCCCTCGACGAGGTCGTCGCGCGTTCCAGCGGCCGGCGGATCTGCGGCCATTGCCACGCGGTGTTCCATCTCACCGCGCATCCGCCCAAGAAGGAAGGCATCTGCGACGCCTGCGGCAGTCCGCTCATCCAACGCGAAGACGACCGCCCTGAAGCCGCGCGTGTGCGCCTGGAGATTTACCAGCGGACCACTTTGCCCCTGGAGGAATTCTATCGCCAACTCGGCCTGCTGATACCTGTGTCCGTCGGCGCCGTCCCCGAAGAAACCCTCAAGACCACCATGGCCGCGCTCCAATCGCACATGGGCCGGTGCGAGGATTATTAGATCAGGCCCCCCGGCAGGTCGTGGGTCAATTTGTTGTAGTGGCGTCCGTCCCGCCTTCGCGGGCCGTAGCCCGCTTCGGCGGGCGAAGGCCCGGACGCTTCTGCCAGCCCCGCCGCCGGGACGGCGGCCGCTACAACCCGATTTGCGTAGGAGCGCCCTTCCGGGCGCGATTCTAATCAATGTCGCGCCCGGAAGGGCGCTCCTACGGCCCCAAAAACGTTCGACTTACCGGGGCAAAAATGCTAGCCTTCCCGCGTTCAAGAGCGAGTTTGGCAACGTCTGGCGGAGGAGCGGTGGCTATGGGCAAAGGGATTTGTCTCGGGTGGCGACGGGCGAAAACATTACGCATTCTTGCGGTGGTGATTCCATTACTGCTTGGCGAGGCAGGCGCGCAGACATTCACCTCCATCCATCAATTCGGCCCCACGCCCGGCAGCGACGGCAACAGGCCGTACACCGTGCACCTCATCCAGGCCAGCGACGGCAATTTCTACGGGACCACCGAATTCGGCGGCACCAACGGCGTCGGCACCGTGTTCAGGATCACTCCCGCCGGCACGGAGACCGTCCTGTATCAATTCGGATTCAGCGCGCCGAACGAAGGCTACACCCCGGAAGCGGGGGTCGTCCAGGGCAGCAACGGCAACTTCTACGGGACCACCTACGCGGGCGGGACCAACCATTATGGCACCGTGTTCAAAATGACGCCGTCGGGCGTGCTGACAAATATCCACACCTTTACCGGCAACCCTGACGGGAACACACCGTTTGCGCCGTTGGTCCTGGGCACCGACGGCTTCCTCTACGGCACCACCAGCGCCGGCGGAGCGCACGGGTACGGCTGCGTGTTCAAGATCGATACGACCGGCGATCTAACGGTCATTTGGTCGTTCACCAACGGCCTGGACGGGTCCGATCCTTACGCCGGGGTCTATCAAGGCAGCGACGGCGAGTTCTATGGGGCAGCCTACTACGGCGGCGGCAGCGCCAACTGCTCGTTCGGCGGCTGCGGCACCGTCTACAAGGTCACCTCGGCGGGCACGTTCACCAGTCTGCATCAATTTGGCTACACCCCCAGTGACGGCCAGCACCCGATGGGAGGGATCGTGCAAGGCTATGTCGGCGACTACTTCGGCACGACCACAGCGGGCGGTACCAACAGCGAAGGAACAGTGTTCAGAATCACTTCCGCGGGCACGCTGACCACCCTGTATCAATTTGGCGGCCTCAACGAGGACGGTCTCACCCCCGAGGCCGGGCTGATGCAGAACAGCGACGGCTATCTGTACGGGGTCACCTTCGAGGGCGGCACCAACGGCGTGGGCACCCTGTTCAAGATCGGCCCGGGAGGCGGCCTGGTCTATGTGCATGACTTTGACGCCTTTATCGGCGACGGTCTTTATCCGAACGGGTCCCCGGTCGAGGGCTTCGACGGCAACCTCTACGGCACCGCCACCGCCGGCGGCACCAACTCGGGAGGCACGGTCTACACATTCAAATTCCCCGTCCCGACGAACCCGAACGAACCCAACATCACCGAGACCGGCGGCGGCAACAACCCCAACGGGACCAACGTCGTCTTCAGCTTCTCCAGCGTCGCGGGCGAAACCTATCAACTGCAATCCGCCAACGCGCTGTCCGCCTCGACGATCTGGTCCAACGTCCCCGGCGCATCCGTCTCCAACGCCATCGGCGGCCCGCTCTCCTTCACCAATTTCATCAGCGGCACCATCAGCCAGCAATTCTACCGTTTCGCCATCACCCCCTGACCGGTGTAGTGGCGAGTGGCTGTCCACCTTCGCAGGGCCTTCGGCGGACAAGGTGGCTAGTGGCTAGAGCAGACGGGGGAGGGCGAGGCTCCAGCCGAGCCGCGCCGTTCCGCCGGAAAACGCAAAGTCCGGCCTTTACGTCGTCATCCCGAGCGTGTCGAGGGATCTCTGTCGTGCCGTCCGTCTTTCGTTGTAGGCCGGGAGCCGAAGCGATGCGAAGACGCCGCAGGGGTGTCTCTGCGGCAAACCTCACCCGGCGCTCCTGTCGTTGGTAGGGACGGCTGGCCCAGCCGTCCGCTTCGTACCCGGTCCGCGCCCGATCCGGACGCGATATATCGCGCCGCGATATATCATCCCCGCCGCGAGGAATCGCTGACCACCAACGCCACGTTTCATCGGATGTGTTGTGTCAATACTTGGGACTGACCCCTTTTCCCCGTCCGCCGAAGTTTTAACGAAGGCGGATTGGCGAAGGTGGAAGCCCTTAAAACCGCCAGATAAAGCCGGCGCGCGGGTTGTAATCAAACGCGCGGGTTTCTCCCGACACCCAATTCGGTGCAGTCCAGCCGAATCCCATCCCCGCGAACGCTTGCAGGTTGCTGGTGAAATTGTATTTCAATCCCAAGCCGGCGAAGCCATACCATGTTTGGCTTGGGTCGGTGGTGACGGTGGAATCCGCATACGCGTACGCGTCGGCCTTGGAACAAAGTGTTTTATTGATGCTCGCGGCATTGTAAAAACCGATGAAATGCGCGTCGTTTTGGTTCACGGTCGCGTAAACTTCCGAATCGACCTTCACCGACAGTTCCCAGGGCAAACGCACCAGCAGCGCCACGTCGCCACCTCCCAACACGCCGCCGCCCCCAAACCCATCGCCGCGACTCGTGGGAATGGAGACATAAGGCTTAACCGCCACGGCAAACATCCCGCTATCGTCACCGAGGAGATTGAGTTTCACTCCGGTGTTGATGTGTCCAAACTCACTGGAGCTGCTCTCGTTATAATGCCTCCGTATCTCGAACGACGGACGAACATACAAATCGAGATTGTTCAGCAATCCCACTGTAATGCGCGGTTCCCAAGCGTATTCGTCTCGATCATAGTTGAAAGGGACCGGGGAACTATAGTAGTAATTGATGAATTCGCCTTCCACCTGATAATGACCGGCATCCAAGGTGCGGGCATCCATCACGCCATCGTAGGTCTCCGAGGTCAATGGCCGCATCTGGTCCGTCGGCACCGGATTGAAAAGTGTATGATTGTAACCCCCTTCGGATTCTGCGGCCAAAGCCGCCAGCGGGAGCGTGAGACAAGCGATCACTGCAAGAAGGGATGGCTTCATGATTGGGAATGTATTTAAAACGTCCCGTCCGTTTCAATCCCTAATTTCATCAGTCGTCGCCGCCCTGTCCGCCGTCGTGTCCGCCGTAGCCTTGGCGTAGGCGGAAGCCTCGGCGAAGGCGGGTCGTTGGTAGGAATGGCCGGCCCAGCCGTCCGCTTCGCCTCCGTTCCGTGCCTGATCTGGACGCGATATATCGCGCCGCGATATATCATCCCCGCCGCGAGGAATTGCTGACTCCAGCGCCCGGTTTCATCGGATGTGTTGTGTCAATACTTGGGACTGACCCCTTTTTGGGGCGGGGGCTACGGCGGCGGGATGCGGGCGGGGTTGGATTTGGCTCGATTTGCCATGAGCGGAAGGGTAGCCTGAGTGTTGAATTGGCGAGAGTCGATCGGGTTCTGATTCAGCGAGGCGACGGCTGGGAGAGGAACGGGGGATGTGAACACGAGAGACAAAGCATTGTTGCCCGCAACCGTCTGTCGTTGGACGGGACGAATCATCGGCACATTGCTCTGTCGCTGTAGTTGTGGCTATCGGGATTGGCGAAGGGATGCCGAATCTTTTTACGCAGTCAGGGATTATTCAGTTGGGTTTCGCCGCTTTAGCCCTGATTTTGATAGGGATTCTTCTCGGCTGGCGTTGGGAACTTGCCGGAGGATGTGTTTCCCTCGTCGGTTGGTGCTTGTTTTTCGTGCTAATGATATCCTTGAAACGATTGCATTGGTTCGTTTCGGCATTAGCGATACCGGGGATGCTTTACATAGCCAGTTATTTATTAGCCCGCTCCGCGTCAAGACGTTCCAACGCCTGACAGCCAATGCTGGTGGGTTATTTGGAGAAAAGTAAAGGGGTCTAAAGGGGGCAGTCCCAAGTATTGACACGATCATTCCTTCGGAAGTCGATCACACCAGAATTGAATGCGATGAACCGCAGTGTAAAAGGTCTGAGCTTCAAACTGAGACCTCACATCATTTTGTCATGCCGAGCTTGTCGAGGCATCTCTGTCGTTCCGTACGGCACGGAAGAGACCCCTCGACAAGCTCGGGGTGACACCATAGGACGCGGATCGTTGTCGTGATTCCAAAAAATCCGTGGCATCGGTGTAATCCGTGGATAATTATTTCCGGCTCTTCGTGTTCTTCGTGTTTGCACTCGCTCGCTCCCGCTTGCTCGGCTTATTCGTGCAATTCGTGGACACTTTTGTGTCCTCAGGCGGCCAAATCCGGGCGGCGTCAGCGGCCATTCGTGTAACTCCCCATCCAACTACACGGCATTGCAGGCACTTCCAACGTTGGCAAGGCTGATGCTAAGTAGAATATCCGTCAGGATGGGGGATGCCTGATGATCCAAGGAGGAAGCCCCGCCGTGTAGAAGTTGCGGAACGATCTGCGGCTCTCGCACGGAGATTACGAAGATCGCGATGTCCCAGTAGTTGTTGAACGATCGGCAACGAACCGACGAAGTGATCGAAGTCGTAAACGCGGGGCCGGGTTTCCCAACGTGTGGAAACTCGGCCAACGTGTTTTAGGGCGTGACCGCCCCGTCCCGGCCGCTATAATCCCCTCCGCGATGGCGAGTGGCAAGTCCCAGAAGAAATCCGATGGCCTGACGCCCATGATGCAACAGTATCGGCGGGTCAAAAACCAGATTCCGCCCGATGCGCTGTTGCTGTTCCGGCTCGGCGATTTCTACGAGATGTTCTTCGACGACGCCAAGGCCGCCTCGCAATTGCTCAACCTTGCCCTGACGCGCCGCAACGGCGTGCCGATGTGCGGCATCCCGCACCACGCCGCCGAAAGCTACATCGGCAAACTCCTGCGGGCACGGCCGCAAAGTCGCGCATCTGCGACCAGCTTGAAGAAGCCGTGCCCGGCAAACTCGTCGAGCGCGATGTCACCCAAATCCTCAGTCCCGGCACGCATTTCGACGCGCACATCCTCAATGCCGGGCGAAATAATTTCCTCGCGTCCATTTGTCCGGCGGGCGATGGAACTACTCCATCGGACGGTTTTGGCCTGGCCTTAATTGACCTGACAACAGGCGATTTCAAAGTGACCGAACTCGACACGCTCGAGCAATTGCAGAACGAACTGACGCGCGTGCAGCCCTCCGAAATCATCGTGCCCGCCGAATGGCTCGACCAGGCCAAAGCCCTTCTTCACTTCACGGCGCTGACGTCGCACGACGGCTGGACGTTCGAACGCGAGACCGCCTTCTTCACGTTGCGCGATCATTTCAAGACGCAATCGCTGGACGGGTTCGGCGCGGGCGGGCTGACCACGGGCGTCGGCGCGGCTGGCGCGGCCTTGCATTACCTGCAACAAACCCTGCGCCGCAACACCGCCCACATCCACCGGCTCGGCGTTTACACCGTCACCGATTTCATGGTGCTCGACGCCGTCACGCAGCGCAACCTCGAGTTGCTCGAATCGCCGCGCTCGGACCGCGCGCACACGCTTGTCGGCTGCCTCGACCGCACACTCACGCCGATGGGGGCGCGGTTGCTGCGCGAGTGGCTGACGCATCCGCTGAAAAACGCCGCGCCCATCGCCGCCCGCCAGGACGTGATCGCGCGCTTCTGCGACGATCCGCACGTCGCTGGCCGATTTTCGCGAAGCAGTTGCGCGGCGTGCGCGACATGGAACGCACCCTGGGCCGGCTCAGCGTCGGCACCGGCAACGCGCGCGACCTGGTGGCGTTAAAGGAATCGCTGGCCGCGTTGCCGCACTTGAAAAAGACCGCTGGCCGGTGTTGCCGTCGGCTGCGCGTTGCTGGAGGAACTGGCCGCGCCAAATCACCGAGCTGCCCGAACTTGCAGACGCTGATCGCGCGCGCCATCGTGGACGCGCCGCCGCTGGCGTTGAAGGAAGGCGGCCTGATCAAGCCCGGCCATCACGCGGCGCTGGACGAATTGCGCCGCGCCGCGACGCGAGGGCAAGGCAGTGGATCGCCGCGCTTGCAGCAGAAGGAAATCGAACGCACGGGCATCGCCGTCGCTGAAAGTGCGATTCAATTCCGTGTTCGGTTACTACATCGAGGTCACGAAGACGAATCTCGAGAAGGTGCCCGCCGATTACATCCGCAAACAGACCATCGCCAACGGCGAGCGGTTCTTCACGCCGGAGTTGAAGGAGATGGAGCACAAGATTCTCGGCGCGGAGGAACGGGCCAACGCGCTCGGAGTACGAAATCTTCCAGCAGATCCGCGCCGCAGCGGTGGAGACAATCGGCACTCGATCCAGGAACCGGCTTCCGCGCATCGCCACGCTGGACGTGTTGGCGGGTTTGGCGGAGCTGGCGCGGCACCAGAATTATTGCCGGCCTGCGTCAACGACGGCGACCGGATCGAGATTCGTCGATGGCCGGCATCCGGTGCTGGAGCAGACGCTGGTCGAAGAGCGGTTTGTGCCGAACGACACGTCTGCTCGACAACCGGCGAGCACAGATCCTCATCATCACCGGCCCGAACATGGCGGGCAAGAGCACCTACATCCGGCAGGTGGCGCTGCTGGTGTTGATGGCGCAGATCGGCTCGTACATTCCCGCCGCGCGGGCGACGGTCGGGTTGGTGGACCGGATTTTCACGCGGGTCGGCGCGAACGACGATCTGGCGCGCGGGCAGAGCACGTTCATGGTCGAGATGAACGAGACCGCGAACATCCTCAACAACGCCACGCCGAAGAGCCTCGATCGTGCTCGACGAAATCGGCCGCGGCACGAGCACGTTCGACGGGTTGAGCATCGCGTGGGCAGTCGCCGAGCATTCTGCACAACGCGTCGGCGCGAAGACACTGTTCGCGACGCACTACCACGAACTGACCGAACTGGCCGCGACGTTGCCGCGCGTGAAAAACTATAACGTCGCTGTCCGCGAATGGCACGACCAGGTGATTTTCCTCCACAAGATTCTCCCCGGCGGCACCGACAAGAGTTACGGCATCCAGGTCGCCCGCCTGGCCGGCCTGCCGAAGGAAGTCCTCGCACGCGCCAAGGAAGTATTGGCCAACCTCGAAGAAGCCGAACTTTCCGCCGAAGGCAAACCCAAGCTGGCCCGGACCAAAGGCAAAGCGGCCGGCGGCAAAGGCCAGCCCACCGTCAACGAGCCGCCGCCGCAGATGTATCTGTTCGGGGAGAAGCCGCCCGGGGCGTAGCGTTGACTTACCAATCCAAATTAGATTGATATTAGTGCCGTTATTTGTTTCACTTCCCATCGAGTTGGAGAAGCGAAGCAGAGGACGCCTCGTCGCGTTTCCACCTTATTCGTGTCCCTCCAGCCGGTCGCAGGCAAATTAAGGCTCAAGTCATCGCGCGGGGCGCACTGTATCTCGTTCTGTCCAGACGCAACGCCACCCCTGCGCCGTTGCCAACCATCAACCATCCCTTGGGAGAACCATCATGAAGACCAGATTCCTCACCCTTGTCCCCGTCGTGCTCCTGCTGCTGGCGGCGCAGGCGTCCCTGCCTGTGGCCGTCCTCAGCGCCTGCTTTACGCAGAACAACCTTTGCCTGCCGCTAACGGACGCGAGCGGGGATGGAGTGATTTCCATCGGGGGATCCCCCTTTCTTCATGGCTATATCGGAAACACGTTTGTTGGACTGAATGCTGGGAATTTCACTATGACGGGCGGTGCCAACACGGCCATCGGCCAAGAGTCGCTTCAATCCGACACCAGCGGTGGCTTCAATACGGCCAACGGCCAGCTTGCGCTCGCATACAACACCTGCGGTGCCTACAACACAGCCAACGGCAAATCGGCGCTCAATTCAAACACTGGCGGTTCAAACAATACAGCCAACGGCTGCTATGCGCTCCAGAACAACATTACGGGCTACGACAACACGGGCGACGGCATGTGGGCGCTCAGCGCCAACACGTCCGGTTTCGCCAACACCGCCGCCGGGAAGTTGGCGCTTGGTTCCAACACGACGGGTGCTAACAACATCGCGCTTGGTTATTCCGCCGGTTGCAACTTAAAGCAGGGCAACAACAACATCGAAATTGGCAATCCTGGTAAGGCCAGTGATGACTACACGATCCACATCGGGGTTGAGGAATTGCAGAAGTTCACCTACGTAGCAGGGATATTTGGGACACCGGTTATAGGACGTACGGTTGTGATTAACAAAAATGGGCAACTCGGCGCACCGCCTTCGTCCAGGCGGTTCAAGGATGCCATCCAGAGCATGGGCAGTGATAGTGAAGTGATCCTCGCGCTGCAGCCGGTGAAATTCCGTTACAAACCAGAACTTGATCCCGAAGGCGTCCCGCAATTCGGATTGGTGGCCGAAGATGTGGCGAAGGTGGACCCGGACCTCGTTGTGCGCGACGCCCAGGGGCAGGTCTTCAGTGTTCGTTATGAGGCCGTCAACGCGATGCTGCTCAATGAATTCCTCAAGCAACACCGGCAGGTGCAAGAACAGGACCGCCTGATCAGCGAACAGCAAAAACAGATCGAGGCGCTCACCCGCCAGATGGCCGCGTTGGCATCAAAGATCCAGCAGGCCAGCGATCAGCTCGAGCACATGAAAGCCGCGCCGACGCCGGTGGCGAGCTTGTTGCCCTAATCTTTCTTCAGCAAAAACGTGTTGTACACAAATCCCGCCAGGCCGCCGCCTGCCATCGGGCCGATCCAATAGACGTAGTGGTTGGCCCAGAAGCTGACGGCCAGCGCGGGGCCGAACACGCGGGCGGGGTTGATCGCGCCGCCGGTCAGCGGGCCGGCGAACAAAATGCCCAGCGTGATGGTCAAGCCGATGGCCAGGCCGCCGATTTTCGGGCCGCGCGAGTCGATGCCCGTGCCGTAGACGACGAACACGAGGAAGAACGTCACGATGGCTTCGATGACGATCCCGGCCATCGGGCCGGTGCCGCCGCCGAGTTGCGGCGTGCCGTTCACGACGACGTCGCGTCCGAACAATCCGAGGCAGATGAACGCGGCGATGGTCGCGCCGCCCAGTTGCGAGGCCCAGTAGAGCAGGGCATCGGACAAACTGATTTTGCCGCCGACCAGCGCGCCGAAGGTCACGGCCGGGTTGAGATGGCCGCCGGAGATGTTCATCGTGGCCGACACGAACACCGCGATGGTCAGGCCGTGCGCGAAGGCGATGGCCAGCAGATTGTCCGGCGCGGCCTTGATGGCGCCGATGCCGATGAAGATGAGCGCAAATGTGCCGATGGCTTCCGCGATGCAGTTCCGTACTTTATTCATCCCGTCCTCCTGTGTTTGGGGGCGACCCCCGCTGACCCGCAGGCTGGTAACAAATCGGTTACGGCCCGTCAAGGCTATTGTCGGGGCCGCAACCCCTATGCTATGGTTTTCGCAGGCGAAAGGCGACGCATGACCGTCCAAAACCGCATCATCAAAATCCAGAAACGCAACCGGGCGCTGGTCGATTTCGACGAGGGCCACATCCGCGGCGCCGTCCTGCGCGCGGCGGAATCCATCGGCGGGTTCCGGCTGGATTACCTCGAAGGCGTCAACGACAGGATTTTCGCGGCGTACGGCACGGACGAAAAGATCGCCGAATTCGTCGCCGAGGCCGTGGTCATCTGCCTCAACGCAGAGCCGCAGCACCTGATCGCCAATTTCCCGCCGACCATCGAGACCATCCAGGACCGGGTGATCCACATCCTGCGCAGTTACGGGTTCCAGAGCACCGCCGACGTCTACGAATGTTACCGCTGGGGCCGCCATTGGCTCCGTGAAGGCGCGATCACCGAGACCCAATTCGTCGGCAACGGTTTCCCCCGCAAACGCATGGAGAAAACGCTGGAATGGAACCGCCGCCACGGCTGCGACACGGTGGCCGGCCTGAACGAAGTGGTGCGCTCCGGCCGGATTAAGCCGGTGATCGACGAAGCGCTGGCCGGGTACGAGGCGTTGATCGACGAAGCGGCCCGGAAAATCGCCACGCGCATGAACGCCGGCGACAATATCCGCATGCTCTGGATCAGCGGCCCGAGTTCCTCCGGCAAAACCACCACGACCGTCAAGCTGACGCAGCGCCTGGAAAAACAGGGCCTGCGGTTCCTGATGCTCAATCTCGACGACTACTTCTGGTCGCTGGTCGAGCATCCGTCCGACTGGATCAACGACCGCAATTTCGAAACACCCGAGGCGCTGGACATCCAATTGCTCAACCAGCACCTCAAGGCCTTGCTCGAAGGCAAGACCATCGACAAACCCCTCTACGATTTCAAGGAAGGCCGCCGCGCCGGGTCCAAACCGGTCAAGCTGGAAAAGGACCAGGTGCTGCTGCTGGATTGCCTGCACGGGTTTTATCCGCCGATCACCGAGGACATCGATCCGACGACGCAATTCCGCCTCTACACCGAGACGCTCAACGTCCTCTACGAAGGCGACGGCAGCACCAAACGCCTGACGAAATTCACCGACGTGCGGCTGATGCGGCGCATGTTGCGCGACGTGCAGCACCGCAACCACAGCCCGCTGTCGACCATCGTGCACTGGCATTACGTGCGCACCGGCGAACTGTTCAGCATCATCCCGCTGATGGGCCTGGCCGACCACATCGTCAACGGCGGCCTGCCGTTCGATCTGCCCGCGCTCAAACCGTTCTTCTCCGGCCCCGACGGCGGCATCCTGCCCAAGCCCAGCGAAATGGCGCAGTACAGCGGCTTCCTCGACGCCCAGATCCGTTATCAGCGCGTCAAATGCCTGCTGGATTCCGTCGAAGGGTTGACCCGCGAACAGGTGGCCGACCACGGGCTCATCCCCGGCGATGCCGTCCTGCGCGAATTCGTCGGCGGCTCGACCATCAAAATCCCGCACAACGAGTGAGCGAGTTGCGCATCACAACCGGCGTCGGCGGGATTACATTCCCCGTCCGCGCCGCTCCCCGCGCCAAACGCAACGCGGTAGCCGGCGTGACGGGCGACGCCCTGAAAGTGTGCGTCACCGCCCCGCCCGAAGACGGCCGCGCCAATGACGCAATCATTGAAGTCCTCGCCGACTGGCTCGGCGTCAAACGCAGGCAGGTGGAAATCATTTCCGGCGCCAGCAACCGCAACAAGGTCGTCCGCATCACCGGCATTACCGCGAAACAAGCGCAGGCGAGGCTGTGATGGAGCCACAGATGAACACAGATGGGCAGGATTTCCGTTGTAGGCCGGGTCACCCGCCTTCGCAGGCCATAGCCCGCTTCGGCGGGCGAAGGCCTGACCCGGCGTTCTAGTCGTTGGTAGGGCGCGCTCGCTGAGCGCGCCGCTGTCACCCCGCAGCGCCCTATGGTTGCTCGTAGGCTTCTTTCAGGCGTTTGATATCCAGTTTTACCATTTGAAAAATGGCCTTCATGACCCGATCCGTTTTCGCGGGATCCTTGTCTCGCATCATCTCGGCCAACACCCGGGGAACGATCTGCCAGGAAACGCCGAATTTGTCTTTCAGCCAGCCGCATTCGACGGGTTCGCCGCCCTCGCAGAGCTTGTCCCACAGCGCATCGATTTCTTCCTGCGTCTCGCAATTCACAATGAACGAGATGGCCGGCGAAAAGGTAAACTGTGGCCCGCCGTTTAACGCCATGAATTCTTGCCCGTCCAACTCGAACGTCGCGGTCAAGACCGTGCCCTTCGCCCCGGGTCCCGCGTCCCCGTACCGGGTCACTGTCCCCACCTTTGAATTCTTGATAATGGAGGTATAAAACTTCATCGCCTCCTCGGCCTTGCCGTCGAACCACAAGCACGGGGTGATTTTTTGCATGGAATGTCGCTCCTTCCTTGGCCGGATTCTAGCAAAACCCACCCGGCCTTCGCAAACGCCGCCCCATCGACAGTTGTCACAATAAACCGCTTGCTACCGTACCGGGACTCTGGCACTCTGAATTCCTCGGTGAGGCAAGAAAAATATGGCCTGCAAGCTACGCAGGCCAAAATAAGTTTCGGGCGAAAGGGCAGGATATGAAACGATTTCAGGGTACGTTGGGGAATATGACCGCCGCACTCAGGCTGCTCGCATGTCTGTCGATTCTTGCCGTCTGCTGCGTATCGGCAAATGCCAACCTGACGATCGACCCGACCTTTGGCACCTCGATCACAAGCGATCCGAACGCCGCGACCATCGAGTCCACGATCAACTCGGACATCTCGATTATCGACAGCTACATCGCCAATCCCATCACCGTCACCATCGATTTCGAGAGCATCAACACCGGTCTCGGTCAAAGCCAGACCATCCAGGACGATCTGCCTTACTCCCAATATCTCTCCGATCTCCAGAACAACCAGACACTCTCGTCGTATGACACCACCGCCCTCGCCACGCTTCCCGCCGGGCCGAATAACCCGGTGAACGCCAACGCGAATGTCCACCTCGCCGACTCCGTCCTCCGGGCTCTCGGGGAAACAGCCATCGCGGACAACGGGACCAATTTCGACAGCACCATCTCGCTGAACATGGGGCTCATGAATCTCTCCCGCAGCGGCCTGCAGGATACCAACAAGTACGACCTGGTCTCCGTGGCCATGCATGAGATCGACGAAGTCCTCGGCATCGGTGGGACGGGTTCGAGGATTTCAACAAACGCGGGCGGTCTCGCAACCTCGGTTGGCGCGCTGGATCTCTTCCGTTACAGCGGCCTGGGCATCCGGAGTTACACCAACGACGCGAACACGGTGTCCTATTTCTCCATCGATGGCGGCAAAACGCCCCTGGTGCATTTCAACCAGAGCCCCGACGGGGATTTCGCTGATTGGGGAGACGGCGTCACACCGGCGGACGGGCAGGGGAACACCCCGCCGCAAGTCCAGGACGCCTTCGGCGGCACCAGCTCCGAGGCCGAACCAAACCTGGGCCCCAACGAACTGGAGGCCCTCGATGTGATCGGCTGGAACCTGACCCCGGCGGGCCTGGCCCTGATTCCCGAGCCATCCGCGATCGCCCTGGTCGCCTTTGCATTCTTGGGCGCCGCCTTCCTCCGCCGCCGCAAGAGCTGACCGGATTCATGGCGGAACGGCTCGACATCAAATCCCGCCGGCTGAGATTGTCTCCTGCGCCGCCAACCGCAACAAAGTCGTCCGCATACGCTTCCGTAAATCCGCCAAGACGGTCTTTACGGTAATAGAGGGGCGAGCCAAGCCGGAACCGGCTCGTTTCGAACCGTCATCGCGCCGTTTTCATAAACGGCAACCAGACGGAATGGCTTGCCGGTGTTGTCGTTGTCAAAAATCCAGACGCGCGGAAGCGTCTGAATTGCCTGTTTCAGGTTCGCCAAGGTTCTGGGGAATCGGGAAATCAACTTGTCAGCGGGCACGTCGTGTCCGCCTTGCGTTACACGCATCGCGACGCGTTGCTCGGAGACTTCCGGGCTCGAAATTCCAATAAAGCAAAGAACGACATTGTAACCCGAATCCGCCGCCTCCGTCAGGAATCCCAACTTGTCGCCCACAGGATCAGAAAAGACCGTCTCAAAAGCAAAGCTCTCCCGCTCCTCAACCATGGTGCGTCTCATTTTGGCTGCCAAGTCCGCGGCCTTATACGGATCGAGTTTGAAATCATGCGCCACTCGGTCGGGGTTGATAAACGGGAGGGCGGCGTCCTTGAGATAGAAGCGACAAAACGTCGTCTTCCCGGCGCCGTTTGGGCCCGCCACGGCCACGATCAGCGGTCGGCGATCCAAGGGGAGATCCATTCTGGCGCCGCAACCGTTTCTTCAGGAAGTTGAAACAGCCCGTTTGCGAACCGAAGGTCGTTCGGTTGCTTTGCCTGCATTCACAGAAAGCCGGACGCGTGGTTGCGCTGCAACCTGTCGAAATTCCCGGTTGACGAACCGTCCAACGGTGCGCTTCCCCGTTGCGTCAATCCGAATGAGAAGACCCCGCCTTTTCGGATGCGCTTCATAATGGGGCCAGGGCTCACTCGCCATAAGATCATGGAAACGTTGATGACCTTCAGGCGAATCCACCGATTCAAGACACTCGGACAACGGCCGGGCCGTGCCGGCTCGTCGAAGCGCGATCACGTTTGGAATGTCCAGCGCCAGTTCAACCGCCCGGCCAAGTTTGGCCCAAAGTTCCACCTGCTTGGCCAGCGAGCGCTCAAGAGCGTCTGCCGCCAACCGGGCATCCAGCACCAACTCATCCGACAATTTCACGGGCTGACTCATGTGTATCAAGGTAGCATAATGCTACCCGCTGTCAAGCGGTTTCAAAGACGCTTCGAAGCGCGGAGGACGCAAAGGCGCAGCAGGGCTTTACGGCGTGACCCGTCGCCTCCCTCTGTAGCCGCGCTTGCTGGGTTCAGCCCCGACCACATCGCCGTTGACAACGTTCTCAAAATAGATTATGAATGTGGCATAGCGCTGTGTGGGCAGGGACGGCCCGGACAGCGGCGCATGAGTTGTCTTTAGGCAACGGCAACTCGGAAAGGCGATGTCAGTGACAAAATGGCAGGCGACGGCGGCGGGAAGGTCGGACAAAACCGGCCTGGTCAAACCTAGTCCGACCTAGTCGCACCTAGTCAAACCTAGTCCAACCATAAATTTTCCAAACATGACCGCCGAGTGGTCAAAAACAGCCAATGACGGCTGGCGGGTTGTAGCGGCCGCCGTCCCGGCGGCGGGGCTGACAAAAGCGTCCGGGACGGACGCCACTACAACAAACCGACCCACTACCAATCATCGGGTTGCATTGCGCATCGGCCGGTTTCTTGTTAACGTTTGCAGCCAGCATGACGGAACGCGACAAATTAATCAGTGGATTGCAGCAGGCCTGGCGCGATGAGATGGGCAGCGCGCGCACCTACCGGGCGCTGGCCGAAGGCGAGCGCAACGCCGACCGGCGCGCGATTCTGTTGCGGCTGGCGGAAGCGGAGGACAAACACGCGGCCAATTGGGCGGTCCGGTTGCGCGAACTCGGGGTGGAACCGGGGGAGTACGCGGAATCGGCCCTCGAGAAGATGCGGCGCTGGGTGCTGGTGCAAAACGGCACGGACACGGCGGTGACGAAACTCGAGGCGGCGGAAAATGACGCCGACGCGATGTACGACGAGCTGGCCCGGGTCGCCCCGAGCGAGGAAGTCCGCACGCAAATCCTCGACGCGCAGCGCGAGGAGAAGGCGCACAGCCGGGTGCTCAGCGAGATGACCGAAAACGCCGCCCCGCCCGCCCAGCGCAAGCTCAACAAGATCCTCGGCGCGGAACGCTGGCACGTGCGCGGCGGCGGCTGGATCGGCCAGGCGATTTACGGCGTCAACGACGGCCTGGGCGCGGCCTTCGGCGTGGTCAGCGGCGTGGCCGGCGCGACGAACGTGGACGCGAAATTCGTGTTGCTCGGCGGCATCGCCACGGCGATTGCCTCGGCGCTGTCGATGGGCAGCGGGGCGTATCTGGCGACGAAGTCCGAGCGCGAGATTTACGAATCGGAAGTCGAGCACGAACGCCACGAGATCGAGGTCTCGCCCGAGGAAGAGTGCGAGGAGATGGAATTGTTCTATCAGTTGAAGGGGTTTTCGCCCGAGGAAGCGAAGCTGCTGGCCGCCCGCCTGGCGGAGCAACCCGAACAGCTGTTGAAGACGCTGGCCCATGAGGAACTCGGGTTGTCGGACCGGGCGTTTCCGAATCCGCTGGTCTCGGCGTTCAGCGCGATGGCCAGCACGGGGCTGGGGGCGTTCATCCCGATCATTCCGTTCTTTGTCATGACCGGCAAGCCGGCGTTGATCGCGTCGTTCGTCGTCAGCACGGCGGCGCATTTCGCGGTGGGCGCGTCGAAGGTGATCGTCACGGGCCGTTCGTGGCTGAAGAGCGGGACGGAGATGACGGTAGTGGGCCTGGGCGAAGCGATGATCACCTACGCCATCGGCCTGCTGATTGCCCCGGTGCTGCATTGAAGCGGACCGGCCAATCGCGCGGTTTATCTCGCGTCACCTTGACCGTGACGGAGGCACCCTGTAGTATTCGGGCGCGCGACAAGGAAGCGCGCGGCTAGAACCGGACAAGCATGCTGGAATACATTCTCTCTTTTGTGGCGGGCAAGGACCAGGGCAGGGAGTTCCCGCTGCCGGGCAACCTGGACATCGTGGTGGGCCGCGTCAGCGACGTGGACTTGCTGTTGATGGACGAGAAGGTGTCCCGCAAACACGCCAAGATTTCCACGCGCGGCGGCAAAATCGTCATCCAGGACCTCGGTTCGCGCAACGGCACGTTCGTCAACGGCCAGCGGCTGACGGCCCCCGTGGACCTGCGGATGGGGGACGAAATCGTCATTGGCTCCTCGACGCTCAAACTGTCGTCCTTCAGCGAGACGCGCCTGATCACGCCGCCGAAGAACATGCACTCGCACGAAGCACCCCGGCAGGCTGCCACGCAGGTGCCCGCGTCAATGTCCGGTTCCATCCAGCAGGTGAAACTGCCCGACTTGTTGCAACTGCTGGCCGACCCGACCAAGAGCGGCGTGTTGACCATTCGTTCCGGCCAGGCCGTCGGCAAAATCTTCCTGCGCAACGGACAGATTTATTACGCGACCATCGACGGCAACCTGGCGGTGCGCCCTTACAAGGCGTTGTTCCGCATGTTCGCCTGGACGACCGGGACATTCGAACTCGGCCCGGCGGAGGAGCGCACGGTGTCGGAGGAAATCACCGGCTCGACCACCTCGCTGGTGCTTGAGGGCATGCGTTATCTCGACGAGATGCGCCTGTTGGAAGGCAAGATCCCGCTGCCGGCGTCGCAATTGACCGCGGCGCCTTCCGCGCAGAGCAACCTGCGCGAGCTGGCGACCGAAGAGATCCAGATTTTCCAGTTGGCGATGCACTACCATACATTGGAGGCCGTGGTGGACCATTTCCCCGGCACGGACCTGGAAGCCTACACCTGCCTGCTCGCGCTTCTGCGCCGCGGATTCATTCTGCTCAGCTAGCCTCATCCGCCGGAGGCGCCCTATCGCGCAACTTATTAAACATCAACATGTTATCTGTAATGAAGCAGCCCTTTGTAACGCTCACGGGGGTTGATGCGTCTAAGCCAGTAGGGAGAGACAACATGAGCACAAATCATCGGATCATTGGGTTGACGATTTTGAGCGCGGGTCTGCTGCTGATGGGATGCGAGACACCTTCGGGCAGGCCTGACAACACCGCCACCGGCGCGCTGACCGGAGGCGCCATCGGCGCGGGCGCGGGCGCGATCATCGGGAGCGCCTCTCACAATGCCGGCGCGGGCGCGCTGATTGGCGGGGCGATCGGCGCGTTGACGGGCGCGATCGTTGGCAACTCCATCGACCAGCAACAGCGTGAGAGGCTGGCACGGGAGTATCCGCAGACCCTGCAGAGGGTTGACCAGGGCCAGCCGCTCGGCTTGGCGGACATCAAAGCGCTCGCCAGGGCCGGGGTCAGCGACGACGTCATCGTCAGCCAGATCCGCAATTCGCGCACGGTCTATCGCCTGAGCACGGCGGAGATCATCGATCTTAAGGACGGTGGCGTCAGCGAGCGGGTCATCGACTTCATGATCAACACCCCGGGCCAGTACGCGTCATCGCCTCCACCTCCGCCTCCCGCCAATTACAACGAAGCCGTTGAGGTCGACGGGCCGCCGCCTCCGCCGCCGGTGAACGAAGTTGTCTACGCGTCGCCCGGGCCTGATTACTTTTGGGTTGAAGGCTCATGGGCCTGGTACGGCGGGCGATGGGTCTGGGTGTCGGGACGCTGGGCGCGGCCGCCATACCGGGGAGCGATCTGGGTTTCCGGACGCTGGGAGCGCCGGGGCTACGGCGGCGTATGGTTTGCAGGCCACTGGCGATGACGTCGCCCGCCGCGGCTTCGGAACGGCTTAGGGGCCGTTGATTTGGACCCGGATGAACCTGGAGTTGGCGGCGCTGACGGGGACAACATCCTGGACGGTGACCGTCTCGGTGCCGTCGCCATTGTCGATGGGCGTACCGACAGGGGCCGTGTAACCGGGCCCTGAGTTCCAGGTGGCCATGTCGCCGGAGACCTGGACGATGTAGGAAATGTCCGTGGCGAAGAGGACTTGGTTGAAGGTGATCGATAGATAGTGGGTGCCGCCGATCGTTTGCAGACTGTCCACGGGCAGGCCGCCGGTGACAGGGACAAACGGTTTGAGGTTGAAGGCGTATTTGGTGAGATTGGCGATGCCGTCGCCGGCGGGGCTGGCGGTATCGCCGCTGACAGTGGCATTGGTCAGTTGGGCGCTGGAGAAGTTTTGCTGCCGCCAGAGCTGGTAGGGGGCAGCGAGCAAAGTGTACACGACGAGTTGGTTCGAGGTGGCGACGTAGACCTTTCCGTTCACAATGGTGGGCGCGCAGAACTTCACGAACGAGGACAGCGCGTCCCGGGCGGCGTTTTGCTGGCTGTTCCAAAGTTCGTCGGCCACGTTGGTGGCGTCGTAGGCGTGCAGCGTGCCGCCGTTGCCGGACTCGGTGCCCCAAACGATGCCGCTGCCGGCGGTGTTTCCTTTCGCCGAGAGCGACGTCCCGCCCGTGCTGGAACTTTGCGTCGTGGCGCCGGTGGCCACCGCATTGCTCTGGATCGAGGAGCCATTGAACGAAAAGGCCTTGAGCGGGATATCGCCGCTCCACTGGAAGATGAATTGATTGGCCGGCCCGTTCCAGTAAACCGGGTTTTGCCCAATGCAGCAGGTGGACACACCGGCCATGAATTCCTCGGCGACATTGGTGTCGCTGCCTGCGCTGGAGAACCCGCCGAGATGGTCCTCGTTGAGCAGGTACATCGGGCCTGTCTTGCCGACGCCGACGAGGAAACTCGTGCCGGGCAGAACCACCGCCCCGCCCGAGCCGAGATCCAGGTCCTGCGAGTCGAGCGTGCCCTGGTTGTACGGGGTGAACCAGTCGGCGACGGCCAGCGTGCCGTTGGACGTGCTGAACTTGATGAAGGAATCGCCCAGATCAGGGCCGCCGGTGTTCTTGTCGAACGTGCCGTTGCCGGTCATCACGTAAATGTTGCCGTTGCTGTCGGCGGCCGGTCCCATGCCGCAGGACCAGATCGCGCCCTCGCTGCCGTTGGGCGTGGTATTGTAAATGGCGACCTGTTGGAGGTTCGTCGCGTTGTAGCCGAACAACCAGCCGTGATACTGGTAGAAGTCGCAGTGCGATCCGAAGGCGACGTAGACGACGTTGCTCAACAGCAGCAGTCCCGGGCGATTGACCTGGGTGAAGGCGTTGAAGACGACCGTCGTGCCTCCGTCGCCCGTGCCCGGTACGGACCCCTGGATGACGACGGGCCCGCCGAACTTCTCCAGGCCGGTGGTGATGTCCAGTGCGTGCAGGCTTTGGACATAGTTCGTGCCCTGCACGGTCTTGGTTTCGACGTAGAGGGTGTTATTGGACGGATTGATCACGGGCGTGGACGTGATGCCGATCTCGGGGCTGATGAAGGGGCAACCCCCCACGGCGGACGCGGGGACCGGGGCGCCCAGGCCGGTCCGCCACAGCGCGTTGGACGCGGCTGGATGATCGGCGTCAAAGGCGTAGACGCTGTTGCTCTCGGTGCAGACGTAGATGACGTTGCGGGTCTGGTTGGAGATGGTCACGTTGTGGACATAGAGCGGCTGCGCGAAGATCTGGCCGTCCACGGGGCGCGCGAACAGTTTGCCGAACTGGCCCGTGTTCACGTTGGAGGTGGTCAGCACGTACTCGTTGAGGTTGGCGCCCGTGCGGAAATTGTCGTTGTGCTGCGTCAACACATTCACCGCCGCCCCGCGTGACGGCCACAACAGGAGAACGGCCGACAACAACAAAACAACCACGGCGGCGACGGACCGCCGTGACGGATAACGCGCTGTTTCCCGCATGTTACGGCTGCCGGCCATGGCCATTGATCTTCCCTGCTCCGAGACCCACGGGCGTGTATTCGCCTGGCGGCGAGGTGAATCATTTGTACCACAGAAACCACGCGGCCACAACCACGCGACCTCGCGCGTTTGCCTTACGGGCCGTTGATTTGGAGGGAATTGAAGAACGCGTCAAACGGGGGACCGTCGCCGGCATTGCGGTTGTAGACAGCGATGCTGTCGAGCGTGCTATTGGTCGCCCCCGCCAGCGTGCCATGCAAGACCACATCGGTCGCGCTGGTGGCGTTGTCCACGACCGTCAGGGTGTAGGTGTCGTTGGTTCCCAGCGTGAAGTACAGCCGCAGGCCCGTGGTCGTGAACGGAACGCCGATCGCATGGCGCGCGGCGGCGTCGACCACCTGGTAACTGTTGGTGGGGGCATAGCCGATGTAGAGGAACTCCAGCCGCGAACCTGTGTTGTAGTTGGTGTAGCTCGCGGCAGCATTGCCGTTGCGCAGCACAAAACCGACCGCGCTGTTGGAACTGATGTACCCGTTGTCCATGTCGACGCGCAACGTGCCGCCCACCGGCACCGGGCTGAGAAACGGCCGGTACGCCGCGGTGTAATTGTTGTTGTTGGCGTAGATGCCCCATGATTTGCCGTTGACGTCGATGCCCGGCGAGGCGAAACCGCCGTTGTTCGTTGAGAACCCGATGAAGAACCCGTTGCCCGCGCCTTGAATCGGACTGGAGGCCGTCAACGTCCACGGCCCATACCCCCGGCCGCCGTTGCTGCCGCCGGGCCAGCCTCCGCTGTAGGCCGGATCGGCCGCATTGTCGATGGCCAGCGGGCCGACCATCGACACGCGATAGTAGCGGGCGGGCTGATTGGTTGCCCCGCCCGCGTCGATGTAATTGGTGGCGGTCGGGCCGGTGCCGGGGATGCCGATGGGCGGGCTGATGGTGGTGAAATTGGTGGAGTAACCGCCGCCGTCGCCGGCGGTGGCCTGGACGTAATTGGTTGTCGCGCCAAACGCGGTCCAGGCCAGCATCACGTCATTGTTGGACAGGGAGATCCCGGTGACCTGGAATTGCGGCGGCGATGGCAACAGACCGTACACGACGAGATTGCCCGAGGCGGTGGCGACATAGACTTTGCCGTTGGCGATTGTCGGCGCGCAAAACTTCGCCAGACTGCCCAGCGCATCGCGCCCGATCAGGCTGCTGTCCCAGAGTTCATGCGCGACGTTGCCGGCATCATAGGCGTACAACGCGCCATCGGCGGCGCCGGGCGTGCCCCAGGTGCCCCAGAGAACGGCGGTCCCGGTCGCATTGCCGTTGGCCGACAGAGAAAGCCCGCCGCCGGGGTCGTTCTGCGCCACGGTATTGGTGGCCAGCGGCGTGGTTTGGAAGGTGGCTCCGTTGAACTTGAGGGCCCGCAGCACGTCGCCGCCGGTCCAGAGGAACAGGAACTGGTTGGTCGGCCCGTTCCAGTAAACGGGACACTGTCCGATGCAATCCGCGGGCGGCACGGGCTGGAACACCTGCACGGTGTTGGTGTCGGAGGAGGTGACGAAGTTGCCCAGATGGTTCTCGTTGAGCACGTACATCGCGCCGGTCTTGGCCAGGCCCACCAGAATGTTTGTGCCCGGCATCAGCACCGGCCCGCCCGTGCCAATGTCCAGGTCGGTCAGGTTCAGCGTCGCCGCGTCGTGGGGCGTGAACGAATCGACGATGACCGGCGGCCCGTTCGACGTGCTGAGTTTGAGGAACGATTGCCCGAAATCGACGCCGTTGGTCGCATCGAACGTGCCGTTGCCGGTCATGACGTAAATGTTGCCCGCGGGGTCGACCGCCGGTCCCATGCCGCATGACCAGATCGCGCCGTCGTTGCCATTGGGAGTCGTGTTCAGCGTGCTGACCTGCTGCAGGTTGGTCGCGTTATAGCCCAGCAGCCAGCCGTGATACGGCGTCCAGTCGCAGTGCGAGCCGAAGGCCAGGTAGACCACGTTGCTCAACAACAGCAACCCGGGGCGATTCAACTGGTGCAAGGCATTGAAGGTGTTGGTCCCGCCGACGCTGCCGTCGCCCGAGCCGGGCGCGCTGGCTTGGATCAGCACGGGCCCGCCGTATTTCTCCTGGCCGCTAAGCAGGTCCAGCGCGTGGAGCCGGTAGAAGAAGTTGCCTGATTCCTTGGTCTTGGCGCTGACGAAGATGGTGTTGTTGACAAGATCGATGACCGGCGTGGAGGTGATGCCGATCTCGGGAGCAAGGTCCGTGCAACTGTCCACGTCGGTGTAGGAAACCGACGGGCCGACGTTCACCTGCCAGAGAGCGTTGGAGGCGGCGGGATCGTCGGCATCGAAGGCGAACACGCTGTTGTGCTCGGTGCAGACGTAGATGACGTTGCGCGTCCTGTTGGAAATCGTCAGGCTGTGGACGTACAGCGGTTGGGCATAGATCTGGCCGTCCACCGCGCGCGCGAACAGTTTGCCGAATTGGCCCGTGTTCACATTGGAGGTGGTCAGCGTGAACTCGTTGAGATTGGCGCCCGTGCGAAAATTGTCGTTGTGCTGCGTCCACACATCGACCGCCGCGGCGCCCGATGGCGACAACAGAAGGACAGTCAGCGGAAAAGCCGCGACCGCCAAGGCGATGAATCGCCGTGACAGATGACGCACTATTTGCCGCGTGTAATGGCAGCCGGTCATGGCCATTGATCTCCCTCACCCTGACCCGTCAGGGCTGAATTCGCCTCATGGCGAAGCGCATATCTTGTACCACAAAAACACTGTTTCCACAATCTGTTTAGGGGCCGTTGATTTGGACCCGGATAAATCTGGCGCCGGCGGCGGTGACGGGGACAATGTCCTGGACGGTGACCGTCTCGGTGCCGTCGCCGTTGTCAATGGGCGTGCCGGCGGGGGCTGTGTAAACCGGCCCTGAGTTCCAGGTAATCAAGTCGCCGGAAACCTGCACGGTGTAGGAAACGTCCGTGGCAAACAGGACTCGGTTGAAGGTGATCGACAGATAATTGGTGCCGCCGACCGTTTGCAGGCCGGCCACAGGCAGGCCGGCGGCGCCGGGGACAAACGGTTTGAGGTTGAAGGCGTATTTCATAAGGTTGGGGATACCGTCGCCGGCTGGGCTGGCGGTGTCACCGCTGACGGCGGCATTGGTCAATTGGGCGCTCGAGAAGTTTTGCTGCTGCCAGAGGTGATAGGGCGTACCGAGCAGACCGTAGACGGCCAACTGGCTGGCGGTCGTGGGCGCGTAGACTTTCCCGTTGACGATGGTGGGCGCGCAGAATTTGGCGTAGTTGCCGAGGGAATCGCGGGCGGCGTTTTGCTGGCTGTTCCAGAGTTCGTTGGAAATATTGATGGCGCTGTAAGCATGCAGTTCCCCGCCGTTGTTCTGGCCCTCAATGCCCCAAACAATGGCGCTGCCGGCGGCGTTTCTGTTGGCCGACAGGGAGGTCCCGCCGGCGCGGCCCTGGTAGACAGTGCCCTGGGCCGCCGGCGTGGTTTGGAAGGTGGATCCATTGAACTGGTACGCCTTGAGCACGTCGCTGGTGGTCCAGGTGAACACAAGCTGGTTCGTCGGTCCGCTCCAGAAGACGGGGCTTTGTCCGACACCAGGGCCGCCGGCCACGGCCTGAAACTCCTGCACGATGTTGGTGTCGGTGGTCGGGACGATGCCGCCAAAATGGCTTCGGTTGATCACGTACATCCTGCCGATCTTGTCAACACCCACAAGGAGATTCGTGCCCGGCATCAGCACCGGCCCGCCGCCGCCGACGTCCTGGTCCGCATCGCTCAGCGACTGCTCGTCGTGAGGCGCGAACCAATCGGCCACAGCCAGCGTCCCGTTGGATGCGCTGAGCTTGATGAACGAATTCCCATAATCGCTCCCATTGGGCGCGTCGAACGTGCCGTTGCCGGTCATGACGTAGATGTTGCCGTTGCTGTCGGCCGCCGGTCCCATGCCGGACGACCAGATCCCGGCTTCTCCGCCATTGGGAGTCGTGCAGAAAACACCGGCCTGCTGCTGGACGTTGCCGGCGTTGTAGCCAAACAGCCAGCCGTGATACGGCGCCCAGTCGCAGTGTGACCCGAAGGCGATGTAGACGACGTTGCTCAGCAACAACAGGCCCGGGCGGTTGAATTGATGCTGGCCGCTGAACGTGACGGTGTTGCTGCCGTCGCCTGTGCCGGATACCGTGCCCTGGATCACGACCGGCGCGCCGAATTTTTCCTGGCCCGTGATCAGGTCCAGCGCGTGCAACCGGTGGAGGAAGTTGCCGGATTCCAGGGTCTTGGCTTCAACGTACAGAGTGTTGCTTGCCGGATCGATTACGGGCGTGCCGGTGATGCCGACCTCGGGCGGAAGATCGCCGCAGCCGTTCAGGTTGGAGATGGGAACCGATGGGCCGAGGCTTACCTGCCAGAGCGCGTTGGAGGCGGCGGGATCGTCCGCATCGAAGGCGTAGACGCTGTCGTGCTCGGTGCAGGCGTAGATGACGTTGCGCGTCTTGTTGGAAATCGTCAGGTTGTGGACGTACAACGGCTGGGCATAGATCGCGCCGTCCACGGCCCGTGTGAACAGCTTGCCGAACTGGCCGGTGTTCACGTTGGAAGTGGTCAGGACGTACTCGTTGAGGTTGGCGCCGGTGCGGCAATTGTTGTTGTGCTGCGTCAATACATTCACCGCCGCGACGCGCGACGGCAACAGCAGCAGGAGAATCAGGGGTAAAATGATGGCCGCCGCCGTGACGAATCGTCGCGACACAGTGCGCACTGTTTCTCCACTATACCGGCAGCCAGCCAAGCCCATTGATCTCCCTTCGCCGCCACCCAACCCGCGTGTATTTCGCTTCGCGACGAATTTGCATATTGTACCAGAGAACCGCCCTGGAAGCAATGAAATTACTAGGGTTGAGGGGCGCAGGTTAGAACTTGAAGTTCCACTCGTCGCGGGAGTATGACGACCGGGCCAGCGAGGCGATTTCTTTGACGGGGACGTCGCCGCAGGGTTCGGTCGCTCCCCACGCCGCTTGCAGCGCTTGCTTGATCGCGCGCGCGGGGACGTCAAGGTTCGTTAGAAAATCGCGGTGCGGACGGTTGTGACGGTAATCGGGCTGGCGCGACGGCATCGGCAGCAGGCGTTCCATCAATTCAATGTCCGAGCCAAGCAGGATCGTGCCGTGAAACAACAGGCAACGCCGCCGCCGCCGCTGGGCGTTGCCGGAGAACTTCAATTCACCCCGCGCCAGGTCGCTGTGGCCCTGCACCACAATCGGGCCGCCCGCGATTGGCGCGAGCGCGTCCTTGTGGCGGTCCATGATCTCCGCGTTCGTCGAAGTGATGCCGCTCAGCGGGCCGGTTTCGGGGATCTTCAGGATCAACGAATAATTCAGGCTGCCCGCGCCCTGCAAGACCGCGCCGCCGCCGGTGCAACGCCGCAACACGAGCACCCCGGCGCGCCGCGCGGAATCGAGGTTCACTTCCGTCCGGGTTTTGTTAGAATATCCCAGCACGACAAAAGGCGTGGCCGACTCCCAAAACCGGAGAATTTCACCGTGGCGGCCCTGCTCGCATCCATCGAGCAGCGCTTCGTCACAGGCGAGGTTCTCCTGCGGCGTCGGCAGGGTCAGGTCCAAGAAGTTCATGACTGTTGGAGGATTTTAGCGTAAGATACCGGGCAGTGGCGAGCCGTCAATTTGAGGGTCAATGTGAATCTGAATCTAAAGGAACAGTTGAAACATAAACAGCCGCTGGGCGCGCAGCCGGCCAACCCGCTGAACACGCCCTACGTCAATACCATCCCCGCCGACGAGGAGCCGGAATACCCCGGCAACCGCGAGCTGGAACGGCGGATCAAGAGCCTCATCCGCTGGAACGCCATGGCCATGGTGGTCAATGCCAACCGCCTCCACAACGGCCTGGGCGGCCACATCTCCACCTACGCCTCCGCCGCCACGCTCTACGAAGTCGGGTTCAACCATTTCTTCCGGGGCGGCGACGGCGAGCGGCCGGCCGATATCGTTTATTTCCAGGGACACGCTTCGCCGGGCATCTACGCCCGCGCGTATCTCGAAGGCCGGTTCGAGAACCAGCATCTCCAGCATTTCCGCCAGGAACTGGCCGAAGGCGGCGGGCTGTCGTCCTATCCGCATCCGTATTTGATGCCGAACTTCTGGCAATTCCCCACCGTCTCGATGGGACTGGGCCCGGTGATGTCGATCTACCAGGCGCGGTTCAACCGTTACCTGCGCGCGCGCGGGTTTCTCACCGGCGAGGAATCGAAGCTCTGGTGTTTCGTCGGCGACGGCGAAATCGACGAACCGGAAACGCTCGGGGCGTTGACGCTGGCCTCGCGCGAGCAATTGGACAATCTCATCTGGGTCGTCAACTGCAACCTGCAACGGCTCGACGGCCCGGTGCGCGGCAACGGCAAGATCATCCAGGAATTGGAAGCCGCCTTCCTCGGCGCGGGCTGGAACGCGATCAAGGTGATTTGGGGCTCGGACTGGGACCCGTTGCTGGCCAATGACGATCAGGGACTGCTGGTCAAGCGGATGACCGAAGCGGTGGACGGCGAGTACCAGAAATATTCCGTCGAGCCCGGCAGTTACACCCGCAAGAATTTCTTCGGCAAATATCCCGAGTTGCTCGAGATGGTCAACTCGCTCAGTGACGACCAGATCCACGCGCTCAAACGCGGCGGCCACGATCCGCAAAAAGTGTACGCGGCCTACAAAGCGGCCGTGGAACACAAGGGCCAGCCGACCGTGATTCTGGCCAAGACAATCAAAGGCTACGGCCTCGGCGAAGCGGGTGAAGGCCGCAACATCACGCACCAGCAGAAGAAGATGAACGAAAAGGAACTCCGCGAGTTCCGCGCCCGGTTCGGCATCCCGATCAGCGACGAGGAAATCGCCGAGACGCCCTTTTACCGGCCGCCACCCGACAGCGAGGAGACGAAATATCTGCTGGAACGCCGCAAGAAACTCGGCGGTTCGCTGCCCAAACGCACGGTCAAGGCCAAGCCGATCGAGGTTCCCAAGCTCGAGACGTTTTCCGACATGCTCAAGGGCTCGGGCAAGATGGAAATGTCCACCACGATGGGGTTCGTGCGGTTTGTCACCCAGATCTTGCGCAACAAGGACCTGGGCCGGCGCGTTGTGCCGATCATCCCCGATGAGGCGCGGACGTTCGGCATGGACACGCTGTTCAGGGAAGTGGGGATTTACGCGCCCAAAGGGCAACTCTACGAACCGGTCGACCGCAGCACCTTGTCGTATTACCACGAGACCAAGGACGGCCAGATCCTCGAAGAGGGGATCACCGAGACGGGCGCGATGTGTTCCTGGCTGGCGGCGGCCACAGCCTACGCCACGCACGGGTTCTACACGATCCCATTCTACATTTATTATTCCATGTTCGGTTTCCAGCGCATCGGCGATCTGTGGTGGCTGGCGGGCGACATCAAGGCCAAAGGTTTCCTGCTCGGCGCGACCGCCGGCCGGACGACGCTCAACGGCGAAGGCCTCCAGCACGAGGACGGTCACAGCCTGTTGCTGACCAGCGTGGTGCCGACCCTGCTGGCCTACGAACCCGCCTTCACGTACGAAATCGCCGTGATCGTCCAGGACGGCATGCGGCGGATGTTCCAGGAAGGCGAAGACATTTTTTATTACCTGGCCGTGCACAACGAGATGTATGCCATGCCGCCCATGCCCGAAGGCGCGGAGCAGGGCATCCTCAAGGGTCTCTATAAATTCAAGCCCGGCCCGGACGCCAAGAAGCACAAGGCCCAGATTTTCGGCAGCGGCACAATCATCCGCGAAGCCTTGCGCGCCCAGGAAATCCTCGCGGAACGCTACGACGTGTCCGCCGACGTCTGGAGCGCCACCAATTACAAACAACTCCGCACCGAAGCCCAGGCCTGTAAACGCTGGAACATGCTTCACCCGACCGAGCCGCCCAAGAAGAGCTATCTGGAAACCGTCGTCGAAGGCCAGCCCGGCCCGTTCATCGCCGTGTCCGACAACATGAAGATCGTCTCCGACCAGATCGCCCCCTGGATACCCGGCGGCCTGACCACCCTCGGCACCGACGGTTTCGGCCGCAGCGACACGCGCCCGGCCCTGCGCCGCTTCTTCGAAGTCGACGCCGAATGCACCGTCATCGCCACCCTCTACGCCCTCGCCGAAAAAGGCCAGCTCGGCAAGGAAGTGGTTGCCCAAGCCATCAAAGATCTGGGCGTCGACCCGGAGAAGGTGTTCCCGGTCTGCGTGTGATGACATAGCCCCGCTTAGTGAGCCCTTCGGTGACATATCCTGCCTTGCCCTAAGACGGGTTAGTTCGTAGCATGGGGGTATGTCGGAGAAACTGACAGGTTATCGCATCTTCATTGCCACGCCAGGGGGCTTGCAGGAGCAACGAAAAGCGTTTCGCAAGGTCATCAGCGATTACAACGAATGCGAGGCAATCCATCGCGTCGCGCATTTTATTCCAGTGGGATGGGAAATCACCCTTGGCGGTATCGGGCGTCCACAATCGCTCATAAATGAGGACATTCGAAAATGCGATTTTTTCGTCCTGATGTTGTGGGATCGATGGGGGTCTCCCCCCGATGCTTCCGGAACGGGAAGATTCACGTCGGGCACAGAGGAAGAATACCATATAGCACTGGAATGCATGCGTGATCAGAATCGCCCAATGCGTCAGATTGTGGTCTTCTTCAAGTCCGTCGATCCGCGTCAACTGACCGATCCGGGCGATCAACTGAAGAAGGTGCTGACTTTCAAACAGACGTTAGAATCCGAGCACAGTCTCTTGTTCCATACCTTTGATCAAACTGAGGAGTTTGAAAATTGGCTGCGCCGCTACCTCGGTCAGTGGTTGCGGGATCACGAAGGAGGTGGAACTGTCAAAGGGAGCCCTGCAGGGCCCCCGCCAGAACCTGCCGTCCCAGTGTCGTTTCCACTCTCACCGCCTCCAGGCAAGACAGAAGAACCTCGCATCACAGAGTTGCTGGACGAGGCCAAGAAGCTTGCACAAGCGGGTAAACTGACGGAAGCGGAGACAAGATTCGCCCAAGCTACAGTCCGTGGCGACTCCCCCGCTGCAATCAACGCATACGGGCTATTTCTGTACCGAGTCGGACGCCTCGCCCAAGCTGAGGTCAATTTTCGTCGGGTTCTGGAGATTGCGGAATCGATGCATCAGGAAGAATGGGCGGCTGCGGTCTACGGCAATCTCGGGCTGATTTACAAGTCACGCGGGCAGTTGGCCGAAGCCGAGCAGATGCATCGCAAGGCGCTGGAAATCGACGAGCGGCTCGGCGACCAAGAAGGCGTGGCCGAGGACTACAGCAATCTGGGGTTGGTTTTCCAGTCGCGCGGGAAGTTGGACGAGGCCGAGCAGATGTATCGCAAGGCGCTGGAGATTTACGAGCGGCTCGGCAACCAACAAGGCATGGCCGAGGACTATGGCAATCTGGGGTTGATTTTCCAGTCGCGCGGGAAGTTGGACGAGGCCGAGCAGATGCATCGCAAGGCGCTCGAAATTGACGAGCGGCTGGGCAACCAAGAAGGCATGGCCAACCAGTACAACAATTTGGGGCTGATTTACCGAACGCGTGGGCAGTTGGACATCGTAAAGGAGTATTGGACGAAGGCGAAGGCGCTATATGACAAGGTCGGTATTCCTGATGGATCCAATCGGGTAGAGAAGTTGTTGAGCGAGTTAGCGAAAAGGGAAGCAAAGAAGTAGAAAAAGTACGCTCAAGTCGCATTTCCAAGGCGTTCCTATCATCGCCGCACGCACCGCCATTGCATTTCTCGGCGCTTGTGTTATTTGTCTGCGCAGGATAAAAATGCGGTCTCAAGTCCCTGATGACGACCACCGTATTTTTGAAAGGCTGAAGGCAATGGACATTAGGCTTCCGAGTCTGGGCGAAGGCGCGGACTCGGGTACAGTCGTGAATATTTTGGTCAAGGAAGGCGATCGGATCCAGAAGGACCAGACGGTCCTCGAACTGGAAACCGAGAAGGCCGTCGGCAGCATTCCGTCCAGCGCCGCCGGCACGGTCACCGCCATCCGCGTCAAGGTCGGCGACAAGATTTCCGCCGGCCAGGTCATTTTGTCCCTGGCCTCCGACGGCGTCGAAGCCGCTGCGCCGCCTGCCCGCGCCGGGACCGCGCCGCGCGCCACTGCCGCCAAACCGGTGCCCGCTCCAGCCGGTGTGCCGGCAGGTGCGACCGGTTACAAAGAGGTTCCCGGCTTTCCGCCGCCCGCATCGCCCTCCGTGCGCAAAATGGCGCGCGATCTGGGCATCGATTTGACGCGCGTGCAGGGCACGGAGAACGGCGGACGCATTACGCTGGACGACGTGCGCGCTTACATCGAGCAACTCCAGCAACAATCGGCCCAGCCGGCAGGCGCTCCGGCGGAACCGAAGAAACCCGTTGCGGAGCGGATTGATTTCTCGCAGTGGGGATCTATTTACAAGAAACCGCTCACGCCGTTGCGACAGACCATCGCCCGGCGCATGGGCGAATCGTGGAACACGGTCCCGCGTGTGACGCAGTTCGACGAGGCCGACATCACGGCGCTTAACGACTTGCGGAAGAAATACGCCAAAGCCTACGAGGCCAAGGGCACGCGCCTGACGCTGACGCCGCTGGCCTTGAAAGCGGTGGTGGCGGCGTTGAAGAAGCATCCGCTGTTCAACGCCAGCCTCGACGAAGCGGCGCAGGAAATCGTGTTCAAGGAGTATTACCACATCGGCATCGCCGTCGATACCGAGCACGGATTGATGGTGCCGGTGATTCGCGACGTGGACAAGAAGAGCGTGCTGCAGCTTTCCAAGGAACTGGAAGAACTCTCCGCCAAGACCCGCGACCGCAAGGTTTCTGCCGAGGAAATGAAAGGCGGCTCGTTCACCATTTCCAACCAGGGCGGCATCGGCGGCGGGGCGTTCACCCCCATCGTCAACAAGCCCGAAGTGGCCATCCTCGGCATGGCCCGCGGCGCGACGAAAGCCGTGGTGCGCGACGGTAAGATCGAGCCGCGCCTGGTGCTGCCGCTGGGATTGTCCTACGACCACCGCGTGGCCGACGGCGCCAACGCCGCGCGGTTCATCGTGGACCTTGTGAAGGAGTTTGAGAATTTCAACGAAGCGGACGTGAAGATTTAGCGAGACGAACATGGATGCAATCAAGACCGATGTGGTGGTGTTGGGCGCGGGGCCCGGCGGGTACGCGGCGGCGTTTTATGCGGCGGACCTCGGGAAGAAAGTCATTCTTGTCGAGCAGGACGCAAGGCTCGGCGGCGTTTGCCTGAATCGCGGCTGCATCCCTTCGAAGGCCCTGCTGCACGCGACGGAATTGATCGGCGAAGCGCGCGAGTCGGCCCATCGCGGCATCACCTTCGGCGAACCGCAAGATCGACCTGGACAAACTGCGTTCCTGGAAAAACTCGATCCTCGAAAAACTTTCCGGCGGCGTGGGCGCGTTGGCCAAAACGCGCGGCGTCGAGGTGATGCACGGGCGCGGCTACTTCGAGGATTCGCAGACGTTGCGCGTCGAGACGGCGGATGGCCAGAAATTTTTGAAGTACGACAAGGCCATCATCGCCGTCGGCTCGCAATCGGCCATGCCGAAGTCATTCGACCTTGGCAACCCGCGCATCATGACCTCGCGCGAAGCGCTGGAGATCCCCGACATTCCCGAAAACCTGTTGATCGTCGGCGGCGGCTACATCGGCATGGAATTGGGGACGGTCTACGCGACGCTGGGCAGCAAAGTGGTGGTGGTGGAAGCCTTGCCGACGATCCTGGCCGGCGCCGATCCCGATCTGGCGCGACCGGTGATGAAGTACGCCGAGAAGGCGTTCAAGGAAGTGCGCGTGAACACCAAGGTCTCGAAGATGGCCACGCACGGCAAACAGATCAAGGTCATCTTCGACGCCGGCGGCCAGACCAAGGAGGAATTTTACGACCGCGTCCTGGTCTCCGTCGGCCGCGTGCCCAATTGCAACGATCTCGGCCTGGAAAACACCAAGGTCGCCCGCGACGACCGCGGGTTCATCAAGGCCAATAACCGGCAGGAAACGTCCGACCCGTCCATCATGGCCATCGGCGACGTCGTCGGTGGCGCGATGCTGGCCCACAAGGCCGCGCGCGAAGCCCGCGTGGCCGTGGAAGTGATCTGCGGCGAGCCGAGCGAATTCCAGAGCATCACCATCCCCGCCGTCATTTTCACCGACCCCGAAATCGCCTGGGCCGGCCTGACCGAGGCCGAGGCGAAAGAGAAGGGTATCACGATCCAGGTCGCCAAATTCCCCTGGACCGCCTCCGGCCGCGCGCTGACCTTCGACCGCACCGACGGCCTGACCAAGCTGATCATCGATCCCGACACCGAACGCATCCTCGGCGTCGGCATCGTCGGCCACGGCGCCGGCGAACTTATTGCCGAAGGCGTGTTAGCCATCGAGATGGGCGCCACCGCCAAAGACCTCGCCGAATCCATCCACCCCCATCCGACGCTCTCCGAAACAATGATGGAAGCCGCCGAAGTTTTCTACGGCCACCCCACGCATACGTTCGTCCGCAAGAAGACGGAGTAGGGGTGGGGGTAATCCGCCTTCGCCAAGGCTTCGGCGGACAGGGTGGTTAGTGGCTAGTGGTGAAAAAACTGCCCTTTGCAGGGAAATTTGTCGGCCATCCTTTTTCTACGATGGAGATATTCCACAGGCACGCCTCGCCGCCTCTGGGTGTGGTTAGTGGCTGGTGACTAGTGGCGAGTGTCGAATGCCCTTGGTAGCAACTGTCTTTTCATGTGGGTTGGAATTCTGGGGTTTTGAGCAGGTGATTGAGCAGGATGATGAGCTTGCGCATCACGGCCACCAGCGCCACCTTCGGCGCTTTGCCTGCGGCGCGCAGTCGTTGATAGAACTGCTTGAATCGAGGGTTGGAATAGGCCGCGACCAGGGCAGCCATGTACAATGCCCGCCGTGGCACGGCCCGGCCGCCTCCGATGAGCCGGTGGCCCCGACGAGGCCCACTGTCACGATTCAACGGCGCTACTCCGGCCAAGGCGGCTGCTTGCCGGCGATTGAGCGTGCCCAATTCCGGCATGCTGGCCAGCAACACGACAGCCGTAATGTGGCCCACACCGCCGACCTGACACAGCCGCGCTACCTTTTGGGCCAGCAGGGGCTGGGCTTGGACCAACTCGGCAATCCAGGTTTGGAGTTGTTGGAGCTGGCGATCCAGTCCCAGCAGATGACGACGCACCTGGCGGCGAAGCGCCGGGTGGACGGTGTGCTCCAAGCGGTTGTGTTCGGCTGTGCGCAACTGCTGGACTTGCTGGCGGCGCGCCACCAATTCGGCCAATTGACGTTGGGCCAGGCTGGCAACGGCCGTGGCCGAGGGCTGCAGCCGTTGACCGAACTCAGCCAGAACCTGCGCATCGATGCGGTCGGTTTTGGCCAACCGGCCTTGCGCGCGGGCGAAATCGCGGGCTTGGCGTGGATTGACGACACTGACGGGGATGGCCGCCTGCTGCAGCGCCACGACGGCAGCGCGTTCATAACCGCCGGTGGCTTCACAGACGACCTGGACCGGGCCGAGTGGGCGCAACCAGCGCAACAAGGCGCGATGGCCCTTGGCGTCATTGGGCAGGTGGCGGCGCTGCGTTTGGGCGGAGCCCAAGGCACACAGATCCAGCGTGGCTTTGGCAACATCCATTCCGACATAGACGAGGGGCGATGACATTGGTTAGACTCCTCCTTGCGATGCGAGCAGGTCGCGGCGCCCAGGGGGCCGGTGACCGCTCTGGCAACTGTTCGAGTTTAGCAACAGAAAGCGCGGACGGATCTGGCTACCAACGGGCAGGCGTGAACCGAACCGAGGGCGACTACGATCTCGTCCGCGCCGCGCCCTTGGGGGGCATGCCCCCCAAGGGCCGCTCTGCTGCTCCCACTCCTGTGGGAAACCAAAGGCGAGAATACCACCATTTGAAGATACAAGGGCGCTTTCGCCGAAAGCGCCGCGCCGTTTTCCCTCTTCCCCGCTAACCTCCATGCGTCTGTCGTTCAGCGTGGATACATGGCACTACCATGTATCATCGCCTGCCGGAGGTGTTGTGCTTGATTTGTCACCCTAAACGCGGAGTAGTGGTTAGTGACTAGTGGCGAGTGTCCAATTCCGCTGGGAGGGCGAGGCTCCCGCCGAGCCGCCGCCTGAAGCTGTCTCTGTTGTTCAGTGCGGATACATGGCACTACCATGTATCGTCGCCTGGCGGATGCGGCGGAGGCAGCGGTCGGGATTCTTCACCAGCTCATGCTCCCAAATCCGAATGACCTTCCAACCGGCTTTGCGCAACGCCCGATTCACCACCTTGTCCCGGCGCTTGTTCCCCGTCAGCTTCTTTTTCCAAAATGCCCGATTATTCGCCGGCATGTTTGCGTGCTTCGGACACCCATGCCAGAAACACCCATCCACAAACACCGCCACCCGCTCCCGCCGAAACACAAAATCCGGTTTCCCCATCACCCGCTGATTCCTGCGCCACCCCGTAATCCCATTCCTGCGCATCAACCCCGCCAGCGCAACTTCCGTCTCCTTGTTCCCGCTCTGTAGCGATGTCATTCTGAGCTTATCGAAGAATCTCTGTCGTGTGGCTGGGATACATGGCACTACCATGTATCATTGCCTACCAGATACGCCTTGGGCTGTTTTCCGCCATTCGCGCTCGGTTGGAACGTCATTATTGCCGACTGTGAATGCCGAAATAGTTCCCATCAGTATCAACGATTGAGCCGTCAGGCCAAACATCGACTTCTACGATGTATTCCTCCACGGTCAACGCATCTTCATAGTCGCGTTCGTCGGTGAGAAACTGCTGCAGCCGGTCAATCACATCTTTCGCGATAACGCGTTGCGCCTCGATTTCAGAAGCGTATACGACCGGTCTGCCAAATTCATTCCATTCCACCGGCACAGGTCCCTCGACGACCGTATCAACGTAGATACAGAACGCCCTGCGGATCACAAACAGCCTTGCTCCCCTGCTTGCCGGCGAATTTTCTCAAGAATGGACCGATAATGGCGCGCGATGGCATCGGCTTCCTCGGCGTCCCGGCATTCTTCGGGCATGAAGCCATCTTCGGGGGATTCCCCGGTTCGGAGATAAGCAGCGGTATCCTCCCACTGTTTAGCACGCACTTCTAATCCATCGACGGCTTGGCCAAGATCGTTCGAATCAAGCTCGATTCGGATGTTCTTAGGCATCTGGATTTCTCCTTAGTGACGAGGTGTAATTTCCTGCTTCGCAAATCAGTTGCTTTCGCCCACAATGACCCCATGACCAAAGCGCCGAGCGTGAGATGGACGCGAGAGCATTCGCTCATGGCGTTGAATCTTTACTGCAAGCTGCCATTCGGGCAGCTTCATCGCGGCAACCCGATCATCATCGACGTGGCCAAGAGAATGGGGCGCACGCCGAGCAGTCTTGCCATGAAGCTCTGCAATTTTGCGGCGCTTGACCCTATTCAGAAGGCCCGGGGAATAAAAGGGCTCTGGGGTGTGTCTGTGGAAGCCACAAAGCTTTGGTCGGAGTTCCATGAAAACATCAACGTGCTCGGTCCGGAGAGTGAGCAGTTGCTTCATGATTTGTTTACGAAGGATGAAGGCCGCGAAGTAGATTTCCTTCAGCGTGATAAGGTGCGTGTTGTAAGACCACCAGCGGGACCAACGGAAGCGAAGGCGACTGTGCGCGTGCGCCGGGGGCAGCAATTCTTTCGGCAAGCCATCCTTAGCGCTTACGGTGTTCGCTGCTGCATTACAGGAATCTCTGTTCCGCGCCTTCTGGTGGCGAGTCATATCAAGCCGTGGCGCGATTTTCCAAACGAGCGGGTGGACCCTCGCAACGGCCTGTGCTTGTCGTGTCTCCACGACGCGGCGTTCGATTCAGGGTTGATTACATTGGATGAGAAGCTCCGACTTGTGCTGAGCAAGCAACTCAAGCATTACTTTCCCCAGCCAGCGCTGGAACAGAACTTCGCTCAGTACGAAGGTGCAAACATCCGGCTGCCGGAAAAACTGGCGGAACCATCGCCAGAGTTTCTGCGGTACCATCGGGATAGTATCTTCCAAGGGTAACGTTCGCGTCCGCACGGTCCGCATTTCATACCCAGCACGTCCAAAAGTCCACGGACGATGAGTCATATTCGGAAAGCGGCGCGTTCGGCGAACGCGCCCTACCTAAGGCGGGCAAGACCGCCTACGGCGACAGAAACAACGAGCCTGTGAATCATGCTGCTTGCGCGCAAGCACCGCGCGCTCCGGTACACAGGCCTTGTCTTGTCACGGGCTTTCGGCCTAAAATTCCGCGCTCGGAAGATCGGGCATCGGAAAGACGTTTATGATTAGGCCAACCGGCAAATTTAAGAAGCAGCAAACGCAGGTGCTGAGGGAAATTCGCAAAATGCGGGAACGGATGCAAGACCTGCATGATTATCTCGATCTACTCGAAGCCCGCGCCGTGAACGAAGGCAAAGCCAGTTACTCCACCGCCGAAGTCAAGGCCAAGCTCGGCCTGAAGTAGAATCCTGCCTTCGTGAATTCGTGCTGAATCTCTCGTTTTCTCTGTGCACTGAAAACTCTCCAAGAACGGACGCGGCGCGTTCGGCGAACACGCCCTACCTACGACTTGGGATTTCGGCGGTCATACTCGACGAGAGGAGAGGCCGAGGGGTCGGGGCGGCAAACCGCCGCTACAGTTGGGACTGGATTTTCTAACGGGTGGCTACGGGGAGGGGGTGGGTTTTAGGGTGATGTCGATCATGAGGTCGGTGGCGATTTCTTCGAGGGCTTTTTGGAGTTGGGGGAGGGGGCAGGAGTCGGGGAGTTGGACGCGGGCGGTGGCGCGGAAGAGTTGGCCGCCGGTTTGGGCGGCGCTTTCGCAGGTGGTGGTCAGTTCTTCGACGTTGACGCCGTGTTGGGCGAGGACCTGGGAAATTTGGCGGACGATGCCGGGGCGGTCGTGGCCGACGGTTTCGACGATGGCGGATCTCTGGGCGGCAAGGGGCGGGGCGGTTTCGTCTTTTTGGGCTTGGACGGAGAGGCCTTCGGTTTCGAGGGCGCGCAGGGCGGCGAGGAGGGGCCGTTCGTTTTCGGCCGGGAGTTCGACGCGGAGGATGCCGGCGAATCGGCCGCCGAGGTGGGCCATGCGGCTTTCAACCCAGTTGCCGCCGTGGTCGGCGATGACGGCGGAGAGTCGGCCGACCAGGCCGGGGCGGTCGGTGCCGATAATGGTCATCACGAGGGACGTTTGCATGGTACGGAGTGTACCAGATGGGGTGTGCGGAGACAATTGGATGATGATGGGGGGGCGGCTTTGCCGGGTTGTAGCGGCCGCCGTCCCGGCGGCGGGGCCGGCAGAAGCGTTCGGGACGGACGCCGCTACAACAAATTGGCCCACGACCAGGTCGCAGGTAGTGGGTCGGTTTTGAAAGTGCCATGGGATATGAACTGTTGGCGGCGGGGCCGGCCGAAGCGTCCGGGACGGACGCCGCTACAACAAATTGGCCCACGACCAGGTCGCAGGTAGTGGGTCGGTTTTGAAAGTGCCATGGGATATGAACTGTTGGCGGCGGGGCGGGCAGAAGCGTCCGGGACGGACGCCGCTACAACAAATTGGCCCACGACGGGGTCGGCATGGGTCTTGCGCGGGGTGGGGGGTGTGGGATAAGCTGCGGGACAGACCATCATGCCTTTGATTGCCAGCAAGAATAGAGATCCGGAGGCGGAGAACAAGCCGCTGTTCGAGCGGGTCCAGGATTTGATTTTCAAGTTGGACGTGGGGATAGGGGTGCATTGGTTCCGGCTGGGGTTGTTTTGTCTGCTGACGTTGCTGGTGATTCTGTTGTACACGGGCGCGCAGTTCTACGGGTTGCGTGATCCGATGGCGATGGACATGGGGCAGTTGGCGCACAATCTCGCGGAGGGCCGCGGCTACGTGACCAAGGCCGTTCGGCCGTTCGACATTTACTATCTCAACTCCGTCGGCAAACCGACCATCGAAGGGACCAGGGACTCGGTCCCTGAATTGTGGACGCCGCCGGTGTATCCCTGGCTGTTCTCGTTGATGTTGCGGGTGGTGAAACCGGATTTCACGGTGACGTTGACACCGGAACTGAATACGTCGGGCTGGATGATGCACGCCACGCCGGAGGAACTGGAGTATGCGTATGATATCACGCGCACGCAGAAGCTGCCGTGCGACCGGCTGCTGATGCTCATGGGCTGGATGCTGTTTCTGGTGGGGCTGTTGCTGACGTACATCCTGGCGCGAGATTTGTTCGATCATCGGGTGGCGGTGATGAGCGCGTTTCTGTATTTGTTTTGCGAACCGCTGCTGGCGTACTCGATTGAGGGGTTGCCGGTGGAATTTATGACGGTGATGTTCCTGCTGGCGACCTACGGGGTGTTCAAGGCGGAGCAATGGAAGCAGACGGGCAGCCGGTCGCGCTGGTGGGTGGACGGGGCGCTGGCGGTGAGCGTGCTGGCGGTGGCGCTGGGGACGTTGACGCAGTACGCGTTTATCAGTGTGCTGCCGCCGTTGCTGGTGTACGTGGCGGTGTCGTTCCCCAAACAATGGTACCTCAAGGTGGGCCTGTGTCTGGCGGTGTTTGCGCTGGTGATGACGCCGTGGATGATGAGGAACGAGAAGGTGTGCGGCTCGGTGTTTGGCCTGGCCCCGTACAGCGTCTGGGACGATACCGGCCGCGGATCGCCGACGGAGATCAAGCCGGGGCAGGTGGAACGGACGTTCGGTCCGGCCCCGTACCTGCGGTTCCGGGCCCTGATGCGCAAGGGGCTGGTGAACCTCCGGCTGTTGTACCAGGTGACGATCAAGGACATTGGCGCGAACTATCTCATCGCATTTTTCTTCGTCTCGCTGCTGCACCGGTTTCGCCGCGACGAAGTGTTCCGGCTGCGGAGGTTTCTCTTGTGGAGCCTGATGGGCTGCGTCGTGTGGCTGAGCGTGGCGGGGCCGCCGCGCTGGAATTTCCTGACCATGTTCGCGCCGCTGGTGATCGTCTACGGGTCGGCGTTCTTTTATGTGATGTTCGAGCGGCTGCAGTTCCGGACGCGGGTGACGCGGTATGGGATGATCGGCTTGTTTGCGGGATTGAACGTGATTCCGTTTGTGCTGGCGATCCTGCCGCCGGTCACCACCGATCCGTATCCGCCGTACCACAGCGGCGTGATCGGCGTCCTGGGCAAGGCCTTTAATGAAAACGAGGTGTTGGTCAGCGACGTTCCCTGGGCGGTGGCGTGGTACGCGGACCGGACGACGATTTGGAAGCCGTTTGACACGAAGAATTACCTGGCCATCAACGACAACGTCCGCGTCATTTCGGGGATTTACCTGACCCAGGCGACGCTGCAACAGCAGGACGTGCTGGAGATGCTCTCGGGGTATCAACAGGAATGGCTGATGATGTTCCAGCGGCCGAATCCGAATTTGCCCCTGCGCATCTCCCGTCCCATGACACGGGACGGCGAGCAGATTCTGATAACCGACCGCGCCCGCTAGAGATGACGGTCTATCGTGTGCTGGTGGGAAGCAGGGTGGTGGGTCGGTTTCAAAACCGCCATGGGATATGAACTGTTGGCTGCGGTGCCCGTCGGGTTGTAGCGGCCGCCGTCCCGGCGGCGGGGCTGGCAGAAGCGTCCGGGAGGGACGCCACTACAACAAATTGGCCCACGACCGGAAGCAGGCCAGATTTGACTTTCAAGCGGTTCTGGCTGATACTCAATAGGTTTCAAGTATGAAGGCGACTAATCTGTGGGATTTGTTTTCCCCACCGGGCGGGAAGTCTGCACCTGGCGATTCTCCGGCATCTTCCGATCCGGAAGCGAAGAAACGCGGCTTGCTGTTGCTGGCCGCGATTGGGCTGGTTTTTTACGCCTACGTGATCGCCAAGACGTGTGTGGTGGGCGTGACGCCGACGTCCTTGGTGGGCTGGCTGTTGTCCTACTGGAGCCGTGGCGGCGAGTACGCGCATGGGTACGTGGTGCCGGTGGCGGCGGTGGGGTTGTTCATCTGGCGGTGGAAGACCAAGCTGCACGCGGTCCCGATGAGCACGCCGAATTTCGGCCTGGTGGTGGTGGTGCTGGCCATGGCGATGTACTGGGGCGGCGTGCGCGCGGAAAATCCGCGGCTCGTCGCGGGATCGATGGTGGTGTTGATCTTCGGGTTGGTGCTCTATCTGGCGGGGTGGGCATGGGCCAAGGAACTCTGGTTTCCCTGCGCATTCCTGTTGTTCATGATCCCGCTGAATTTCCTTGAGCCCTACGTTTCCTTTCCGCTGCGCATGTTCGTCGCCAAATTTTCGACCACGCTGCTGAACGGGCTGGGCATGGACGTGTACCAGGACGGCACGGGGATTTACTCGCACGCGCAACGCTTCCAGCCGCTGGACGTGGCGGACCCGTGCAGCGGGATCCGCTCGCTGGTGGCGTTGATGGCGTTGACGTCGTTGTACGGCTACGTGACGATGAACACGGCCTGGAAGAAGTGGCTGCTGTTTTTCGCGAGCATCCCGCTGGCCGTGATCGGCAACCTGGCCCGGATCACCACGGTGGCGCTGGTGGCGCAGGGGTTTGGCCAGGAGTTCGCGATGAAGATCTACCACGATTATTCGAGCTACATCGTTTTCAGCCTGGCGATCCTGTGCATGATCGCGCTGGGCGCGGCGTTGAATTTGCATTACCGTGAAATCATCTACCGCTGGACACAGGAAGAGGTCGACGTTCCCATCCGGCCCCCCCGTGCCGCGAAATAGCGTCGCTTCCCGCGCCTTTTCCCGCCTTGCCCGGGGGTTTTTAAAAGGGAATTATATACTTGACTACCTAGCAGAAAATGCTATAGTTGGGGCATAAAGGAAATCGAGTATGAACGACAAAGTCACCATAAGCACTTTCCAGTTGTTTGAGAAGTTTCCCGACCAAGAATCGGCTCGCGTCTATCTTGAGGGACGGCTCTGGCCGAATGGCGTCAAGTGCCCGACCTGCAAGACAGGCGAGCGAATCACGACGCGCAAGGGCGGATACTATCGCTGCAATGCCTGCCAATTCGATTTCACAGTACGCACCGGCACCATCTTCGGGCGGTCGCATGTGCCGCTGCACAAGTGGCTCTATGCAATGTATCTGCTGGTCACGTCACGCAAAGGGATTTCCTCGTTGCAACTCTCCAAGGAAATCGGTATCACACAGAAGACGGCTTGGTTTTTACTCCATCGGTTGCGGGAAGCTTGCGGCAACGACTTGACCAAGCTGCAAGGGATTGTCGAAATTGATGAAACCTTTGTGGGCGGCAAAGAGGACAACAAGCACAAGAGCAAAAAGCTTCTGGCCGGTCGCGGGACGGTCGGCAAGGCTACTGTGCTTGGGATGCGCCAACGAGGCGGTAAAGTCCGGGCGAAAATGATTGAAGGAACCAGCGCGGCGGAGATTCAACCGGAAGTGTGCGCGACGGTTGAACCCGGTACAACGATTTGTACAGATGAACACCGGGCTTACAGAGGGATGCCGCAATTCAATCACCTTCCCGTCAATCACAGCGGGAGAGAATATGTGAGGGGCATGGCTCACACGAACGGCATTGAAAGTGTTTGGGCAGTTTTCAAACGCGGTTTGCACGGGGTCTACCATCACGCAAGCAAGCCGCACCTGAACCGCTACATCAACGAATTTTCCTTCCGTCTCAATGACGGCAATGTGAAGCGGCACACAATGAACCGGCTCGACAGCCTCACGGTGGCAACGGCGGGACGGCGCATCACCTACAAGGAATTGATTGCTTGAGCAAGGAACTGGAAGCACTGGCCGCGATTACCGACAAGGTGCTGGAATATAGACCGGCAAATAAGGAACAGGGGATGAAATCTCTACTCAAAATTCACCAGCAAGGCCCCGACCTGATGGCCGATTCGCGGGCGGTTGCAAAACTGTTCGGCATTCAACACGAAAGTCTCCGCAAGTTGATTGAAGAACACAGCGACCAGCTTGCACAATTAGGGGTTTTCCGATTTCAAATCGGAAAATTATTGGACGGGGCTGGGAGGCCAGAAAAATTTGCCTATTTGAACTTTGACCACATTGCTTTTCTTCTCACGCTTTCAAGGCCGACTGAGGACAATAAGGAATTTCGTCTCCGGCTCATTCTTGCCTTCCGTGACGCCCGAAACCGGCTGCGACCGATTGACCGCGCACTGTTGTCAATCCCCGAGGAATGGAAAAAGACATTCCCTGACGAATTCTACAGTGCATTGCTGCGCCTCTATGGGGATGAATTTAAGAAATCCGAAAATAAGCCAAGCTGGGTAGGACGATGGACAAATCGGTTCATCTATGAGCCGCTTTACAGCGGACTTCCCGATGAACTGAAACGGCGACGGACGGCGTACTGTGACGGAAACGACATTGCCGAATTGCTCAAGCTCCACACCTTCATTGAAAAGCACGCCAAGAAAAATCTCGAAAAACACATTACGAAGGTCACGGCGCTTTTGCAGGCTGCCACATCGAAAACAAGTTTCTACGAATTGTTCGCCGCTGTTTTTTACGGACAAAAACAGTTGTTGCTCGGCCAGTCTAACGCACCCGATGAGTTTGCCTGACATTCGGAAATGAAAAACTCCCTCTACTACGGCAATTCCCCGGTAACTGCACTGCGGGCGGCAATCGCGAGCAAGGCTCAGAAGTGAGTATATAGAGTACAATTATGAACGAACTTCTTCGGAAAATTGTCCCGCAGCCTGTTGTACGGATGGCGAAACGCGGATGGTCTACGCTCACGAACGCCCCGATGATGACGGCCTTGATTGACCGCGAAGCCTTCTTTGCTCGCGCCATCTACCTACTGACTGCAAATGGGATTAGTGGAGATTACATTGAGTTTGGTTGCCACAGCGGCCAGACTTTTGCCATGGCGTGGCGCGAGATTCGCCGCCATGGACGCGAATCACATCTTTGGGCGTTTGATTCCTTTGAGGGCATGCCCACTAAGCAATGCAGGGCAGATGAGCATCCAGAGTGGATTGCCGGTTCCATGGCTACCTCAGTTGGAGCAATTCCGTAAGATTTGCGCTAGCAATCACATTACATCGGGTCGCTATACGGCCATCAAGGGATTCTACAGCGAAAGTCTCGGGAAGTTCCCTTATCCCAACCCTCCTAGCAAAATCGCCCTCGCATATGTGGATTGCGATATGTATTCCAGCACCATGGATGTTTTGAGTTTCTTGGAGCCAAGGCTACGTCATGGGATGATGATTGCCTTCGACGACTTCTTTAACTTTTCAGCAACAGAACGAGCCGGAGAAGAGCACGCCTTCGCTGAGTTTCGCGCCCGGACGCCGCAATGGGATTTTGTGCCGTACCTAAACATTGGCGCGTTTGGAATGTCGTTTATCGTCCAGAACGGACAAGCGGCGAAACCTAAGAAGTAATTCAAATTAAGGCGCTACCGGACAAAAGGGGACTTAAGTATATAATTCCCTTTTAAAAAGCTTGACCCGACTTTCTTTTTCGGGCAACACTTCCGGCACTATGGCTTTCGGTTTGAGGTTGGCGGATAGGGTACCGCTGTGGTGTCTGATTTTGTCTGCCTGTTTGGTTTGTTTTCCCATGCACGGGTATGCCAGCGACACGAACGTGTTCGCGGTGCAGGACTCTCTCACAGGCGCCCAATTCACGCCCAGCCACGTTGATTTCATCAATCTCAATGCCAAGCAGAGCCTGCTGCTGGGCACCAATGCCGCGTCAATCGGCCTGGCTATTGCCGTGGGCGACATGGATTGCCTGGAGACAGGGGTGCGCCCCGATCTTCGGCTGGTCGCTTACGATCATTCCACCAGGAAGATTGTCAGCACACTCGTGCAGTTTAATGACGTCGTGCCTCTCTACATCGGGGACACCTCGCTGATCCTCCAAGCCACCGGCTTCGGCGGCGATGGGGTGATCGCGGCAGAGGTGCAGGCGCGGATCACGTTTGTCTACAATCCCTGCAGCACCAACGGCCCGTCCAAGCCCGTCTCTGTGCAAATCGCCCCGCTGGGCTACATCAAACCCATGGGCACGATCACGTCGTTTGTGGTGCCCTTCGTTCCCGACAACGGCGATCTGGTGATCTCCGGCGACAACACCAACTTTGTGGTGGCGCTGAACGGCAGCGGGACCACCGTCGCCCCCAGTTGCAACGTCACGCTGAACGAGACAAACCTGAACTTTGGCTCCATCCTGGTCGGCACGAACAGCACGCTCTCGGTGCAGATCCGCAACAACGGCAGCGCCGTTTGCACCGTCAGCGCCATCACGCTCAATGGCAGCACCGACTACGCACTGACCGCGCCCTCCCTGCCCCTGATGCTGGGCGCCGGCGCCTCGTCGAGCCTTTCCTTGCAATTCGCGCCGTTGACCGCCACGCCGGAGAACGCCGTCATCGGCGTGACCAGCAGCGATCCGGACAACCCCAATCAATTTATCTCCGTCACCGGCACCGGCGCCGTGCCGGCAGCCACGTGCTCGCTGACGGTCAGCGCATCGCCGTCGGGTTTTGGCTCGGTGCAGATCGGCACCAACGCCAGCCTCAGCGTGACGATTTCCAACGCCGGCGACGCGGTGTGCACGGTGGACGTTGTGACGTTGGTGACCAACAGTCCGGATTACGCCGTGCAGGCGCCGACCCCGCCGTTTGGCATCGCCGCCGGCACATCGCAGGTGGTCACAGTCACCTACACACCGTCGTCAACGAACACGCCGCAGGCCACGCTGGAAATCGGCTCCTCGGGATCGAACCCGCTGAACCTGATCAACCTGGGCGGCAGCGCCACACTCGCGCAATCCGTGGTGACGTTCGCGCCGACGAACTCCGATTTCGGCGCGGTTGCCGAGGGCGGCACACGCTCCGAAATCATCACGATCAGCAATGCCGGCATCACCAACCTCAACATCACCTCGCTGTTCATCACCAACACGGAATTTCAGCCCGTCTCGTTCCCCGCAACACCGCTGGCCCTCCCGCCGGGCGCCTCCACCAATCTGACGATTGATTTTGTGCCGACGGCGGACGGCGTGACCAACGGCACGCTCTATGTGGTCAGCGATAATCCGGTGACGACCAACACCCTCGGACTCACCGGGCAGGTGGTGCCGCCCACATCCAATTGCACGATCAACGTGAGCCAGACCAACCTGAATTTCGGCGCGGTGGCTGTGGGACAGACGAACACGCTGGTCACCGTGGTGAGCAATACCGGGTTGAGCAATTGCGCCGTCCAGGCCGTGAGCGTGAGCGGGAGTTCAGCCTTTAGCCTGATCGCGCCGGTCGCCCCGTTCCCCGTGGATTCGGGTGGCGCGGTACAACTGGCCGTGGTCTATGCCCCGCTTAGCGTCACGAATGACACGGGCTCGTTGGTCGTGGTCACCGATGATCCGGTGAACCCGCAATTTACCATCCCGCTGTCCGGATCGGGCGTGCGGCCCGTGCTGATCGTCAGCGCCAACGCCCTGGCCTTCGGCAACGTCGCGATCGGCACCAACAGCGAACTCAGCGTCATCGTGAGCAACGCCAGCGTTGTTCCCGCCATTGTGAACTCGATCACCATCGGCAGCACCCACAGTGAGTTCATTCTCGATCCGCTTGTGCCCACGTCTCAATTTACTCTGAAGGCCGGCGCCACCGCGGAAGTGCCGGTGCTGTTCATCCCGGTGCTGCAGGGCGACGATACCGGCAGTCTGCAGGTCAACAGCAGCGGCTCGATCGTATCGAACCAGACCGTTGCCCTGACCGGCACGGGGCTGCAGTGCAATTTGACCGTCAACCAAACAGCGCTGGATTTCGGCAACGTCGCCCTGAACACAACCAACACCCTGACCCTGACGATCGGCAACAGTGGCAACTCGACCTGTACGGTGGACGCGGTGACCATCCTCGGCAACGGGCAGATGAGTTTCTCCGGGCCGACGACGCCATTCATCGTTCCCCCGGGCACGAACGTGCAAGTGGACGTGCAGTATATACCGGTGAACGCGCAGACGATCGTGATCCTCGGCGGGACCGTCAGAGGATCGGGCAAACCGACAATAGTGACACCCTAGCCATGCACGCGATTTCACAACGTCGTAGTTTCTGGAGCCGCCCGGGGCGGTGGATCGGATTGATGGTGTTCGGCGGTTTCCTGACGGCCTCGGCGGCGCACGCGCAGGTGACGAACATCATCTGGAGGGCCAATTTTTCCGGGACTCTGGGCATTCAGCAATTCGACAAGCAACTGAATCCCCTGGTGAAGACGGCCCCGTTCAAGAGCGTCAATTTTCTGACGATGGTGTTGGGAGGTTCGCCGCCCACCAATTCGGTGCTGGCGCTGAACTTCGAGGCGTTCGGCGGGAAGACAAATTATTTCCTCTCGGTGTTTGATACCGTGGGCCTGACGAACACGTTGCGGATCTCAACGGCGGAGACAACGACCATCCTGCGGGACAAGACGCAGTTCATCTTCACCGAAAGCATGCCGCTGCCGCCGGTGGGTGCAACCTGGGGCGGGGGATTGATCCAATTGTCCGGGCGCGCCAAAACATCCCGGTCCACCCCGACCACCGTCAGCGCGACCGTCGAAGGATTTTTCACCGACACGCGCCCGACCGACCTGAATGGCACGACCGGCGTGCTGATGCAGGCGACCATCCAGACGATCGGCAATCCGGTGCGCGTCCAGCCGCCCGTGGTCCCTTGATCGGCCGCGTGCCGCTCCTCGCCTCTTTTCCCTCATGAGTGACGGCCGGCTTCCCGCGCCGGTCCGCGGACACTTGTTTGTTGATGGGCCTTCTGCTAGTTTCAAACCGCATGAGTTGCCATGCAAAGAGGAGCTTTCAGATGAAATGCTGCGTTTTGTATAGCTGCGCGGCCGCGCTGGCGGTCCTGAGTTTTGGTTGCTACACCCCCGAGGGCAATCCGGACCGCACCGCCTCGGGAGCGCTTGCCGGCGGAGCGATTGGCGCGGGCGCCGGCGCGATCATCGGCAGCGCCTCGCATAATGCCGGCGCCGGCGCGCTGATTGGCGGGGCGATCGGCGCCCTGACGGGCGGGATCATCGGCAACTCCATGGACCAGCAACAGCGGGAGACACTCTCGCGACAGTATCCGCAGACGATGCAGAGAGTGGACCAGGGCCAGCCGCTCGGCCTGGCGGACATCAAAGCCCTCGCCAAATCCGGTGTCGGCGACGATATTATCATCAGCCAGATCCGCAACTCCCGCACGGTTTACCGGTTGAGCACGGCCGAGATCATCGACCTGAAAGACTCCGGCGTCAGCGAGAGGGTGATCGATTTCATGATCAATACACCCGGGATGTATCCGCCCGCGCCGCCTCCGCCTCCGCGGCGCTATTATTACGACTACTGATACCAGGGAGATCCGGGGCCGTCTTACTGGACTGGAAGAGCGCAAGACGGGGTGCTGATTCTTTTCGCGCATCCAAGCCGTTGGCTTTCAAGCGTCTGCGATAGTGGATCGAAAATAACCGTTTACATCCCTTTGTTCTTTGGTCTAAGCTAGCTGCGCTTGGAGAGGCGCGCCCGGAATGGACAGGGCGAGCAGGAGGCAGTACCACCATGAGTAAAACTGATTTGGAATCGAAGACAAAGGCCGAACTACTGAAGATGGCCCAGCGCCTCGGTTTGCGTGGGATTTCCACGCTGGGCAAGGCCGAACTGGTCGAGCGCATTCACGACGCCCAGGAACACAATTCGAGCAAGGCCGCCCGGCAGCCGGTGGGTATTGCCGCCGTTGCCAGAAAAGTGGCCGATGCCGTCAAACGGCGCGCCATCCGCAAGCGCGAAAAAGCCGAGACCGCGGCCGCGCCGGCGAAACGGGCAACGACACGCGGGGCCAAACGCAGTCCCATCGCCGCGTCTCCGATCGTCGAAGGGCGGGCAACCGATGCCGAGACTCCGTCCGACGAGCTTTCGGCGCACAAATTTGACGTCACTCCCGCGCCGCCGCCTCCCGTGCAGGCGTTTCATGAGGAACATCTCGGCGAATTGCCCGATGCCTACGGCACGGGCCGCCTGTTCCTGACCGCGCGCGATCCGCACTGGCTCTACGCATACTGGGACTGGAGCTGGCAGCAAATGGCCGACTATCGCGGCCAGTCTTCGGACGGCCGCCTCCTTTTGCGCGTCTTCGAAAAGAACCACGCGAAACCAATCCAGGAATTCACCCTGCAGCATGACTCGCGCAACTGGTACGTCCCCGTCAACAAGGCCGCCACCACCTACAGCGCCGACCTCGGTTTCTGGCGGCACGACGGCTCGTTCCAGGTGATCAGCCGCTCGCGCGAAACGAGCACGCCGCCCGATTCGATTTCGCACGGACACCACCGCGCGGTTCGTCACCATTCCGCTCGATATCCCGTTCCGCGAACTGTTCAGCCTCATTCGCGGCCACATGCGCGACGGCGAGCACCTGGCCGATGCGCTGCACCGGCTGCAGCAGGCCGGCTTCCGTTTCCCGTTCAAGCTCGGACTGGAACTCGGGCCGTGGACGGCCGACCAAGCCGCCGAGCTGGAACGCATCCTCGGCGGGGATCATCCTGCGCCGCATCCAGATGGGGTCCTTCGAGATCACGCGAATGGCTGCGCCGCCGGCTGCAGGAGGAACTCAGCTCCGGCATGTTCAGCGCGTTCAGCCCGGCGGGCTCCAGCTGGTCAGGCCTCGCAACCGCAGAAGGGTTTCTGGTTTGCCGTCAACGCCGAACTGATCATTTACGGCGCGACGGAACCCGATGCCAAAGTCACTGTCGACGGCAAGCCGATCAAGCTGCGCAGCGACGGCACGTTTTCATTTCACTATGCCTTCCCCGACGGGCAGTACCGGTTGCCGGTCGTGGCGATCTCGGCGGCGGGCGACGACCAGCGGTCCGTGGAGCTGGCCTTCGAACGCCAAAGCAGGACGAAGGGCGACGTGGGCAAGGTCAAACAGCCCCGCCCACCTGAAGTCGCCCGCGGTCGCTTGATGACGACAGGGCGGTATTGAGGGAACCGTAACAGCGCACGGTCGGGCGCTGCAAGAAGTTCAACCGTCGTGCCAGGAGACGCTTTGTGCCACAAGGTTATGTATCGCTGATTCTGCACGCGCATCTGCCGTTCGTGCGCCATCCCGAATACGAGGATTTCCTCGAGGAAGACTGGCTGTACGAGGCGATCACGGAGACGTACATCCCGATGATCAAGGTCATGGAAGGCCTCGTGCGCGACAACGTCGATTTCCGCCTGACGATGTCGATGACGCCGCCGCTGTGCTCGATGCTGCTGGACCCGCTGCTGCAGGAACGCTACATCCGCCACATCTCCAAACTGATCGAGCTGACGGAAAAAGAAATCGAACGCACGAAATGGGACCGCGCCTTCAACGATCTCGCGTGGTTTTATCACAACCGGTTTCAGGAAGCCCGCGCCACGTTCTGCGACAGTTACGGACGCAACCTCGTCGGCGCGTTCCGCAAGTTCCAGGAAATGGGCAAGCTGGAAATCATCACCTGCGGCGCCACCCACGGGTTCCTGCCGCTGATGGCCGAGCATCCCGAATCCATCCGCGCGCAGATCATGATCGCCCGCGACCATTACCGCCAATGTTTCGGCTGCGACCCGCGCGGGATCTGGCTGCCGGAGTGCGCCTACACGCCCGGCGTCGAGACAATTTCTGCACGAAGCCGAGATCCGCTGGTTCATCATGGACACGCACGGCATCATGTTCGGCCATCCGCGGCCGCGCTACGGCGTGTTACGCCCCGGTGTTCACGCCGCACGGCGTCGCCGCGTTCGGCGCGCGACCTCGAATCGTCCAAACAGGTCTGGAGTTCCGAGGAAGGCTATCCCGGCGACTTCGATTACCGCGATTTCTACCGCGACGTCGGCTTCGATCTCGAATACGACTACATCAAGCCCTACATCCACCCCGACGGCATCCGCTGTTTCACCGGGCTGAAATACCACAGATCACCGGCCAGCACATCGCACAAGGAGCCGTACAACCGCCATTGGGCGATGGAGAAGGCCGCCGTCCACGCCGGCAACTTCATGTTCAACCGCGAGAAACAGGTCGAGCATCTCCACGGCGTCATGAAACGCGAGCCGCTGATCATCTCGCCCTACGACGCCGAACTCTACGGCCACTGGTGGTTCGAAGGGCCGGAGTTCATCAACTTTTCATGCGCAAAGTCGCGTTTCGACCAGAACGTGTTCAAGCTGACCACGCCGACCGGAGTACCTGCGCGGTTATCCCGACGCAGCAAATCGTCGCAGCCCAGCGCCTCGAGCTGGGGCAACAAGGGCTACTGGGAAGTCTGGCTCGAAGGTTCCAACGCCTGGATTTATCCGCACCTGCACGTCGCCGCCGAGCGCATGACCGAACTGGCCCGCAACTACAAGAACCGCGGCCACGCTCATCGCAGCGCGCGCTCAAACAGGCCGCCCGCGAACTGCTGCTCGCCCAATCCAGCGACTGGGCCTTCATCATGAAGACCGGCACGATGGTCCCGTACGCCGTCAAACGCACCAAGGACCACATCCTGCGGTTCACGCGGCTCTACGACCAGATCAAGAGCGACCACATCGACGAACCCTGGCTCGCCAGCATCGAGTGGCGCGACAACATCTTCCCCGACGTCAATTACCACTACTACGCGTAGGACCGGCCAGGCCGCTATGGCACAGGCGTCATCGGGATCGCAGGAGGCTGCGCCCACGCATTGATCGGACTCAACGCCCCGCATTCCAGGCACCGGGTAATGGCAAACGGCGTGGCGCACTTCGGACAAACGGCCTGCGTCTCAAACATATCGAATGCCGTCCGGCATTTGCCGCACACCCAGAACGCGCCAACGGGTGGCGCGGCCCGGCAGGACGGACAGGCAAACCCGTCACGGCGCGGGGACTTCAACACGCGCATCATCGCCCGCGCCTGCTGCAGCCCGCGCCAGCAATTCATCAGGATGAAAACCACCAGCGCGCCGAACCAAAGGCTTTGCATCCAGATCGCCAGCCCGATCAGCCCCACCACGCCGACCAGACCGATGATCGTCGCCGCCATCAAACTGCGCACCCGGCCAAAGGGAAACCACAGCAGCGCCCGCAGAATTTGTCCGCCATCCAGCGGGTAGACCGGCAGCATGTTGAACACCAGCAGGCTGAGATTGACCACCCACACCCAGTGCAGGCAGGCGTAGGCGTTCGGGCTCGTATCCGTCCACCCCGCCGAGCGGCCCCAGAACACCAGCGCGGTCAGCACCGGCGCCAACGCGACGTTGACCAGCGGCCCGGCCGCCAGACTCCAGAGCACCGCCCCCGGCCGCTGCGGAGGATCGACGTAGGCCACTCCGCCGAACGGCCACAACACAATCTGGTCGGCCTTCCCGCCCACCGACCGGCAGGCCAGCGCATGCCCGAACTCGTGCATCGTCACCAGGACGAACAACGCCAGATATTCCAGCGAGTTCCAGAGCAACGACGAATCGCCTCCGGACCGGTTGTTGATTTGCCATACCGCAATGACAAACCACGACCAATGCAAAAACACATCGATCCCGGCGAACCGGAACAGGCGAAACGATCCCTGGCGGGTGGGCATCATGCCCGCGTCCTTAACACATCGCGCGAACCAAACACAAGCGGTTTCACGTTATCCGCCCGCCCCGGCCGCGTGCGCTTTGACGTACTCGATGATCTTCTGGTCGTCCTCGCGCGCCGCCCAGACCACGCGCAGAAAATCCGCCGGATGCACGTTGACGCTGCGCAAAAACGGGCGGTCGCCGCCGCAGCCGTACATCAGCTCCGGCGGCATTTCGCCGCGCAATTTGGCCCGCGCCTTGGCAATGATGCGCGGCAGCCAGCGAAATCCCGCCGCCTCCGCGCCGCCCGGCGGCAACTCGTCCATCCGGATCGTCCGCCCCGAAAATTGTCCCCGCTGCACGACGAGAAAGTAATCGCGCCGGGCCGCCGTGATCAACAGCACCGTCGCAAACGACGGTTCCTCGCTAGAGCACCAGTCCTCGGCGAAATCGTAGACCTCCCGCGCCCGGCAACCGATGGACGCCAGGAACGCCGTCTCCGGCCCGTTGAAATAACTCTCCGAATCGCGGTTGCCTTCGCGGAAACGGGCGACGGCCTTGTCGTAGCATTGCCGGAACATCTCGGGCCAATCAAAATCGTTCATGGGAACAACATAGCGCGGTTGGCGGTATTCGGCCAGCGCTACAGCAACGCCGCCGGGACGGCGGCCGCTACAACCTGCCCACGCCAACAGTTCCTGTCCTATTGTAGTGGCGTCCGTCCCGGACGCGCCCCCGCCGGCGGTCCGTTTGACTTTGTCATGGCCTGGGCGATATTGACGCAGGTGACGTTTTCGTTTCTCTGATATTGTGTGGAGGCTGGCGGATGAAACTGTATCTGGAGACGACTGTGCCCTGTTTGCTGTTCGCCGAAGACGCGCCACATCGGCGGGCGGTGACCGAGGTGTTTCTCAACTGGATCAAGACCTGCAAGGACAAAGTCTATATTTCCCCGCTCCTGGAGGAAGAGATCAGCCATCAGCCGCCGGCGCGATGCGCGCTGCTCATCAGCCGGTTGCAAAAGCTGCCGTTGACCATGCTGGCGGTGCCTCCCGAAGCCGCGCGATTGGCGGACCGATATATCGCGGAGGGAATCCTTCCGGAAAAATTCAAGTGCGACGTTCTGCACGTGGCCACCGCGGTTTGCCACAAACTTGACGTGGTGCTCACGTGGAATGCGGCCACCATCGCCAACGTCCACCGCGTCGCGCGCATCCGCGAGTTCAACGCGCGCCACGGATTGCCGCCGATCCTCGTCCATACTCCGGAGGTGGCCATCAGCCCATGAAACAGCGGCCGAAATTCATCCTCCCACAGCCGAGGGCGTTGCAGGAACTCCACGCCATCCGCGCGAAGATCCATCGCAAGGCGCAAAAGCACGGGTGGGAACCATACCTGGCCGCGTTGAACCAACACGCGGGCCATCTGCTGGCCAAACCGCTCGCGCCGTCCCCGGCCCGGGCCGCCCGGCAAACCGCCGCGGCCCTGTTCCGCTAGATGGCCGGCCTGCGCCCGTTTGATCGCGGGCGGGACCTGCGTTATATTTGTTTGAGGCGATGCGAGATGAAAGTGAGATCGAGAGTCTTGCGCCATCCATTGGCCGAATGGCTCCTGGCGGCGGTGGCCGGGTCGATGGTGTTCTCCGTCCCCGTCATTCCCACTTTGGCGCAGACCAAGACCGTCGTTCTCGCCGAGGCAAAGGCGCCTGACCATGACGACACGGTCGCGCAACCGCGCGAGAATTATGACTACGCCGACCGATGGCTGAAGTTTCAAGAGGAATACAGGACTCAGCAGCAAAGCCCCGTCTGGGTCGGCCGCATGCTCCAGTCGGCGATGTACAGCCTGGACACGCTGGCGTTTACCGCGCAGGAGACGGCCCGGAGAATGGAGTTCACTTACGATCTCGGTGAAAAACCGCCGGACAGCCCCGCGGACGAACCGATCGGGAAACAGTATGCGGTCCCTCTGCTCGGCAATTTCGGCCACGCCCAGATCAAGAGCGTGGTCTCCGAACATGATCCGCAGACGGGCGCCCCGTTCCTTGGGATGAAACTCTCCATCCCCTTCGGCCGCTAAAGTTCAGCGGCCCCCGCCACCGTTCAGTGACCCGGCAACAAGGCTTCAGGCGTTGCCGGCGCGCCGCCATTCAGGAAATCACGCCGGCGCTGCTGGGTGTGGATCAAACCGGCTTCGCTGGTCAACAGCAACGCCACCACGGCGGCGGCCAGTGTCGTGGGCAATAACGGCAGGCCGGCCATTTTGGTGACCACCAGCGTTGAACCCAGCGGCGTCTTGGTCACGCCGGTATTGATGGCCACCATCAACGCGGCCATCAGCACGACTTCGTTGGTCTGGGGCAGCATCAGGTGCCAGAACCGTCCCAGCGCCGCTCCGATAAAGAACAGCGGAATGATGAATCCCCCGCGCCAGCCGGTGGAAATGGTGATCGACGTGCCCAGCAATTTCGCCGCCGCCGCGATGAGGAACAGCGACGCCACCGCCTTCGCCGCCACCAACCCGCCCAGTTGCGCTTCGCCAAACGTCAGACAATAGGGCGACCACAACGCGAGCAACCCGAGCGCCACGCCTCCCACCACCGCGCGGGGCGACATCGGGATCAGGCCGAACACACGGCGCAGCCCGACGGTCAGGTAGGTGAAAATCACCGCCACGGCCGCGCCCGCCACCCCCGCCGCCAGCGCCCAAAGCAAATCAACGCCCCGCATCCCGGTCGCCGGAGGAAACACCCAGACCGGCGCCAACCCCGCGCCGCCGGCCAGGACGTGGACGGCATAGCCGCACAGGGAACCGATCACCGCCGGCAGCAACGCCTCGTAGTATTCCAGCCCCCGCGGGTGCAAAATTTCCAGCGCGAAGATCGCCGCGCCAAACGGAGCGCCGAACAACACGGTAAATCCCGCCGCCATGCCCGTGATCGTCAACACCCGCGTGTCCGCCACCGTCATCCGGCGGTGTTTGGCCAGCCAGCCCGCAAAGGTCCCCGTCGTCTGGACCAGCGGCGCTTCCGGCCCGGCCGCCCCACCGGCGGCGATGCAGAGCAGCGACATCGGCACCAGCGATCGCGCCGTCCCGCGCAGGTCGTCACTACCGCCCAGCACGTGGATGTTGTCCACCAGCAGTTCCATCTCGCCGGGGTTGCCGATGAACCGCTTGATCAATCCGACGACCAGGCCGACTCCGGCCAGCACCAGCAGATGAATCCACGGGCCGCTGTGTTCCGGCCCCAGGGACCGCTCCAACAGGCGCAGGACGGCCAGGTAGGCGGACCCGATCAGCGCGCCGGCGGCGCCCACGCCCAGGATCGGCCCCAGCATCCGCCGCCAATCGCCCAATAAAGTTTCCGCCAGAAAATGGACCGATGGTCCCTTGTGTTGACTCATAAAGATCCGTTGCCCCGTCCCGCGCGCTGCGACCGCTCACCAGAGTAAGGAAAATCCGCTCCTGATAGCCAGCAACAAATGTAGCCCGTGGAGGAGGGGAGTCAAACGGCCCGCGCAAGCGGCAACGTCAGCGGCGGACGACGACGGTGGCGACGGCCGCGCGCAGCTTGGCCATGGTGACGGGTTTGCCCACCACCAGGTCCACGCCGGACGGCGTCTCGTCGGACGCCTCCATCATGCCGCCAAAACCTGTCAGCATGATGATCGGCATGGCGGGCGATGCGCCCTTGATGGCGGCGGCGACCTGATCGCCGCTCATGCCGGGCATGGCCCGGTCGACAAACACGAGGTCGAACTGGCCGTCGCGGAACTTGACCAGCGCTTCCTCCCCGTTGGCGGCGAGGGTGACGTCGTGGCCGTCGCCGATGAGGAATTCGTTCAGGATCTTGCGCACGAGTTCTTCATCATCGACAAGCAACACGCGCAAGGGGGCGGCCGGGGCGGGGGTGGACTCGGTTTCCTGGGGCGGTTGCGCCTCGGCGCGCACCGGCAACGAGATGATGAACGTGGTGCCTTTGCCCAGTTCCGTCCGGATGTCGACGGTGCCTTCGTGACGCTGGATGATGCCATAAACCATCGAGAGACCAAGGCCCGTGCCGTGCACGCCCTTGGTGGTGAAAAACGGTTCGAGACAGCGGCGGCGGACTTCCTCGGTCATGCCCGTGCCGGTGTCGGTGATCTCGAGCGTGACATGCGCCTCGTCCGCGCGGGTGCGCAGGGTGATCTTGCCGCCCTGGGTCATGGCGTCGACGGCGTTGAACATGAGATTGGTGAGTACTTCGCGCAAGTCGGCGGCGTTGCCGAAGACAGGCGGAAGCTCCTGCAACTCGGTCTCGGCCGTGATGGTGACGCCGCGCGCTTCGGCCTGCGCCTTCCACTTCGGCTGGGTGAGGGAAATGGCTTCTTCGACCAGACGGTTGAGGTCGACCGGCATGAACACTTCGCCCTCCTCGCGATGGCGGTAGAACTCGCGGAGGCGATTGACGATATGGCCCGCGTCTTTCGCGGCGGTGTTCATCAGTTCCAGGTAGCGGATGACCTTGGCCTTGTCATTGAGGTTCTCGGGCCGGTGCAACAGCAGCTCGGTGAACCCGAGGATGGCCGCCAGGGCATTGTTGAAATCGTGTGCGATGCCGCTGGCCATCGTGCCCAGCGCGCGCAGGCGTTCCTGCTGGACGACCTGCTGCTGGGCGGTCTGGAGTTCTTCCAGGGCGTGTTCGAGGCGCTGTTTGCTTTCGCGCAATTGTTCTTCACTGTGTTTGCGCACCGTCACGTCCTGCTTGATGGCAATGAATCGGGTGACGGCGCCGGCGCTGTTGCGCACCGGCGTGATCGTCATTTCCTCGTTGTACAGGCTGCCGTCCTTGCGGCGGTTGATCATGTCGCCGTGCCAGACCCGGCCTGACTGGACGGTTTGCCAGAGGTCCTGGTAGAAGGCCTTGTCATGCTGGCCCGACCGGAGCACCCGCGGGTTCTTGCCGAGCACCTCGTCGGCGGTGTAACCCGTCAGCGTCGTGAAGGCCGGGTTGACCCAGAGAACGCAGCCCTGGCAGTCCGTGATGACGATGCCATTGGCCGCCGCCTCCAGGGCCGCGCTCAGCAGGCGCAATTGTTCCTCGTCCCGTTTCCGCTCAGTAATGTCGTGGATGATCGCGGACGTGCCGACGATGTTCTCCGCTGCGTCCTTGATCGGCGAAACGGTCAGTGATACCGGGATCCGGCGGCCATCCTTGGTGAGGGTGAAGGACTCAAATTGGTGGATATGCTCGCCGTTGCAGGCGCGCTGCAGGACCTCGTCCTTTTCCTGGTGGCGGTCCTCGGCGATGATCCGCACGATGGATTGCCCGATGATCTCGCCGGCGGTGTGACCGAACAGGCGCTCCGCCGCGGCATTCCAACTGATGACGGTCCCCTCCAAATTGGTGCTGACGATGGCGTCATGGGAGGATTCGACGATTGCCGCCAGCCGGAGGCGCGTTTCCTCGGCCCGTTTGCGATCGGTAATGTCGCGCACGACCGCGTGAAAGCAGTTTTCCTCGACCCGATTGACGCTGACTTCCACCGGGAAGCGTGTGCCGTCTTTTCTCAGGAAGGTCCGCTCAAATTGCAGGAGCGGGACAGCGTGTAAGATCTGTCTGCGACGTTTGGCCGTGTCGCGCTCTTCCGGAGGATAGGTGTCCAGCACATTGAGTTGCTGGAATTCCGCCTGCGTGTAGCCGGACATCTGGCACATGGCCGGATTGGCAAATTGGATATTCCACTGGTCGTCGACCGTGAAGATCCCGTCCGTGGACTTGTCCACCAGGATCCGGTATTTGTACTCGCTGTCCCGCAGTTTTTCCTCAGCCAGTTTGCGCGCGGTAATGTCTTCAATGGTGCCGACAAACCCCATCGGTTTGCCGTCGTCTGACTGCATGGGTGCGGCCCGGATCTGCACCCGGTAGGTGGTGCCGTCCCGGTGCTGGTAGCGGGTCTCGTAGGAGAAATCGCCGGCGCCCCGCTTCACGTAATCAAGCCAGCTTTGCACCGTGGCCTCGCGGTCGTCCGGGTGAAGAAAGTTGGCCCAGCCGCCATCCATGCTTTCCGCCAGTGTAAAACCGCAGAGCTCGCGTGTGCGCGGGTTGACGTAGGTGCTGCGGCCTTCCAAGTCGGCCAGATAAATCCCCAGCGGCGAGCTGGCGCTCAGCGAGCGGAAAAGCTCCTCGCTCTCGCGCAGGGCGGTTTCCGTCCGCTTGCGCTCCGTGATGTCCGTGAAGATCGCGGCGAACTGCCCGTGCCGGGGGCTGAACGCTTCCACTTCGAAATGCCTGCCCAGCGTCTGAAAGTAATTCTCGAACCGCGCGGGCACACCCGTCAGGGCCACGTTGCCAAAAAGTTCGATCCAATAAGGTTCCACCTGCGGAAAAATTTCCCGCACCGTTTTTCCGAGCGCCTGGCTGCGCTGCACGCACAGCAGTTTCTCGTACGCGGCATTGGCCTCCAGATAACGGTAGTCGCAGGGGTTGCCGCTCTTGTCGCAGATGATTTCGCAGAGGGCGAACCCTTCCCGCATGGCCTCGAATAATCCGCGATATTTCTCTTCGCTGGTGCGCAGGGCTTCCTCGGTCCGCCGCCGCTCGGTCATGTCGCGCGAGTTGACGACGATCCCCTGGATGGCCGGGTCATCAAGCAGGTTCTTGGCGATGCTTTGCAGCACCCGCCAGGAACCGTCCTTGTGCCGGAACCGAAATTCGACCGGGGGAGCAAAGCCCAGCGCTTTTTTCGCCGCGTCAAAGATATCGAGTAACCGGCTGACATCGTGGGGATGGATGAAATCGAAGACGTTCTTGCCCAACAACTCGTGGGGCCGGTAGCCCAGCACCCGCTCCAGCGACGGGCTCTCGTAACGAATGCTGCCGTCCGCTTCGAGGATCGTGATGATGTCCGAAGCGTTCTCAATCAACGACCGAAAGGCAGCGTCCGCTTCAAACAGTTCTGGCCGCACCCCATCCGGTCGCATGGTCTCTGAGGCTTTCATACGTCAATGGATTTAACGCATCTCCCGTGCCAGTCGTAAGTTTCCTGTCTTGAACAGTCTGCAATCAATCGCGCCGCCCGTTTGATGGCGCATATCAGTCAAAGTCGATGTCTCTAACTGCCATCGGCAAGGGAAGTTGCAAAAACACTTCGCATCGCGGTCCGATTTCGTTAATCTGACGGGGATGTTGGGGATTCTTTACGCCATCATTTACGCGCTGGGCTTCGTGCTGCTCAGCCCCGTGTTCCTCTACAAGATGTGGAAACGCGGGAAGTACCGCGAAAATTTCTGGCAGCGCTTCGGCTGTTACACCCGGGAACTGCGCGAGGCCCTCGCCGCCAAAAATGGACCGCGCTGCTGGATCCAGGCCGTCAGCGTCGGCGAAGTCAACGTCGCGCTCATTTTCATCGGCGCCCTCCAGCGCCGCTTTCCCCAGCTGAAAATCATCCTCACCACCACCACCTCCACCGGCTACACCCGCGCCTACGAAGCGTTGCCCCAGGAAGTCGAGCTGATGTATTTCCCGCAGGACTTCCCCTGGTGCGTCCGGCGCGCCTACAGCCTGATCCAGCCCGACTTCGTCGTCCTGATGGAATCCGAACTCTGGCCCGGGCACATCTGGGAAGGCGCGCGCCGCGGCGTCCCGCTGTTGCTGGTCAACGGCCGCATGTCCCCCCGGTCCGCCCGGGGCTACCGCGCGTTTGGCTGGCTGTTCCGCGGCGTGTTTTCGAAATTGACCCTCGTCTGCACCCAGAGCCAGGAGGACGCCGCCAGCTATCAGGCCGCCGGCGTGCCCCCCGGCCGCGTCCATGTGACCGGTAACATGAAATACGACGCTTCCATGCCCTACGCCGACGTGCAGACATTCGACCCGGCCCATTTGCTCAGGCAGATCGGCGTCACCGCCTCGCAACCGATCTGGGTGGCCGGCAGCACCCATCCCGGCGAGGAAGAAATCGTCTTCGACGTGTTCAACGAACTGCGCCAGGCCTTCCCGAGCCTGTTCCTCGTGCTCGTCCCGCGCCACGTCGAACGCACCCGCGAAGTCGTCGAAATCGCCCGTCGCCGCCAAATCAAATTCATCCTCCGCTCCGAAATCAATTCCCACCTCGCCCCGACCGCCCGCCCCTACGATTGCCTGCTCGTCAACACCACCGGCGAACTCAAGACCCTCTACAAAATCGCCACCGTCATTTTTGTCGGCAAAAGCCTCGCCGGCCAGGGCGGCCAAAACATCGTCGAAGCCGCCGCCAGCGGCCACCCGGTCGTCTTCGGCCCGCACATGCAAAATTTCAAGGAAATCGCCCGCCAGTTCGTCGCCGAAAACGCCTGCGTCCAGGTCCCCGACGCCGACGCCCTGCGCCGCGCGTTGCGCGAACTCCTGCAGGACGAGTACCGCCGCAAAACAATCGCCGCCGCCGCCCGCCGCGTCATCGAATCCAACCTCGGCGCCACCGCCCGCACCGTCGCGCTCATCGCCCAAACACTCCCGGCGCAGAAATCTTCGTCATGAAACCCATCCTCTGTCTCGCGCTGGCGCTCATGCTCGGACCATGGACCGCACAGGCGGCGTTCGATCCCAAAAATTACGGCGCGAAAGGGGACGGCCACGCCAATGACGCCGCCGCCATCCAAAAAGCCATCGATGCCGCCACCCAGGCCGGCGGCGGTGTGGTCGATTTCTCGCCCGGCGATTATCTGACCGGCACGATCGTGCTCAAGAGCAACGTCACCCTCCATCTCTCCGCCGGGGCGACAATCTGGGGCAGCCGCCAAATCGCCGATTACAATCCGCTCCATCTGATCTACGCCAAAAACGCCGACAACATCACCATCGAAGGCGACGGCACGATCAACGGCAACGGCGACGCCTACTGGGAAACCTGGTTCAAACCGAAAGACAACCGCCCCAGCCCGTTGATCGAACTCGTCGGCTGCCACAACGTCCACATCCGCGACATCCGCATCCGCAACGCGCCGGGGTGGGGGATACGGCCGTGGGACTGCGACGGCGTCTACATCCACGGCATCTCCATGATCACCGACATGCGCGGCCCGAACACCGACGGCATCGACCCCGATTCCTGCCGCAACGTCTTCATCTCTGACTGTTACATCGAGACCGGCGACGACGCGATCTGCCTCAAAACCGACAAATCACCCGACGGCGGCGGACAGGTAAAACCGTGCGAACACGTCATGGTGAACAACTGCGTCCTCATCAGCGCCCAATCCGCCGTCAAACTCGGCACCGCCAGCTACGGCGATTTCCGCGACTGCGTTTTCGCCAACTGCGTCATTGCCGGCTCCCACTACGGCATCACCATGTACATCAAGGACGGCGGCCTGGCCGAAGGCATCCGCTTCTCCAACTTCACCATCGACACCTCCATCGCCATCAAAAACCAGCGCACCGGCACAGTCTCCCAGTGGACCGAATACCCCATCTTCCTCGATCTCGAATGCCGCGGAGAGGACTCCGCCACCGGCGCCGTCCGCGACATCACTTTCAGCGACATCAGCATCCGCGGCAAAGGCCGCGTCCTGGTTGGCGGCCTCCCCGCCCGCCCGATGGAAAATTTGACCTTCTGCAACATCCTCCAGCGCCTCACCGGCTACGAAGAAATCGCCCACCAACACAAACCCCGCGGCGTCGGCAAAATCCGCCCCACAACCCCCGAAACCGACTACGCCAACACCCCCTCCGCCATGATCTTTGACAATATTCACGGATTAACCCTCCGCAACATCCAAGTCATCTGGGACACGAGCGACCCCCCTCAAGACCGCCAAGCGATATACGCCGCCCGCGTAGAAGATTTAATGATCGACGCCTTCACCGGCGCCCCCTCCGGCTCCAAATACGCCGCCATCGGCCTCGAGAGAGCAAGCGGAGTCACCATCACCGCCTCCCGCCCCGCCCCAAGTACAACAATTTTCGTCAGCACCAGCAACGTCCCTACCACCGACCTCACCCTCACCGGCAATTTTCTCGCCCCGAGCACCCGCCCCATCGCCGAAGGCTTCTCCTACATTCATCTGCCCGTGCAACCCACCGGCAAATAACCTGTCCCTACACGCCCGTAAGGTTTCCCCCTACGACGAATCCGCTGCGCAGGCTTGCATCCACCCCCCGCCAAACGGCATAATTCGCCACCATACAGGCGAACTCACCGACCGCTGTGATGAGGAACCGACATGACCAAGTTCTTGGGAACAATTGAAGATCTCCAAAAGCTAGTCGCCGACCTTGGCTTTCAAGGCGAATGGAAAGATCTCCCGAATCAAATCCACCACTTTATAGGACCCGACGGTGCAATTCTGAATTGGTGGGAGACAACGAAGACTGTACAATTTCAAGGGCCGAAGGAGATAAAGCCGTTGTTTGAGGCACAGGTGACAAAGGCAATTGCGGAGTGGAAGCCAGCGGCAAGTTCCAAGGCCTTGTCATCACCTATGCCGACCATGCCTAAACTGCCCGAAAACAAGCGGGTCTTCTCGCGTACATTCAATCGCTTGAAAGTACTGCCGACGACAAGACCACGAACGACTTCAACTTTTCGATTAGCATCGACGTCCGAATCCGTAGGGTATCAAATGAGCCCGCACTTAAGGTCGTACTGAGCGACGAGGCGGGAGCGACGCCTATCACTTTGTCAGAGGAAGACATTAGGGAGAGGTTTCCCTGGGACTACCTTAGATACTAAGGTATCATCCGGTTGCGTCTCGTGTGCGGGATTCGGCGGGCGCTTGCGGCGGGGCGAGGGCGGGGGTGGATCGGTCGGGGAGGGACTGGATGAAAACTGTCCGCCCGTGATTTTCCAATTCAGCGCGGCCGAATTGTTTCCAGAGATCCCCGCGTCCCAGCCTTTGCCGCCTCCGTTGCACTTTTCCCCCATCTGCCTCTCGGCCTTCACACAATGCATCTGACACCGATACATCAATTATTGATGTATCATGCCGGTTGCGCCTTCAGCACGGATCGCCCGTGGTTTCACAGCCGGATCTTCAATCCGTCAAACACCGATGCCTGAGTTACTCAGGTATCCTGCGGGTGCGGCGAGCCCGTCGGGTTGTAGCGGCCGCCGTCCCGGCGGCGGGCTGGCGGAAGCGTCCGAGACGGACGCCACTACAACAAGCGTCGGTTGGCAGAAGCGTCCGGGCCTTCGTCCGCCGAAGCGGGCTATGGCCCGCGAAGGCAGGACGAACGCCACTACAACAAACGGACGACTATTGTAACTCTTGCTACAAAGTTTTCAGCCAATGTTCCATCCGGTTACTTTGGACAGATTGGACAGTTTTGTCATTGTGAGGGTTTTGTCCAAAGTGACCGAAATGAACGGTTTGACCGGTGCGAGGTTGCAGGCGGTTTGGCTGGCGCGACCCGGTAGGCCAGTATTTACATGGCGTGCAGGATGGCGAAGCGGTTGCAGCCCTGGTGTTTGACGTGAAAGATGATGGCTTCTGAGATTGCCGATGGCGGCGCGGGGTTCGTCTCCGAATTGGTTTGTATTCGGGGATGAACTTTGCCATAATACGTCCGCGGTCCGGCAGTGAAGTCCCTCGGTACAATGAGTGCGAGGATGACAGAGCAAGGCACACCATCAGGCGGGCACATTCGGTTTCCCACCCCATCCCATGTCGGAGGAATGACCCATGATCACACGCAGACAGATCGACCGGCTTTTGGAGTTTCGCAACGGAGACTATCTCATCACGAGTTGCTACTTGAATCTCGACCGCGCCAAGATGCCCGCCCAGATGTTGAAGATCCGCATGAAAGACCTGTTGCAGGCGGCGCGCCGTGAGTTGCAGGCCAAGGCCGGCACGCACGAACAGCGCGAATCGTTGCGCCGGGACTTCGAGCGGATCGAGGAATACGTGATGGAGGAAATCACCTCGGGCCAGCACAAGGCGTTGGCGGTGTTTTCCTGCGACGGGGAAAATTTCTGGCAGGCCTACCGCTTGCCGCGCATGGTGCGCAACATTCTCATCGCCGACCACGATCCGTACATCCGTCCGCTGACCGCGATCCTGGCGGAGTATCATCGCTACTGCGTCGTGGTGGTGGACAGCGAGCAGGGGCAGTTGTTCGAGTGCTACCGGGGAGAAGTGGGCGAGCATCAAACGATCATCGACCCGGTCCCGCGCCGCGTCAATGACGGCGGCCAGGGCGGGCGCGACGAGCGCAACATCGAACGGCATCGCGACCGCGCCGTGCATCATCATTTTCAGCGTCTGGCCGACGCGACATTCGCGCTGTTCAAGCAACACCACTTCGACTGGTTGATCCTCGGCGGCCACCGGGAGGTGTTGCGTGAGTTCAAAAACCATTTGCATCCCTACTTGAAGCAGCGCTGGGTCGGGGACTTTCTGGCCGAACCCGGCAAGACAGCCCTGACTGAGATCCAACAGCACGCGGCTGAAATCGAGGAACGCGTCGAGTGGGAACACGAAAAGCGGTTGGCAAATGACCTTGTCCGCAAGGCGGAGGCAGGCCAGCGCGCGGTCAGCGGCGTCAGCGCAACGCTGGGTGCGCTCATCCGGGGCGAAGCGCAGATGTTGCTTGTGGAAGAGGGATTCGAGACGCCGGGTTACGTCTGCTATGACTGCCATTACGTCACCTTGGACGAACCAACCTGCCCGCATTGCCATAAACCGACCCAACCGTGCCCCGACATCGTGGATGAGGCCATCGAGGTGGCGATGATGAAGAATTGCCAGATCGAGCATGTGCAGGGGGTCACGCCCTTACGCGATGCCGGCCGAATGGGCGCCATTCTGCGTTTTCAGGCTGCGTAAGTCACTCTTCAGAAATGAGTTGAGAAAATACAGTTGAATCAGGGAAGGGGTCTGTTATAGTGGGCGGGTAGTGGAGAGATAAATGGCTGTTTTTGGAAATAAGTATCCCGATAACGTCCTCGGTAAGTTTTACGTGGACGACCAGTGCATCGACTGCGACCTGTGCCGCGAGACGGCGCCGGACAATTTCACACGCAATGAGGACGGCGGCTATAGCTTCGTCTATCGGCAGCCGACCACGCCCGCGGAGGAAGCGCTCTGCAAAGAGGCCATGGAAGGCTGCCCCGTCGAGGCCATCGGCAACGACGGCGAACAGGGCGTGCCTGCTTCCACCGAACAAGCCCATCAGCAATCCCAGTGACCCCTTCGCTGCGAGCGCAAGTCCTTCGCGAATTGCGGCCGTTCGCCGCCTCTGAGTCTCACGCCAAAACCGCGGCATCCCTGGGCAAACTCGTCCCCGGCGTGATGAAAGGGCTCGGCTTGGAGCAACGCTTGCAGCAGTCCCAGGTGTTTTTTCTCTGGCCGCAAATCGTCGGCGCCGACATCGCCCAACACGCCCAACCCGTCAGCCTGCGCAACGGCAACCTGGTGGTGGCGGTCGATCATCCGATCTGGCTGCAGGAATTGTCCCGGTACCACAAGACGTTGCTGCTCCAGAAAATCAAGGAGCGCATCGGCAACAAGGCGATCCGCAACATCGTGTTCCGCATTGGCTGAGTTCAAGACCGTCCTGGGCAGTTCGCTGGCCGCGCTGCTTCTCGCGGGTTGTGCCACCGCCTCCCCGCGCGCCCGGAACCCCGCGCTCGACGTCCCTTTTATCGCGCAGAAACCCAACTACTGCGGACCGGCCGCACTGGCAATGCTGGCCGGCTACTACGGCCATCCCGTCTCGCAGGACGACATTGCGGCCGGCATCTACCTGCCCGCCATCCAGGGCACACTCACGGAGGACCTGGCGGAGTATGCCGGACGGTTCAACCTCTGGGTCCGCCAATATCGCGGCTCGACCGCCGATCTGCGCCAGAAACTGGCGGCGGGCGTTCCGCTGATTGTCCTGGGAAAATTCGGCGCGAGCTACCATTACTTCGTCCTGCTCGGCTTCGATGATTTCCGGGGGACGGTGATCGTCCATTCCGATGCGCGGGCCCACTGGGAAATTCCCCAGGAAGAATTCTTTCGCCACTGGGACAGCGCCAATCGCTGGACGCTGCTGGTCTGTCCTCCCGGCCGGACGCCCTGGGAACTTTCAGCGGAGGAACACAACGATCTCGGGGTGTTCCTGGAACGCACGGGCAATCTTGTCGCGGCGGCGGGACACGATCGCGCGGCGGCGGAACTGGAGCCTGCCAACTCTTATTTCCACATGAACCTCGGCAACGTATTGATGAAACAGCAGCTTTTTGCCGAAGCCGCCTCCGCCTACGGAGACGCCGTCAAGGCCGATCCCGAAAACGCCGACGCCCTCAACAATCTCGCGTCCGCCTACGAAGAACTGGGCGGCAATCTCGACCAGGCCGCCGAACTCTGCCGGCGCGCCGCCGCGCTGCGTCCCTCGCACCGCGCCTACTACCTCGACACGCTGGGCAGCGTCTATCTCAAGCAGGGGCGGACCAAAGAGGCGGTGGACGCGTTTGCCTCCGCGCTGGCGGCGGCGGCGGACAGGCAATCAGCGCTTCGCGCGGGCATCGAGCAGCGCCTGGCGGCCGCGCGTGCGCTCCTGGAAAAATAAATACTGCTGGGCCCAGCCCGCGTACGGGCCGAAATGGTCGCGGGTGAACACGCGCAGTTCCCGGTGCGTCACGCGCTTCTTCCTCGGAAAATAAATCCGCTTCAGCGCCCGTTCGATCCAGACGTCGATGGGAAAAGCCTGGTCGAACCCGCAGGAAAACAGCAGCGCGCAACTGGCGATTTTTTCGCCGACGCCCGGCAGCTTCACCAGTTCCTCCAGCGCCTGGTCGTGGGACATCGACCGCAGCGCCTGCAAATTAAGTTTGCCTTCATCGATCAGGCGCGCCGTGGCCAGCAGGTATTTGGCGCGGAACCCGAGTTTGCAGTCCCACAATTCCTGATGGGAGGCCCGGGCAATCGCCGTGACGCCGGGAAACGAGCGAAACGTTCCCACCGGCGTCTCGATGGGCTCGCCAAACCGGTCTGCCAGATGCGCGACGATCTGGCGGATTTGGACGATTTGTTTTGTCGAGCTGGCGATGAACGAGGCGAGGCATTCCCACGGTTCCTGCCGCAGCACGCGCAGGCCCCGATGTTTCTTGACGGCCTGGTGCAACAGTTCATCCGGGGGAAACGTGGCGATAATGCCGGGTAATGATACGTCGGTGGACAGGTAATGCGCGATCAGCGCCGCGTCGCCGTCGGGATGCAGTTCCCATTCGACCGTGCCTGGATGCTGGCGCAGACGCGCGAGCCGGCGGCCAATGACGCCTTCAAACCAGCAGTCCGCCGCCCGCCGCCAGCGGAACGCCTGGCCGCATTCCAGCGTGGCGGCCAGATCGAAATCAGAAACATTGATAATCTGCGGCATCTCTGCTACACACTCGTGCGGGGAACCCTAGTGATGTTGATGAAGGAGGTCAATACCATCCATTTCACGGGCATTTGCGGCACCGCGATGGCGTCGGTCGCCGCGATGTGCCGCGACCTCGGCCACACCGTCACCGGCAGCGACGAAAACGTCTACCCGCCGATGTCGACTTTCCTTGAATCGCGCGGCATCCGCATCGCGCAGGGCTACCGCGAGTCCAATCTCGACCACAAACCCGGACGGATCGTCATCGGCAACGCGATCAAGCGCGGCAATCCGGAAGTGGAGCGGGCGCTGGACGAACGGTTGAATTTTTGTTCCCTGCCGGAGCTGGTCAGGGAGCGTTTCATCCGGGGCAAACACTCGATTGTCGTCGCCGGCACGCACGGCAAGACCACGACGACCTCGCTGCTGGCGTGGATGCTGGAGTCGGTGGGGTGTTCGCCCGGTTTCCTCATTGGCGGCATCCCCAATAATTTTGGCTGCGGCGCGCGGGCGGGGCAGGGGACGCAGTTCGTGACGGAAGGCGACGAGTACGACACGGCGTTTTTCGACAAACGCAGCAAGTTCGTCCATTACCTGCCCGATACGGTGATCCTGAACAACATCGAGTTCGATCACGCGGACATTTTCGCGGACCTGGCGGCGGTCAAACGCGCTTTCCGCCAATTGGTGGCTGTGGTCCCGCGCCGCGGGTTGCTGATCGTCAACGGCGAGGACGACAACGTGCGGGAAGTGGTCGCCGGCGCGCAGTGCCGCGTGCGGTTCTTCAGCCAGGCGGATTTCAACGACTTCACGGTCCCGTTGGCCGGCGACCATAACCAGCGCAACGCGGCGGCCGTGGTCGTCTGCGCCACGGAACTCGGGCTGACGCGCGAACAGATCCAGCGCGGCTTCTCCACGTTTACCGGCGTCAAACGCCGCATGGAAGTGCGCGGCGAAGCGGGGGGCGTGACCGTGCATTGACGATTTCGCGCATCATCCGACGGCGATTGCCGAAACGATCCGGGCCATTGCGCCTGCAGTATCCGCAACGGCGGGTCTGGGCGTTGTTCGAACCGCGCAGCAACACCACCCGGCGCAACATTTTCCAGCATGAACTGGCCGATTCGCTGGCGCTGGCCGACGGCGTGTTTATCTCGCCGCGTGGACCGCCTGAACGAGTTGCCGGAAAACGAACGGCTCAAGCCCGAGCAGATCATCGCCACCTTGCGCCAGCGCGGCAAGATCGCCAATTTCTCCACCAGCTCGGATGAAATCCTGGAAAAACTCCTGCCGAGTCTGCACCAGACCGACGTGGTGGCCGTGTTCTCCAACGGCAAATTCGACGGCATCCACGAAAAGCTGCTGGCGCGTCTCGCGCCAAACGGCTTGATTTTCCAGGCAACATCCGTATCCTAGCGGCACACCGGCAGCAGGCGCATGCGGCCCCATCGTCTAGAGGCCTAGGACATCAGATTCTCAATCTGGGTACACGGGTTCGAATCCCGTTGGGGCCGCCAATTCTAAACGCCAACGCCCGCAAGGGTTTGCGCGAGTCGAGCACGATACGGGCGCAAGCTGCAAAAGTTGCCGTGATACCCGAAGTGATACCCGGACGCCGTTTTGGCGGGCGGTGTCCGGCGGGCCTGAAGGCAACCGCGACCGAGACGGCGATCACAAATGGCAGCATGGTCGCGGCATCGAGGCGACGGCGGGAAGGCGTCGCGTTGCGCTCACGTTGCCCGCTGGTGCGCGCGACCGCTTGCCCCGAATCCAAGGAACGGGCGGAAGTTGCCCGCGAAGTCTTTTCGATTGGTTTCGACCGTTTTCCACTGCCGAGCTACTGCAAAAGTTGCGACAAGCCGCGTGCAGGCGGCACATTCGGAATTTGGAAAGGCGAGGTTGCATGTCCTTAAGCGCCTCGCTCAGAAATTTTCAACAAAAGGGCTGCCAAGTTGCGATCACGACGGAACATAAGCGGCAGGGAATTACACACAGCGTGGCCGCATGGGCGGCTCTTGAATCCTATGGGATTAAGCGCGGATTGCTCTGGGGGTAGCTAAAGAGAATGTACTCATTACGGGCGATAGAGTTGCGGCGCTGCCACGCGATGAAAGCTGACGGCACGCCCTGTCACGCGTGGGCAGTGTGGGGCGATTGGCATGGCTTGTGTGTGAAGCATGGCGGGAAAAGTCCCTATCCACCAAAGCCTAGTCCGTATAGGGGGCACCATCCGACCAGGTATGAGTCTTGCCGCTGCGAAGCGTACAACTTCGCGCACAGGCCCGGAGGCGGGAACTGCCACTGGCCTGACGTGCCGCAGCAACGATGCACCACGCCAGCGGGCACCCACGACTGGCCCCGTCCACGTAGCAAGGCGCACCGGGAGCTTGTGCGCTCGCTCAAACGGTCTTACATGATGATGAAGCGTGCAGAAGCGTTAGAGCGCCACATGCACATCCTCGCACTCTTTGACCGGCAGCCGTCGCCATCCGAAGTCCTAGACGAAGCAATCCGCCTTCTCGTTGCTGAACACCAAGCCAACGGCTCGCAACCGCAAGAGTAGCCGATTCCGAAACACTTGCCTCTACCGGGGCAGCGGAATACACTCGCTCACTTAGTGGAGGAAACAAGAGACAGATCGAGGACGACACACTAAACAATAATTTTGCGTAGCTACGGCTACGGGCTGTCCCGAAAACCGCGAATTTTCCAAGCCCGTTACACAACCGACCGAGCACGCGCCCACAAGGGCGCGGCTTGGCGTACTTGTGTAACAGGCGCTTCGCGGTGCCTCGGGACAGGGTGCGTTGAGTTCGCGCCCCTTTTTTGTTCCGTCGCCTCTGATTGCGCCAAAGGTGCCGATGCCTGAGAACACACCACAAGGAGGAACCGCAATGAATGCCTTTCGCGTTGCCGTCCTGCTTTTTCTTTCTGCTGTTGCTGCTTCCCTTGCTGACGGGACGAACACGCTACCCACGACAATCACGGTTGACGGTATTATCTATTCAAACGTCACGTGGCGCACCGTCACGCCTGCCACGGTTTCCATTTATCACCAAACAGGTGTTATGTCGCTGCAGCTACAAGACCTTCCAGCAGAACTTCAGCAGCGATTCGGCTACGATCCGAAGAGGGCTGCTGATTACATTGCGTCTGAAGCGGTTCGCGCGGCAATTGCAGCAAGAGCAGAGGCCGAACGCGCTGCAACCAAGGCAGCACGTGAGAAAGCCGAAAGCGAAAAGACACAGGTGCAACAGCAACCCGGCCCCAGCAAAACAATATCGCCCCCAGAGGCATATTTTGACATCCGATTCACCGATGTAAGTGATTTCACTGAGTTGGATCATGGGTGGTACTCAGCAAAGTTGTATGACCCCGACCAAGGTGTGTATACCATCGCGGTTTTTCCAGAAGCCGGACTTGCGTACATTAGCCGTTACTTGAAAAACTCTCGGATGGAAAGGACAGATACGACGACTCTGGACGGCGCTCCCATTTACCAAAATACCACCGAGACCATCACGCACAAGGGGATCGTTTATGCTCGCCGACTTTCGCCCGACGAAGTTGCGGCACACGGGTTAAATGAACTACATGATGTAGCGCTACTGGTCGGTAGCACCACTTACAGGCCGATGGGCGGCCCGGTCAGTTACACTTGGTAGTCTGAATGGACATCACGTTTAACTGCGGCTGGTGCGGGCAAAACATCGTGATTGACGAGGCGGGCGCAGGGCTTGCCATTGAGTGCCCAAAGTGTGACCAGCCTCTTACGGTGCCCAGCCGAGAGACGCTATCTGACAAGCTAGTTACTTCTGTGCCGCAGCCAATGACGGGAAGCCCACCCGAAACAAAGACGTGTCCTTTCTGCGCCGAGACGATTAAGAGGGAGGCGAAAGTGTGTAGGTTCTGCGGGCGTGATCTTGAACAGACAACCCTAGGGAGAATTTTGCCCCCCACGATGCAGGTGCGGGCAAGAAGCAGCATAATCGACGGGGTGAAGTTAGGCTATGGTGTGCTCCTGGTATTCGTTATCGTAGGGGGTCTGGCGTTTCTAGCATGGCGACGGCATGAGCGATATGAAGAAGATCAAGCAAGGCACGAAGAAGATCAAGTCGCTCAGCGAAACTTCCGCGGCGACGCGCTTCTTCAGGGACTAAGCCAAGATAATATTGACTGCGCCGATGAAATCGCTGAGAAGTGGGCTAGAAATCTTGGGCTTCCGAAGCGGGAAGTCTACGATGGGGCAGTTTCTATTTTTGATATGACCACCCGTGATAACTTTTGTGAAATGCTTAGGATGATTTGTGAAACAAGCGCACTGAAGCAGAAGGGGAAGAGCTACAATGAATGAACGAGCGAGCACAAAGAAGTGTGATATGCGCTTCAGAAGGGCGAAAGCAAACAAATTCAAAGTGAATCACTGACATTATAAGCGGCAGCGGGCGACGGCCCGCACGGGGCTGGGCGGTGCTCATTCCACCGCCCGCCCACCGCTTCAACGCTGAGAATGAGGCAGCGAAATGAAACCGACCGAAGACCAAGCCAAGATTATCCGGCAAGTTGGGCTTGACCCCAAAACTGTAACCGTCACCAGCAAGAGCGCGGCGTTGCCTCTTACAATCATCTTCCACGGCGACGGCAAGCCGCTGAAGTATTGGGTTTCGTTTGACAAGGGCAAACTGCGGCTCACAGACACGAATCCTTGCCTTCCCAAGACCCAGCAAGGCGAAGAAACGCAACGCCCAGAAACGGCAGACACCACGCCCGGTCCTGACCAAAAGGCGGAAATCCTGTTGGCGGGTGTTGACCCCGACCTTGCCCACGGCCTGACGCGCGACGAAGCCGACTCATGGTTGCGAGAGTATGGGCTTTCCAAGCGTGATCGGGCGCTTGTACTGGGGCACGTGTTTGACAAGGCGAGCATCCGCCAGCTTGAAACAGCGACGGGCTGGAAGAAAACGCGGATTGCCGAGAAGCTGAGAAGCCCGACGATCAAACACTGCATTAAGGAGTTGAAAAGCGGGCAGCCATTACCCTCGCTGAAGCCGCCAGAACTGCTGCCAGTATCCAAGTTTCTTGATGAAGCTCGCATCTTGCCGGAATGGCAGCAGGTCAATAACCCGGTTCACCGCTTGATGGAATGGGCGGCGCGAGAGCTTGACCGGCAGGCACTATCCTATCTTGAAGACAAATCGTTTTGGGAGAACGAGAAGGTTGCCGGCGGCCTGTGGATGCTACGGGAGCACCCTGAGAAGTTGCAGAATCGCCCGCGAGGGATTATGAACTACATTCGTACCTACCCCGCGTTGCTCTTGTTGCCGGAAGGGAAAGTGCTGCTTCGCGGATTGGTTGATGTGTTGGAGGAAGCAAGATTCGGAACGTCGAGGCGGCGAGTGAGAGCCTTGATGCCGGAAGGCTCCCGGAAAGCAAGAGCGAAGGCGGCGCAAGATGCGTTGGCTTGGCTGGCGCGAGGCAATCGCGGCGAAAAACTACATTACCGGTTAGATGCGATTATGATGTGCCTCAAGCTTCGCGTCACACAGTTGCAAGCTGAATACAAGGCGACTGAAAACATCCCAACCACTGCGATGCGCCGCGAGAAACTGCGTGAAGATCACCGTGAAGAATTGGAAAAATTCACCGACAGGGAGTTGCAGAACCTTGTCAACGATGAGCCGGTGAAAGTTGCCGCTCGCGTTGCCGAAAAAGCCACTGGCCTGAGCCAAGAAACCTTCCTACGCGCCCGCCGTGAATGTAGAAGCGGAATTGACTGAGGAACGAGAACGCGCGAAGTCGCTGAACCTTTTCGCCGCGGAGTGGGCGAGTTTCACGCTAAAAGCAAGCAATCAGTCCGTGCCTACCAAGAAAAACTGATGGTAGAGCGGGACAAGTCTCGGCGATAGCCCTCTCTTGCTGTCCGCGCCGCGCCACAAACCCTACCTTTACGGCGAGCAGTGGACAATCGCGCCTCTCTATGAAGGCAGACAACTGCCAAGACTGAAAACAAAAAAGAGGCGTGACATGACAAGCGGCGAAAAACTTCTGATTGAACGGCGGCGGCGCGGGCTGCGAGCGTGGCGTCTGGCGGCGCTGGCCGATATAGACCCAACCACCTACTGCAAAATTGAGCGCGGCGAGCGCGAAGCGACCTTCGATCAAAAGCTGGCGTTGGCGCGGGCGCTTGGCGTGGAACCGGAAACAATCTTCCAGCGGGTGACGGCATGAACGCCATTTATATTCCCGCCCGCACTCGTTCGGAGTTGGAGACGCGCGCCGCACCCGGCAATCGACACCGGCAAATGCTGAAGATCGTGCCGAGTCTGCTTGGACAGAGATTTGCGCCTAATGCCGTTTTCGCCCAACTGCGTGGCATGTATGGGCCGGACGTGACCGACCGCGAGATTATCGACGTGATTCGCTGGGCATCTGGGAAAAACTTCACACGATGCGTCCCGCGTTCTGTGTACCAGCAGACCATCACCGCGAAGCCGTCACCGCCGCAAGCCATCAATCCTGTTGCCAGTATCCGAAAATATCTTGGCGACTTCACCGCCGACGAAGCCGACCTATGGCATGAAAGCCAGTGGCGACCGTTGGAAGATTGGCGATTCGATTCGCTCATGTTTATGGCTGGCATGTATCACGCGGGCGAATTGGTGAACATCGTCACCGACCACACCGTTGACCCGAAGGGCAGGGCTAACCCGAAGGGCTACGGCATCACGTTGGAGCGAGACGCCGCCATGCGGATGATTCGTGACAAGGGCACACCACAATCGGAGGTGGGCGCATGGGTGAGAATGAATCCAACAGACGGCGCGGGCGTAACGGATACCAACGTCGCCGCCTATCGTTTCGCCCTTATCGAGCTTGACGGTGTGCCGATGGATTTGCAGCTTTCGCTTCTGGCCCGGCTGCCGTTGCCGATAAACGCGATTCTGACCAGTGGCGGGAAGTCAGTCCACGCATGGGTGCGCGTCAATGCCCAGTCAGCGGACGCCTACCGCGAGAAGGTTGCCGAAATGCTCGCTTTGTTGAAACCCTACGGGGTTGACCAGGCCAACAAGAACCCTTCTCGCCTCTCTCGCCTGCCGGGGGCGCAACGGAGGATCGGGGCGGGTGGGGATGGACGGCAGCGGCTCCTATATCTCGCCCCGGACTGCACGGACTCAAAACCAATCCTGAAAGGTTGACCATGACGACCGAAACTGATACCGCCGAAATTGATTTGCAGCCTCTCAAAGCCTCGCTGCCAGCAACACCCGACGTGCCCGGCGAAGTCCCCCGCGAAATCATTGTCCGCACACTCGACCAATTCCAGCTAAACGAGGAAACGCTCGCCAAGACACTTGCGGGCATCCGTTGGTTATGTCGGACTGGCTCGCTCTTGTTGTGTGGGCCGACCGGCATCGGCAAATCGAGCTTAACCATGCAAGCTGCAATCTCATGGGCGCTGGGGCTGCCGTTCTTTGGCATCAAGCCATCTGGCAAACTGAAGGTGCTAATCATCCAAGCCGAGAACGACGACGGCGACATGGCCGAGTTTCGCGATGGGATTTTTCGCGGGATGGGATTGACTGAGGAGCAACAGGCCGAGGCGTGCCAACGGATTCAGGTTGTGTGTGAAAGCACCCTGACGGGACCGGACTTTGTTTCGTTGGTTGCCGAATTGGTTGCCAAGCACAAGCCCGACCTGATTATCGTTGACCCTCTTTTCGCCTATCTCGGTGACTCGGTGTGTGAGCAACGGGCCGTCTCTGCTTTCTTGCGGAACGGGTTGAATCCGATTCTACAGGAGCATAGTTGCGCCCTGATTCTGGTGCATCACACGAACAAGCCGAAGTCTGGAAAAGAAAAACCCGACTGGCAGGCCGGTGACTTCGCCTACCTGGGTGCTGGCACAGCGGAGCTTGCGAACTGGGCACGGGCAGTCGTGGCGATCCGCTCAATCGGTTCGCATGAGATTTTTGAGGTTGTCTTGGGCAAACGTGGACGCCGGGCCGGGCTGGTGAACGACGAAGGGAAGCCAGTCTACAACTTCTACATAAAGCACAGTCAGACGGGTATCTGTTGGGAACCGGCCAGCGAGGATGATTTGCCCGGTGACGATGATAGCCGGTGCGCTGTGACCATCAAGGACGTGGCAGCCGAATTCGGCGACGGCGAAGTGCATAACTACAACAAACTGGTGGAGACGCTGACCGAAAAGCATGGCGTTTCGGCGCGCACAGCCAAGCGGGCGATTGCACGGGCGCTAGGTGACAAGGCCATTAGGCGCACAAGTAGCGGTCTGTACGAGCTTTTCAGCCAAGTAGGTGACAGGTGACAACAGGTGACACCAAAGGGACACTGACACTCAAGGTGACAGGTGACACCGCCCCCGTAGGGGGCGTGTCATGTCACTTGTCACTTGCTTGCCTGATCGGCTGTGCGCTCGACCGGAGCGCGTTTTACAAAAGACGCACGACCCCTAAGTTTTCCTTAGAATTTCGGTGCAACAATCGCAGATTCTTTGCGCAACGATTGTGCAGGTGTGTGCCGAGGGTTGGCAGAAAACATGCCGTTGCCATCGCAGATTTGTCGCAGATTCTTCCGCAGACGTATCGCAGAAGTGCTGAGCGTGAGCCGAGCGGCGATTGTGTGGCGTGCTGCTCGCGGGCTGCGCTCCACGTTGCACCGTGCGCGCTCCGCCAGTGGCAGGCTCGTAGGGCTTCACGCTGGGGAAGATCGTTGCCGACAGGCGACGCGGAGAACCGACGAAAAACGTGTCCAGCACAAAATCAGGAATTTTGCGCAACCAAAGCCAAACGCGGAAAATCACAGCCAGTGCGGGCAATATCCGGTCTCGGTGGACTCCGAGTTTTCGGTTTCTTGCGTGCTAGTCTGGCTCCCGTGATTCAGGGAAAATTGGAGGTTTTACGATGAACACGACCGGCGAATTGACGGGCAACGCGGATGCACAAACAAGCCCGCGTGTCCACGGCCAGGAACGCAACGAGCCGCAACCGGAACGGCTCTACACCTTGCAACAAATCCAGCAGGCGGGGGGATTCAGCAGGAGCACGCTCTACAGGCTACGGCACGGCGGCGGGCTTCGCACGATAACCGTGGGCGGCGTTACGCGAGTGCGCGAATCGGATTGGCAGCGATTCCTTGAGCGCAACGCGACAACGGAAGACGCGGACAGTGTTTGAACTTGCATCATTTCGGGGGGCAAAATAGTGCTTGCAAGTCCTAATAATCCTATTAGGATATGTCCCGAAAGGAGATTGCAGAGCATGACCCGCAAAACCAAAAGCCCGAAAGGTAAAGTGAAGATCGTGGCCGTTTCGCTTTCACCTGATGCGGCGGCGAAGCTGGACAAGTATTGCCAGCGCCATGAGCGCCCGCGAAGCTGGGTTGTCGAAAAGCTGATAAAGGAGAAACTACCATGAGCGCGCCCGGCAAAACACTTGTTGCAAACCAAACGCCCGAACGCATCGCGCCCGGCTTGTATCGGCGCGGCGACACAATCTTTGCCCGTATTCGTGAGCATGGCAAAAGGACGTGGCGAAGCACGAACACCGGCGACTTGACCACCGCCCGCAAGATTCTGAAAAAGTGGCGCGAGGAACAAGTGCTACAGCGGCACGGCATCGAGACGGGAGAGGCCGCACTAAATCGTAACCGCCTGACCGTGGCGAAAGTGTTGGACGCCTACATTGCAGCGAAGTGCCCGACGATGAAAATGCGCCCAAAATCACCGGCGACGGTGCAAAACGAAAAGGCCGCGTTGAACCCAGTGCGCCGTTACTTTGGCGAACGGCCTGCCGTCACGTTGAAGCTGGCGGATTGCGACCTTTACCGCGACTGGCGCAACGCGGGCGGCTACACGATCACCCGCACCCGCAAAGACGGCGAGGAAGTCACAATCGAGACACGCGGCGGCGACCGTGGCGTTGACTTGGAGTTGACCACCTTGAGCAATGCCTTGCGGCTGGCCGCGCGCCGTGGAGCGTTGAAGGTAAACCCATTGGCCGGGCGCACAAGCTACACTGTGGCCGAAAACGTGCGCCACTGCCGCGAGGTTGCCCCGGCACCCGAAGGCTTGGCGAAGATCACGGGCTGGTTGCAGAAACGCGGCGAAATGGCCGTGGCCGACCTTGTGTCGTTTCTCGCCTACAGCGGCTTGCGGATTGGTGAGGCGTTGCCGTTGACGTGGGCGAGGGTGAATCTAGGCGAAGGGCTTGTGAACGTGCGCCGTGAAAAGCGCGGCGTGAACCCGTGGGTTGCGATCACGCCCGAACTCGAAACGCTCTTGCGAGATATGCAAGGCCGGGCGATTGGCGGGCTTTTGTTTCCGTCACCGCATGACCCCAGCAAGCCCCGCGCACGACGCCCCGTCAACCGACGAATTGAAGCGGCTTGCAAGGCGCTGGGCTTGGGGCACGTCACCCCGCACGGGTTGCGGAGCTTCTATGTGACGCAAGCGCGGCAGAGCGGTTTGACTGACGGAGAGATTGCGGCGCTGATTGGCGACAAGAGCGGCCCGGCACTGATTGCCAGCACATACGGTGACTTGCGCGACGATCACTTGCTGGCGCAAGCGCGGCGGATTCAACTGCGGGCAAATCCGCAAACCGTAATGCCCGAAGTGATACCCGCGTGCCCCCAAGAGTCACCCCAAACCCATAAGGCTCGACTGGTGCCGAAATCGGAGTAAGATGCTAGAATGCGGACACTTGAGAACCCGTCACGGCACGCCAAGACACGCGGCTGGCAAGCTTCTCAATCTGGGTACACGGGTTCGAATCCCGTTGGGGCCGCCAGTTTCCCGGCGCTTTTTTTCGATTGAACTAAATCCGAACTTCGTGTGTCTTTAAGTTTGGATTTCAGCAAATCCACAATTCCAGAGGATAAATAATTATGGATCAAGGTATTGCGGCGATTAATGAACAGGTCAAACGGGAAAGTGAATTTGTCCGGGTGCTGGTGGGCGAGATCGGCAAGGTCATTGTCGGTCAGAAATATCTGATCGAGCGGCTGTTGGTCGGGTTGCTGGCGGACGGGCACGTGCTGCTGGAAGGCGTGCCGGGGCTGGCCAAGACGTTGTCGGTCAAGACACTGTCGGCGGCGATCCAGACGACGTTTCATCGGGTCCAGTTTACGCCCGATCTGTTGCCGGCCGACGTGATCGGCACGCTGATTTATAATCCCAAAGACGGCGAGTTCCGCATCAAGAAGGGGCCGGTTTTCGCCAACCTGATTTTGGCCGACGAAATCAACCGCGCTCCCGCGAAAGTGCAGAGCGCGTTACTGGAAGCGATGCAGGAGCGCCAGGTGACCATCGGCGACCAGACGTTCAAGCTGCCGGACCCGTTCCTGGTGCTGGCCACGCAGAATCCCGATCGAACAGGAAGGCACCTATCCGTTGCCGGAAGCGCAGGTCGACCGGTTCATGCTCAAGCTGTCGATTGATTATCCGAGCAAACAGGAGGAGCGCGAGATCATGGACCGCATGGCCGAGACGGGCAAACAGATCGTCACCCAGCCCGTGGTCACGCCCGAGCAGATCCTGCGGGCGCGCAAGGTGGTGGACGCGGTCTACATGGACGAGAAGATCAAGAACTACATCGTCGACCTTGTCTTCGCCACACGCGACCCGAAGGCGTACAACATCGACGTCGCCGGCCTGATCCAATACGGCGCTTCGCCGCGCGCGACGATTTACCTGGCGATTGCCTCGAAGGCCTACGCCTTTCTCCAGGGCCGCGGTTATGTCACGCCGCAGGACGTGAAGACCATCGGCATGGACGTGCTGCGCCATCGCGTGATCATCAGTTACGAAGCCGAGGCGGAGGAGATGACCAGCGAGGACGTGATCAAGACGGATTTTTGACGAAGTGCCGGTCCCGTAAAGTTGTTGTAGCGGCGCTTCTGCGAAGCGCCGGGCCGGTCATTACGAACATCTGCGCTTCATAGAAGCGCAGCTACAACCAAAAATGCTTCCCAAAGAGATATTCAAGAAAGTCCGCCAAATTGAGATCCGCACGAACCGTGAAGTGACGGACGTGCTGGGCGGGCAATACCATTCCGTGTTCAAGGGACGCGGCATGGAGTTCGAGGAAGTGCGCGAGTACACACCCGGCGACGAGGTTCGTTCGATCGATTGGAACGTCACCGCGCGGTTCGGGCATCCGTTCGTCAAGAAATTCAAGGAGGAACGGGAGCTGACGGTGCATGCTGGTGGTGGACGTGAGCGCCTCGGGCCAGTTCGGCAGCGTGCGGCAGACCAAGAACGAACTGGCGGCGGAACTGGCGGCCGTGCTCGCCTTCTCGGCCATTCGCAACAACGACAAGGTCGGCCTGATCATGTTCACCGACCAGATCGAGAAGTTCGTGCCGCCGAAAAAGGGGCGGCGCCACGTGCTGCGCGTGATTCGCGAGATTCTGGCGTTTCAGCCGCAGGGCCGCGGCACCGATCTGGAGCTGGCGCTCGATTATCTCAACCGCGTCCAGTCGCGGCGCGCGGTGACGTTTGTGATTTCGGATTTTCAGGTGGCCGACGAGGAAGCGGTCGCGCAAGAAACTGCGGGTGGCCAGCAAACGCCATGACGTGATCGCGTTGAGCCTGCGCGACCCGCGCGAGGAGGAATTGCCCGCGGTCGGCCTGCTGGAACTGCGTCGACGCGGAGACGGGCGAACGGGTGTTGGTGGACACGTTTGACGCGGAGCGTGCGCGAAAAGTTTGCGGCCGGGGCCAAGGCCAGGCTGGAAGGGTTGCGGCGCGTTGCTGCGGTCGGCGAGCGGTCGACCACGTTGATATCCGCTGCGACGCGGATTACATGTTGCCGCTGATAAAATTTTTCCGCATGCGGGAGCGGCGCATCTGATGGAGACGCTTCGCGACATCAAAGGGCTTGTGCCGTTGCCGGACCATTGGTGGTGGATGGCGGTGCTGCTGGTCATGGCAGCGGGCGTCGCCGCCGCGTGGTGGTATTTGTGGCGGCGCAGGGAGATGGAGGTGGCCCCCCTGGGGCCTCCGCCGACGCCGTACGAAATCGCCGTCCATGAACTGCAACAGTTGCTGCGACGAGAACTGATGGAGCGCGGGGAACTGGACGCGTTTTACACGCGGCTGTCGGACATCGTCCGCCATTACCTGGAAGGCCGGTTTCAGTTGCGCGCTCCCGAGCGTACGACCGAGGAGTTTCTCTATGAAGTGGCCCGCGACAATTCGCTCATCCAGGAACACAAGGAACTGCTCGGGCGCATTCCTGCAGGAGTCCGATCTCGTGAAGTTCGCCCGGTTTCGGCCCGGCGCTCGATGACATGAAACGCGCGTTCGAGGCCGCCGAGACATTCGTGCGAGGACACGCAGCCGCTCGTCGGCAGGAGGAGGCGGTCGCGTCAGCTATGAAGTTCGCGTCAGTCCATGGTTCCTGTGTTGTTGCTGCGTGCTGCCGCTCTGGCTGTGGTGGGAGCGGCGTCACGCGCGGCGCGGCGGATTGAAGTTCTCCTCGGTGGCGACGGCGCGGTCGTTGTCGTCGTTTTGGGCGGCGTCGGGTCCGTCGTTGTTGCTGTTGCTGCGCGGGGCGACGCTGGTGTTGTTCGTCGTGGCGCTGGCGCGGCCGCAGATTGGGCCGCAGCGAAAGCAAGGATCAGGACCGAAGGCATCGACATCGTGCTGGTCATCGATATTTCCGGAAGCATGCAGGCGATGGATTACGAAAAGGACGGGCAACGCGAGTCGCGGATCGATGCGGTGAAGGACGTGGTGCGCGAGTTCATCCGCGCCCGGCCGAATGATCGCATCGGGCATGGTCGTGTTCGGCACGCACGCCTACGTGGCCAGTCCGTTGACGCTCGACCACGATTGGCTGGACCGCAACCTGGATCGTGTTCGCATCGGCCTGGTGGAAGGCAATACGGCCATCGGCGCCGGCATCGGCACGGCGGTCAACCGCCTGCGCGACACGAAGGCGAAAAGCAAGGTGATCGTCCTGCTGACCGATGGCGGCGAAAACATCCGCAACCCGCCGGCACTCGAGGCCGCCAAAGCGGCGAAGGAGTTCAATGTGCGCGTGTACACCGTCGGCGCCGGCTCGCAAGGGATCGCACCGTTGCCGATCTACGATGCCTCGGGCAACATTGCTGGGGTACCAGCCCGTTGGAGGCCGACCTGGATGAGGACTTGCTGAAGCAAGTCGCCGCCGACCACGGGCGGACAATATTTCCGCGCGGCTGACACGGCCGCGTTGAGGAACACATACGCGCAGATTGACGGGATGGAAAAACGGAAGGTGGAGACCACCCGGTACGAGGACTGGGAGGAACTGTTTCCGTGGTTCCTGGGGCCGGGGCTGGGTTGTTTGCTTCTGGCGGTCACGTTGGAGAACACGCGGCTGAGGAGGTTGCCGTAATGCACTTCCGTGACCCGTCGCAATTGTGGCTCTTGTTGCTCGTGCCGCTGCTGGTGGTCGGGTTGCTGGCGGCGTTTCGGGCGCGCCGCCGGGCGCTGGAACGGTTCGCTGCGCCGCCGCTGGCGGAGACCCTGGCGGCCTCGGTCAATCGGTCCGCCAGACGCTGGAAGGCGGCGTGGCTGGTGGGGGCCGTGTTGTTCGCGGTGATCGCGCTGGCGGGGCCGCGTTGGGGGTGGGAATGGCGGCAGACAAAGGGCCGCGGCGTGGACGTGTTTGTCATCCTGGATTTGTCCAAGAGCATGCTGGCGGAGGACGTGCGTCCGAACCGGCTGGCGCAGGCGAAATTTGCGGTGGAGGATTTGCTCAACAAGCTGCCGGGCGACCGGGTCGGGTTGATCGGGTTTGCCGGCACGGCGTTTGTGCAATGTCCGCTCACGGTGGATTACGAAGCCTTCCGGCTGACGTTGAACGACGCCAGCCCGAGCATCATGCCGCGCGGCGGCACGGCCATCGGATTGGCGATCAAGACGGCGCTGAAGGGGTTCGACGCGGGCGAAGGCCGCGATCACGCCATCGTGTTGATCACTGATGGCGAAGACAACGAGGGTGATCCGCTGGAGGCAGCCGACGAAGCGGCCAAAAAAGGTGTATGTATCTACTCCATCGGAGTGGGGACGGCGGAAGGGGAGTTGATCCCGATCCACGAAGACGACGGGTCGATTCAATTTGTGAAGGACAAGCAGGGCGAGGTTGTCAAATCGCGATTGAATGAGGACGTGCTGCGGGAGATCGCCTTGAAAACGCACGGCATGTACGTGCGCAGCGCGGCCGGGGACTTTGGGGTTGACGCGATTTGCGAACGGGGCATCGCGCATCTGCGCCGAGGGGAGTTCCAGGCGCTGCTACAAAAGAAATATTTCGAGCGATTTCAGTGGCCGCTGGGAATTGCCTTTATGATGTTGTTAATGGAATCATTGATGAACGACCGGAGGCGGCCATGATCCGGCGGGTGCTTGTGCTGCTGTTGATCGTGGTTGGCACGGCGCGCGCGGACACGGCGTCGCGGCTCTACGAGCAGGGCCGCTATGCCGAGGCCTTGGAGCGCTACCAGAAGGCGGCGGAAAAGCAGACGGAGAACTGGCCGTTGTTTTACGATTTGGGCGCGGCGGCGTACAAGGCGGGACGTCCCGATGAGGCGGCGAAGGCGTTCGAACGCGCCCTGGGTTCGAGTGACCCGGCGCTGCAAGCCAAGGCCTTCTACAATCTGGGCAATTCTTACTATCGTCTCGGTGAAGCAGCCGAGAAACAATCCATCGAACAAGCGATGCCCCACTATCAACACTCGCTCAAAAGTTACGAGAATTCCCTGGCGGTCCAGCCGCAGGATGCGGATGCCAAATTTAATCGGGACATGGTAAAGAAGAAGATCCAGGAATTGAAGAAGCAGCAGCAAGAGCAGCAGCAACAGAATCAGCAGAACCAGCAGCAACAGCAGCAGAACCAGCAACAGCAAACGCAGCAACAACAGAATCAAAGCCAGCAAAACCAACAGCAGCAGAGTCAGCAACAACAGCAGCAGGCCCAGCAGCAAAACCAACAGCAACAAGTGCAGCAATCTTCAAAGCCGGAAGACAAACAGGGACAGAAACAGCAGGAGCAGCAAGAAGCGGCTGCCCAGGAGAAGGGCCAGGATAAAAAGCAGTCAACCCAGCCCGAAGAAGGCGACCCCGGCAGAGCTCAAGCGACCGCGTTGCTGGACAACTTGCGCGAGGACAAGAAGAACTGGAATTTTTACCCGGAACTGCTTTCCAAGACGAACCAACTGACCGAACCTGAAAAAGACTGGTGACGATGGCAATACGCAGGATCATGTTCCCGGTGTTGTGCGCCCTGCTGGCGGTGATGGCCGTCCCGGCTTTCGCGGACGTCTCCGTGGTTGCGTCGGTGGACCGCAACCGGATGGGGTTGGGCGATTCATTCACTTACACCATTGCGGTCAACGGCGCGCAGGGTGGTGTGCAGGCGGAAACGCCCCAAGTGGACGGGCTGACCTTCAACGGCCCGTCGCAGAACACGAGCATGTCGTTCGTCAACGGCCAGATGTCCCAGTCCTACAGCCTGGTGTATCAGGTCGCGGCCTCCCGCATGGGTGAATGGACGATTCCGTCGGTCCTGGTCACGGTGGGCGGCCGGCAATTTCAGACCCAGCCGATCACGATCATCGTCGAGAAGGGGTCTTCCGGAGACGACTTGCAGGAACGGCTCTTTGGACGAGCGCAGCTTGACGCGCAGCAGGTGTACGTGGGACAGGTCGTGCCGGTCAATGTCGATATCTACGTGCGGCAGGATGTGCCTTTCAAGGGCATCGGCGACTTTGGGGCTCAGGCGGATGGACTGAACTACAAATATCTGCACAACCTGCAGACCGGGCAGCAGGTCATCAACGGCGAGAACTTCAACGTGTATCGCATCGCGGGCGCGATCAGTCCCGGACAGGCGGGCAGGCTGACGTTCGGTCCCTGCCTCGCGAAGGCCCGGCTCCTGGTCAAGCGCCAGGGGAACAACGGCTGGCCGTTCAACGATTCAATGTTTGGCGACCTCATGGGCAACGTCCAAGTGCGCGAAGTGCCGGTGACCATTGACGCCGTGCCGATTGATGTTCTGCCGCTGCCCGAGCAGGGGCGGCCTGCCGATTTCGCCGGCGCCGTCGGACGATGGAACCTGGAAGTTTCGGCGAAGCCAACGGAGCTCGCGGTCGGCGATCCGATCACGCTCCAGGTGAAAATCACCGGGAAGGGCAATATTGACACTGTCCCGGCGCTGGAACTGTCCGGACTGGACGATTTCAAGGCGTATGATCCGACGACGAAGACGACCAGGAACGAATTGGGCACCGAGGGAGAACGCGACTTCCAGCAGGTGTTGATCGCCAAAAACACCACCGTGAAACAACTGCCGGAAATCCGGCTGGCCTACTTCGACCCCATCGCGCAGCAGTACCAGACCACCAGCCAAAATCCGATCCCGCTGGTCGTCAAGGCCGGCGGCGGGGGGACGACGATTGTCGGCGGCGGCCCGGCGGTGCGCGCCGCGGAGAAACTCGGGCAGGACATTGTTTACCTGAAGGGCGAGCTTGGCCCGGCAGGGGCGGCTGTTCCGTTCTGCTCGACGCCCGCGTTCTGGCTCCTGAATTTCCTGCCCATCGCCTCGCTGGCCGGGTTGACCGTCTGGAAACGCCGTGCGGACAGATTGCGCGGCGACGTGGCCTATGCCCGCCGCAGCCGGGCCGCCAACAACGCGCGCAAACGGCTGGCCGGCGCCCGGGATTACGACCAGGTCCAGCGCGCCTTGCAGGGCTATCTCGGTGACCGGCTGAACATTCCCGATTCGGGCATCACGGCCTCCGTCATCGACGAACAGCTCGTGCCGCGCGGCTTGAACGGCGATGTGGTGGGGCGCTTGAAGGCTTGTTTTGAAGCCTGTGACAACGCGCGGTTTGCCGGCCTGGACAACAACGAGGCCGCGATGCGCGCGACGGCGGACAACGTGAAGGGATTGATCGATGAGCTTGAGACGATTCGCCTGTAACCTTTCGCTGCCCTTCGTGTTTGTCTTCTTGTCGGCGGCGACTGCCCCCGCCTGGGCTTCGCCGGCCGACGAGTTCAGGGCCGCCAACGCGCTGTACGACGCCGGGAAATTTTCCGAGGCCATCGCCGCCTACGAACACATCGAGCCGAAGACGGCCGGCCTCTATTTCAATCTCGGCAATGCCTTTTTTCGCGCGGGCCAGGTTGGCCAGGCCGTCCTGAATTACGAACGCGCGCGGCTGTTGGCGCCGCGCGATCCGGATGTTCTGGCGAACCTGAAGTTTGCCGAACAGAAACTGGGCGTGGATGACGTGAACGCGCCGCCCACCGTCTGGCAGCGGGTCTTGCGGTCGATCGTTGACAGCCGCACGCCCGGCGAATGGAGTGCCTACGAATTGGCAGGGGTCTGGCTGGTGACGCTGGCGCTGGGGCTGATGCTCTGGATGCGCACGGCGCGCACGGTGCTGCTGGTTGTGACCTGTGCGGCGTTTGCCTGGTTGCTGGCCGCCGGGTCTGCGCTCAGCGGCCGGATGATCGACGAGCGCACGGCGCCCCGGGCTGTGGTGCTGGTCCGACAGGCGCAAGCGCGGTTCGCCCCGCTGCCGGATTCGACGGTGCATTTTCCATTGACCGAAGGCACGGAAGTGGCGGTCCGCGAGGACCGTGACCAATGGCTGCTTGTCGAACGCGCGGACGGCCAGCAAGGGTGGGTCACACGCGAGACAGTCGAGCGGGTAAGAATTGATTGACACCCCGTCCTGGTTGCCGGGCGCAGGTTGGCTGCCGGTGTTCATTCTTGGACGCCAATTCTCACAAGAAGTCCTGCAGACCAGGTGTTTACTGGCTTTTACGGCGATGGCATGCCCGCTGCTAAACAGTATCCCACATGAAAGTACTCATTGCAGAAGACACCGATTCCGTACGATTTGCCTTGCGCCTGGCGATGGAATATCTCGGCCACGAAGTGGTGGACGTTGCCAGCGACGGACAGGAAGCCCTTGAAAAATACCGCAACCGTCGGCCCGAGATTGTTTTGATGGACGTGCGCATGCCGCGCATGGACGGGCTGACGTGCACGTCGCTGCTGGCCAAACACGATCCAAACGTCAAGGTGGTCATCGTCACCGGCGGCCGCACCACCGAACTCGAAGCCCGTGAAGCCGGCGCGAGCGGTTTTGTGGAAAAACCGTTTGAGATCACGCAGTTGAACGACCTGATGCATTCGCTCGCCGCGGCCTGAGGGCCGCCCTCCTGGCGCATCCAGATTTTCCCCGGCCGTCTCCCGGCATGCCGGGACGGCCGTTTCGTCGCTTGCGCGCGGCGCGGATCAGCTTTAGAATCCCACCGAACCGAAATTCTTCCGTTTATGCAAAATCCGCTCATGACGCTCAAGGAAGTGGCCGAACATATCCGGCTTAACGAAAAAGCCGTTGGCCGAATGGCACAACGCGGCGAAATCCCCGCGCTGAAAGTGGCCCGCCAATGGCGCTTCGACCGCGGCGCGGTGGATGCCTGGATGACCACGCGCGCCCCGGCGGCGACAGCCGCGCACCAGCAGCTTCCTCCTGAAGCCACCGGCATTCCCGAACCGATCACGGTGGCCGGCGCGCTGGCGCCAGCCCGAATCAAGCTGGACATGAAGGCCGCGGACAGGGACGGCGCGTTGCGGGAGCTGGTTGATCTGGTGATCGACCCGAAAGAGCGGCGTCTGTCCGAAATGCTGTTCGACGCCTTGAAAGCCCGCGAGGATCTTTGCCCGACCTGCGTGAGCGAAGGGGTGGCGATCCCGCATGCACGCAACGCGCTGGTGGGCCTGGTGGATCGTCCCATCCTGGCGTATGGACGGCATCAGACGGGGATCGATTTCGGCGCGCTGGACGGCGTACCGGTGCGCCACTTCTTCTTGCTGTGCGCCCCGAACGTGCGGGAGCACCTCCAATTGTTGTCGCGTCTGTCCCGGATGCTGCGCAAGCCCGCGTTCCTCACCAACCTGGCCGCCGCGCAGCAGCCCGCCGACGTGCTGGCTTTGATTGGCAACGCCGAGCAAACCGCCGGAACCCCGCAGCCATGACCCCATGAGATTTCCCCTCTATCGACCCCGCCGTTTGCGCCAGAACGCGCGCTTGCGCGCCCTCGTCCGGGAGACGGAGTTGTCGGCCGACCATCTCCTCATGCCGCTGTTCGTGCGCGAGGGAACAAAGGTGCGTAAACCCATCGGGTCGATGCCCGGCCAGTTCCAGTTTTCCATCGACCAGGTCGTCAAGGAAGCCGGACAACTGTTGGCTCTTGGTGTGCCCGGAGTGATCCTCTTCGGCATCCCCGACAAGAAGGACGACAGGGCCTCCGGCGCGTACGCCGCCAACGGCATCGTGCCCAGGGCCGTGCGCGCGTTGAAAAAAGATTTGCCCGAATTGATCGTGGTCACCGACGTTTGCCTGTGCGAATACATGAGCCACGGCCATTGCGGCGTCGTCAGGAAATCGGGACGCGAGTACCGGATCGATAACGACGCGACGCTCGGGCTGCTGGCCAAATCCGCGTTGGCCCATGCCGAGGCCGGGGCCGACATCATTGCGCCCAGCGACATGATGGACGGGCGCGTGGGCGCCATTCGCGCCGCCCTGGACGACGCGGGGTTTTCGGACGCGCCGATCATGAGTTACGCGGCGAAATTTGCCTCGAGCTTTTACGGCCCGTTTCGTGAAGCGGCGGAATCGCCGCCGCAGTTTGGCGACCGCAAGACCTACCAGATGGACTACGCCAACGCCGAGGAAGCCTTGCGCGAGGTGGCGCTGGACATCGAAGAGGGGGCCGACATCGTGATGGTCAAGCCGGCCCTGGCGTATCAGGACCTGATCTGGCGCGTGAAGGAAGCGTTCCATTACCCCGTGGCCGTCTACAACGTCAGCGGCGAATACGCCATGCTCAAGGCCGCCGCGCAAAACGGCTGGCTCGACGAGAAACAGGCGGTGCTGGAGATGCTGACCGGTTTCCGCCGCTCCGGCGCCGACATCATTCTCACCTACTGGGCCCGTGACGCCGCGCGCTGGCTGAAGGCGTAGCGCCAACGTTGGCGCAAGACTGGCGGGACTGTTTGAGGAGGAACGATTCAGGCCCGCTTTTGCCGGCTAGCGCAGGCTTATGAACTTGATGATGAACCAGGCGACGGCGAAAGCGGCGCCAATGCCCAGGGCGACAACCGCCCAGACCCACGGCGTCGCGCCGCGTTTCTTTTTGCGGCCGAAGGGGGAAGCGGAATTGAACGGCGGGGGCGGCGAGCCGCTGGCGCCGAGTTGGTTGACGTCCACACCCGCTTGCGATGGCGGGAGCGGCTGGCTGGCTTTCTTGACGTCGGACTCGTAGCGCATCTCCACCGAGCCGAAGCGGACCTGGTCGCCGTTGTGCAGCGAGGTTTCGACGATGCGCAGGCCATTGACGCGCGTGCCGTTGGTGGAATTGAGGTCGCGCAGCTTGAAGTCCGTGCCGTCCAGGATGACCAGGGCGTGGTGATGCGACACCGTGCCGTCCTCGATGCGGACCATGTTGTCCAGGGCGCGCCCGACGGTGGTGCGCTCCTCGATCAGGTCAATGACTTTGCCTTCCAGAACGCCCGATAAAATGTGGAGTTTCGGCATTGATCTGTCTGGTTGCTCTCCCCCCCAAAACGCGCAGCATGATGCGCACACGGCGCGGTCAAGTCAATGGCAATTTCACGCCCGCGTCCGTGACGCCGGGTCAGCCCCGCAGCCGCTCGCGCAGGCGGCTGTAGCGGTCGGCGGTCTTATTGTTGCGAATGGCGATGGCCAGGGCTTTTTGCGAGCCGATGAGGATGACCAGTTTCTTGCCGCGGGTGATGGCGGTGTAGAGCAGGTTGCGCTGCAGCAGCACGTAATGTTGCGTGAGCACCGGCACGATCACCGCGGGATACTCGTTGCCCTGCGATTTGTGGACGCTGATGGCGTAGGCGGGCATCAACTCGTCGAGATCGCTGAAATCGTAGACGATCTCGCGCTCGTCCACGTCCATGATCAATTCCTGCTCGACCAGATCGATCCGTTTCACGCGGCCCAGGTCGCCGTTGAACACGTCCTTGTCGTAATTGTTGCGCACCTGCATCACGCGGTCGCCGACGCGGTAGGTGCGTCCGAAACGCTGCACGTTTGGCCCGGCCGGGTTCAGCGCGGCCTGCAACTCCCGATTCAAATTTTCCGCGCCGCAGACGCCCTTGTGCATCGGCGTGAGCACCTGCACGTCGCGCATCGGGTCGAAGCCGAATTTGTTCGGCACGCGCTCGGCGCAGAGCGTCTTGATCGTCGCCAGCACCTTCTCGGGGTTTTCCTCCTCGATGAAAAAGAAATCGCTTTCTCGCGGCGCGTCGAGCACGGGCATCTGGCCTTCGTTCACGCGGTGGGCATTGGTGATGATGAAAGCTGTCCTTTGCCTGCCGGAAAATTTCCGTCAACGCCACCACGGGCGCCGCGCCCGGACTCGATCAGGTCGCCGCAGGAAATTGCCCGGCCCGACCGACGGCAACTGGTCGACGTCCCCGACGAACACGACCGAGGCGCGCGCAGGGACCGCCTTCAACAAATGGTAGGCCAGCCGGATGTCGAGCATCGAGGTCTCGTCGATGATGATCATGTCGCCCTTGAGCGGCCGGCGCTCATTCTGCGTAAACCCGCCCTCGCGCGGATCGTACTTCAACAGGCGATGGATCGTTTGCGCCGTCGCGCCGGTCGTCTCGCTCATGCGTTTGGCGGCACGGCCCGTCGGCGCGGCCAGCAACACCTGGCAATTCTTGGCCTGCAGGATTTTGACGATGCTGTTGACGATGGTCGTCTTGCCGACGCCGGGCCCGCCCGTGATCACGGAAACTTTGGCCGTCAACGCCGTGCGAATGGCCAGTTGCTGCGAAGCGGCCAGTTCCACCCCTGTTTTCCGCTGCACCCAAACCAGGGCCTTGTCGATGTCGATGGGCGGCAGTTCCAGTTTGGCTGTTAACAGGTCGCGGACCCGGGTGGCGACGCCGAGTTCGGACTTGTAGAGGCCCATGAGGTACACGGCTTCGTCCTCGATCACCACGTCGCCGGCCAGCGCGAGAAGCCTGGCGGCGTTTTCCACGGCCGCGATTTCGGCTTCCAGCAATTCGGCGGCGGATTGGAGGAGGTACTCGCGGGGCAGGCAGGTGTGGCCGTCGTCCGCCGCGCGTTCGAGGGTGTAGGTGACGCCTGCCTTCAGCCGGTGGATCGAGTCCCGGGCGATGCCGAGTTTGGCGGCGATGCCGTCGGCGGTCTTGAAGCCGATGCCGGGAATGTCCTTTTCCAGCCGGTAGGGATTCTCGCGGACGAGGTCGATGGCGTTCTCGCCGTATTGCTTGTAAATCTTTGCCGCGTGCGCGCCGCCGATGCCCTGGCCTTGCAGGAAGATCATGATGTCGCGGACGTTTTTTTGCTGCGACCAGGCTTCCTTGATGCGTTTGGCCCGTTCCGGCCCGATGCCCTCCACTTCGCGCAGCCGGCCGGAGAAATGGTCGATGACCTCCAGCGTTTGCTCGCCGAACTTTTCCACGATGCGGTCGGCAAACGTGTCGCCGATGCCTTTGACGAGTCCGCTGCCGAGATATTTTTTGATGCCGACAATGCTGCGCGGCAGCACGGACTCGAATGTTTCGATGGCGAACTGCCGGCCAAATTGTTTGTGGGTGGTCCACCGGCCCGTGGCCCGGATGGTTTCGCCGATGTTGAGCGCGGCGAGGTTGCCGACGATGATGACCGGCTCGGCGCGGCGGCCGCCTTCCGGTTGGAGCTGCGCGACGGTGTAATGGTTCTCCTCGTTGGAGAAGATAATCCGCTCGATGGAGCCTTCAACGGTCTCGCGCGCGTCGTGTGTGGGTTCGCTCATGGCGCCGGAGGTGATCGTAGCAGATTGCGCCGAAATTTCATCGACCAAAAAGTGCTTGGCGGAAGAGAGGCGGTCAGGCCTGCAATTCAGCCACGGCCTCGCAGTGCGCGGTTTGCGGGAACATGTCGAAGGGGGTGATCTTTTCGAGCGTGTAACCGGCCTTGATCAATTCCTTCACGTCGCGCGCCAGCATCGGCGGCGCGCAGGAGACATAGATGAGCTTGCGCGGCTTCTGCTGGCGCAGTGTTTTCAGCACCGCTTTGCCGCAACCCGAGCGGGGCGGATCGAGGACCAGGCAGGTCTCTTCCAGTTTGCACTGACGCAGTGTGTAGAACAGCAGCCGCTCTGTTTTGCCCGCGTAGAAATCACAGTTGGCCAGGCCGAGCCGCGCCGCGTTGGCGTTGGCGGCGGTAATGGCCTTCGGGTCGATCTCCATGCCGTAGCAGTGCGCGGCCAGATCGGCCAGCAACAGCGCGAACAGGCCGACGCCGCAATAGGCGTCCACCAGCGTCGTGCAGCCGCCCGCCGTGAACACTTTCCGAACGTGCTCCAGCGCGAGACTGATCACGTCTTCGTTGACCTGGAAGAACGAGCCGAGCGGCGCGTGCAACGTTTTGCCAAGAATGGTTTCGTCAATCTCCGCGCCCGCCGGCGGTTCGATGAACGTCCAGACCTTTCCCGCCGAGTTGGCGCGCAAGGTGAGGTGGACGTTTTCAAGCGGTTGCCGGCTGACTTCGGCCAGCTTCTCGTTGATTTCGTCGCGGGCAATCGGGCAGCGGTCAATCGGGATGACCGACCGGCCGCGCATGGTCCAGAACCCAGGCTTGCCGGGGCCGTGCACGACGATTTTGTTGCGATAGCCGTAGGGACGCGGCGAGCCGACAACGGGTTCGATGGGCGGTTCGGGGATGCCGCCGATGCGCTGGAAGATGTCGCGGATTTGGCTGCGTTTCAGTTCCAGTTGCAGAGCGTATTCGGCGTGTTGATACTGGCAGCCCGCGCATTGCCTGTAATAGGCGCACAGCGGCTCGACGCGGCGTGGTGAGGGGTGAATCACGCGCACGAGGTCGGCGGTGGCATAACGGCGTTTGACTTCGACGATCTCCGCCTCGACGCGTTCGCCTTCCAGGACGAACGGGACGAACACGACGAAATTGTCGACGCGCCCGATGCCGTCGCCGCCGAACGCGACAGTGGTGATGTCGAGTTCGACGCGTTGGCCGGGTTGCAGGATGGGCGGCGCCGGCAAGGTCATGGTTTCCCGGGGCGCGCGGCCCGCATGAGGGCCAGGCTCGTGGCCAATGCCCATACCCAGCCGATGAAGCACGTGAAGATGCCTGCGGTGCCCAGCAACAAATCGAATGTGGGATCTTCAGGCAGTTGCCCCGTTTGGGCCCACGTGATCACGATCAGGATGCCGGAGGCGGCCGTCATGGCCAGTCCCGCCAGCGCCAGCGTCATCTGGAATAGCCCCACCCTGCGACCGGCAATCCACGAGCCCAGTCCGGGCAATCCCAGCAGGTTGATCGTCAGACACGAGCGGGCGGCCGCCGGGTTGTCAGGAGGCAGGGAGTTGAATCCCCAGGAGATCTTCATAAGCATAGAGAATGGCGCCGATCGCGATGGGCATTGTGAGGAGCACGCCGACGCAGCAAGCCAGCAAACCCGCCGCCCCAATCAGTCCGCTGAGCAGCAACAGGGCGAACACCGGCCACCAGCGTCCTTTGACGGTCTGGCGGCTCAATTTCATGGCGTCCTGGAATCCCAACCGTTTGTCGATGATGGCCGGCAGCGTGAACCTCCACGAGACGCTCAGATAAAAGCCGGGAATCAGGCAGAGGAAAAACCCGATGGTGGTCAGAAACGAGACGCAGAGCGAGCCGAGCACCAGCTGGCCGAATTGCGGCCCGAATCCCGCAAAGGCATCTGCCAGACTGGCGGGTTGGCGCCGGATGAGCTTTAAATAGAAATTGTACAGCCCGCCAATCAGCGGACCTGTCATCAGCCAGTACCACATGGTGCTGACCACCAACCCGGGCCATTGCAGCCGGAACATTTCGATGCCGCGGGTCTGGGCGATTGCGGTCATGGAAACTCCGAAAGCCAGGTTCGTTCCAATGCGCAACCCCATGCCTCCCATCCCCAGCAGAAGACCAATCAGCACAGTCACGCCGATCATCGACAAGAAATGTTGCTTCACCAATTCCCACGAACGGTTGAGGCAGTCGCCAATGTCCAGGGTCCTTGCTCCGCCCGTCGTCGGGGGCGGAGGCGGGGAAGGGGGAGCGCCGGCGGCCGGCATCGGCGGCGGTGCCGCCGGCGGCGCGGCAAATTCCGCGATCTGGCCGATAGGCATCCATTCCGTGGAGCCTTCGGCTTGTGCCTGGGTCTGCGCGTTCACGCGCCCCTCGGCGATCCATTGACGCAATTGATCCGCACTGACCGGTCCGTATTCCTTGCCGTCTGCTCCGATGATTTTGTACATGCGCGCTCCTGGTTTAGGGGGTCAACTGGTTGAACGGCGGCACGGGAAGATTGCGCACGATCCCAAACGCCACGATCATTCCCAGCGAGATCCAGATCCAGGCGGGATTGAGGGAGGCCAACAGCGGGCGCCGCGCGCTGCCGGACCGCAGGAAATCGACGACACAAACAACCGCCGCCACCGGCAGGGCCAGCACCGCCAGGGCATTGAGCCGCAGCGCCGCCAGAAAGTGGCCGTGGAGCAATTGATGAAGCGCCCGCGTGGTCCCGCAGCCCGGGCAGGAGAGGCCGGTGAATGAGTGCAACGGACAGGCCGGATACCACGCATAACGGGCCGGGTCGAACACGAACAGCACCGCGCCGACGGCCGCAATCCCGCAGAACATCATCGCCCGCTTCCAGGCCGCTCCACGAACGTTTTCCAAGGGGCGCGCCACAGGCTCAATCCTTCAACGGAATTCCGTTGGCGTCCTTGTCGATTGCGCCCACGAGGATCAGGATGCCCTCGATGAAACCCCAGATCGATCCGACGGTCCCGCAGGTCACCACGTTGACGATCAGTTGCGCGAGGCCAATGCCCGTGTAGCCCAGATAAAATCGGTGGATGCCGAAGCCGCCCAGAAAAATCCCCAGCAAGCCGGCGGCGATTTTGGATTTCGGCTCCGCTGCCGGCGGGGATGCGGCGGACGAGTACGGCGGGATTGGCGGCGGTGTGGTCGGGCCGGACAATTCGGGAACGGCGCCGAGCGGTTTCCATTCCGTCGCGCCCTCTTCCAGCACGCGCGTGGCGGCATCGGCGCGGCCTTCAGCGGCCCACTGGCGCAATTGCTCCGCGCTGACGGGACCGTACTCGCGTCCGTCGCCTCCGATCATTTTGTACATGGACAAGCTAGCGTTCTCCCTGTTTCCGCTGAAATGCTAGGCGAGCGCCTTGTGCAACGCCAGTCTTAATTTTTCCAGGCCCGTGTCGGTCAGTGCCGAGATTTCAATGACCTTGCCGCGGTGTTTGCGCTTGAATGCCGCGAGGTTTTTCTTCGACTCGGGCAGGTCCATTTTGTTGGCCACCACCAGGCGCGGTTTGTCCAGGATCGCGGGATTGTACAGTTCCAGTTCCTTGAGCAACTTCTTGAAATCGTCCTGCGGTTTGCGCCCGTCCACGCCCGCCATGTCCACCATCACCAGCAAGAGCTTGCAACGCTCGATGTGACGCAGGAAATCGTGGCCCAGCCCGCGCCCCGTGTGCGCGCCTTCGATCAACCCCGGAATGTCGGCCACGCGGATGCGGGCGTAGTCCTTGTAAAGGATGATGCCCACGTTGGGCGTGAGCGTGGTGAACGGATAAGCCGCGATCTTCGGGTGCGCGTCGGTGATCTTGGAAATCAGCGTCGACTTGCCCGCGTTGGGATAACCGACCAGGCCCACGTCGGCCAGCGTCTTCAGTTCCAGTTCCGCGCGCAACTCCTCGCCGGGTTCGCCGTACTCAAACTCGCGCGGGGCCTGGTGCGTGGAGCTTTTCCAATGCGTGTTGCCGCGTCCGCCCCGGCCGCCCTTGGCCAGCACGAACCGCTGATTGTCCTCCACCAGATCGGCGATCAATTCCCGCCCGTCCTCCGGCAACGGCTCCGCGTCCGGCACACCCGCGAAAACTTTGCCGACCTCCGCCGTCGGATCGAACTCCTCCGTCGCGGCGGCGGGATGATAGCGGGTGTTCGCGCGACGCCGGATCGGTTTGGTGAGACGAAAGACCTGCGTGCCGATGGGCACTTTCACGAACACATCGCGCGCCGTCCGTCCCGTGCAGTTTTTCCCGCGGCCGTGCACGCCGTGTTTGGCGACCAACCGCGGCGAGAAATACAGGTCGGCCAGGTTATCGACATTCTTGTCCGCCACCAGCACGATGTCACCGCCGTCGCCGCCGTCGCCACCGTCCGGCCCGCCCCGGTCGACATACTTCTCCCGCCGGAACGACACGCAGCCGTTGCCACCGTCTCCCGCCTTCGCGCTGACTTTGACCTTGTCGACAAACATGGCTCCGGAGGATATAGCACCCCGCAACCACTAGCAAGGGCAGTGAACCGGACGAAAAAGCCCGTCTCCGCCAAAAAAAGGATGGGCACAAATTTGCACGATGGAAGCACTTCATCGTCCCCCCCTCAAACCGCCCAGTTTCGCCAAAGTCACCATTTCGACCGAGATGGCCGGATGGATTTTGGACGGAATTTCGACAGGAGTTTTCCTTTACCTCTCAGCTGGTCCGCTCCGCCATCGCCCGCACGAAACCGTCGGCGAGTTACATCCCCCAGTCGAGCCCGCGTGATACATCAGTAATTGATGTATCGTGTCCAAATGAGCGCGGCTTGCGAACGGCAGCGTTGCATTTCAAACCGGCTTTTGATGCACTGTCCAAGGTATATCGAGGAAGCGATTGGGCGTTATACACGGCCCAGGCAGATGGACGAATCATGCAGATACGGGTATGTGTAGAAGAAGAAAGGAGCGGGCGATGAGCAAGCAGATTTCCGAAGTCGATGCCAGGGCCGGCGCCTGCCGGTACATATTGGTGGGGCTGCTTCAGCGGCTCGACGCCAAATCGCCGGGCTTGATCGATGAGATGCTGGAAGGGGTCATCGCCGACTGCGCTGCCATCGAAGCCAAGGGGAACCTTGATGACTCCCTGCGAATGGTGTGCGATGAGGCCAAGGCGCTTCTCAAGCAAGCGGGATCGTACAAGCAGAACCAACCGTTGTAGACAGGCATAGGCAGTTAACCGACAAAGGCAGAAAGGTTTCTTCGTCGCTCCTCAGACCGATCCACCTCGCCATCCCCCCCCCCAAGTCGCGATGGCATGATGCCTTTCGCGAGTGCCACATTCAAAAAGACTCGCCCTGTCCGTTCCTTGCGGAATACCGTATAATCTGAGTATCAATTGGAAACGTACGTAAATGAACAAGAGACCGATAGACATAGAACGAGACTCTGGCGGAAAATTCAGGATCGGATTTCAGGACGATGGCACGCCCATCACGGAAATGCTTCAGCTCAACGACGGTCTTTTGGTTGTCACCAAGAAGGCGGTATATGAGGTCAAAGTCGCTGACCAAATTGATCCTAAGCGCGAAAACCCAAATATCCCTCATAACGTACAGCGCCGTATTCTTGAGTTGGGCACCGATTCGGAGCTTGTTGGACGAATATTGCTGACAGCAAAGAGCCTATTCAAACAGGAATTTCTCCCTAGCTCGATCAATGTTAAGCAGGCTTTGACGCTTTCCTTCGAGGCTCTCAGAGACATGGTGGCGATGCAGACCACAGCCACGGAATATGAACTTGCAGAAAAGAAGGAAGTTGAAGCTGCTGAAAGTCGCGTGCCCGAACCAAGATCGCTCGCAATTCCGTCCATTGCCGATGTCAAAACGCGGTGCAAGACTTTTTTCCAGAAGGCCGATCACGTTGAGCAAACTATGTGGGATCTTGTGAGAGTGTTTTATCCAAACATTCAGGCGAAGTGCTACTTCGATAGCCTGCGCGATTTTGTGAAAGATAAGTATGGAAGCGATGATGATTTCGCAAAATTCATTGATGAGGCTTTGCCATTTATAAAAATGGTCAGAAATGCTCGCGATTGCTTAGACCACAGAAATGCCAAGGGTGTGGTGGTTACGGATTTTGCTCTTTCGGCAGATGGAAAAATCGCCCGACCCGCAATTGAGATCAAGTTTCGTGAGACGCATCAGCCACCTGCGGATCTCATATCCTTTATGCCTGAGGTGGTTGAAAAAATGTCAAAATTGTTTGAAAATTTAATTGCCTTCCTGTGCAGCAAAAATGCTCAGTCTTTTGCCGGAATCCCTGTGCAAGTGGGAGCAATTTCAGAAAATCGCCGACGCAACAAAAACGTTCAATATTCGTTTGGGGTGATCATCAACGGGGAATTTGCTCCGATAGGATAGCGGGTCACCTCAATGACGCCGGATCGCGGTGATAAACTCTGCGTGAGGCGCAAAAAAAGGTGGGTAAGCGCGCTAATCATTGAGGCGAAATTGATGAAAGCCATAGTTTCCTCCCTATTTCTGCCCGCCGATGGCTCCTAGGGGCTTGTGAATGGCGGGGAATCTGGTAAAGTAACTTTCATGAGCGTGCAGGAGATTATTCGGGAGATTGAGGCGTTGCCGGCGGAGGAACGGGCGCAGGTGATCGAGTTTGTTCATCGCATCGAAGAAGGTGATGTGCCGGAGTCTTTTCGTCAGGGGATGGCGGACATTGAGGCGGGCCGGGTCGTGGACCTGGACAAGGCGTTAAACGAGCCGCCGCCGAAACCTCGGTGAGCTACCGCTACCAGGCCACTGAGACGTTCTGGCGGAATTTCCACGCGCTCACGACTTCGCATGGGGGCTCTGTAAATCTGTTGTCGTTGGTAGCAACTGTCTTTTCATGTGGGTTGGAATTCTGGGGTTTTGAGCAGGTGATTGAGCAGGATGATGAGCTTGCGCATCACGGCCACCAGCGCCACCTTCGGCGCTTTGCCTGCCGCCAGCAGCCGATGGTAGAAGACCTTGAAACGCGGGTTGGAAAAGGCGGCAACCAAGCCAGCCATGTACAGCGCCCGCCGCGCGTTGGCCCGGCCGCCTCCGATGAGCCGGTGGCCGCGACGAGGCCCACTGTCACGATTCAACGGCGCTACTCCGGCCAAGGCGGCGGCTTGCCGGCGATTGAGCGTGCCCAATTCCGGCATGCTGGCCAGCAACGCGACAGCTGTGATGTGGCCCACACCGCCGACCTGACACAGCCGCGCTACCTTTTGGCTCAGCAGGGGCTCGGACTGGACCAACTCCCGGATCCAGGTTTGGAGTTGTTCGAGCTGCCGATCCAGTCCCAGCAGATGACGACGCACCTGGCGGCGAAGCGCCGGGTGGACGGTGTGCTCCAAGCGGTTGTGTTCGGCTGTGCGCAACTGCTGGACTTGCTGGCGGCGCGCCACCAATTCGGCCAATTGACGTTGGGCCAGGCTGGCAACGGCCGTGGCCGAAGGCTGCAGCCGTTGACCGAACTCAGCCAGAACCCGCGCATCGATGCGGTCGGTTTTGGCCAACCGGCCTTGCGCGCGGGCGAAATCGCGGGCCTGGCGCGGATTGACGACACTGACGGGGATGGCCGCCTGCTGCAGCGCCACGACGGCAGCGCGTTCATAACCGCCGGTGGCTTCACAGACGACCTGGACCTGGCCGAAGGGGCGCAACCAGCGCAACAGGGCGCGATGGCCCTTGGCATCATTGGGCAGCTGGCGGTGCTGCGCTTGGGCGGAGCCCACGGCACACAGATCCAGCGTGGCTTTGGCAACATCCATTCCGACATAGACGAGGGGCGATGACATTGGTTAGACTCCTCCTTGCGATGCGAGCAGGTCGCGGCGCCCAGGGGGCCGATGACCGCTCTGGCAACTGTTCGAGTTTAGCAACAGAAAGCGCGGACGGATCTGGCTACCAACGGGCAGGCGCAAACCGAACCGAGGGCGACTACGATCTCGTCCGCGCCGCGCCCTTGGGGGGCATGCCCCCCAAGGGCCGCTCTGCTGCTCCCACTCCCGTGGGAAACCAAAGGCGAGAATACCACCAATCGAAGATACAAGGGCGCTTTCGCCGAAAGCGCCGCAAGCCTTCATTCAATTGATTCCGGCGGCTTGGGCCAAGCCGCCCTACCAACGACCAGACGGCGGCAAGCGGGGTGCTTGCCCTACAAACCTTTTTGCTGCACGAGGACTTTGAAGGTGCGGCCCATCAACTCGGGGTGGAGGAGTTGGTGGATGGCGTTGCGCTCTTTGCTGAACTCGCCGGCGGTGCGTTCGACGATTTCGGTGATGTCGGGGCGGCCGATCTCCAACAGGTAGTGGGATTGGTCGGTGTATTGGACGGTTTCAAGGCCGAGGTTTTCGCCTTGGTCGATTAATGAACTGAAATTTACGTGGGTGGTGATGTCTTGGTGGCCGATGTTGAGGTAGGGGTTGTCGTTTTTTGTGTGGCGGTGGTAGCAGAGCAGGGTGCCTTCGCGGTGGTGGGGGGCGAAGTATTCTTCGTGGAGGTAACCGTAGTCGATGGTGAGGAGGTAGCCGCGTTGGAGGCGTTGGGCGATGTCGGCCTGCCAGTCGAGGGCGCGGAGGTTGATTTCGGTGCGGTAGCCTTCCATTAAGTGCACGGGGAGGTCTTGGAGGGCTTCGGTTAGGCGGGGGGTGGAGAGGGGGGCGAGAGTCTCGCGGAAAGGCGGCGGAGAGGTGATCCACGGATTGCACGGATGGGGAGGATTATCGGAGGGAGAGGGCGACGGCAAGGGGGGTGATGTGGAGGTGGTCCGCGGATTGGACGGATGGGGAGGATTATCGGAAGGAGACGTGGGCGCGGTTTCGACGTAAATCTCCTGCCATTGGCCTTTTGAAACACAGACGCGGTGGACGGGGAGGGCGTCGAGGAGTTCGTTGGAGAAGATGACGCCGGTGATTTTGTCGGGGAGGGGGTCGGCCACCTCTATGGCGCGGTAGGGGAGTTCGGGGGCGGCGGCTAGGATGTCCTGGCGGAGTTGGCCGCGGTGGGCGCCGCATTCGATCACCTGGAAATCAGGGGGGTTGCCCAGTTTTTCCCGGAATTGGCGGAATTGGCGGGCGAGGATTTTGCCGAAGAGGGGGCCGACGCTGACGCTGGTGAAGTAGTCGCCTTCTTTGCCGATGCGGGTGCGGCCGCTGGTGTAGTAGCCGTGTTGGGGGTGGTAGAGGACGAGGTCCATGTAGCGGGCAAAGGTGATGGGGCCGCCGTTTTGGGTGATCTCGCGGCGGATGGCTTCAATCAGCGCGGGGTTGTCGCTCACGAGGGGGAGAATAGCGGAGGATGGCGGGTTTGGGAAGGGGACGTGGGGAGCGTGGGGGGCGTGTCCAAATAAACACTTGAAAGGAAAACGGTTTCCCGATAGTTTCGTTTGTGAAAGTTGTCACAAAGTTTGCCTGATGGCGTGCGGGCAAATTAGGGGTCGAAGCGGAATCTATGGCTGAGCAATTACAACAGTATATTCCTGTCGGGTTGTTGCTGCTTGTGGCGGGCGGGTTCGCTTTTGGGAACCTGGTGGCGCCGACCATCCTGGGCAAAAAGCGCGTCCATAGTCCCGTCAAGGACGCGGCTTACGAATGCGGCATGCCGGCCATTACGGACGCGCATGCGCGGTTCAGCGTGAAGTTTTATCTGATCGCGATGCTGTTTATCATTTTCGACATTGAAGTGGTGTTTTTGATTGGTTGGAGCGCTGTTTACCGGGACCTGATTCGGCCGGTCGCGCAGGGGGGGATTGGGATACAGATGTTGTTGGGGGCGGTGATCTTTTTGGCTGTCCTTGAGGTCGGACACATTTACGCGTGGAAGAAGGGCGCGCTGGATTGGGCCCCGCGCAAGGCCAAGGCGCGCGCGGCAGCGCAGGCGGCGGAGGAAGCGGCTCGGCTGGAGCCTCGCCCTCCCGTGGCTGAGGTGGCGTCATGATTCAGAAGGTGGAGAGCGGGTTCGACCCGAAGGTCGAGGGACGCGACATGATGGTGACGCGGGTGGACGCGGCCATCGATTGGGTGCGGAAGAATTCCTGCTGGCCGATGCCGATGGGGCTGGCGTGTTGCGGGATTGAGTTGATGGCGGTCGGGGCGAGCCGGTTTGACATCGCGCGGTTCGGCGTCGGAGGTGATGCGATTTTCGCCGCGTCAATCCGACCTGATGATCGTGGCCGGGCACGTGCGTGTACAAGATGGCCGGGGCGGTCAAGCGGGTGTGGGACCAGATGCCGAACCCGAAGTGGTGCATTGCGATGGGGGCGTGCGCCAGCACGGGCGGGATGTACCGGAGTTACGCGGTGGTGCAGGGTGTGGACCATTTTCTGCCGGTGGACGTTTATATTTCGGGCTGTCCGCCGCGGCCGGAGGCGTTGTTGGAAGGGTTGATGGCGGTGCAGCGCAAGATCGCGCACGAACAGGCGTTGAAAAACATGAAGACCGGCATCCAGGCGTCGTCGATTGCGGGCGACGTCAGCGGGCCGATCATTGTGCGCGGCGAGTACGCGCCGAAGGTCAAACCGTAGGCTTTTACCCGATGACTCCCCAGGAAGCAGTGGAAAAATTGAAGGGCGGATTCGGCGACGCGGTGGGCGCGGTCGTCGAGTTTCGCGGGGAAGTGACGGTGGCCGTGCCCCGGGAAAAGATCGCGGCGATGTGCGCGTTCCTGAAAAAGGAATGCGCCTTCGACATGCTGACGGACCTGTCGGGCGTGGACAATTACGGCGAGGACCCGCGCTACGAGGTGGATTATCAGTTGTACTCGTTCACGCACCGGTGCCGGTTGCGGTTGAAGGTGAACATTTCCGAGGACGATTTGATCGTGGACACGGTGACGGGGGTGTGGCGGACGGCGGACTGGCATGAGCGGGAGGCGTACGACATGTTCGGCATCCGGTTTCGCGGTCATCCGAACCTGAAGCGCATCCTGATGTGGGAAGGTTATCCGTATCATCCGTTGCGCAAGGATTTCCCGCTGGCAGGGTTGCCGGCGGAGCTGCCGGACACGGCGGTGGATGCGGGCGGCGTGGAACGCGCGCCGATGTTGGGCGGGCCATTTGCGCCGGGCCGCGGCACGCGCAGTTCGATTTCGCGCGAGCCGCGCCAGAACGACACGGTGGCGGAGCAACACGACAAGTTGACGAACCCGACGAAGAAGGAATCTGTTTAGGCCATGGCCGACCTGCACGAGATGGACATTGATCGATTCGGCCAGCCGCGCGCCCAGGCGGCGATGGAGGGGGAGTTGGGCGGCGAGAAGATGATCCTCAACATGGGGCCGCAACATCCCAGCACGCACGGCGTGTTGCGGCTGGTGCTGGAACTGGACGGCGAAGAAATCGTCAACGTCTGGCCGGACATCGGTTACCTGCATCGCGGCGACGAGAAAATCGCCGAGAACATGACGTATACGCAGTTTATTCCCGTACACCGACCGGCTGGATTACCTCGCGCCGCTGGCCAACAACGTGGCCTACGCTTACGCGGTGGAAAAACTCATGGGCATCGACGTGCCGCCGCGCTGCAAATACATCCGCGTGATTTGCGCCGAGCTGGCGCGGATCAGTTCGCATCTGCTGGGCATCGGCGCGATGAGCATGGACATCGGGGCGATGACGGTGTTTCTCTACACGTTCAAGCGAGCGCGAAAAGATTTACGATTTGTGCGAGTGCATTTGCGGTGCGCGGTTCACCACGAGCTATACCCGCATTGGCGGGCTGGCCAATGACATGCCGCCGGAGTTTTTGCCGATGTTGAGCAAGTTTTTGGAGGAATTTCCCGCGACGATTGACGAGACGGACAAGCTCTTGACGCGCAACAAGATTTTCATCGAACGCAACCGCGAGATCGGGGTGCTGTCGCGAGGCGGACGCGATTGACCTCGGGGTGACCGGCCCGAACCTGCGCGGCTCGGGCGTGGACTGGGACATGCGCAAAGCGCATCCGTACAGCGGTCGTATGAGTTGATTTCGATTTTGAGGTGCCGGTGGGCACGGTGGGGGACTGTTTCGACCGTTATCTGGTGCGCATGGAAGAGATGCGCCAGAGCGTGCGCATCCTGCAGCAGGCCGTCGAGAACCTGCCCGGCGGGCCGTGGAATTCGCCCGATGCGAAGATTTTGCTGCCGGAGAAGAAGGCGGTGCTGACGAAGATGGAGGAGTTGATCCATCAATTCATCAACGTCACCGAAGGCATCAACGCGCCGCCGGGCGAGGTGTATTTCTCGGCGGAAAACCCGAAGGGCGAACTCGGTTTTTTCATTGTGAGCAAGGGCGGCGGGCACGCCACATCGGTTGAAGATCCGCGCGCCGTCGTTTGTGAATCTGCAGGCGTTGCCGGTGATGGCCAAAGGCCACATGATGAGCGACATGGTGGCGATCCTGGGCAGCATCGATTTCGTGATGGGAGAATGCGACCGGTAGCCACAGATACACACAGATGTTCACAGATGAACGACTTTGAGCATGGGAAGATTACGGAACAGATTATCGGGGCGGCGTTCGAGGTGCACGGCGTGCTGGGGTATGGGTTTCTTGAGAAGGTGTATGAGAACGCGATGCTGGCGGAGTTGTGCGGGCGTGGACTAAAGGCGGAAGCACAGAAGTCCATCAAGGTGAAGTACAAGAATGTGATCGTAGGCGATTACATCGCTGATTTGTTGGTGGAAGACAAAGTGATCGTGGAAATTAAAACCGAACAGGCATACAACAAGATGCACGAGGCGCAGATTCTCAATTATCTGAAGGCCACGGGCACGAAGGTCGACTTGTTGATTAACTTCGGACGAAGGAAGTGCGAGTTTAAGCGCCTGGTCATGTGACCAGGCGCAGGAAATCCGTGTTTATCCGTGTGAATCTGTGGCTAAATTAATCGTACCAACAGAGCTGGAACAACAGATCGACGAGATCATCACGCATTATCCGCCGCAACACCGGCGGGCGGCGATGCTGTGGCTGTTGCATTTGTTGCAGGACCAGTTCGGCCGTCTCGGCAAGGAGCAGGTGGAATGGACGGCGGCCAAGCTCGGGTTGCGGTGATCAACGTCTGGGAAGTGGTGACGTTTTATCCGATGTTCACCGCCAAGCCGCGCGGGAAATTCCACATCAAAGTTTGCCGGACGCTGTCCTGCGAGCTTGTGCGGCTGCGGCGGCATCCTGCGAACGGTTGCAGAAGAAACTCGGCGTCGGGCTGGACGAGAACACGAGCGGACGGTCTGTTCACGATTTCCACGGTCGAATGCCTCGCGCCTGCGGCACCGGGCCGGTGATGATGATCAATGACGAATTGTTCGAGAGCCTCACGGCGGACAAGGCCGAGGCGATCGTTGACCGGATCAAGACCGACCGGCAAGCTCGAGCCGCAACCGTTGCCGCCGGTGCAGCCGGCCCATCCGCTGGAAAAACGCGTCCTGCTGGCCAACATGAGCAAGCCCGGGCTACACGGGCTCGATCGACGACTACATCCGCGAGGGCGGCTACAAGGCGTTGCCGAAAGCGCTCGGCATGAAGCCGGAGGAGATCGTCACCGAGGTCAAGAACAGCGAGATGCGCGGGCGCGGCGGCGCGGGTTTCCCTGCGGCATGAAGTGGAGTTTTCTCGCCAAGGGCACCGGCAAGCCGATTTATCTGGTCTGCAACGCCGATGAGATCGCGAGCCCGGCACGTTCAAGGACCGGCAGCTTGCTCCATTACGATCCGCACCAGCTCATCGAAGGCATCCTGATCTCCTGTTACGCCGTCGGCGCGAATGCGGCCTACATTTATATCCGCGGCGAAATGCCCTAGGGCGCGAAGATTCTCGTCAAAGCCATCGAGGAAGCGCGCGCGAAGAATTTCCTCGGCAAAAATATCCTCGGCAAGGGATTCGACTGCGAGATTTACGTTCATCGCGGCGCGGGCGCGTACATTTGCGGCGAGGAAACGGGCCTGATCGAATCCCTGGAAGGCAAACGCGCCTATCCGCGCATCAAACCGCCGTTCCCGGCGGTGGTCGGCCTGTTCGGTTGCCCGACGGTCGTCAACAACGTCGAGACGCTTTCCAACGTCCCGCACATCATCAACAACGGCGCGGCGTGGTTCAAGGCCATGGGCGTGCCCGGCTCGACGGGCACGCGGCTGGTCTGCGTCAGCGGCCCGGTGAAACGGCCGGGCTATTACGAATTCGAGATGGGCAAGCTGACGATGCGCCAGCTCATCTACGATTTGTGCGGCGGACTCAAGGACGGGCAAGCAACTCAAGGGCGTGGTGCCCGGCGGCAGTTCGATGCCGGTGCTGAAGGCCGACCAGATTGACGTGGCGCTGGATTTCGAATCGTTGCGCAAGGCCGGCACGATGGCGGGTTCCGGGGGCATCATCGTGCTCGATGATACGGTCGATATCGTCCAGGCCACGCTCAACGTCGCGCAGTTTTACGCGCACGAATCGTGCGGGCAATGCACGCCGTGCCGGGAAGGCACGTTGTGGATGGAGAAAATGCTCCACCGCATCCAGGCACGGCCGCGGCCGGCCCGGCGACGTCGATCTGCTCTACGACGTCGCCGACAACATCGACGGCAAGACGATCTGCCCGCTCGGCGAAGCCGCCGCCTGGCCCGTGAAAGCGTTCGTCACCAAGTTCCGCAGCGAGTTTGAGAAGCGTGCAAGAAAAAGGGAGGCGGCAATGGCCACTAAGCACGCTACCGCTCTCGTGCCGCACATCGACCTCTGCATTCTCAACCTGCGAGGCCAGAAGGTGATTTTGGATTCCGATCTGGCGCGAATCTATGGTGTGACGACCAAGGTTTTGAACCAGGCGGTGAAGCGAAACGGTGACCGGTTTCCTGACGATTTTGTGTTTCAGCTTACACGCGAAGAGGTTGCACACTTGAGGTCGCAATTTGCGACCTCAAGTGTGCAAGATATTGATAGAAAGTCTGTTACGCCTAACCGGTCACAAATTGTGACCGGTTCCCAGAAGCATCGCGACCGGCGTTTCTTGCCATACGCCTTCACGGAGCATGGCGCGATTATGGCGGCGGCGGTGCTGAACAGTCCGCAGGCGGTGCAGATGAGTTTGTTTGTCGTGCGCGCGTTTGTGAAGATGCGCGACGTTTTAGTCGGTCATCGGGACCTGGCGCGCAAGATCGAGGACTTGGAGAAAAAGTATGACGGCCAGTTCCAGATGGTCTTCGAGGCCATCCGCCAGCTCATGACCACGCCGGAAAAGCCGCGCAAACGGATCGGCTTCGGTGTGCGGGAACGACATGCGTTTTATCGCGTCCGCTCGAACGGAAACGGGAAACGAATTTAAATGGCTGATACAGTCAACCTGACAATTGACGGCAAACCGGCGGTGGCGCCGAAGGGGATGAACCTCATCGAAGCGGCCAAGAGCGCCGGGATCGAGGTGCCGCACTATTGTTATCACCCGAAGCTGCCGGTCGTCGGCAATTGCCGGATGTGCCTGGTGGACGTCGGCATGCCGAAGATGGGGCCGGACAAGAAGCCGGAACTCGGGCCGGACGGCAAGCCGGTGATCATGTTCGCGCCGAAACTGTCGATTGGCTGCAACACGACCGTCGCCGAAGGCATGGTGGTGCTCACCCGGTCGCCGAAGGTGATCAAAGCGCGCGAAGGCGTGATGGAATTTCTGCTGATCAATCATCCGCTCGATTGTCCGATTTGCGACCAGGCGGGGGAATGCCGGTTGCAGGAATTTTCGGTGGACTACGGCAAGGGCCAGAGCCGGTTCGTGGAGCACAAGGTCAACAAACCGAAGCACACCCCGCTCGGGCCGAAGATCATGCTCGACGACGAACGCTGCATCCTCTGTTCGCGCTGTGTGCGGTTCATGCGGGACGTGGCCGGCCAGGATTGCCTGGGGTTTGTGAATCGCGGCAGTTACTCGACGCTGACGTGTTATCCGGGCATGGAACCGAACACGAATTACGATCTCAACATCGCCGACATCTGCCCCGTCGGCGCGCTGACCTCGAACGGATTTCCGGTTCAAGCAGCGCGTCTGGTTCCTGAAAGAGACCAAGAGCGTTTGCCCGAATTGCGCCACGGGCTGCAACACGGTGCTCTGGTCGCGCGAAGGCGTGGTCCATCGCCAGACGCCGCGCGACAACGACGCGGTCAACCAGTGCTGGATGTGCGATTCCGGCCGGCTCAATTACAAATTCATCAATGACCCGAATCGCCTGACCGTCCCGACGGTGAAATCGACCGCGATTGGCGAACGGTTCAGCCTCACCTGGACGGAAGCGACGCATCAGGTGGCGGAACGGCTGCAGGCCGCCAAGGCCAAGGGGGCCGGCTCGATTGCCGCCGTGGCGTCGGCCCGGGCGACGACGGAGGAACTGTTCCTGTTCAACAAACTCGCGCGCGAGGTGTTGGGCGCGGAGTTGGTGGATTGCGTTGCGCGGATCGAACAGGGCGACAAATTCTTGTTGAACGCCGACCGCAACCCGAACGTCAACGGCGCGAAGCTGGCGGGCATCACCGCCGAACCCGTGGGCGGACGCATCGCTCTGATGGCGGAAGCGATCAAGGCGGGCAAGATCAAGGCGCTGGTCGTTCTGGGTGAGAACGTGGCCAAGCACGGCATCCCGGAAGACTTGCTGGCGAGACTGGAATTGCTGGTCGTGATCGACACGTTGCCAAACAAGGCGACGGAATTGGCGCATTACGTTCTGCCCGGCGCGACGTTCGCCGAGAAGCGCGGCACGTTCGTCAACGCCAAGGGCCGGCTCCAGCGGTTCAACACGGCGATGCCATCTCCCGGCATTGCGCGGCCGGAATGGCAGACGCTGGCGGCGCTGCTCAACGAACTCGGCGCGGACGGCGGGTATCTGACGATTGAAGACGTGTTTGCGGACATGGCGCGCCGGTTGCCGGCGCTGGTTGGACTGAATTTATCAAAGATCGGCGACATGGGTGTGGAATTGAAATGGGAGGGCGAGGCTCCCGCCGAGCCTGCTTCCCCGGAAACGACGGCGGCTCGGCGGGAGCCTCGCCCTCCCGAAGAGGTCAAACGATGATCCTGCTGCTGGTCATCCCGCTGATCAAGATTATCGGCGTCATTGGCGGTGATGCTGGGCATCGTGGTGTACACCGTGCTGGCGGAACGCTAGGTGTCGGCCTGGATCCAGGACCGGATCGGACCGAACCGGGTCGGGCCGTTCGGGCTGTTCCAGCCGCTGGCGGACGGCATGAAGTTTCGTGTTCAAGGAGGACGTGCTGCCGCATACGGTGAACAAGGTCTATTTTTGCCTGGCCCCGATGATCGCGATGGTACCGGGATTGATCACGGTGGCGGTGGTGCCGTGGGGCAGCAACCTGGTCATTGGCGGGCAGACGATCAAGGGCGTGATTGCCGACTTGAACGTGGGCATCCTCTTCGTCTTCGCGATTGCCTCGCTTGGCGTGTACGGCATTGTGCTGGCGGGCTGGGCCAGCAACTCGAAATACCCGTTTCTCGGCGGCATCCGTTCCAGCGCGCAGATGATTTCCTACGAAGTGTGCCTCGGGCCTGAGCGTGGTGCCGGTGTTCATGCAGGTCGGCTCGCTCAATCTCAGCCAGGTGGTCGAATACCAGGGCAAGCCATCATTGGCTGATCGTTTATCCGTATATGTGGCTGCCGTTCTTGGTTTTCATGATCAGCGCGTTTGCGGAAACGAACCGGCTGCCGTTCGACCTGCCCGAAGCGGAGCAGGAGCTGGTCGGCGGCTATCACACGGAATACAGCTCGATGAAGTTCGCCATGTTCTTCCTCGGCGAATACGCCAACATGTTTGTCGCCTCGGCGCTGATGGTGACGCTGTTTTTCGGCGGCTGGTCGCTGCCGTTCGCGCCGTTCAACGCGCCGGCGGCGACGCTGGGCGTGGGCATCGCGCACGTCGCTGATTTTCCTGGCGAAGGTCTGCGCGTTCCTGTTCTTTTTCATCTGGGTGCGCTGGACTATTCCGCGATTTCGTTACGATCAATTGATGGACGCTGGGCTGGAAAGATGTTCATCCCGCTGACGATTGCCGAACATTCTGGTGGTCGGGCGCGGTGCTCGCGCTCGTGGCGGGGAGAGGCTGACATGCAAGTCCAACGTCCAAAACTGACTTTTTGGGAAAAGACCTACCTCCCGCAGATCGTGCACGGGCTGTGGCTGACGCTGAAGCATATCCCGAAGAAAAAGTTCACGCGGCAGTACCCGGAGGAACAGCCGCTGTTGCACGGCAAATACCGCGGCGCGCCGATGCTGGTGCGCGATCCCGAGGGACGCGTCAAATGCGTCGCCGTGCCAGCTTTGCGAATTCGTCTGTCCGCCCAAGGCGATCCGCGTGATGCCCGGACACCGGCCCGAGGACCGGTTTGACGCCAACGTCGAAAAGGAGCCGCAGGATTTCATCATCGACATGTTGCGCTGCATTTACTGCGGCTACTGCGAGGAAGTCTGCCCCGAGGAGGCGATTTTCCTGAAGGACATTTTTGCCGATCAGTCGGCTATCGCGCGGGAAGAGATGCAGTTCCACAAGGACAAGCTGCTGGAACTGGGCGGCGCGCAGCAGGATTCGATTTGGAAGTGGAAGTACAAGGGCGCTCCGCCGCCGGACGCGCCCGGAGCGCCGGCGCGCGAGCAGCAGGGTGAAGCGGCAGGAAGCATGGGCCACTGATTGACACAGATGGGACACGGATCAATCCGTGACTATCCGTGTGAATCTGTGGCGGAACAATGATGAACGTACACGACATGTTATTCTGGTTTTTCAGCATCGCGATGCTGTTGTGCGGGGCTGCTGGTGATTTTGAACCGCAACCCGGTGACCAGCGCGATGTTTTTGGTGCTGCTGTTTGTGTTCATGGCGGGATTGTTCGTGCTGCTGGAAGCGTTTTTCCTGGCGGCGATCCAGGTGCTGGTGTACGCGGGCGCTGTGATGGTGTTGTTTCTGTTCGTCATCATGCTGCTGGACATCAAGGCCTCGCGAGCAGCGGCGGTTCCGGGTGCTCGCGCTGGTCGGCGGGCTGCGGCGTGGCGGGGACGTTTGCCTGGGAGCTGGCGCTGATCTTCCGCGAGCCGGTGCAATCGCTGACGACGGGCGAGGGCGGAATTCCAGCGGCGGCTTGGAGGACGTGGTCAGGCCGTTGTTTGCCCGGTACATGCTGCCGTTTGAAGTCACCGCGCTGCTGCTGCTGGTGGCGATGGTCGGGGTGGTGTTGCTCTCGAAGAAGGACGTTAAATGAGCCACAGATTCACACAGATAAGCACAGATATGGACCTGGCGGCGCGTGCGCGCGTCGTGAAAATCTGTGTTCATCTGTGTGCATCTGTGGCCAAAGATTTATGATCACTCTGAACGATTATTTATTGGTGAGCGGGCTGCTGTTTGCGCTGGGCATCGCGGGAGTGGTGCTGCGGCGCAACGTGCTGGTCATTTACATGGCGCTGGAGATGAACCTCAACGCCGCCAATCTCGCGCTGGTGGCGTTTTCCAAATTTAACAAGATCGCCGACGGCCAGGTCCTGGTGTTTTTCATCATCGCCATCGCCGCGGCGGAAGTGGCGGTCGGGCTGGCGATCATCGTGGCGCTGTTCCGGCGCAAACAAACTGTGAGCGTGAGTGAGTTGACCACGTTGCGACTATGAATCCTGTCTGGGCCATATTATTCGCGCCGCTGGCGGCGACGGTGCTGATCACTCTGTTCACGCAGAAGTGGCCGAGGCTCAGCGCCTGGTTGTCGATCTCGGCGGTCCTGCTGAGTTTCGCGCTCACGTTCGGGATTTTCTGGGCGGTCTACTCGCTCTATGAGAAGACCGGGCGGGAGTGGACCGGGCTGCAGGCGTTCTCCATCCAATGGCTGCCGGTGGGCGGCCTGGTGCAGGTCCAGTTCGGCGCGGTGATCGACCGGTTGAGCCTGCTGATGTTGCTGGTGGTGACGGCGGTCGGCTCGGCGATCCATATTTACTCGCTGGGTTACATGAAAGGCGACGCGGCCATGTCGCGCTATTTCGCCTGCCTGTCACTGTTCACGTTCTCGATGCTGGGGATCGTGGTCTCGACGAATTTCATCCAGATTTTCATGTTCTGGGAACTGGTCGGGTTGTCCTCCTATCTGCTGATCGGCTTCTGGTTTGAGAAACCCAGCGCGGCGGAGGCCGGCAAGAAGGCGTTCCTGGTCAACCGCATCGGCGATTTCGGGTTCATGCTCGGCATCCTGCTGCTCTGGGGCCATGCCGGGACGTTTAATTTCCAGGAATTGCAAGCCCGGTTGCCGTCGCTGGGATTGTCCCCCGGCACGCTGGCGTTGATTGGCGGACTGATTTTCTGCGGCGCGGTCGGCAAGAGCGCGCAGTTCCCGTTGCACGTCTGGCTGCCGGACGCGATGGAAGGTCCGACGCCTGTCTCGGCGTTGATTCACGCGGCGACGATGGTGGCGGCGGGCGTCTACATGCTTTGCCGGGTGTCGTGGCTGATTCTGCCCAGCCCGAGGGCGATGACGTTGATCGCCTGGATCGGCGGCATCACGGCGATCATGGCGGCGACGATTGCGGTGGCGCAGAACGACATCAAACGCATCCTGGCCTACTCGACGTTGTCGCAGCTCGGCTACATGGTGATGGCCGTCGGGCCTGGGCGGACCGACCCAGGCGATGTTTCACCTGACGACGCACGCGTTTTTCAAGGCGCTGCTGTTCCTCGGCGCCGGCAGCGTGATCATCGCGCTGCATCACGAGCAGGACATTTGGAAGATGGGCGGCCTGTGGAAGAAGACGCCGATCACGTTCTCGACTTTCCTCATCGGCACGCTGGCGCTGGCGGGCGTCCGCCGCTGGCGGGTTTTATAGCAAGGACGAGATCCTGCTGCTGGCGCTGCGATCACAGCACTCCGCTGTTCATCATCGGGACGGTCACGGCGGGGTTGACGGCGTTTTACATGGGACGCGAGTTGTTCGTGGTGTTCTTCGGCCAGCCGCGCGACCACCACGCCTACGAGCACGCCCACGAATCGCCGCTGCTGATGACCGGGCCGCTGGTTTTCCTGGCGTTTTTCTCGATCATTGTCGGCTGGCACGGCGCGGTGCCGCATTTCCTCGATCCCCACGAGGAAGTGGTGCACAGCAATCTCGGGTTCGCCCTGTTGCTGGTGCCGCTGTCCGGGTTCCTGGTGTCCGCCGTCATTTACTGGAAACCCGTGCCGAGCGATGCGCCGGTGAAGGCGTCGTTGGGCGGGATTTGGACGGTGCTGAAGAACAAATATTATTTCGACGAGATGTACCAGTGGCTGGTGACCTACGTGCAGGGGACCATCGCCGCGATCTGCGAATGGTTCGATCTCTGGATCCTGCAACGGCTCTGCATCGGCGGCTTGTCGAGCGGCACGGGCCTGTTGGGTCGGACCGTGCGCCTGCTGCAAACCGGCAACATCTCCGGCTACGCCTTCCTCTTCGCCCTGGGCGTGACGGTGATCATTTATTACGTGGTGGTGAGATGAGAGAGCCTTGCGCTCGGAATGACAGGCAGTGGATTTGAAATGGAAAACTTACTGACCATAGCCGTCCTGCTTCCGCTGGCGGCGGCGTTTTTGACGTTTCTGCTGCCGGCGGGGAGTCCGAAAGCGATCCGGGCGCTGGCCATCGCGGCCACGGGGGTTTCGCTGGCGCTGATCCTGACGATCTTCTGGCATTTTGACCGGGCGCAGAGCGGGTATCAGTTTGTCTTCGGCATCCAGTGGCTGCCGAGTTTGAATTGCCATTTGAAATTCGGCGTGGACGGCATTTCGATGACGTTGCTGTTGCTGGTCGGGTTCATCTCATTTGCCGGGACGCTGGTTTCCAGCGAGATCCACGACCGCCAGAAGGAGTATTACATCCTCTTCCTGGCGTTGACGACGGGCATCATGGGGACGTTCGCCACGATGGACCTGTTTTTCTTTTATTTCTTTTACGAACTGGCGGTGATCCCGATGTATTTGCTGATCGGCATGTGGGGATCGCTGCCGGCGGGCAAGCACGGGCGCACGAAGGAATACGCGACGATGAAGTTGACGCTCTACCTGACGGCGGGCGCGGTGCTGGCCTTGATCGGGTTGCTGACGATCTATTACGCGGGCGGCCGGACGATGGACATCCCGACGCTGACGCAAAATCTGCGGCTGGATGCGCACACGCAGAAATGGGTGTTCCCGTGCCTGCTGTTCGGGTTCGGTTTCCTGGCGTCGATGTGGCCCTTCCACACCTGGTCGCCGATGGGGTACGCCGCGGCGCCGACGGCGGCCTCGATGATGCACGCGGGTGTGCTGAAGAAGCTCGGCGCGTACGGCATCATCCGCCTGGCGCTGCCGTTGTTGCCGGAAGGCGCGCGGCAGTGGGCGAACCTGATCGCGATTCTGGCGTGCTTCAACATTCTCTACGCGGGCTGGGCGGCGTTGCGGCAGCGGGACTGGAAATTTGTCATCGGCTACAGTTCGGTCAGCCACATGGGTTATATTTTGCTCGGGATTGCCTCGTTGAACGTCATCGGTGTGACCGGCGCGGTGCTGTTGATGTTCGCGCACGGGATGATGGCGGCGCTGACGTTCTCGTTGATCGGCTTTTTCTATCATCAGACGCACAACAGGTTCGTGCTCGAGTTGAGCGGGCTGGCGCGCAAGATCCCGTTCATCGGCACCTGCATGGTGATGGCGGTGATGGCCTCTTGCGGCGTGCCGGGCTTCGCCAATTTCGCCAGCGAGATCATGGTGTTTTTCGGCGCGTGGCACCAGGGCTCGCAGGTGTTTCACTTTGCCACGATCTGCGCGGTCTGGGGGTTTGTGCTGACGGCGACGTATCTGCTCTGGGCCGTGCGGCAAAGCTTTTACGGGCCGTTCAATGAGAAGTGGTCGATGCTCAAGGACGCCACGACGCCGTTGAAGAGATTTCCCTACGTGATGCTGCTGGCGGGCCTGCTGGTGGTCGGTTTCTACCCGCGCCTGCTGATTGACATCATCCGGCCGAGCGTGGAGTCCACCATCATCAGCCATTTGAACCCCGGCGGCGACGATCATGCCGCGGCGGCCGCTCCGGCCGACAACATGGTGCAACGCTGATGGGCCTGTACGCGATCCAATTCGATTGCGCCGTGGCGCTGCTGGCGATCCTGACGCTGTTGGGCGATGCCTTCAACGTCTTCACCGACAAGCGCCGGCTCGGGTACGTGCTGGCGGTGCTGGTGGGCCTGTTGTTGCTGTACAGTTTCACGCCATTCGTTCAACCGCAGGCGGACACGGTGTTTCACGGGATGTACCGGTTCGACCCGTTCGCGTTGTTCTTCAAGCGGCTGTTTCTGACGGCGCTGGTGTTTGTGCTGGTGATGGCGGCGGAATTTTCGAAGCGGATCGAGGCGGGCGTCGCTGAATTTTACGCGCTGCTGTTGTTCGCCGGCACGGGCATGCTGCTCATCGCCTCGGTCAACGATTTCATTCTGCTGTTCGTGTCGCTGGAACTGGTCACGATCAGCTTTTACGTTCTCGCCAGTTATCTGCGCCGGCAATTGACGTCGCTGGAGGCAGGGACGAAATACCTGGTGCTCGGCGCGCTGTCCAGCGGGTTCACCGTCTACGGCATCGCCTACATTTTCGGGACGACCGGGACGACGAACTTTGACAAGCTCGCCGGGCTGCTGGCCGACCACGGCGCGATGGGCCACGCGTTTACGTTCGGCCTGTTGCTGGTGCTGACGGGACTGGGTTTCAAAATCGCCAGCGTGCCGTTCCAGATTTGGACGCCCGACGTCTACGAGGGCGCGCCGACGCCGGTGACGGCGTTTTTGGCGGTCGGCAGCAAGACGGCCGGGTTTGCGCTGGTGTTGCGCGTTTTTTTCGCCGGGCTGCTGCCGGTGCAGGGCACCTGGGCGATTCTGCTGCTGGTGCTGGCGTCGCTGACGTTGTTGTACGGCAACCTCGGCGCGATCCCGCAACACAACATCAAACGGCTGCTCGGCTATTCGTCGATCGGCCACGCCGGGTACATGCTGATGGGCCTGGCGGCGGTCAACTGGCTCGGCATCGGCGCGGTGTTGTTCTATCTCGGCCAATACATGTTCACCGTGCTCTGCGCGTTCCTGGCGATCGTCGCCGTCACCAATGTCACCGGCAGCGACGAGATCCCCAGCTTTTCCGGGCTGGGCAAACGCTCGCCGATTTTGGGGCTGGCCTTGTTCCTGTCGATGATGTCGCTGGCGGGCGTGCCGCCGTTGAGCGGGTTTTTTGGGAAATTCCAGTTGTTCGCCGCGGTCATAGACCGGGCGTCGACCGATCCGCGCTACTATGTGCTGGCAGTCATCGGCGCGGTGGCGGTGGTGATCTCGCTTTATTTCTACCTCGGCGTCGGCAAGGCGATTTACCTGCAGGAAGCCGAGGACGCGTCGCCGATCCCGGTCAGCGGGCCGATGCGGTGCGCGCTGGTGGCGTGCATGGTGGCCATGATCGGGCTGGGCATGTTCCAGCGGCCGCTGGTGGACGCGGCAATTAAGGCTGCAAAGGTTTTCGCCTTGCGCTAGAGTCGGCGCATGCAACCCAAGGTCAATCGCATCAACGTTGTGTTCCTGTACGCCGCGGAACTGGCGCGGCTGCGGTCGTTTTACGAGCGCGCCTTCGATTTGCCCAAACCGGTGATCGATGCGAAATGGTGGGTTGAATACGAAATCGGCAATGGCTCGCACCTGGCGCTGCACCAGGCCGACGCCGCCCACCTGGAAGGCGCCGACCGCAAGAAGAACACCGTCAAATTCAGCGTCGACGTCAGCGACATCAACCATTACGTCGAAAAACTGACCGGATTGGGCGCGACCTTTCATTACCAGCCGCGGTTGGAGTACGGGTTTTACCTCGCGGAGTTCGAAGACCCCGAAGGCAATTGTGTGCGGCTGTATCAGAGGACAAAAACATCATGACCAACACACGCGTTGAAAAAGATTCAATGGGCCCGCTGGAAGTGCCCGCCGACGCCTATTACGGCGTGCAGACGCAGCGGGCGGTGACCAATTTCCCGATCAGCGGCTGGCCGTTGCCGCCCCGGTTCATCCACGCCATGGGCCGCATCAAGCGCGCCGCCGCAAAAACGAACCTCGAACTCGGCCTGATCGACAAAAAAGTGGCCGACGCGATTGTGGCGGCGGCAACCGAAGTGGTCGACGGCAAGCTTGATCCCCAATTCCCCGTGGACATTTTCCAGACCGGCTCGGGCACGTCGACCAACATGAACGCCAACGAGGTCATCGCCAGCCGCGCCAACGAACTGCTCGGCGGCAAACGCGGCGACAAGGCGCCCGTGCATCCCAACGATCACGTCAACCTCTGCCAGTCCAGCAACGACGTGTTCCCGACCGCCATCCACCTCAGCGTCATCGAAGCCATCCGCGAAGAACTCGCGCCCGCGCTGGAGCACCTGCAAAAGGCCCTGGCGCACAAGGCGCGCGAGTTCGACGATGTGATGAAGATCGGCCGCACCCATTTGCAGGACGCCACGCCCGATCCGGCTCGGCCAGGAGTTTTCCGGCTACGCCGCGCAGGTCGAATACGCCATCGGCCGCGCCTCCGAGGCGGTGGAAACGCTCGACGCGCTGCCGCTGGGCGGCACGGCGGTGGGCACCGGCCTCAACGCGCACCCCGAGTTCGCGCGCCGCACCATCGCGACGCTCTCCAGGGAACTGGGCGTCGCGTTGCACGAGGAGAAGAACCATTTCGAAGCCGCCGCCGCACGCGACGCCTGCGTCGAGGCCAGCGGGCATTTCAAAACCATCGCGGTCAGCCTGGCCAAGATCGCCAACGACATCCGCCTGCTCGGCAGCGGCCCGCGCTGCGGCATCGGCGAGATCAAACTGCCCGCCGTCCAGCCCGGCAGCTCGATCATGCCCGGCAAGGTCAACCCCGTCATCGCCGAAAGCCTGATCCAAGTCTGCCTGCACGTCATCGGCAGTGACGTGGCGGTCACGCTGGGCGGCTTGCAGAGTTTCTTCGAGCTGAACGTCGGCATGCCGCTGATCGCCGCGCATCTGCTGGAAAGCGTCCGTCTGCTGGCCGCCGCCGCCCGCAATTTCGCCGACAAATGCGTGGCCGGCATCGAAGCCCACCGCGAACGCTGCGAATCGCTGATCGAACAAAGCCTCGCGATGTGCACCCCGCTCGCCCCGAAGATCGGCTACGACAAAGCCGCCGACATCGCCAAGAAAGCCCACGAGACAGGCAAGACCGTCCGCGAAGTCGCCCGCGACCTCTCCGGCCTGACCGAAAAAGAACTCAACGAGATTTTCGAACTCCGCGCCCTCACCGAACCGGGGATTAGAGGCAAGGGCGGGGAATGAACTTGCTAATCTGCTCTCTGTACCCAGTACAGCGAATAATAACCCCGGAACCTTAAGATGAGTGAAATTCATTATTTTCCCCGTTATTCGCAGCCCGAAAACGTCGTCACCAACAATACGTTGCTTCTCCTCCTGCGGCTTCATCAATACAATCGCTTCAAGTTTGAGAAATTCATGGATTCCATCTGCGCAGAGCAGCAGGATTTCGATCTCTCAAGTTCCTGGCTTCACTTCAGCCAGCAAAAGAGCACGGGAAAAAGCGTGATCGACGGTTTTATCGCCCAGGAAAGTATCAAAATAGCAGTTGAAACCAAATTGACGGAAGTTTTCAGAGCCGACCAGCTTGGAAACCATTTGGCGTTGTTCCGTTCGGAACAGCATAAAGTCCTGGTCCTACTCAGCCCCTCCTTAGGAGATGCTTCGAGCCAACAATTGCAAGCTCTACGGGAGGTCGCTGCGAAGAAAAACATTCAGGTTCTTCACACATCTTTCGAGGACATTGTTGAAAATAGCCGTGCTTGCCTGTCTGAACATGATGAAGAAATGCTAGCCTTGGTTGACGATTACGAGTCTTTCTGCAGTGATAGCGACTTGCTGCCAAGGGATAAGTACACCCTATTCGTGCCGCCCTGCGGTCAATCGTTTGATGATACCCTGCACTATAATCTTTACTACTGCCCAGCGACGTGGAGCCGCCGCAAGGCCCGCTACCTCGGCATTTACAAGGATAAGAGCGTGCGGGCAATCGGCGAAATCGTCAAAGTGGTCGCGTGCGATGTCAATATGGATGCCAATTTGGTAACCGTCGCGGAAGAGCAGAAAAACCTGACAGACGACGAGAAGCAGCGTATTCTTGGTGCGGCGAAAAACGCGGAAGCACGAGACTGGGACTTGAGTACAGGTTTTAAATTCTTCCTGTGCGACGCGCTCGAAGAGACGGATTTTTGCAAGACCTCATCAGGTGGCATCATGGGACACCGGTACTTCGATCTTGAAGATGTTTTGGGATCAACGATCCCAGGCAGCCTGGGTGAGCTGGCCTCGTGCCTGCGCGGTCGTACCTGGGAATAGAGTGGACCCAACACCCCTTCGCGTGTTGCCTTTCCGACCGGATGCTGGCATCCTGAGGCCGCTGCCTTATGAAACGAGAGTTTAACGTGATCATCGAGCGTGATGCCGGGGGTTACTATGTGGCGACGGTGCCGGAGTTGAAGGGCTGTCACACGCAGGCATAGTCACTCGATTCGCTCATGAAACGGGTCCGCGAAGCCATCGAGCTTTGTTTGAGAGTTTAGACGTTAATAAAGAAGTGTGTTTGATCATGACCGCCGCCAAGATCATCGAGCAAATCAAAGGTTTGGCGCCTGAAGAACAGGCGGAAGTGATTCAATTTGCGTACCGTCTGGACGCCGAGCGTCAGTTGACGGGCAAAGAGTTGTCGGCGCTGGCCAAAAAGATGACGCTGACAACCGATCCAGCCGACGCGGCGCTCGTCCGAGAGGCTATCATGCACGGTTTCTACGGCGGAAAACCCTCACACGGCATTTGACATCTGCGCTGTCAGTTCTTACTGTACACTCATGAGTGGCGTTCAATTTGTTGTGGATGATCGCGGGCACAAGACAGGCGTTTTCATTGACCTGAAGAAGCACGCTGCCTTGTGGGAAGACTTTTACGATGTCCTCCTCGCGCGCAAACGCGCTCGTGAGCCGCGCGAATCCCTGGCAAGCGTGAAACGGCAATTGCTGCGTTCGGGGAAGCTCCGTGGCTGAGTACAGCGTCACGTTCAGTCGTTCCGCACGCAAAGAACTCGAGAAACTCCCTTCCCAACTCGTTGAACGGATTTTCCCGAAAATCGAATCTCTCGCAGCCCAACCTCGGCCTTCTGGAAGCAAAAAGCTCAAGGGCGGTCAGGGCCTTTGGCGCATCCGCGTGGGTGATTACCGGGTGGTGTATTCAGTGAATGACGCTGGCCGGAATGTGGACATCGTTGCCGTCCGCCACCGCAGTGAGGCGTACCGGGACTAGTTCTTGGTTTGGGCCGGCTTGCAGCTTGGGTGAATCTCCGGTAGTGTCTTGTATCGATGACCACGGAAACCCCAACACAAGCCGCGCCGCGGATCGGGTCGGAAAAGCTGATCAAGTTGACCGAGGCGGCGGGGCGCAAGATGCGGCAGTTGATGCAGCGCGATGGGGTGGCGGACGGGGCGTTGCGCGTGAAGATCGTCGGGGGCGGCTGCGCGGGGCTGGAGTATAAAATGGATTTCGATAAGAACCCGCCGACGCCGAAGGACATTCTCGTCGAGACGGCCGGCACACGCGTGCTGGTGGATGTGAAAAGCGCGCTCTACGTCAGCGGGTCGGAGATTGATTTTGTTGACGCGATGATTGGCGGCGGGTTCAAGATCCACAACCCGAACGCGACGCAGTCCTGTTCCTGCGGCGAGAGCTTCTCAGTCTGATCCGCCTTGGTGTCTTGGTGCCTTGGTGGTGAGAACAGCCTGAGAATAACCACCAAGACACCAAGAAGACTGGGCTACAGCAACCCGTCTTCTTCCGGTTCCTCGGGCGCGAGCTTGTCGCGGCTGGCGTTGGTGGCGCCCACCAGGAAAATCCCGTAGGCGATCAGATAAATCAGCCAGAGATCGATGCCTTGCAACCGCAACGCGGTGTAGGTGGTCACGACGATCGCGGCGGGGGTCACGGCGTGGATGGAGATGTTGAGCAATTGGTTCAGGCGAAAGGGCACCGGCATGCTGCGCTCCAGCAGCGACGCGGCCAGGGAGAACAAATACGCCTGGAACAGGCAGGTCAACGCGCCGCCCAGGATCAGCAACAACCACGAGAGCGGCACGGCCATCAATAAACTCGCGTTCATCAGCCGGCGGATGTAACCGCCGTCAATGGTCCCGTCGGGAAATCCGGCCAGGCTCTGCTCCCGGCTCATCGCGCCGCCGTCGGGAACGTTCGTCGCGCCGGCCCAGAACAAAAACTTGTCCGCCATGAACAGGATGCCGCGCAACGCCGCCGGGTCGGGCTTGGTCACCTTGCCGGTGGTGTCCAGCACGAACATCAGGTCCGCGTCGCCCCAGGTGACCGGCTGCGCGGCGTTGCTGCTGAGTTTGCCGTCGTGCAACGAAAAGACCGGGCGATTCGCGTCAAACCGCCGGGCGAACTCGGCGCAGCCCCGCAACGCCCACGGCACAAAACTGGCCATCAACACCAGCGCCAGCAGCGCCATCAGTTTCAACAGGTATTTCACCGACGACGTGATGGGCAAATCGCGGATCTGGCGGTAGCTCTTGAAGCTCGAACAAAGTTGGAGGACGGTGCTGGCAAAGTTCATGGTGAAAAGGGTGGGGGAGCCTCAGCGACGGGCGAGCACACGGCGCTTTTTGACGGGTGTTGCCAGTTGGGATTGCGTTTCCTTCTGCAGTTTCTTGAGTTTGCCGGAAAAACTCGCGCGCGTGGCCGCGTCCATCCGGTCGATGAACAGCACCCCGTTGAGATGGTCCACCTCGTGCTGGACGGCCCGGGCGAACAGCCCCGTGCATTCGAACGTCAGCGTGCCGCCCTCGAGCGTCTGCGCCGTCACCGTCACGCGCGCGGCCCGGCGGATGTCCGCATTGATGTCCGGCACGCTCAGACAACCTTCGATGCCGATCTGTTCGCCGGCGGCCCCGTCGATCTTCGGATTGACCAGCACCAGCGGCATCCGCATCTCCAGGTCCTGCGCCTGGCCGTCGATGAACATCTCCGAAACCCGCTCGCTGTCGCGCACGTCGACGACGGTCAACAGCAACGGGCGCCCGATCTGTTGCGCCGCCAACCCGACTCCCTTGGCCGCGTACATCGTCTCAATCATGTCCGCCGCCAACTGCCGGATTTCCTGCGTGACCCGCGCCACGGGTTTACCCTTCTCCCGCAGCACAGGATGCCCGTATTTGACGATCTCCAGTGTCACAGCCGTAGTATATACCAAGGAACACCTGCTCGCCAAGTGCCGGGTTTGCGCTCGCCACCCTGTCCGCCGGCATCTCCGTCCGCTTGTAGCCGCGCTTGCCAAGCGCGGTCTCCGCCCCAGACTGTTACCCTGGGCCTGTCATGCCGAGCTTGTCGAGGCATCTCTGTTGTTCCATACGGTACGGAAGAGACCCCTCGACAAGCTCGGGGTGACAGGTGTGGGCGGCGAAATGGCCTGCCTAAACTCTTGCGAGATGGCGAGAATGTGCTAGCGTAATGGCAGAATGACGTATGCAGCGAGGATAAGCCGGGGGGAAGGCGAGGCCGGGGCCGGAGTGGTGGCGCAATCCGCCTTCGCCAAGGCTACAGGCGGACAAGAGGGGCCGTGTCGCTTTGCCCTTGGAGGGCCACGCTCCCGCGTGGCCGTTGTTTTGGCAGAAACGACGCGGTCGCGCGGGAGCGCGACCCTCCAACGTCTTCGTGACCTTCGTGGTTGCACTCGCTCGCTCCCGCTCGGCTCGGCCTTCGGCTCCCTGATACGACACAGGGCTGCGTCTCGCCCCGCCTCCGCAGGGCTCGGCTTCGTGGTGAGAATTCGGCGCCTGAAAACCCAATTCGCCCTCGCCAAGACATCGTCGGAAGGTGCGACTGGCAAGTGCTTCTGCGCCAAGGTCTTGCACGGCCAGTCAAACCTAGTCAAACCTAGTCCAACCTTAAATATTCGGAAGTATGTACATAACGCAAGGCGCTGAATGAAATATGGTGGACATTTTGTCGCTATTCCGTTGCAGGTTGGGGCCAGCCGCGAGCGGGTTTCTTTTTGGTCAGAGACACCTTGATGGCGTCCACCCAATCCATGTTGATCTTGAGGCGCGCCGTCTTTGGACCCGGCTTTTTCTTGGTGCGTTTCCGCTTCCGTGCTTTCGCCATAGTCTATGCCGCCTTTTGCGCTGGTTCGACATAACGATACATCAAACGCTTTCCGGTTGCACTCTGAATCGCTGCCACGGTTCGGTCGCCATCGTTCAGTCTGCGGGTGTTCCACCGGAAGTCAAACTCCCCGATGTAGCGGTGCAAATGTTCCTTGCTGACAGCATGAAAGATTCCGTGAAGGCCGCGCTTCAAGAGGGCAAAGGAAGATTCGGCGGTGTTGGTGTGAATCCAGCCATCGCGGGCATATTCGCCTTTGGCGTGGGTCACAAATACATGGCGACCAGTGAACCGATTGCCAATCCCCAAATAAGAGGCGGATTCGTCGGTGACAATCTTCGACCTTCTGTCAACAAGTTCCAGCATCACGCCACGGAGCGTCTTTCGGCTCACGTTGGCAACTACTCGGCGGCGGATTCTTCCATTTCGTTCAACGACTGCGAACACCGGCGATTTGCTCGTGCCTCTGCCGCGCTTGTGCAGGCCAGTACCCGGACGCGGTTTGCCACCGACATACGTTTCGTCAGCCTCAATCAGCCCCTTCAGCTTCTTGCCGTTGCCGGGAGTCAATGCGAAGCGAATCCGGTGCATCAGGAACAGCGCGGACTTGTAACTGATCTGGCAATGCCGTTTGATCTCCAAGGCGCTAACGCCCTTTTTGGAAGTAGAGGCACGCCAGAACGCATAGCACCAGTGGCGCAAGGGGATTCTGGATTCTTCATACACGGTGCCAATGCGGACGGTGTACTGCTCTTTGCAGTCACGACAGCGCCAGAGAAACCGCTTGTTGCGCTGGCCCGTCTCGTCATCCACCATCTTGTAAACGTTCGCGGATTGGCAGTGAACGCAACACGGCGACCCGTTCCAGCGGTGGTGCTCAAGAAATTCAACGGCGGCAAGCTCGTTCGCGCACGCCAGGGGTATCTGGCCGATGATTGCCGACTTTTCCAAGTGGGGCGCTTTGTTCTTCATGGTGGTAATTTTATACTTAGCGCAATGGCTTGTCAACGTCTATTTTTGGCTTTTTTCTTGGCCAGTTGCCGTAAATAATGATGGACATGAACACGGTGCCAATAATGAACACCGCCACAGCCGCGAATCCATTCCACCATTCCAGAAAACTGTAAACACCATCTATGTCTGACGCCGCCCTATCAGGAACGAATGTGTTTGAAACGCTGGCTGCAATTGGATTCGGCATGGTGATCATCGGGGTTTTAGGAGAAGGTATCGAATTACTGATTAAGTGGACGCACAAAAGATCGTTTCGTTCAAAATTCCAGAGGTGCCAGCGAAGAGCGTTAACGATCTTGGCTTGGCATGGGGAGCCGAAGTTGTTGCTGATCGATACGGTGTCTTTTGCGGTACTAATGTCCGGGCTGTCGCTTGAGTTTTGGGCTGGCCAAAAGGCATTGCAAATATCACACCAGCAAAATGCGATTCTCACCACCGAGGCATCACAAGCACTAAAGGACGCCGGAGAAGCAAACGAACGGGCTGCCAAGGCAAACGAACGCGCAGCAAACGCTGAACTAGCGTTGGCTAAACTCAAGTACGGTAGGAGTATAAGCGATGCAAAGAAACGGGAGTTCATTTTCTTAACAGAGAAAATTGCGAAGGTGCCCATTCGGATTGAAATCATTGCTCAAGGAAGAGACACAGAGCAATTCGCCATAGAATTGCGCGACATGTTCACGATGGCTGGATTTAAAACGAATTCGGAAGCAGGCTCCTACGGGATTACCAGAGAGCCAGCCCTTTACATTACACCATCGGTCGGCGAGACGAATGAGGTGCCGGACGTTAGATTTCTTTGGTCGTTCAACAGTCACGACAAGATTTTTTTCCCTGAAGGAAGCGAGACAACAAATGGCGTAACTCGCTACAGTGCGTCCCAGACAAATCAAGAGGCCCTTATTTCTGCTTTGGCTCTGTCTTTGAACCAAATAGGGCTGTCCACAGACACCCGATATATAGCCGGGCTTGGAAGTCCGTTTTACATCTATATTCCTGTCAAATAGCATGGGAAATTCTCGATTTTGCGGCCATTGCGTTATGTACATACTTCCGTAAATATTTCCGTAGCAGTTAAGTATCGCTGTGGCAATAGCTTAGGACAATTTTGTCCAAGAAGCGGGCTTGCCCGGCGGGGTGGGCTTTGGTACAAGGCTTGGCTCAAGGAGGCGGTGGTTGTGCCGATGAATGACTATCTGGCGCGGTTCATCCAGTTGCTCGTCACACCGTTCGATCATTTGGGCAGTGCCTGGCCGATCCTGCCGATTTACACGTCCCTGATCCTGGGGGAAATGTACAAGAGCAAGATCTCCTTCGGCCACGCCGTCGGCAACGGGTTCGTGATGCTCTGGGCGGGCCTGAGCTGGGCGCGCCGGCTGAGCAACGCGAGCGTGATGTCCTATCTGTTTTCCTCCAAGGCGCTGGGCTGGGTCGTGGCGGGCAGCTGCATCGCGCTGGGCATTTTCACCATCGTGCTCGGCATCCGCAAGAAAGACAAGGCGCTGTGCCAGATCCTCGGGCACACGCGGTTTTCCTGTTACTTCATCATCTTGTTCTATCCGATGCAGGCGGGGTACCTGGCGTGGAGCTGGACGTCGTTGACGGCGGTGTTGATCTTTGCGTTACCGGCCTGGTTTCTGATTTATCTGATGGGCCGGGTGGCCGCGAGGTTCCTGACATGAGCGTCGTTTATCTGCCCTACACGCACAACTGCTTCGTCTGCGGCGCCAGCAACCCGCACGGCCTGCAATTGAAATTCCGCCACCAGGACGGCGAGGTCCGCGCGGATTTCCTGCCGAAAGAGCACCACGCCGGCTACCGGGGCCTGGTGCACGGCGGCGTCCTGGGCGCCGCGCTGGATGAAATCATGTTTTGGGCCGCGGCCTACGTCACCCGGAAATTCCACGTCTCGGTGGAATTAAACGTGCGCTACGCGAAAAAAGTGGAGACGGGACAGCCCTATCTGCTGGTGGCCCGGCTGGTGCGCGAACAACGGGTGTTTTGTTTCACCGAAGGCGAACTGCGCAACGCCGCGGGCGAAAGCTGCGCGTCGGCCACGGGAAAATTCTTCGCCGTGCGCGCCAACGACGTGCCGCTGCACGCCGAGGATTTCTGCGCCGATCCCCGGACGATTTCACCGATGGAGTTTTTCACCAAACCAACCTAGGAGGATGCCGCCGTGAATGCTTCCAACGTCCTGACCCGTGACGACCAGCGGACGTTGCTGCGCTGGGCGCGGCAGGCGATCGAGCGGGCGGTGAACGGCCCGCCGGCGCTGGAGATCGACCCGGCGGAATTGACGGCGGGGTTGCGGGCGCCGTACGCGGCGTTTGTCACCCTCAAGGAGCAGGACGAACTGCGCGGCTGCATCGGCCGGATGGATTTTGAGCGGCCGGTCTGGGAAAACGTCGTCACCATCGCCGTCGCCTCGGCGCTCGAAGACCCGCGCTTTTCCCCGGTGCAACCGGAGGAGCTGCCCCTGATCAGGCTGGAAATCTCCGTGCTGGAACCGCCCCGGGCGCTGGCGCGGCCCGAGGAGTTCGACCCGCAGCGGCACGGCATTATCGTGCAACAGGGGATGCGGCACGCGCTGCTTCTGCCCAAAGTCGCCCAGGAATACGGCTGGGGGGCCGAGCGGGTGCTGGCGACGGTTTGTGAAAAGGCGGGGCTTGCCCCGACGGCCTGGCGCGACCCCGACGCCCGGCTGGAGGTGTTCGAGGCGTTTGATTTTGGCGAACCGACCGCCGCCGGGGACGCATGAGGAAAGCATTGATCGCCGGCCCCGATTGTGGTTTGATCTTCCTGCTGGGAGAGCGGAAGTGCTGCTAAAGATCACACGAGGTCTGGGCGGGCGCAAGGGGATCATCATCCTCATCATCACCGGTTTGGTCGGATTGGTCCTGCTGCTCCTGGTTATCTATTTCCGGCAACAAGTCCAGGCGCCGACGGGCGTGGTGGTGGTCCAGTTGCCCCCCGAGGAAGTGCTGCGCCTGCGCGAACATGCCCGGGGTCCGATGCCGGACCTGGCCTACAGACCCGGGGACATTGTGCGGGTGTCGTACTTTGCGGTGGCGCAACGCGCCGACGGCGGGTGGGGCGGGCTGGCGGCCGGCTCGATCCTGCAAGTCACCGCGACCCGGGTGGAGGAAGGCAAGATGTGGGTGACGGGCACCGTGCAAGGCGGCGTGCGCAATGAACAGGTGACAGTGCACGGGACGTTTTTGGAGCGTTACCTGCCGGTGGTGCTGGACCAGACCATCGAGTTTTCCGACATGCGATTGACCCACCTGGCGGAAACGCCCGTCCCGAAGATGACGGTGACCGGCTGGCTGCGCAACATCACCTCCGAGACCATTTCCCAATGCGAAGTGACCTGCGTGTTCTATGACAAGGACGGGCGCCAGATCGACGTCCAGCGCAGCGCGGCGCTGACGTTGCCGCCGTTGCAACTGACCCGGTTCGAAACGGGGCAAACCGCGAAGGAAAAGCAGTTCACCAGCATCTCGGTGCAGATCGCGCACGCCACGCCCGACGGTCTGCGCAATTACCTGTCCAGAATCGACGTCCAGCACTCCAGCCTGCCGCAGAACGGTTCACAGTGACTCCGTGAACCGCCGGGCGTCGGCGGCCATGCCCGCGTTGTTGAAGGCGCAGTAGCTGGGCGCCTTGCCCGCGCAGAGTTCCTTCAGCCGCTGCAATTCGTGGGCCGAATACCGGTGCCCCGGGCCGGTGATTCCATGAAGCCGGAAGTACTGGATCTTCCCCCGGACTGCCGGCGGCGACTTGAAGGGGTCGCAGACGTGGATGAGGTCGAGCTCGCGGCACAGCCCGGCGATCACCTCCGGGTCCCACGGGCCGCGCGGCTCCCAGCCCATGAAGAACTTCCCGCGTTTGGCCTTCTCGAAGAACTTCCGCAGATGCGCGATGTTCTCCCGGGTCGCGCGAAAGCTGGCGGGACACTGAAACAGCACCAGCACGGCCTGCAGCGCCTTGGCCACCGCAAACGTCTCGTCCCACGCCCAGCGGACCGTCGGGTTGAACCCGAAATGCCCGCAGTGCTCCCGGTCGCGCGCGTCGATCCGCGTGCGTTTGTACGTCGGGCTGGTGGCGCGGTGGGTGATGACCTGCCAGGCCTTCAGGGCGAACTGAAAGTCCTTCGGCGCGGCCGCGCGCCAGCGGGCCGCCGTCTCGGCCCGGGGGAGCTGGTAGAAGCTCGAATCGATTTCGACGAACCGGAACGTTTGGAAGTAGCTTTCCTGTGCCGTGGCGAATCCGCAGCAGCCGGCGACGATGTTGGGACGGTTGGCCTTCAAGAGGCGGGAATGCTAGCAGGATTGTTCTGACTTGCAAAGCGCGCTGCACGTGGCATTGTAGTCTGTGACAGACAAGGCCATGGCCGCCTTCGAGAACAAAGCAGAAACAGCCGATCTTCCCGAGATTACGCCACGCGACATTCTGTTTGAGTGTCCCGCCTGTGGCAAGAGCCTGGTGGTCGATGAATCCGCCCAGGGCCTGATCATCGATTGTCCGCGCTGCCACATCAACGTCATCGTTCCGCCGCGCCGGCCGGCCGCCGTTGTGCCGCCCGGCATCGTCGCGGAGTCGGCCCCGTCCACCGCGCCGGCCCCGGCGGGCCAGCCGGTCACAGGGACGGCGGAAGAACGGTTGATGGCCCTGGGCAATCAGCTCAAGGAACTCCAGACACAACGCACCGAAATCGCCAATCGCCTGGCTGCCCGGCTCAACGAGATCAATCGCGACCTGGTGATGATGGCCCGGCTGGAGACCACGCAGCAGCAGATCCTGAGTGAATGGAACCAGTTGGCAAGCCAGCTTCCGCGTCCAGCCACCCAGACCACCGTGCTGGGTTCCAGCGTCAGCGCCGGACGCTCACGCGTCCAGTTCCGTTCCTGAAACTCCGCTAAGGCGGCGTGGACGACAGCGCGGGTTCCCGCGGCGGCAGGGTTGTCGCGGGCGGGGCGTTCACGAAACTCTTCACCAGGATCTTCGAGTTGCGTCCGCTCTGCTCGTACTTCTCGCGCCGCGCCGGCGGCAGGTCCTCGATCGTTCCCTCGCGGTAGCCGAGCTTGTGCTGGAAGAACGTGAAGGCCTGCGTGGACAGGCAGAAGATGCTTTCCGATCCCTGTTCGCGGGACAGGACCTCGGCGCGGATGGCGAGTTTGGTGCCGATGCCGCGGTGTTCGTGCGCGGGATTGACCTGCAAACAGGCCAGCTCGGTCTTCTTCTCGGCGGGGTAGGGCACAATCGCCACCACGCCGACGACGTTGTTGTCGATTTCGAAGACGTAATACTCGCTGATGTGTTTCTCGACGCCGGCGCGGGTGCGCTTGAGCAACTGGTCGCCCTGGATCGAGGGTTTGATCAACGCCATGATGTGGCGGATGTCCTTGCGGGTGGCTTGGCGGATGGCCTGGTATTCGTTGGCGTAGATCAGCGTGCCGATGCCTTCATTGGAGAAGACCTCGGCCAGCAGGCCTTCGTCGACCTGCCCGTTGATGATGTGCACGCGCGGGACGCCGCCCTGGCAGGCGCGCAGGGCGTGTTCGGCTTTTGAAACCATGTCCGGCGGCATCTTGTCGCTGGCGGTTTTGACGGCGGTCTCGAGTTCCTGGACGGACATTTGCGTGACGAGTTTGCCGTCCAGTTCCAGGCCGTTGTGTGTGGCCAACAGCATCAGCTTGACGGCGCCGAGGGCGCGCGCGACTTCCACGGCCACGGAATCGGAGTTGAGCCGGTAGGTGTGGCCGTTGCCGTCGAACCCGAGCGGCGGGATGACGGGGATGATCCCCTTGTCCAGCAGGGTGCGCAGCATCTCGATGTCGACCCGGTGGACCTTGCCGGTGTGTTGATGGTCCAGGGCCTTGAGGATGCCCAGGGGCACTGCCTCGACGCAGTTGGTGTGCGCGCCCCGCAGGTTGTTCAGTGAAAGCCCTTCGAGGATCTCGTGGGTCACCTGGTTGGCGGCGATGATGGCGATGCGCAACGTGGCGGCGTCGGTGACGCCCGAGCCGTCGAAATTGGTGATCGGCTCGTTGAGCTTCTCGGAGAGCGTTTTGACCTGGTGGCCCGCGCCGTGGATGATAACGATCTGGATGTTCAGGCTGCGCAGCACCGCGATATCCAGCAGCAGGTTGCCAAAGTTGTCGTCGGCCACCACCCCGCCGTCGATGGCGATGATGAACACCCGTTCGCGGAATTGGGGGATGTAATGGAGAATGCCCCGTAAATCAGTCGGTTTCATGTTGCGTCGAGGGAACTTATACGCCACCGGATGCGGGGATTTCAACTGATGTTTTCGAATTTCATTGACGCCGGATTTTGGCTGTGGCAGAAGATAGAGAGACGGTCGGGCAAGAGTAGAGGGTACGAAACGGAAACACTCTTTTCGGTTTAGGAGGATTCATGAATAAAGCTCAGTTGGTGGATGTCGTGCAAAGGGAGTTGGGGCGGGAAGTCAGCAAGGCCGCAGCCGAGCGCGCGCTGGACGCGGTGTTGAACGCGATCAAGAAGGGCGTCCAGTCCGGCGGCGAAGTCCAGTTGGTCGGCTTCGGCACATTCCGCGTCAGCAAGCGGGCGGCGCGCATGGGCCGCAATCCCAAGACAGGCGAGCAGATCCAGATCAAGGCGTCCAAGACCGTCCGGTTCAGCGCCGGGCAGGGCTTGAAGCAGAGCCTGTAATTCCTCTCGTCATTCTTTACATGGATGGACCCCGCCGTTCGCGGGGTCTTTTCTTTTCTACAGGTCCACCGACTCCTCAAACCGCGGCGCGACGACGTTGGCCTGCGGGTGCAGGACGCGCAACGCGGCGGCAAAGGCCGTTGCCGGTTGTTCGTCGCCGTGGACCACGAAGATGCCGCGCAGCGGTCCCGTGATTTGGCCGACCCAGGCGCTCAATTCATCCTTGTCGGCGTGACCGGAAAAGGCGTCGATGTTTTCAATCGTCGCGCGCACCTTGTACGCGTCCCCGAAGATATTGACCTTCTTTTGTCCGGCGACGAGTTGCGCGCCGAGGGTGTAGGCGGCGCAATAGCCGACGATCAGGACGGTGTTGCGGGAGTCTTCGATATTGTTCTTCAGGTGATGGCGGACGCGGCCGGCCTCCGCCATGCCCGAGGCGCTGATGATGATGCAGGGTTTCTGGAGGTCGTTCAGCGCGATCGATTCCTCGACGCTTTGGATGTAGGTGATGTTCTGCATGCTGAACGGGTTGTCGCGGTTCATCATCACGTCGTAGAAAGTCTTGTTGAAACATTCCGGATGGCGCCGGAACACCTCCGTGGCCTGCAGCGACAGGGGACTGTCCACATAGGTCGGGATCGTCGGGATGCAGCGGGTCTTCGCGAGACGGTAGAGGGTGTAGAGAAGCTGCTGGGTGCGGCCCACGGAGAAGGCGGGGATGATGATTTTGCCGTTGCGTTCCAGGGCGCGATTGATGATGGCGCAGACGCGCGCGTCGACGTCGGCCAGCGACTCGTGCGCGCGGTCGCCGTAGGTGCTCTCGATCATCAGGTAGTCAGCGTCGCGCGGATGATCGGGATCGCGGAGAATGTCGTTGTGGCCGCGGCCGAGGTCGCCGCTGAAGGCCAGCCGGGCCTTTTTCCCGCCTTCCTCGATGTCGATCACGATCATGGCGGAACCGAGGATATGTCCAGCGTCCAGCCATGTGGCGGTCACGCCGTCCACGATGGCGGTCGGCTGGTTGTAGGCCACCGGCGCGAAGTGGTCGAAGGACGCGCTGGCGTCGGCCTGGGTATAGATCGGCTCGACGGGCGGGAGGCCTTTGCGGAGGTTCTTTTTGGACATGAACGCGGCATCCTGTTCCTGGATGTGGGCGCTGTCCATCAACAGGACCCGGCACAGGTCGGCGGTGGCGTCGGTGCAGAAGATCTTGTGGAGGAACCCATTTTTGCAGAGTACAGGAATTAAGCCGCAATGGTCGATGTGCGCGTGGCTGAGCAGCATCGCGTCGATGCCGCCGCCGTCAAACGGCAGCCGGCTGTTCAGGCGGATCGATTCGTCCCGGTGCCCCTGATACATTCCGCATTCCAGCAGCACCCGTTTGCCGTTGGCTTCGAGAACGTATTTCGATCCCGTGGTGGTGCGCGTCGCGCCGAAGAAAGTCAGTTTCATCGCCGGGACGCCTTTCGCCTTCCTACTCCGGGGCGGGCAGGACGAGGATGCGGTTGTAGTTGCAAAGGATCACACCGCCGGAGGCGATGGCAGCGATGAAGTAGTTCTGGATCGTTTGGTCTTCGGTCACGCGCAAGGGGTCGGCCTGGCCGGGCGCCCGGACCAGCGCGGCGTACTTGGGCGGGTTGTCGCTGATCAGGGACGTGCCCATGATACTCGGGGAACTGACCAGGAACGGTTCGGGCGGTTTGATCCGGTCGAGGATTTCGTACATCTGGTAGGTAATGTGGGAAGTCGACAGGGTCTGTCCGGTGGCGACGTACTGGAAGAGCTGGTTGTTGGCGTTATGGATGTTTTCCATGTCGATGTAGCTCAGGATCGCGAGCTTGGCCAGCGATTCGGGATACTCGGCGTAGCGGGTGTGATATTGCGTTAGGGCGTCGCGGACGCGTTGCACGCGGATGCGATCAATCCCGCTGTCCACCGCGCCTTGCAGCGCCGCCCGGAACGTGCGGGCCTTTTCCGCGTCGCCTTGAAAATAGGGCGCGTTGGCCAGCCGCTGGCGCAGGAGGGTGTAATCATCCATGGCCACGGTATCGTTGCGGGACTCGTTGAGTTCGCAATGCCGCAACAGGGCGATTTCCAGCCAGGGCGACGTGGTCAGGCTCTTGCTCAACACGTCCATGACGATGGCTGCTTCCTGGTAGCTTCTTTCCTGGACGAATTGCGCCGCCTGTTTGTACTTCTTGAAGAACAGGTCCGCCTCGGGATTGACGGGGACCGCCGGTGTCGCCGGTGCCGGTGGTGCGGTGGTGGTGCCCGGGTTGGTGACAAGCGGATAGGCCGCTCCCCAGCGCCAACCGGGCGCAGGCGTATTGGTCTGCGCAGCGGCCTGTGGCGCAAATGACGCCAGCAACGTGGTTGTCACCAGCAGCGCAGCGACGTTTGCGGGACGCAACATAGCTGTTGCGCAGACAATACCGGCCCGTTCCAGGAAATGCAACGGCCAAAGATTTCGTGGTTGATTTGGCAAAGCCCCTAGCAAAGCCCCAGCTTTCGTTTGCCGTCGTCGTTGATCCTGGACGGCGACCATGGAGGATCATACACGATTTCGACGTTGGCCTCACCCACGCCGCTGAGGTCCAACAGCTTCTGCTGGATTTGCGCGGTGATTTGTTTTGACATGGGACATCCCTGCGAGGTCAGCGTCATGCGCACGTCCACGCGCGTACCGCTGCCGCCCTGCAGGGGCAGGAGGGTGATCCCGTATACCAGACCGAGATCAACGATGTTGCAGGGCAACTCGGGATCGTAACAGCCCTTCAGCGCCGTCCAAATCTGTTGTTCTTCAACAGCCATCCGTTCCCCGCATCGGTCAGTGTTTCTCCAGCTGCTTCAGGATCGCCTCGGCGCACTTGAAAAAGGCCCGGGCCGGCTCCGATTCCGGCGCCGCCACCACCACCGGCAGCCCCTTGTCGCCGCAAATCCTGATCTCCGTAAACAGCGGGACCTCTCCCAAAAACGGCACCTCCAGCCGTTCGGCCTCCTGCTTGCCGCCGCCGTGGCCGAACACGTCGTCATGTTCGCCGCAATGCGGGCAAACATAATAGCTCATGTTCTCGACGATGCCGAGGATCTTCACGTTGACCTTCTCGAACATCTGGATGCCGCGCCGGGCCACTTCCAGGGCCACGTCCTGCGGCGTGGTGACGATCACCCCGCCGTCCAGCGCCACTGTTTGCACCAGCGACAACTGCGCGTCGCCCGTGCCCGGCGGCAGGTCCACCACCAGCACGTCGAGTTCGCCCCAGTTTACGGCGCCCGTGAACTGCTGGATCGCCTTCATGATCATCGGCCCGCGCCAGATCACCGGCGCGTTGCCGTCCAGCAACAGCGCCATGCTCATCATCTTCAACCCGTAATTTTCCACAGGATCGAGTTTGTCGTCCGTGATCGTGGGCCGCTGCGTCGCGCCCATCATCTTCGGCACGCTCGGCCCGTAAATGTCCGCGTCCATCAACCCGATCCGCCGGTCCAACTTGCTCATCGCGCAAGCCAGGTTGACCGCGACGGTTGATTTGCCGACGCCGCCTTTGCCGCTGCCGACGGCGACGATGTGTTTGATCCCGGGAATCTGGGGCCGGCCCGGCGCGCCGCCGGTCATCGGCATCTGCCCTTGCTGGGGAGGCTGCTGGGCGGTCACCTGGATGTCCACGCGGCCGATGCCTTCCAGGTGCGCCAATGCGCCGCGAACATCCTTGTCAATCTGTTGTGGGACAGCCGTGTCGCGCGTGACGATGTGCAGCGCCACGGTCACATCGTTTTTCTCGGTGACAGTGATGGATTTGACGATGCCGAAGCTGACGATGTCGCGGCTGAAGCCGGGGAACTTGACGGCCTTGAGCGTTTCGCGAATTTTCTCTTCCGTCAGCGGCTGGTGGACTCGTCCGAACATGGTGGCCTTCAATTGAGGACGGAGGGCGGCGGCGCCGGCGGGGTGGCGGAGGTCTTGGGCGTCAGCAAATCCTGCAGGCTGGTGCGGACGAATACTTCGTTCACGCGGTTCTGCGCTTCGGTGAACACCCCGCAGAGCACGCAGTTGCCCAGGCGGTCGTGGGCCACCACGCATTCGGGGTCTTCAGACACGCATTTCTGCAGGGCGAACGCGCCTTCGATGCAATTAAGGATTTGCAGCAGATTGATTTCCCGGGCCGGCCTGGCCAGGCTGAACCCGCCGCCGGCGCCCCGGTGTGATTGCAGGAAACCGCCCTTGGCCAGCGACTGGAAGATCTTCGCCAGAAAGCTCTTTGGGATGCGCTCACTCTCGCTGATCTCGTCGATCATAACCATGCGATTGGCCGGCTGCTTTGCCAGGTAGAGCAACCCGATGATCGCGTATTCGCCTGCCCGTGTGACTTGCATAACAATAAATCGGAGAAATTCTCTCTTCTTTCGATGGAATATACGGAGCACCCCCTCCAAAGTCAACAGGCGCGAACCCCGCCAGCCTTGCCTGCCTGCCTCAGGAGGGCAAAACAAGGAGTGGATCGTCGATTGGTGGAAATGCACGGGGATGTCTGGTAGAGTTTGCGGGAGGCAGACATGACAGTGGCACCCCAACGACTTTCGGACGCGGACATCCAGCACAAGCTGTCCGACATCAAAGGCTGGCAGCGCCAGGACGATGCGATCACGAAGGAATTCGTGCTCGGCGGGTTCACCGAAGCGGCGCAATTCATCTCCGCCATCGCGCCCATCGCCAACGCCATGGACCATCATCCGGACGTGCATCTCCACCGGTACAAACGGGTCAAGATCATCCTCACCACCCACAGCGCCGGGGGGATCACGCAAAACGACTTTGACCTGGCCGCGAAAATCGACGCGCTGCAACCATGACGCAGACCAGCCGCCCGAGAGTTGTCATCACCAAACACGCGCGCACGCTGGTCGTCTACGACGGCGACGAAGAAGTGCTGCGCGTTCCCGTCGTGCTTGGCAAGAACCCAGCCGACAAACAGCGCGAAGGCGATCTGGCCACGCCCGAAGGCGGGTTTTATGTCTGTTACAAGAATCCGCAGAGCAAGTACCACCGGTTTCTCGGATTGAGCTATCCGAATCTGGAGGACGCCGAACGCGGGCTGCGCGACAAGCTCATCTCGCCCGCGGAGTACGAGCAAATCAGCGCGGCCATCGGCAAGAAGGAATGTCCGCCCTGGAAGACCGCGCTCGGCGGCGAAGTCGGCTTGCACGGCCCGTGCCCGAACGTGACCTGGACCCACGGATGTCTGGCGATGAGCATCGAGCAGATCGAGCGCTTGTACGATCTGCTGGAACTCGGCGACGAGGTCGCCATCCTGCCCTAGCCGCGGCGCGCGGCACCCGATTCCATGACGCAACGTTTCCTGATTTATCCGGTCCTCTTCGCCGTCGCCCTGCAACTGCTGCAGTTGCTGCAAGCCGACCCGCGCTGGTACGCGCTGCAGATTGTGCAATTGGCGGCGATGGTGGGGGCGTCGATCGGCGGCCTGTATTTCGGCGGCCAATTCGGCTGGGTGATCGCCGCCTGGGGACTGTTCACGGTGTTCGTGCTGGCGCCGCGGTTTCTCGTGCGCGTCGCGATGCGCTGGCAGATGACGCGTCCGTTCCGCCAGACCGCCTGGACCTGGCGGCTGGCCGCGTGGTTCACCGGGGGCGGGCAAGGCCGGGTCTATCGCGCGTATGCGTCGGCCCTGGATTTGTGGAGCAAGGGCGATGCGACGGCTGCCGGTCTGCTGCTCGAACAATGCGCCGCCGCTTCCGTCCCGTACACCGTGCGCGGCGAGGTCCGGGTGTTCGAACTCTCGCTGTTGATCGCCGCCCGCCAGTTCCCGGCCGCGGTGCAGTTCTATGAACGGGTGGGGGACTGGAACACGTTGTCCTCCGTCACCCTGGCCCGGTTGCTGGCGGCCCGGGCCTATGCCGAGACGGGCGACCTGGAACGGGCCTTGCGCTGTTTGCATTACGTCGCGCTTTCGCCGCGGACCATCGGCCCGCTGGAAGCGCAATTGTGGGCCGCGCGCGTTTGCGTGGCCGCGCAGGGGGGCGACACGGCGGAATTGGAGCGGCTGCTGCAGGAGCGGCGCGGAATGCCTCTGGCCCCCCCGAAAGGCGGTCTGGCGCGGTTCGCGGCTTACTGGCGCGGCCGTTGCGCCCTGGTGCGCGGCGACCGCAATGAAGCGGTCAAACAACTGGCGCGCGCCTTTTCGCTGACCCATCCGGGCAACAAACTCTGGCGCGACGCGATCGCCGGTTACCTCGCCCGGGCCGAAGCGCCGCCTGCGGCCGACGCGGCCGCGCTGGTGGTTCCGGCAAACACGCCGGGCTACGTGGGCGGACAACTCAGTTTGCGATTGGCCGAGGAACAGGCGGCGGGCTGGCGCGCGCTCATGTACACCGGGCGGCCCGGGCCGGCCACGCTGACGTTGCTGGCCGTCCTGCTGGCCGTCTTTCTGGCCGACTCGCTTGTGTTCGAGGGCCTGTGGAACCATCCGCTGTGGATGTGGGGCGGGAACATCCCGGACGCTGTCCGCCACGGCCAATGGTGGCGGCCGATCACCGCGCTGTTTCTGCACGCCAACTGGTTGCACATCGGCATGAACGGCGCGGCGCTGTGGCTGTTCGGGTCCGCTGTGGAGAAGGTAATGGGACGCTGGCGGTTTCTGGTGATCTTCTTCGTGGCCGGTTCGCTCGGCAACCTGGTCAGCGCGCTTTGGGCGCACTACGACGTCTCCATCGGCGCCAGCGGCGGCGCGTTCGGCGTCATCGGGGCGTTTGCGGTGGCCACCTATCAATTGAAGTCCCCGCTCTACCACGGCATTCGCCGGCAATTGCTGCTCTTCATCGGCCTGATGGTGGCCGCCGATTTCACCATCAGCGGCCTGGAACCCCAGGTGGACAACATGGCCCACCTCGGCGGTTTCGCGGCCGGCATCGCCCTGGCCGCGCTGCTCTACCCGCGCCGGCGTCCGTGAGACTGTTGCTTGGAGGGGCGCGCTCCAGCGCGACCGTGCCGTCTTTGCAGCGTCGGCGGCCACGCGGGAGCGTGGCTCTCCACAACACTCAGGTTGTGTCAGGCACTTTAAGCCTGCTGCCGTTGCTTCAGGACGTGACGGATCCAGAGCAACGCAAGCGCGAGCACCAGCAGCGTCAGGCTGGTGCGGTCCAGCCAATGCATCAGCAGCCCCCAGTTCTTCCCGAAGAAGTAGCCGAGCAGCGCGATGGTCGTGGCCCAGAGGACCGCGCCGAGAATGTTGAACAGCAGGAACCGCGGCCAGCGCATGTGGGTCGCGCCGGCAAACAGCGCGGTGAACACGCGAAACCCCGAGAGGAACCGCGCCACCAGCACTGTTTTGTCCCCGTGTTTGTGGAAGAACGCCTCGATCCGGTTGAACCGTTTCCCGGTCAGCAAAATGTACTTGCCGTAGCGCAGCAACAAGTCGCGTCCCAACTTCCGCCCGATCCAGTAACTGCCGTTGTCCCCGGTGATCGCCCCCAGCGTGGCGATCCCGATCACCGTCTCCAACGCGAACGTCCCCTGGCTGGCGAAGAAGCCGGCGGCCAGCAGGATGGTCTCGCCCGGCACCGGCAGTCCCGCGTTCTCCAGCATCACGCCGAAGAACACGATCCAATACCCGTGCGCCTGAAACAGCGCGAGCATATGATTCAAGAAATCCACCCCGACGTATCTCCCTCAAGCTGCGATTGCCCCGCATTCTAGACGAATCCCCCGCGAAAGTGGAGCAAACTTCGCGCACGGCACGCGGGGAGGTGCGGGAACTGCTTGCCATCTCTCCGGGCGGCGGCATAATCAGGGGCTGACCGGAACGGGTTGCGCGAGTGGCGGAACTGGCAGACGCGCGGGCCTTAGGAGCCCGTGGGGTAACCCGTGGAGGTTCGAGTCCTCTCTCGCGCACCAATTTTGTCGGGCACATACATTGCTCATTCATGTCGACCTTGAAGCTTGATCAACTCATGCGCGCGAAAAGGACAACGGTCTGCCTGATGCTGGGAGTCATCCTGCTGGGATGGCTGTCCCCGGCGCGCGCCGCTGACGCGGGGCTGGCGGCGCCGGCGAAGTTCCCGGTCGAGGACGAGAGGTTTGCGGCGCTGGCGAAACGGCTGGAAGCGCGCGGGTGGGATTTCGACCATATCTTTGCCGAACTCTGCCGCAGCGCGCTGACCAATGCGGCGGCCAATCCCCATCTCCATCTCGAAGACGAGGCGCGCTCGATCTGGGGCGGTCTGTGGCTGTGGACGCGGCAGGGGGGGTACCCGTTGTTCGAGGCGGGCGGTCATGCGCCGCTGGAATCGATGCCGGGCGGGCGGATCGACCACGGGTTTCACGACTTGCGCGAACTGAAGATCCATTACGCCCAGCACTTCATCGCCGGCGGCATGTTCGAAGCCTACTTCGACCTTGGCCGGGAGGCGGGTGTGACCAAGGAACGCGTTGATTCGGGCGTCGACGATTACTTCGATTTCAACAAGGTGGCGGTGACCACGATGGGGGCGCGCTGGGTGGACCTGGCCGTCAACGGCACCGCCGCGCAGACCAAACGCTGGCTGGAACTGTGGGCCGGCGGCCAGTACACCCTTTCCAAGTCCATGCCGAAACTGCATTGGGGCCATCTGCCGACCGGCGTGACGGCGACCCGCGGCGACATCCGGGCCGTCGAGCAGGAAGTCGACGCCGCGATGACGCTTCCGCCGGACGGGACGAACGCGCCGGCGCATTGATCTGTTGTTCAAAAGTGGATGCCGTCCGGTTCGATGGTGTAGAGGCCGAGCGTGATTGCCCAGGCGTCGTCGATCTTCATGCGTTTGAGTTCGTTGCCCGCGCCCCAACTGTCGGTGTACAGCACCTCGCCGGTCCGGTCGTTGTAGCCGATGATCAACCGCATGTGCGACCCGAACGACACCGGCGGCGTCTCGTCGACGATCCCCAGCACGACGCTCCAGGCCAGTGGGATGCCGGCATTGACGTACTTCGTCACGTCCGCCTTGAAATCGTCAAACTCCGACTCGCGCCGGGCGCGCGCCCGTTTGTATAAATCGAAATCCATCCCGTGAATGACCTTGAGGAGGGTGGTTTGGGTGCTGGGATCGAGTGAGATCGTCTGCGCTTTCGCCTGGCGCGCGACGTGATTGTAGTCGTCCATCAGGTGGTAGAATTTTTGCCCGGTGAAATCCTGGAGCACGTCGACCTGGACGTGGTATTGCGAGCCGATCTGGCGCAGCGCAGCCATCATCACTTCCGGGTTCGTGCCGTTGACCGCCGAGGTGTTGGCGGCCTGGGCGATGTCGTGTTCGTCGACGTCAGCCCCGAAATACTGCATCACCCGCGCCGCGACCGCCACGGCGCAGTAGCCTTTGCGCCCCTGGTCGATCATCGGCACGCCGTCGATCATCACGTCGCCCGCCGGCGTGCGCTGGACGCGCTTTTGCAGGTCGAGCACCGTCAGCATCCGGGTCTTGTTGATCATCGGCGCCTGGAACATCCGGCGCGGGTCGCGCGCGGGATCGTAGGGGGTGATCTGCAGGCGGACGTATTCGCAGCGGAACGGGATCACGCCAAGGCGCAGGTCGGTGTGTTTGGTGGTGAAACTCCAGGTCAGGTCCAGCCGGTTGGCGTCGGCCACCCAGGCCTTGCGTTTTACCGTGATGAAATCCGTGCGGTCCTCGTCCCTGAACGCCACTCCGCGCGAGCCGGTCCAGGCGGTGATTTTTTCGTCGGCGGACTCGACGAGTTTGTCGAAAGTTTCCTCCCGCAATTCCTTTTCGTCGCCCCGGTTGTAGAGCGAGAGTGTCAGATCGACCAGCCGCTGGTTCTCGAACCGCGCGATGGCTTCGACCACCGGCAACCCGGCAAACGTCATCCCCGGTTTCGCCATCCGGGCCACGTCCTGCGCGGCGGATTCCCAGACGAACCCGTACGGTCCGTACTCGCCGAGGAACGTGTCCTGCGACGTCTGCCACAACCCGCCGCCGCGGTCGACCAACGTATCCACTGCCAAATTGTCATACTGTCCCGCAAACGATCCGGCAGTCCAGCCCGCCAGGCCGACCGTCAGCGCCAGAAAGAAGCGTTTCATCGCCACAACAGCGCATTTTCCTGCAACCCCCCGGTGATTGCAATCCGTCAAATCTGGTGGTTTTTGCGTTTTTATCGGTCCTTTTTGGAAATAATTTATGGTTTGACTAGGTTTGACTAGGTCGGACTAGGTTTGACTAGGTTTGACTGGCCGTGCAAGGTGTTGGCGTAGAGGGGCTTGCCGGTGTTTGATTTTGGAGGATCAGCGAAGACGGATCGGACGGGATGGGTAGATCCACGGATTGCACGGATTACACGGATGGTCGGTCTGGCCCGGAATTTTAAGGTTGGACTAGGTTTGACTAGGTTTGACTGGGTCGGACTGGATTTGACCAGGTCGGACCTGTCCGCCGCCTTGTCCGCCGTAGCCTTGGCGAAGGCGGCCGCCGGATGTATGCCCACTGCATATATCATACTGACGGTACAGTAGCACTTTCCTGCGATTCCGCAACAGTTTAGGCCCGTTATGGGGGCCAACTTGGGCAAAACCGCCTTTTTTGGCGGCTTCGGAAGGCAGTTGCGGCAACGTCCACAAAACGCTTGGCACGAGAACGGCGCATGGTATAGGAATGACTACCGGTGAGGTTGATTGACGAAATCATGCGGTACAGGCATTGAAACGCAAAGGCAAACGAGAAGAACATGGGCAGGATAAAAAAGATTCAGGCCACGCTCGCGGACGTGTCCCGTGAGACGTTGCTGCTGACGACGTTTGAGGGCCAGAGCTACCTGGTTGACGTGGAAGACATTAAGACGGCTGTCAGCTGGGAGGCGACGGACCGGCTGGAGATAGAACCCGACAGCAAGCAGCTCGGCATGGTGATCATCCGCCGGCTGGCGACGGTCCACCCGGCCATGCCGCAGGTGCCGGACGAGGAAATTCGCGCCACGGTGATTTAGCCGTGCCCGCCTGAAAGTGGTCCCCGGCAATATTGAGGCTTGCGAAGCCGGTGGAATTTGATATTTTCCACCTTGTCACAAACGGAAGCGAGCGTAGCTCAGTCTGGTAGAGCGTCACCTTGCCAAGGTGAATGTCGAGGGTTCGAATCCCTTCGCTCGCTCCATTTTTCTTCTCCCGCAGGCACTTACAAAGTTAAATTCCGTGCTGTGCCCGCAAGGACCGTCTGCTAGGGGGTGATGGCGAAGCGGTAGAAGGCTTGGGTTTGCGAGCCGCTGATGGCGTTGGTGAAGGTCAGGAGGCCGCCGATGCTGTTGGTGACGGATCGGCCGGGGAGGTTTGACCAGGTGCCGGAGGTCATCGAGTTGCGGTACTGCAACTGGTAGGTCTCGCCCGCGATGGAGGGGATGGTGATCACGGTGTTGGTTCCCGCCAGGTTGATTTTGTTAATCCGGCTGCCTACAAAATCGAGGGGGACGCTGAATTTGAACACAGTGCCGTTGCCCGTCCCGCCGCCGTAGGTGGTCCCGTAGAAAATGCCGTCAATGCCCTGCATCAGCCGGGCGACGGGCGTGTCTCCGTCGGGACTGCTCACAAAGGAGTAAAGGGTCGTGTAGACGCCGCTGGGACTGATCCGAAAGATGGTGCCGCATCCGCCGGTGCAATTCGGGCTGGTCCCGCCGGCGCTGGCCGTGCCGTAGAAGTTGCCGTCGCTGCCTTGCACCAGCTCGTCTTGTGGATATTCTCCATCGTTGGCGGAACCGCCAAAGAAGTAAAGATTCGTATAGACGCCGCCGGGACTGATGCGGAAGACGGTGCCGACGCCAATGCCGAACGGCCCGCCGAGGTAGGTCGTGCCGTAGAGATTGCCGTCGCTGCCCTGCGTCAGCTCGGCGATCGGGTCTTGTCCATCGGTGGGATAGCCAACAAAAGAATACAGACTTGTGTAGGTGCCGCCGGGACTGATCCGGAACACGGCGCCCTGGCTGTTTGTGCCGCCGCCATAGGCTGTTCCGTAGAAATTACCGTCACTGCCTTGCGTCAGCCCGTTTGGTGAAGTTCCGTCGGTGGGGGAACTGCCAAAGGAGTAAAGAGTCGTTTCTATGCCGCTGGGACTGATCCGGAAAACGGTGCCGCATCCGCCAGCGCAATTTGTGCTGGTGCCGCCGGTTTGGGCCGTGCCGTAAAAATTGCCATCGCTGCCCAGCACCAGCTTGAACGCCGGACCGGTTCCATCGGTGGGGGAAACGCCGAAGGAATAAAGAGTTGTGTAGACGCCGCTGGGACTGATCCGAAAGATGGTCCCGCCGCCGTACGTTCCGCCGTTGTTGGCTGTCCCGTAGAAATCGCCGTTGGTGCCCTGCGCGAGCTCGCCTTCCGGGACTTGTCCGTCGGTCGGGGATTTGCCGAAGGAATAAAGACTTGTGTAGACGCCGCTGGGGCTGATCCGGAACACAGTGCCGCATCCGCCGGTGCAATTCGTGCTGGCTCCGCCGCTGACGGTCGTCCCGTAGAAATAGCCATTGGTGCCCTGCACCAGCCCGTATTCCGGGTTTTGACCATCGGTGGGGGAGCCGACGAAGGAATAGAGATTCGACTCCGTCTGTGCGCCGGCATCGAGTGTGCGGCCCGCGGCAACCAGCAGGGCGATGACCAATGGAATGTGAAGGATCTTCATGGTTTTTTCTCTGCTATCTTTTATTCACGCCAAGCTCCCCCGTGACTTACGCCCGTGAATCTGCCCTGTGATTTCTGAAAACCAGGAAGAGGAAACGCAAACAGGACGCCAGCTTCCAACGATTCGCCAAGTGGACGAAGTAGAACAAAACATCACCGGCAAGTCCAGCAAATTAGGCCATTCCAAGCCCGCCGGGTCCGTTGGCCGACTTTTCCGCTGCCAGCTCTTTGATCCTTCTCAAATCCAGTTTGCCGGTGCCGAGGTAGGGGAGTTTTTCCACGTAAAAGAATTGGTCGGGGCGGGGTTTCCAGAGGTTGGGGAGGTCGAGGGCGGGAAGTTTGTCGATGAAGGGTTGGAATTTGGCGGCGGGGAGGGTGTGGAGGACGACGAGGCGTTCGCCTTTCTTTTCGTCGGGCACGCCGGTGACGGCGAAACATTGTTCGGTGGCGCCGGCCAGTTCATGTAATTTTTCCTCGATCTTGATGTGCGGGACCATTTCGCCGCCGATCTTGCTGAACCGGGTCAGTCGGTCGGTGATGGCCAGGAAACCATCGCCGTCGAGCGCGGCGATGTCGCCGGTGACGTACCAGGGTTCGTCGGTGTGCGGGTCGCCGGGCAGGACGCGCAGGACTTCGGCGGTTTTTTCGGGTCGGCCAAGATAACCTTTCATGATGTTGGGGCCGCGCACGAGCAGCAGGCCGGATTGGCCGACTGGCAGGGGTTGCCAGGTCTCGGGGTCGACGATGCGGACGCTGACACCGGGGAGCGGGTGGCCGATCTTGCCGCGTTTGGCGCCGACCTGGCGGAAACCGGCGGCGCGAAAATCGTGGGTGTTGACGGCGACGGCGGGGGAACATTCGGTGGCGCCGTAACCTTCGAGCGGGCGGACGCCGAATTTGTCTTCAAAGGCCTGGGCGACGCGGTCGGGCAATTTTTCCGCGCCGGTCATGACGAATTGCAGGCTGCCGAAGTTCTCCGGTTCGCAGAGGCGGGTGTAGAGTTGCAGGAAGGTCGGCGTGGCCAGCAGGAAAGTGACGTTATAACTTTGCACCAGCGTGCCGATGACTTTCGCGTCGAGCGGATTGGGGTGATAGACGACGCCGATGCCGAGGATGGCCGGCGCGATGAGGGTGCCGGTAAACCCGAACGAATGGAAGAACGGCAGGATGCCAAGGATGCGGTCGCGGCGGTCGAAGGCGAATGTCTGCGCCATCTGATCGACGTTGGAGGCGATGTTGAAATGCGTGAGCATCACGCCTTTCGGGTCGCCCGTGCTGCCGCTGGAAAAGATGACGGTGGCGAGGTCGTCGAGCGGATCACGTTGTGGGGTGGATGCCGCTTGCGGGGAGGGCGAGGCTCCCGCCGAGCCATGGACGGCGGCTCGGCGGGAGCCTCGCCCTCCCGAACGACCCAACGCTGCTTCCAGTAATGGCGCTGGCCATGTATAGGCCATCAGCAGCGCGAGCAACTTTTCCACAAACTTGGGTTTGGCGGCCAGTTCCTCCAGGAGAATCGTTTTGCCCGGCACGGTGATTTTCACCTTGTCGAGAAAGGCTTGCGAGGTGATCACGGTCTGCAAACTGCACTGGCGGGCGCAGGAGGCGAGAGTCTCGTTGTTGGCGGTGTAATTGAGGTTGACCGGGACTTTGCCCATCAGCAGCGCGGCGTAATTGACCAGCGCACCCGGCACGGACGGCGGCAGGAGGATGCCGACCATTTCCTGTCCCTGCCAGACCGGCTTGAGCCGGCGCGCCAGGAAAATGGTCCGCATCAGGCCCGCGCCGAACCGCAGTTTCGGCGTGCGTCCGTCGGCCATGAAAAAGCGGTGGGGATGATGTCGCGCCTTGCGCACGAACGAGCGGTGCAGCGTGAGCATTTTCGATTTGCGATGTTCCCAGGCGAGCGTGTTCAGTTCCTGCACCGCCTGGCGCACGGCGAACGGCGTGGAATCCGGCGGCATCGGTTTGCCGAAACAGACCGTGACGGGGTAGGGGAAATAGCGCGGCACTTTCCAGAGAAACCGGCCCTTCTCGAAACTAAAGATGCTCCCCCAAACGCCGTCCAGGCAGATCGGGATGATCGGCGCGTCGACGTCTTTCATGATCCGCTCGAACCCGCGCCGGAACGGCAGCAATTGGCCGATGCGCGTGATCTGGCCTTCGGCGAAGATCACCACGATCTCGCCGTTCTTGATCGCCTCGCTGGCTTCGCGCAGGGACTTGATCATCTCGCGCGGGCGCAACTGTGAGGAGATCGGAATGTTGCGCATGATCTTCGCGAATGGTTTGACGATCGGATGATCATAGATGTCCTTGAACATGATGCAGCGCAGCGGCCGGTCGGTGGACGAGAGCACCAGCAGCGCGTCGACGAACGAGACGTGATTGCAGACGAACAACGCCCCGCCCCGCTCGGGAATATTGTCCCGGCCTTCGACCCGGATGCGATAAAGCGAGTGCGTCAGGATCCACAGCAGCAATCGCAGGAGCGAATCGGGCAGGATGACGACGACGTAGACGGTGGCCCCGAGCGTCATCAACGCGCCGAGCAGGAAAATCTGACGCGGCTGCATGCCGGCGCACGCTGTGGCCAGCCAGAACACACCCGAGGCCAGCGCGATGCCGACGAACGACAGCAGATTGCCCGTGGCCAGCACCGCGCCCTTCGTCTTCTTGTCCGGCCGATGCTGCATGATGGCCGCGATGGGCACGATGAAGAACCCGCCGAAGAACCCGAGAAATCCCAGGTCCCAAAGCGCCCCCGTGTACGTCAACGACGGCCGCCAGAGCGCCGCGCTGAAGATCGTCAGCCCGACCGCGCCGAGCGGCACCAGGCCGTACTCGATTTTTCCGCCGGACAGATAGCCCGCCGCGAAACTGCCGAGCCCCACGCCGATGGCCAGCGCGACCTGCATGTAGCTCGTTTTGATTTCGCCCACGGCCAACGTGTCCGTGCCGAAGAGGATGGCGTTCTGCAGCACCAGCGCGCCGACGAACGAGAAATAAACGTTGCCCAGCACGGCCAGCCAGAGCACACGGTCGCGGCGGATCAGCCCAATTTGCTGGAAGAGGTCGCCGAGGAAATTGGGACGGAATTTTTTCACCGGGTCAGCCGCCGGCACGCGGGAGATTCCCAGGCTGCACAGCAAACCGACGCCGGCCAGCGCGAGTAACAGCACGGCCGAGTATTGCTGCCGGCCCGAGAACCATTTGAACAGCCAGCCGGCTATGGCGCCGCCGGTGATGATGGCCACGAACGTCCCCAGTTCCAGCACGCCGTTGCCCCAGGACAACCGTTCCTCCGGCAGGAGTTCCGGCAGCAGCCCATATTTTGAAGGCCCGAAAAACGCGCTGTGCACGCCCATCAGACAGACCGCCGCCATGGCCACCGGCAATCGATTGGCCCATAACCCGAACAGCGCGATGCTCATCACGCCGAGTTCGAAGAGCTTCACCCCGATTGTCACCGTGCGTTTGCTGAACCGGTCCGCCAGAAACCCGCCTGCCATGGAGAACAGGATGAACGGCGCGGAAAACAGGATGCCCAACAGCGGCACGATGGCCGCGCGCTCCTTGTGCGACACCGCCACGCTCAGCCCGATGAACGTGACCAGCGTCTTCAGCGCATTATCGCTGAACGCCCCCTGAAACTGCGTGACGATCAAACTCCAAAACCCGCGCCGCCAGGATTGTTCGGAAGAAGGATTGGTCACAAGCCGCGCATTCTACCGGCGCGGCGGCAGCGGCGCAAGCGGTGACGCGACGCCGTCGCAGGCCGCCGCCATTTTGACCGAGCGATTTCCCGGATGACTTTTTTTAAAAATGTGCTTTAGTAGGGAAAGAGTGCGTTGGTGATTGGTGTGGGGGAAAGGCGAGTGGAGGAATTATGAAGGGTTGGCGTGTAGCTGGCGTGGGTGTGTTGTTTTTGTGTCTCGGTGTCGCCTGCAACGGAGCGGATGGTTCGTCGGACGTCGGCGGCCGGTTGCGCAGGTATTGCGATCCGGTCTGTCAGATCCAAAGCCAGGATACGGCGTTCTCGCTGTTGCTGGAGACCTATCGGCAATTCCAAAGTTACCAGATCGAGACGGATTATGAGAACCGGCAGCGGGCGATTGCCGGCATTCGTGACGAGGACGGCTCGCTGGTGATTGCCTCGACGTCGAAAGGGCAGCAGACGATGCGGTCGTTCATGATGGCGCTGGCCCGGAAGGAGCGCGATCTGCGCATGGAGAAGCTGGAAACCGAGGTGGTGAATTTCCGCGGCGCCTACGGGTGCGTGCGCAAGATGGACGAGGAAGAGGTGGGCGGGCCCGTGAGCAGCCACGTGGACATGCGGGCGGCGGCGGAGCAGTTGAAGAATTTTGTGATCCTGTCCTCCGGCCCGCTGGCCAGGGCTGATTTCCAGTCGTCCAGGCCGGTGCCGGCCAGCACGGTGCTGGTGGATGAGCCGCCGGCGGAACCCAACGCGCGGGATGTGATCGATCCCTGCGAGTGACGGCGGCGGTTGGGCTCGTTGTTTGTAGCGGCGTTCGTCCCGGACGCTGGTGTAACCCCCCCGCCGCCGAGACGGCGGCCACTACAATTGACTTGGAATGGCCGGCGTTCTGCCCATTCAGATGTTTGCAAATCAGGGGGCGGTGTGGATAATCAACAACCATGAATCGACAGAATCCGGGCACGCACCAAAAAGCGCTGCAGATCAACATCGACGCGGCCAAGTACGGGACGTTCGCGGAAATCGGCGCGGGCCAGGAGGTCGCGCGCTGGTTTTTCCAGGTGGGCGGGGCGGCCGGCACTGTGGCCAAGACAATTTCAGCCTACGACATGGGCGTCAGCGACGCGATCTACGGCGCGAGCGACCGGTACGTCAGCCGCAAACGCTTGCAGCGGATGCTGGATTACGAATTCAATTTGTTGCTGGAACGGCTGGACAAGACGCGCGGGGACAAGAACACGTTTTTCGTGTTTGCCGACACGGTGACGGCCCGCAGTTATTCCCGGCATGAAGACGGACAGGGCTGGATGGGGATCCGGTTCCAGACCGAGTTTCACGGGCCGCCCTCGGAGATCATCATCCACGTGCGCATGCTGGACACGGAGAACGTCCGCGAACAGCAGGCGCTGGGGCTGATCGGGGTCAACCTGATCTACGCCGCGTTCACCTATCGGGATAACCCGGCCACGGTGATTGAATCGCTGCTGGACGATTTGAGCCGCGACCGCATCGAGATCGACATGATCAAATTTTCCGGGCCGGCGTTCGCGCAGGTGGACAACCGGCTGATGGCGTTGCAGCTGGTCCAGCAGGGCATGAGCGACGCGGCGATGTTCACGGTGGACGGCGAGGTGGTGCAGCCCTCGGAGGTGTTGTACAAGAAACCGGTGCTGATCCAGCGCGGCAGTTTTCGGCCCGTGACGAACGTGACGCAGGACATGTTGCACAGCGGGCTGGCGCAAGTGCGCCGGGAACCCGGCTTGCAGGGCGATATGGTGGTGCTGATGGAAATGACGCTGAAAAACCTGATGGCGGAAGGGGCCATCGACCATCAGGATTTTCTCGCGCGGGTGGACATCCTCAGTTCGCTCGGGCAGATGGTGATGATCTCCAACTACGCGCGGTTCCACCGGGTCACCACCTATCTGCGGCAATACACGCAGAACATGATCGCGATGGTCGTCGGTGTGCCGACGTTGCATGAGATTTTCGAGGAGAAATATTACACAGACCTCGATGGCGGCATCCTGGAAGCGTTGGGGAGGTTGTTCCGGGGCGCGGTGAAGTTGTACGTCTATCCGATGAAGAACATCGCCACGGGCGAGTTGATCACCGCCGAAACACTCAAGGTCAACTCCCAGTTGCGTTACCTCTACGCCCACCTGCTCGAAAACGAATTCATCGAGCCGATCCAGGAATACAAGGCGGCTGACCTGACGATTTTCCCCCGGGACGTGCTGGCGCTGATCCGCGCCGGCGATCCGAAATGGGAAACGATGGTGCCGCAACGCGTCGTCCAGACCATCAAGGACCGCAAACTCTTCGGCTTCCAGTCCAAAGTCCCGTAACCGCTTTGCGAGGCGGTCCTCCCGTGGCCGAAACATCCGACCATCACCAGACGCCGCTGGACGCGAAACAGCGCCGGGCCCAAGAGCAATTCGACCGGCAAAGCGCGCGCTACGGCAAAGGCCACATCCTGGCCGACGTGGACGATGTCAAGGCGGTCCTTGCCCGCGTGCCGGCGACAACGGGACGCAAAGCGCTGGATGTCGCCACGGGCGCGGGCCATACGGGATTGTTCTTGGCGAGCCAGGGCTGGCAGGTCACGCTGGCCGATCTTTCCCAGGCCATGCTCGACCGCGCGCTGGCCGCGGCGAAGGAACGCGGGCTGACTGTTGAAGCGCGCCAGCATCCGGCCGAAGCGTTTCCTTATGACGATGCGACATTCGATCTGGTCACCTGCCGCGTCGCGGCGCATCATTTCAGTTCGCCGGAGAAGTTCGTGGAAGAAGCCGCCCGCGTGCTCAAGCCGGGCGGGGCGTTCATCCTGATCGACGGCTCCATCGAAGATGGCCAGCCGGAAGCCGAAGCCTGGCTGCATCAGGTCGAGAGACTCCGCGACCCGAGCCACGGACGATTGCTCACGCCCAACGCCTGGACGGCGCTGTGCCGGCAGGCGGGCCTGCGCGTGATCTCGGCCGAGTTGCATCCATTCAAGCAGCCCGATCTGAACTGGTATTTCGAGACCGCCGCAACGTCGCCTGAAAACCGCGCGCAAGTGCTGGAATTGGTCCGCACCGCCCCGGCCGGCGTCCGCGCCCTGCTGCGTCTCGGCGAGGAAGACGGCAAACTCGTCTGGTGGTGGCAGCGCCTGACGCTGCTGGCGGTGAAAGCGTAACCTCAGGCGCCGCATCTCTTCGAATACCTCACCGCCCGTCGCTGCTCTTCATTCCAGAACGGGAGCAACTCCTGCGGATAGACGAACGCGCGTTCGAATGTCATCCCCGCCTTTTCCATGACCCGAACGGAGGCCAGATTCCGCTCCAGTGTCTGCGCCATGACATACTTGAGTCCGAGCGCACCGAACGCTTGCTCCAAAATCACCCGGCTGCCTTCGGTGGCGTAGCCGCGTCCCCAGAATTTCCGTCGAAGCCGGTAGCCCAACTCGACGTGATTGCCGTAGCGCGCATTCGGACGCAAATGAAACCAGCCGATGAATTCGCCTGTGCCCCGTTCATGCGCCGCCCAGTAAGTCAGCCGCGGATCATTCTTCACGAGTTGATCGAACCACGCACGAGTCCTGTCAGTGTAACCTTCCCAAGTCACCACCGGGCAATCATTGATGTACCGCATCACCTCCGGATCAGCGTCCATCTCGAACAGCCTGGTAATGTGCGAATCATCGAGGGCGCGGAAGGAGAGATTAACTGTTGCAACACTGATCATAGGTGCTGCAGCGTCAATGGAGCGCGCTATACGCGCCGACTGCGAACGCAAGGCGCAGGAGCAAGTACACGGATATGCCTATGGAGCAATAGGCCACCCAGTACAACTTACGATGACGCGCATCCAATTCCTTGGGGCCGAACGTAAGGAACTTGCGCTGTCGGTACAGGGGTAGCCGGGCAAAGAAAAGCATCGTAATACCGACCGCCGCTATGACGATTGCCACATAGTAGACATTCCACGCGTCGATTATCCTGTGCCGGAAATTGTAAACGAATGGAAGAAATAGTGTAGCCAATATAGCGGTCACTAATGGCCACAGGATGAGAAAAACCATATCCAATGGAAGTGGTGTCCAATTGCTCTGCCGTTTGGCACTCACACTACAGTAGTAAGCCATAATTTGGAGCAATACGCAAGTCTCGGAGTGCGCGACCTTGGCACCTTAAGTGTGGTATCATCCTTGTCAGATGCCATCTCTTACCCAAACAAAACTCGTCCTGGTAACCGGCGCCACCGGTTACGTCGGGGGACGGTTGCTGGCGGTGCTGGCGGGGGCGGGGTACTGGGTGCGTTGCCTGGCGCGGCGGCCGGAAAACCTGCGCCAGCGCGTGCCGGGCGGCGTGGAAGTGGTTGCCGGCGATTTGCTCGATGCGGCATCGCTGCCGGCCGGCCTGGCAGGCGTGTCGGTCGCGTATTACCTCGTCCACTCGATGGGGTCGGCCGGGGACTTCGAGGAACAAGACCGGCGCGCGGCGCGGAACTTTGCCGAGGCGGCGAAGGCGGCCGGTGTCGAGCGGATCATTTACCTCGGCGGGTTGGGGGAGGACGAAGGCGATCTGTCGGCGCACCTGCGCAGCCGGCACGAGGTCGGTGAAATCCTGCGCGCCGCCGGGGTGGGGGTGATCGAGTTTCGCGCTTCGATCATCATCGGGTCGGGCAGTTTGTCGTTCGAGATGATCCGCGCGTTGGTGGAACGGTTGCCGGTCATGGTGACGCCGCGATGGGTCCGCGTGTTGGCCCAGCCGATTGCGATAAACGACATGCTGGCGTATCTGCTGGCGGCGGCAGAGTTGTCGCAGCCGGGTTCGGCAACATTCGAAGTCGGCGGGCCTGACGTTGTGTCGTACGCTGATTTGATGCGCGAGTACGCCCGGCAACGCGGGTTGCGGCGCTGGATGATCCCGGTGCCGGTGTTGACGCCGCGTTTGTCCAGTTTGTGGCTTGGGCTGGTCACACCGTTGTACGCGCGGGTGGGACGGAAGTTGATCGACAGCATCCGGCATCCAACGGTGGTGCGCGATGACGCGGCGCGGCGCGCGTTTGCTCTTGAGCCGGTCGGGATGAGGGAAGGGAACGCGCAAGCCTTGCGCAACGAGGACCACGACTGCGCGCAGACCCGGTGGTCGGATGCGATGTCGGCCACGGGCACGGACCGGACGTGGGGTGGTGTGCGGTTTGGGAACCGGCTGGTGGACTCGCGCTCCTTGTCGGTGCGGGTGAATCCCGAACGGGCATTTGCCCCGATCCGTTGTATTGGCGGTCAGACTGGCTGGTACTACGGCAATTGGTTGTGGACGTTGCGGGGTTGGCTGGACCTGGCTCTCGGCGGAGTCGGCATGCGCCGCGGCCGGCGCGCCTTGGCGACGTTGCGCGTTGGCGATACCGTGGATTGCTGGCGGGTCGAAGCGATCGAGCCCGGCAGGCGGCTGCTTTTGGCGGCGGAGATGAAGTTGCCGGGACGCGCCTGGCTGGAGTTCGCGGTCGAACCGGCGGCGGACGGTGCGGTCATCCGGCAGACGGCGATCTTCGATCCGGTGGGCTTGGGGGGACTGGCCTACTGGTACGGTGTCTGGCCATTGCACCAAATGGTGTTTGCCGGAATGTTGCGCGGCGTGGCCCGCGCGGCGTTGAAGTGACGGGAATTTCTTCGCCCGCTCAAATTTCTCACCACAATTCATTCGGGCCTCGCGGGACGGCGATGCTGGAGACGGCCTCCAACGGGCGGGGGCCGTATTGGGGATGCAACTGCGCGTTGTCGTCTAGGAACTGGGCGCGCCAGAGGCGGTAGGCGGCGATGATTTCCTCGAACTCGGCGCGCGAGGACAGTTTCACGATGCGGCGGTTGAAATCGGTGACGGGGCCGAAGCGGGTGGCGTATTCGAGGGCGACTTTGCGGAATTTGAGGCAGCCGTGGGGTTCGCCGAAAACCTCCACCATTAAATCGAGATGGCGGCGCATCACCGCGAGGCGTTCTTCGAATGTGGGTTCGGGCAGCAGTTCGCCCGTCGCCAGATAATGCGCCGTGCTCCGGAAAACCCACGGATTATAAAACGCGCCGCGTCCGATGCTGATGGCGGCGCAGCCGGTTTGGGCGAACATCGTTTGCGCGGCCTGCGGGGTGGTGATGTCGCCGTTGCCGACGACGGGGATTGCTCTTACGGCCTGCACGACGGAGCGGATGCCGGCGACGTTGACCTTGCCGGAAAATCCTTGCTGGCGCGTGCGGCCGTGGACGGTGATGGCGGCGGCGCCGGCGTCTTCCAGCGCGCGAGCCAGGTCGGGCGCGGTGATGTTGGCGTCGTCCCAGCCCAGGCGCATTTTGCAGGTGACGGGAATTTTGACGGCCTCGGCCATTGTCTTGACCAGGCGCGCGGCTTTTTCGTGGTCGCCCATCATGGCCGAGCCGCCGCCGTTGCGGCAGATCTTTCTCATCGGACAACCCATATTAATGTCCACGACATCGACGCCGAGGGATTCGAGCAACTGCGCGGCTTCGCGCATTTCCTCCGGCACGGTGCCGTAGAGTTGGACGGCCAGGGGGCGGTCCTCGGGGCAGGTCTCGATGAGCTTGTGGGCTTTCTTGTTGCGTTCGATCAGCGAGCGGGCGTTGACCAGGTCGGTGGTGCACAGGCCTGCGCCGCCGATGCGGCGGATGATGAGGCGGAAGGGCAGGTTGGTGTAGCCCGCCAGCGGCGAGAGAAACAGGTTGGACGAAAAATGTTTTTGGCCGAACGAAAGACCCATGGGTGTCATTAAAGCCGATCCTGCCCGGGATTGCGAGTTCCTAGGGGTGGAGATCGGGATTCTGCTGGATGAATTGGCGGAGTTTCTCTTCAAGGGCGGGGGGCATCTCGGTTTCGGGCAGGCCGTGCGTGTGGGTTACTTTGATCGTTTTGCGGTAGCTCTCCACGTAGCGCAGGCACGGGGGACAATCGCTCATGTGACGCTCGAGTTTTTTCTGCGTCTCGGGGTCCAATTCGCCTTCGACAAGTTCGAAGAGCAGCCGTTCGGTGTCGGTGCAACCGAACCCGCCGAAGTGTAGGATCCTGTCCAGAATGACCCGAATCTTTAGTTGTGCCATGGTGCTACCCGTTTCCTTTTTTCCCGTCCAACCGCACGAAGCAATGCCACTCGTCGAAACTCCAGGCGATGGGCACGCGCTGTTGGGGGGAGTCGAAAAGCATTTGGCGGACCGCGCTGGACACGGGACTCAGTGTCTTTTTGGCACAGGGACTTTGCCCGGGCAACAGCAGCGGCAACGCGCTGACGCGGGAAGGTTGGTAGCCCGTTGGATTCATAACGACAGCCTTGTCACGCACCACATCTTGAAGTTTCGATGTAGCGCAGGGCCAGAAGTTTCGGTTTTCAACGGGTATTTCAAGGGTGGTGGCGAAATCAGAGTTTCTGGGTGATGAATTGCTGGAGTTTTTGGCGCAATTCGGGGGGCATTTCCCCTTTGTGACAGCAATGCTGGTGCGTGGCGGCGATGGTGGCGTGGTAGGTCTCCAGGTACTTCAGGCAGAGCGGGCAGTCTTTGAGGTGCTCGTCAATGCGCTGTTTGGTCTTCGGGTCCAACTGGCCCTCGGAGTAATCGAAGAGCAATTGGTCGACGTCATCGCAGCCGGCCCGCGCGCAGAACAGCCGTTTCAGGCGGCCCCAGAAAGTGGAAGGCGGCCGGCTCATTCCTGTGGCGTCCCTTTCAGATAAGGTTCCAGCGCCTTGCGCAAGGCCAGCCGGGCGCGGTGCAACCGGCTTTTGACGGCCGGCACCGTCACGTCCATCGTGGCCGCGATTTCCTCCATCGACAATTCGTCCACGTCGGCCAGCAGGACGGTGGTGCGATAGGGTTCGTCCAGCTTGTCGATGGCGGTGCGGACCTGGACGCCCAACTCGTCGCGTTGCGCCTCCGCGTCGGGCGTCTCGCGCGGGTCGGCCAGTTGGATCACCGGCAGATCGTGGTCGGGGCCGTCGTTTTCCAGCGGGACGTTTTGCTCGAATTTCTTGTTCTTGCGCAACCGCATCAGCGCCGCGTTGGCGGTGACGCGATAGAGCCAGGTGGAGAAGCTGGACCGGTGCTCGAACGTGCCGATCTTGTTCCAGATCGTGATCAGCGCGTCCTGCATGACGTCGTTGGCGTCGTTCTCGTTGCGGGTGATCTGCAGCGCCACGCCGTAGAGCTTCGAGCCGTGCAGGCGCAACAGGTCCTCCAGCGCGCTCTTGTCGCGCGCCTTCAACCGGTCCACCAGCGCCGCGTCATTTTGCCGGGGTGTCTGCTCGTTTGTCGCCGTGGTCATAAACTGCGTGGCGGCAAGATTGCAGAATTTAAATGCCGCGGCCAGTAAAAAAGCGCGCCGACCATCGGCAGAGCCCCGAACCAGACGGCTGAAGGCCTTGTTTTTGCCAACCGCCTGAGGCTGTTCCACTTGCGGAAGCAGGTCGGCCATTTGGCGCTCATTCTCAAAAGTGATTAAGGCCGTATTAGGTCGTATTAGGCCGTATTGGGCCGGATGAGGACTTACACGGATTCGCCCCGAATCGGATTCGGGGCGAACACGGACTGCCACAACGGCTCCTTTCCCGGGAAAAATTATGGTTGGACTAGGTTTGACTAGGTTTGACTGGGTCGGACTAGGTTGGGCTTGGCGAAGGAGGGGGCAATTTGAGATTGGAGATTTGAGATGTCCGCCGGCCTGTTCGCCGCGGCCTTGACACAACCCCAGAGCCGTCACCAGTGCCGCATTGGCCGCCGGACGTATGCCGTCTGCATATATCATTCTGCCCGTACAGTAGCACATTCTCGCCGTCACGCAAGAGGGCGGCGGGTCTTTTTGGTCAGGGGCGGGCGGCGGGGCGCATTTCCGCGCACCAGGTTTCGATTTTGGCTTTGATCGCGTCGCGCACTTCACGGGTCCGGGCCAGTTTTTCCGTGTGTGTGCCGGGAAAGCCGGAGGGGTCGGGGAAGCTCCAGTGCAGGCGGGAGGTGACGCCGGGAAAGATCGGGCAGCGTTCGGCGCTGGCTTCGTCGCAGACGGTGATGACGTACTGGAAGAGCTTGCCGGACTTGACCATGTCGAACACCGTTTTGGTTTGGTTGCGGGAAATGTCGATGCCGATTTCCTTCATGGCTTCCACGACAACAGGGTTGAGTTTGCCGGGTTCCAGTCCGGCGCTCTGCGCCTCAAATTCATCGCCGCAGAGCTGGTTCAGGAACGCCTCGGCCATCTGGCTGCGGGCGCTGTTGTGGATGCAGACGAATAACACGCGTTGTTTCATCATTCACCTTTTTCAGGGAGTTGTTTGTGAGACGCAGCAGCAGTTTGCTTCCCGGAAGGCGCAGCAGGCCGGGACCGCGAGCAGCGCGCCCAGGACCGGGGCGAGGAGGTAGATCCAAAGGAATTGGACGTGACCGCTGACCAGCGCGGGCGCCAGGGACCGCGCGGGATTCATCGAAGCCCCGCAAATCGGGCCGGCAAACATCGCTTCCAGGCCGATGACGGCGCCGATGGCAATGCCCGCCGTGATGCCCTTTTCCTTGGAGCCGGTGGAGACGCTTAAAATGACGAGCATGAGAAGAAATGTGAGAACGATTTCGAGGGTGAAACTCTGTCCCGCCGATCCTGCCGGCAACGTTGTGCCCAGCAGTTCATCCGCGGGAAACAGCCATCGAAGCAAGCCGCTGGCGGCGAATGCGCCCGCCACCTGCGCCAGGACGTAGCCCGGCGCCTCTCTCCAGGAGAACCGGCGTGCGGCGGCGAAGGCCATCGTGACGGCGGGGTTGAGGTGCGCGCCGCTGACGTCGCCGAAGGTGTCAATCATGGCCAGCACGATCAGGCCGAAGGTCATGGCAACGCCGGCGTGAGAGATCGCCCCATGGCTGGCGCCGTCGACGACAATGGCGCCCGTTCCGGCGAAAACCAGGCCGAACGTCCCCAGAAACTCGGCCACCAGCTTTTTGATTGCGGGTTGTGACACCCAGCTATATTCGCATGGGCGAATATGAAATGGCAACCGGAAAGATCAACAGGCAGTGTCTTAATTTCGGATCGTTTTCTGTAGCCGCAGGCTTTAGCCTGCGCTGACGGCCCACTCTGCGCACCCTAAAGGGTGCGGCTACATTGGCACCGGCGGGAAAACGCTCAAATTAGGACACTACCGATCAACAGCACCGGCCCGACCGCTGCAGTTTCGCCAGACGCGCTTTGTCCCGGCGCAGTTCAGGGACTTCCGTGACACAGGCGGCCAGGCAGCGCAGCAGGTGTTTGTGGAACGCCGTGGTGGCCGGGGCCAGCGAGTAATGGGTCCAGAGGCCTTTCTTTTGCGTCACCACCAGGCCGGCTTTGCGCAGGTAGGCCAGGTGACGGGAGGCGGTCGGTTGGGGGACCTGGATGATGTCCACCAGGTCGCAGACGCACAACTCGCCTCGCAGGAGAAGATGTAAAATCCGCAACCGCGTCCGGTCCGAAACGGCGCGGAATTTCAGGTCCGGATTTGAGGATCTCGTCGGCATCGTGCTGGCATTAAACCTTTTTTCCGTCCGCGAGAAAAGCTTTGCGTGACAGGTTAAGGGGATTTTGGTGATGACCTCTCCAAACGAAGGGCGCGAACCGGAGTGATTGTTCGCGGTTGCGTTGCGGGTGGCGCGGTGCTGGTCGTGGCCGGGGTTGGTTTGTCAGGGTTTTGTGACCTGGATGCGGTAGAAGCGCTGCGAGTTTGTGGCGGCGCCGGGATCGGTGAATGGGAGCGAGGCGCCGTTGCCGGTTTGTGAGGAGCCGACGTTTGTCCAGTTGGTTGGCACGAGCGAGGGCGTGGCCTGGAGCTGGTAGGTGGAGCCGTAGGCGGTGGGGATTTGGACCACCGCGTTGGTCGAGAGGGCGACGGAGGTGACGGCCACGGAGACGGCATTGGTGAACGTCAATTGATCGAAGACCATGTTTTGAAAGCTGCCGCTGCTTTGGTTGACGGCGACAAAGGAGCCCACGGTGGTGGCGCCGGCGGAGAGATTGCCGTTGGTGGTGAAACTAAAGGCGCCGGTGTAGTTGGTGACGGTCAGGGTATAGGTGCCGGCGGCGGCGTTGAAATCGATGACCCAGAACCAGACGGGCGCCCGGGCATCGGCGCTGGCCGGGATGGCATGGAACCCGGCGGCATCGGTGTAGGTGAGCTGATTGGCGGTGTTGGTCGTGCCGCCCAGTCCGAAGGCGAGCAATTGCCCTGTGGCAAAGTTGTTGGTGTTGTTGCCTGTCCGCAGGCTGAATCCGTCGAACAGGCCGTTGCCGCCGTCCAGGTCGAAGCGTGAATAGAGGCGGAACTGGCCGGCGGGAAGGGGGTTGGCCAATGGACGGGACAGGGCAAACCCGCTTCCTGTGTTGCTCGGACTGGCGGAGCCGTTGCCTCCCGCGTACAAGGCGAACGAGAAGTTGTTTGTGGCGGGCACGCCGCGATTGCCGTCCATGTAGACGCCGCCGCCGGTTGTGCCGCCGTTGGTGGTCCAGAGGCCGTAGCCGAAGCCGCCGTTGATGATGGTGTAGGTGTTGTTGGGCAGGGTGAAATAGGAGCCGTCGGACGCGCTGTCAAAGGCATTGGTGGCGGTGTAGGTGTACTGGGCGCGCGCGGACGGGCCGGTGAAAAGGGCGAAGCAGATGCTGGTGACGATGGCGGCAAAGGTTCCTGTCTTCATGCTGGGTGTCCTGAATCGTGTTGCGTGAGCTTGCGCGTACACGCCGGCTTCTTCGGGATCGCTACCGCGGGTAAGTAGAGCAAGCCGAACCCTTGAAAGCAAGCAAATTGGCGGCTTCCGGGCACGCTGGGGCGATTGAGATGGCGCCGGGTTGGCTTCGGGGTCCTGCCTTCATCGTTTAGGCTGGCCAAACAAGAAACAACCGAAGCTGAGAAGAGCGAGCGCCATCGCTGTCCAGAAAAGCCACTGGCCGGTTCCAATGGATCGGGTGATCATCGCCGGGGGCGTGTTGCATCTCCGCCTGGGACATCTGCTCCTGCTGCAATTGTTGACCGAACCGGGCTGTCTGGCGAAGAGTCAGGAAACCGCCTTCAAAGCAACAGACGGCGGCCAGAATGAGAAGCTCCCAGCCGGCTGTCTTCGCCGGCCTGCTCAACTCTCCGTACAATAACGATTCGCTTCAGCACAACGGCTGAGGTGAGTTAGAATGGTTGAAGCGCATGGCGGAAGGTCATTGCTTCTTCTCGGCTTTTGGTTCGACCACACTGCCATCCGAAAGAAGCCATACCATAAAGCCTATACATGATGTGTCATTCCTGACGTGCTTGACGCCATAAAACATCATATCGAAGGTCCACTTATCCGTCAGGCCTTCATCACACGCCACCCTGCGCAGGACAATAGATTCTAATTTGAAGTCATCGATTTCGGGGTGCTGCCGGCGCAAGGAAGCGAGGCCTGCATCAACGGCCTTCTCCGTATTGAAAGGCATCTTGCCTTTTCCGTTCCACGATTCGGTGGCGAATAGCGTTTTGCGTGGCACGAACGCCTTGAGAGACATTTCCGGGTTCGTGCAGGAAAAACTGCCGATCTGTATGCTGTCATCCGCGAAACAGACAACGGCCCTGAAACAGATTGCCAACAGTATGCATCGTTTCGTTTAACCCCCTGGTGCACTTGTTAGACCACCGATAAACAACTCGTGTAGCGTCTCCACGACGGATCTGCGGTCTCTTCATACTCAACTCGATAGTCGGGATGCGCTGCCTTCAGTTGGGCAGCAGCTCAGCAAAGTCCGCGCTGCCGCCTAGGTAAACGTAATACTCGCGAATGCCGTGCGTCAAGCTAGTTTGCAGGGGGTTGTTATTAGCACTGCTACAGTTTGGAAACTGATATATTTAACCGCTGGGGATTTTGGATTTTTATAGTAGAGTGTCGGCGGTGACGATTGGCGGTCTAGTAACGGTTTTTGGAGTGGGGCTTTTTTGCCTCGGCGGGGTGGGCGAAACTTTTGCGGAACAGACCAATAACACAATGGCCATGACTTCTCCACACGAAGGACGCAAACCGAATCGGTTGATCCATGAGAAGAGTCCTTATCTTCTCCAGCACGCTTATAATCCGGTGGACTGGTATCCTTGGGGGGAGGAGGCGTTTGAGAAGGCGCGGCGGGAGAAGAAGCCGATTTTCTTGTCGATTGGGTATTCGACCTGCCATTGGTGCCACGTGATGGAGCATGAGTCGTTTGAGAACGAGGCCATCGCGGCGGTGATGAATGAGTATTTCGTCAGCATCAAGGTCGACCGCGAGGAGCGGCCGGACATTGATAAGGTGTATATGAGCGCCGTGCAGGCGACGACGGGGTCAGGGGGCTGGCCGATGAGCCTGTTTCTCACGCCGGAGTTGAAGCCGTTTTATTGCGGCACTTATTTTCCGCCGGAGACAAAGTACGGGCGGCCGGGATTCATGCAACTGCTCCAGCGTGTGCACGAGGTCTGGGAAGCGGACCGCACGGGCGTGGTCGCGCAGGCCGATCAGATCGCGGCGGCCATCACACAATCCGCTTCGTTGCGCGGCGACGGCGGGGCGGCGAAATTGGACGATGTGCCGTTGAAGCTCGGGTTGGAGCAGGTGGGCGGCGCCTATGATGAAGTGAACGGCGGGTTCGGCGGCGCGCCGAAATTTCCCCGGCCGGTGACGCTGAATTTCCTGTTTCACGAATACGCGCGCACGGGCGACGTCCATGCGCGGGACATGGCGTTGCATACGTTGCGGGCGATGGCCGAGGGCGGGATGTTCGACCAGCTCGGCGGCGGGTTTCACCGATACAGCGTGGACGATCACTGGCTGGTGTCGCATTTCGAGAAGATGCTCTATGACCAGGCGCAACTGGTGTCGAGTTACGTGGATGCCTGGCAGATCACGCATGACGCGTTTTACGCGGGAATCGCGCGGCGCACGTGCAATTACGTCCTGCGCGACATGACCAGTCCCGAAGGCGGATTTTATTCGGCCGAAGACGCCGACAGCGAAGGCGTGGAAGGCAAGTTCTACGTCTGGACGCGCGAGGAGATCGACGCGGTCATCGGCGACAAGGACAAGAGCGATGTGTTTTGCCGGTATTACGGGGTGACACCCGATGGGAATTGGGAGGACGGCAAGAACGTGTTGCACGTCGCAACGACCATTGAAGAAACGGCCAAGCACTTCCACAAGTCCGAGTCGGACGTGCGTGCGATTCTGGAAGAGGGCTGCCAGAAACTGTTTGCCGTCCGCGAGAAACGGGTCCGGCCGCATCGTGACGACAAGATCCTGACGGCGTGGAACGGGCTGATGATTTCCGCGTTGGCCCGCGCGGCGCAGGCGCTGGACGAGCCGAAATACCGGCAGGCGGCGGAGAGAGCGGCTGCCTGGGTGCTGCAGCATCATAATAAGGACAAGCGGTTGATGCGCACCGAGAACGTGCCGGCGATGGCGGAGGACCACGCCTTCTTTGCCACTGGATTGCTCGACTTGTACGAGACTGATTTTGATCCGCGCTGGCTGCTGGCATCGGTCGAGTTGAGCGACGCGATGCTCGATTCGTTTTACGACGCGGAGAACGGCGGGTTTTTCCAGACTGACGGGCGCGATGCCAGCGTGATCGTGCGGTCGAAGGAGGACTACGACGGCGCGGAACCCAGCGGCAACTCGGTGGCCACGCTGCTGTTGTTTCGGCTGGCGGAGTTCACGGGCAACGACCGGTACCGCGACGCGGCGCTGAAAACGCTGGGTATGTTCGGCAGGCATCTGCGCCAGGCGCCGAGCGTGGTGCCGCAGATGCTCTGCGCGCTGGATTTCGCCCTGAGCAAACCGCGCCAGATCGTCATCGCCGGCAACCCGGACGCGGTCGACACGCGCGCCCTTTTGCGGGCCGTGTACGACCGTTATCTGCCGAACAAGATTTTGCTGGTGGCCGACGGCGGTGCCGGGCAGAAATCGCTGGCGAAACTGATGCCGTTCGTGAAAGACATCAAACCGGTGGATGGCAAAGCCGCCGCGTACGTCTGCGTCAATTACGCCTGCCGGTTGCCCGTGACGGATGTCAAGGGGCTGGAGAAACAGCTTCGTTAGGCCTGCTTATTCTGCGTAACAATCTCTTTGCCGTACGCGCGGGTTGTCGCTAAGATGCGCGGCATGTTTCGTCCAGAAGAATTTCTCGATCTCAAGCAATTCGCGTATCCCGGGTTATTCGACGGGTGCGAACATGTGTGGGACGCGCTGAAGAAGATTGCTGAGTTTGCGAAGGCGCATTTGAAGCCGGCGCAGCTCGGGACGAAGCTTGGTACGCCTTACATTGCGGACGATGTGATGATTGGCAAGGGGACGGTGATCGAGCACGGGGCGGTGATCAAGGGGCCGACGATCATCGGCGAGAATTGCGAGATTCGGTCGAGCGCGTACGTGCGGGGCAACGTGATTGTCGGGGACGGCTGCGTGTTGGGCAACGCGAGCGAGTTCAAGAACGCGGTGTTGTTCAACGGCGTCCAGGTCCCGCATTTCAGTTACGTGGGCGATTCGATCTTGGGGTACAAGGCCCATCTCGGCGCGGGCGTGATTTTGTCCAATGTGAAATCGACCAAGGGAAACGTGACCGTCAAAAACGACGGCCGAGAAATCGACACCGGCCTGAGGAAATTTGGCGGGATCATCGGCGACCAGGCCGACGTGGGCTGCAATTGCGTGTTGAATCCCGGTTCGCTGATCGGCCGCAACGCCATTCTTTACCCGAACGTGCTGTGGCGCGGCGTATGTCCGGCCGACAGCGTGGTGAAACTGCGCCAGCAACACGACGTGGTGGCGCGACGGAAATGAGGCCGATGCTGAAGAAGATATTTTGTCTGGCGCTGGTTTGCGGCTGGCTGGGCGCGGCGGGGGCTGACACGTTTCCCGCGCAATCGTATGCGCTGCTGCCGCAACAAACGGAGGGCGGCGTGTTGTTCCAATGCCTGGCGCCGGGCGCGCACGCGGTGTATCTGGCGGGTGATTTCAACGGTTGGGCGCACAACGACGGCGGCAAGATCACCGACGGGCAGTTTGCGATGCAGGGGCCGGACACCAACGGCGTCTGGCGCAAGGTGGTCAAGCTCGATCCGGGCGTTTACATTTTCAAGTTCAACCTCAACGGCGAGCCCAGCGGGTGGTTCGCGCCGGAGACGATCGACGAGCATGATGCGGACGGCAACGCGGTCGTCCGCGTCGGGCCTTCGGGTGAAGTGTTGATGCACAGCGCGCGCAACGCGGCGTGGAAACCGCAGCGGACGAGCCGGGGGGTGCTTTTCCAGTTTTATGCGCCGGCGGCGTTCGTGGTGTATCTGGCGGGCGATTTCAATCAATGGGGGTTGAACAAGGACGGGCTGGTTTTTTTCCCGCAATACAAGATGTACGGGCCGGACACCAACGGTGTCTGGAGCGCGGACGTGGGGCTGGCGGCGGGCGAGTATCATTACCAATTCGTCGTCGACGGCGACCATTGGGTGGCCGATCCCAACGGCGATGAAACAGACGCAGACGGACATTCCGTACTGGTGGTCAAATGAAATGGATTGTCTGTTGTCTGATGATGGTGGTGGCCGGCTGCGGCCTGGGGCAGACCGGCACGCAACCGGCGCCGGCCGGCGGGGCAGTGCAGGAAGCGGCGAAACCGGTCGTCGTGCGGTTCAAGACCGGGCAGCCCGCGCATCCGTATCCGTTGCTGGCTGACCCGGCCGCGGTGGCCGGGTACGACACAATCACGCTGCCGAAAATCGCGGGCGTTGTGACGGTCACCAATGGCGGCGCGGTGAGCACCACGCTGACCATTCCGCTGGCGGACGGCGAAGCGATTTGGGGCGGTGGCGAGCGGTTCGACTCGATCAATCTGCGCGGGACCGCGCTGGAGACCTGGGTGATTGAGCCGTGGGGCAAGCCGCACAGTTCGTATTTCTCGGTGCCGTTTTATATCAGTTCACAGGGCTACGGTTTGTTCATCAACTGCTCGGGCCGGGTGAAGTTTGACGGCGGCGTGACGAAGCCGGATGAGTGGCGCATCACGGTGCCCGAGAACGGGCTGGACGTGTTTGTCTTCAAGGGAACGCCGCGCGAGATCGTGCAGCAGTACACCGCGCTGGTGGGCCGGCCGCAGCCGGTGCCGGACTGGGTGTTCCAGCCGTGGATCTCGCGCAACTCCTACCTCAGCGAGTATGAAGTCGACCGCGTGATCGACAAGATGGATGAGTACAAGCTGAAAGCGGGCGGCGTGGTGCTGGAGGGCTGGGCGTCGGGGTTGCAGAATTTCACGTTCGAGGAGCATCGGTATCCCGACCCGCCGGCGTGGATCGCGCGGTTGCACGCGCACGGCTATCACGTGCTCGTCTGGGAAACGCCGAGCCTGTGGGACAGCGCCAGCACGTATCCCGAAGCGAAGAAGAAGGGGTATTTGGTGTTGAATCCCGACGGCACGGAACTGCGCATCGATTGGCTGGAGAACGCCGTCAAAATCGATTTCCGCAAACTGGCGGCGCGGGCCTGGTGGACGAAGTTGCACGAGCCGCTGATCGAGATGGGGGTGGACGGGTTCAAGACGGACGGCGGCGAGCGCGCGCCCGATCCGTGGTTTCACAATCTCCATACGTATTATTATCAGCGGGCGGTGCTGGACGCTTTCACGGCGCTGGGCAAGACCGGGGGCGTGACGTTCGCGCGTTCGGCCGACGCATCGTGCGCGGGCAACACCGGGTTTTGGGGCGGCGACCAGAATTCCGTCTGGAACGATTTTCCCAAGGTGGTGCGGGCGGGGGTCACGGCGGGGCTGTCGGGATTTGCGTTGTGGGGGCACGACGTCGGCGGGTACTCGGGCACGCCGACGAAGAAGCTGTATGTTCGCTGGCTTGAGCTGGGCGCCTTCAGCCCGATCATGCAATTGCACGGGACAACGCCGCGCGAGCCGTGGTTTTACGACGACGAGACGCTGCGGATCGCGAAGTTTTATTTCGACCTGCGCGCGGCGATGCAGCCGTATCTGCTGGCGGCGGCCCGGCAGGCGTACGCGGACGGCACGCCGATCATGCGACCGTTGATCTGGGGATTTCCGGATGACCGCGCGGTGTGGGGCATCGACGACGAGTACCTGTTCGGCGACGATTTCCTGGTTGCGCCGGTGCTCAGCGAGATGGATGAACGGAAGATTTATCTGCCGGCCGGTGACTGGGTGGATGCGTGGACGAAGGACGTGCATCACGGCCCCGAGACGTTCACCTACCGGGCGAAGCTGGAGGCGCTGCCGTTGTTTGTGCGCCAGTCCGCGCTGGCCGACGTCGAGAAGTGGCTGCCGCCGCCCTTGCAGGACGACCGGGGCGACGTCGTGGTGGATTTGGCGGGCGCGACCAATGAGCGGGGTGTTGTGCCGGCGCAACGCGTCGTGCAGGGGCAGCGGTACGAGAAGATCTTCCTCACGGTGCGCAATCGCGGCGGGGTCGATTTGCCGGGCGTGGTCAGGCTCAGTCTGCCCGGGCAATTGTCGGTGGAGCCCACCGACACCCAAAAGGTCACCGTGCCGGCCCAGGGCGAGGCGCGCGTGGCGTTCTACGTGAGCTGGCCGGAGACGCTGCCGGTGGGCAGTTATTCGATTGGAACTGTCGCGGAGGTGGGGCCGTCGCCCGTTGCCGGTCCGACGGTGACCCTGGTGAAACTGCCCGAATGGCATGTGCTCGGCCTGTTTCCCGGCGGCGTCGGATCAGGCAACGTGCTGGATGGCGTGGCGCCGGATTTGACGGCGCACTATACGGGGCGTGGCGGGCGCGACGTGCAGTGGCAGAAGGCGGGGCAGGACGCGATTGAGGCGAATGGGGCGGTGGATTTCGGCAAAGTGGTCGGCGGCGGCGGCGGCAGCACGTGTTACGGTTACACGACCATCACGGCGGCCGACGCCGGTCACGCGCAATTCCTGGTGGGCAGCGGCGACGCGCTGACAATCGCGTTGAATGGGAAACAAGTGTTCCAAAAACTGGTGCACCGGGCGGCGCTGCCCGATGAAGATGCCGTGGACGTGGATTTGAGGCAGGGGACGAACACGGTGGTGGTGAAGATCAGCCGCGATCTCGGGCCGAACCTGCTGTATTTCCGGGTGGCGCCCGGCCAGTCCAACTAGACGGGGCGAATGGAACCATCTGCACGCGCGCTGGGGTTGCTGCGGGCTTGGTGGATCGACGGGCTGCTGCTGTTGGCGATCCTCGTGGGCGCGTTTTTCTGGGTGCATGTGCCCCCGGAGTTTGCCGCGAACCTGCCGCAGGACGCGGGTGATTTCACGATTCCGGCGATGACGTTTGTGGAGCGGGGGCGGATGGTGGTGCCGGCTTACGGTCTGGAGTTTGCGATGGGGCATCCCGTTGGGTTGCCGATGCTGCTGGTGCCGGTGTATTTATTTGGCGGCCATTTCATTGGCAACGGCATTTACCTGGTGCTGCTGTTTTCCCTGGCGCTGGTCGTGCTTGTCTACGTGATCGGGCGGCAATTGGGCGGACGGATTGGCGGTGTCTTCTCGGCGCTGTTTCTTGTCAGCCACCACGGGTTTCAACAGTACTCCGAAAAAATCATGAGCGAAGTGCCGTCGTGTTTTTTGATGACGGCGCTGTTTGCGCTGGCGCTTTACGTGGCGAAGAAGGAACGCGGCGGCGGCGCGTATCTGCTCATGGGTATCCTGTTCGGGTTGACCCTGGTGATTCGCTACGACAATGTGCTGGTGGCCGTCCCGCTGCTGGCGCTGTGGGCGCTGGGGCAGATGCGGGTCAGCCGGCGGGGAATTATTTTTCTGCTGATCGGGATGGCGCCGTGGCTGCTCGTGCAAGTGTCCTATAACGTGCGTTACTACGGCCACTTTTCGCGCACCGGGTACGAATATGAGGGCAACACCGGCTCCGCCCAATGCCCCATGTTCGGGTGGCGGCACGCGTTGACGCGCAGCTACATGGCGTGCCGCAACATCCCGCTGGCCTTGGAGAACCGTGTCGATGGGAACTTGAGCCTGTATGGGAAGACCCTGCTGAACGAGGCGGACATTACGTTGTCTTTCTCGGAGGACCCGCGTTGGGCGGGCAGACCGAAAAGAGCGTACCAGGGGCTGGTGGTCGTGCGCGCGTTCTTCGGCGTCATCGGCTTGGTCCTCTGCCTGTGGTGGGGCAAACGGAACGAGGCGGCCCGCCGGCTGCTCGTGTGGGTGACGGCCCTGACGCTTGCGATGATGGTGTTTTATGCGCTTTATTTCTGGCAGGAGGAGAGGTTTCTGCTCCGGCTGGCGCCGTTTTTCTCTCTTCTGGACGGCTTGGGGGTGTGCGCGCTGGTCTATTGTTTTCAGTCAAGCTCCCGTTGGATGAGGTTGATCTGCGGCTCCAGTGTCCTGGGCGCCGCCGCCGCCTTGATCGCGTTGCTTTTGACCTTTAGTGCACGCCAACTCATCCTGCCGAGCGACGACAACTTGAACCTTTATGCCGTGATGCAGACAGCCAACTCCCTCATGGAGAAAAACGCGGTGGTGATCACCAACTACGACCCGTTGCGCATCGACGTGCACCTCATTCGCGGCACCGATCGTCTGGCCATCCAACTCGGCGACGACGCCAACTACACCTATGTGCCGAAGCCGGGCGGGCTGCCGCAGCACATGAGCCCCCTCAAGGCCGTGGATCGCCCCGAGGTCATCATCCAATACATGAGACAGGGCCGCCCCGTGTATCTGCTCTCGAAGTACATTGTTGACCCGCACACGTTGCCGGAGTTCCAATCGCTCAGCAAAAACCTGGTGTTCGAAGCCATCGGCCAGTCACAGGTGGAGGGCCAGAAGCCGCAGCCGGTCTTCTTTCGCGTGCACGCGACCGGGTTGCCGTTCCTGATCCAGTGACGGCATCAGGGGGCGGCCGTCGCGGCCGGTCTGGCGGATTCCCGGTAGGAGGGGAACTGTTTCTTGCGCCAGGCATCGGGGCTGATGTGCTGATGGTTTTTGAACACGCGGCAAAAATCGCTGCCGCTGGAAAAGCCGCAGCGCGACGCGATCGCGTCGAGTTTCAGGTTGGTGTGGGACAATAATTCCATGGCCCGTTGCACGCGCAGCGCGGCGAAGGCCTTCTGCGGGCTTTCCTGGCGTGCCTGCCAGAACAACCGCCGCAGATGGCTCGCCGACACGTGCACGGCCGCGGCGATCTGTTCCAGGCCGGGTTGCGCGGCGATGTGCTCGACGTACCAGGTCAGGCTCGCCTCGACCTTGCGGATCGCGTGCCCGGTTTTCGTCTCCGAGTTCTCAAACGGCACGTCCTCGAGCACGATCAAGGAAAGTTCGAGCAGCGCTTTTTCGAAGATCAGCAGGCTTTTTTCCGTGACATGCTGGTAATGCGGGAGCAATTCCCTGTGCAATTCCAGCACCCGCTGCGCCTGGGACGCGGTCAGCGGCCGTTCCAGATGTCCGCGCGCCCGGGCCAGCTTGTCCAATATGGACGGGACGGCGCCGAAATGGAAAATGGCCACGCGACAGGCTTGCGAGGTCTGTCCTTTCCAGCCGTGCGCGGTTTCCGGGGGAAACACCCAGAGGAAACGCCGGCGCAGGGCCGGGGCGGGTGCGGCGGGAAACAGCGCGCCGCATTTGCCCTGGACGACCGCCAGGAATTCCCAGTTGGCGCGCTGGTGAATGTACATCGGATGGAGTCCGAAGCGTCTCTGGCCTGATGTCAGGTAGCGCAGCACGGCGCGAGTCTGCCGCTCATGAGCGAATTTGGCAAGAGACAAGTTGCTGGCGGTAATGACACTTGGCGCGGTTTTCGTTACAGTGCCGGAGGGTAGGGTGGGAGCGCAGGGGCCTCTGGAAGTGCTGGGAAGAAAATGATGAAGTGCTGTTTCCGGGTTGTCATGACTGCAACAGGAATGGCGCGGATTTTCGCGCTGGCGGTTGTGTGTCTTTCGCTCGTAATGGCGGCCGGCGCCACGCCTCCTTTTACTGAATCGGGCGGGGTCATCGTGTTCGAGGCGGAGGATTTTTCCACCAATCTCACCCACGGCAGCGACCATTTCTGGGCATTGTCCAACAGCGTCGCGGGTTTCAGCGGCGCCGGATACATGGAGGCGACGCCGAACAGCGGGCTGAACAACGGCGGCACCACCTGGGTGAGCACGCAGCCGGAACTGCAGTACGCCGTCATTTTCTCCACCAACCTGACGCATTACGTCTGGGTCCGCGCCTACGCGTCCAACGGCAACGACGATTCCGTCCACGCGGGCATCGATGGCACGACCAACACTGCCGCCGCGATCACGCTGGTGGCCAGCCAGTACAATGCGTGGAGTTGGACGACAAACCGGACGGGATTTACCGCGCCGCCCACCGTCACGCCAACCACCAACGGTCTGCACACGTTTAGCCTCTGGATGCGCGAAGACGGGATGCGAGTGGACCGCGTGTTGTTGACCACCAATGCGTCGTTCCAGCCCGTGGTGGGCAACGCCTGGCATATCCCGATCAATCCCGAGGCCGATCTTGTCTCCGCCGGCATCCCGGCGATGCGCAACCCGTTGAGCGCGATTTTCTCGAACACCGCCGTACAGATTTTCACGGGCAACCAGTTTCAGGGCGCGGGCAATCCCGGCAATCAACTGGGCAGCGGCACGACGCTGTTCTACAAAAACGCCACCAACACCGCGTGGTCATCGCTGCCGATGTTCTTTTTCAAGCAGGGCGTGGTGAACGCAAACAACAAGTACTATTCGAATTCCATTCCCGCCAATGTGTTCAATCCCGGTGACACGGTGCAGTACTATATCAAGATCGCCTACAGCGACCATTTGCCGACGTGTCTCTACGGCAACGACGCGCAGTCGTTGAGCACGGAGGTCGAATCGGTGGCCCAGGCCAGCCCGTTTTCGTACATGGTGAAAGCGCCCGTTCCCGCCACGGTCGCCTCGCCGGGCGACTGGCGCGACCAGAGCATTTACCAGGTCGTGACCGACCGGTTCTTCGACGGCGATCCGTCCAACAATACCAACAACCCCGAGGGCACTTACGACCCGACCCAGAGCGGCACGATTCACGGCGGCGATTTCAAGGGCCTGCAGGACAAGCTCGACTACATCAAGGCCCTCGGCGCGACGGCGATTTGGATTTCGCCGATCGTCTGGAACGGGTTTGGCGAATACCACGGGTACGCGGGCTGGAATTTTTACCAGATCGACCCGCACTGGGGGACGTACACCGACCTGACGAACATGGTCGCGGCGGCCCACGCGCGCGGCCTGTACGTGGTCCTCGACATGGTGTGCAACCACGGCGATGACTTGATCTCCAGCCCCAACACGAACTATCCCAATTTCGAATACCCTCCGAACGGCTACAACCTGCAGTTTGACAATCCGGCCAAGCAATATCCGCCGCCGTTCGATACCAACAGCCTCAACCCGATGATTTCCTCGCTGTTCCACACCAACGGCTACATTGTGAATTTCAGCGACCAGACGCAGGTTGAACTGGGCGAATTGCGGGGGCTGGACGATTTTCGCACGGAGACCACCTACATCCGCACCAACATGATGAACATTTACCAGTACTGGGTCGGCCAGGCGGGGTTCGACGGGTTCCGCATCGACACGGTCAAGCACATCGACCAGGGGTTCTGGCAGTTCTGGTGTCCGCAGCTCCATCAGTTCGCCGCCGGGATCGGCAAGACCAATTTCTTCATGTTCGGCGAGGTGGAACAGGATTCGGACCCGTACTGCGGCCAGTACACCGGCGCGAAGGCCGGCGGCAATTACGAACTCGATTCGCTGGTGGATTATCCGCTGTATTTCACCATCAACAGCGTGTTCGCCAATGCGACCGGTAACACCAAACAGATCGAGGACCATTACGACGCGATTGCCACCAATTACGATCCCAACGCTTGGTACCGGCTGGTCACGTTTTTGGACAATCATGATCATCCGCGGTTTCTCTCCGCCGGCAACGCGAACAACAACACCAACAACCTCGCCGTTGCGCTGGCGTTCCTTTACACGGCGCGAGGCATCCCGTGCCTGTACTACGGCACCGAACAGGCGTTCAACGGCGGCGTTGCGCCGGACAACCGCGAGGATATGTTCGCCGGCCAGTTCGAGCAGGGGCCGTCGGTCGGCGACAATTTTAACGAGACGCACCCCTTGTTCCAGTACGTCGCGTTGCTGAACAATTATCGGCGTCTTTATCCCGCCCTGCGCAGCGGCACGCACAATAATCTCTGGAACAATCCTTCCGGTCCCGGTTTGTTCGCTTACTCCCGCGTGCTCAGCAATGAAGAGATCTTCGTGGTCTTCAACACCGCCAACTCCAGCCAGACGCTGCCGGCGCGGTCAACCACCTACGCGTCCGGCACCGTCCTGGTCAACCTGCTCAACACCAACGAGGCCATCACCGTCACCGCCACGCCCAATATTCCGTCGATCACCGTGCCCGGGATGACGGCCAAAATTTTTATCGCACAATCGCTGGTGCAGCCGCTTGATCCCGTGGTGGTCTCCCAAAGCCCCGCGCACGCCGCGACCAATGTCCTGGCCACGGCGCAGATCGTCCTCCAGTTCAGCAAACCGATGAACACCAACGCCGTGCAGGCCGCGTTTGTGCTGCAGCCGCCGACGGCCGGCGCGTTCAGCTGGTCGCCGCTGGGCAATACGATGACCTTCACGGCCGCCGGTGCGGGGTTCCCGGGACAGACAACGAACGTCCTCCATCTGGCGGCCACGGCGGCAGACGCGATCAACGGCAACACGCTCATCGCGCCGTTCGACACCTATTTCGTCACTGCAGCCGCCACGTTCACCGACGCCCTGCCGCCCAGCGTGGCGATCACCACGCCCGCCAATGGTTCGACCATCTCGGGCGGCATCCCGCTCTCGGGCACGGCGTCTGATAACGTGGCCGTGGCCGGCGTGGCCTTCAATGTGGACGGCGGCGACTGGGTCGCGGCCGGCGGAACGACCGCCTGGACGTTCCCGTTGAACACGCAGAACCTGTTGAACGGCTGGCACGTGATTTCTGCGCGGGCCACAGACACATCCGGCAATGTGTCCCCGGTCGCGTCGATCTCGGTGAGGATTTTCAATGTGCCGGGAAGTTATTCACAGCGCATCAGCGCGGGCGATCCGGGGAGCGCGACCAATTGCGACAGCGCGATGTGGGGGCCGGACCAGGCGTACGGCTTCAATTCGTTCGGTTACTCGGGGGGCGAGGCGGGGTTTGTTGCCGCAGCGATTTCCAACGTCTGCGCCGAGGCCCAGCCACTGTATCAATACGAGCGGACGAGTCCGTTTTCGGGCAGTTTTGTTTATCTGTTCGACTGTCCCGAAGGCATCTACGAAACGACGCTGCTGGAGACCGAGACGGAAATGACCGGGCCGAACCAGCGCGTCTTCAATGTCTTCATCGAAGGCCAGCAGGTGCTGACGAACTTCGACATTTTCGATACCGCCGGCGGACAGAACATTGCGCTGACGCTGGTATTCACCAATGCCGTTACCGACTCGCAGTTGAACATCGAGTTCGACTCGCAGGTTGGCCAGGCGAAAGTGGCGGGTGTGCAGGTGCGCAAGATTGCCGATGTCGATTCCGACGGCGACGGCATTCCCGACTGGTGGATGCTGGCGTACTTTAACCATCCCACGGGCCAGGACGCTGATAATTCCATGGCGAATGAGGATGCAGATGGAGACGGTATGAGCAATTTGCAGGAATTTCTTTCGGGCACCGATCCTGGTAATCCAAATTCTTCATTCAGGATCACGCAAGTTGTTGTGGCAGGGAATGATCTACAGGTAAGTTGGCCCACTGTTTTAGGTAAAACCTATCAACTTCAGCGTTCTGTTACAGTCAACCTCACAGACGGGTGGAGTAATGTCGGGTCACAAGCGGCTGGCACGGGCAGTATTTTCACTCAGACCGACGTAGGCGCTGGAACGAATAACCCGCCGTTATTCTATCGTGTGCAACTGGTTCAATAAGGAAGATGGCCGATGAAACACAAGGATGTTTTTGATTTACAAAGAACAATGGTAAACCGTTTTGATCTTGCGATTTTACACAAGGCAGCTATAATGTACCAGCGGCTACGGGGCGCTCTCAAACGGTGGCGTGGGCATGGAATCTGCAGGGATAACTTCGTTATGATTAGGGACTTCTTACATTTCGGTTTTTCCACTGTCGCTCGACTGATCGGTTCAAAAACAACTGCCCGTGCCGCGTGCTGCCGCCTTTCACGCGAACAAGGCTTCATCGTATTTTTCGGACGGAGTAAATGCATATGAGACAATTTAAGACGATTGCAATTCGTGGACTGTTGGTAACGATGGGGCTGTTTGCGGTTTGGCTGCCGCGCGCACAGGCTGCGTCGCCGGCCAGTGACAATGCGTGCAATTACGGGAGCACCTGGACCAACGGCAACAATTTTGGGACGGGGTTTGGCGCATGGGCGATGACACCGCAGCCGAGCTCTGGAAATGTAACCTATTTCATCGGTTCGGCGGCCGATAACGGTAACGGATGCAACAGCGGCTCAGGGATCAATGGCGCGTGCGGCAATTCCTGGGGGATGTGGTGCAGCAACACCACCGTCAACGCCCGGCGTCCGTTTACCGCTGCCAATGGCACTAACGCTCTGCAGGTCGGGCAGACCTTTGTCGTCTCCATGGACAATGGGTTTATTCTCAACACGCCCGGCACCGTGGGCTTCTCCCTGGAAAACGCCAGCACGAATTTTGTCTTTCAATTCTATTTCCGGGGTGGCTCCAACAACTATGAAATCGCCGATAGCCAGGGAAACAACGGCCGCGAAATCCCTGGAATCGGGTACACACAGGGCGGACTGAAGTGTTTCTTCAGTCTGACGTCGCCGAGCAACTATTCCTTTACCGCCATATCCATCACGAACAGCACCACGAACACTGTTGTCGGCGTTGTCTCGAACGCCGTGGGCGGCGTTGCGATTGTCCAGGCCAGATTGTTTGATTTCGAGGGGGCGGGCGCCGTTTCCGGCTGCGGGTATAACCAATTCTTCAATAGCCTGGGCATCAGTTGCCCCGACACGCTCACTGTCACGGCTTCTCCGACGAACCTGGCCGTCTGCGCGGGTGGCAATGCTGTGTTCAACGCCACGGCCACGGGGGATGCGGTCACGTACCAATGGGAGAAAGACGGCTTCGCCCTCAACAACGGCGGCACAGTTTCGGGGGCGACGTCTTCCAATCTGACATTAACGGGTGTGTCGGCAGCCGATTCGGGCTCCAACTTCGAGTGTCTGGTCACCGATGCCTGCACCAATACGCTGACGTCCGGCCAGGGCGTTCTGACCGTCAACGGCGCTCCCGGCATCACGGCCGGCACGCCCGCGGACCAGGCGCCTTGCGCGGGCACCAATGCCACGTTCACCGTCACCGCCAACGGAACTGGCCTGACGTATCAGTGGCAAAAGAACGGCGCCAACATCGGCAACGGCGGCAGCATTTCCGGCGCGACAACTTCCAATTTGACGCTGACCGGCGTGTCCGCGAGTGATTCCGGCTCGAATTTTGAGTGCGTCGTCACCGGTGTTTGCGCTCTCTCGTCGACTTCGCGCGCGGCGTTATTGACGGTCGTCAACAACGCTGCGATCCAATCGGGGCCCACCAACGCGACGGCCTGTTCGGGCGGCAATGCCATTTTCACCATCGGCGCCACGGGTGTGAACGCCTATCAATGGTTCAAAGGCGCCACGAGTTTGACGGATAGCGGCTCGATCAATGGTTCGGCGACAGCGACGTTGACATTGACGGGCGTTGGCCCGGGTGACAGCGGCGCGACATTCAATTGCCTGATCACCGGTTGCGGCGCCGTGCAATTGGCTTCCAGCACCGGGACGTTGTCCGTGGTGACCGCCCCCGGCATCAGCGCTTCGCCCACCAACCTGACCGTGTGTGCGGGCGGCAACGCTAGTTTCACTGTCACGGCCAGTAACGCGGCCGGCTACCAATGGAAGAAAGGCGCCACGCCGCTGACCGACGGCGGCACAATCAGCGGTTCGGCAACGCCGACGCTGACGCTGACCGGTGTGGGCGCGGGCGACAACAATGCTTCGTTCAGTTGCGTGGTCAGCGGCAGTTCCCCTTGCTCGCCGGCCACCTCTGGTCCGGGGAGTTTGACAGTGAACAGTTCGCCCGGCATTTCCCTCCAGCCGGTCCCGGTGACAGTGTGCTCCGGCGGCAACGCCACGTTCTCGGTCACCGCCAGTAACGCGACCAGTTGCCTCTGGCAGAAGGGTGTCACACCCTTGACTGACGGCGGATCGGTCAGCGGCTCGGCGACGCCGACGCTGACGCTGACCGGCGTGGTTGCGGGCGACAGCGGTTCCAGTTTCAGTTGCCTGCTGGGCGCGACGGCGCCTTGCGCGCCGCTGGCCTCCGGCGCGGCGACCTTGACGGTAAGCATCGCTCCCCCGGGTATTTCAGCTGAACCGACGCCGGAGTCGGTCTGCAGCAATACAACCGCCAATTTCTCCGTATCGGCGACGGGCGGCACGCCCGCTTATTTCTGGCGTAAACGGGGAGCGGGCTGGGGCGGTGGCGGCTGGACGTTGGATGGTGGAGGGGGGACAAACGGTACTTTCTATGTCCAAAGTTCCACCCAAAACGGCGCGGGCGATCCGGGCGGGGACGGCGACATCGACACGTCGGGCGTAGCCTGGGGCATTTCCGCGTTCAACGGCGCGGTGCTGGAAGCGATTCGGCCGCTGAACGCGAGCGTCCAGGTCGGCCAGACATTCAACATTTCCGTGGACAACGGCTACATCAACGGCCCCAGCGGCACCACAAGCAATTCGGTCGGGTTCAATCTCCGCTCCGGAACGACAGACCGTTTCGTGTTTGTCTTCCGCGGCGGCGACACGCAGTATCGCATCATCGATAACAGCGGCGGCGGCGTGCCCACCGGCATCCCGTTTACCGACCAGGGATTGCAAGTTGCGTTCACGTTGACCAGCACCGATACCTACTCAGTCACCATCAGCGCCGTCGGCACGGATGGCCCGGGCGGCCTGCCGGTGACGTTGACGGGAACGCTGGCGGGCACCAGTGGCACGCTCATTGATCACGTGAGGCTCTTTAACAACAATGCCGGCACGGGTGCGTCAAACAACGCCTACTTCAACAGCATCGGGTTCGGCCTGCGGGACGACAGTGGGTCGGCCTACACCACCGCCACCTGGACCAACGGCAGCGATTTCGGCAATGCCCCGCTGGTTAATGGTGCGACAGGCACCGGGTCGACCATCGTCGGCGCCGATACGAGCAGCTTGACGGTCTCCAACGTGGGGATTGCCGACGTTGCCAGTTATGACGTGTGGGTGACCAACTCCTGCGGCATCGTCATGTCCACACCCGCGGCGTTAAGTCTCGGCCAATGCGGACCGTATGTCTCCGTCTCCAACACGGTCGGTTCCAGCGTGATCGAAGCGCGGGTCTACCAAAATAACGGCTACGTCACGCTGACCGGCCCGGACCTCAACGGCAATCCGGGTGCGGTGACGCTGACGTTCCCGCCCGGTTCGGTCAACAGCGGCGGCAATAACTATCAAATCGGCGCGGTGCTGAGTTCGACGGCGATCAGCAACGGCGTTCAGGTCGTCCAGTCCCTTGGCCCAACCAGTATCGTCGTGCAGGTGACGTTCCCGTACCCGGGCGTGATGCATTACGAGGTGGTCAACTGGGGCGGTCTGCCGCTGACGGCCACCTGCTTGACCGTGCCGTCCGGTTCCAGCGAACACTTCTATGGGTTTGGCGAGAAATTCGACGCGCTCGACCAGGCGGGCAACAAGGTCCACATCATGACCCACGATACGGGGGCCCGCGCCGTGCCCGACGACACCTATGCCGTCGCGCCATGGTTTGTCAGTTCGCTGGGCTACGGCTTCCATCTGGATTCGACGGATGAAAGCTGGTTTGACATGCGCAACCAATATGCCGACCGGTACGTGATCAGCAACATGGTGGGCAGCAGTTTCTCGGGGTACGTCACCAACGCGATAAAATACAACGTGGTTTACGGGCCGAACCTGACGGACGTGATCAGCCGCTACACCGGCTACAAAGGCCGGCCGTTGCTGCCGCCTCAATGGGCGTTCATGCCGTGGTTCTCCGACGATGTGTGGACCAGCGGCGGCGAGGTGCGCTACGTCATCAGCCGCTACCGCGCGCTCGGGATCCCGGGCTCGGTGTTCGTCTTCGATTCGCCGTGGGAAGAGACCTACAACGACCTTACCTGGAGCACCAGCCAGTTCTCGGCCGGCGGCCCGTTTGAGAATGTCACCGGCGGCGGCTCCAGCAACTACGCCGGGTTCGCCACGATTGGCGACATGATGACGTTCCTGCGCACGAACGGTTTCAAAGTCGTTCTCTGGTTTACGCCGTTCATGGACACCACTTCGTGGTCGGAGGGTTATGCCAATTGCCTGTACAACGTGACGCTTTCCGGCGGCGCGGATGAGAACTATTCGGCCCTGCAGGCCAGTAATTATTTTGTGCATGCTGTTTCGGGCACCACCACCAGTGTGCTCTCCGTTGCCTGGTGGAAGGGCACGGGAAGTCCGATCGACTTCACCAACCCGAACGCCAAGCAGTGGTTCCAGTCCACACTCAGTAATCTGGTCAGCCAAAGCTCCAGCGGCGGCCAGCAGGTCATCGGCGGGTTCAAGACCGACGACGGCGAAGGGATTGCCTCCCCGTCGCCGTTCATTCCGTTGAACGCCTTGTACGCCGATGGCCGGACCGGCGTCGAGATGCAAAACGGCTATTGCGTGGAATACCAAAAGACCATTTCCGCCGTGCTGGGCACCAACGGCATTCTCTGGGGGCGCAGCGGGTTTGCCGGCTCGCAGACGGCCCCGGCGATCTGGGGCGGCGACAACGAACCGAACTTTGGCGATGGCAATGGGTTGCCGGCCGTCATGCTCGCCGGCGAGGGGTGTGCGATGAGCGGGTTTTCGATTTGGGGTAGCGACATCTGCGGGTATGAGGACAGCCCGTGGAGTTCGTCGACGAACAATTTAATGATGCGATGGACGCAGTTCGGGGCATTTACGCCAATCATGCAGTGGCACCGCCAGGTCGGAAACTGTTTGATGTATCCCTGGCGATTCAGCGCGGACGCGCTGACGAATTATCAGTTCTACACCCAGCTGCGGACATCGCTGTTGCCGTACATCTACTCCTACGCCACACAGGCCAGTACCAGCGGGCTGCCGATCTTGCGGCCGCTGGTATTGATGTATCCGGCCGATGTCAATACATACGGAAGTGTCTATAATACAAGCCATTCGTATCTCTTTGGCAACGAGCTTCTTGTGGCGCCGGTTGTTGCCGCCAACGCCACCAGTCGGTCTGTCTATCTGCCGCAAGGCCATTGGTTCGACTTCTTCAGCAACCAGCGCTATACGGGCGGCCAGACGATCATCTGGAACAACGCCAACCAGCACCAGATGCCTCTGTTCGTCCGCGAAGGAGCGGTGATTCCGATGATCTCCACCAATGTGCAGACGGCCCTTGATTCCACCTACACAAGCAACGGCAATCTCATCACGCCGGGCAACGCCTTGCAGTTCCTGGTTTACCCAACCACCAATTCCAGCTTCACCGTCTACGACGGCACGAGCTTGAACTGCCAGTCCAACGGCACCGTCATCGCCGCCACGCTGAATTCCGTGGCCCGTCCGATGTTGCTGCGCTTCTTCGCCGGCCAGCCTTTCGGCGTCGAACGCAACGGTGTGCCGTTGCCCTCCTACGGCAGCGCCGCCGGTCTGGCCGCCGCCACGCTGGGCTGGTACTACGACGCGCCCTCGGGATTCCTGCAGGTCAAATTCAATCACACCGGCGGGGCCGCCACGATCAGCTTCGGGCCCGACTCCGTGGGCGACGGCATTTCCGATTCATGGCGCGCGTATTGGTTCGGCAACGCCAACGCGACGGCGACCAACCACCAGGACTGCGCCGTCTGCGACGCCGACGGCACTGGCCAGGACAACCTGTTCAAGTACGCCGCGGGATTGAACCCCACGAATCCCGCCTCGGTATTCAACACGCAGAACGTCGGCTTCCAGGTGACCGGCGGCACGAACGGGTTCAATGTTTCCTGGCAGACCCAGCCCGGCATCCAGTACCAGGTGCTTTGGAAGAACCTGATGGATCCGACGGTTCCATGGCAAACCAACGCCACGCTTTTCAACGGCGACGGCACGGTCTTCAGTTGGATCGATAACGGCACCACAACGGGCACCCTGCCCCTAAACTCCCCCACCGGCCAGCGCTTCTACAAAGTCATCGTCCCGTAAATCAGGGAACCGCCGCCGGATCGGGTTCTCTAAACGGGCGCCCGGCCTTGTACAGATCCAGCCGTTCCTGGATTTTGCCGGCCAGCGCATTTTGCCCAGCCGCGGTTGCCAGTCCAAGGGCCTGCTGTGCGACGCGCACAGCTTCGTCGAATTTTCCCGTGGCGGCATAGGCGGCCGCCAGCGTGTCCAGCACTTCAGGATCATGGTGAGCGGTCAACGCGCCGGCGCGTTCGGCGAGGAGGACGGCTTGCTCGGTGTGGCGGAATTGCGGGTCATTGCCGGTTGCCAGCAGCCAGGCGAGGTTGTTGAGCGCGTTGAGATGATCCGGCTGGAGCCTCAGTGCCTCCTCGTATTGCCGTAAGGCCTCGGCTGAACGCCCAAGCGCGGCGGCCGCCTTCGCCGCGTTGTAGTGCGCTTCGATAAAATCCGGACGCAGGCGAAGGGCCTCGCTGAAGTAATGCGCGGCCTCGTCCAGCCTGCCCGACTGGGCCAGGGCCATGCCGAGATTGCAATCCGCTTCCGGATAGTTTGGTTCCAATCGCAAAGCCTCCCGGAACTGGACGATCGCGGCGTTGCTGTTGCCTTTGGTGGCGAGGGCCAGTCCGAGGTTGTTGTGGGCTTCCGCTAAATTGGGATCCAATCGCAGCGCCTCGATGAACTCGCGCACGGCCTCATCGATCTTGCCATTCATCGCCAGGGCCTGTCCCAAGTAATTGTGCGCGAATGCGTTCCAAGGCTGGTCGCGCACCGCCTCCGCGAACTGGGCCATCGCCTCATCGTATTTCCCCTGCCTGGCCAGAAAAACTCCCCGGTAATTATGGGCGAACCCGTACTCAGGCCTGATGCGGAGCAGTTCCGCATTATGGGCGGCGGCCTCGTCGAATTTGCCCTGTTTGAACAGGATGTCGGTCAGGTGCTCTTGTGCCAGCCAGCAGTCGGGATTCTTCGCGGCTGTGTCGCGCCACAACGCTTCCTCATCGTAAAACGCGCCGCATCGTTGCCAGCTCAACACGGCCAGGATGAGAACGACCAGGCCGCCGACCATCCTACGCATGGCGATTGAATGCAGCCCGCGCGCGATCCCCGCCGCCGCCAGGGCGATCAAGCCCATACTCGCCAGATATTGAAAGTGATCGGCCACGTAGGAGTAGTGCATAAAAAACAACGGAATGAATGCCGGTACCGGCGCCGCGGCGCAGACAAAAAATGACACAGCCACCAGCGGGGCCTTGCCGATCGACTTGCGAAACAGTAGGAGTGCCGCCATCAGCACCATGACCACTGCCGGAAAGAGAAATTGCCACCACGCCGACGGATCGATCTGCCAGCGCGGATAAATGAACATCAGTGGGTGCGGCCAGATGAGTTTTTTCGCATAGAACCAGATGGCCCGGCCTGCGATCAGGACGCGCTGAAAAAACGTCATCGCCCACTCTGCTCCTTGCGCGCCCACATTGTGCACTTCCACCCAGAGCGTGATCCGCCCGAGCACCGCACCCAGGAGGACGAACGGGAGCAATTGCGAGACATCCGCAGGCCGTAATCGTGTCCTCTTCCACCACAGCACCAGCAGGATGGCGACGGGTAGGATGGCCGTGGCCGTCTTGCCCAGCAGCGCGCACAAAAACAAACCGAGAGCCAACGCGTACCAGCGCCCACGATGTTCCGTGCCCCAGACGAAGCGAAGGTAAGCGAGGAACGACCCCAGGAAAAAGAAGCCCGAAAGCACGTTCTTGCGTTCTGTGATCCAGGCAACGGATTCCACGTGCACTGGATGGACTGCAAAAATCAACGCGGCCAGCCACGCGCCGGGGACCGATAAACGTCGCAGCAACAACCCCAACAGCAGCGCGTTGAGCGCGTGCAGGAGGATGTTCAAGAGGTGGTAGCCGAACGGGCGCAGTCCCCACAGGTGGTGCTCGATCCAAAAGGTGGTGTAGGTGAGGGGATAGTACTGATAAGACGCGCGGGGATTGACCCAGATTTGCTTGAGCCCGTCCAAGGAGCGGAGCGACTGGTTCTCCGAGATGTTTTGGCGATCATCCCAGACAAATCCGGCGTGTAGGGCAGGCAGATAGGTGACGAAGGTAATCAGCAGAATCAGACCCGCCCAGAGGAGCGGACGGTTTGTCATAGTGTTGCGTCCTCGATGATCTTGGACGGGGCGGGCTGCATCCGGCTCAAGTTGATCCATGGTGTCAATGACTCCCAGTCGTCCCGAGGCAGTCTAGGGCAAAAGCAGCTGACGCTAAATACAAAAAGGATGAGCACAATTCCGGCTGATAGCTGGGAAGGGGGATGTCTGAATGAGAGGGGAAAAACGTCTTATTTTTGACTAAGTATAGCAGATTAAGTCAAGATAATATATTAAAATTGACAAAACAACCATTAAAAATCACTTCCTTGAAAACGGGGTCGTTTCCTTGCTTTTCCCTCGGAAATGGTGTAGTTTTTACATTGACGGGGAAACACGCGATATATATATATATCGCTGGTGAGGTAAAGTGGTTCGCTCCGCAGTCGAGTTATCGACGAGTTCCTAGACGAGGCGAGGAATAGGCTAAGGATGTTTCACAAAACCAAGTTTGTTTTGCGACGAAGAATCGGCGCACTTCAGCTTTCATTCCTACTTGTGATGACTGCCGTTGTGTCGTCGTCCTTTGCGGACACCATTACCACGTGGAAAACCAATTTCTTCCCTTCCGGCCAAAATACGATCAGCAACAACTTTTCGACAGGCTCGACATGGAATGGCGGGCAACCCACCGGCAACAACACCGCCCTGATCACCAACAACAATTCGACCGTCGGTCAAACCAACATTTCCTACCTGATCCAGGGCAGCGGCGGCGATTACCAAATGTTCGGTGACAACGCTGTAGGCGTCGTGATCAGCAACAGCAGCACCGCCGGGAGTGGCATCAACAAGTTTCTTCTGGGCACGAGCAGCGGTTCCTCCTCGCTTGAGATGCAGCATCTTACCATCGGCAATAACGGCATCGTCGAGATTGACGCCAATACGACGATCAAGTCTTACGGGAATGGGTCCGGAGGCGGGGTTGGGATCACCATGAACGGCGGCGGCACACTCGCGCTTGTGGGCGGCAGCTTTGATTGGGGCCAGGGCGATTTTATTCTCAACAACAATGCGGTCATTGCCGTGACCAGCGGCGGCACTTTGTCGGGCTCCACATCCGATAACGGCAATAACGGGAACAACGCGCTTCATCTGTTGACGGGCGCCCAAATCATCGTGAATTCCGGCTCATTCGAGTTCAATTCCGGCAACGCCTACAACTTTGGTGGGCTGCAATTGGATAGCGGCAGCACCATCACAATCGACAGCGGCGGCGCGGTTGTTCTTATCAAGTACGACGGCAACAACGAGTGGGCCAACGGCTCTCCTTTCCCCACGAATTTCGGCACGGTCGTGATGAACGGCGGCAGCATCGCGGCCGGCAGCGCCTTTGGCTCGATTGGCAACAACGGTACATTGGTGTTGGGCAACGGCAGCCCGAGTTCGGGCCTGATCATCGGCTCGGGCACCATCGCGATTAACATTCAGGAATCCAGTACCACCGTCATCGCGGCGACAAACGGTGTTCTGAATATCTTCCCTTCGGTTGGCAGTGAGGAGACGATCACCGCCGCCGGCAATAGCAGTATGGGGACAAATGAAGCCCTGGTGAGCGGCACGTTGAAGATTGACAACGCTGTTTCCGGCATGCACGGCATCTGGCTTGTCAACGCCGGCGGCACACTGGAAATCGCCGCCAATGCCGATTTGGGCAGTTCGACGATGAGCAGCAATCTCAACGGCACGGTCAAGGTCGATGCGGGCGACAGTTTCACCTTGTCCACCGGCGCCGGTTCGCAGCAGGGCGTTTTCCAGTTGGGCACAAATGGCGCCACGGCGGGCGCCTCGCTCTTTATTCCCAACGGCGGCACGCCGGTGGCGTTCACCAACGCGGGGCTGGTCACCGTACTGGGGAACAACGGGACCCTCCAAAGCGGGTTCGGATCGGTGGGCAACGGGATCAACGTCGCGTTTATCAACACGGGTTCCGTGACCAACAACAACAGCGGGTCGACCTTGAATCTCATGTCGGGCACGGCGGGCATCTCCAATTCGGGCACGATCTACATCGGCGGCGGCGCGACGATCAATTTCGCGGGCGCGGTGACAGGTTTGGCGATCACCAACACGGGTTATGTGGTTCTGAGCGGTGGCACGGTCGCCATGCAAACGCAGAACCTTGGCGCTGCCGTTTCGTCCGGGAACACGAGCAACGGTGTCATCTGGAATGCCGGAACGATCTCTGGAAGCGGTTTGATTATCGGCACGATCAGCAACCGGGCGACCGGCAGCATCATCCTGTCGGGCGGCTACTTGACGAACGACATGGCCGGGGCATTCGCGCAAGCCGGCACGCTGAACCTCGGGGCGAACAACCTTTACCTCACCAACACGTCGGTGAGCGGTTCGGGGCCGGCGGTCTCGAACTCGGGGCAGATCTACATGGCCGGCGGCAACCTGTATGCTGGCGTGATGACCAACACGGGCCAAATCATCGGGTTCGGTTCGATCAGCAACACCGTGGTCAACGTCGGCTCGATCTACGCCACCAACCTCACGGCAAACACGTTTACGTTGACCATTAACGAAGCAAGTTCGATCAACGTGGCGGGCGCCACGATCGGCACCATCGGTACGAATGCGATCCTCAACCTGCTGACCCCGAATTCGAGCGCGTACTTTGTGAACGCCACGGGCGGCGTGGTTTCCGTTTCAGGCGGCACGATTGAACTGAACGGCACCACGGGGACGATCACCAACTTTGGCGTCATTGCCGGCGTGGGCAACGTATCCAGCCTGCCGCTGGTCAACCAGGCCGGCGCTTCGTTTATTGCGCAGAACCCGATTACGGGACTGAATACACTGATCGCCACGGAGAGTGGGACCGGCGGCATCACCAACAACGGCATCCTGGGCGCGAACAACGTCCTGAACACCGGTGCGGCCACGCTGGATTTGTCGTTCAGCGGCGGCGGCAGCATCATTTTGAACAACGGCACGATCGCGCTGGGCGGCGGTTTCATCACCAACGGCAACGGCGGGGGCTTCATCGTCACCAACAATTCCGGGGCGATGGTCTACGGCCTTGGCACGCAAAATCTGTTGGTGGCCAACATGGCGGGCGGCAACTTGATGGCCAGCAGCGGGATCTTCCGCCTGTCGATGACGGGCGTGAACGCCGGCACGATGAGCAATTTCAGTTCGGCCGCCACGATCATGCTGACCAATACGGTGTTGGTGAACACGGGCACCATCGCGTTGAACGGCGGCGGTTTGATCCTGGGCGGCAGCATCATCACCAACGACGGCATTATTACCGGCCCCGGCTATTATTCATCGGGCCTGTTCAACGACACCGCCGGTGTCGTGAACGCCACGGGCAGTGGTTTGCTGGCCATTGCCACCAACGGCCCGACAACCGAAGCGGTTTCCAACGTTGGCACGATCAGCGTTCAGAACGCCAGCACCTTGCAGGTGGGCGGCGCGGTCAACGTGGATTGGAACAACATGACCCTGGGCAGTGCGACCGGCCAGGTGATTTTCAGCGGCGGCTTCCTGTCGGGCGGCAACCTGACCAACCAGGGCGTGGTCAGCGGGTTCGGCACGAACCTCGAATTGTTCGTGAACGCCGCCGGCGGCAGCGTCTTCGCGACCAACGGGCTGCTGGCCTTCAACGGAACGACCGTGAGCAACGCCGGGTTTGTGACGATTGGCAGCAGCACATCGATTTCCACCGTCAGCGTGGCGAATGCTTGGAACAACACTGGATCGATCACCAACAACGGCTGGATCTTGGCCGGCAACAACCTGACCAACAGCGGCACGATCGTCACCTACTCATCGAACTTCGGTACCATCAGCGGCGTCCAGTTCGTCAACACCAACGGCACGCTGGTCCTCAGCAACAACAGCACCATCGTCAACCTGTATATCAAGACCAGCGGCGGCGGTTTCAACAACGCCGGCACAATCCAGCAGATTGCGGGGGTGGGCCAGTCGAACAGCTTGAACTACGGCCAGACGCCCTCGGAGATGACCAATGCCGGCACGATCGTCAAGTCCGGGGCCGGTTTTGCCGAGTTCAACGGCGCCTACGGGAATAACAATTTTGCGTTCGAAAACTCCGGCACGATCATCGTCAACGGCGGCACGTTGTCCATCAACCCGGTGGACGCGTTTACGGCCGGCGGTTTCAGCAACACGTCCACGGGCTTTATCCAGATCAACGCCGGCACGACGTTTGTCATCAACCGCGACGCCAATGCGTACACCAACGTCACCGCCAACGTTTCCCACAACGTCGGCGTGATCAATCTGAACGGCGGCACGCTGACGGTGCAATTCAACGGCAACCAGGCGTCCGATCGTCCGATCGAAAACGATGCCACGATTTCCGGCGCGGGCACGCTGGCCCTGCAGATCCAGCAGGGCGCTAACGGCAACATCATTGCCAGCAACGGCGTGTTGAATATCTTCCAGACCGTGGCCGGCAACCAGCAGACCTTTACGTCCGTTGGCGGCCAGTTCGGCACGTTCAAGGCCTTGGCCGGCGGCGACCTGAAGATCAATGGCAATGTGGCCAGCGGCATGGGCGGGGCCTGGGCCGTGAGCGCTGGCGGCACGGTGGAAGTCACGGCCGTGAACGTCGATTTGGGTTCGTCAACGATGGCCAACTTTCTCAACGGCATGGTGCTGGTTGATTCCGGCGGTAATTTGACCTTGTCTGCCAGCGCCAACGGCCAGGCGGGCACGTTCCAACTGGGGACCAATGGCGGCTCGGCGGCTGCCTCGATCTTCGTTCCCAACGGCGGCACACCGCCGGCGTTCACCAACTCGGGGCTGATCACCGTACTGGGCAACAACGGCACGTTCCAGACCGGGTTCGGGACGCAGGGCAATGGCGTCAATGTCACGTTCGTCAATACCGGGTTGGTAACCAATAACAGCAGCGGTTCGATCCTGAACCTGCTCTCAGGTACCGCGGGCATTTCCAATTCCGGCACGATCTTCATCGGCAACGGCGCGACGATCAACTTCGCGGGCGGCAACACCGGCTCGGGCGCGCTGACCAACACGGGCAACCTGATCCTGAGCGGCGGTACGGCGGCCATGCAAACACAGAGTTTGACGGCGGCGACAGCGTCCGTGAACGACGCCAGCCGAACGGTCTGGAACACCGGGACGATCTCCGGCCAGGGCACCCTGATCGGCCTGGTGAACAACCAAAGCGGCGGCTCGGTCATTGCCGCTGGCAGCGGCAGCACATTGACGCTGGCCGGTTCCGGCACGATCACCCAGGCCGGTACGTTGCAGGCCAACTCAGGCGCCTATCTCGTCGTGACGAACGTCGCGGTCTCGGGCACGCTGGGAGCGTTGTCGAACTCGAACTGGATGGTCGCCAACGGCGGCACGATCATGGCCGGTGCCGTGAACAACTCCGGCACGGCCCAGTTCAGCGGAGGCACGGTGGTGGCGACGACGTTCACCAACGGCTCGTCGTCAAGTGTCATCGCGCTGACAGCCGCCAACAGTGGCACGATCGCCGCCGGCACGATTGTCAACTTCGGCACGGTCTCCCTGGCCAACGGACAAACGCTCACGCTCAGCAGCGCCGTGTTCAGCAACACCGCCACCGGCGCGCTGTTCGACAACGGCGGCAACCTCGTGACGACCGGCAGTTTCTATAACGTCAGCACCGCCAAGGGCACCTACAGCTTCAGCTCCGGCACGCTGGACTTTTCGGGCAGCGGCACGAAGTTCCTGCTCGCTGGTTCCACCGACCTGGGCAACGGATTCAGCGCGACGAACCAGAACTTCATGATCGGCAACTTGGCGGATACGTCTGGCGTTACCCTGCAGCTCGCGGGCGCGGCTTATGTCAACAACCTGGACCTGGCCAGCGGATCGACCCTCAATCTCGGCGGGACCAACCTCTACTTCGCCGGCGTCACCAATATCGTCGGCGTCACGATCACCGGCGGCACATCGGCCAACATCATCATGCTGGCCAACGTGTTCAGCGGCGGGATCGTGACATTCACGAATGTGACGCTGGCCGGCACATACAATTATGACAACCTGACGAACTTCGACGCCGGTTTTGCGGCGACGAACAACAACATGCAGGTCTTCATCGGCACGACCAGCGCCAACAACATCACCGTGACGCAGAACACGTCGGCGGCCGCCTTTACGGTGCAGAGCATGACCGTCAGCAACGGAGGGTCGGGCCTCTACACGTTGGTGCTGGGACGCAACCAGACGTGGAGCGCCAACAGCCTGGAAGGCTCGCATGGCATCGTGCAGATTACCACGAACGTTACCCTTACACTGGGGTCAACGAACACGGTTGCCAGCGGCGGTGTCTTCCAGGGCGCCGGCACAATTTCCGGCGGTGTGTTGGTTGTTGGCGCGGGCGGCACGGTGTTGGCCACCAACATCGCCGGCAGCGGGATTGTCACGCAGTACTGGACCTCCGCCACGGCGCCGGTGCTGAATGCTGGCGGCACGAACATGGTGGCCGCCAGTTCGGTGCTGCGATTTGCGGGAGCGGTGAACAACAACGGCGCCATCATTCTGAACGGCGGCACGCTGGTGACCGACAGCACGTTGACCAACCTTTCGGGCGGCGTCATCAGTGGCGGCGGCGAAGTCATCATCAGCAGCGGCGCGGTGGTCAACAACTCCGGCGCCACGATCACGGGAAACAACGCGGGCCAGGCGCTGGATTTCGCGGGGGCGCAGACCGTAGGCAATTTCGGCGCGTTTGTGGCCACCAACGGCGGCACCTTGAGCTTCGGCGGCGGCAGCACGATCGTCACCAACGCCGGCGCGATTCAATTGGTCAACGGCACGGTGGCCAGCGGTAACCTGACCAACCTGGCCGCGGGCACGATCAGCGGCGCGGGCACGATCACCGGCATGCTGATCAACCAGGGCACGATCGAAAGCACCAACGGCACGATGGTGCTGACGTCCAACCCGGTCCTGACGGGCACGGCCAACGTGCGCAGCGGCGGCACGCTGCAGTTTGGCGCGACAGGCGGTTTGCTAACGGTGACCAACAACGGCACGATCAGCTTGTACGGCGGTAATGTGATGGCGGGGACGGTCAACAATCAGGGCAACATTTCGACGGTTAACGGCGGCGGATTGATCTCCAACCTGGTCAACGCGGCGAGCGGATTTGTGAATGTGACCAACGGCACTCTGACAGTGTCGCCGAACCTGGTAAACGCAGGCGTGATCAGCAACACCACCACGCTGAACGTCGGCGCGGCGGGCTCGGGCAGCGTGAGCAACTCCGGCACCATCGCCCTGGCCGGCGGCACGGTGAATGCCTTTGTGATCACCAACGTGGGCACGATTTCAGGCAACGGCGCGTTCTCCGGCGGGATTGCCAACAGCGGTCTCGTCTCGGTTTCCGGCGGAGTGCTGACGTTATCCACAGGGACAGTGGCGTCGATCAACAATCTCGGGACGTTTGCGGTGGCATCCAGCGGCACGTTGACCGTGACACCTTCCTGGAGCAACGCCGGGACGGTCAATCTGAGCGGCGGCACGTGGACCGGCGGCACAGTCACGAATACCGGCATGATTATCGGCAACGGCACGATTGCCTCCGGGGTTGGGCTGGTGAACACCACCCTTGGCACCGTCAAAGCGACGAACGGCAATTTGAACGTTCTCTCAACCACCGTCGTGCAGAACGGCACACTGATTGGCGGTTCATTCAGCGGGCCAACCCTGGTCATTACAAACCTGAGCCAGGGTCTGGTCAACAACGGCACCATGATTTTGGACAGCCCCGCCGGCGGGGCAACGAATGTGGCGTTCCTCATTCTCGGCGGCACCTTCTCGAACGCCTCCGGCGGACTGATCCAGGGAGCGGGTTTCTTTACGACCGGCCTGGGCCAGGGCGGGGCCAATTCACCTTTCGTGAACCAGGGAATGATCGCCGCGACGAACGGCGCGTTGATCGTCAATCCGGGCGACACGTTCATCCAGGGTGGTTTCGTGAACGGCCTCGGGGCAACGGTGATGGTGGCTTCGGCGTCGAGCTTCGGCATCCAGCGCACGTTGAATTCGTGGTCAACCGACGTGACAAACAGCGTCAACCTCGGCACGGTCCTTCTGAACGGTGGTTCGCTGACGTTCTACACCAACAGCACGCTGGTGGACAACACCCGCGTGTTGAGCAACGGTGTCAGCGGCTTGATCAGCGGCTCCGGCACGATCATGGGCAGCTTGATCAACGTGGGCACGATCAACGCCACCAATGGCAACCTGAACGTCAATAACGGCACCAACTTCGTCCAGAACGGCACAATATCGATCCAGAGCGGCGGAACTCTTACGATCCTTGGTACTACCGCCGTAACAAACAACGGGCAGATCCTGTTCTATGGCGGCTCGATGGTCGCCACGAACGTTGGCCAGCCGCCAAACGGCAATTCGCTGTTCAATGCCGGAACCTTGGAAGGCCAGGGCGTCGTGAACCTGGGTGTTAGCAATACGACCGGCGGGGCCAATGCCCACCTGCTCAATACCGGCAACTTGATTGCCACGAACTGGGGCGGCGCCACTCCCGGTACGTTGTACATCAACACAGGCAACGCCTTCTCTGGCGGCGGATTTGAGAACCTGGCGGGGGGCGTTGTGCAGATCGCCACCAACATGACGCTGACCATCAACCGCAGCCAGAATGCCTGGTCCACCAGCGGCAACGCGGTGACCAATCTGGGCCAGATCGCTCTGGGAGGCGGCACGTTGAACTTCGCGGCGGATGGGGCCCAAACCAATGCGGCCGGGTTTATCAACAACGGCTCGATCACGGGATTCGGCGTGGTAGTCGCCGCCCTGACAAATGGACTAACCGGGACGATTGCCCCGTCCGGCGGCACGCTGGTCATGGATGGATCGGGCGGGTTTGGCAACAGCGGCACGATTTTGGTGAACACGGGCACTGCGCTGGTGTTGACGAATTTTGCGGCCACCAGCGGCCTGAGCTTCACCAACGCCGGGATTATCCTGATGCAAGGCGGTCTGTTGCAGGCCGGGGTGATTTCATCGACGAACACGATCCAGGGCTACGGCACGATCGCCGGTGGCGGCGTGGCCAACAGCGGCACATTGCTGGCCAATGCGACGAATTTGACGACGGTGGGCACGTTGACGGTGACCCTGACCAGTTTCACCAACATTTCATCGGCGACGTTGGGCGTGATTGGGACCAATACGATCCTGAACGTGCTGACGCCGAACAACACGCCGTATCTGGTCAATCTGGGCACGATCAATGTCTCGGCCGGCACGATCACCAACACGCTGGCCGCCGGGTTGGTGATTTCCAACCAGAACGTGATTTCCGGCGTGGGCACGCTCTCGAGCCTGCCGGTGGTGAACGCGATCGGATCATCGATCATCGCGCAAAACCCGATCCAGGGCATCAGCAATTTCTATGTGGCGGTTTCGGCCACGAATATCTCAGGCTCGACCCTGGGTGCCAACAATATCGGTGGCGCGGCGACGTTGTCTTTGAGCACCAGCAACGGGGTGGGCCTGGTCAACAACGGCACGATCCAGCTGAACGGCGGCTTCATTTCAGTCAACAACGGGGCCAGCGAAGTGACCAACCTGACCGGCCAGATTTACGGGTCGGGCCTGCAGAGCAACCTGAACGTGGTCAACCTCAGCGGCGGTTCGGTTGTGGCCAGCAACGGCACATTGCGCCTGGGTATGCTGAACAATTCCAATAGCGGTGTGTTGAGCAACTACACGGGCTCCACACTGCTGCTGACCAATACGATCCTGGTCAACGCGGCGAGTGGGAAGATCCTGCTCAACGGCGGCGGCCTGATCATGGGCGGCAGCGTGATCACCAACGAAGGCCTGATCCAGGGGCCCGGCAATTATTCCTCCGGCCTGTATAATGACACGGCCGGCACCGTGCTGGCCACCAACGGCACTCTGGCCATCGCCACGAATGGGCCGGCCACGGAAGCCGTGGTCAACCTCGGGACAATGACGATCCAGAACGCCAGCACGCTGCAAGTGGGCGGGACGGGCGCCAACGCGGTGACTTGGAACAATACCAACGGCACCGTCAACCTGTTGGGCGGATCGCTGGCGGGCGGATCGGTGACCAACAACGGCATGATCCTGGGCAACGGCACGATCGTTTCCGGGGCCGGGGTGTTCAACGCGTCCGCGGGCACCATCAAGGCCACCAACGGCGTGTTGGCCATCAATGCCGCTAACTTCAACCAGAACAGCGGCACGATGATCGGCGGCACCACGAACGGCACGTACCTGCAAACCACCAATATCGTCGGATTCCTGGTCAACAACGGCACGATGATTTTGGACAGCCCGCTTAACGGCAGCACGAACCTGGCGTTTTACGTTTTGCATGATGTGACCAACGCGGTGCCGGGCGTGATCACCGGGGCGGGTATTTTCCGGACGGGGGACGGCCTTACGAGCGGCGGCCTGAACTCCAGCATATTCAACGCGGGCCTGATCGCGGCCACCAATGGCGCGCTGCTGGTCGATACAGGCAACGCCTTTAACAACGGCTTTAACAACCTCGCCGGCGGCACGGTGACTGTCGCCAACGCCTCCACGTTTGGCATTGTGCGCACCACCAATGCCTGGGTGAACGATACGACAAACCCGGTCAACAACGGGGCGATTCTCCTGAACGGCGGCGTGGTGGCCACGTACACCAACAACGGCACAGGCCCAACCGCCGCGCCGGTGTTGGACATGACCCGTTCGATTTCCAATGCCGTCGGCGGCGTGATCAGCGGCAACGGCAGCCTGAACATGAACCTGGTCAACCTGGGCACTGTCAACGCAACCAACGGCACCTTGGTGCTGGCCGGCACGGCGGCGTTCACCCAGAGCGGCACCTTGTCGATCCAGAACAACGCGACCTTCACGACGTTGCAAAACACGGGCAACTTCCAGAACAACGGCACGATCTCCCTGCTGGGCGGCACGTTCGTGGGCACCAACTTCAACGGGGCGCTGGTCAACGCCGGCACGATCAGCGGCAACGGTTCCTTTAACACCGGCCGGCTTACCGGCCAGGGCGGGGCCAGCCAGAACATCATCAATAATGCCGGCGGCACGATCATCGCCACCAACGGCACGCTGTTAATCAATCCGGGTGATTCGTTTGCGCAGGGCGGGTTCAGCAACGCGGCCAACGGCACCGTGGTGGTGGCCAACGGGGCGACGCTGGAACTGAACCGCACGGCCAATGCGTGGAACAATCTCAACAACGGGACACAGAACCCGCGCAACCTGGGCACAATCAAGATGCAAGGCGGTTCGTTCGTGGTGGAAGCCGGCGGCGTGGCGGATGCGTCACGTTTCATAGAGAACGTTTCCGGCGGTTTGATCAGCGGTTCGGGCACGATTTCGGCCAGCCTCACCAACTTTAGCGGGGCGGCCATCGACGCCACAGGCGGCGGCACGCTGGCCCTGGTGGGTTCAGGCGCATTCTTGCAGGCGGGCACGCTGGAGGTGGATGCCAGCACGACGATGTTGATCAGCAACGCGACAGCGGGCAGCCTCGTCAATTTCGCCAACGGCGGGACGATCTTCATGAACGGCGGCACGCTGGCGGCCGGCTCGATCGCCAACAACAGCCTGATCTTCGGCAATGGCACGATTGCCGGTGTGGGCGTGGCCAACAGCGGGTTGCTGCTGGCCAGCAACGGCACGCTGTTCACCGCCCTGAGCAGTTTCACCAACGCCAGCACGGCCACGATCGGCACCCTGAGCACCAACGCCACCCTGAACGCGCAGTTGCCGGTCGGCAGCGGTTCGCTGCTGAACCAGGGCACGATCAGCATGCAAGGCGGCACGCTGCTGTTGAATAACGTATCCGGCATCACGATCACGAATGCAAACACCGGTTACATCGTGGGCGTGGGCGATCTTAGCGGAGACACGATTGCCAATAGCGGCACGATCCTGGCCGATAACCCGGTCAACGGGTTGACCACATTCAGCGTGGGGCTCAAGCCGGTCAACTCCGCAACGCTCGAGGCCAGCAACGGCGCCACACTGAACATCGTGCTCAGCGGCGGACCCAGCTTCTCCAATAACGGCTCGATCTCGATGATCGGCGGCTCGCTCGTCATCAATAATGGCACCGGCGGCACGATCACCAATAACGCATGGATCAGCGGCGTCGGCACCATTGTTCCGGGCATTGTGAACAATTCCAACATCATCGCCACCGTCAATGCCGGCGTGCTGGACGTGACGCTGTTCGGCGGCACCAACTCGGCCATCGGCAACCTGCTGGCCGGCTCCAACGCGACGGTGCAGGTGGAAAACAGCCTGGTGAACCTCGGCACGATTGCCGCCAACGGCACCTATGGCGGGTTCGTACAGATGGCCCAAGCCACGGGCGTGATCACCAACCAGGGCACGATTGTGGGCAGCAGTTCGCTGACGTTTAACAGCTTTGTGCAGAACGGCCCGTTGGGCACGATCTACGCCACCAACGGCGTGGTCAATTTCAATGCCGCCAACGGCCTGGGCAACTCCGGCACCATTATCGTGCTCAACGGCGGCACCCTCCAGTCCAACTCGTCCAACTCCTGGGCCAACGCCGGCACCATCAACATGCTCGGCGGCACAATGGCCACCGGCGGATTCACCAACGGGACCGTCATCGCTGTCTTCACCAATTCAGGGACGATCTCCGGCTACGGCACGATCATTGGCGGCGGCGCATTCGGCCTGACGGGCGCCGGGATTGACAAATCAATCGTCAACCTGGGCACGATCATCGCCACGAACATGATCAGCAACGCCGCGCAAACGCTGTACATCACCACCGGCGGGGCCACCTTGGGCGGCGGCATCCAAAACCTGGGCACGATGATTGTTTCGTCCAATAACACGTTGGTGCTGGATCGCGGCGGATTGCCCGTGCTGAACACGGGCACCATCACCATCAACAACGGCACGCTGCAAAGCAGCAGCACGATCACCAATACCGTCGGCGGCATCGTCGACGGTTACGGCACGCTCACGGCCGCCATCGTCAACCAAGCAGGCGGCATCATCGCCGCCACCAACGGCATCCTGACCATGACCGGTACGGTGTTCCCGATTAACCAGGGAACGTTCGCCATCGCCAACGGGGCGACAATGACATGGGACATCAGCAATTCATGGGTCAACTCCGGCATCGTGGACATCCGCGGCGGCACCCTGCGCACGGGTGGTTTCACCAACGCCGCGACAGTGGCGGCGTTTACCAACTCCGCAGGCGCCACGATCATCGGATTCGGCACGATCGACGGCGGCGGCGCGTACAACACCAACGGGGTTGGCATCGACAAATCGATCGTGAACCTGGGAACCGTGATCGCCAGCAACGGCGTGTTGACCTTGAACACCGGGTTCGCCACGTCGCAGCGCGGTCTGGCGAACCTGGGCACCATGATCGTTGCCACCACCAACGACACGTTGGTCCTGGCCCGCCAGGCGGAGATCAATGTCAACGGCAACAACGTCACGAACCTCAACTACCTCTATAACAGCGGCACCATCATCATCAACGGCGGCACGCTCACGTCCGACACGTCAATCACCAACAATAACGAAAGCGCCGGCCTGCCCGGCTTGATCCAGGGCTTCGGCACAATCAATTTGACGAACCAACTGGTCAATACCGGCACCATTCGCTCAACGAACACCGTGGCCGGCGGCAACGGCATCCTCTACTTCGCCAATCCCGGCAACATCCTGAACATCCAGCAGAGCGGCACGCTGGCTGTCGAACTGGGCAGCCAGATGATCTTTGGTTCCAACAGCAACGCGCCCGTGGCCAACAGCGGCACCATCCTGATGGATGGCGGCTACTTCCGCAGCGGCACGCTGACCAATTCCAGCACCGCCCTGATCACCGGGTACGGCACCATCACCAGCCCGTTGATCAACCTCGGCCTGTTAAACGCCACCAACGGCACGATGACGCTCACCATCGCCCCCGTCCAAACTAGCGTGTTTGACGTCCAGGGCGGCGCCTCCGCCGGTACGCTGAATATCTCGACGGCCTGGACCAACAGCGGCCTCGTCAACATCTCCCTGGGCGGCGTCGTCAGCGGCGGGGACCTTACCAACCTCAGCAGCGGCACTGTCACCAACTTCGGGGCAATCAGCGGTCTGCTCGCCAACCAGGGACGCGTGGTGTTCGGTGGATCAGCCGGCAACCTCCTGCAGTCCACCCCCGGCAGCAGCTTGACCGTCAGCGGCAGCGGCAGCGTCACCGGCACCGCCACGATTACGGGCGGCGTCTTCGACCTCGCCGGCCAAACCTATTCCAACGGCTTCATGATCGTCGGCGGCACAGGCGTGCTGACCAACGGCCTTACCGGCGCCACCTTCAACGGCGGCCTGAGCAACAACGCCACGGTGTTTGTGTCGGCCGACACGTTCTTCAACGGCTCGATCACCAACACCGGCGTCATGGTCTTCCGGGGCGCGATCAGCAACAGCTTCGTCAACAGCGGTGCCGGCGCCATGACGCTGACCAACGCCGCCACGATCACCCAAAACGCCACCGTCAACGGCGGCGTGTTCAACCTCAACGGCCAAACCTATTCCAACGGCTTCATGTCCGTCGGCGGCACAGGCGTGCTGACCAACGGCATCGCCGGCGCGACCTTCAACGGCGGCCTGAGCAACAACGCCACGGTGTTTGTGTCGGCCGACACGTTCTTCAACGGCTCGATCACCAACACCGGCGTCATGGTCTTCCGGGGCGCGATCAGCAACAGCTTCGTCAACAGCGGCGCCGCCGTCATGACCCTGACCAACGCCGCCACGATCACCCAAAACGCCATCGTCAACGCCGGCGTGTTCAACCTCAACGGCCAAACCTATTCCAACGGCTTCATGTCCGTCGGCGGCGCGGGCGTGCTGACCAACGGCATCGCCGGCGCGACCTTCAACGGCGGCCTGAGCAACAACGGCACCGTGTTTGTTTCAACCAACACCTACTTCAACGGCTCGATCACCAACACCGGCGTCATGGTCTTCCAGGGCGCGATCAGTAACAACTTCGTCAACAGCGGGGCCGGCGCCATGACGCTGACCAACACCGCCACAATCACCCAAAACGCCATCGTCAACGCCGGCGTGTTCAACCTCAACGGCCAGACGTACTCCAACGGCCTGATGACAGTCGCCGGTACGGGCGTGCTGACCAATGGCGTCGCGGGCGAGACGTTCAACGGCGGGCTGAGCAACAACGCCACGGTGTTTGTATCGGCCAACACCTACTTCAACGGCGCGGTCACCAACACCGGCGTCATGGTCTTCCAGGGCGCGATGAGCAACAGCTTCGTCAACAGCGGTGGCGGCAGCATGACACTGCGCAACAGTGCCACGTTCACACAGAATGCCACGATCAACGGCGGCGCGTTCAACCTCAACGGCCAGACCTCTTCCAATAAACTGCTGACCGTCAGCGGCACGGGCGTGCTGACCAACGGCGTCGTCTCCGGCACCACGTTCAACGGCGCGCTCAGCAACGCGGCCACGGTCGCCGTCACCGTCAACACCTTCCTCAATGGCCCGGTGAACAACACAGGCCTGATGAACTTCCAGGGCGCGATCAGCAACACCCTCGCCAACAGCGGCAGTTTCAATCTCAACAATAACGTCACGATCACGGCCGCCCTTGTCAACAAGGGCACCATCAATATCGCGGCCAACCAGTTGACGGAGAATCCCGCCTGGGTCAACAACGGTTCCATCGTGCTCAGCGGCGGCGTGCTCTCGGGCGGAACGGTCACCAACGGCGCCGGCGGCTTTATCACGGCGTTTGGCACAATCAACTCCAGCCTGGTCAACGCGGGCACGCTGCTGGCCAGCGGTTCGGCCCCGTTGAGTTTGACGGGCAGCACGATCTACAACACCAACAGCGGCTTCTTCGGGGCCAACAACGGCCAGTTGATCGTCAACTCCGTGTTCACCAACGCCGGCACGGTGAGCTTCATGAACAGCGTCGGCACCTTCAACAGCGCCGTCGTCAACAAGGGCGCCTGGGTCTCCGATCCCAGCACCAACGTCTTCTACGGCGATTACACCGTGGCCACCAATGGCTACATCGTGATGGGCGCCGGGGACAGCTATCTGTTCAAATCGAACTTTGTGAACGTCAGCTCGCTGTCGAACCAATACGACACCACCAAAGGCCAGTTCACCTTCAACGGGAACAACAGCTACACGCAGTCCATGTACGTCGCCGGCCTGAACCTCGGCGGTTACATCAGCACCATCCAGTCGTCCAACGAAGTCTACTTCACCAACGCCTTCGGAATCTTCTCCACCAACGTCTTCGAGTTCGGCTCCACCACCAACGATATCCCCCTCGGCTACACCAACAACTTCGCGCTCGGCACCCTGCAAATCGGCGACATGAACGACACCAGCACCCTGATGCTGGCCGACTCGTTCGCGCCCCAGGGCCCCGGCGCCAACGACGGCAACGTCGCCGGCCTGTACGTCAATACCCTGACCATCGACCCCGGCTCGCTGTTGATCATCAGCAACAACGTCGAACTCTACTTCCAGAATTCCAACGGCGTCACCGGCGTCTCCTATGATCCGAGCAACCTCAACGGCGCCAATGTCCTGATCCTCAATGGCGGCTCCCTCCACGAGCTGACGATCGTGCCTGAACCCAGCATCCTCATGTTGCTGTGCACCGGCTCGCTCGCCATCTTCTGGTACCGCCGCCGTCGCCGCGCCAAATTAAACACCTGACGGCCGCGGTCTGCTGCCGAACAGAATTGATCCATTGATCAGAAGGGTGGACCCATATGATTCCGCTGGAAGACAATTTCAACGATATCCTCGGCAAAGCACAACGCGGACTGAAATGGCCGGACGAACGCATGGCGCAGGCCGCGCGCGTTTCGCTCGAAGAATTGAGCGAAACCAAAGCGGGCCGGTTTAACGAACGCGTCGTCCGCGCGCTCGCGCCCGTGCTCGGCCTCGGCGCCGACGCGCTGGTGGACATCGGCAAAGGCGCCTGGCGTCCCGCCCCGCGCACCCTGAACGGGTTGGCCTCCTTCAATACCCCGTTCGACGACATGACCGTCAATGCCTACCTGATTTGGGACCCCCAGTCGAAACACGCCGCCGCCTTCGATACAGGGTCTGACTCCGACGTGATCGCCGAGTTTGCCAGGAGGCAACATCTGCCGGTCAAGCACGTCTTCATCACACACACCCATACGGACCATATATATGATCTGGCGAGACTGAAGACGGCGACCGGGGCCTCCGCGCTCGCCTCCCGCCTCGAAACAACCGACGAAGCCGCGTCATTTGCCCCGGGAGAAACATTCCAAATTGGATCGCTCCGGGTCGAAACGCGCCTGACCAGCGGCCATTCACGCGGCGGGACCACTTACGTCATCAGCGGACTGGACAAACCGGTGGCAATCGTCGGCGACGCCCTGTTTGCCGGGTCCATGGGCGGCGGCGCCGTGTCCTACGAGGACGCCCTGCGGACCAATCGCGAACAAATCTTTTCCCTGCCCGACAACACCATCATCTGCCCCGGCCACGGCCCCCTGACCACCGTGGCCGAGGAAAAACAGCACAACCCCTTCTTCCCCGAATTCACCCCGGCCCGCCGCTGACCTTCCCGGCAGCTGCGTTGCGTCCACGTTGTCCACCCCATCGACCCTGTCCAACTTGCGCTTGCAGGTTGTCGGAACTGTGCTACTGTAGGGCCGTATGTCATATGCAGTGAGCATAAGTCCGGCGGCCCATGCCGCTGTGGTGACGGCGCCAGGGGTGTGTCCAGCGGGCGCGCCCGGGTCCGGACGGCGCGGCTCGCCGGGAGGCTCGCCCTCCAGACGACCCGGCGCTGAAGGCCGATTCGGAAAAGTCAAACCTAGTCAAACCAAGTCGCACCTAGTCAAACCTAGTCCAACCTTCAATTTTCCCGTCGGAGTGCCCGTCCGTGCAGTCCGTGTTCGTCCTGCTCCGGCCGAATACGGCCTAATACGACCTAATACGGCCTTAATCATTTTTGAGAATGACCCGCCTCTCCGGCGCGTGACAAACGCCGGCCGGTGGTTTATCCTCCGTTTGCCATATATATGAATACCGACCTGGTGACAATTCAATCCGCGCCCCGGCGACGCCACCCCGAATGGATCCGCACGAGCGTGCCCGGCGGCGAACGGTATCGGTACCTGAAAGACACGCTGGGACGGTTCAACCTGCATACTGTTTGCCAGGAGGCGCAATGCCCGAACATCGGTGAATGCTGGAGCCACGGCGCGGCCACATTCATGCTCATGGGCGACGTCTGCACCCGCCGGTGCAATTTCTGCGCGGTGGACAAGGGCAAACCGGGTTATCTCGACCCGGGCGAGCCGGAGCACGTAGCGGAAGTGGTTGCGGCGATGGGACTTGAGTACGTCGTCCTCACGTCTGTCACACGCGACGATTTGCCCGACCAGGGCGCGCAGCACATCGCGTCGACCATCGGGGCCATCCACGCCCGCCTGCCGCAAGCCAAACTGGAAATGCTCATCCCCGATTTTCGCGGCGAACCGGCCTGCGTCGAGCGCGTCGTCAAGACCGCGCTCCACGTGCTGGCCCATAATATGGAAACGGTGCCGCGCCTCTACAAACCCGTGCGGCCCGGGGCCGTTTACGAACGCTCCCTGCGCGTGCTGGCGATGGCGAAGGAATTTCGCCCGGACATCCTGGCCAAATCCGGCCTGATGCTCGGCCTCGGCGAGACACACGAGGAATTGCTCGCGGTGTTCGCCGATTTGCGCCGGCACGGCTGCGACATCCTCACCCTCGGCCAATACCTCCAGCCGTCCCCCGACCAGCTTCCCCTCGTTCGCTACGTCACGCCGCAGGAATTCGGCGATCTCAAGCAGGAAGCGCTGGCCCTCGGGTTTCGCCACGTGGAAAGCGGCCCGCTGGTCCGCAGCTCCTACCACGCCTGGGAACACGTCCGCTGATTACTTCGGCCCGTGGCCTTGCACGTAGAAATCAATCTGCTGGCAGATCCTGTGCAGCACATTGCAATCCCGCTTCTCCAGCGGCGCGCGGCTGATGACGCGCCGGATGGCGCGCAGGAAGGATTCAGGATCGCCCTGGTGCGGCTTGAACCCGACCCTGGCCAGTGATTCGGACAGATGTTTCAACATCGATTCCACTTCCTGGACTGTGGCCAGCGTGTAGCGCGGCCGGGGCACTTCGCCGAGGCTGGCCAGATACAGCTCGTACGAAAACAGCATCACCGCCTGCGAGAGATTCAGCGACGGATGCTCCGCCGCCTGCGGCACGCTGGCGATGTCGTGGCATTTGCGCAACTCCGCGTCCGTCAGCCCCGCCTCCTCGCGGCCAAACACGATCCCGACCCGATGTTCACGCGAAACCGGCACGACCTTGGCCGCCGCCTGGCGCGCTTCGGTGATTTGCGGGAACTGGGGACGCCGTTTGCGGTGCGTCGTGCCCACCAGCCAGTGCAGCCCTTCCGTTGCCTGCTCCCAAGTCGACACCGCGCGGGCGCGCTGCAGCACGTCGTGCGCGCCGTGGCCCATCATGACCGCCTGCTGTTGGATCGCGAACTTGTCAGGACCGTTGAGCACGACCAAGTCAGTCAACCCCATCGTCTTCATGGCGCGGGCCGCGGAGCCAATGTTTCCGGGAGTTGCGGGTTCGACCAGGATCACCGTGATGTTGGCCAGATTGACGGGCGCGGGGAGGGTGAACACGGGCTCGGGATGCTTTTCCGCCGGCTTTCTCATCGCGCGCTGTCCAGCAGGATGGTGACAGGGCCGTCGTTGACGAGTTCCACGTCCATCATCGCCGCAAACTTCCCTTCAGCCACAACCAGCGCGGTCGCGCCGCGCAGTTGTTGCATGAAGGCGTTGTAGAAGGCCTCGGCCTCCGCCGGCGGCATCGCGTCGGTGAAACTCGGGCGCGTGCCTTTGCGCGCGTCGCCGTAGAGGGTGAACTGCGAGACAACGAGGATGCCGCCGCCGACGTCGGTGACCGAACGGTTCATCTTCTGCTCGTCGTCGGGGAACACGCGCAGGGCCAGCAGTTTGTTGATCATCCAGTCCCTGTCGGCCCCGGTGTCCTGCCGGCCAATGCCCAGCAACACGAGCAGCCCGCGCTCGATCCGGCCAATGACCTCGCCGTTCACGCGAACGCCGGCCCGGGAAACACGTTGGATCACCGCCTTCACGGTACAGGTGAATACGCCAACCAGGCGCGATTTGTCGAGCGCGGAAAACGGGCGCGTTGCGGGCTTGCCCAACCGGACGCCTGTGGTACGCTGGCCGGGTGAAGATCTCGTTACGTTGTCCCCAGTGCCACAAGGAAGCCCAGTTCGATCCCGCCGGCGGCAATGAACGGGCCTGCCCGTTTTGTAACGGACCCGTCCGGCTGCGGATCACCGAGCGGATGCGCCGCGACAACGTCGTGGACCACTGCGCCGTCTGCGATTGCAACAAGGTCTATGTGCAAAAGGACTTCAACCGCGCGCTGGGCGTGACGGTGTTTGCCGCCGGGGCGCTGCTGTTTTTGCTGTGCGCATGGAAGAACCGGCTGGTGGAAGGCACGCTGGTCTGGGCGGTGTTCGTCGTGGCCGACGCGTTGCTCTACAAGTTTCTGCCCGACGTGACGATCTGTTACAAGTGCCACTCCCAGTACCGCCAGTACACGCCCAACCCCGACAACCAGCCGTTCGAACTGGGTCTGGCCGAGAAGTACGATCCGCTGGACAAACGGCCGGGCGCGGAAAATCCCGCCGCTGATTGGAAAGGCCACTGAAATGAAGCCGGCGATTTGGCTGGCGATTGCCTTGTCGCTGGCTGGAGGCGCCTGCAGCCCCGCCATGGCCGGTGACCCCGCGGACGTTGCCGCCGCGTACCAACAACTGCTGGCGCGCGACGACGCGCTGATGCAGGACCTGGCGCAGACCTCCACCAACCGTTCCGCGCTGACGCGGAGCATGTTGAGCGCGAAACTGAGGCGGTTGGATGCGGATTATCGGTCCTTTCTGGAGCAACACCCCCGGCATGCGCCCGTCATGGTGGCCTACGGCGGTTTTCTGAACGACACCGGGCGCGGGAAAGAGGCCATCGCATGGTGGAAGAAGGCCATCGAGGCCGACCCGCGCTGCGCCCTGGCGTACAACGATCTCGCCGTCGAATTCGGCGAAGATGGACGCCCGGGCGATGCCCTGCGGCTGCATCAAAAGGCGTACGAATTGGACCCCGCCAACCCCGTCTTCCATTACAACTGGGCAACAACCTGCATCCTCTATCGCCAGGACGCGACCGACGTGTACGGCTGGGACACGGACGAGATTTTCCGCCACAGTCTGGAGCAATTCCGTATCGCGCGCGATCTGGCGCCGCGGGAATTCGAGTACGCCAGCGCGTACGCCGAAAGCTTCTTCATGATGAAGGACCCGGACTGGCGGGAAGCGCATGCGGCCTGGGCCTTTTGTCTGGGCCAGCCTCTGCAACCCCGGGAACAACAAGGCGTGTATGGCCAGCTCGCGCGCGTCTGCCTCCACCAGGCCCGGTACGACGAAGCCCGCCAATGGATCGCCAAACTGGAGGCCCCCGACTTCCAACCCATGCGCCGCGCGCTGGAGCGCAACTTGGCCGCCGCTACGACGGCGCCTTCCCAGCCCCCGCCGTAGCCGTCCTGCCCAGCGACCCCAGCAGCTTCTTGATCTCGGCCAGTTTGCCTTCGGGTGTGGAGGCGGTCAGGCGGGGGAATTTGCCGCCGACCTGGAAGAGCTGGCCGCGCTGAGTGAGCATGATCTTGTTGTCGCGGGTTTCCACGGTGTCCACACCGGCGGCGGCCGCCAGCACGCGCGCTTCGGCGCAGCGCAACAGCCATTTCACGTCGCGGGGAAGGGGACCGTAGCGGTCGCGCAGTTCGGCCCGCAGCGCTTCAACGTCGGCCAGTTCGGCCGTGGAAGCGATCTTGCGGTACGCGCCAATGCGCAGGCGCGCATCATTGATGTAGTCGGAGGAAATGCGCGCCAGGGAATCGCCGCCGGGGCCGACGAGAAAGTCGATCTTCAACGTGACGGACACGCGCTTCTTCACGCGGCCGCCCTTGAGTCGCGTCACACTTTCCTTCAGGAGCTGGCAGTACAATTCGAATCCGATGGCCATGATGTGGCCGCTTTGTTCGGGACCCAGGATGTTGCCCGCGCCGCGGATCTCCAGGTCGCGCATGGCGATCTTGAACCCGCTGCCGAGGGAACTGTACTGCTTGATGGCGCTGATGCGTTTGCGGGCGGTCTGGACAAGTTGCATGTGGCGCGGCAGCAGAATGTAGGCATACGCCTGGTGTTTGTAGCGGCCCACGCGCCCGCGCAATTGGTACAGATCGCTCAAGCCGAACCGGTCGGCGCGGTCGATGATGATTGTGTTGGCGTTGGGAATGTCCAGGCCGCTTTCGATGATGGTCGTGCAAACGAGGACGTCGATGCGGCCTTTCACGAAGCGATGCATCACCGTCTCCAGCTCGTTCTCGCCCATTTGGCCATGGCCGACGTCGATGCTGATATCCTGGTCGTCGAACAGCTTGCGCAGCCTGTCGGCCACTCCTTCAATGCTTTGGACGCGGTTGTGCAGGAAGTACACCTGGCCGCCGCGATTGATCTCGCGCTGGATCGCCTGCTTGATCAGCCGTTCGTCGTAGGCGGCGATCGTGGTCTCGACCGGCAACCGGTCCTGCGGCGGCGTCTCGATGGTGCTCATGTCGCGCGCGCCGGTCAAGGCCAGGTACAGCGTGCGCGGAATCGGGGTCGCGGACAGCGTGATCACGTCCACCAGTTTCCTCAACTGTTTGAACCGCTCCTTGTGCAGCACGCCGAACCGTTGTTCCTCGTCGACGACGACCAGGCCGAGGTTTTTGAACTGCACGTCGGCCGACAGCAACCGATGGGTGCCGATGACGATGTCCACGCCGCCTTCACTCAGCAGCTTGACGACTTTCTTCTGCTCGCGCGCCGTGCGAAAGCGGGACAACATTTCCACGGTGATGGGATAACCCGCCATCCGTTCGCGAAACGTGTTGAAGTGTTGCTCGGCCAGGATCGTGGTGGGTACAAGCACGGCGACCTGGTAGCCGTCCATCACCGCCTTGAACGCGGCGCGGATGGCGACCTCGGTCTTGCCGTAGCCGACGTCGCCGCAGATCAGGCGGTCCATCGGCTTCTTTGATTCCATGTCGCGTTTGACTTCCTCGATGGCGGTAAGTTGGTCGGGTGTCTCGTCGAAGACGAACGCCGCTTCGAACTCCCGCTGCCACGGCACATCGGCCGGGAAGGCGTGGCCTTCGAGCGTCTCTCGCGCCGCCTGGATCTCCAGCAGTTCGGCGGCGAGATCCATGATGGCGCGTTCAGCGGAGAACTTCTGGCGCTGCCACAAGCTGCCGCCGAGTTCGTGGAGTTTCGGCATCCGTTTGCCGGAGCCGATGTATTTGGAGACTAGATGTGCCTGGTCTACAGGGACATACAATCGAGCCTCGTTGGCATACTCGATGGTCAATGCCTCCTGTTTCGTCCCGTTGAACTCGAGGGTTTTGAGGCCGAGGTATTTACCGACGCCGTGCTGGATGTGGACGACGAAATCGCCTTCCTGCAGTTCGGTCCAATCGGACGGCTGGGTCATCGTGTGGAATTTGCGATGCGGACGCAGTTGCTTGTAACGGCCAAAGATCTCCGCGTCGGTGATCACGGCGAGTTTGGCGCCCGGCCAGAGGAACCCGCGCGACAGGCTCCCGATGTCGATCTCCAGGCGCGGCGTGCGGAAGTGGTATTCCTCGAGAAGTTCCTCGCAGCGTTGTTTCTCGCCGTCGTTGCCGCAGAAGAGGAACAACGCGTCTCCTTCGTCGGCCCAGCGCTGCATCTGTTCGAAGAAGGCCCGGCGCATCTGCTCGGCGATCTCCGGCTCGGGCGCGCGCGCGTCGAGCGGGCGGAACGCGTCGAGCGAGGCGGCGCGCAGGTTGATGTACTCGGGCGGCGGATCGATGGCGATAGCTTCTGTGAGATGGACGCAGGTGAAACCCGTGGTGAGCACCTGTTCCCATGACACGAAGAACGGGTCGCCGCGGGGCACCTGTTGTGCGTAGTGCGCGGCCGCCTCGGCGAGCCGGGCGGGTTCGTCAAGGACGAGGATGGTATTGCGCGGAAGCAAGTCGACGAGGGAGGCGGCTTTGTGCGGCGCTTGCTTCAACAAGCCGATTTCGCCGGCCGGCGTCGCGGCGACTGTTTCGAGTTTCTCGCGTGATTGCTGCGAGACGGGATCGAAGACGCGGATTGATTCGATTTCGTCGCCGGAGAATTCGACGCGGACCGGGTAATCGCGGTCGAGCGGATAGAAATCTACCAGACCGCCGCGCACCGCCATGTCGCCGCGCTCGTTGACCTGGTATTCCGGGTGGTAGCCGAGTTCGGTCAGGTGATCGATGAACTCTTGCTGTTCATATGACTGGCCGACGTGCACTTCGATGCGCAAGGAGCGAAAGGCATCAGGCGCAAACGTGCGCTGCATCAGCGCCTGAACGGAGGCGATTGTGGCGGACGCGCCGGGATTCGATAAGGTCCTGAGCCGCGCCGCAATCGTATCGGCGTCAGGCAGAACGTCCTCGTGGGGAAGCACTTCCCAGGCCGGGTAGAATTGTGCGTCGGGGAGGAATGTTTCCAGGTCGTTGAAGAATGCCTCCTGCGATTTCAGGCCGTCGGTGACAAGAAGGACGGGGCGCGCGGTGGCGCGAGAGAGCAGGGCGGTGATGAACGGCTTCGCGGCGTCGGCCACGGAATTCAGAGACAAAAAGAGCCCACCATCGAGTCTCCGTTTGAGGAGGGGTATCAACGGAGACCCCAGCGACAACTGCATCAGTTTTTCACGGCTCACAGATCAACCACAGAGACACAGAGAGTCTGTGTTCTCCGTGTCTCTGTGGTTACAAGGACAACCGCTTTACATTCTCCAGCACGTGGTCGGCCGACTTCTTCAATTGACCCAATTCGTCGCCGCTCAGCTTCAGCTCGACGATCTTCTCGACGCCGCCCTGCCCGAGCACGGCGGGCACGCCGACGAACATGTCTTTCACGCCATACTGGCCGGTGCACCACGCGGCACAAGGTAGCACACGTTTTTCGTCATGCAAGATGGCGCCCACCATTTCCACCACCGACGAGGACGGGGCGTAATAAGCCGAGCCGGTCTTGAGCAGATTGACGATCTCCGCGCCGCCGTTGCGCGTGCGGGTGACCAGCGCGTCCAGTTTCTCCTTCGCCAGCAAGTCCTCCACCTTGATGCCCGCGACGGTGGCGTAACGGACGAGCGGCACCATGTCGTCGCCGTGACCGCCGAGCACCATCGCGTCCACGTCGCGCATCGACACGCCGAGTTCCATCGCCAGGAAACAGCGGAACCGCGCGCTGTCGAGCACGCCGGCCATGCCGATGACGCGATTTTTCGGGAACCCGAGTTTCACGCCGGCCAGATAAGTCATCACGTCCAGCGGGTTGCTGACGACGATGACGGTGGCGCTGGGGGCGTGTTTCTTGATGTTCTCGCAAACGCCGCCGACGATGCCGGCGTTGGTCTTCAACAGATCATCGCGGCTCATGCCGGGTTTGCGGGCGATGCCGCTGGTGATCGACCACCAGGTCGCTGCCCGCGCAGGCGGCGGGATCGTTCGAACCGGAAATCTTCGCGTCAAATCCCTCCAGGCAGGCGGACTCCATCATGTCGAGCGCCTTGCCCTGCGGCATGCCTTCCACGATGTCCACCATCACGACGTCGGCCAGTTGCTTTTCGGCGATGCGCTGGGCGGTGGTCGAGCCGACGAACCCCGCGCCGAACACGGTGACTTTTCGATTCATAAATGGTCGGTTTCTCCGGGAATGTAAGGTTGCTGTCCGACTGGTTATTGAGAAAAACGCGGGCGATGTCGAGCAAGAATTGCGTGGTCGCCGGGCAGTTGACGGCGCGAAGGAAAATGTGATAGCCTTTCTTGGGCTTACGATCCTTCGGATTGGGGGCTCTTCCGGGGTTGACCATGCGAAACCTCTTGAACGAGAACGTCCTGGTGCTCAACCGCCTCTGGCAGGCGATCAATGTCTGCACGGCGGAACGGGCGTTTATGCTGCTGTACATGGGCCACGCCGAGGTCGTCGTCGAAGACGACGGCGACTTCCAGACGTTCGATTTCCACGAATGGCGCGAATTCAGCCAGGGCCACCACGGCGAAGACGTCGTCCACACCGTTTCCTTCAAGATCCGCATCCCGCGCGTGATCCTGCTGCTGTTCTTCGACCGGCTGCCGCACAAGGAAGTGAAATTCACCCGGCACAACATCTTCGAGCGCGACCGCAACACCTGCCAGTACTGCGGCAAACATTTCGACCGGCGCGAATTGAACCTCGACCACGTCATCCCCCGCGACCGCGGCGGCACCACCACGTGGGAAAACATCGTCTGCGCCTGCATCCCTTGCAATACGCGCAAAGCCAACCGCACGCCCACCGAAGCCGGCATGCACCTCATCAAGAAGCCGAAGCGCCCGAAGTGGCGTCCGTTCGTCAACGTCACCATCACCATGGTCGCCCACGACAGCTGGAAACATTTCCTCGACCTCGCCTACTGGAACGTCGAGTTGGGCGAGGATGCGGGGTAGGGCGGTGAGCGGCTCCTTATTCTACGGCTGCCTGTTCCTCCTTCTGGGAGCTTGGACGATGGTCGTCCCGCGGATCGTGCAGTGGCGCATTCGCAACGGCAAATCAGTCTATGGGGCCGTTTGGCGCATTGGCGACAAATCAGGCAAATGGGGCGGCATTCTGATGCTTATCTTGGGTATCGCACTCTTGCTGGATTACCTTTTGGTGCGACAGAAAGTATTCTGACCCATTGTCAGGTCTCGTGACCCCGCCGATAAGCATGAAGCTCGCAACAAGTTGATGTTCCGGACTAGACGTGGTAGTGTAAATACTGTGACGGCCAAGCAAAAAGTGCTCGAAGCGGTTCGCGATTTGCCGGATGATGCGTCCTTCGAAGACGCGATGCAGCGGTTATTGTTTCTCGCGAAGATTGATCGCGGGCTGGCACAAGCCGATGCTGGCCAGACGATTCCTCACGCCCAAGTCAGGGAGAAGATGGCCAAGTGGCTGAAGTAAGGTGGACTGCACAAGCCGTTGGCGATCTTGAGGCGGTTACAGATTTCATCGCGCACGACTCTCCCCATTACGCCAGCCTGTTCGTCATTGACGTATTTGCTGCGACGGAACGTCTTGAGCGATTTCCAGAATCGGGAAGAATCGTTCCCGAAAAGAACGACCCCAAGATTCGCGAGATCATCCTCGGCAACTACCGGATCGTTTACCGCTTGCGCGATGACGTGGTGGAATTGCTGACAATTCATCACGGAGCCAGATTGCTCGACCCGGCGCGTCTTGGCTGATGTCTGGCGCGCGGCCTTCCGCTTTGACACCCCTTTCGATCCGCGTTAGAATCGGTGTGTGACTCCCAAGCTCGAACATCTGAAGTCTCTGCTGCGCGGCTATGGGCGGACGCTCGTGGCTTATTCGGGGGGGGTGGACAGCGCGTTCTTGGCGACGGTGGCGCATCAGGTGTTGGGCGGCGATGCGCTGGCGGTGATCGCGGATTCGCCGAGCTTGCCAAGGCGCGAATTGGACGAGGCGCTGGCGATTGGGCGGCAATTTGGCTTTCCCGTCCGGGTGATTCCCACGCGTGAGATGGCGGACCCGAATTACGCGAGCAATCCGACCAACCGCTGCTATTTCTGCAAATCCGAACTTTTTGAATCGTTGAAGACGATTGCACAAACCGAAGGCTGGCAGACGCTTCTGTATGGGGAAAACGCCAGCGACGCGGGGGATTATCGGCCGGGCGCGCAGGCTGCTGCTCTCTACCGGGTGAGCGCCCCCTTGAAAGAAGTCGGGCTGACCAAGCAGGAGATCCGGGATTTGTCCGCCCAGCTTGGCCTGCCGACCGCCGACAAACCGCAGATGGCCTGCCTGTCGTCCCGCATTCCCCACGGGGACCCGGTGACGGTCGAAGCGCTGGCCATGATCGAAGCAGCGGAGAACGTGTTGCGCGACGCTGGATTTCACGATGTGCGCGTCCGGCACCATCGCACGCTGGCGCGCATCGAGGTCGGCCCGGAAGAATTGCCTCGATTGTTGGAAGAAGAACTGCGTGAATCGATTACGCAAGCACTCAAGGGGATTGGTTACGTCCACGTGACCCTGGATTTACAAGGGTACCGTCGCGGCGGCGCCAATGTAGTGCTGCTCAAAACCAAGGAGACCGTGCAATGAAGATTGTGGCAGTGATCCTGGCCGTCGCGGCCATCGTTCTGGGCGTGCTGTATTACCAGAGCACCCAAACCTCGCAGCAGCAGCAGTCCGCCGCCGAAGCAGAAGTGGCGAATGTGAAAAGCCAGATGCAGGCGGAGGTCGCCGAATTGCAGCAGAAGATGGACACGCTGGAGACCGGCAAGACGCAGGCCGAACAGCAGGTGAGCCAGATGCAACAGCAAATCCAGTCGCTGACGAAGGACCTGGATGCGGCCCAGCATTCCGTGCAGACGGAGGAGGAAAAGCTGTCCGCCTTGGAGGGCGACAAGGACCGCTTGATGATGCAACTGGGCTCCGTGTCCAACCAGCTTCTCTCCGTCCAGCAACAGCTCGGCGCCTTGAAGGACGTCAACAGCGCGGACCAGGAGCAGATCAATACCCTGCGCGGACAGGAAGCGGCGCTGGAGATGGAGAAGGCCTCCCTCGAGCGGCAACTGAACGATTTGGATTCGCTGCGGGCGCAGATCCGGGTGGTGAAACGGCAATTGTGGGCCAAAAAGATCGCGGAATGGAAACGGGAAAGCGAAGAGGACGGCCTTGGCGGCAACAAGGGCATGATCATGAAAGGCGGCCAGTGGCAATCCTTGTCGACAATCGGCAAACCCCATTTTGATTATTGATGACCGACAAACCGCAAACGCTCTGCATCGCCGGCCGCGAGTTCCACTCACGGCTGATCATGGGCACGGGCAAATTCGCCTCGGGCGAACTCATGGCCGCCGCCCTCGAAGCCAGCGGCGCGGAGTTGGTGACCGTCGCGCTGCGGCGCGCCGATCTGTCGGGACGCCAGGACAAGTTCGCCAACATCCTGACGTTCGTTGACCCCAAGAAATTCACTCTGCTGCCCAACACCAGCGGCGCGCGCACCGCCGAGGAAGCCTGCCGCCTGGCCCGTCTCGGCCGCGAAGCGACAGGGTCGGCTTGGTTGAAACTCGAGATCCATCCCGATCCGCGCTACTTGCTGCCGGACCCGATTGAAACTCTGAAAGCGGCCGAACTGCTGGTTAAGGAAGGGTTCACGGTGCTGCCTTACATCAACGCCGACCCCGTGCTGGCCAAGCGATTGCAGGACGCCGGCTGCGCGACGGTGATGCCGCTGGGCTCGCCCATCGGCAGCGCGCGCGGCATCGAGACCCGCGCCGGCATCGGCATCATCATCGAACAAGCCACCGTGCCCGTCGTCGTCGACGCCGGCCTGGGCGCGCCGTCGCACGCGGCGGAGGCCTTGGAAATGGGCGCGGACGCCGTGCTCGTCAACACCGCCATCGCCGTCGCCGCCGACCCGGTGCGGATGGCCGTCGCGTTCAAAGCGGCCGTGGAAGCCGGGCGCACGGCGTATGAAGTGGGGCTGGCGCCAAGGCGCAAGGACGCCGACCCCACCAGCCCGCTGACGGGTTTTCTGGACTGGCCATGAGTTTTGTCTCCACCTTCAACGGGCTGGCGCTGGCCGAACTGCGCCGGCTGGCGCAACACGCAACACCCGCCGACGTGGAGGCCGCCCTGGCGCGCACCGGCTCGGCGCGGGTGCGGCTGGACGATTTCGCCGCGCTGGTGTCTCCCGCGGCCACCGGCCCGGAATATCTCGAGGCGATGGCGCGGCGCTCGCATGAATTTACGGCAAAACATTTTGGCCGGGTGGTGCGGTTGTTCGCTCCCCTGTACCTGAGCAACGAATGCATCAATATCTGCAAGTATTGCGGGTTTTCACGGGACAACCCGATCCTGCGTGTGACGTTGACCCCGGAACAGGTGGCCGCCGAAGCGCGGTTTTTGACGCAGGAAGGTTTCCGGCACATCCTGCTGGTGGCCGGCGAGCATCCCCATTTTGTCTCGCGGGATTATCTGCGCGATTGTGTGGCGCAACTGCATCGGGATTGGCCGAGCATTTCCCTGGAAGTCGGCCCGATGGAAACGGCGGACTACCTGCCGATCGTCCAGGCGGGCGCCGAAGGCCTGGTGATTTACCAGGAGACCTACGACCGCGCGGTCTACGACGCGATGCACGCCAGCGGTCCGAAAAAGGATTTCGATTGGAGGCTGGAGACGCCCGAACGCGCCTACGCGGCCGGGTTCCAGCGCCTGGGCATCGGCGCGTTGCTGGGCCTGGCGGATTGGCGCAGCGAAGCCATCGCGCTGGCCGGCCACATCTCTTATTTGCTGAAAAAATGCTGGAAGGCGCAATTGACGGTGAGCGTCCCCCGGCTGCGCCCGGCGGCGGGCGAATTCGAGCCGCTGACGGCCGTGGGAGACCGCGATTTGGCCCAATTCATCTCCGCCCTGCGCCTGACATTCCCCGAGGTGGGAATCACTCTCAGCACGCGTGAATCACCCAAGCTGCGTGACGGGTTGATCCCGTTGGGCATCACGATGATCAGCGCCGGGAGCCATACGGAGCCGGGCGGTTATACGGGTCAGGGCAAGGCGGAACTGCACCTGACCAAGGCCGGACGCTCCGTGAAGCCCTCGTTACCGCAAATCGAGTCGGAAGGCGAGCACGCGACGGTGCAATTCCAGATCGCGGACGATCGGTCACCCCGGGAAATGGCGGCCAGGCTGGAGGCGATGGGCTACGAGCCGGTCTGGAAGGATTGGGAGGCGGTCCTGAATGAGCGGTAAGCTTGCGACCATCATCGCCAACGGCGAGAGCAGGCAAATCGAGCTGCCCTGTACGATGGAGAAGTTCTTGAGCCTCAGCGGATGGCGGCCAACCCAGGTCGTTGTCGAGCATAACGGAAGTGTCGTGGCGCGCACAACCGTCGGCGATATCCAACTGAAAGACGGAGACCGGCTGGAAGTGATCGTCCCAGTGGCGGGCGGATAGTTGTTACCTGTAACACAGGAGTTGCGGTTTAAAGTGACTGTTTTGCAGAGGGATGCATTGGTGGGGCAGGGGAGGTTTGGCGTTGAAGCATTGTCCCGATTGATCGACGGGATGATCAAGAGTCACTGCTAGCGGTTATCGAAATCCTGGCCGCTTACCTCGACGACCTCATACCAAAGCGCGTGCGTAATCCCTTTTTGCGCAAGCTCTTCCTTGCCAGCCAGCCGGACAATTGGTCGCTCGAAATCCCAGAATTCATCGTTGCTGGCTTCCAGCAGCGCCTTATTTATCCGGAGGCTGATAATCTCAAGAATCCCCAATTCGTTGGAATGATGTTCACCCCAGGTTACTTCACTCTTCGAGTTCTTCAGATCAGCCTGCCCCTGCTTCGTCTTTGTCTGAGCTATATCAACCCACAAGGCATAGGGGCCGATGATTGATTCTAATAGGTTGATGTGCAAAGTGATGCGACTGTAATTCCAGTCTTTGTCACAGTATTGTAACAAAGCTTTATTGACTTTCTCCAGCATCACTGGCAAGCGGGCCGGATCGAGTGAGCTTTGCGGTGAGGGTTCAGGTGTCATGGGCTGTTGGTGTCAGGCTGCAAGCTCTTGGATAGCCAAAAAATCTAGTTGCAAAAGTGGGAAACAAACTGTATTGTGTGACGCAGTTACAGATTCAGGAGCTTGCACGTTCTTCAGAGGGGTTCCCCACCCCCACCTCCTTGGCGTGCAACTCCTGAATCTTTTTTTTGCACGCGTGCATTTTTATCGCCGGAAATTCCCCCGAACCGATGCGCTTTGGCCTATTAAATCTTTTGTCCGCCGCTCAACAATTTTCCCGGTCCGCCCCCGGCGGATTCTGATCGGTGGCGAAGTGCCGGCGCAAGAAAACCATGCTTGCGTTTGCCATTCCATTCACCTACAAGTGAAACACAATAGACGAACGGCCCGGATTCTCAATCCGAAACTGCTTGGAGGCTGGTATGGGTCAAATCTTCGACGATATAACGAAAACGATTGGCCGCACGCCATTGGTACGGCTGAACAAGGTCACACGCGGGCTGGACGCCGTCATCGCCATCAAGTGCGAATTTTTCAATCCCGTCAGTTCGGTGAAGGACCGCATCGGCGTGGCCATGATCGAGGCCGCCGAACGCGAAGGACGGTTGAACCCGGACACGATAGTGGTCGAGCCGACCTCCGGCAACACCGGCATCGCGCTGGCGTTCGTCTGTGCCGCCAAGGGCTATCATCTTATCCTGACCATGCCGGACACGATGAGCGCGGAACGCCGCATGTTGCTGCGCATGCTGGGCGCCGAGCTGGTGCTGACACCCGGCGCGGAAGGCATGCCGGGAGCGATTCGCCGCGCGGAACAGATCATCAAGGAAAACCCGAATTCCTATCTCCCGCAGCAATTCAATAATCCCGCCAATCCCGAGATCCACCGCCGCACCACTGCGGTGGAAATTTGGGAGGACACCAACGGCCGGGTCGATGCCCTGGTCGCAGGCGTGGGCACCGGCGGCACAATCACCGGCGTCGGCGAGGTCATCAAAGGTAAAAAACCCGGTTTCAAATGTATCGCCGTGGAGCCGGTGGATTCGCCCGTCATCAGCGGCGGCAAGCCTGGACCCCATAAAATACAAGGCATTGGCGCCGGTTTCATTCCGAAGGTGCTGAACACCACGATCATCGACGAGGTGATCACGGTGTCCAACGACGATTCCTTCACCATGGCGCGCCGGCTGGCCAAAGAGGAAGGCATCCTCTGCGGCATCTCCTCCGGCGCGAACGTTTGGGCGGCAATCCAGTACGCCAAACGGCCCGAAAACAAGGGCAAACTCATCGTGACCGTCGCCCCGTCCACCGGCGAACGTTATCTCAGCACACCGCTGGCCGCCGAGGCGCGCGCCGAAGTGACCAAACCCTAGCGTGACTGCCGCGCAGAAAATCCGCAGGCTCGTGGCCCGCGACACGCTGCTCATGCCCGGCGTGTTCGACGCGCTCAGCGCGCGCATCGCCTGTGACGCCGGGTTTGAAGTGATTTTCATCTCCGGCTACAGCGTGTCCGCCGTCACGCTGGCGGAACCCGACTTCGGTTACATCAGCCTGCCCGACGTGGCCGAGGCCGCGCGCCGCGTCTGCGCCGTCGCCGGGGAAAAGGTCCCCGTGCTCGTCGATGCCGACACGGGTTACGGCAACGCGCTCAACGTCGCCCACACCGTCCGCCAGCTCCAGAACGCCGGCGCGGCCGGCATGTTCCTCGAAGACCAGCGCTGGCCGAAGAAATGCGGCCACATGCGCGGCAAACGCGTCATCCCCGTCGCCGAACAGGTTGGAAAAATCCGCGCCGCCGCCGATGCGCGAGGGAAAAAGGATTTCTTCATCGTTGCCCGCACCGATGCGCGCCAGGTCAACGGCCTGAAGGACGCGATCAAACGTTGTCTCAGATATAAGCAGGCGGGCGCGGACGCCTTGTTTGTCGAGGCCCCCCGGTCGGTGGCCGAGTTGAAGGAGATCGCCCGGGAACTGCCGCCGCCGCTGGTGGCCAACATGCTCGAGCGCGGCGTCACGCCCCATCTCACCCGGGACGAACTGCGGGAGATCGGGTTCCAAATGATTGTCTGTCCATTGAGCATACTGTTCTCCTACGCGCAGGTGGCGCGCGAGATCGTCACCGCCTTGCGCCGCGAAGGTTCGACGCGCCGGCACGTCGACAAACTGATGGGGTTTGACGAATTCAACGGCCTCGTTCGTCTTGCCTCCAAATACGAAGCCGAGAAAAAATACATCCGATGAAAAAAACCGCACTCTTGTTTGCCGGGCAAGGCAGCCAGACCGTGGGAATGGGCCGCGATCTCTGCGAGGCATTTGAGCCGTGCCGCAGCCTGTTTGCCCGCGCCAACGAGGTGCTGGGCCGCGACCTGCAGAAGATTTGTTTCGAAGGCCCGGAGGACGTCCTCACCCGGACCGACAACGCGCAGCCGGGGATTTTTCTGACAAGCCTGGCCTGCCTGGCGGCGCTGCGGACCGCTGTTGGCGAGGTGACATTCGAGGCCGCGGCGGGCTTGTCGCTGGGCGAGTTCACCGCGCTGACGGCCGCCGGGGCGCTGACGTTTGACGACGGCCTGCGCCTGGTCCAGATGCGCGGCCGGTTCATGCAGGAAGCCTGCGAAACCACCCGGGGCGGCATGGCCTCGATCATCAATCTCGACGACGCCGTCCTGGCCGAGGTCTGCCGCGAAGCCGGAGTGGACATCGCCAATTTGAACTGTCCCGGCCAAACCGTCATTTCCGGTGAAGTTAAAGAAGTAGCCCGGGCGGTGGACCTGGCAAAAGCCCGCGGAGCCAAACGCGCGATCCCTTTGGTGGTGGCGGGCGCCTATCATTCGCGTTTGATGGAAGGCGCGCGGGTGAAGGTGGCGCATGCGCTCACGGAATTTCCGATGCGCGAACCACAGGTCCCGGTGGTGTCCAATGTCACCGCCCGCCCCGCGGCGTCGGTCGCGGAGATCAAGGACCTGCTGGTGCGCCAGGTCGTGTCCTCCGTTCGTTGGACCGACTCGATGCAGTGGCTGATTGCCCAGGGCTTTACCCGGTTTGTCGAACTGGGTCCCGGCAATGTCCTCAGCGGCCTGATGAAGCGCATCAACAAGGACGTCGAGATGTTGTCGATCAGCGACAGCGCCTCGCTGCGCGACGTGACGGCGAAGCTGCAGGCATGACGATGGCATTTGCGTTGACAACAGGCGGCGCGGGCGGCTAAGGAAGGGCGCAATGCAGAAGCTTCTGGAAGGCAAAATAGCGCTGGTAACGGGGGCGGGGCGGGGGATCGGCCGGGCCGTTGCCCTGAAACTGGCAGGCGAAGGGGCGGCGGTGGCCTGTTGCGGGCGCACGCCGGCCAACGTCGAGACTGTTGCCGCGGAGATTTCCCAGGCCGGTGGGCGGGCCTCGGCCTATGCTGTTGACGTCGCCAACGCCGCGCAGGTGGCGGAGGTTTGCGAGAAGGTCGTGAAAGACTTCGGCCGCGTGGACATCCTGGTCAACAACGCCGGCGTCACGCGCGACCAATTGCTGCTGCGCATGACCGAAGAGGACTGGGACACGGTGCTGGACACGAACCTGAAGGGCGCGTTTCTTTTCACCAAGGCCGTGAGCCGGACGATGCTCAAACAACGCAGCGGACGCATCATCAATATTTCATCAATTATTGGCTTGACGGGAAATGCGGGCCAATCTAACTATGCCGCGTCAAAAGCGGGGCTGATTGGCTTTACCAAATCGGTGGCCCGGGAGTTGGGCTCGCGCAGCATCACGGCCAACGCGATTGCGCCGGGGTTTATCGAGACGGACATGACGGCGGCGGTGGGCGCGGAGGCCGTGAAGAGGTTGACGGAACATATCGCCCTGGGGCGGTTGGGCACGGGGGATGACATTGCCAAGGCGGTGCTGTTTCTGGCCAGCGATTTGGGCAGTTACGTGACGGGCCAGGTGATCACAGTCGATGGCGGCACGGCCATCTAGAGGAAATCTTTGACAGGGGTAGCCGGTTGACGCATAAACAAGCAGACGATTTAAGAGGAGGAGCATCATGGCTGAGAAGTCAGTAGCGGATCGCGTAAAAGAAATCATTGTCGAACAGCTCGGGGTCAACCCCGACCAGGTCACGCCTGAGGCGAAGTTCATCGAGGATCTGGGCGCGGACTCGTTGGACACCGTCGAGTTGGTCATGGCGTTTGAAGAGGAGTTTGGCGCCGAAATCCCCGACGAGGATGCGGAGAAACTGCAGACCGTCGGCGACGTGGTCAAGTACATTGAGGAGCGGGGCGAAAAGTAACAGGCTTCTTTCTGTTGTACGTCCTGCTTGGGGCATAAAGTGAGTTGCATTTTGGCGCTTTATGCCCCATTTTTTTAAGCAGCAGCGCGAGGTATCATGAGCGAACGACGTGTGGTCATCACCGGCATGGGGGTCATCACGCCCCTGGGCAACGACCTCAACATCTTTTGGCAGAATCTCCTCGCGGGCAAGAGCGGGATCGCCCCGGTCACGCGCTTCGATACCACCAATTTCGACAGCAAGATCGGCGGCGAGGTCAAGGACTTCGTCCCCGAAAACTTCATGCCCGCCAAGGAAGTGCGGCGCACGGACCGTTTCACGCAATACGCCATCGGCGCCGCCAAAATCGCCGTGGCGGACTCAGGCCTCCAACTCGACAAGCAAGACATGACCCGCATGGGCGTGTTGGTCGGTTCGGGCATCGGCGGGATGGAAACGATCGAGGAACAATGCGGCGTGCTGCTCAAAAAAGGCCCGCAACGCGTTTCGCCGTTCATGATCCCGATGCTCATCGTTAACATGGCCAGCGGCTACGTCTCGATGCTGCTGGGCGCCAAGGGACCCAACCTGGCCGTCGTTTCCGCCTGCGCCACGGCCACGCACGCCCTCGGTGAAGCGGCCCGGGCCATCATCCATAACGACGCGGACGTGATGGTGGCCGGCGGCAGCGAAGCGGCGATCACGCAACTCGGTTACGCCGGGTTTTGCGCGATGCGCGCGATGAGCACCCGCAACGACGAACCGCAACGCGCCAGCCGCCCCTTCGACAAGGAGCGGGACGGTTTCATCATGGGCGAGGGCGCGGGCGTCTGCATTCTGGAATCTCTCGAGCACGCCAAACGCCGCGGCGCGCGCATCTACTGTGAAATCGCCGGCTACGGCATCACCGGCGATGCCTACCACATGAGCGCCCCGGCGCCGGAAGGCGAAGGCGCGGCCCGGTCGATGGAAATGGCCCTGCGCCACGCCCATCTTGCTCCCGACCAGATCAGCTACGTCAATGCCCACGGCACTTCCACCCAGGTGGGCGACAAATGCGAAACCCAGGCCATCAAGAAAGTGTTCGGCGCCTACGCCAAGAAGCTGGCCGTTAGCTCCACCAAATCGATGACCGGCCACCTGCTCGGCGCGGCCGGCGCGGTGGAAACCGCCATCTGCGCCATGGCCATCCAGCACAACATCGTGCCGCCCACGATCAATTACGAAAACCCCGACCCCGACTGCGATCTTGATTACGTCCCCAACAAGGCCCGCGAGCTCAACGTCTACGCCTGCGTGAACAATTCCCTGGGCTTCGGCGGCCACAACGCCACCCTGATCGTCAAACGCCACGAGTAGAGGCCTGCGTGTATGGCTCGCCGCAGACTGCGCGTTCTTCTTTACATACTCGCAGCCCTCTTGCTTTGTTTGTTTGTCGGTTGGCCGACTATCAACGCATTCCGGATCCGTCACGAAGTCGCTTCGGCTGTGCGCAACGCCTGGTCAGTGCGGTTGGAGGAGTACCGGAACTCTGAAGTCTTAACTTCTGTCGAGTTGCCGCGCGAGGAGTGGGGGACGGTCACATCGTCTCTGCGCATCGCCCCCGACATTGGCATTCCTTTCATGATTTCCCTCTGCTTCGTTCCTCATCATCGGGTCGTGATTGTGGACGATCGGGGCAGGAGCGTCATCTTGAGCGTTTGCTTCCGCTGCGATGAGATGGCGACGGAATCATCAGCGATACTCAGTACACCGTACCTGTGGCGATCTCCCCTGCGTCTCCTGTTCATCGACCACCATGTGCCCGTTCGTAGCGAACGAAAGTATGCGATGGGAGTGGGAGACAAATAGAACTGGATCGTTCTTTGCGTGGGTCTCCAACACCGTGCTCGGACTAGAAGATTTGTCACCCCGAGCTTGTCGAGGGGTCTCTTCCGTTATGCGCCGGGAACGACAGAGATGCCTCGACAAGCTCGGCATGACAGAAAGGAGGAATGCCGGCCCGCGCTTACCAAGCGCGGCTACAGCGAACAAGGGCCCTCAATACTGCAGCACGGAAAAGACGTTGTGCTCTTTGAGGCGGTCGCGGCCTTTGAGGAAGGACAGTTCGATGAGGAAATCGATTTCGGCGATGTTGCCGCCGAGTTGTTTGACGAGCGTGGCGGCGGCCATGGCGGTGCCGCCGGTGGCCAGCAGGTCGTCCACGATGATCACGTTGTCGCCTTTCTTGATCGCGTCGGTGTGCATCTCGCTGGTTTCGCTGCCGTATTCCAGGGTGTAGCTGGTGACGACGGTCTTGTAGGGCAATTTACCTTTTTTGCGCACGGGTACGAAGCCGATGCCGAGCTTGTAGGCGACCGCTCCCGCGAAAATGAATCCCCGCGCGTCGATGCCCACGACTGACTTGATCGCCTTGCCCTTGTGGCGGTCGGCGATGGCGTCCACCGCTTCGCGAAAGAGTTTACCGTCCTGGAGGATCGGCGTGATGTCCTTGAAGAGGATGCCTTTGATGGGGAAATCCGGCACATCGCGAACGGCGGCTTTCAGGTGGTCATACATGGCGACCGTTTCTACCGCAGGCGGGGATGAAAGGGAAGCTTGGAGTGCCGGCCGTCCCGGCGCTCCCGGGCGTCCATCGCTCAGTTCTTCCCGATGGAAGCGGGGCCGGGCCGGTCCTGTCTGTCCATCAGGCGGCGCAGTTTGTTCAGCGCGATGTTCTGGATCTGGCGGACGCGTTCGCGGGTGACCTTGAATTTTCTGCCGACGCCTTCCAGCGTCAGGGGCTTGTTGCCGTCCAACCCGAAGCGCAATGTCAGGATTTCGGCTTCGCGCGGTTCGAGTTCGCTGAGGATCTCGCTGATGTCGTTGCGCAGCGTCTTGTCGCGCAGCAACTCGAACGGCGTCAGCGCATTTTCGTCCCCGACGATCTCGCTGAACTCGGTGGCGTCGTCCTCGCCGATCGGCGCATCGAGGCTGGCGGGGCGGATGCTGATGGTGCGCAACTGCGCCACCTTCGACGCCGGGATGCGCAGCTTGACGGCCAGCTCCGCGTCGGTCGGTTCGCGTCCCAGCCGCTCGCTGAGTTCCATGCTGGCCCGGCGCATTTTGCTGATCTTGTCGACCAGATGGACGGGCAGGCGGATGGTCTTGGCCTGGTTGGCCAGGGCGCGTTTGATGGCTTGTTTGATCCACCATGCGGCGTAAGTGGAAAGTTTGCCGCCCTTCTTCGGGTCAAACCGCTCGACGGCCTTCATCAGGCCGATGTTGCCTTCGCTGATCAGGTCCAGCAGAGGCAGGCCGAGATTGGAATAGTCGTGGGCGATCTTGACCACGAGGCGCAGGTTCGCCTTGATCATCGGTAGCGCGCGCCTTTTTGTCGCCCTTCTTGATCCTGGCGGCGAGAGTGACTTCTTCCTGGGGCGTCAGCAGCGAAATCTGCCCGATTTCCCGGAGGTAAATCTTGATCCCGTTCTCGCTCTCTTGTGCGTGATCGATTCTCATTCCCGGTTCATCCTACAAAGTAAAATGGGGCGTCCTCTGGTAAACTGAAGCTAGGACTTTGCCAGTTTCCAAGCAAGCTTCTTTCGCTGAATTTCCACGTTCCGCTCCCGCCAAAGAGTTGGACGCCTCACGCATGGTTTTGGTTCAACCAGCGCCTTTTGTCCACAAAAAAAGGGGGCGGGTCACCGGACCCGCCCCTGGAAACACCCTGTCGCCCGACCTATTTCAAGTCCTTCAACGCCGCCTGCGCCGCCGCCAGACGGGCGATCGGCACGCGGAACGGGCTGCAACTCACATACGTCAGGCCGATCCGATGGCAGAACTCCACCGACGACGGTTCGCCGCCGTGTTCGCCGCAGATGCCCAGCTTGATGTCCGGGCGCGTCTTGCGGCCTTTTTCGATGGCGATTTCCATCAACTGGCCGACGCCGCCCTGGTCGATCGCGGCAAACGGATTGTTCTTCACGATCTCCAGTTCCTGGTAGGCCGGCAGGAACGAGCCGGAATCATCCCGGCTCATGCCCAGCGTCGTCTGTGTCAGGTCGTTGGTGCCGAAGCTGAAGAACTGGGCGTACTTGGCGATCTCGTCCGCGCACAACGCGCCGCGCGGGATCTCGATCATCGTGCCCACCAGATAGGTCATCTTCTGGCCGGTCTTCTGGATCACGTCGGCCGCCACGCGATTGACGATGTCCAGTTGGGACTGCAATTCCTTGGCGAACCCGACCAGCGGGATCATGATCTCGGGTTTGACCTTGATGCCTTCCTTCTGCACCTGCGCCGCCGCCTCGAATAATGGCGCGGGCCTGCATCTCGGTGATTTCCGGATAGGTGATGCCCAGCCGGCAGCCGCGATGCCCAAGCATCGGATTGGCCTCGTGCAACGCCGCCACGCGGGTTGCCACCTTTTCAGGGGACGATCCCATCTTGCGCGCCGTCTCGCCCTGCGTTTCCTTGTCATGCGGCAGGAATTCGTGCAAGGGCGGATCGAGCGTGCGGATGGTGACCGGGAAACCTTTCATCGCGCGGAAGATGCCGACGAAGTCCTCGCGCTGGAACGGCAACAGCTTGCCCAACGCGCGTTCCCGGGCCTCCTTGGTCTCCGCCAGGATCATCTCGCGCATCGCGTAGATGCGTTCGCCGCCGAAGAACATGTGTTCGGTCCGGCACAGGCCGATGCCGGAGGCGCCGAACGCGATGGCGTTGGCCGCCTGATCGGGCTGGTCGGCGTTGGTGCGGATGTCGAGCCGGCGCAGCTTGTCGGCCCAGCCCATCAGCTTGGCGAATTGCTGGTAAGTGCGGCTCTTCTTTGCGTCGAGGGACTTGCTCACCAGCACCTGGACGACCTCCGAGGGGGCCGTCTTCACCTGGCCCTGGTAGACTTCGCCCAGGGTGCCGTCGATGGAGATGTAATCGCCTTCGTTGATCGTGCGGCCGGCCACCTGCATCACGCGGGTTGTGTAATTAATCGTGATTTCCGACGCGCCGCAGACGCAGACCTTGCCCATCTGCCGGGCCACCAGGGCCGCGTGGCTGGAAACGCCGCCGCGGGCCGTGAGGATGCCTTCCGCCGCGATCATGCCGCGCAAGTCCTCGGGGCTGGTCTCCACGCGCGCCAGCAAGACCTGCTCGCCCTTGTGGGCGCGGGCCACGGCGTCTTCGGCGTTGAACACCACCTTGCCGCTGGCCGCGCCGGGACCGGCAGGCAGGCCTTTGCAAAGCAACCGGCCGTTTTTCACCGCGGCGTCGCGATCGGCGCGGTCGAAGATCGGCGCCAGCACCTGTGTCAGCGAATCAGCCGGGACGCGCCGCACGGCATCCTTCCAATCAATCAGTTTTTCCTCGACCATCTCCACGGCGATGCGCACGGCGGCCACGCCGGTGCGTTTGCCGTTGCGGGTCTGGAGCATGTAAAGCTTGTTGTCTTCGACAGTGAACTCGAAGTCCTGCATGTCCTTGAAATGCGTTTCCAGCGCGCGGCGGACCTTTTCAAGTTCCGCGTGCGCCTTGGGCATGTCCTGTTTCAACTTCGCGATGGGCTGCGGCGTGCGGATGCCCGCGACGACGTCTTCGCCCTGCGCGTTGATCAGGTATTCGCCGTAAAACACCTTCTCGCCCGTGGCCGGATCGCGCGTGAACGCCACGCCGGTGGCGCTGGTGTCGCCCAGATTGCCGAACACCATCGTCTGCACGTTCACCGCCGTGCCCCATTCGTGCGGGATGCCGTATTTGCGGCGGTAGACGATGGCGCGGTCGTTGTTCCAGGAACCGAACACGGCGCCGAGGGAACCCCAGAGCTGTTCGCGCGGGTCCTGCGGGAATTTCTTCCCGGTACGCTTCAGGATCAGGCCTTCAAATCGTTTGACGAGTTCCTTCAGGTGTTTGGGCGACAGGTCCGTGTCGTCCTTCACGCCGTACTCGTGTTTCAGGTCATGCATCACTTCATCGAATGGCTCGTGGTCGTCCTTGCCGATCTTCTGCACGCCCATCACCACGTCGCCGTACATCTGCACGAACCGGCGGTAACTGTCCCACGCCCAGCGCGGGTTGCCGCTCTTTTTGCCGATGACTTCCACGACGTCGTCGTTGAGGCCGAGATTCAGGATCGTGTCCATCATGCCCGGCATGGAATCACGCGCGCCGGAACGCACGGAAACGAGCAGCGGATTCTCGCGGTCGCCGAACTGTTTGCCGGTGAGCGCTTCGAGCTGCACCAGCGCCGTCTCGACCTGTTTCTCCAGTTGTTTGGGATAGGTCTTGCCGTGATCGTAGTAGTAGCCGCAGACCTCCGTGGTCACGGTGAATCCGGGAGGCACCGGCAGGCCGATGCGTGTCATTTCGGCCAGGTTGGCGCCCTTGCCGCCGAGCAACGGTTTCATCTGGCCGTTGCCGTCGGCCTTGCCGCCGCCGAAAAAGTAGACGTACTTGGTCGAGGCGGGCGCCTTGCTTGATTTCGGTTTGGGAGCAGACTTCTTCGAGTTCTTTGCCATAATATTGAATTCCTCAGTAAAATGTCTCGCCTATTGGGCAGACAGAAAACTTGCCTCTCTAAACGGGGGATACAGCGCGGCCAGTCTAGCAAAAAGACACCCCCTGTCAACGACGTTCGGACGCACTTGCGGCAAAGGCCGTTGAAATGTAGGGTGGCATGGCAAGAATTGAAAGTGAGGCGAAATCATGCAAACGCGAATTCTTGGCTGGACGGATCTGTCGTTGACCACGGTGGGCCTGGGCACGTGGGCGATGGGCGGTGGCGATTGGGCCTTCAGTTGGGGGCCGCAGGACGACGCCCAGTCGATCAAGACGGTCCATCGGGCATTGGACCTGGGGATAAACTGGATCGACACCGCTGCCGTATACGGGTTGGGATATTCGGAAGAGATCGTGGGCCGGGCCATCAAGGGGCTGGCCAGGCCGCCGTTGGTCGCCACCAAATGCGGGCTGTGTTGGGACAAACAGAAGAAGGTGTTCGGCCGGCTGACACGCGACAGCGTCCGCGCTGAAGCCGACGCCAGCCTCAAACGCCTGGGCGTCGACGTGATCGATCTCTACCAGATCCATTGGCCCGACCCCGATGCGGACATCGAGGAAGCCTGGAGCGAGATGGGCGAACTCATCAAGGACGGCAAGATCCGCTACGCCGGAGTCAGCAACTTCAACGTGGCCCAGCTCAAACGCCTCCAGGCGATCCATCCCGTCGCCTCGTTGCAGCCGCCTTACAGCATGCTCAAGCGCGACGTGGAAGATGAATTGCTGCCCTATTGCGCGCAACACAAGATTGGCGTCATCTGCTACAGCCCAATGCAAAAGGGACTGCTCACCGGCAAGCTCACGCGCGAACGCGCCGGGCAGTTCCCCGCGGACGATCATCGCCGCCGCGACCCGAATTTCCAGGAGCCATTGTTGAGCGCCAACCTCACCTTCACCGAAGCCCTGCGGCCCATCGCCCGGAAACACGGCCGCAGCGTCGCGGAACTTGCCATTGCCTGGGTCTTGCGCCGCCCCGAACTTACCGCCGCCATCGTCGGCGCTCGCAAACCGTCCCAAATCGAGGAAACCGCCCCGGCAGGCGATTGGACACTCTCGCAGGAGGACATCGCCGGGATCGAACAGCTTCTCAAAAAGCGCGGGGCGGAGGGAAAGCCCTGAAGACGGGCGGCAGCAGAAGACTGGAAGCATGGAAGACTGGAAGGTTGGAAGGCAAAGGGCACGCCATTCCGGCCTCTCCCGGCCCCAAATACCCATTCGACAGCAGGCCCGGATTCTGGTAAGCAACCTGCCAATCCGATGAAGCTTCGAATGGAAATCCTGGGCGCCGTCCACCGTATCGTGGTCAAGCTGGGGACGGGCCTGCTGACCGATGCGCAGCATGCGCTGGCGCCGGTACAGATTGAGCGGGTGATCGGGCAAATTGTCGCGCTGCACCAACAGAAACGCCAGGTGATCGTGGTCACCTCGGGCGCGATTGGCGCGGGCATGGCGGAACTGGGCCTGAAACAGAGGCCCAAGAAGCTCGATGAACTGCAGGCCGCGGCTGCCGTGGGGCAGAGCAAGCTGATGGCAGTCTACGATGAGATGTTTGGCCGGGCCGGCATCCACGTCGCCCAGATCCTGCTCACCCACGACGATCTCAAGAACCGCACCCGCCATCTCAACGCCCGCAATACGCTGGAGACGCTCCTGGCACACGGCGTCATTCCGATCATCAATGAAAACGACACGGTGTCCGTGGACGAAATCAAGTTCGGCGACAACGACCGGCTGGCGGCATTGACGGCGATGCTGATCGATGCGGATTTGCTGGTGATTTTGTCGCATGTGGAGGGACTCCTGGAAGGCGCTCAAGGCAAGGTGATTGCGTCGGTCCCCGAGATTACCCGCGAGATCGAACAGCTGGCGGGCGGCACGGACCGCGAAACCAGCGTGGGCGGAATGAAATCCAAGATAGAGGCGGCCAGGATCGTGACCCGCGCGGGCATCCCGATGATCATTGCCAGCGGCGAACGCGAGGGGGTGCTGACTGCGACGCTGGCCGGTAAGGATGTGGGAACGATCTTTGCGCCGCACGAAGGCAAACTGGCCAGCCGGAAACGATGGATCGCGTTCTTCCAGCGGCCCAAGGGCGTGTTGCGCGTCGATGACGGCGCGAAGCAGGCGTTGTGCGCGGATGAGAAAAGCCTGCTGGCCAAAGGCATCGTCGCCATGGAAGGCGAGTTCAAACAGGGCGACGTCGTCAGCATCCGCGACGCGAAGGACGTTGAATTCGCGCGCGGCCTGGCGAAGGTTGGCGGCAGCGAGTTGGAGACGGCCACGGGCGTGGTGGTGCACCGGGATGATTTGGTGATTCTCTGAACATGGATTTGAAACAACAAATGAAGACGTTGGCCGAGGGGTCGCGCGATGCGGCGCGGGCGCTGGCCAGGCTCGATACAAAGGCCAAGAATGCCTGCCTGCTGGCCATGGCCGACGGTTTGGAGCGGTCCGCCGCCGCGATCAAGGCCGCCAATGCGAAGGACATCGAGGCAGGGAAAGCGGCGGGGCTTTCGTCGGCGATGCTCGACCGGTTGACCCTGACCGACAAACGCATTGCCGAAATGGCAAAAGGCATCCGCGAAGTGGTCGCACTCGATGATCCCGTGGGCAAACTCATCAGCGAATGGACCCGGCCCAACGGCATGAAGATCCGGAAGGTGCGCGTGCCCATCGGGGTTATCCTGATCATCTACGAATCACGGCCGAACGTGACCGCCGATGCCGCCTGTCTGTGCATCAAGACCGGCAACGCCGTCATTCTGCGCGGTGGCTCGGAAGCCATTCACAGTAACCTGGCCATCGCCGAGGCGATGAGCGTGCCGGGCCTGCCCAAAGACGGCCTCGTGGTGGTGCCGACGACCGACCGCGCGGCCATCGACGAATTGCTGAAGCTCGACGAGTACATCAACCTCTGTATCCCGCGCGGCGGCGAAGGCTTGATCCGCTTCGTGGTGGAGAAGTCGCGCATCCCGGTGATCAAACATTACAAGGGCGTCTGCCACGTGTTCGTGGACCGCGAAGCCGATTTCGACATGGCCGAGTTGATCGTCATCAACGCCAAATGCCAGCGGCCCGGCGTGTGCAACGCCATCGAAACGCTGTTGATCGACAAGAAGATCGCCGCTCAATTCCTGCCGCGCATCGCGCAGTCGCTCGCCGCGCAAAAGGTCGAGGTGCGCGGCGATGAGAGCACGCGCCAACTCGTGCCTTCCGCCAAGGCCGCGACCGAGGACGACTGGTACGCCGAGTACCTCGACTTGATCCTCGCCGTGCGGGTCGTCGACGGGGTGGGGGAAGCCATCGACCATATCACGAAGTACGGCTCGGCCCACAGCGACGCGATTGTCACGCGCAACCGCGCCACAGCGGAAAGGTTCCTACGCGACGTGGACAGTTCCAGCGTGTTCTGGAACGCCTCGACCCGCCTGGCCGACGGCGGCCAGTACGGGTTCGGCGCGGAGATCGGCATCTCGACCGACAAACTCCATGCACGCGGCCCGATGGGCCTGGAAGAACTGACCAGCTACAAGTTCGTCGTCGTCGGCGACGGGCAGTTGCGCGAATGACCACGGAGGCGTCAACGCAGTCCTCCGCGGAACGGGCCCGGTACGTGCGCGATCATCTGCCCGCGGGCGGGTTGTTCGCGGACGCGACGTGGCGGATCGCGCCGGAACCGTTTCCGTTGACGGCGGCGCTGGTGGAGAGCCTGGAAGCGCTCGGGCCGCAATTGCTGGCGTTCTACCGCGCCTGCAACGTGATGTACCGCCACAGCGTCAAAGGCACGTTGCCGTACTGGATCGCGGAGTATCTCGACGCGGGCAAACCGCCGGAGCTGATTGAGCTTTCCCGCTCGAACCGATTCAAGGGCGCCGTGCCGCGCGTGATCCGGCCCGATGTGATCCTGACCAACGAGCATTTCTTCATCGCCGAACTGGATTCCGTGCCGGGCGGGATCGGGCTGACGGGCTGGCTCGGCAAGACCTACGGCGAACTGGGCGATGCGGTGGTGGGCGGACCGTTTGGCATGATGGAAGGCTTCGACGCCATCCTGCGGGCCGAGGCCGGCGACGAGCAGACCCGCTGGCCGCCGTGGTGGTGTCGGACGAAGCGGCGACGTACCGCCCCGAGATGGAGTGGCTCGGCCAGCAGATCGGGTTCCGCGTGATGCGGCCCGAGGAGATGGCCGATTTCCTGGGCAAGAACGCCGGCAAGAACCCCGTCGTCTACCGGTTCCTGGAACTGTTCGATCTGCCGAACGTGCCGCATGCGCAGCTTGCTGCTCGACGCGGCGGTCAACGGCCAGGTCAGCCTCACGCCGCCGGTCAAACCGCAACTCGAAGAGAAGATGCTGTTCGCTTTCCTGTGGATGGAGCAATTCAGGCCTTCTGGCGCGAGCAACTGGGCGACAAGACGCTGGCGCGCACTCGCGGCGAGGTCTTCCCCTACACCTGGATCGTCGATCCGGCCCCGCTGCCGCCCCACGCCGTGATTCCCGAACTGGGCATCCACGACTGGCGCGAGATGGCGAAGTTTTCCCAGAAAGCAGCGCGAACTGGTCCTGAAAATCTCCGGGTTCAGCGACCACGCCTGGGGCAGCCGCGGCGTGTACGTCGGCCACGACCTGCCCGCCGGGCGAATGGGCGGAAGCGATCGACCAGGCGCTGAACAGCTTCTCGCAGCGCACCCGTTCATCCTGCAGCGATTTGAGAAATCGAAGTTGTTCGATGCGCAGTACTTCGATTTCGAGACCAACGAGGTGCGCAACTTCAGCGCGCGCGTGCGGCTCTGTGCCCGTACTATTTCGTGGTCGGTGACACGGCCAAACTCGGCGGCATCCTGGCCACCGTTTGCCCCGCCAACAAGAAGATTCTTGCACGGCATGCCCGATGCCGTGATGGCGCCGTGCCGGGTGCAAGGCTGACCCGCGTCGGCCCCGCGCGGGGCCTTCAGCTTGACGCGGCTGGACCCCTGTATCGTTACGCCCTTAACAGGTTCACGCGGGCAAGCGCGGGCGTAGCATAGTGGTAATGCGCCAGCCTTCCAAACTGGTTTTTGGCACTTTTCGCTTTCCCATTATTTCATTGGCGATAACGCTGTAACCCTTATGTTTATTGGTCTAGGATCGACATTTTGAACTGTGCAACAAGATGCAAGCAGATGCGCCTAATTGAGAGAAAAAGTCACGCAAAGTCACGCACGATGGCAGCAGCTTTTTCGCTAAGACTCGATTCGTGCGTGATTTCCTGTCACGCATGATGGCACTTCTTCGACGGTGATCGTGGCACTGGCGGGCTACTGGGAAGCAATACGACGCGGTGTGGCGGCTATTGTGATCGTGCCGTGATTGCCTGGCGATGATGACGGCAGCGATGATCCAGTCGAGAGGCTATCGTCGGTGAAGTGCTACTGTGTGGGCAGCGACGGTGTGATCCGCTGCATCCGACGTTTGCGTTTTGGTGCCTCGCTGATGGGCGCGATGCGGTAGCGGTCAAGCGCCGCCTGGATGTCCGCTACGGAAAAAAGGATCGTGCGACCGACGCGGCGGAAACCGATGACGCGGGTGGCCTGCCAAGACGCCAGCGTGCGCCGCGAAACCCCGATGGCGCGTGCCGCTTCATCAGGGCGCAGATACAAACGCGGCAGTGGTGCCGTCGTATCCTTGTTGTCGCCAATTGTCGTCAGCCCATTCATGCAACTACGCGCACTCTTGCTGGTTTGTGTTCGTCGCTATGGATTTCTTCTGAATCACGGGAGCGAAATTACCACGCCAGAAATCGAAATTCCGGAGTCTGCCGATGTCGAACATTGCCCAGAATATCCATCGTCTTCTGCCTTTAGCTACGCTTGCGAAAAATTCTCAATTTTCTGCTGGACATGTTTTTGAATACCCTCCGGTTCAGTTGCCAGAGGTGAATTGCCCGCGCGTGAAGTCGTAGGGGCCAGGCCGGTGGCGGAAGCGAGCACCGTCAATTTGGAGCGCAGGAACGAGCAATAGATTGACGGCGCGCAGCGAGCCGTACAATCTGCCGGCACCGCTTCACGCGCAGTCGATGTCCGATGATCCGGAATCATTCGACCAGAGGTAACACAAAGGCGTCATGTGACCGTGTAGTTGCAACACAAAATGTCGGGTGAACGACGCGAGAATTCCTCGCGGACAGTGACTGGAATAACCGGGTCAGTGAGAGACTTGTTCGCGGACAACATTAGACTGGAATTGGTCAGCGGACAGAGTAAGTCCGCGACCACGGACTGTTCGCGGACAGGACGCTACGTGAACGCCAGAATGTCCCTTGCTTGGCTGTAGCACATCTATCGAGCGGCTGGTTTACGGACGCGAGATTGTTGGCTGGCAAGCTCGTGGGTCGGATGACAAGCGGACCAGCAGCAGAATATCGCGCACTCTCCGACGTTTCACCCGCGCATGCGGTGGCCGGTTGCGCGGCGACTGCCGTTCGCTCCTGGCTGTCGGTGGCGAGCAGCGCAGGGCCACCAGCCCAAGCAGCGCACAGCCACGGACAGCAGCGCGTGATCGGGTGCAGCTTCGGAGCGCGGCAGACGCGGCGTGCGGAACGCGATTGAGCGTCCGCCGCCCGGGTCTGCGAGCATTTCATCCGCGAGTGAGCGGTGCGCGTTTCAACGCACCTGCGGTCAACGCTCCGGCAGCTTCAAGCCGGCTTGACTCTCATTGCTTCGTCCGGGGTGGTTTGCCGGAATTGTCGGCTGACTGTTCGCCGTTGCGCGTTTCAGACGGCGACGATTGTGCGGCTTGGCGGCTCCGTCGCCGCTCGTCGCCCAGCGGCTCAAGCACTCGCGCAAGCGTGACGGGCTCACCGGCACACCGGCGGTCTTCAACTCCGCGGCCAGTTGGCCGCTGCTCCAGCCTTTGCGATGCAACGTCAGCAAGTGCTCGCGCAACGGCTCCAGCAAGTCGGCGGCAGTCTTGCGTTTCCTCGGTGGGGCGCGTTGCGACAATTGTTCCATTTTTTTCTCCAGCGCCGCGTAATCCAATTTCGTGGCGATCTGCGCGTAATCAGCGCGTGTGCTCATCGTCAGTTCCTTTCACTTTTTTGCCGTCGGTGATGCGACATTGCATCCGACAGCGTTTGGCTCGCCGTCCGACGTTCATGCGAGCAGCCGTGGTGCGCGGTGGCGAGCAGTCGCGCGCACTGGCCTCCAGCAGCCCGCGTGTCGGGCGAGGAGGGGTTGGTGTCATACCCCACTTCTGCGTTTTCTCTACCACAGTTGGCCCGGTCAATTCGTTCGCACTTGCGAATAATCGGACTACCGCTTCCGGCTACACTACTTGGCATGAGACTCGTTGACATCGGTGGCGTTATAGCCCGGCCAACCCAGTTAGATCGTGTATCAGCAACACAACACGGACCGGCCTTTGTGGCAGACTGCGAACCGATGACGAATAGCCATTTCATCGTCGCCAATATCAGTACACAATCACCCGCTATTTGGTTCCCGTTCGGGAACAATTTCTCCGGGTAGATACGCTAACCTTCACGGCCATGTTCACCGCCAAACCACAGAAGCACCGGGCTGCAGCGACGACCTACTTCGACGAGCACCTTTCACACAACGATTACTACGCACAGAACGAGTCCCAAGCCGGTCACTGGATCGGTCAGGGGGCAGAACGGCTGGGACTGACACCAGGCGAAACCGTCACGCGCGATGTGTTCCTCAAGCTCTGTGACAACGTGCACCCAATGACCGGGGAACACCTCACACCGGAACACCGTCGGGATCGGCGCATCTTCTTCGACTTCCAATGTGCCCCGCCCAAATCGGTGTCCATTCTTGCCGTCACGATGAATGACCGGCGCATCCTGCAAGCGCACCGAGAAGCCTCCACAGTGGCGCTCCGGGAACTGGAACAGTTCGCCGCTACGCGCATCCGCACGGGTGGCATCGAGGACCGAGATCGCGTCACTGGCAACCTGGTCGGCGCGGCGTTCCTGCACACCTCGTCACGCGCGCTCGACCCGCAATTGCACACGCATTTCGTCCTGTTCAACGGCACTTGGGACAACACCGAGCACCGATGGAAGGCGCTGCAAACCTCCGCCATGTTCGATGCCATCCATTACGGCACCGCCGCCTATCGCAATGAACTGGCACGGCGACTTCGCCAGCTCGGGTACTCGCTCCGACGCACCGGTTCGGCCTTCGAGATTGAGGGCGTTTCACCGTCGCTCATCGACCAGTTCTCCAAGCGATCCAAGGAACGGGATGCCGCCGTGGCTCGCGCGGAGCAGCGCCTCGGTCGAAAACTCAGCCGCAACGAAATCGCCCATGTCGTCCACCAGACCCGCCCCAAGAAGATTAAGGGCGCGACCGATGAACAAGTCCGCCGACAGCAACTCAGTGAGATTGGTTTCTTTGAGAAGCGGGCATTGCGCAAGGTGGTCGAAGCGGCCAACGGCCAGCCGCGCGACGTTGCGCAGCGAGTGACCACGGACGATGCCATCGAGCATGGCGTCCAGCACGCTTTCGAGCGCCAGTCGGTCGCACGGCAGCATCAGTTGCTGGAAGCTGCCTTGGTCAAAGGCTGCGGTCAGCTTGACTTGGCACAACTGAAAGAGAAATTAGCCGAACGTTCCGAATTGGTACAGGTCGGCGCGGAGTTCTCGACGCGGGACATTCTCACCAAAGAGCTTTTGCTGATTCGCATGGTAAACGCCAGCCTCGACGCCGTTGCCCCGATCAGCAGCCGTTACGAACCGTCCGACCGCCTCGGCCCCGACCAGCGCAACGCCCTGGGGCATGTGCTCACAAGTAGCGACCGGTTCACGGGCTTCCGTGGCCTGGCCGGTACGGGCAAGAGCACGGTGCTCGGCGAACTGGCCCGTGTGCTCGACAACGAGGGATTCGAGCCGGTGTTCTGCGCTCCGACCGCAGCCGCCGCCGACACGCTGCGCCAGGATAACCTACCGGCAATGACGGTGGCCCGGTTGCTCGTAACCGGGAGCACTCAGCGCACGCTGTCCCGGCGTAGCGTGGTTGTGCTGGATGAAGCCGGCGCTGTCGGCCTCGATGACATGGTGAACCTGTTCAAACTGGCTGTGGCCACCGATGCCCGCGTGGTGCTCTCCGGCGACACCGGCCAACACGCGTCGGTTGCTCGTGGTGATGCCCTGCGCATCCTCGAACAGCATTCGGGCTACCGTTTCAGCGAATTGACCACGATCCGCCGGCAGAAACCTGCCGCTTTTCGTCAAATCGTCGAACTGGCTGCCGCCAAACAGACTGACAAGGCTTTTGCCAAGCTCGTGGAACTTGGCGCGGTCACGGAGGCGGCGACAGAGAATGGTCAGCTTTACCAGCGCGCGGCTGAGGCATACCTGTCGGCGACGAAACAAGGCAGGTCCGCATTGCTGGTCTCGCCCATTTGGGCCGAGATTGAGGCAGTCACGGAGAAGGTGCGCGAGGCTCTGAAAGTTGAGGGTGTTGTCAGCCAAGATGAGCAGGCGCTTTGCGTTTTTGATTCGCTCTCGTGGACGGAAGCGCAAAAGAGGAATATGAGCCAGTACGAACCCGGCCAACGTCTGCGCTTTGTTCGCAAGACCAAGGCGTTTGACCGGGGCGAAACGGTGGAAGTCGTGACAGCCGGCGAGAATCGCTTGCGCGTGCGCCGTCCGGATGGAATGGAAGTGGATTTTATCCCGGCCGGTGCCGCCGGCTCGTTCGACGTGGGCGAAGTGCGTGAACTGAAGGTCGCTGCTGGCGATTGGTTGTTGTTACAAGCCAATCACGGCAAAGAGTTCATCAACGGCGAGCGGGTACAAGTCCGGGAGATTCAGAATGGCTGCATTTCACTGACGGACGGACGAGCATTGCCCAGCACCTACAACACTTTCACGCACGGCTACGCCGTCACCTCGCATTCCTCACAAAGTAAGACAGTCGATGACGTGCTCCTGGTCGCATCGTCACGCTCCTTCGGCGCGGTGAACCGCGAACAGTTCTATGTTTCCATTTCTCGCGGGCGTAAACACGTCCAGGTCTTCACCGATGATGCCGAACTGCTCGCGCGTCGCGTGACCGATTCGCGCGAACGCAAGGCTGCCGTCGAACTCCAAGGCCTGCGCGATGACCTGGCAAAGCTCGGTTTCTTGCGACAACCGCAGCAAGAGCAGGACACCGTAACCCCTGCAACGGCAGTGCACCAAGATTTCCGCACCGTGCGCCCGATGCGTCAGTCGCCGCGAGTGTTCCGCGCCACGCGATTATCCCCGGTGCAACGGCTCGCGCAGGTGGCCGAAGATGTGCAGCGATGGCTTCGCGAACGGTCCGTCATTGAGCAAAAGGAAGTTCTCGCGGAGAAGCTCCCGCAAACCGAGTCCATCAAGCCAGCTGAGTCCATAAAACAGGCTGAATCCGTCAAACGAACCAGCGGCCTCAAACGATCTCGCACGGTCAAGCAAGCTCTGCAGCAAGAGCAGTCCGCCCGCCGCAGCCTGCGTCGGGGCATCACCCCGCCTGGAAGCATTGGCCACTCTCGCGGCATTGGTGTCTGAACTCTCAACCTCGACCATCAACGAAGGATCAATCCATGCACTCCACCAAAGACGACTGCTATACCACCTCCGTCAAGTATTGCGCCTGTATCGAGTTCCATCTCGACGAGGAGCGCCGGCGTGGCTTCCACACCAGTCAGTTGATTGATTATACCTTGGAACCCAATCCAGACACGGGCGATGACAAGAACGCGCCGCCGCAAAAACTCGCGCTCGCCTTCTCCACCGCCGATGTGGTGATCTTGGGCTGGCGTCTCGGTCGGCTGGCCGATTTGCTCCGCGAAAACAACCTCGCCACGGTCCACGTGCTGTCCAAACGTTATGCCGATCTCGACCGCGCCAGACCTTTTGTTGCGTCCGTCAACATCACCCCAATCAGTAAGTGACCGCTGAATGCTGATAGCTGCTCGACTTACTTCTCTCTTTTTCTTTGCGGAATTGACATGTCGCTATTTCCTCGTAAAACATTGTCATGTTTGCGCGGTGTGCCCCTTCTTTTTCTCTCTTGCGAAAGGGCGCAACGTCTCCAATCCGTGAAAGATCGCAGGCCTGATGCGGTTGGGGGAAAGGGGGACGTTTCGTCTCGGTACGCCGTACAACCAACATCCAACCAGCCGTTCGATCGCTTCAATGGGGCCGCGCCCACGTGAGCGCGGAGATTGCCAATGGAGTCCCTACGCCATCTCGATCATCGTCTGCCTTCAATTTCGGACCGTCCCCACGCGTGTGGGGACAACCGGCTCCGGGGCAATAGGGGGAACACGAATAACGGACCATCCCCACACGCGTGGGGACAACGGCTGAGGCCAGTGAAACCGTCACCGCCACTGCGGACCATCCCCACACGCGTGGGGACAACGAAATCACATTCCCCAATTCAACGGCCATGCCCGGACCATCCCCACACGCGTGGGGACAACCGGCTGCCACGGAAATCACGGCCGATGAATTGCGGACCATCCCCACACGCGTGGGGACAACGGTGTAACAGGATCAACGACCGCGGTCAATTACGGACCATCCCCACACGCGTGGGGACAACGGTGAAGCGGCGGACACAGGTGCCACTCAAGGCGGACCATCCCCACACGCGTGGGGACAACTCAAACCCGTTCGCCCGGAGCCACGTCCTGGCCGGACCATCCCCACACGCGTGGGGACAACCTATCCACGAACTGCATCACGATCTCCAGCCGCGGACCATCCCCACACGCGTGGGGACAACACCCGTCAGTTTCTCCACTTTTGAACTACACCCGGACCATCCCCACACGCGTGGGGACAACCGTCCAATGTTCTGGCAGTCCCACCCCTATTACGGACCATCCCCACACGCGTGGGGACAACAAACTTCATTCCCTTGCCGGTGACACCTCTTGCGGACCATCCCCACACGCGTGGGGACAACTGATACCAGCTTCACGCCTACTATTGCAGCAACGGACCATCCCCACACGCGTGGGGACAACTCCACCACGCGCCCAGCACGGGATTTCTGCGACGGACCATCCCCACACGCGTGGGGACAACCCCTGCGCGATCGCCAGGGCCTCCTGGATGCTCGGACCATCCCCACACGCGTGGGGACAACGGCGAGAGGTGCAGGTTCGGCGAGGGGTGTAGCGGACCATCCCCACACGCGTGGGGACAACATTGTCAAGTGAACTGACCCCCGTTAAATCTACGGACCATCCCCACACGCGTGGGGACAACGGTGAAACGCCTACCCGAGCGCCCCGAAGATGCGGACCATCCCCACACGCGTGGGGACAACCGGCGCGGCACTCGCAGGCGCGACGGGTGTTGCGGACCATCCCCACACGCGTGGGGACAACGGGTTCGCTTACCTGGTGGCGGCGGCGGCCGGACCATCCCCACACGCGTGGGGACAACCTATGCTGGGGCTTTAAACAGAAAACATTGAGCGGACCATCCCCACACGCGTGGGGACAACGAAGAGCCTACGGCGGCTAGAGGGTTTATTCCGGACCATCCCCACACGCGTGGGGACAACGCCAACGCTACCCAATTGAGCGTTCCCGGTCACGGACCATCCCCACACGCGTGGGGACAACTGGGTCCCGCGTGAGGTGTCCGATGATGATAACGGACCATCCCCACACGCGTGGGGACAACTCCGATTGTAGACGTGTTGGAGTGGGCGAAAGCGGACCATCCCCACACGCGTGGGGACAACTGTGCGGCGTTGCCGCGAGAGTAGGGGTAGGACGGACCATCCCCACACGCGTGGGGACAACTACCTGCCCGTCAACCGCATGGCGTGCATTGACGGACCATCCCCACACGCGTGGGGACAACCCGCACAACTCCCGACGCATCGGCTTTTACGCCGGACCATCCCCACACGCGTGGGGACAACGCCCTGGCCCGCGTGAAGCTTGCGGAGTACCGCGGACCATCCCCACACGCGTGGGGACAACAGTCCCCTTCTTCCATTGGAGTATCAAGGTAACGGACCATCCCCACACGCGTGGGGACAACGAAGTCAAGGCCATCCTCGCTCGCGATGAGAACGGACCATCCCCACACGCGTGGGGACAACTTCTCGTCGGCTGACAATGAGGTGAAGCTGTGCGGACCATCCCCACACGCGTGGGGACAACCCAAATTAGGGCACTACCGGCGCATTCGCAGCCGGACCATCCCCACACGCGTGGGGACAACGCTTGTGGCTTAAGGACTTAACTGTTTAGGAGCCGGACCATCCCCACACGCGTGGGGACAACAGAGCGATGGCCGGGCGAACAGTCCGGCACAGCGGACCATCCCCACACGCGTGGGGACAACATTATCACATGGGGATTCCGAGGCGAAGATTGCGGACCATCCCCACACGCGTGGGGACAACAACGGGCCAAACTGGAACGCGGGTTGACCACGCGGACCATCCCCACACGCGTGGGGACAACGTCCGCCGTCGGCGGACAACAAGGAGAAAGTTCGGACCATCCCCACACGCGTGGGGACAACCTGCATCGGGTCGTCAGATAGACGAACGTCAACGGACCATCCCCACACGCGTGGGGACAACCAATTCCGGCCCGGTGATTCGCGCGAGACAGCCGGACCATCCCCACACGCGTGGGGACAACTCCGTGCAAATGCGTTCTCATTGTTGTGGCTCCGGACCATCCCCACACGCGTGGGGACAACGGTATTTGGCAGATCGACGCGGCCAAGCTGTACGGACCATCCCCACACGCGTGGGGACAACAGCCAGAGACGGGTGAGGAGTGGGGTTTTTTTCGGACCATCCCCACACGCGTGGGGACAACCCTGAATTCCCAACGACTTACCTATGGAAATCAGGGTAAATTGGAGTTTTCTGTTCCTGCAGTTGCTATCACCTCCTCCCATTTCTCGGCGACCATCCAGAGACCGTCAACTTCAATGCCTTTGCGGTCGGTGGGGCCGGTGGTTTCGATTTTGTAACCCTGGCAGTTGGGATAGCTGCTGACGATCAGCAGGCCGATGTCGCGGGCGTTGCGTTTGATATACTCAATGGTTTTCTCGTGGGTGCGGCGGTTGAGCGTGCCGACGAAGACGTTGGGACGCGGTTCGACAAACCAGCGTTTGAGCATGCCGCGAATGCGGTCGGGCGTGTCGTTGGCAACGATGACGGTCATTGGATCAGTTCCTCCAAGTCTTTGGGCATGCGCTGGAGCAGTTTCTCCTGTTCGATGCGCTCTTTGAGCAAGGTGCGGGTCAATTCGCCTTTGTCGTCCGGCTCCTGCCGAATCGCCTGAAAGGCCGCTGGCATCGAAGTGATCTCTTTGTAAAGGTCGGCCACGTCGTAAATGAACGGCAGCGTGCCGCCGTCGTGGATGAATCCCAGCGACGGCAGGTAGCCGAGCGAGCAGCACACGGCGGCGCAAACCGCGTACAGGCTGGCGTTGGCAGCGGACAGCGCGCGGTTGATGCCGTCGGCGAGATTCCAGTTGGACTTGTCGTAATCGCGCCCTTTCCAGGTGACGCCGTACTGCTGGCCAAGTTCGGCGTATTTGGCGCGGACGCGCAAGCCCTCCATGCCGCGCAACTCGGTGACAGAATGCGCCTGCACGTCCATGCCCTGAAACCGGAGCGCGAACATCCGGCGGGCGATCTCGGCGCGTTTCTTCTTGTCGGCCCACAACGCGGCGTGATGGCGCGGCTTGGTGTTGTCGTGGTTGGGCGTGATGCCGAAGGCGTAGAACCGCATGCAATCCTCACCGATCCAGCAGACAGGCGTGTTGGAATCAGCGCAGGCTTTCATGGCGGCGTGTGTGACCGTCGTCCCGGGGCCGAGCAACACAGCGGAGAGCGTGGCAACCGGCAACCGGTATACCATTCCGTCCGCCCCGATCCATTTGATGCTGGAATCGTCCACTTCCAGCCGGCCATGTTCCAAATAGATCGGCGTCCACCGGTCCTTGGCCGGCGTCAGCGTTTCCAGCGGTGGTTTCTCGAAGATGGGCATGATGACAATGGCAAATGTCGAATTACGATTGTCGAGTGCCGGGTTTCACCGCAATGCGGCGGACGGCGAACTGGCGTTTATCCGGGCCGCTGCTCGTAGCGTCACCGAAACTGACCGGCTGGTCGCTGAGCGAGTCCGTGCCGTCCTCGAATCGTTCGACCTCGATGACGGTGGTGAATTCCTCGATTGAGCGGTCGCCAACCAGCGCTTGCTGGGCTTCGGATTCTTGGTCAAACAAACCGCGATGGATTGGTTCAGCGGGGATGCAGTTCTTGCGTCCGAACCACACGCCCCAGACCGGGTCTTGCAGCGCGGCAGCCACACGCTCCAGCAACGCGCGGTCACCAGTAAGAATGACGCCGAAGCGGGCGTCGGCGAGATACTGGCGGCGGGTCACTGTCGGGTTGTCGCACGGCCCACCGGATGCCTTACGCGGGATGAACTGCGACTGCGTCTTCTTATCGTAGCCGCCACCGACCGTGTGGAAGTCCTCCAAGCGTGGATAGTCACGCGCGATGGCGATGCTGGTCATCTTCAATGTGGCGAGTTGACGCAACAGGTCGTCCTCCTCGACTGGCCGCTTCGCGTGCCCCATCGCGGCGCAGATGAGGCCGATGACGCCGCTCTTGGTCGGGTGCAGCCCGGTGGTGCGGCGCTGGAACCGGCTCGCGAAACCCCACGATTGCAGCGGGGCGTCGAGCATCAACGCGAGATAGCCGGTATCAGCCGACATGGGCGACGATCTCCTTGCAGAACGTGTCCAGACTGACCTGTCGTGGGAGCATGTCTTTCTTCAGTTCATCGTCGGGCTTTGGCTCATGCATCCCTGTGGCCAACTCCAGGACGTGACTGGGGTTGAAAACAGATTTGACTCGGTGCAGGCGCAGCAGTTCGGTTTTTACTGAGGGCGGAACAAGTCCGTTCTTTGACCGGACGGCTTCCTCAAATGCGTTGACCAGTTGCAGCGGCTGGCCTTTGTCTTTGACGATGCCGAGCACATATTCGACGCCCGCGTTGGCATTCATGGAGTTCTTGCGTGCGCCCGGCACGGCGAGGATGGCGGCACGGAGGAAAGTGCCGACGACTTCCTTTCGTTCCACAGGTGTGAGCGCGCCGAGATGAGCAGCATCGGCGAGCAAGTCGAGGTTCAGAGCCGCGTAACGGTAATAGGTGGCGGAAGTGAACTCCAGCGTGCCGGTCATGCCCGCGCCTGATTCCTCCGTCTTCTGGAGGTCGTCCACGGCGGCGAAGAAATCAATGTCGTTGTCGGCCCGGTGGGTGGACAACGCATGACTGAACAGCCCGGCACCTTCGAGGGTGAGCGAGTGGTCGCTGGCCACCATGCGACCGAAGATGGCGATGTCAGCGGCGTCCTTGAGCGCGGCGGATTTGCAGGCTTTGGCCACAGCTTTTTCCAGGTCCTTGGCCTTCGGGTCTTTCTTCACGATCTCGGCCAGTACCTTGGCCAGTGCTTCGACCTCGGCTGGAGAGAGGAACATGAGGGTCTTCACTTTCAGTACGCCCTTTTTGGCTGCCGCTTCGTCAGTGGTGGCGAGGTAATCGCCCACCTGTTTGGCGACATCGGTAGCCTTCGGTTCAGTGACGCCGTGCTTCTTCAGTGCGTCAGCCAGTGGTGTGATAATGAGCCGGCTGCGGTTGCCAGCAAACAGTTTCGGTGACATGTCTTGCGCCAGTTCACGAATCGCCCGTTTCAGGCACTGGCTGGAGATGCGGGCGCGGGTCGCGCCGCCAAAGGTGGCGGTCTTGGGCGCACCCACGTCATCGCGGTTCAGGCACGAGACGGGGAAGGATTGCAGGATGTGAAGTTCGATCAGTTTCATGGTGTTGGTCCTTTAGGTTTGGGTTGATTGGTTCAAGCAGTTGGCGCGATTACCAGCAGGCCGAAGCCGAAGGCTTTAGCCGAGCCAATGCCGCGCGTGAAGGTTTCGTGGAACTTCGCCGGGTCGGCGACGCTGAGCACGCCTTGAAACTCGACGGCGCTGTGCATCCCGCGCATGCCCTGTTTCTCGAAGTATTCCCGGCCACGTGAGAAGGTGCGCAGCGTGTCTTTGTCCACCTTGAAGCCGCCCTGCTCGCCTTTGCGCATGATCCAGCCGACGAATTCCTCACGGGTGCGGAGCGGGACGCGCTTGCCGTTCTTCGTGGGCGACCCATCCGCGCCGAGCTTGGTGACTTTCTTCGTCGGGTTGGCGCAAAGCTGAAACGCATACCGGCGACGCGAGAAGTAGGTGTCGGGAATCGGCTTGGTCTGCCACGATTCTGGCGGACACCAATCCGGTTGGGTCGGTTCGCAGGGAGAAACCATCAGGAGCCGGAAAGCGTCCCTTTGCTGGTCAAGCCGGGTGAGAAAATCGCGCCGCTCGCCATCGCGTCCCGGAAACGCTTTCCAGACGGCCTGATGCCAGTCGTAGCAATCGCGCAACCGCAGCCGGGCGGCGGTGGCGAATTCGAGGGTGACTTGCGTGAGATGAGTCAAGGCGCGGCCTCCTCTGCGGCCACAGGTGCGCCCCAGTATTCACGCGCCCAACGCGCTTTTACGTTGTCGCCCCAGTAACAAAGATCCGCGAACAGCTCCTCGTAGTTGACCGGTATTCCTTTGGCCTTGGCGGTGAGAATGACCGGGCGGAGTCGTTCGCAAATCTCGTCACGGTCGCACGACAGCAGCCGACGGAACCGGCCATCGAAGCTGTTGTTCTCACCTGCGAGTCGGTGACAGGTTGTGCCGATGTTGCCGGTATGCGTTTCGTCGGGATGGTGCGCAAAGAGTCCGGCAACGGTTTCGTGGATGGGCCGGTCAATACCGCCGACCCGGGCCAAGAGTGGCCACGCGCGGGCGCGCCGGGCGGGGTTCACGGCACACCGCAAGTCGGCCATTGCGCCCCGGTCATTGCGGAGTTGGCGCAGGTACGCCAGCACTTTGGCGGCGGTCTCTTTGGGGTTGGGTTGGCTGTTGCTCATCACTCGGTCTCCTTATCGTTTGCCGGCGTGTTGGAGGACTTAGTCGGCGTGAAATGCAGCGTGTTCAATCCCAGCGCATACGCCCGCATCTGGCGCGGTGTATCGTGCGGGCAGGCGTGTTCGATAGAATCGTCAGTAACGCGACGGACGTGCTTTCCCCAGTCCGTTTCATGATACTGAATCTTGCCATCGCGTGTGGGGATGGGTTCGAGTGCGAAGCGGTTCAATAGTTCCAGTCGGTGTTCGATGAGCGTCCAGTAGTTCGAGTATGCCTTACTGCCTATCTCTCCGAGCCGCTGCTTCTCCGGTTTCTTCAATCTCTGATACCGAACTTCAAGCCGCTGTCCGGTCGCCTCATTCGTTTCCATCGCCAGACGATAGATGGCGATGGCATGACGCAGTCTTCTTTCGAAAGCTTCAGTATGACGGACTCCTGCTTCATAAGCGCGTTGCACGTCCTTGTCCAACATGCCAGCGGGCACGGGGTACGTTGATTCGACCGTGTCCTCAATCTTGGCTTGTCCAGTCACCACAGCCCCGACCCACAGATCGAATGCCTCATTGTCATTGAGATTAGCGAGAGCGAGCGGGCCGCCAACTCCTTCGTCACTGATCCGTTTCACAGTCAAGGCGTGCAACTCGCGCCAAGGCTTCTTGATGTTGTCCCCCTCGATCGCACTCAGCAAGACACGTCGTTTCTGTCCATCTTTGTCTGCTACCACACGTACTGATGTCGTTGGTTCACGAATCCCTCCGTCAGTGTAGCTCGGATACAGCAACCCATTCGCGTTCAAAGCGGTTGCGCCATCGTCGTTGAGCCACACAGCTCGGGACAAGGGGACGAGTCGCCCCAGATAACTCGTCGTCAGATGGCCGATAGACTGTAGTTTCTCGAGCGTGCTTGCTTTTGCCTCCCATACCGGTGCCCCCCAAGCCAGACTCTTCAGATTCGAGATCGTTTCCTTCGTCAGCATGTTCGAATGGAGTGTGGAGATAATATTCCCCCGCCGGATAAAAGCGTGAAAGGCCGAACTGTCCCGGCAAGGGCCATTCTTTCCTTTCTGCGGCTGAAGCCGGCCGTCTTTCTCGATTGAGCCGCCAACCGTACCGCCAGCCGCAAAGGATTGGTACGCTACCAAGCGAAGGGTTACCCATTCGAGATCGCGCTTGCGACCGAGTTCGACGTCTTGATCGAACAGGGTCGTCATGTCGGCATCAACGAAACCCAATTTGTCCAACTCCATCGTACCAAGCTCTCCGTCGCCTCTGGCTTGCAGAAATCGCGGGCCATCGCCAAGCAACTCAAAGGCTTTGTGCCATCGTTTGAGGTAGTCGCGCGCGGCGGGGGTGATCTTGGAGCGACACTCTTTCCAGTCGTCGCTGTCGGCCGGTCCATCAAGAGCGGCTTGGGCAATGCAGATGAGCAGGCGCATGACGGCGATGCGTTCGTGCGGACGGACGGCTAGGTCGCGGATGTTTTCGCCGCGCTCGAACGCCTCACACAGGCTGACCGTGCCGGGTTGGCCGTCAGCCCGGACAATCGGTATCCAAGGTTCAGTCGAAATATTCATCGTCCTCCTGCGGTGACCGGGTGATTCGCTCGCGGTGAATTCGTACTCCTTCGTCTGGGTGATAGGAAAGCCCCAAATCGGCTTCGCCGTCTATCGCCCGAAGCCGTCCATCAACTTGAAGCAAGCCGACAGCCGTCGGCTGATGAACGTGATACGCCAGCCAGCCGGGCGGCTTTGACACGCAAGCCGCAACAGCCCAACGCGGGACGCGGGTGAGATTGCGGTGAATAGCTTTGGCGGCGTCGAAGTTCCAGTCGCGGTCGCTGGCGGTCACAGTGTCGCCGTTGAGCAGGTCGAGTTGCACGGTGTGGGCGTCGACTCGGCTGATCTGGCGCGCCAAGAGCAACTGCGCCATCGGATATGTGCTGTAGCGGGTCTGAACGCCTTCTTCGTCCGGCAGAGCCGGGTTGTTCCAAATGGTGGTCGCGTTGAGGGCCTGCCGGGCCATCTTGTCTTTCTGCTTCTCCAACTGTTCTCGCAGTTCCCGCCATTCGGACGGCTCGTCGGCGGCGGGGTCGGCATAGGTCGCTTCGAGGATGGTTCGGATGTCGCCCGGCAACGTAATCGTCGCTCGCCCGCGCCATTGCTGGAGCGAGCGCAGCAGGACATACGGCGCATAGACACGGGCGCTCTTGCCGAGCGCTTGCCGGAGTTCCTTTTCACTAGCCGCACGCAATTGATCATCGTCCAGAATCGGCATCTGAATCCAGACTTCCGGCTGCGAACATGGCCGGTTCCCGCGTTCATGCCGCCAGAGGCGGCCGATCCGTTGCAGCAGCATGTCGGTTGGGGAGAGGTCGGTGATCAGCAGATCGGCATCAATATCCACACTCTGCTCGGCGACCTGGGTAGAAACTAAGACGCAGCTGGTGGGCCGATTGGTGGAGTTCTTGCCGAGTCGGTTCATCCAGTCGGTTTCGAGTTGTTCGCGTCGAAAGAACGGGAACCGGGAATGCAGCAGCGCGACCGTCGGGCCACCCTGGCAGTTGGCGCTCTGAAGTGCCCGGTAAGTCTCCTGTGCTTCGTCCACCGTGTTGCGAATCCACAACACACAGTCGCCGCGGCCGGCGCGACTCATGGCTTCTTCCATCGGCAAGGCACCGGTGACGCTGCGTATCTGGATCGTCTTCGATGGCGGTGGCTCGCACGCGCGCTCAATGAGCGAACTGGCCACACCGGAAACCAGCGGATACGCCGCGTTGAACGGTTGGTCGTCGTTCAATCCGAGCAACTCGCGTCGTCGTTGTTCCGTGAGGGTGGCCGACAAGATGATGACGGTGCACTGCAACTCGCGCAGTCGTTTCACCAGCGCGCCAATGAGCGTGCTGGTATAGAGGTCGTAGGTGTGCACTTCGTCGAGAACCACCACCTTCCCGGCAAGACCGAACTGCCGGACGAAGAAATGGTTGGCCGCCACGATACCCAGCAACGTTTGGTCAATCGTGCCCACGCCGAACGGAGCAAGCAACGCCCGCTTGGAGGACGCAAACCACGACCGTCCGTCACGCACGTGATCGGCAGCATCGGTATCCGGGCTGGCGGCGCGCAACCGCAAGGGCGGTGCGGTGTCCACCAGCCACGAGGCGCTGTGCGCCAGTCGCACCGGTCCGGCGTCGGTGCAAATTCGATCCACGAACGGCTGCACCCGCTCATGGATGCGGTTGCTGGTGACCTGTGTCGGCAACCCGAAGTAAAGACCGTCGGCGTATCCGCCCGCCAAGAGCCGGTAAGTCGCCGCCAACGCCGCTTCGGTCTTACCATAGCCCATCGGCCCTTCGATGACATAAACCCCGGGAGAGTTGATCGCCTCCATCGTCGCGCTCTGAAGACTGTTGGCCGCCGCCAGTGTAGGAAACAACTGCGGGAACATGAGCGAATTCTTGAGCGCGATCCGCTTCCACCCAATACCCAGCAAAGCGTCGGACGCCCGCCGCCGCCGTTCCTCGATGCTCCATTGTTCGTTCGGGAACCGGTATTCATCCGAACCAATCCAGTCGGCCACGGTGATCAAGCCGGCAGTAAACCAAAGCACGGCATCTTCGGCGGGTTGATTCGGCAGCGGCCCAAATTCCGCGACCAACTCCTCGGCCAGTTTGCGCCGTTCATCCTCCCAAGGTTCCGGCGACAATCTCCCCTTGAGCTTTCCATGATGCGCGCCCACAATGGCCGCCCACCGGTCTAGTCGTGAAGCCCCCAGCATCTCGCGGATCGTAAGTTGGCTGATCTTGGCGTGATCTCCTTCGTGGATTATGTGTGGGAGCGGGTAACGCAGCAGCCAAGCCGGGCACTTTTTCTGAAACCCCGGCGAGACCTTGCCGATGTCGTGCAGGGCGGCGAGCGTGGCGGCACCTGGCGGCAACAGCGTTTTGAGTCGCGTCGGCAGCAAATCCAGCAACGCTTCGGCAACGCAGCCGACGTTCAGGCAGTGGTCGCGGACACTGATGCCGGGCTTTCCGTCTTCGGTCGTCTTCGCCCAGAAATCCTCGTACTTTGGCAGGCGCTTGTCGTCACTGCTTGTCTCTCGTCTTTTTCGAGGTGCAGGCATGGTAGTTGGTGTGGAACCTCAGACTGGAGAGTATCAGAGCCATATTCGGTCAACAAGCCGAAGACGATCAATTGCTGTTTACCCGCATCAAGTCCGATCCTTGAGAGTAAGGAGGCATTCTTGGGTTTGGTCCATGCCGCACACAGTATCGAACCGCTCGCCATAGCCCATACGTGAATCGCGTAGCTTTACGAAACGTCGGGGGATTTAGAAGAATCCCGACAAACCAGAAAACGCCCATGAGCGGCACCGGGAGAGCCCGGACCTACCTGCAAATGGCCGTCGGGCCGTGTGTTTCTTCTCAGACGGCAGACACTGCGGCGTTGATACGTTCTTCCAAACCGCCCAGCACTTGCAGAATTGAATCGAATGATGGCGGCGTGGCCATGAACATATCCACCATGCCCTGTGTAGATTCAATCTGACCAAAGATTCGATGGCACACACAGCCCCGTCACTGTGAAGTGGTCGCCCAAAGGTGCGGCAGTGGCAGGCCATGCAGGTTGGTGGCAAACGGAATGACTTCGGTGCCGGTGTAAAGCACCACTCCGCGAACCCAACGTTTGCCCACCGCACTGGCCATCGCCTGCAAACCCCGAACATCGCTTCCGCCCAATGTGGCGCCAGCTTTTATTTCAACCCCCACCAATCGCCCGGCACTATCTTCGAGCACGATGTCCACTTCCTGTCCAGAAGCCGTGCGCCAGTAGTAGAATTCCGGCTGAATCTCGCTCCAAGCCGATTGCTTGCGCAGTTCCATCAACACAAAATTCTCCAGCACCCCGCCCGCCAGTGTCGCGTCCACCTTCAGCCGCTCGACGGTCAATCCCAATAAATGGGCCAGCAGCCCCGTGTCATCCAAGTAAACCTTCGGGGTTTGAATGAGCCGCTGCCCCAGGTTGCTCGACCAAGGCCGCAACAGTTGCACCAGAAACGTCGCTTCCAACAGGGCGAAGTAGCGTTTCAAAGTCGTTTGCGGCAATCGCGAGGGTGCGCGACAAGTCAGCAAAATTCAACAGGCCACCGGCACGGGTGGCCACGACCGAAAGCAGGCGAGGCACCGCCGTCACATCGGCGACATTGGCCAGGTCACGAACGTCACGCTGGAGAATCGTCGTCAAGTAGGACTGAAACCAAGCCTTGCGGCGCGCCGCGGTGTTGCGGGCAATCACCAAGGGATAGCCACCGGCCAGAATTTTCTCAAACAGTTCATCGCGCCGAATCCCGCTTGATTTTCCTGAAGACCAGACCGGCTGCTTGGAAAATAATGCGTCAATGAAGCCCTCTCTAACGCCGTTCATTTCGCCCTGCGAAAACGGCCAGAGCGTCAGCAACTCCATGCGACCCGCCAACGACTCGGACAATTTCGGCAGGAGCATCACGTTCGCGGAACCCGTCAGCAAAAACCGTCCCGCTTCCCGTTTCCGGTCAATGGCCACTTTGATGACTGGAAAAAGTTCGGGCACATGCTGCACTTCATCCAGGGTGACGGGCGTGTTCAAACCGGCAATGAAGCCGTTGGGATCGCGCTTGGCCGCCGCCAAAACGCCGGGATCGTCAAACGTCAGATACTGGCGGCCATGTTTCACCAATTCCGCCGATTGCACCAAAGTGCTTTTGCCGGTTTGCCGCGCGCCGTTGACGAGGACGGCCGGCGTGTCCTCCAACGCTTGGAGGAGATGTTCGGTAATGTGGCGACGAATCATGGCTGTATAATCAACCACAATACGGATGATAATCAACCACTATTTCAGGGTCCGCGAAGATCAGGCGCAAAAGCCAGCAAACCCCAAAGTCCTTCTCGACGATGTGCGGGCCGATGTCCTTTCGTTCGCCGGCCTCTTCAAAGGCCGCGAAGCGTTCCGGTGTGGGTTTTCTGGCGAAATCAAGCATTGGATCGCTTTTCCTCGCAAATTTGGCGCAACCATTTGTGCATCCAGGCAGGCGCATGAATCAGGTCGGTTCTCAAACACTTCTTGTCCGCCGCGTTCAACTTCCGCTGCAGCATCCTCAGGTGTTCAGCGGTCAATCGATCGTTGCCGATGTAACCAAGCGCCTGAATCACCGTGCCGCTGATCCGCCCGGCGGTCGCCATGTGCTGCGAGGTGGTTTGCTTCAGGCGAATCTCGCGATTGCCAAGCTTCACACGCCGGGCTCGCCCTTCGGTCAGATACACAACCTTGGCCGGCACCTGCTCGGACAAGCCCAACAAGTTGGCCGCATAGGCACCGGTTGGCTGCACCCGAATCCGATCATGACGCGCCAGCGCCTCCGCCACGGCGTCGTGGCTGGGGGAAAGCAGGCTCAATTGCTCATGTTTCTCTGGGTAGTCGTATAGCCCTTTGGCCAGTCGGCGGATGATCTGCTGTTTGGCGAGCCGGAACAATTTGATCCGCACCGATTCCGGACTTCCAATATCCACGAAATCCTTGGGGGTGAAGCACCAACCCTTACCGTGGCCGTATATTCGACTAACTATCTTGTTTGCAATGTCCTGCATGCTGTTAACCAGTGAATTTGTGTAACGAAAACACCCCTATTTGCGTTACACATGCAACCCCAAAATTAGGTCCGCTACCACGCGCGTAGCACAGGAAGGCATGATTTCACTCGGAGTGATCTCCTATACGTTCGCGGCGGTTTTCATCGGCACGATCTTGCCGGCGGCATCGGCAGCCGGGCGCAATGCCCAGAATGATTCGGCGGCTGACTTGGTGACGATCTGCTCGTAATGGCGTTTGCAGATTTGGGGGCTGTTGCCCATCTGGTAGGACACCTTGCCTACGTCCTGCCATGCGCTCAAAGCGTAGCTCCCGAAACTGTGGCGCATGACGTTGGTCGGCCACCGTTTGAGAGTGGCAGCGGTGCGGAGCTTGTGCAACTGCTCACGTAATCCCACGGTCTGAACCACGGGACCGGACTTCCTGACGTACGGGGTGAGCCATGCCGTTGCGGTGTCGTTCAACGCGACCACGCGGCGGGTCTTGGTCTTGGTGGTGCGGGCCTCAATGGTAACGGTGCGTTCGGCGAGGTTGACCTTCGACCAGTCGAGCCGGGTCAATTCGCTGACACGGATTCCGCAGAATGTTCCCAGGACGATGTACGGCAGCAACCCATAGTCGTCTGCGTGTTCCAGTACCCGCGCCAACTCCTCAACCTTGAACACCTCCGGTTCCGGCGGCAGGCTGTCGTCTTTACGGGATTTAGCGGCGGGATTTTCGACGCACCACTTCTTGTCTGTGGCGATATTGAACAAGCGCACGACGGCGCGACGATAGTTGTGGCGGGTGGTCGGGTGTGAGGCGGTGCGGTCAAGCCAGGCGGTGACTTCATCGGCTTCGATCTCGGTAAACCCGCGGTCGCCAAAGTCGGCGGCAAACTTGTGCCAATACTGGCGGAGGTTGTCCACGGTGCGCTCACCACGTTTGCCGGTCAATTCGCTGACGATCTGTTCAACGCCAGCGGCGAGGGCAGGGGAGGTGGCATATTGGGCTTTGCGAGCGATGAAGTATTCGACCGCCTCGCGCAAGCTGCTCTCTGGATACGATGCGAGGAGCTTGTAGCAGTCGGCAGCTTCGACACGCTTCGCCATAGGCAACTCAAACCCGGCCTTGCCGGCGTTCTGGCGGTCATCGTAAAGTTCCCATGCGCGGGTAATGGCACCAGCCTCAGTCTTGAACGACTCATAGATCCGGTTTCCGTCCACGAGCACATCAATGCGCCATTGGGTATTGCCAGATGGCAGGGCACGTGTTAAAAGTTTTGGCCATGACGGTTTGCGACGTGATTTTTGGTTCGTGCGTGACTCGGTTTGCGCTTTCATCGGGTTGCTCCTTTCGCGTGCCCCAATATCACGCAAAGTCACGCACGAAGCAAGTCAATTGTTGTAAGTCGTTGGTGGCGGGCGTAGCATAGTGGTAATGCGCCAGCCTTCCAAGCTGGTGAGGTGGGTTCGATTCCCATCGCCCGCTCCAGCCTTCGCTCCGCCAAGCGGAGCTACGGCTGGCACGCCAGGCTTTGACCGGGGGAGAGGTACCGAAGTGGCCAAACGGGGCAGACTGTAAATCTGATTTATGTCAATTTCTGGTTTCCTTGAATTTTCTGGATAAACCCATGTGCTCCTTATATAATAAGCCGTACAAGATGATTGCCAACGTTGTGCCAAGTGGCAAGGAATGGCACGATAGGGCGATAGTTTTGCCAAGTTTTGCCAAGTGGAATCCGCTTAAAAAATCCAATGCGAGACGATCTCGGCGGTGATTGAGGGAGTGACACTTCGTCGGCGTGATCGTGCCTCTGACGGCCTGCTGTGAAGCAATACGTGGCTGCGTACCGGCGCTGGTGATCCTGCCGCAAGTGGCTGGTGTTGGCTGGCGGTGGTTGGCTAGAGCGTGGGCGGCCCCGGTGCAATGCGCTGCATCCGGCGTTTGCGCGGTGGCTCGCTGACGACGGGCGGTGCGGTGATGGTACCGCTCTCGGCTGACTGGTGGCGCGGCTTCGGCTCGCCGATGGGCGCAATGCGGTAGCGGTCAATCGCCGCTTGGATGTCGGCAACTGAAAAAAGTATCGTGCGACCAATACGGCGGAAGCCAATGACGCGAGCCGACTGCCACGCCGACAGGGTGCGCCGCGATATACCTATGACGCGCGCGGCTTCGTCCGGGCGCAGGTACAAACGCGGCAGTGGCGTTGTCATGTTCTTATCGCCGATTGTCGTCGCCTCATTCATGCAACTACATTCTCGATTTCCTGCTGGACATGTTTCTGCATGTCGCTCGGTTTAATCGCCAGTAGTGAATTACCCGCGCGTGAAGTCTTAGAGGCCAGGCTGTTGGCGGAGCGAGCACCGTCAATGGTGGAAGTTCAGGGCAGCAGGGGAACTCGACCTTGACGGCGCGCAGCGAGCCGTACAATCGAAACGGCACGTCACGCAAGCTCAACGACAGATAAGGAGTAATCCTTCGACTACCGGTGGCGCTAGGAAGTTGCGTGATTGTGCAGCAAGTGCACGATGTCGAGAGGATAACGAAGCAGCCAACCCCGGAGACAGCGATTGAACTGATTGCAGTCTGCGAGCGGGTACTACGAGGACAGAGCATGGCTGGGGCCACGCGCCTGCGTGAATAGAATGCCTGGCAACTAAGCGTCATATCCCGACTGTCGGTGGCGAGCATCGCGCAGCCACGGACAGCGACGTGTGTTCCATACGTCTTGCCAGCACAGCAGACGCGGCGAGCGCGACGCGTTTCGAGCGTCGGTCGCGCCGGGTCTGCCAGCATTCTCCGGGCGAATGGCCGGCAAAAATTGTTTGTGGATTCGTTCACCGTGTTGTCACTCGTTGGCCGGTTTGAGGCTCGTTACCACGGCCGGATGGGCCTGATGTAAGCGTCGGTTGGCTCTTTGCTGCTGCGCGTTTTGGGCGGCGGCGTGTGCGCGATCTGGCCCCTTCATCACCGCCAGCGTCCCAGTAGTTCAAGCACTCGCGCAACCGTGTAGGACTCACGCTCACGCCGGCAGCTTGCAACTCGTCAGCTAGTTGGCTCGCACTCCATCCTTTGCTGTGCAAGTCCAGCAGCCGTTGGCGCAGTGGCTTCAACGCGTCGGCGACGGTTTTGCGCTTCCTCGGCGGATCGCACTGCGTCAATTGCGCCAGTTTGTTTTCCAACGCCGCGTAGTCCAGCGTCGCAGAGAGTTTCGTATAATCAATCCTTGTGCTCATGGTCATTTCCTTCGTTTGGTTTGTGGCTGACATTCCAATTGCGAGACACACGCCGACTCGTGCGGCCACGCAGCATCTTGTTGCTATCCGTCCGGCATCCGAGCGATGTCCGCTCGTCAATCCGCGATACGGTCATGCGCCGTCCACCAAGCGACCAGACCGGCATCCGCCGAGCAATTTCGTGACCGCTCTCAGGCGGGGTAAGTGTCCTGCTCATTTTTCCCATTTCTATGCCACACTTGGCCCGCTCAGTTTGGTCGCGCTTGCGGACAATCTGTCCACCATTTCTGGTTCCAGTGAGACATGATGCTCGCTGACATCGGCGGCGTTATAGCTCATTGGGCCTCGCTATCTCGTGTACCTGTTACACGACATGCGACAACTTTCGCGGCAGACTCCAGCTCGATGACAAACGATCCTTTCATCACCGCCTATATCACCACACGGACCCTTGGAATATTGTTCCCATTTCGGAACAGCTTTACAGCACGGTCTCGGTAAGCTCCCAGCCATGTTCAGCGCCATCCCACAAAAGAATCGAGTCGCCGCCACGAGGTATTTCGACGAGCACCTCTCGCACAACGATTACTACACCCATGGTGAAGTGTTGGCGCACGAGCAAGGTGGTCATTGGATTGGCCTTGGCGCGGAACGGTTGGATTTGCAGGCAGGAAAGGCTGTCACCCGCGAAGTATTCCTGCGCCTCTGCGACAATCTGCACCCGATGACCGGTGAACAACTCACCCCGCAGCAGTTCCGGGACCGTCGGCTGTATTTCGATTTCGTCTGCTCGCCGCCCAAGTCGGTGTCGATTCTGGCGGTCACGATGAACGACCATCGCATCATCGAGGCACACCAGGAGGCCTCCACGATGGCGCTGCGGGAGCTTGAGCAGTTCGCCGCCACACGCATTCGCAAGGCCGGCATCGAGGATCAAGATCGCACCACCGGCAATCTGGTCGGCGCAGCGTTCCTGCACACGACTTCCCGCGCCCTGGACCCGCAACTGCACACGCATTTCGTCCTGTTCAACTGCACCTGGGACGACACCGAGAAGCGCTGGAAGGCGTTGCAAACCGGTGATATGTTCGGCGCGCTCAACTACGGCACTGCGGTCTATCGCAACGAACTGGCCAAGCGGCTCCGCCAGCTAGGCTACCAGACCCGGAAGGCCGCCAATGGGTTCGAGATCGAGGGCGTCGCGCCTGAGTTGATTGACCGGTTCTCGAAACGGTCGCAGCAACGGGACTTGGCCGTGAAACGTCAGGAGGCCAAGCTCGGCCGCAAACTGACCAAGCAGGAGATCGCTCACGTCGTCCACCAGTCCCGCCCCAAGAAACTTAAGGGCGTGTCCGACGATCAAGTACGCCGACAGCAGCTTGGTGAGATCGGTTTCTTCGAGAAACGGGCGCTGCGCAAAGTGGTCGAAGCGGCCAACGGGCAGTCTGGGGATTTCACCCCCTCGGTCTCGATGCGCGAGGTCGTTGACTACGGCATCGCACACGTTTTCGAGCGCGCTTCGGTCGCGCCGCAACACAAGATTCTGGAAGCCGCCTTGGTCAACGGCTGTGGCCAACTGAGTCTGCCCCTGCTCAAGAATGCGCTGGCGGAACGTTCCGAACTGGTGCGCGTCGGTTCGGAGTTCTCGACCCGCGACATCCTCACCAAGGAGCTTTCGTTGATTCGCACGGTCAACGCCACTATCGACACCATTGCTCCGATCAGCAATGGCTGTGAACCTCCGCCCCATCTCGGCTCGGACCAGCGCAAAGCCCTGGCGCACGTGCTCACCAGCCCGGACCGGTTCACAGGATTTCGTGGTTTGGCCGGCACCGGCAAAAGCACGCTCCTCGTCGAACTGAACCGTATGCTCGACAATGAAGGTTTCGAGGCCCTGTTCTGCGCTCCAACCGCCGCCGCTGCCGATACGCTACGCAAGGACAAGCTGGAAGCGGTTACGCTCGCCAAGCTGCTGACGGATCGGGCCATGCAGCGAACACTTTCCGCCCGCAGCGTGATTGTTCTAGATGAAGCCGGTGCCGTCAGCCTCGATGACATGGTGAAAGTGTTCGATCTGGCTGTTACCAACGGTGCTCGTGTGGTGCTCTCCGGCGACACCGGCCAACACCCTTCCGTCGCTCGCGGCGATGCGCTCCGCATCCTCGAACAGTATTCCTCCTACCGCTTCAGCGAACTGGCCACCATCCGCCGCCAGAAACCCGCCGCTTTCCGTCAGGTCGTCGAACTGGCTGCCGCCAAACAGACTGACAAGGCGTTTGCCAAGCTCGTGGAACTTGGCGCGGTCACGGAGGCGGCGACGGACGATGGGCAGCTTTACCAGCGGGCGGCTGAGGCATATCTGTCGGCCAACAAACAAGGCCGGTCCGCATTGCTGGTCTCTCCCACTTGGGCTGAGATTGAGGCGGTGACCGAAAAGGTGCGCGAGGTACTGAAAGTTGAGGGTGTGGACGCCCAGGATGAGCATACAGTGTGCGTTTTCGATTCGCTCTCGTGGACGCAAGCGCAAAAGAAGAATAGGAACCAGTACGAACCGGGTCAACGCTTGCGCTTTGTCAAAAAAACGCGCGACTTTGATCGTGGCGAAACGGTCGAAATCCGAGCCGTTCTCGAAAATGGACTGCGTGTGCGCCGTCCCGACGGAACGGAAGTGGATTTTGTCCCGGCCAGTGCCGCAGCCTCGTTCGACGTGGGCGAGCTGCGTGAACTGAAAGTCGCCACTGGCGACTGGCTGTTGCTACAAGCCAACCACGGCAAAAAGTTCATTAACGGCGAACGCGTTCAAGTCAGGGAGATCAGCGGCGGCCGCATCACGCTCACCGACGGCCGGGTGCTCCCCGGCACTTTCAACACCTTCACCCACGGCTACGCCGTCACCTCGCATTCATCGCAGAGCAAGACCGTCGATGAGGTGCTCCTGGTCGCATCGTCGCGTTCATTCGGCGCGGTGAACCGGGAACAGTTCTACGTGTCCATTTCGCGCGGGCGGCAGCGTGTCCATGTGTTCACCGATGATGCCGAACTGCTCGCGCGTCGCGTGACCGATTCGCACGAACGCAAGTCTGCCGTCGAACTCCAAGGCCTGCGCGATGACTTGGCGAAACTCGGCTACCTGCGGCAACCGCAGCAAGATCAGGAAACTGGAATCCCGGCAATGACGGTAGGCCAAGATTTTCGCACGGTGCGCCCGATGCGTCAGTCGCCGCGAGTGTTTCGCGCTACGCGTTTGTCACCGATCCAACGGCTTGCTCAGGTGGTCGAGGATGTGCAGCGCTGGATTCGCGAACGGTCCGTCATTGAGCAACAGGAAACTGTCACGACCAAGTTTGAGCAAACCGAGGTCATCAAACAAGCTGAGTCTGTCAAACAAGCTGAGTCTGTCAAACAAGCTGAGTCTGTCAAACAGGCTGAGTCTGTCAAACGAACCAGCGGCCTCAAACGATCTCGCACGGTCAAGGAAGCTCTGCAACAAGAGCAATCCGCCCGCCCCAAGCTGCGTCGGGGTATCACCCCGTCCGGCGACACCGGCCACTCTCGCGGCATTGGTGTCTGAACATTCAACCCTCAATCACCCCATGCACCCCATCAAAGACGACTGCTACACCACATCCGTCAAGTATTGTGCCTGTATCGAGTTCCGTCTCGACGAGGAGCGCCGACGTGGCTTTCACACCAGCCAGTTGATTGATTACACCCTGGAACCCAACCTGGATGCCGGCGAGGACAAGAACGCCCCGCCGCAAAAACTCGCGCTCGCCTTCTCCACCGCCGATGTCGTGATTTTGGGCTGGCGTCTGGGTCGGTTGGCCGATTTGCTCCGCGAAAACGAATTGGCCACGGTCCACGTCTTGTCCAAACGCTATGCAGATGTTGACCGCGTCCGGCCTTTCGTCGCGTCGATCACGATCACTCCTGTCAGTAAAAGCCCGCCGTAGTTTCGGCCCGTCAAGGCATGTCCGCTACAAGCCGTGTAGTGGAAAACCCTACAAGTGCGTCAGTAAAAACCTTACAAAAAAATCAGGGTGTACCCTGATAGACAAGACACGCAACTTTTGCTATGGAAATCGGCATTGTGCGAGGAAGGCGTTTTAGCTTGCCTCGGCAGCTGGAGAGGGAGTAGAAGCACGAGCAGAGTTTTGGAATAAAAGAATTCGTGTAGCTTCGGCTACGGTCTCACTGGAAAACCGCTAATTCTCGTCGAGAGACCGACCGGGTACGCGCCCCCACAAGGGCGCGGCTCGGCGACACTCTCTCGACGGGCGCTTAGCGGTGCCTCCAGTGGGGGTGCGTTGAGTTCGCGCCCCTTTTTGTTCCGTGGCCAAATGTCGGTGAGGAAAGGCGACAATGACCATGCGAACATTGATCTATCGGCGAAAGCCGACCAACCGAACCATTCTTGCGTTGATCCTCGCTTTGATCGTCTGGCCAAGGGCCGGTGCTCTGGCTCAGAACCTGATGATCACGAACCTGACGCAGTGGGCCAAAGTGGCATTCAGTTCGGACTACAGCTTCTACCTGCCGTGGATGCCGTGGCAGTGGGAGGCCTACTCCATTTACGACGGAGAGCCGTGGTGGGTGGATTGTTCACAAGTGGCGTGCATGGAGTTTCCGTCAGCCTCCACCAATCTCAGTGCCGATCCTCTGACACAAGGGGTGCAGCTTATCGCTGTGCGTTTGACGAAGAACGTTCTCACAGGCGTTACGACGCTGCAACCGGACGGCTCAACAAACGTGATTGCCGTCATCGCAGCGACGAACGGTTACCAGGTTTGTAGCTGCTCGGAAGACGAATGGGTGTTGCGCGAATGGCGGCAAGTGACGAACTGCCCTAGCTGCTGGGGAGTATCGGCCGGCACGATCCCACCGCCCACTGTTACGCTTCGCGCGTTACTGGCTGATCTCAGCCAGTATCCAATCTACGAAAGCAATATGGAAGCGCAGGCAGAGGCCGAAGCAGTCCGGGCAGCCGCTTGGGCAGCTTCAAAAGCGGCAACGCCGGAAAGCTTTAACCCGCTGTTCTCCATTGACTGCACGATCACCAACGACTCCGCTCCATTCACCGTAGTGAGCATAAGTCAAAATTCAAATTACTGGATTACGACATCATGGCAAAGTTGTACAGATCATGTCTATGTCGTCCAAACCGAAAGCAGTCTGACGCCGACCTCCTCGTGGACGGACGCGGCGTGGATGTTCGGGACTGACCAGGCGACAAGCTGGACGGACACGAACTCCGCCTCATTCCCAGTGCGGTTCTACCGCGTGGTTCGCGGCAACCCTAACACGCTGAACAATGGGGTTCCCTATGGCTGGGCTGTGGGCTACGGGCTTGACCCTCTGGACCCCAATCTCGCCTTGGAAGATCCGATGGGTGACGGGTACAGCAACCTCGAAAAATACCTGCTTGGACTCAATCCAAACCAATACACAAATCCGCCGTCGGGCGGGAGCGTAACCACGGTTCGCTATTACTATGACCCGGACGGGCGGCTGATAGACGGTTTCTACACGACCGTGGCAGCGGTGACGTACAGCCTGACTCCCGGCCACAATATGCAAGGCGACAACCGGCTGCACCAATGATGAAAGGAGGTGAGACTATGAAACACACTATGACACTCACAGCGCGGAATCGAGTACTGACAGGATTGGCAGTCCTTGCGTGCCTGGGCGCTTACGTCACCAGCGCTGCCGCGAGCGATCCGCTGCCGAGCGGATGGCAATACCGGGTATATGTTTCGACGAATAAACCGAACCTGACAGCCTCAACACCAGCGGCAAACGTGCCCTTCCGGGTACCGGGCGCGGGACCGGCCAGCAGTTCCTCGGGTGGAATGAAAGCCGGAGCAGGAGCTCTCATAACACAGGCTCCTGACGCGACCTCCACGAACCTGATTCCCGAGATGGCCCAGGCGCTGCAGTATAATCCGCTGCGCATTTACGAATTCGTGCGCAATGACATTGCCTACCAGCCGTATTACGGACTGAAAAAAGGCCCCACACGCACCCTGCTGGACAGGAGCGGCAACGACGTAGATCAAGCGTGGTTGTTAATGCAATTGTTGACGGCCAGCGGCTACTCGCCAGTACTGAACTGGACCGACACGAACGCAGTCAGCCTGGCAGCGTTTCCGATGAGCAGCCCGGACAATTACGATCTGCCGCATTGGCTTGGAGTGAGCAACAACACAAATACGGTGATCAACACGCTGATCGCGGCGGGCTTTCCCGGCCAGTACATTATCAATTATACAAACGTCAATTACATCGCCTTTGAACATGCGTGGGTTTCCCTCACCTTGGGCGGGACGAACTTTCTGCTCGATCCGTCGTTTAAGCCATCCATGCTCACTACGGGGCTGAATATCGCCGCTCTGTGTGGATACAACCGGGGTTCGTTAACAAGCGTGGCGTCTGCGGGCGCTTCGATCACGACAAGCTATATTCAGAACCTGAACACGGCGGGGATCACAAATACGCTCAACGGCTTCGTGCAGAACCTTCACAGCAGTCTTTCCAATAATTACCCCAACGCCAGTTTCACGGACATCGTGGGCGGGCAAACAACCGTGCAAGAGTCACTCCAAAGCCTTCCCACGTTGCTGCATTTTTACCTGGGCACCAATGCCATGAGCGGGGCAAATGTTCCTCAGCAATATGCACATTGGCTGACAATAGAGGACTCGCTTTATGCCAACAACAATCCGTCCTACCAGACGGACCTCAGTTTGATTGGGAACCACAAACTCTGGTTCACGTTCAAAAACACCCAAAACCCAGGAACGACAAATAGCCAATTAGAAATTTATCAGGATAATACTCTCGTTTATTTAGAACCGGGCGGCTCAACATTCCCTCCAACATCCTCTGTCGTCGTTGTTGTGGGGGATTTTTGGAGCAACACCTTTCAGACAGCAACGTACACGCTGCCCCGGATAAGTTCCAATACCTACGTTGTAGCCCTCGGATTTGGTGCGGATGGCTCGGGTCAGATGGTGGCATCTGCTTTTGGTGCGATGCAACGATTGACGGCGGCCGGCGTGTCGAGCAACGACCAGCGCATGATCAGTGCCGGACTGCAAGTCATCGGTCAATCGTGGTTGCAGGAGAGCGATTTGTACAACTCCCTGGAACAGCAACTGAGCGGGGATTTGATGGTGGTCGACCATCGGATTGGAATTGTCGCACAAGAGACCAATACAACGGCACAGGTCATGGGGTACTACGTCGATCTGCGAAATCAATTTGATTCGGTCGTGTCCGTCTCGCAATCGATTCCCGACGTGATCGACCAGGCGTTTCAGTGGAGCGCCATGGAACACGGGGTGCTGGAGCAGATTCAACACGCCAACAGACCAGCCGTTTCCACCATCAAACTCCTGCACCAGGAGAATCTCAATGGAAGGAAGATTTTTCTGGCGACCTCGAATAATTGGGCGTCGGTAGCCCCTCAACTGTCCGGGTACGGCTCTACCACCAACACGCTCGCTGGTCAGGTGATCAGTGGCAATTCCGTGCTCCTGCTACCCCAAGACGCAACGATCAGTCTGACGAACATTACATCCTGGGTCGGTTCTGGCTGGGTGGTGTTGGAAACCAATCCCGCCAGCACCCAGGTGTCAATCGCGATGCTTATCGGGGGCGCGTTTTCAGGCGGCTACGAACTGATCCCTAATGCGCTAAATACATCTCTTGAACAAACATTGGTGACGCCTTCAGCTAACAGCGTGCCTGTTCAGGTCAGTAGTCCACACAGTTCTGAACCTGTCGATCTTCAGTCAGGTGCTTATTTGAATCAAACGACCGATTTGAAGATCGACGGCCCCATGGGCATTCAATTTACCCGGTACTACAATTCCCAGCAATGCAACCGCTCCGGACCGCTGGGGTTCGGCTGGACACATAGCCTGAATATTTACGCGACCCAGCATAGTGACGTTCTTTCGTTGCTGGGTGGTCGTGCCCCGCAAGATGCGCTGGCTGCCTTGGTGGCCGCTGCCGTCAACAAAGACATATGCTCGGCTGCTGCTCCCCCCAGCGGCGCACCGTTGGATTGGGGTGTGGCGGTCGAGGTCGCGGATTGGGCCATGAGCCAGTGGACCGACCATTCGGTCTCCCTCGCGATTGGGGATAAATCGATGACGTTCGACCTGCAACCGGATGGCATCTATACTCCTCCGCCCGGCGTTACCACTTCATTGACAGGGGCTCCCGGGTCGTACGTGGCGCAGGAGCGCAACGCCAACACTTACACCTTCAACACGAACAACTTGCTGGATCATATCACCGATCCCGACAGCAACGTTTTGCAATTCAGCTACGATAACGGCGGGGCTGGGACCAACTTAACGCAGGTCTCCTGCTCCAGTTTTAGGTCAGCCAAAACGATGCACTTCAATTATGCTGGCGGCGGCAGGCTCTCGTCGGTGGCAGACGACGTGGGCACCGTGAGCTTTGGCTACAGCAGCGCCGGCGACCTGAACACCGTCACCGACCCCGCCAGCTTCACCTGGTCGCTGGGGTACGACGGCAATCATCACATCATTTCGCTGACCGACCCGCAGCCGATTATGACGATCTCAAACCTCTACAACAGTGCCGACCAGGTCACGAATCAGATTTCGGCTTCGGGGCAGCCTTGGAATTACTACACGACAGGTGAACAGACCATTGAACAAAGCCCGCTCGGTCTGCAAACGACATATTCTTACGACAACCAAGCCCGCCTGACCAGTGTGCAGACTGCGGACGGTGGTCAGACCTTCAGCAGCTATGACGGTCAGGACCACGTGGTTCAAACCGTCGATGCGCTCGGCGTGACCAATGTCATGGTCTACGACGGCAACAACAACTTGATCAGCGTCACCAACGCCGTCGGCCGGCCGGAGCAGCGGGTGACCGTCAACGTCTATGACAATCAGAATCAACTGAGTATAACAACCAACGCCGCAAGCAAACCCACTAAATTCTCCTACAACCCGGAGCACCATCTCACCTTGACAATCGATGCGCTCGGCAACCAGCAATCGTTTACTTATGGGAGCACCGGATTGAAACAGTCCTACACGGTCATTTCAGCCGGAGGCGTGACGCTCAGCACTGGCACGTACACCTACGATGGCTTCGGTTTTCCCCTAAGCATGTACCTGACCGATTCGGGCACCACCTCGTATACGCACGACGGCGTGGGCGACTTGCTCACCCAGAAGGATCCGTTGCTGAAGCTTACCAGCTACGCTTACGACCCGCGCCGGTTGGTGACGAACGTGACCGACTACGCCGGCGGCAATATGTGGAAGACCTACTACGGGAACGGCCTGCTCAAGCTGCAGATCGACCCCCGCGGATTCACCAACAGCTATACGTATGCGCCCACCTACAAACCGTTGACGGTGACGGCACCGGACGGCGGCGTGGTGAGCAATGCCTACGACATCGACAACCGGCTGGTGACGAACTGGAGCCCACGTACGTTTCCGACGGCGTATTACCTCGATGCCATGGGCCGTGTGACCAATCAGATCTCGGCGTTGTCACACACGACCCAAACCGGCTACGACCTCGACGGTAACGTGATCAGCAGCGTGGACGCCGTTGGCGACGTGACGTCGAACCAATACGATGGGCTGAACCAGGTCGCCGAACAGTTCCGCCCCTTGGGCAGTGTATTTTATAGCTATGATCCGCTGGGCAAGGTGACGAACACGGTGGATGAACTGACGCGCACGTGGCGCTCGCAGTATGACGCTCTGGAACGGTTGACGCGCAGTTACCGGCCTTCAGGCGCGTACGAGCAGTACAGCTACGATGGGCAGGGCAACCGGATCGGGTTCGTCAACGCAGACAATCATCCGATGGGGTTTGGCTTCGATTCGCAGAGCCGTCTTAAAGCAGTCACCAACGCGCTGAATCAGGTTATTTCCTATGTTTATGACGGGGCCGGGAATCTGACGACACGCATCGATGCGCTGAATCGGACCAACTCGCTTACCTACGATGCTCTGAATCGGTTGACAAACAGTTTGTATGCGGACGGCACCTTTGCACGATTGGGCTATGACGCCGACTCCAATATTGCCACATCGCAAACCGCGCAGAGCATGGTGATTCTCGGATACGAAAGTTGCGACCGGCTCAGCTCGGTTACAGGCCAGATTGGCAGCGCATCCTGGTTGTTGAGCTACGGCTACGACAAGAGCGGCAATGTGACCAATCTGGTCTATCCGGGCAGCAACGTTGTGTCATATGTCTACGACGCCGAAGAACGGCTGACTTCTGTCACGGATTGGAACCATAAGACGACGACTTTCAACTACGACAATGCGGGACGGTTGACAGGCGTGGCATATGGCAACGGCGGCACCGCCACATTCGGCTACGACTCGGAAAATCGAGTGACGAGCCTCTCGCACACCGCACCGGGTGGTAGCAATTTCGTGAGTCGTGCCATTACGCGAAATGCGGTTGGGTACAAAATCCAGGAGAACATCAACGCCGGCCTGAATCCGGTCCCAACCGTGGCGCTAAACAAGCAACAAAGCTTCGACCCGGCGGACCGGCTACTCAGCAGCACAGATCAACACGGCAATGTCACGACGAATTCCTTCGATGCAGACGGCAACGTGCTCTCGTCAGCTTCTCCGACTTCTACGGTGAGCTATGTGTGGGACTGCGCGGACCGGCTCGCGTCAATCACCAATGGTTCGACCATCACGAGTTTCCTGTATGACGGCCAGGGAAATCGGGTCGGACGCATCAGCGGCACAACAACAAACTACTTCGTGCTGAACTACCGCGCTGGTCTCAGGAACGTGCTGGCAGAGTTGGACGCCACAGGCCACGTGACGCGCTACTATATTTGGGGGCCAGCAGGCTTGGTTTGCCACATCGACGCCGATGGCATCACCACGCATTACTACCATGCTGATGAAGAGGGCAGCACCCTGGCGTTGACGGACGGCAGTGGAAACGTAAGCGATCGATTCGCTTACAGCCCGTATGGCGAATTGAGCGCCCATATTGGCACAAACTCGATTCCCTATGAGTGGCTCGGTGGCGCGGCGGTCCGTGCCGAAGGGACCAACACCTATGCGATGCTGCGCCGGTTCTATTCCGCCGACCAGAAGCGGTTCCTCTCTTCCGATCCTTCCGGCATAGACAGCTTCCCGAATCTGTATGCGTATGGAAATATCAATCCGGTGTTTTACATCGACCCAACTGGATTATATCCAGTTGTTATCGTATTCTTGCCGAATGGAACGGTTTATATGCCATTGACTGCGGTGAAGAATATGGGCCAAGCCCAACAGTTTGGCTTTCCAATTGGCACTGCAGTTCCGATCGCTGTTCCTCCAAACATAAATCCTCAAACAATGGTAGATAGCTGGAGTTCTAAAGGGGTCTTCTCGCTTGGTAGCTTTGCCTCGACTTGGCAACAGAATGGCCCTAATGATTACAAACGCAGGAATCCGATGTACGATGCATACGGTAATTTCGAGTATGGCGCCACCGGTGCTTCCGCGGGTTATCCAGCCTGGCTACTACAAGGGGCAGCGACTGCGCCGAAAACGTTTACACCAGGAGGACAGAATTCGCAAAACACGGCTGATATTCAAAGCGGCTATAATGCTATTGCAAACGGCGGAACGCTTACCACAGTGGACTACGTCCCAATTACACCGCCGAGTTTAACGTTGGGGACCACTCCTGCTGCTGGATCGAACCAGTCGGCTGGGAACAACCAAGGCGGTAAAAACCCGCTCTTACAATATTAGCGACTGGCTGCAAACGCGGGAGATGCAATTCTAAATGAAACTCAAACACGCTTTCTTTACGGTCGCCATTGTTTTTGTCGTGATTTGTTTTACCCTGGGAGCTTTGAGTTTTTGGATGATCGATCCTTTTAATTTCCGAGCCCCCACGGATCAAAAGTTGTTGACAGTGTTTCATGCTCATCGCGAGGCATTTGACAAACTGCGCCAAATGGTGATTGAGGACGAGGACCGGCAGGGCTATTTTAGCGAATCCAGTTTAAAAGATGACAAGCTTTTTAATGAATCACGAAGACAAGAATATAAAACACTGCTATCAGAAATTCACCCTGGCCTTGTTGTGCTAATAGACGGAAATGGCAACGTGGAGAGATTCATCTTCGCTGGTGGCGGGTTATCCGCGATCAGCCCTGGCTGGCTAAAAGGAATAGAATACGTACCGGGAAACTATGAGAAACTGGGGGTTGTCTTACCGAATCTTAATGACGCTAGAAAGTTGCCTGCTAATGTTTACTTGCGGCCAATTGAGATAAATTGGTTTCTTGTCTATCAACGAACTGACGACTGAATATTTGAATAGAACGATGCTGTGTCTGCGCTTATTAGCCCGTGCATAATTGTATAGACATCATAGAGCAGCGTAGGCTGTCGTCGGGGCCTGAAAGAAGGAGCGCACCAGGCTTGGGCAACGCTGCAAGAACCGCAGGTATGATATCACCGCATAGCGCAAGTGCGCGACGACCTTGATGACCGGTTTGTTTCGATGATTCCCCGGGACGCCCGGCCCTTGTCCATGCTCGTTCCCGCGCTCGTAAATGTGCCAGCCTGTCATGTTGGGAAAAGGAAATAGCCAGTATCGGTTGATGGCGCAACGGGTGTTGGAATTTGAAGGAGGAAAGCTCACCCTCCGACACCTGGTTGATGACTTGGATGTGCTTTTGGAAGGTGTCGAATCGGCGGAGGAATCATGGAGGGCGTCATTCCGCAAAGGATTGGCGGAACTGAAGGACGTTTGTGCTCAGGCCGGTAATCAGCGCAAAAAGGAACTCTCGCCTGAACACCGTCGCCTCGTTCATGACGGCGTGACGAGGATCAAGGGCCTGCTGGTGCTAGCCATACTCACTAGTTCCAAACCGTAACACGGTTTTCGGCTCCCAGGAGAGGGAATGCTGTCGAGGGGAACACAGGGGCGGCAGCCGCCAGCGAGCAAATCCAGCCCACCGGCAAGGTGAAGAAGAACATGCCGGCATTTGCTTTACCCAAGCGCAGATCACCGACTGACCTGCACCTGACTAGACCACTTTTTTCGAGCCAGGGTTTGTGTTAGTCCTGGGCATTCATTTTGCACTTGGGTTTTGAGTTTGTCCATCCCCGACGGAGGGAGGGCGTAGCCCGACCGCAGACGGGGATGGACTGAGTTGGGCCGCAAACCTCGCTGGACTCTGATAGCCCAACCGACTGTGTGGCCGACGTTGGTTGTAATCACGCCGAAAGTCCTCGATCACCACCCGCGCTTCCGTCAGCGTCCATAACTGCTCGCGATTCAAACACTCGTCACGGAACCGGCCGTGGAAGCTCTCGACAAAGCCATTCTGCCAAGGACTGCCGGGGTCAATGTAGATCGTCTTGATCTGGTTATCTCCCAGCCACTGCTGGACCGCATGCGCGATGAACTCCGGCCCGTTGTCTGAACGCAGGTGTTCAGGAGCACCGTGTTCTTCGATGGCTTTCTGTAGCCAGGCCAATACGTCCTCGGCACGCAGCGCTCGGTCGGCCCGCAGGACATGGCACTCGCGGGTGTGCTCGTCCAAGATCGTCAACATCCGCAGCGCACCGCCGCGCACGGTCGCATCTGCAATGAAGTCCCAGGTCCAGACGTGACCGCGATGCGTGGCTTGAACCGGCCACCCGGTCGAAACGCCGCGCCGCACCAGCCTGCGCTTGGTAGGCGGTACCCGCAGCCCCTGCGTTCGCCGAAGCCGCTGCACCTGGCGCTTGCCCACGCGCCAACCCTCTTGGCGCAACAACGCCGCGATCCGCCGATACCCGTAGCGGGGATGGGCCTCCGACAATTCCCGCAACCGCTCTTGCAGTTGCTGCTGGGCCGAGGACGGCGGTCGACCACGATACCAATACGTCGAGCGTGACAACCGCAGGATACGGCAGGCGGCACGCCCGGAGCACACCCCGGCCGCCACAATCGTCAGCGCCAGGTCCCGTCGATGCCCCGGGCTTATAAATTTTTTTCGCACACCGCCTCCAACACCCGGTTCTTCAACAGCGACTCCGCCAGCATCTTCTTGAGTTCACTGTTCTCCCGTTCCAATTCCTTCAGCCGCCGAGCATCGTTGACTTCGAGTTGCCCAAATTACTTCTTCCAGCGATGGAAACTCACATCCGAGATGTTGTGTTCCCGGCAGACTTCAAGGATCGATTTGCCCGCGTCAGCCTCTCGCAGGATGCGAATCTTCTCTTCGGTCGTATACCGCTTGCCTTTCATTCTGGGTCCTTTCTTCCGGCCCCAGACTAACATCACAAGCGGCTCGAAAAAGCGAGGTCACGTCACGCGGTATTATATCTGGGGGCCGAACGGGTTGGTGTCCCACATCGATTCGGACGGCGTCACGACGCACTATTACCATGCCGACGAACAGGGCAGCACGCTGGCGCTGACGGACGGTAACGGCAACATCACGGACCGGTTTGGCTACAGCCCGTACGGAGAACTCACGGCCCGGAGCGGGACCAACAGCACACCGTACCAATGGCTCGGCGGTTTGGCCGTGCGCGCCGACGATGGCACGAACACCTACGCGATGCTGCATCGGTTCTACTCCGCCGACGAGAAGCGGTTCCTCTCTGCCGATCCCAAAGGCATCGACGGTTGGGTGAACCTGTACGCCTACGGCAATCTGAATCCGACGATCTTCAACGACCCGTATGGGCTGGGAGTGGATAGCAGTAGTAGTTCGATGTTCAGTGAAATGTTGGGCGGCGCGGCGGCATCGTTGGGGCTACCAGGCGGCAACCAGAATGCGTTCTGGCAAGATCAAGCGAACCAGACGCAGTTGAATAACGCGATGGATGCGCAGTGGCAGGGGATGTCGACCGGCAACAAACTGCTTAGCACTTTCGCTCCTCCGGCATATGAACTGGAGCAAGGCAACTACGGCCGGGCGCTCGCGAGCACTGCAATTATGATGCTCCCGATGGCGGGACCGAATGGTGCTCCAGTGGAAGGTGAACCGCTGCTTCCCACAGCTGTGGAGGCAACGACTGCAGCTGACCCTTTACTGAGCGGACAAAACCAGGCTGTTTTTTGGTCGGGCATTCCAAAAGGTCCCGCCGCTGCGGCGCAATGGGCAAGCCAAAATGGCGGGGTGACGCTCGAACAGACGTTAACAGCCAATGGAATCCAACTTCCGCCGTGGGATCCTGGCAACCCGGCGTCCGTGACGGCGTGGACTCAAGCTTCTCAAAATTTTGCTGCTGGTGCGAGCGGCAACGTTAGAGTATTACAAGGCAACGCGGTATCGGTACAATCCGTGTGGGGACAGACAGAATTCAATGCGTTGACGGCTAATCCAAATGTGACTTCGATTACAGCGGTTAATCCTCAGACTGGAGCGCAAGTCTTGCTATGGTCAAGGTAAATCCAGAGGATGTCCCCCTCCTTGTTGAAGCAATACTTCTTTGGACAGGCAAGGGGTATAGCGCATTCCCGCGCTATGATGATTCTCAACTGATAAATCGTTTTGGAGGGGAGACAACGTCGAAGCTGTTTCCGATCATCAAGTCGCTGATGGATGAGTTCTATTCCTCCGACGCACGGTACACTGCTGCAAATCTTCAGGAGATGTGGAAAATGGCCTCGGAACATTTCAGAAAGAAGCATCCAGAAATTCCAGAACAAATCGTGGAGGCGTTTGCTTGGTGCTATACCTATGACTACAAATAGGCGTCGAGAAGTCACACGTAACGCGGGTTGAACGAAGCATGTGTGATCAGAGCCAATGGGAATACAGAAATCGACAGTACCAGTTAATGGCGCAGCGGATAAAGCAATTTGAAGGCGGAAAGATCAGCCTGAATCAGTTTGTTGACGACGTGGATGGGCTTTTGGAAGGCGTGGAGTCGGCGGAAGAATCTTGGAGGGCGTCCTTCCGTAAAGGACTGGCGGAACTGAAAGACGTCTGCGCCCAGGCCGGTGATCGCCGCAAAAAAGAACTACCGGCCGAAGATCGCGGGCTCGTTGACGACAGTGTGACGAGGATCAAGGGCCTGCTGGTGCTAGCCATACTTGCCAGTTCCAAACCGTAACACGGTTTCGGCTCCCAGGAGAGGGAATGCTACCAAGGGGAACACAGGAGCTTCACCGCTTCTGTGTTCCTTTCGCTGGGGTCAGTGCACCGGTCTCTTTGATGGGGCAGGTATGTAATCGCCGCTTTGGGAGCATTCGATTAGACGGCTTTCATGGCGACGATCTTCTCGGCATCATCGGCAGGGGGGCGCAGAACAAAAAATCGCTCGGCGTCGGCCCTGCTGGCCAACCCCTTGTAGTTCGCATGGACGACACTCGCGGAGTTGCCCATTTCCAACGTCAGCTTGCCGATGTCGTTGAATGCGGCCAAAGAATACGTCGCGTAGGTGTGGCGCATCGCGTCGTGTGGCCATGAATGAATACCGGCATCCTTGCGACAGGCTTCCCACCGCTTCCAAAACTCCTGTCCGTCCATGTTCACCACCGGCCCGCGTTGTTTCGCATACGGCGTCAAATACGCAACCAAAGCGTCTCCGATTTCAATAACTCTCCGCTGCCGGGTCTTGGCGAGGCTGGCGTCAATTCGGATGGTGCGCTCGGACAGACTCACCTTCGACCAGTCAAGCGCCCGCAGTTCCTTCTCTGGTCGCAACCCAGCGAATACCCCAAGCGCCACGTAGGGAACAAGGTCGTACTTCTCAGCGTGAAGCAGGAGCGAGACTACTTGTTCCACCGTCAGGAATGTGATCTCGGCATTCTCGCGGGATGGCCGGTCCACCAGCTTCACCGGATTGCGGTCGCAGTAACCGTGCTTCACGCCATAGACGAATATGTTACCAATGGCCACGAGGTAATTGATGCGACTGACGGCGCCAAGCTTTCGACCGCGATGCGCCAGCCTATCAGTGAGCCACGCCCGGATTTCTTCGGGTGTGATCGTGGCCAACCTGCGATCTCCGAAACTCTCGGCGAACCGCTCGCAGAGACAACGAAACTGTTTGATTGTGCGCTCGCGTCGTCCATTGGTACGCTTGGCCTCGACGATCTCCGCAATGGTCGCGTTGACCGTTGGCTTATCACGATAGGCCAGTACATGCTGGACGTAGTAGTCCACAGCCTCGGTGATCTCCACGTTGAACGGCTTCAACTTCTCCAATGCTTCTGCCGCTTGGACGCGCACGCGGTCAGAAATTCCGAAGGCAGCCGCGCCTTGGTTCTGGATCATCGTGCGAATTTCGGCGGCTCTTGTTTCGGCCTCGCCCCTGGTTGGATACGCTTCTCGGATGCGCTTGCCCCGGATCATGCAGGCAACTTGAAACGCGGTCTTGCCACTGGGGTATTGAAGCTCTACAATCGGTGGCCATGATGACTTGCTCGACTTGATTTTTGGCTTCTCGGTTTTCATCGGTTGCGGTTCCTTTCGCTGCCATAGATTGCCAATTATTGCCAAGTAAGTCAAGACAACTTGCGTAAGTGCTTGGGGAGAGGTACCGAAGTGGCCAAACGGGGCAGACTGTAAATCTGCTGGCTTATGCCTTCGAAGGTTCGAATCCTTCCCTCTCCACCACTCCATAAAGTGGTGCTTTTGCTAAAGAATTTGCATAAATCTTTCGCTGTACTAATCCGCTGACTACTAAACTGACTACACTGTCAACCATGTCACTATTGCCACTAGTGACGAGTTTTCGGTTGGGGTTGGGGTAGGGAGGCGTGGTTCGAAACGTATGCCTCGGGATGGCGGGAAAGGGCTTCTGAGGGCTCGCGGGTAGCGTCAGACGGTGTTTTTAGGCGTTACGGCGCTGGGCCCCCGCCCCGTTCTATGCAGGCCGTCGCCTGCGTCTGTGTCTCATAATCAGTTGAATCAGTTGACGGCGGACGGATGCTGTAGTTTCTTTGCTCATCATGGAACAAATTCCACACGAGTTAGACAGCCTTGTGAAGGACTTGGCAAAGACAATGCAACTTGAACTTCAACAGAAGACCGAGTTCCTCGTAGACCTCGCGAAACAAGACGACTGGTCATTTGTGATTAAGGCTCACGCTTTGCTAGAGACAGCCGTAACGCAGATGATTGTTGATTCTCTCGGCGAGAAACGGCTCCAGAAATTCGTTCGTCGGCTTCCACTTTCAGGGGCAACGGGCAAACTCTCCATTGCCGAGCAACTAGAATTGTTAGACGTTGAGTCAATAAAATGTATTCGTTTGTTCTCCGACCTTCGCAACTCCCTCGTTCATAATTTCGAGAATTTAACTTTTTCATTCGACAAACACTTTCAGTCTCTTGATAAGACCGGAAAAGAGAAATGGAAAGGCTCGTTGTCGTGGTTCGTTGAGAACAAGCGAGAAGCGATTGAACGGTGGGGCTCTTTTGTCGAGACTTGTCCGAAGCCAGCGTTGCTTTGCGCGATTCTATTTGTGGTGCAACATTGTCTAGGACAATCCACAAAGGCTCGCGGCAAAAAAGAACTACGAGAACTCACCGACAGGGCTTCTAGCGAACTGTCAGATGTTTTGAAGAACGCGATAGAGACTTTGCAGACTCTCGACAAATCGCGAAAGACTTCACCGTAGTGGTTCTACGCCCACGGATTTTGTATCGGTATCAACGGTCACGACTTCTTTGGGCTGCGCCGCGTCATTCTGTTTCGCCATGCTCCACCTCTAATTCCTTGGTTTGCCGCGTGCTCGGGTCGCTGAGTCTGTCACATCACTCCCAGAATCCAGCCCTCAACCTCTGCGACCTTCCGCTCCTCTGGTTCAAGCGGCGGGTTGAGAAATTGCGGCAGAGACCCGGTCGTGTCGGCGTGTCGCAACCAAGCCGCGACAGAATAAGCCGCATGTTGGTCTCCATTCCGTTCCTCCGCTGGGAAGCGCCGTGTCCAGAGCGATGGATAAACTTCCAGCACCGCCGACTGACCGTGAGGAATGTCCCAGCCATCGAACGGCCAAAAATGAATCCGGCCTTGGCCGTGTTGTCGCAGATACCGCAGCCACGGCAGGCCAGCATGTGTGGACTTAGCAACTGCCCCCTGCACGTCGAAGAGAAACACTGACTTTGCCGTGGCCGTCCACTGTTCTGTCAGCCGCAACCACGATGCGTCACCGGTGCGCTTGCTGCCATCCCGGAAATGCTCGACGAAGGAGTGGTTCTCATGCGTAGGCCAGTGCTGCTGGAAATCATCTAAAAAAGCGCCCCAGTTGAATGGCAGTTCATACTTCTTGAAGTAGGCCAGCGGGAAAGAAAATCCGTGGTCAATGCCAACGAGAGTGAGTGTGCTGCCGGACAATTGTTCGCACAACCACTCGGCGATACCACGACGCGTCCAATACCTACGCGGGCTCGGTGGTGTCGGAGGGATTTCCTTGGGTGGAAGAATCCAGTCGGCGGCATACACCCGCAAGCCCTTCAAACTCGAAGTGGCGGTTTCTGCCCCGGAATAATCGATGCCGATGTAACGCTCGAAAAGTGGCATAAAACGCAATCCTAGCCCCGTCCGCTATTTCCTGTGATGAAGTGCCGGGAATTGGAGCCCGCTGGAACGAAGCCGCGCTTAAAAGTCCTTCTCGATTGTATCGAGTTTATCCCCGGACTTTGCGCCGCCCTTTTCGATGGGCTCATCTGCCACGAGTCTAATGCTGACCTTCTTTGCGACGTTGGCCCCGCCCACATATTCCCAATGCACGCGCGCCGTGGCCTTGCTGTCGAACCTCAGATAATCCTCGTGTGTCCTCTTGCGCTTGATTTCCTCCCATGTAACGCCGCTCGGCGATGGAGCGTTCGGGCCTACATTGGCAGCGAGTAGCGCCTTGACCTCCTGCTCTGAAAAATAAGCGTTTGCTTCTTTTTTTGTGTACTCTACAGAGATTGCCTTCGCATCTTTAGGCTCCACATGGTGGCTGGTCATTCCACGGTTAGCAGCCTCATCGTCAGCCCCAAAACCTTGCGAACCATTGAAAACAATCCTGATGCAGATGCCGTCTTTTTCATAGCTGCCGAATTCCTTGTTGCTTGACACTGGCTTGCCGTAGCGACTTTCGCATTGGCTCCAAGTCTCCTCAAGATGTGCCGAAGCGATGGTTGCAGACAGAATCAGAATCGACATCAATAGCAGAATGCTTTTCATTGTTTTCTCCGTATCAGAAGCCGAAGGACAACGCGGCGATGTTAGCAACTTCACGGCACTCCGCAAGGCAAATGCCGTCCAAGCGAGTGTCGTGTGCAGGCTGGCGGCCTACTATGAACGTGAGCGGTTGCGACCCGCCAACTCGTGGCGCAGGCGGGCAATCTCTTGGCAGCAAGCCATGCAGGAATCGACCCGCACCAAGATGCCTGCTTCGGTGACGGGCTGGAACTGCTCGGCGGGTTTCTCCAATCCGCATCGTTCGCAGTGGAAGGTGACAACGGACGAACGTGACTTGAACATAGTTCTCCCTTTCTCGATGGCGAGCACACTTCTGGCGCGCTCGCAGTATCGAGGGTCGGTAGGAGAACTACGTCGTGTTCATGAGACAGAGTCTAACACAGGGAACTGGCCAGTCAATGATGAGCGCCGTCACCGCCACGCTCAACAGTTTGAAGATGCAAGCTGGGAGGTCTCTATTGGGGGGGGCGGTTCGTCAACTCCTGTGCCGAATTCGCCTTGCCCCACCACTCCTGATGTTGCTATTATCCGCCCTGTAGAAGCGAATATACGTGGCAAGATTGAGGCTGGGCAAGAAGCTGCGGGGGAGTTCTTGAAGAAGAGAAATACCGCAGAATTGACTGAGTTAACAATTGTAGTCCGTGGCGGTCACTGGCAGGAAAATTGGCTTGACCTTGCGTAACGCATTGGTGCAGAATGGACAGAGGACAAAAGGGAACGTGGTTTTCTCACCCCGAAATATCGGAGTTTGACTCGGCAAAGCAGGTGCTTATTATAATGGGTGCTGCGACATCCGTTTGCATGCTAGAAAAAAGTAACGGACACGTCGCTTGAGCAGCGTCAGAAATACTTGTATGGTGTGTGAGAATCATAATCAGGTACCGCCAGAAGCTGTGGCCGCTCTAGAAAGTTTCTTGCAGTACCAAGGAATCAATGTAGCCGCACATTTAGTGGAACTTGGGAATCAAAAATTGACGAATACGCCCATGACCTCCCGGGGCATGAAGAATGTCATTTCCTCATTTCAGAACGACGGCGACCCGACAGAGCGTTTGTCTTGGGCCGCTGAGTTGGTGGCGGTGGGGATTCCAAGTGAGATGAAGAGTCAGCTTGAGGAGTACGGGCCATCATGGGCTCACTCGTTTACGGTTGCGACAATTACGAGGGTATCTCTTGGGCATCCAGACTCGGAAGTAGATGATTATATTGAAGATGAGAATGGTGGCCTGCGAATGACAATTTGCGTTACGGGAACAGTGCCTGCGGGTCAGTTGGACTCGTTCCTGATGGCCGGTTTGACCAAACTGCAGCCTTTGTTGGCCTCCCATATTGCGGCATTGCTATGCTCTCGCCTCACCTCAGACCTCAAGGAAGATTTGAATTTTTCTGTTCTAGAAAGCTAAGGGAGAGAGATATGTCGAGCACATTCGGAACACTTTTCACGGTATCAACTTGGGGCGAAACCCGAGGCAGGGGAGGTGTGGGTTGCTCTATTGATGGCTGTCCTGCGGGTCTGGTCATCTCCCCCGAGGAAATTCAGTATGAACTGAACCGTCGTAGGCCGGGACAAAGCAAGGTGACAACTCCCCGGAGGGAAGGCGACATTGTCGAGATTTTCTCAGGCTGGTTGGAAGGTAGGACAACCGGCGCGCCAATAGCATTACGGGTAAAAAATGACAATCAAAGCAACGGGCCAGAAGATGACCCAGAATATGACACATACAAATATCGGAAAGTTGTGCCACGTCCGGGCCATGCCGACTATTCTTACAGCCTCAAGTATGGTGGGAATTGGGACTATCGACATGGCGGCAGGAGTTCCGCCCGAGAGACTGCAGCGCGAGTAGCCGCCGGAGCTGTGGCCAAGAAAGCACTGAGTTGGTTGGGCGTGGAAATTTTGGCATATACTACGAGTATATATCGCGTACACTCTCCACTTCGGTTTGACGAGACAATGGATGTGAATGAGACGCGAGCGCGTATTGAGTCTAATATAGTTCGTGCACTGGACTGCGATGCGGCCCAAACGATGCAGGACACAATCCTCAAGGCGAAGAGAGAGGGCGACTCGGTTGGAGGGATTATCGAGGTTGTTGCGCTGAATGTTCCTACCGGTTTAGGTGAACCGATATTCGACAAACTACAGGCGCTGCTTGCAAAAGCGATGTTCAGCATACCAGCCGTTGCCGCAGTGGGCATGGGGGATGGCCTTCAGATAGCGTCGATGAAGGGCTCAGAGTATGTTGACGAACTGACCGTCAGAGACGGCAAGGTGATGCCCGAAACAAATCGGGCCGGTGGCATCAAGGGCGGTATTTCGATAGGCGCTCCGATTGTGATGCAGATTGCGATGAAGCCAACGACATCCATTATCAAGGAAAAAAAGAGTGTAAATCTAAAGACGATGAAAGAGGAGATGGTAAGCGTTGAGGGACAACACGACCCATGCATCGTGCCTCGTGCAGTTCCGATAATCGAAGCAATGATGGCTCTTACACTAGCGGATGTCGCTTTGATTGCTCAAGTTTTACCACGTGTGCTTACTGGTAATCGTCGCCAGCAATCCGTAATCGAGAATTGCAATTTGCAATCAGTCCATGCCCCTTCGACAAGCGAGGTCTGACTTACCCAGACGCTGGGCCCGGCGCTCCTGCAGAATTCACCAACTGGTACGCCCGCACACGACTGACCCCCAAGCGCTGACCGATTTCGCTGAAGGACAATCGCTCAGCACGAAGCTTCTTCGCTTCAGCAACACGTGCATCCGTGGTTCTTGGTCTCCCCAACCGTTTTCCGTTCGCCCGTGCCCGTTCGAGACCCGCCCGAGTCCGTTCGCCAATCCGCAGACGTTCCTGTTTGGCCAGCGCTGACAGCAAAGCGACGATGGCATCCGAAAAGATTCCAAGGGTAGAAATGTATGGCTCCGTGAACGAATGCCAGCCGACTCCAAACCGTTCGAGTTGGGTCAAGCAGGCGATGGTTTTACGGCTTCCCTCCCGGCTGAACCGGTCGAGACTCCAGAAGAGCAGAATGTCGAAGCGCCGCTGATGGGCGAGAGTCAGAACTTTGCTGAGTCCGACCCGGGTGGAGGCCGACGTTGCCCCCGAGCACACATCTGTGACCACATCAACGACGTTCCAATTCTGTGCGGCGGCGTATTCCTTCAGTTGACGGATTTGATTTTGAACATCTTGGTCTGCTGTCGAGACTCTCGAATAGACCAGAACCCGTTTCACGCCGGAACCACTGTTAAGGAAAACGTCGCTGTTTTGGGGCCCAAGTTTCTTCGGAATTCTGCGGTTCTTGCCGGAGCTGGTGACGTTCAGAGAATCGTCCGTTTTTCTTAACGCCGGTTTCATTGCGCCTCTCCCGTTCCTTGTTGTGCTGGGGCTTCGCTTTCGGTCGGCGCTGACTCGGCGTCACGGTACGTGCCACGGCGGCGTTTTACTTCATGAACCAGTTCAGTCGAACGCTGGAAGCACCGGCTGGCTTCAAAGTGACGATGCAGCCGTGCCAATGCCCGGCCTTCCCGCAATAGCGCCAGCGACAGGTCAAGCTTGAGATGCTGGCATCCAATTTCATCCGCGCGCGGTTCCAAAATCTCCACGGCCTGTTTAGCTGCCGTCAAAGATTCCTCGAAGCGTTCCAAGCACAGCAGTGCGTGGCTCTTGGCCCTCAGCACAATAGCAACATCGACGGACGGCTTTCCCCCTTGTTTCTCCGTCAGCGCACGGTAAATCTCCAATGCTTCATCGAATTTCGGGAGCGCCGCCTCAAAATCTCCCGGAGGGAAACCCGACGCGCCGATGTTGAAAATCGTCAACGCCAGAAGGCTACCCGCACTGTCCGAGCCTTTGGCCCACTCGCGACGGCAGACCGCGAGCACCCGCTCGTAACAGACCATAGCCTCCACGCGGCGACCGGCATTGGCCAAAGCCAAGCCCTTATTCATCACGATACCGCAATGCCACTCAGTTAGCTCCGCACCGTCCACTGATTCGTCCAAGGCCAATAGTTCATCATAAAGCGGGAGTGCTTCTGTGTGGCGAGTGAGCCGCGACAGCGCGTTCGCTTTGCCAATGAGCGCGGACTCCACGTCGAATCGCGGATTCCACGGCAGCTTCACGCTCCGCAGAATCGTCAAAGCACGGTCGTAGCTCTCAAAGGCTTGCTGATATTCGCTGAATCGCATGTGCTCATCGCCCCTGTTTAGCAACGTCCAAAAACACTCAGTCTGTGGCTCCTTAGACTCGGTCATGATGTGGCCCCTTTCGGTTCAACACATCAGGATAAATAAAGAACCGCGTTCCTCATCAGGAGCGCGGTTGCGCGGAGTGTATATTCGAGAGGTCGTCTGCCCCTCGCACATCGAGCCGAGCATCTCACTCGGCTCAAGCCACCGTGGCCACTCCCAGCCCGGTTGGCAGATTCGGTGAAAACCGAATCGTTCCTGATGCTGGTGAAACTATACACGAAATTGGTGCGGTTGCAATTCGCCGTTTCTGTGATAGAGCAGCACGACCCTCAGCACGGAGAGGACGATTGAAGAGCGGACTCAAATTTCTGCGGTGTAATTTTACCAGCGTGTAAGAGTGCTCGTGAGGTGCACAAGCTGGCTTCTGGACTCCAGTTGTCTTGGTGTGTGACAATTCTTTCAATAAGCGCTTCTGCGTTGATGGCACTTGATACATCCTCGAAGAACAATTCCTTGGCTTCCGCTTTGTCCGGTGCGGACTCCCAGCGTTGTGAAATACCCGCTCGGGAGAGGGAGACAACAGCATAACCAAAGAATTTGTAATCAAGGATTCGACTGTCGTATACCAGCGAGTGAAGGACTATGGTCGTGTCGTTGACATCGGACGCACTGAATCCCATTTCCTCTACGAGCGCCCGACGTGCGGTGTTCCACGGAGAGACAAGGCAATGCCCCTGATACGAGCCTGCTTTCGTGTCACGAGGGTTTACCGTCTCGCCCACGGCATTGAATATCGCGCCTGCGGACATCCAACCACCGCTAGACTGGAGTGGCGTTCGACGCGTCATGATAAGACAGCCGCCACCCTCGCAGAACAATGCAAGACCAACGCTTAGCGGATTTGGAAAGTGCGGACTTGGCTTAAAGTAATGCCTCTCACCGACCAGTGGTTCCAACAGCAACTTCTCAGATTCGTCTCCATTGAGCAGCATTTGGTTGCTAGCAAGGAAATTAAAGTAATCGAAATTCTGGCCTCTGATAAGCAGGATGTGGGAGCGCTCCCCGGGAACATCGGAAAGTCGGTGTGGAATGACTTCGAATACACCCACTTGCCTGTTGTTCTTGAGTCTTCGCTCTGCCCAATGCTTTTGGTTCTTTGCCAGCAAATCTTTGACTGGCTGGGGAGCCGAATACTTTCGCTCGACCGTGACCACAATCTCGGCCTCCGTGAATTCAGCGGTTCGCCCAGCCGCTTGAACGATTTGAAGTGCAGGCGAGAGTTCTTGAAAGCGTTCCAATGCCCGTTTGGCAGCATCCCAGCGTCTCTGTTTGGCAGCAGCGGCTATCGACGAGTCGAGACCCCGCAATAGCTTCTCGACATAGTATCCAGCAACCACGCCCGCAAAGAATATCAGTACGCTTACCATGCGCCCCTATTTGTTATGCATGACTGTCCTGAGCAACACATCACATCCCCTCAAAGCTGCCCTTAGTCCCACCCTCTTCTCAACCGGAGCCGTTTCGAGTTGAGCAACAATTTGACGACGAATCCGCCAGAGTAATTTCATGCCGCTGTTCACAGGTCTATCAGAAACTGGAAAACGGTCTGATGCATTCGCGCCTGTCATTGGCCGGACTGTTGACGAGCGTTGACACTTCATACGCTTCGATTTTATTCGACGGGTAGGGCTGAAGGCACGCCAAAAGATTTTCAGGCGGCACCTCGGCGGGGGTGAGCCAAACCTTGATGAACTTTTGCTGCAAAATAACCGGCATCCTCTCGTGAATCTCTTTGACGGCCTCGTTTGCGGTTGTGGTGATGATTGTGCACGTGGTCAGCGTTTTATCATCGGGGCTTTTCCACATGTCCCATAGTCCGGCGAACAGGAACGGTTTCCCCAACCTCATGTGAATGTAGTGCGGGATTTTCTTCGTCTGACCCGCGACCTTCTTCCATTCGTAGAACCCGCTGACCAGAAAAACACAGCGCCGCTTCTTGAATGATGTGCGAAACGACGGTTTCTCAGCAACGGTTTCCGCTCTGGCGTTGGCAAGCTGATTGCCGATTTTGGGGTCATTGGCCCACGACGGAATCAGGCCCCACTTCGCTTCCGTCACTGCCAAGCTGCCATCGTTCAGGACGACGAAAACCTGCTGGCTCGGGCAGATGTTGAAACGGGGATTGTGCTTGGCAGGGTCGAATTTGAGACCAGAAATCAGTTCAGCGAATTCGGCTAGGTCGTGGGTGATGGTGAATCGGCCACACACGGCGTCAACCCCTTCCGCAATTCAGCAATTGCTCGTTTCACGCGGTCTTGTCCGCTCCCACCGATGCACCAAAGAGTGTTCGACTCAAAAACCAATGCCTCGATTACAGCAAGGGAATGCAAACATCCGTGCCGAATGCCGTCAATCTCGATTCCCAAGTGCTTTGGCACGAAATGGACTAGTTCGTTCCGAACACGAAACGCCAACCATTGGATGGTTTTCAAGCTCTCGTCTGTTATCACCACCGGCTTCGAGTCCACTGTCCTGCCCATCCAATGGCCGTCTTGGACTCGCGCCAAAGCTGTCCAAAGAGATATGAGTTTCATTTTCGTCCAAGCAAAGTCATCCTCGACACGGACTACAGGCGGTGGTGTTTCGGTCGTCGTATCCCATGCGATTCTATAGGCAGGGCCGGTGCCCACCATGATTCTTTTCGATTTGCTCCAGAGGCTCTCTTGGCCCCTTTTGCAGAAGTGCCCTTCATCATCTTTGCGTGAGTTACCTGTCAGAACCCACATCGGATTTCCATCTTCCAGAGCAGTGACGGAGAACGAGTACAAAGCGTGATGCACAGCGATTGCCAACCATTTCCATCTCCAGTCGTCGTCACGGCGCAGGAACGTCACTGATGTTTCCAACGAGTCGATAGCGTTCTGGCGAGAATCGACATTCAGGAACTCTGGTTCTTGGCCAGTTGTCTTACTAGATTGCTTAGCCACGGTTTCTCCGGTGCTTCACTCTGCTACGCCGTACGTGGGATAAATGCAAGGGCCCCGTCACAGAGTTGTCGTGTCACAGTACAGCCCATTTGCCGCCGCTGCCTCTTCCACCAGTTCGTGCCAGTGGTCATCGAGCCAAACATCGTCCCACTGGAACCCCGCCGCTCGAAGCGCATTTCTCACATGGAGCCCCAATCCAAAATGACTGGCGTGATGCCAAGAGGTTTGTTTGTTCTGCATGAGCGCCCGGATGTTCGAGAGAACCTCTGGCGGAATCTGATGCGCGAGCAATTGGACGGCTCCTTCCCGTTCTTCGGGCGAAGGCTCAGTTGGAGTGCCCGTGTTGGGGCTCGCGTTCGTATATCTCCGAGTGCTTTTCATGCAGATGCCAATTCGATTCGTACTTTTCAGCCAACTCTTTATCTCGAATCACCAGCAGATTCTCCGCGTTGTGTTCCTCAGCCTGCCTCGTAAAATTAAAGCTGCCGGTGATGACCGTCTCTCCATCAATGACCATGATTTTGTTGTGGGCAATGGCATGTTGAGCATCAATCAGCGTTTTGATTCCAGAATGAACAAAGAAGTCGGCGTCCGAATATTTTTCTGTCCGCTGGCTTCTATCCAAAATGACCTCGACCAGCACACCGCGTTTATGGGCCTCCACGAGCGCCTTTGCAATCGGGGCAGAGGTGAATGAGTACGCCTGAACGAGAACGGTCGATTTCGCTTTATTGAGTTCTTCAACAATGGCGTGTGTACAGCCGCCATTCGGGGAGAAATACACCGAAATTTCCGGTGTGTTGGCCGCGAGGCATGAATACGTAACCGCAAAGGCCAAACCAATGGCGAGAATCAGACGTTTCATAAAGGCAAAAATCCAGTCGCCGCTGCCAATCGCAGGCTGAAAATTACGAGCGCGATGCAATCCAGCCCCCCGAATCCTCACTTCTGCTGTTTACCAGTACAAAACATGACAATGACCAACACTGCCAGTGCGATAATAACAGCAAGCAGCAAAACGTGGCGACCATGTCTACCGTAATGCCAGAATGCCAACAATGCTGGTGTTTTCATATTCCACGGTTTCCGTTGAATTGAGTTGATGGTAGCGCGTCCCAAAGAACTTGCAAGTGTTTGGTCGGATTGCCAGTATGCTTGCCGTTGTGCTTTTGGATGTGCCTATTGTGGCTGATTTAACAAATACAAATGTCGAGCAGGCTCTGAAGCCAAATTCCCTGTCGGAATTTTTGGGACAGGAAAAAGTTGTAGCGCGGCTTCAGTTGGCAATCGAAGCAGCGAAACTGCGCTCTGAAACTCTCGGCCATGTAATTCTTTTGGGGCCACCCGGAGTCGGTAAAGCGACCCTTGCGGCTCTGGTGGCAAAAGCTATGGGCGTCAACATTGTCGCAACAAGTGGCCCTGCGTTAGAAAAATGCGCTAATCTTGCTGGTGTGGTTACAAGACTCGACAAAGGCGACGTGCTTTTCATTGACGAGATTCATCGCCTTCAGCGGGTTGTCGTGGAGTATCTTGTCGCCGCCGCCAGCACCTTTAAGCTGGATGTTGTAATTGACCAAGGGCCAAATGCACATTCCGTTCATCTTCCTTTGCCAAAATTCACGCTAGTTGGTACGGCTGGCAAGATTGAACAGCTACCTGATTCTCTAGTCAGATGTTTTTCGATAAGGGAACAGCTTTTGCCTTATACCGTCACCGCAATTTCTATAATCCTTGAGAAATACACAAAGACTCTTGGAATCAACTACGAAAGCGGAGCAATTGAACGTGTAGCCGCCGCGAGCGACGGAATTCCAAGCATGGCAATCTATCTGTTAAAGCGGGTTCGGGATTATGCTGAGGTCAAAAGGGCCGGGGAAAGAATTACGGCAGAAATTGCCACAGAAGCACTTGTTTTTTTGGTAGACGACCATCCACTGGTGTCACAAGTCTCGCCAGACCGCCCTGCAATTCCTAGTAATGTGCGAACGGAAGTGTGGCGTAGGGACGGGGGAAGATGCGTCCGGTGTGGAAGTAGAGAAAAGCTGGAGTACGACCACATCATCCCAATTTCAAAAGGCGGCAGCAACACGGCCAGAAATATTGAATTGCTCTGTGAAGACTGTAATCGCTCAAAAAGTGATGCTATTCAGTAACTCGAAAGCTCACTAAACAACTACGCCGCCCTGCTTCACGCACACTCGGTTCAAGGACTGGGCAGCGGGCGCGAAGTACGCAGGCGTGACGGAACACTTCGATACAGACAAGGAGTGCACTATGAGAGCCATCCGAACAGCAGTCGTTTTGGCAGCTTCAGTTCTTATCTTGGCGAAGGCCGGATTTGGTGAGGACAGCGACACGAAGAAAAGCCCCGCTTCGAGCGGCAACTTCTCTACCGAGGGTCTTTCGCAACTACGCTATAAATCTCTATCGCTCGGCGGAGCGGAAATTCGGCTAGGGATGGGTTCCAACGACTTCTTGACTGCTATTGCGAAGGCCAATCTCCTCCAAATGCGGATGGTCACTGGCGTTCTTGGTGTTGACCAGTACAATGTTGCGGGAACTAATTCTCTGGGCAAAGTCGAGCGAAAGGGGACTGTTTTCTTGCGCGAGGGAGCTGTCGTTTGCATCCAACGGGTTGTTGCGTTGTTCCACGATGACGACCGAGGTACAGATTTTGCCCGCCGTTTGGTCGAGTCGTTACAGACCGTCCAGTCGGAAAAAGGGACAGAAAGAATCGATTGCCCTAACGGCGCGCTTGTGCTCGGCGATATTCACGAGCTTGAATTCGATGTGGTGCCGGGTAACAAGCAAATCAGATGTTCGTGCATGGGGGGGAAGTTCCGTGCTGACGGGGAAGAAAAAGACTCATTTGCGCGTCCAGAGGCCGAGATTACGGAGATTATTTTCTGTTGCGACCCGAAATTTGGAACCATTAGGTAAGAGGCGCGTGCTGTAAGGGAAAGGGAGCGGTTGAAATGCGATTTGTGTTTCTCACGTGCGCGCAGGCCATCCGAACATGCGAAAGAACGTCTGACGGTACCCATCGGGGTGGTGGTGGCCTTCGGTTTGGCGAGGCCCTTGGCGAGTTTGGCTTTCAGGTTGTCGGCGTTGGTCATAGGCTATTTCCACCCTTTCAATTGCGCCACGGCCCAAAAAATTACTACCACTAGCAGAATAAGGACTACCATGATAATTACGGCGAAAAACAGGACGCCCGCCACAAAGTCCCACACCACAGAAAACAATGCGCCCAATAGCCTAGAGACCAAGAGAAACGCATCATTTTTGGATATATGAATACCCGTTATTCTTACCAATTGCGACTTCACACGGTCATCGTGTTCGTGTTTCTTTTCGCTTTGCTCTAGGTAGGCAGTTAGGTTTGTTTTGATTAACTCTGGGTCGGGCTCAGGTATCTCGGCTGCCTTAATATCGGCGTCCAGTTGCTCGGCGAGTTTCTTGTTCTCCTCGTCGAGCCAAAGGCCGAGCCGAGCGGGAGCGAGCGAGTGCAACCACGAAGGTCACGAAGCAGCCATTGGAGGGTCGCGCTCCCGCGCGACCGCGTCGTGTCCGTCAACGCAGCGGCCACGCGGGAGCGTGGCCCTCCAAACGAAGGCCGGCACACCCCTTGCGCCGCCGCGATAGCCGTTTCGGCCGCCGGACATATGCCCACTGCATAGTTCATGCTGCGACACCATCGCACAGTTCGGGTAGTCGCGCAAGTCCGGGTTGGACAAAAGTGTTTTGGGCGGCTGCAACAGTGTGGCGCACCGCCTGGCACGGCAATTCACCACCAAGCTAAGCTGCTGGGAGCAGCAAGCCGGAGCGAAGCGAAGCGGGGACGCCTGCAGGGCGCCGAGTGATCGCTCACCACCAAGGCACCAAGACACCAAGGCGAAGCTGGGCCGTTGAGGAAATCGCCACTTTGACTCGCCGTCATCCCGAGCGTGTCGAGGGATCTTTCACCACGAAGGCACGAAGGACGCGAAGTCGGAGCCGGAACGATGATATATCCGCAGCGGATATATCATGATTGGCACGGAGGATCGCTGGGAGCGGTTCATTATCCTGTGTTGCAGTCGTTGGTAGGGACGGCTGGCCCAGCCGTCCGCTTCGTCTTCCCTTGTAGCCGCGCTTGTTAAGCGCGGCTCGCCGCTTGTCACCATTACGCAGATACGTGCAGTATCAAATTGCAAAAGTGGCATACAACGGAGAGGCGGCGGCGGTTTGGGCCAAACCGCCCTACCGACGACCGGCAACTGCAAAAAATCTGTGCTTTATCGGTGTGTATCTGTGGCTAAGGATTTCGTGATTTTTGTACGAGACAGTAAGGGCGCAGGGGGTCTTGGGGACCGGCTGCGCCCGAACGTTGGTTAAGCTGTCTGCGACCGAAGAGGGGCTACGCCTTTTTCTGTGCGGCGCGGATTTTGGCCCAGCGGGCGCGTTGGGCGGCGGCGATGCGGGCGCGCGCGGCGGCGGAAAACCTGGGTTTGCGCCGGACGGTGAGGCCGCCGGCGGAGGCGCCGCCGAGGGAGGTGAGGGCCCGGATGGCCATTTCGAGTTTCTCCACTTCCGCGAGGGCGTGTTTGCGTTGTGCGTGTAACTGCTGAACAACTCGGTTCAGTTTTGACATTAAGATCTCCTGGTTGCTGGTTCGTTGTCTTTGACCGTTCCTACCCGGAAACAATTGTAACAACCCGATAACATGAGTTCAATAAGAACAATTCTAATTAAGGAAATTTAATTTTTCAAATGCGGGAGGGTTATATGCATCCTTGCACATGACTTAACCGGGGCGGGTCGGGCGAAGAGGGTTTTGTTAGGCAAGGGAAAGATGTTCGGGGGGCGGTCTATGGCCACCGAAATGTTTAAGAAGATCGACGACCGGCGGTCATAGACCGCCGCTACAGTTTTGTGCCTCGCGATTTGTTCGGCTTGTTTCCTGGGGGGCGTCTTGGTAGAAGGAGAGCCGGTCGGCGCCGCCGGGAGGGGAGCGGAGGAGGCGCCTGGTTGTAAAGGCGCCGAAACAAGCGGATATTGCATTGATGAATTTTGCTTCAGCTATCACGACAAAAACCGAGTGGACGGAAGTGGTCGAGGACTTGACCCTGCAGATCCGCAGACAGTTGGGGTCGGCCCGGCCGGACCTGGCGCTGTTGTTCGTGCATCCGGAATTCGTCCCGCAATTGGAGGACCTGGTCGAGGCGTTGCGCAATGCGTTGGGGGTCACGCATCTGATGGGCTGCACGGGCGGTGGGGTGATCGGCAATCAGGAGGAGATCGAACGCAAACCGGCGGTGTCGCTGTTGGCGGGGCAGTTGCCGGGGGCGAAGATCAGGACATTTCACATCACCGAGCAGGAGTTGGAGGAGGCGAGCGGGCCGGACTTCTGGCATTTCCAGACGGAGGTGTTGCCGGCGGAGAACCCGAACCTGTTGTTGCTGGCCGATCCGTTTTCGATCCAGGCGGTGCAACTGGTGCAGGAATTGTCGCTGGCGTATCCGGCGGCGCCGTTGATCGGCGGGCTGGCCAGCGGCGGGCGGCAGCCGGGGGAGAACCGGTTGTTCCTGGACGACGAGATTTACGATGAGGGGGCGATCGGGGCGGCGTTGACGGGCAATGTGACGTTGCACGCGATTGTGTCGCAGGGGTGCAAACCGATTGGCGAACCGTTGACGGTGACGCGGGCGGACAAGAACCTGATTTTCGAGCTGGGCGGCCGGCCGCCGGGAGTGGTGTTACAAGAGCTGTTACCGCAACTGCCGCAGACCGACCAGAAACTGGCGCGGACGGCGTTGTTCCTGGGGCGGGTGGTCAACGAGTACCAGGAGGATTTTGGCCGGGGCGATTTCCTGATCCGCAACCTGATCGGGCTCGACCAGCAGTCCGGGGCGCTGGCGGTGGGCGATTGGATGAGGACGGGGCAGACGGTGCAATTCCAGGTCCGGGACGGTGAGAGCGCGGACGAGGACTTGAAACATTTGTTAGAGAAGGAAAAGGTGCAGCTCGGCAAGGCGGCGCCGCAGGGGGCGGTGCTGTTCAGTTGTTTGGGCCGGGGCGAAGGCATGTACGGCGTGCGCAATCACGACATCAATATGCTGCACCAGGTGGTTGGCTCCGTTCCGACGGCGGGATTTTTCTGCAATGGGGAAATCGGGCCGGTGGGCGAACGGGCGTTCGTGCACGGCTTCACCAGCGTGATCGGGTTGTTTACCGAACCGGCGGCGGGGTAAAATCGCGGTCCAGCGGGTTGTCGGACAGCAGCTGGGTGATTTCTGAGCGATAGGGATGGAAGGGATTTCCCATGTTCAGCGGGTCCTTGTTTTCCACGCCGATTGAATCCCAATTGATGACGTAATTGCAGGCCTGGTCGCGCAGGTAACGCACGGCGATGCCGCGGGCCTGGGCGCGGGTGTTGGAGGGCGGATTGGACTGGCAGAACGTCACGCGCTCGGGGCTGACGACCGGCTGGACGCGGCCTTCCTGGACCAGGGCGAAGTACAGGCCGCGTCTCGGGTCGAGGTTGTGGTATTCCAGGTCGAGCGATTGCAGCCACGGATCGTCCCAGCCGACGCCCTGTTGTTGCATGAACATTTCGAGCATCCATTTCTTGGCGACCCAATCGATCTTGGCGACCTGGGACATCGGGTCTTTTTCCAGCCCGGCCAGGACGGTTTCCCATTCGTGGATGACCCAGTCGTTTTCCTCGTCCTGGCCGGCCAGATAATGTTTGGCCAGCGCGAGGAAGGAATGCTGGATTTCCAGGGCCGAGCGGGTCTGTCCGTTTTCCAGGCGGGCGACCCAGCGGTAATGCGGGTCGCGGGAAATTTCGCGGGTGGACTGGACGGGGTCCATCAAGCCGACGCGTTTCGGGACGATGCCGTCCTCGAGCAGGTCCAGCACCAGGGAGGTCGTGCCGGCCTTCAGCGCGTTGGCGAATTCGTTCATGTTCGAATCGCCGATGAGCAGGTGGAGCCGGCGGTATTTGCGGTAATCGGCCAGCGGCTCGTCGCGGGCGTTGATGATGGCGCGGTTGAATTGGACCCACTGGTAGATGTCGTTGACGATGTGGTCGGCGCGTTGCGAGATCTGGAAGAAGGTCGGTTGTTCGGCGCGATGCTGGTCGAATTCGAACGCCAGCGGGTTGGCCTGCCCGACGCGGCCGGCGCCGGTGAAAATCTGGCGGGTCGCCAGGAAGGACAACAATGCCGAGAGCACCTGCGGGGTGAACTGGGCGCTGCGTTTCATCAGATAATTTTCGTGGCAGCCGAAGGTGGCGCCGGTGTGGTGGTCGATGTTGTTCTTCACGAACGAGACGCGGTCGGCGATGCCCATGGCGTCCAGGGCGCTTTGCAGCAGGTCGTCGCCGGCGCGGTCGTAGGAGACCACGTCGCGCAGGCTGAGGCATTCGGGCGTGGAATACTCGATGTGGCCCATGTCCAGGTACAGGCGGCCGCCGTTGAGCAGGAACCCGCCGTTGCCGGGCGGTTCCTCGTAGTCGCGGTAATGCAAATCGATCGCGCCCATGCGGGCGGTCTTGAAGATGTGGTTTTTGACGCGGATCGGGAAGGCGTCTGGGCCGCCCTGGCGGTCGTCGCCGCTGACCAGGCAGCCGTACTCCGTTTCCAGGCCGACGATGCGGTTCATAGGTCCTTCAGGGCCGAGCGGATTTCCTTGTCGTCGAGGAGGCGGAACCGGGCGGTGACCGGCCGGGTGCGGTCGAGCACGGCGGCTTCGACGTGGCGGGCCTTGAGGTGTTCCTTGAGCGTTTTGACCGCGTCGATTTCTTCGCTCTTGTCGTCCTTGTCTTCGGCCTGGCCGGCGCGCTCGGCGGTTTCCATGCCGATGGCCCAGGTCCGGGCGGCCAACCGCAAGGCGTCATCGAGTGACCGGCGCGGATTGCCGTTGTTGTCCACGAGGAAATTGAGCATCTGTTTTTCGGCTTCGCTGCGTGCCGGCCAGCACTTCGAAGGGCTCTTTCATTTCGATTTCGCTGCGGGCCAGCGAACCGTCGTAGTCGAGTTTGACGAGCGCATCGTGGTCGGGGTCGTCGCCGAGTTCGGCGAGCAGCATTTTGACGATCAGCGGCGCGCTGTAGACCTGTTCGAACGCGCCTTTGAGGGCGGGGCTCATGCCGAAATTGACCAGGCGGCGCAGGGAAACGTCGTTGACGGCGCGGTTGAAGCCTTCCATGTGCGCCAGGTCGATGGCGACCAGCCGCATCCGCTCGATGTCGGCCGGGTGGCCGAGCGCGGCGAACCCGATCCGGTCGTAGATTTCGAACACCTTGCGCGTCTCGCGGCTGACGGTCAGCAACAGCAGGCCGTCGGCGTAATTGACCAGCACGATGGGACTGCCCCGGCGCAACTGGTCTTCGATGTACTCGCGCCGATTGGCAATCGCTTCCACCCAGCGATATGGTTCTTCAATCATGAGTGTTCCGCTCCGCTTCGCCCTGTTGCCCGGTTAGACGTCGCTGCGATACGCCTTGGCCAGGTCCGATTCGCTGATTTCGTGGACCCCGTCCTTGTCGATGACGCGCAGGATGGGGAAAATGTTGGTCTTGGGGTTGTACCCGCTGGTGGCGGTGTCGGTGTCGGCCGCCGTGTCGAGCAGGCGCAGGGCGGTGATGATGATTTCCGACTCGTTATATTTGGCGAGCGGTTTGCCGCTCCAGTTGTTGAGGTAATGCAGCACGCTGCGCACGGCCATCGAGCCGGAACCGCTGGCCGAATAATCCACGCCCTCGAATTGCGCGCCGAGCGCGTCGTAGAAATAGACCTTGCCGCCGCTGTCCTCGCCGTTGGCCGTTTCGTACGTGGCGAAAATAGGCACGACCATGCCGACGCCCTGGAGGGTCAGCGGCAGGTTTTCCTTGAGCAGCTTGGAGAGCGAACGCACTTTGCCAGCGGTGCTCATTTCCTGGAGCTGGCTGCGCTGATAATACTTGAAGCTGTGCTCGAGCACGCGGGCCATCTCGAACGCCACGGCCGGCACGCCGGCGATGGCCAGCACGGAATGGGAATCGATGTTGATCAATTTTTCGGCCCGCTCGTACATCACCAGGTTGCCGGCGGTGGCGCGGCGGTCGCCGGCGACGAGCACGCCGTCCTTGAACTTGACCGCGAGCACGGTGGTGCCTTCGGTGGCGATGCTGCCCTGGTGCGCCTGGTCGGCGAAGGTGGCGGCGGCGGCGGCCAGGCGGGGCGCCACTTCGTAGCCGTGCGCCTTGAGCACGCTGAGGAAATCCCCGTCGTGCAGGAACTGGGGCAGGGGAGTGGGATGGTCCATAAAATGGGGTTACGGCGTGTGCGCCGTGTTCATTGGCCGGTGCGCTGGCGGTAACGTTTGGCCTGGTTCGGATCGACGCGCCGCATTTTTTTGAGCAATTCCTTCGTGTCCGGCGTGCTGACATCGGGCTGGCGCGGGCCGCCTTCCTCGGTCTCTTTCCGTTCCCACGGGGCGGGAGACGTCGGTCGGTGGATGCGTTCCGGAAACTCTGCGTTCATATTCGGCATGGCGCGTTACCTCCGTACATGTTCCAAGCTACGCAGTAATGTCTCCACATCCGAGGCATTGTCAATGGCTGTATTGTAACGTTGCACGTCCGCATCGTCAAAAACATTCAACAGGCGCACCACGGATTCGTTGCCGTTGCCGCCAAAGGCGATTTCGTCCCACTGCACCGAGGTCATTTCCCGGGCGAATTTCTCGATGCATTTGCCCCGGAAATAAGCCCGGGTGTCGCGGGGCGGCTGGTGGATGGCACGCCGGATTTCCTCGTCGGTGACGAAGCGCTGCATCTTGTTCTGGCGGACCAGCTCGGTGTACAAGCCTTCTTCGCGGCGGACGTTGTGGTACTCCAAATCGAGCGATTGCAGCCACGGATCATGCCAGGCCAGGTCTTCCGCCGCGACGAACTGGTCGAGCATCCATTTCTTGGCGACCCAATCCAGCCGGTCGTGGCAGAGCATCGGGTCGCGCTCCAAATCGTCGAGCACCTGTTCCCAGGTCGCCAGCACCCAATCGGTGTCCTCGCCGCGGTCGCGGAGTTGTTTGCGGGCGGCTGCCAGATATTCGCGCTGGATGTCGATGGCGGTGATGGTGCGGCCGCCCACCAGCGGCAGCGGCGTCTTGAGGGACGGGTCGCGCGAGATGATTTTCAGCGCGGCTATCGGGTCGGCCAGATCCAGGTTCAGCGGGCAGGCGCCCTCTTCGAGCAGGTCCAGCATCAGCGCCGTCGTGCCGATTTTCAGCGCGCCGGCGATCTCGCTCATGTTGGCGTCGCCGATGATGACGTGCAGGCGGCGGTATTTCTCGCTGTCGGCGTGCGGTTCGTCGCGGGTGTTGATGATCGGGCGGCGGTTCATGGTGTCGATGGACACCAGGACGCTGAAAAAATCGGCGCGCTGGCTGATCTGGTAGACGCCTGCGGCGCGCCTGTTCCTCGTTCTCGATGCCGACCTTGCCCGCGCCGGCGATGATCTGGCGCGTGACCAGGAAAGGCGTCAGCCCGCGCACGACGCGTTCGAACGGGATGGAGCGGTCCATCAAATAATTATCGTGGCAGCCGTAGCTGTGGCCGACGAAATCGGTGTTGTTCTTGTAGACCTTGACCACGCCGCCGTGGGTGCGGAGGTTGCGGCGGCGAACGCATTCCTCGACGATGCGCTCGCCGGCTTTGTCCTGGGCGATCATGTCGCGCAGGCCCTTGCATTCGGGCGTGGAATACTCGGGATGGGCGTGGTCGTTGTAAAAGCGCGCGCCGTTGGACAGGACGAGGTCGCTCTTGATTTCCTGGAAACTCAGTTTCCGGTTCTGGTCCTGGATGAAATATTTCGCCTCGTCAAAGTCCTGCATCAATTCCTCGACGCGGAACCCGCGCAGGTCCTGGTGCGGGTCTTCGAGGTCGTAGTCCCACTTCATCGCGGAATCCTGGGAGGGCGGCTCGACCTGGGTGTAACTGCGCACGAGCGCGATCGATTCGGCCACGACGTCGACCGCTTCCTGCCCGTCGACGGTGATCCCGTATTCGGTTTCGATTCCCAGGGTTCGTTGCATAAAGCCACGGGCCGTCAACCGGGTGCGTCTTTGTGCCGTCGCCTTAGACGACGGCGCTGACTCCTTTGGCGCGCGCGCCGGTTTGCGGCCGGATCGGCGAAACTTTCACGACGTTTTCCGGGTCGTAATCCAGCAGCATCAGCCAGTCTTCCGTGATGTCGGTGGGCGGGAAGATGTCGTTCTCGGCGTACTCCAGGTCCAGCGACCGCAACAGGTCGGTCTCGCCGATGCCTTCGTCCTTTTTGCGTTTCGATGCTGCGTTTGATGGCCAGCTCCTTCGCGCGGTCGACGATGCTGGCGATGATGGCGCCGCTGAGCAGGTCGCCCCGGTACAGAATGTCCTTGCGGCCGCTGCGCAACTGGACTTCCAGGAACCGGTTCTCGTCGCGGTGGGCGAAGAGCGCTTTCAGCAGCGACTCGATGAGCGCCCGGGCCGTGGCTGGCACGTCGTTGTCGTGCGCCTTGAGCGCGGCGGGATCGAGCGGCAGGTCCTCGGTCAGATAAATCCCGAAAATTTCCTCGTGCGCCCTGCCTTGATCGGGGCGGTTGACCTTGATCTTGCGGTCGATGCGGCCCGGCCGCAGGATGGCCGGGTCGATCAGGTCGGCGCGATTGGACGCCAGGATGATCACCACGTCGTTGCAGCGACTCGATGCCGTCCATTTCGGAGCAGAACATCGGCACCAGCGTGGACAGGATATTGGAATACCGGCCGGCCCGGCGCGTGCCGAGAATGGATTCGGCCTCGTCGATGAACAGGAACGGCATGTAGCCCTGCTTGCGTTTCTCGCGGGCGATGGCGAAGATTTCGCGCACGATGCGCTCGGATTCGCCGACCCACATATTGAGAATCTCCGGGCCTTTGACGTGCATGAAGCATTCCTTCATGTCCTGGCCCGTCTTCTCGCGCAGTTTTCTCGGTCAGATTGAACGCCGTGGCCTTGCCGATCAGCGTCTTGCCGCAGCCGGGCGGCCCGTGCAGCAGGAACCCCTTCGGCTGGGCGTAATGGAATCGCTGGAACAGATCGGCGTGAAGCAGCGGCAATTCGATGGCGTCCTTGATTGCCTGAATGGCGTCCTGTCTGTCCGCCGACGCGGCTACCAGGGCAATTCGGGCACGTCTTCCAGATAGTAATCCTGCTTGTCGGACGACGCGAGCAACTCGACGGCGACGCGAAAAGCCGGGTCGATGCGGATCTCGTCGCCGACCTTCAATTTCGCGCTCCAACAGATCGCTTGAGCGCTGCAGGATCGACCGAGTGCAATCCGTGTTCCTGCCCGACGCGCAGCCGGCCGTCCTTGAGCACGTCGGTGATCTTGCCGACGGGGCCGGAGTTGTCGTAACCGAGATCGCCGACGACCACGTAGGCCTCGTTGACCAGCACGCGCGTGCCGATTTTCAACGCCTTGGCTTCGAGCCGGGGATCGACGTTGGAATAATAATCGTGGCCGCCGACGGCGACGTGCGCGATGTCCTTCTTCGGGAACCCGAGGAACGTGCCGATGCGGTTGGCGGGCGAAGTCACTTTCTTGATGACTTCATCCATTTTTTCGATGGCGGCGCGGGCCTCGGCCAGAGCGTCAGTTCGTGTTCCTGGATTTGCTGGCGCAGGCGGAACAGGTCGAAGCGCGCGGGATCGCCTTCGACGGTGGAGGAAATCAGTTTGTCCACCAACTCCATCGGGGTGGCTCTCCACGTTCTCGCCCCATTTGTCGGAAAACTCGAACCCGCCCCCGGAGGGAGGCTTTTTATAGCCTGAATGGTCGCTCATGCTTACACCTCTAGTACCACTCGTGACCCTTTCTCTGTGTTAGTATAACGCGAATGCAACGCAACTGCAAACGGAACGCTCGGTTCCCGTGAAATTATTGCAATATTTGGCGTGAATTGAGGGTTGACAATGGGGGTTGGGTTGGCTAATTTACGCCCCTTCACGAATTCAGGGACAGACAGCTTATGAAGACGTTTTTCGCTAAAAAAGAAGAGCAGAAACCGCGCTGGTACGTCATTGACGCCAACGGCAAGGTGCTGGGCAAAGTGGCCGTCAAGGCCGCCAACATCCTGCGCGGCAAGGTCAAACCCACGTTCACCTCGAACGTCGACGCGGGTGATTTCGTCGTGGTGGTCAACGCCGAGAAGGTCGTCCTCACGGGCAAGAAGGAAACGGCCAAGAAGTACATGACCTACTCGCAGTACCCCGGTAAGGAAAAGATCCGGACGGCCAAGCAAATCCGCAAGCAGCACCCGGAAAAGCTCATCATGCACGCCGTGAAAGGCATGATCCCGAAAAACCGTCTCGGCCGCCAGATCATCACCAAAATGAAGGTCTACGCTGGGCCCGACCACCCGCACGCCGCGCAACAACCGGAACCGGTTACAATTTAGCCGATCGAAGACAGGAAGTTACTATGGCCAACGCACCAGCAACCGCAATCGTCGCCACGGGCCGCCGCAAAACCAGCGTCGCCCGCGTGCGTCTCACGCCCGGTTCGGGCAAGCTCACCGTGAACGACCGGACCCTGGAAGATTACATCGGCGTCCTGAACCTGCGCACACACGCGCTGGAGCCGCTGGTCACCACGCAAAACGTGGACAAGTATGACATTGTCGTCACCGTCGAAGGCGGCGGACTTTCCGGCCAGGCCGGCGCAATCCGCCTGGGCCTGGCCCGCGCGCTGTTGCAGATTTCCGCCGAATACAAGACGGCCCTGCGCCAAAAAGGCATGCTGACGCGCGACTCCAGAATGAAGGAAAGAAAGAAGTACGGTCAGCCGGGGGCCCGCAAACGCTTCCAGTTCTCGAAACGTTAAGCGAACCATAATTCTCGTCTTGCAACAGCGGGCCCCGAGTTTGATAATTCGGGGCCCGTTGCTTTTGGCGGTAACATCGTCGGGGTTGACAGCATGAAGAAGACACAGGTTGCCATCGTTGGCGCAAGCGGCTATTCAGGCCAGGAACTGATCCGCCTGCTGCTGCGCCATCCACACGTGGGCGTGAACTGTTTCACCTCGCGCCAATACGCCGGCCAGCCGGTCGCGGACGTGTTTCCCCGGTTCCGCGGCCAGGTGACCGCCACGTTCGTCGAGCCGTCGGTGGAGGCGATTGCCGCGGCGTCGCCGGAGGCGGTGTTTTTGGCGCTGCCGCACGGCGTGGCCGCCGAGTTCGCCCCCGGCCTGCTGAAGAAGGGGATCAAGGTCCTCGATCTGTCCGCCGATTTCCGGTTGCAATCGGCCGCTGTCTACAAGGAATTTTACGGGCACGATCATCCGGCCCCGGAACTGCTGGCGCAGGCGGTTTACGGATTGCCCGAATTTCATCGCGAACGGATCGCAAAGGCCACGCTGGTTGCCTGTCCGGGTTGTTACCCGACGAGCATCACCCTGGGCATCGCCCCGGCGCTGAAACGCGGCCTGGCGAAAGCCTCCGGCATCATCGCGACAAGCCTGAGCGGCGTCAGCGGCGCGGGACGCAAGGTCGCCGACGAATATCTGTTTACCGAATGCAACGAAAGCGCGCGGGCCTACGGGATCCCGAAGCACCGCCATCTGGCCGAAATCGAGCAGGAACTTTCGCTGCTGGCCGGGTCCACCGTGACGCTGTCGTTCACGCCGCACCTGGTCCCGCTGAACCGCGGGATTGTGAGCACCATTTATATGGACGCGGCCAACGCCGGCGATGCGCTGGCGATTTACCGCGACTTTTACCGGAACGAACCGTTCGTCCGCGTCACCGACGCGTTGCCGGACACCAAAAACGTCGCGTTGACGAATTTCTGCGACATCTCCGTGCGGCGGGACGCGCGCACGAACAAACTCATCGTCGTCAGCGCCCTGGACAACCTGACCAAGGGGGCCGCCGGCCAGGCGGTCCAATGCCTGAATCTCCTGTGCGGGTACGGGGAAACCGAGGGACTACTCTGATGAAAGCTTCGTTCACCAAAATCAAGGGTTCGGTGGCGACGCCGCTGGGCTTTCGCGCGGCGGGCGTTGCCGCGGGCATCAAGCCCAGCGGGAAAAAGGACCTGGCCCTGATCGTCTCCGACCGTCCCGCGACGGTGGCCGCGACGTTCACGACCAACCAGGTGAAGGCTGCGCCGGTGAAGCTCGACATGCAGAATGTCAAATCCGGCAAGGCCTGGGCCATCATCGCCAACAGCGGCAACGCCAACGCCTGCACGGGCGTCATTGGCATGATCCACGCCAAATCGATGGCTGCTTCCGTGGCGCGCCGGCTCGGGTGCGCGGACAATCACGTGCTGGTTTGTTCGACGGGCCGGATCGGGACGCTGCTGCCGATTGTGAAGGTGGAAGCCGGCATCAAAAAATTGATCAAGCTCGTTTCCCGCCAGGGCGGCCACGCCGCCGCGCAAGCGATCATGACCAGCGATACGCGCCCCAAGGAAGTCGCCGTCAGCTTCAAGGCGGGCCGCCAGACCGTCCACGTCGCCGGCATGGCCAAAGGAGCGGGCATGATCCAGCCCAACATGGCGACGATGCTGGGCTTCATCACGACCGACGCCGCCGTCCCGCGCGCCGCCCTGCAGCGCGCTTTGCGGGCCGCAGTGGAACATTCCTTCAACCGGATCAGCGTCGATGGCGACACCAGCACCAACGACACCGTGCTGTTGCTGGCCAACGGCGCGGCGGGGCCGGTGCCTGCGGGCCAGTTCCAGGCTGCGCTGAATTTCGTCTGCGTCGAACTCGCGAAAATGATCGTGCGCGATGGCGAAGGCGTCAGCAAATTTGTGACGATCAACGTCCACGGCGCGGTTTCCGAGCAGGAAGCCGCCATTGCCGCGCGGTCCGTGGGCAATTCGGTCCTGGTCAAGACCAGCTGGTGCGGCGGCGATCCGAATTGGGGCCGCCTGCTGGACGCGCTGGGCTATTCGCGGGCGCAGGTGCGCGAGGAACGGGTGGACATCGCTTACGACGGCGTGCCGGCCGTGCGTCGCGGCATGCCGGCGCGCACGCCGGTGGCGAAATTGCGCAGGATCGTGGCGCAACCCGATTTCACCATCGATATTTCCCTGCACCTCGGCCACGGCCATTGCACGCTCTACACCTGCGATCTGACCGAGAAGTATGTGGAGTTGAACAAAGGGGAGTAGACGGGCTTTAGCCGCGTCCGGGGTGACAATCGAAAGAAGATGCAAGACCTGATCAAAAAGAGCGACGTGCTGCTCGAAGCGCTGCCGTACATCCAGCGGTTTCGCAGTTCCATCTTTGTCGTCAAATACGGCGGCAGTTTCATGGATTCACCCGACGCGAAAGTGCGCTCGGGCGTGGCGTCCGACATCGTTTTTCTCGAAGCGGTCGGCATCAACCCGATTGTGGTGCACGGCGGCGGCAAGGCGATCACCGCCGCGATGGAACGGGCGGGCATCCAGGCGCAATTCATCCAGGGCATGCGCGTCACCGACGAGCCGTCGATGGCGATTGTCGAGGACGTGCTGGCCAACGTCATCAACCGCGACATTGTCGAGATGATCCAGAAGATCGGCGGCAAGGCGCGCAGTTTCTCCGGCAAAGAGGTCTTCAAATGCCGCAAACTGATGAAGGACGGCGTTGATCTCGGTTACGTCGGCGAAGTCACCGGGGTCAGCATCGAAAAAATCCGTAAATGCCTCCACGCGCAGGTCACGCCCGTCATCAGCCCGATCGGGCTCGGCGAGGACGGCCACGCCTACAATATCAATGCCGATGTCGCCGCCGCGAAACTGGCCGGGGCCATCGGTGCGCGCCGGCTGGTGTTCATGAGCGACGTGCCCGGCTTGATGCGCGATCCGTCGGACCCCGCCACGCTTATCTCCAGCCTGAAAATCAGCGAGGCGATGGAACTCAAACGCCAGGGCGTGGTCGACAAGGGCATGATTCCCAAGGTGGACAGCGCCGTGGAAGCGGTGCTGGCGGGCGTGCGCCGCGTGCATTTTGTCGATGGCCGCGTCCCGCATTCGGTCTTGTTGGAGATTTTCACCGACAAGGGCAGCGGCACTGAGATCGTGAAATGACGCGAAGCGTCATCCTGGGCGCGGCGAAGGATCTCGCATGACGACGGGAGGGGCGTCCGCGCCATCCCCCACCACGCCGCCGTCCCGATTGCTGGCGCTGGACTGGCTGCGCGGCATTGCGGTGCTGGTCATGGCCCAGTGTCACGTCTTCAACGCGTTGTTGGCCCCCGCCTATCGCCAGACCGCCTGGTTTTCCGCCATGCTCTGGATGGACGGGCTCGTGGCGCCGGCGTTCCTGCTGGTCAGCGGCGGCGTGATGGGGATGAACCTGAACAACCGCTGGCCGGACGTTGTCAATCGCGGCCCCGGCTGGCGGCGATTGTGGCGGCGGGTGGGACAGATTTTTGTCGTCGCCTATCTGCTGCATCTGCCGACGCCGTTGCTCTGGCAGTTCTTCGGCGCGCGCGGGCCGCACCTGATTGCGTTGTGGACGAAGATGGATATTTTGGAATGCGTGGCGGGTTCGCTGGCGCTGATTTTGTTGCTCGTGCCGGTGACGCGGCGGCCGGGGATTCACCGGCTCGTCTGCGCCGCGCTGGGCGTGATCGCGGCGACGGCCTCGATGGCGGTGGACGCCTGGGCGCCGGGCGCGCATGCGCCGCAATGGCTGATGAATTATCTCTGGCCGACGGGCGTGGGAAAATTCCCGCTGGTGCCGTGGGCGGCGTATCCGTTGCTCGGCGTCTGGCTGGGGCCGGCGATTTTTTCCCAGCGGTCGGTCTGGAACCAGTCAGCCCGCGCACTGGCGGCGGGCGGGGCGTTCCTGCTGGCGGCGCAATTCATGCATTCGCGTCTGCCGTACGACGCCCCGTTTGTGTATTCGCGGACCGGCTGGGTGCTGGTCGGGCTGGCGGGCTGCTGCTGGCTGGGCGCGCCCAAGCGCGGGACGCAGTGGCTCCTGCAATTCGGCCAATTGTCGTTGTGGTCGTACACGGTGCATTTGATTATTGTCTATGGTTCGGGGATTTCGCTGGGGCTTGATACATTGCTGCCGTTGATCATGAAAGAATCGGCCATCCTGTTGAAAACCGGGCCGCCGTCGCCCGGGTTTACGCCGTTGACGACCCTGTGCTGGCTGGCGGCCGTCTTATATGTGACGGCCCGGGTCGTGAAATGGCGCGCAAAAGCCTTGCAACGACAGAAAACTGTTCGCATCATGCCCGCCAAATGAACGGCCAGGAAATACAGGGACTGTTTGAACGCTACGTGATGCCGACCTACGCGCGGCAGCCGTTGGTGTTTGTCCGCGGCAAAGGCGCGCGGGTCTGGGACGCGGACGGCAAGGAGTACCTCGATTTCGGCGGCGGCATCGCGGTGAACGTGCTCGGGCACGCGCACCCGGCGCTCGGCGCGGCCTTGGCGCGCCAGGCGGGCCAGCTCATTCACACCTCCAACTTGTATTACACCGAACCGCAGGGGTTGCTGGCCAAAAAACTCGTCGAGTGGGTGGGCATCGACGGCAAATGCTTTTTCACCAACAGCGGCGGCGAATCCAACGAAGCGCTCTACAAACTGGCCCGCAAATACGGCAATGAACACGGCAGCCGCTACGAGATTTTGACGTTCCAGAACAGTTTCCACGGCCGGTCGCTGGCGGGCATCAGCGCCACGGGCCAGGACAAGGTGAAAAAAGGTTTCGAGCCGATGGTGGACGGGTTCCGCCACGTGCCGTTCAATGACCTCGACGCGGTGGCCAAGGTGGTCGGGCCGAAGACGGGCGCGATCCTGGTCGAGCCGATCCAGGGCGAGAGCGGCATCCAGCCGGCCACGCCGGAATTCTTGCGCGGCCTGCGCCGGTTGTGCGACGAGCGCCAGCTGTTGCTGATGTTCGATGAAGTGCAATGCGGGATGGGACGCACCGGCGAATTTTGCGGGTACAAATCGATTGCCCCCGATGTCCAGCCCGATGCGATCTCGTGGGCCAAGAGCCTCGGAGGCGGGTTCCCGATTGGCGCGATTTGGGCGCGGACGCCGTACGCCAACGTGCTCGGGCCGGGCACGCACGCCACGACGTTTGGCGGCACGCCGCTGGCCTGCGCGGCGGCGTTGGCGGTACTGGAGACCATCGAACGGGAGAACCTGACGTCCAACGCGCGGGAGATCGGCGGTTATTTCGTCGCGCGATTGCAGGCGCTGGCCAAACAACTCCCCGCGATCAAGGACGTGCGCGGCTTGGGGCTGATGATCGGTGTGGAATTTGCGGCGGACGCGAAAACAATGACCGGCAAGCTGACCGCGCGCGGGTTGATCGGTATCGGCGCGGGCGCCAATGTGATCCGGTTTTTGCCGCCGCTGAACATCACGCGGGCCGACGTCGACGAGGCGATTGTAAAACTGACAGGGGCGTTGCATGAAATCGGAGCAGGTTAATATGGGCGGCAAACTGGGCAAATTTATCGGCAGCGATGACGTCGAGAAGGTGCTGCCGATTGCCACCGCGCAGGAGAAACGGATGCGGTTCGCCTGGGAAACGCCGCCGTCGGCGAATTTCCTGATGACCTGGAACCAGGTCATGGAACCGAACAGCATGTTCCTCGAGGACGTGGACGACCAGGGAATGACCGTCACAGTGCGCTGGGGGTTGATGAAGAAACCGCCCGAGGACATCATGGCCCGGCTCAACCGCTGGCTCGCGGAGGTCGAGCAGGGGAGTTATCGGCACAGCGGCCAGCCGGGAAAACATTTATGAAGCATCTGCTGACAGTCGAACAATTAAGCGGCGCGGAGGTCGATCACATTCTCAGCCTTACCCGTGCCTTCAAGGCCGGCCGGGGAAACGAAGGCAACGATCTGCCGCTGGAAAAACAGATCTGGGCGCTGATCTTCAACAAATCCAGCACCCGCACCCGCGTCAGCTTCGAGGTCGGCATCCGCGAACTGGGCGGCACGTCGCTGTATCTTTCCGCCAACGACATCCAGATGGGCCGCGGCGAAACGGTGGCCGACACGGCGCGCACGCTGTCGCGTTACATCCACGGCGTGGTGATGCGCACCTACGCGCAGAGCGACGTGGAAATATTTTCACAGGTGGGCTCGGTCCCCGTGATCAACGCCCTCACCGACGACGAGCATCCCTGCCAGATTTTAGCCGACCTGTTCACGATCCAGGAAAAACTCGGCGGCTTGAAGGGCCGGAAAGTCGTTTTCCTCGGCGACGGCGCCTGCAACGTCTGCAACTCGTGGCTGTTCGCCGCGGCCAAAACAGGCATGGAATTGGTGGTCGCCGCGCCGAAGGCGTACCAGCCGGCGGCCGCGCTGGTCCAGCGCGCGGGCGGCTCGATCCGGCTCACGGAAGACGTCCGGGATGCCGTCAAGGGCGCGGATGTTTTGTACACCGACGTCTGGGTGTCGATGGGCAAGGAGGCCGAATCGGCCGGCCGGCTCAAGGACCTCGCGCCGTACCAGGTCAACGCCTCCGTGCTTGGCCTGGCCCGGCCCGGGGCGCTGGTCATGCATTGCCTGCCGGCCTACGTCGGCAAGGAAATCACCGCCGACCTGTTCGAAGCGCACCAGCAGACGATTTTCGATCAGGCGGAAAACCGGTTGCACGTGCAGAAGGCCATTTTGGCCATGCTGGCAAAAGCGTGGCGGAAATAACCTCTCCTGGTGCCGTGTGAAGGAAAGCCGACTCCAAAAAAGCGTGGCGGTGACCGTGCTGGGCCTGGCCGTCAACGTCGCCCTCTCGTTCGTCAAACTGGCGGCGGGCATCCTGGGCAATTCCTACGCGCTGGTCGCCGACGCCATTGAATCGTTCGCCGATATGGCCGGTTCGCTCATCGTCTGGCGCGGCGTCGTCGTCGCCAACCGGCCCGCGGACGAGAACCATCCCTACGGCCACGGACGGGCCGAGACGCTGGCGGCGGCCGCCGTGGCGATGTTGCTGGTGGGTGCGGCGGTCATGATCGTCGTCGAGTCCTGCCGGGAAATCGCCGCGCCGCATCATGAGCCCAAGCCCTACACACTGTTCGTGTTGCTGGCGGTGGTCTTGATCAAAGAAGGATTGTTCCGCGTCGTCGGCAAAGTCGGGGCGGAAGTCGAGAGCGAGGCGGTCAAAGCCGACGCCTGGCACCACCGCAGCGACGCCATCACCTCCGCGGCCGCCGCGCTGGGCATCAGCATCGCCCTGGTCGGCGGCGAAGCCTACCGCTCGGCGGACGATTGGGCGGCGATTTTCGCCGGCGTCGTGATTGCCTGGAACGGGTATCGGCTGTTGAAGCCGGCGGTGATTGAGCTGATGGACACGGCGCCCGACAGCGACATCGAACGCCAGGCGGAACTGATCGCGCTGGGCGTCGACGGCGTCCGGGGCGTCGAGAAATGCCGGGCGCGCAAGATGGGCTACGATTACGTCCTGGACCTGCACGTGGAAGTCGACGGCACGCTTACGGTCACCACGGCGCACGGGATCGCCCACGCCGTGAAGGGCGCGATCCAGGCCCAACTGCCGCGCGTGCGCGAAGTGACCACCCACATCGAGCCGTTCCGCGGTCCGCGCGTCGCGGAGGAAAAACGGCACGCGACCACATGAGCGCTCCCCTGGAAGACTCCTATCGCCTCTGCGGCGAGATCGCGCGCCGGACGGCGAAGAACTTTTATTATTCCTTCCTCGTGCTGCCCGCGGAAAAACGCCGGGCGATGTGCGCCATCTACGCCTTCATGCGCCGCAGCGACGACATCGCCGACGGCGCGGCCAATCCCGCGCTGGCCTCCGAGGGGTTGCGCGCCTGGCGCGCCGGCGTGGACGCGGCGTTCAAGGGACGGGACTGCGCCGAACCTGTCCTGCCGGCCCTGGCGGACACCGTGCGGCGCTACCGGATCGAGACGCGCTATTTTTTCGAGTTGCTGGACGGCACGGAGATGGACCAGACCGTCACGCGCTACGAAACATTCGACGAATTGTACAAATACTGCTATCACGTGGCCTCGGTGGTGGGATTGATCGTGCTGCCGGTCTTCGGCTACAGTGACGCATCGGCCCTGGCGCCGGCCGAGGCCTGCGGGATCGCGTTTCAGCTCACGAACATCCTGCGTGACGTGAAGGAGGACGTACAACTGGGGCGCGTGTATCTGCCCCGCGAAGATTTGCGCCGGTTCGGCGTCGCAGAGGCGGACATCGTGGAAAACCGCGCCACGCCGCAGTTTTTGGAGTTGATGAAATTCGAGGCGGCCCGGGCGCGGGAGTTTTACAGGAAAGCGCAGCCGCTGCTGGGGATGATCGACCCCGACAGCCGCGGCACGCTGGCCGTGATGATCGGCATTTACGGCGGCATCCTCGACAAGATCGAGCAGGGCGGATTTGCGGTGTTCGACGGCCGGGTCCGGCTCTCGACGGCGGAAAAGTTCTGGATTGTCATGAAAAACTGGGTGAAATACCGATGATGAACCGTGCGATGGCCGCGGTGCTGGCGGCGTTGGTGCTGGCGACTCCCCTCCGGGCGGCGGAAACGGTCCGGGCGTTTTTATTTTTGAAGACGGGGGAACCCTTTGCGACGCAGGACACGGCCGGCCCGACGGTCGCCACCTTGACGGACTATCTGGGGGCGAAAACGGGGACCAAATTCCAGCCGCGCGTGCTCAACGATCCCGCGAACGCGGTCGATGTTTGCGTGACGAAAAAACCGCCTCTCGGCATCGTCACTCCCGGCTTTTACCTGGCTTACGCCAAGGCGCTGGGCATGGAACCATTGCTGGAAACACACCGCGCGGGCGTTGCCTCGGAACGGTACGTGCTCGTCGTCAAGAAGTCCGCGCCGGACGATCCGGCGGCGTTGAAAGGCAGGACCATCGCCACCACGCTCGCGGCGGAGGAACGCTACATCGTCAGCGTCATCCTCCAGGGCAAACTCGGCGAAGAAGTCCGGCTGAAACCGACCACCGACGTGGAAGGCGCGGTGTTCGATCTCGCCGGCGACGCCACGAACGCCGCCGACGCCGTCCTGCTGGAGGCGGTGGCCTGGAACATTTACCAGAAGGACGAGGAACTGGGACCGAAACTGAAAGTCGTTTTTCAATCGGACGAATTGCCGCGCGACCTGGTTGTCGTGTTCCGCGCCAATGCGGATGGGCTGGATGTTAAAAAGGCCGGCGCCGTCCTGAAGGCCATGGCCGCCGACAGCGCGGGCAAACAGATCCTCGAAAGCATCCGGGTCGACTCCTTCGCGGATGTCGACCAGGCCCGGCTGACGAAAGCGCAGGGATTATTTTATGCGAACTAGGCCGCTGCTTTGTCTGTGCGCCCTGGCTGTGCTGGCGGCCCTGGGTTGCCGGTCGGTCAACGGTCTGCATGACGAGTCCCGCCAGGCACTGGCCCCGACGGCCGACCAGGCGGAGCAACTGCGTACGGAAGGCCTGGCGCTCTACGCCCAGCAGCCCCGCACGCTGGTCGCCGTGACCCGCGCCGCGCGCGATTTGCAGCAGGCCGCCCGCTCGCTGCCCAACGATTACGACGCCCAATGGCAGGCCGCGCAGGCGCTGGCATTTTTGGCCGACAACGAAACGCGCCCGCCCTTCCGCCGCGATGCCGCCGAGCAGGGGATCGTCTTCGCCAAACGCGGCCGCGACCTCGATCCCAACCGGGTGGAATGCCAGTACTGGTACGCGATCAACGTGGGCTGGCTGGCCGACGTCGACCGCGCCTACGGGATGCGCGCCGTGGGCGAGATGGAAACCGCGCTGAAACGCGCCATCGAGATCGACGAACGCTACGATTACGCCGGCCCGTTGCGCGTGCTGGGCATCCTCTATCTGCGGACCCCCGCGCCCCCCGTCAGCATCGGCAGCCCGCACAAGGGATTGCGGTTGTTGAACCGCGCCGTGGACCTTTTTCCCGACTATCCCGAAAATTATCTTTATCTGGCCGAAGCGTTGCGTGAGAATAACCGCGCCGGGGACGCGCGGGCGGCGCTCGGCAAAGTCCTGGAGGCAAAACAGTGGCCGGACCTGCAGTTCGAGAGCGTGACGTGGAAGGCGGGGGCCCTGAAACTCCTGCAAAGTCTGCCGGCCAAGTAGGCCGGCCGAAAGCCTTGCGCTGGTCGATCATCGCCGCCGCGCTGGTCGTGGTCGGCGCGGTTGCTTTCGTCTTCATCGTCCACCCCTGGCTCCAACGCCGGCAGGCCAAACACGACGTCGAAGTCCTGGCCCTGTCATTGGAAGGCTACGCCACCGAGCATGACGGGGAATATCCCCATGGCACCCCGGCCCAGATTGGCAGCCTGCTGCGCGGCCAGAGCATGGGCGACCAGAACCCGCAAAAACTCGATTACATCGAAGCCGAGGCCCACGAGATCAACGCCGCCGGCGAACTGATCGATCCCTGGGGAACCCCCTACCGCATCCTCTTCACCCCCAGCGCCCGCGTCTACTCCTGCGGCCCCAACCGCCTGGACGAACAGGGAAACGGGGACGACATCACCAGTTGGAAGTAGCCGGACACCCGCGGCAACTGAATGGTTTCAGGATTGTGAAAACGTGCTACTGTAACCGGCGGAATGCTATATGCAAATGGCATAGGTTCGTCCGCCTTCGCTCAAGCCATGGCGGACAGGGAGGCAGACATGACAGCCATCCGTGTCATCCGTGGATCTCCTGCAGCCCTTCGTGATCTTCGTGCCTTCGTGGTGAAAATCGGCCGTCAAAAGCCCAACCCGCCTCCATCGGGCCTACGGCTGGCAAGTCCGCCTTCCCTTGGCCTACTGTGGCCCAATACGGCCTAATACGACCTAATACGGCCTTAATTGTTCCCGGCGGGGCCGTGACTGGTCAAAAAAAGCCAATTCAAGGCCCATCGAGACCCCAAATCTCACCTAGGACGGGTGCCGGATTGCGGCTTGCAGGGGGGGACGGAGGGCGATAAACTACCCGCTTATGGCATCGTTTGATATCAAGAAAGTTGTCGCCGAACGGCTGGGCGAGAATTACGAATTGCACGAGAAGTACATCAACCCGACCCTGGTGAAGGTGTTCCGCACCATCGGGTTCGATAAAGTCTACGCCCGGGCCAAAGGCCAGTATCTTTGGGACAAGGAGGGCAATCGTTACCTCGACCTGCTCAGCGGGTTCGGCGTGTACTCCATCGGCCGCAATCATCCGGTGGTCGCCCAGGCCATCAAAGACGTGCTCGATCTCGATCTGCCGAACATGGTGCAGATGGATTGCGCGTTCCTGGCCGGCCTGCTGGCCGAGGAACTGATCAAACGCTGCCCGCCGCACCTCGAAGCCGTGTTCTTCTGCAATTCCGGCACGGAAGCCGTCGAGGCATCGTTGAAATTTGCCCGCGCGGCGACGGGCCGCCAGAAATTCGCCTACCTCGACCACGGCTGGCACGGGCTGACGCTGGGGTCGCTGACGATCATGGGCAACGAGGAATTTCGCGAAGGCTTCGGCGAGATGCTGCCGGGTGTGATGGTGCCGTACGGCGATTTGGAAGCGCTGGAACACGTGCTGGCCAAAAAGGACATCGCCGCGCTGGCCGTGGAATGCATCCAGGGCAAAGGCGTGCGCGTGCCCGCCGACGATTATTTGCCGGGCGCGCAGGCGTTGTGCCGCAAATACGGCACGCTGTTCTTCTGCGACGAAGTGCAGACCGGGTACGGTCGCACCGGAAAACTTTTTTCGTTCCAACACTGGGACCTCGAGCCGGACATCATCAGCACCAGCAAGGCCTTGAGCGGCGGGTATGTGCCGGTGGGGGCGATGATCACGCGCCGGTCGATTTACCAGAAGGTGTTCAACCGGATGGACCGCTGCTGGGTGCATTCGTCGAGTTTTGGCCGGAACAACCTGGGTATGGCCGTCGGGCTGGCGATGTTGCACGTGTTGGACGAGGAAAACCTCGTCGAACGCAGCGCCGTGCAGGGCCAAAAACTGATCGACGCCGTCAACCAGCTTCGGGACAAGCACGAAGTCCTTCTCGAAGCGCGCGGCAAAGGCTGCATGATCGGCATTGAATTCCACGAACCGAAAAGCCTGAAACTCAAGCTGGCCTGGAAAGCCGTCCACGCCGCGCATGACGGCTTGTTCGCCCAGATGATCGTCATGCCGCTGCTGCAAAAGCACAGGATATTGACCCAGGTCAGCGGCAATCACGGCGACATCATCCGCATCCTGCCGCCGTTCGTTATCACCGACGAGGACATCCAGTATTTCGTCTCCGCCCTCGACGACGTGTTGACGGCCTGCTACAAGCTGCCCGGCCCGATGTGGGACTTGGGCACGAACCTCGTAAAAGCGGCGATGCGCAACAAGAGCGAGAAACCGGCCGAACCGGTGACCGCCCACGCGCGGTGAGCGCGGCCCTTCAGCGGCGGGGTGTGCCGCCGGGACACGGGCGATTTCAACCATGCGACGACGCTCTTTAACTGTCCTGGCCAATACCGTTTGCCGCCACCCCTGGCTGGTCCTGCTCGCCGGCATCGTGCTGGCGGCCGTGTCGGGCTTCTACGCGGTCCGCCACCTCGAGTTCAAGACCAACCGCAACGATCTGATCGGCCGCGACAGCGAGTACTGGCGGTTGTACAGCGCCTACACGAAGGAGTTCCACTCCGAGGAGGATTACGTGATCCTCGTCGAGAGCGGCCAGCCCGAACGCAACAAGGCGGCCATCGACGCGCTGGTGCAGGGGCTGTTGTCGCCGCGGAACAATCCGCAGTCCGGCGATGATCCGGCGGCGCAGCAGTTCACCGCCGACGATCTGTTCTATCAGGTCGATCTCCAGGCGTTCCAGCGCTGGTTCCTTTACTACCTCGCGCCGGAAGACTTGGATTGCCTCAAGGATTTCCCGCAACTGGTCGCCGTGCTCCAGCACCAGCCCAACATCGCCGGCTTCCTCCACGTCGCCAATGAGTCGTTGATCCAGCTTGAGGTGGCGGGCAACGCGCGCAAGAAGTGCACGCTCGGGTTCCTGCCAATGATGACCACGGTGGTGGGGCAGGTGGGCGACCTGGCCGCGACCAACCAGCCGGAATGGCATTCGCCCTGGATGCAGGCGTTCGTCGGGCCGGACGAGAGCGGGAAGGCCGAAGACCAGATGCGCTGGCAAGGCTACCAGACCTTTCGCCATGGCCAGATGTTCCTGTTAATGATCCATCCCCGCGAAGGCGTCAGCACCGAAGCGACCATTCCCAAACTGCGGCGGATCATGGACGGCGTGCGCAGCCGGTTTCCCAGACCAGCGCTTCGGCCTGACGGGCGAACCGGTGCTAGATTACGACGAAATGCGCGAGTCGGAGAGCGACGCGACCAAGGCCACGGTGCTGACGCTCGTGCTCATCTGTATTTTGTTCGCCGTCAGCTTCCGCGAACTGCTCCGGCCGGTGCTGGCCGTTGGTTGCATGATGATCGTGCTGGCCGTCAGCATGGGCTACGCAACGCTGAGCGTCGGGCACCTGAACATGATCACCGTGACGTTTGCGGTGATGATCCTCGGCCTGGGGATCGATCTCGGCATCCAATTCATCGCCCGGTTTGAGGAGGAACTCAGCAAAGGCGCGCCGCGCGAACAGGCGGTGCGCTCCGCTATCGAAATCACCGGCACAAGCATCATCACCGCCGGTGTGACCAATGCCGCGGCGTTTTTCGCGATGGGTTTGAGCGGGTTTCGTGGCGTGAACGAGCTGGGCGTGATCGCCGGCGGCGGCATGTTGATCGCCACCGCCGCGACGATGCTGGTGCTGCCCGCGCTGTTGCTTGTGGCCCGGCGCAAGAGCGAGCGCACGGGTATCCCGGCGCGGGCGCTGGCCACGCGCGTCGAACGCGCGCTGCTGCACCGGCCCGCTGTCACGCTGGGCATCTGCGCGGCGGTGACGCTGGGCGCGGTGATCGCGGGCAGCCGGGTGCGTTTCGATTACAACGTGCTGAACCTGCAATCCGCCCGGGCCGAATCCGTGAAGACGGAGTTGCGCCTGCTCAATGCCGACGCTGAATCGACCATTTTTGCCTCGGTGGTCTGCAGCAACTTCGATGAAGCCCGCCAGTTGCAGGACAGGCTGGCCAGGTTGCCCACGGTTGGGTCCGTCCACAGCATCGCCGAGATGATCCCCGAACAGCAGGACCAGAAAACCAACGTGATCGGCGAGATCAAGCAAGCGCTGGGCGTCGTCCATTTCGACGTGCAACCGGACGATCCCGCTGAAATCGTGAAAGCCATCGGTTCGCTACGCTTGCGCGCCAGCGCCCTGGCCCGCGAGGCAACCGAACGCGGCAACACGGCCAGCTTGGATGTCCTGATGCCTCTGGTGCGCGCGGCGGTCAAAGCGCGGGCGGAATTGGTGGCAGCCGACCCGACCCTGCTGACGCAGCGGCTGGCCGACTATGACAAGCATTTCTACGCCGACCTCGAATCGCAGCTCGACATCATTACCAACCAGGCCGATCGTCCGATGACGATTGACGACGTGCCCCTGCCGGTCCGGCGGATGTTCGTCGGCAAGACCGGGAAGTTCCTGGTAGAAGTGTTCCCGCGCGAGAACATCTGGGAACGCGCGCCGCTGGTGAAGTTCGTCCACGAGATCCAGCAGATTGCTCCCGGCGCGACCGGCACGCCGCTGGGGTTGTACGAGTTTGTCGACATCCTCCTGCGCGGCTACATCAAGGCCGCTCTCTGGGCGTTCCTGGTGATCACCGTGTTGATCTTTGTGGATTTCCGCAGGGGCTACGCGACGTTCCTCACGCTGTTGCCGTTGATCGTCGGGATGATCTGGACGGTCGGGCTGATGACCGTCTGCCACATCCCGTTCAACCCCGCCGACATCATGGTGCTGCCCTTGATGGTGGGCATCGGCGTCGCCTACGGCATCTACGTTGTCCAACGGTATCGCGAAGACGGCGAAGCCGGTTTCTACGGCAAGAGCACCGGTCGCGCCGTGATGCTCTCAGCGCCTTGACGGCGATGATCGCCTTCGGCAGCCTGATCACCGGCGCCCACCGCGGCATCCGCAGCCTCGGCCTGGTGATGACCATCGGCATCGGCGCCTGCCTGATCGCCGCGCATGGCCCTCTTGCCCGCCCTTCTAGAGATCGCGCGCCGCAAGGGCTGGAAGGTGTAGCTGGGCGACAGCCAGTTCGAGGAAACGGGCGAGTTTGGCGCCGGAACCTTTGGCGCGGCAGCCGAGCCGGGCCAGGTCGAAGATCACCCGGGGACGGCGCACGCAGGCGGAGATGACGCGGGTGGACTGGAGCTGGCCGACGATGAAGAAGTCGCTGAACTCATCGGGCAGGTTCTCGTTGGCCTTGTCCGTGATGCAGCGCACGGCGACCACGTCCGTCTCGTGCGCCTCGGCCACCGCCGCCACGGCGCTGGTCTCCATGTCCACCGTCAACGCGCCGGTCACTTTGCCGAGCCGGCGTTTGTTGGAGGACTTGAGGATCATATCGTCGGCGGTCAGGATCTTTCCGCGATGGACGCGGAGATGTTCGTCGGTCACTTTCAGTTCGGCATGATAGGGAAGCCGGTGCGTTGAGCGCCAACGGACCTGGTCGCCGAGATCGCCGTTCAGATCAAGCACGTCGGTGCCGATGATGATGTCGCCCGCCTGCAAGGAGTCCTGGAGTCCGCCGCCGAACCCGGCGGTGATGATCAGGTCGGGTTTGTAGAGGCGGATGGTCAGTTCCGCGGCGATGCGGGCGCATTCCTTGCCGATGCCCAGCGCCAGCAAGGCGACGGGCTGGCCGGCCAGGGTGCCTTCGTAGAAATCCAGGTGCTGCTGCCGGACGACGTGGTGCGCTTCGGCGCGCTTCAGGATCGGGCGCAATTCCTGTCTGACCGCAACGAGGATGGCAATCATCTTGGGAGAAAAGGGGCGGGCTGTAAGGCCCGCCCCTTAACAAAAGGGTTACTTCCCCGCCGCCAGGGGCTGGTCGCTGTGCTGGTGGCCGTGTCCGTCGGCGCTTTCGCCGCTGCAACAGCCGCCGTTGCCGCCCTGTTCCGCCGCGATCGCGGCGGCCACTTCGCGCTCGGCCAGCACCTGCGGGATGTTGGTCAGGGGTTTCGCCTCCGGCTTCTTGCCGGTCAGATGCCCGCGTCCGCTGGTCACGCCCGTGAACGCGTCCACGTGCGAAACGTCGGTGATGGGCTTCGGCTTCGACGAGAAGTTGTAGCGAATGAGCTTCCAGGTATCGCCGCGCTGGGTGTCGATTCCCAGTGACGGGGTGGGCTCGTAGCCGCAGTGGACCATGCAATTCTCGCAACGCGGGTCGCGGGCTTCGCCGTTCGAAGACGCCGTACTTGTCCCACTCGACTTTTTCCAGCATTTCATGGTAGCCCTCGTAATGGCCGTCGGTCATGAGATAGCAGGGGGCCTTCCAGCCTTTGACGTTGCGGGTCGGGATCGCCCAGGCGGTGCAATGCAGGTCGCGTTTGCCCGCGAGAAATTCGAGGTAAATCGGCGAACCGAACAGCGTGTATTTCTGGCCCCACTCGCTGATCTTGGAGAATTTCTCGCGTGCGTCATCGCGCGGGTCAGGAAGAACTCCTCGGGTTTCCTGTCCAGGCGCTTGATCATGTCCTTCTTGGCGGCGTCGTATTCGTAGCCGGGGCTGATCGTGTGGCCGTCGACGCCGAGGTTGGACAGGAAATCGAACATCTTCTCGATCTCGTCCATGTCGGTCTCTTTGTAGACCGTGCGTATTGCTGGCGACTTGGTAACCGAGCACCTTGGCCATCTTGATGGCTTCGACGCATTCCTTGAACACGCCTTCGCGTTCGACGATCAGGTCGTGCGATGTATTCCAGGCCGTCAACGTGCACGTTCCAGTACATCCATTTGCTCGGGATGATGCTGGGGCGTCCGTCGTTCTTGCCCTTGCGGATTTCGGCGGCTTCCTTCTCGGTGATCAGATTCTCGCGAGCAACTCGGCGATCTTCGGCTCGGTGCTCTTGGCGTTGTAGGTGCGGGCGAGGTATTCGCGCATCTTTTTGCGCATGAACATGCCGTTGGTGCAGATGTAAACGATGCGGCCCTGCTCGAGCAATCCGTCGACGAGTTCCTCGATCTTCGGATAAATGGTCGGCTCACCGCCGCAGATCGAGACCATCGGCGCGTCGCATTCCGTCGCGGACTCGAGGCAATCCTCCAGGCTCATCATGTCCTTGAGGAGGTCGAATACTCGCGGATGCGGCCGCAGCCGGTGCAGGTGAGGTTGCAGGTGTGCAACGGCTCCAGTTGCAGCACGAGGGCGAACTTCTCGGTGCCCTTGATCTTGTTGGTGATGATGTGCCGGGCGATTTTCGCCGACAATGCAAATGGGAATCTCATGTTAAGTGCGTCTCCTGATTCCGCTATCGTTAGACTTCCATCGAGTTGCGCCAGCGCGCGCAGCCGGGCCACTTTTCGCAGGATGCGCGGTTGTTTGAAAAACATCTTGATCGACGCGCGCATTTCTGTTGTTCGCGCGGCACGGGCGGGAAGCCCGTGCAGCTTCTGGCGGGCGTACATGCCCAGCGCCATGCAGCGGGAAATAGTGCCGGTAATCATGGTAGCGCAGATAAAACACGCGCGGGAAACCCGTCCCGGTGAACATTTCCTCTTCCCAACCGCCGTCCAGTTCCTGCGTGATTGAGCAGGTACTTGATGCCGCGCTCGACTTCGGGGGCGTGCACTTCGCCGGCCGAGATCAATCCCATGAACGCCCACGCAGTCTGCGAGGCCGTGCTTTCGCCCAGCCCCTTGAACTGCGGGTCATCGTAGCTGCGCAGCGATTCGCCCCAGCCGCCGTCGGAGTTCTGGATGGACTTGAGCCAGGCGACGGCCCGGCGGACGTACGGCAGGCGCATGTCTTCGCCGATCATGCGCAACCCGCGCAACACCTGCCACGTCCCGTAAATGTAATTGCTGCCCCACCGGCCAAACCACGAGCCGTCGGCGCATTGGTCGCGCCGAGGAAATCCACGCCTTCTGCACGCAGACGTCTTCGCATGGTGAACCCGAAATGGCCCAGGCACTCCAGCGCGCGCGCTGTGATGTCGCGGTGCTGGGGTCGATCATCGCGTTGTGGTCGGCGAAGGGCACCTGGGTGAACAACCACTTGTCGTTGTCCTTGTCGAAACTGGCCCAGCCGCCGTCGCTTGCCCTGCATGCCGAGCACCCAGCGGGTGCCGCGACGGATGGCGGCGGACTTTTCGCGGTCGAATTCCGTCTGGACCCGGTTCAGGGCCATCAGCACCATGATCGTGTCGTCCACGTCCGGATAAAATTCGTTGTCGTACTCGAAAAACCATCCGCCCACGGGCTTGTTCGGCTCGGTGTAACGGTGGCTCTCGGAATGTTTGATGCGCCAGTCGCCGGGCCGGCGGACTTCCTTGTCCAGCAGCCAGCGGGTCGCCTGCTGCAGCGCCGGGTGATCGGCGCTCAGGCCGGATTCGTTGAGGGCGTTGACGCTGATGGCCGTGTCCCAGACCGGCGAGAAACAGGGCTGCAACCGCAGCGTGTCTTCCTCTTCGATCTCGAGCTTTTCCATCTCGCGAATGCCGTGGGCGACCAGGTAACTTTCGTTGGTATAACCCAGCGCGCGCAGGGACATCACATAATTGGCCATCGCCGGGAAAATCGCGCCCAGGCCGCCGGGCGCCCGGCCATGCTCGATCACCCAGCGTTCCGCCGTGCGCAACGCGTGGCGGCGAAGCGGTTTGAGCGGGTGATGGCGATGCACGAACTTCAGCAGATGGTCGACGACCAGAAAGAAATTATGCCAGGTGAACGTCTCCGGATCACGCGCCAGCCGGATATCGGCATGCGCGCGACCGCCCTGCCAGAGTTCGTCAATGTGCCATTGTTCCGGCAACGGCTTGACAGGCTCCTTCGAGCGAATGATCGACAGCGGCACCAACATCGCCCGCGACCAGGCCGACATGTTGTAAATGCTAAAGCTGAACCACTTGGGCAGCAAAATCAGTTCCGGGGGAATTGCGGGACAACCGGCCCACGGGTACAGGCCGACCATGGCAAGGTAGATCTTGGTAAATGTATTGGTCTTGGTGACGCCGCCAGCCGCCAAAATGGCTTCGCGGGCCTTGACCATGTGCGGGGCGTCGACGGAATCACCTGCCATCTTCAGGGCGAGATAGGCTTTGACGGAAGAACTCAGGTCCACCGGGCCGCCGGGATAGCTTGAGACGCCGCCCGCAGGCAACTGCTTCAGGCGAATGTAATTGGCCGCTTTTCGCAGCGTCAGCGGATCGAGTTTGTCAATAAAATGGAGATAAATGAGGTATTCGGACTCAAGAATCGTGTCGCCTTCGAGCTCGGCGCACCAATGGCCGTCAGCCGCTTGTTGGTCAAGCAGCCACTCTTGGGCAGCAGCAATTCCTGCTTCCAATCGCTCTCTCGTTTCCAGGGTATAATTTTCCTGTGTTTGAATCATGAAATCCTTAAGACAGCCCCCTTCTCAACTACCAAGCGCAAAGTATAATCGTCCATGGCCAATTGTAAAGTAGTTAATTTCCTAGGTTTTTAGCGATTTTGTGCCAAAACTTGTGCAATTCGTCATCCAAACCCACCCCTACAACGGTGGGCTCAGTTCCTTCAGACCAGTCAGGGGGAAAGAGCGCTGAATATTGTGCCTGGGCGAACCGCTGGCAAACCAGCACGGCCACACCGCAATCAGTTTCATTCCGGATCAGCCTGCCAACCGACTGGATGACGCGTGTCATTCCCGGATATAAGTACGCGAACTCAAAGCCTTTACCGTAATGATCGTCATAGTATTTCCGCATCAGTTCCCGCTCGAAGCTGACCTGGGGTAGGGCGGGGCTGATGACGATGACCCCCGATAGCAGTTCCCCCGGATAATCAACGCCTTCGGCAAAGAGTCCGCCTTGGACGGCCAGGACCAGTTTGGGTGAGTCGGTTTCTTTCAGGGAATCCAGCAGCCCCTGGCGCTGTGCATCGGTCATCCGCGATTCCTGGACCTTCAATTCCCACGGCCCTTCCGGCAATTCCCGGGCCACCGACCGCATGAAATCGTAGCTCGGAAACAGGGCCATGTAGTTGCCCCGGCGGGCTTCCACGGTGGTGACGATGATGTCGGCGATCTTCCGGTAACTGCCCGACCGGTACCGGTAGGTGGTCGAGACGTTCGGCACCACCAGGATCCTGCGGTTTTCTTTGGGAAAAGGGGAGGGCAGGCTCAACCGGTCCGTCCGGTCATGGTCGAATCCCAGCATCCGTTCGTAAAATTCCATCGGCGCCAGCGTGGCCGACATGGCGATCACGCTGTGGAACCCGTTCAATCGCTCCGCCAGCTGCCGGGACGGGTCTTTGCAGATGATTTTCACGGAAGTGTCGTCCGAGTCGTCCACGACATACGAAAACTCGTCTCCCTCCATCGCCAACACGCCGCAGAACTGCCCCACATCCGAGAAGAACCGCTCCACAGGGTCGTCTGGAATCGCCCGCCCGCGGCTGATCTTGTCCAGGATATACCTAACACTAAGCCTGTTGAACGCCGGTTTCAACTCGTCGAAAAATGGCTTGGGGGAGTCGATCATGAATTTCCCGGGGTCCACCCCGCCAACGGTCTCTTCCTGGCTTTCCTCCGACCGTTGTTTGACGATCCGGCGAAAGAACAAGTCGATCTCCTTGAGCAACTCCGTCAGCTCCTCCCGCAGCAACGGGTCGACGTGCCGCATGTTGGCCGCCAACTCCCGCACCTGTCGCCGGCTCAGGACGGGGGAGTAATAGTCCATCGCCCGCTGGACGAGGTTGTGCGCCTCGTCGATGATCAGCACCGCGTTGGAATAATCCTCGTCCTGGAAAAATCGCCGGAAATAGACCTGCGGATCGAAGACGTAATTGTAGTCGCAGACAATCACGTCCGTCAGTTCCGCTTCCAACAAGGCCAGTTCAAAGGGACAAAGCCGCGCCTGCTGACCCGCCGCCATCATCATGTCCGGCGCCACCAGCCGTTGGCCGAGCAAACGGTCAACCACCCGGGTCTGTTCCAGTTTCGCCTTGAAATCGCGCAGGTGCGGACAGAATTCCTCGTGGCAGGCGTACACGTCGTTGATGCACATCGTTTCCCGCGCGCGAAACATCACCGCCGTCGGCACGCTCGCCTTCGGCCCGCCCATCTGCCTCAACGTGTCCCAGGCGATCTGCTGCTGCGTGTTCTTGGCCGTCACGAAAAACACCCGTCGGTCGTTGCCCAACGCGTGCCGGACCGCCGGATACAACGCCCCCGCCGTCTTGCCGATCCCCGACGGCGCGGAAACCAGCAAATGCCTGCCTTCCGCCAACGCCTTCTCCACCGCCGCAATCATCCGGTCCTGGTGCTTGCGCGGCGCCGTGTGCGGGAAATGCAACTCGTTCGCCCGCCCGCGCCGTTGCTCCCGCCGCCGTTCTTCCTCAACCGCATTGCCAATCAGCACCCGGACACGGGCCGCGATCATCGTCTCGCAATCGTCAAACGGCCCGCTGATCTCAATGTCCTTGCGCGCCCCATCCGCCACATTGACGTACACCAGCCGACCCGTCGCCGGCGTGGGTTTGCCTTCGCGCAACCCTTCCTGTTCGACGAAATAACAATACAACCGTAACTGCTCGACGTATTGCGGACGCGACTCCGCGTCCAGCGCCGCGAAATTCATCGGCGGCAGCACAACCGATTTGATCTCCTCAATCACCCATTGCCCCGCCGTCCCGCCGCCGTCCTGCACCGGAGGCCGATAAACCCCATCGATCCGCCCCTGGATTTTTACTGTAAAATCGTCCACCACCGTGGTATGCCGCACAAAAATCTCCCGCGCATACCCCTCATGCAATTCCGCCTGCGCCTCCTGATGCCGCACATGCGCCTCCCGCCCCAACGTCATCCGCGTCATCGTCCGCAACCCCGAAACCCGTCCCACCCCCGCCAGCGGTTCCGCGACCAAATCGCCCACCCCGAGAGAGATTTTCTTTTTGCCCAAATCAATTTTGACAGCCATCTCAAAGGGAGAATACCGCAGCATGAGACCGGAAGCCAGAGTGTGGGGGCGATCACGAATAGACACGAATGCGACACGAAGGACACGAATTCAAAACTGTAGCGGCGGTCTGCGACCGCCGACGCCGTCTCCGAACTGTAGGCCGGGTCACCCGACCCGGCGTTCTTGTCGTTGGTAGGGCGCGTTCGCCGAACGCGCCGCTGTCCTACCATCCCCGCCGTCACCCCGAGCGTGTCGAGGGGTCTCTGTCGTCAGAAGGAAGCGAAATAATTATCCACGGATTACACGGATTTCCGCTGTAGGCCGGGTCACCCGACCCGGCGTCCGCCGCCTGTCCGCCGTCACGTCCGCCGTAGCCTTGGCGCGGGCGGAAGCCTTGGCGCGGGCGGATCGTTGGCAGGGCGCGCTTGCTAAGCGCGGTTCCCTGCAGCCAATCCTTTTTGCATGTGAATTGTGAAGTTCCGCTGCTTTACAACCGAATTCGGCGATGCCATAGTGCTGGGGCAGTGGGTAGATAGCACATGCATAAGCATCGCACAGCGGCGAATTTGCTTGGCTGAGTGACGCCGTCCCTAGGACTCTGCGATTCTTCGCGGCGAGGATGATATATCGCGGCGCGATATATCATCGATTCAGCTTCGACTTGGTGTCTTGGTGGTTGCACTCGCTTGCGCCCGCTCGGCTCGGCCTTCGGCTCCCTGATACGACACAGGGCTGCGTCTCGCTGCTGCTCCCAGCATCTCGGCTTGGTGGTGAATTCCCGCACCAAGGGGGTGTGCCAAACCGTCGCAACAGCCCAAAAGCGCTTTTGTCCACTCTGCACTAGCGCAGATGCCGGAAATGTGCGATTGTGCGGGCAATGATATATGCAGAGGGCATACTGGCGGCGGGGGTCGCGGCTGAGGCAGGGGTGCGCCGGAAGGGACCAGGGCACAGCAGGCCGCGCTTACCAAGCGCGGCTACAGCGGACCCGGCGACAGCCCTTCGTGTCCTTCGTGCCTTCGTGGTGAAAAACAGCCATTTAGGGCAGCGGCCGGACGGCATAACAGAGACCCCTCGACACGCTCGGGGTGACGGCGAGTCGGTCTGGCCTAGTCAAACCCATCCGCCTTCGCATGGCCTTCCGCCTTCGCAGGGCCTACGGCGGACACAACGGCGGACAGGTCCAACCTGGTCAAACCTAGTCCGACCTAGTCAAACCATGAATTTTTCCCTTTCCGGAGGGGCGTCGATGCGCGTAACCCGTTCAATCCGTGTAATCTGTGTAATCCGTGGAAGGAATTTTTCCCCATCTGTGCCCATCCGTGTGCATCTGTGGCTTCCGCCTTCCTGGTCGTCACTAACCACTAGCCACCCTGTCCGCCATAGCCTTGGCGAAGGCGGATGGCCACTAGTCACTACCTCTCCGACCCAATACGGCCTAATACGACCTAATACGGCCTTAAATTGTTTTGGAGGGGGTATAGGCGGCAAAACTTGCCTAGCGGCTGAGCTGGCGGGCTTGTTATGGGAGGGGAAGGCCTGTAGATTGTGGGGCCGTCTGACGGTGGACGGGGAATCATAATGCGAAAACTGCTTTTGGGGTGTTGTTTATTGATATTGGGCGGGGGGATGACTGCCGGTGTTTGGGCGGATTCGCTTCCAACATTCGCGGATTTTCGGCGGGTTGACCGGGAACGGCGGTTGACGGGACAGTTGCAGACGGATGAGTTGACCAAGGTCACGCAGGTGGATCCCCGGTTGATGGTCAAGACAGCACAGTTGCACGCCGACGACCCGGAGATGCTCTGGGGCGCGGCGGAATTGATCTCGGACTGGCCGGCCAAGCGCATCCTCTTCGAGACGGCCTTGGCGGAAGACCACACGAATGTCGCCGTGGCATTGCACTACGCCTGCGCGGCGGTCCAGCATTCTGATTTCACCGTGGCGCGCACCTGGCTCGGGTACTGCGAGTTGAATGACACGGACAATACCGCGCCGTGGCTGGTCGAACAATGGGTGTTGCGCCAGCAGCGGTTGCCCACCAAACCGGCCCACGCGCCGCTGGCCCGCACGACGGATTTCCGGGATTACAGCGTGGAAGCGACTCGGGCGCGCACGAAGTTGCTCGAAGCGGCGGGGTACTCCGCGTACTCCGCCCGGCGGCTGGGGATGAAGGCCGACTCGGCGGCGTTGAGCATGGCGCGCGACCTGATCAAACCGCCGATTCCGGAAGGGATCGCGCCGCTGTTGAAGGACGCGGCGCGCGCGATGCAGGGGCACGGGACGTTTTTGCTGACGGAGTTTGTGGGGCAGACCATTGAAGGCGCGTTGATGTCGCTGCAGCCGGACGCGTCGACCAGCGAGACGGTGCGGTTCCGGTTCATGGAGATGGAGGACCGGCGCCAGTCGCTGCAGGACCTGCTGCGCCAGGTGGAACAGGGCACCATCGATTTCACCACCGAAGCGCAGATGGTGCGCTATTTCAACAACGTGCTGGACCTGGGCGAAGAGGCCGCGATGAAGGACTTGATGACGACCGTGCGTCATCAATCGGCCCCCTGACAATCCGTCCGCTGAGGAATTGTCGTTGCGCAGCGCAGGCGCGCTGGTTATAGTTTCGCGAAATCCGGCGCGGACGTGGCGGAACTGGCAGACGCGCAGCCCTCAGGAGGCTGTGACCGCAAGGTCGTGGAGGTTCGACTCCTCTCGTCCGCACCAATGAGTTTGCACCCGCGAGACCTTTTCGCGGCGGCAATGCCGGAGGTGGTGAAGTATGAGCATGAAGCGCGTGATCGTGGTGGGCGGGTTGATCGTCGCGGCGTTGGCGGGGAAGACCCACGCGCAACTGCTGCAACCCATCGATTTGACCAAGCAGGCCGACGTCGATAACCAATCGGCGGTGCTGCCGACCTTGGGCTTCGGGACGCGGGTCGAGCCCACCCGCGGCCTTACGCTCTCGCCGTTGTCCGGCAAGGAACCGAAACTCAAGGCGTACGAGACCCGCCAGCTCGACCTGAATACCACGGAGCTTTCCTTCATTAGCACGCGGACCATGCCGCAGCAGAACTTCACCGCCCAACGCTCCGCTGTCACCGACCAGATGCTGGTGCAACCTTTCGTCTCCACCAGCCAGGCGCCGATCACCGACCGCCAAATCAAGGCCTACACCCCCACCGGCACCGAAGAGCTGAAGAAGCAACTCAGCGGCATTCCGAAGTAAGCAGACGCAAACTCCGCGATTCTTGGAGTGCTCGAAGTGACACAAACCGCCGCCTACGCGCGGATTGTCACCCCGAGCTTGTCGAGGGGTCTCTTCCGTATGGGGAGAACAGCAGAGATGCCTCGACAAGCTCGGCATGACAAAAGGGTGGGCATCAACCATAGGGGTCAGCCTTTCCACCGTTTCACCAGTTCGGGGAACTGGCATTGCTGGCAGGCGGACTTGTCGTTGAGGCAGAAGTCGTGGAAGAGTTGCAACAGGCCTTGCTGGCGGCGGGAGGTATCGATGAACTTCAGCGAGCGGGACGGGGTGTCGAACAGTTGCTGGCCGGCCAGGCGCAGCACGCTGTTGGCGGGGGCCGGCGCCAGCGCGGTGTAACGGACGTGGACCGTTGTCCGCAGTCCGTCGTCGCCTCCGCGTTCGGCCATGGCGGCGGCAAACGGCAGCAGGACGTTTGCCTCGATCTCCTCCGCCCGGCTTTCGCCGATCAATTCCAACACGCGGGCCTGGGTCTTGCCGCCAAGCGTGAAATGGACGTTCCAATACGGGTCGCTGATCTGCCGGAAGAGCTTCGCCGGGTCGCCGCCGCTCTCGATGGCGCCCATGACTTTTTCCAGGAGGTCCTTGTGCTTCCTGAGCAACGCGACCGCCGCGCCGAGCCGGCGATGGGGATGATTGGCGGGACGGACGCCGTGAAACCGCCATTGTCCCGCAGGCAGGATGCGGTCCTCGAATTCCGGCCGCAGTTTCCACCAGGCGTTCCAGAGCCGTTTGATGTGCGGGTCGCGGGATTTCGGGAGCACGGTCGGCAGAAAGTTGGCCGTGCCGAACAGGACGGCGGCCAGGTCGGCCCGCCGTTCGGCCAGCGCCGTGAGCGGCACATGTTGCGCCAGCGCGCGGAAGGGGACTTTGTTGGCCTTGTAGCCGAGCGCTTCCATCCAACCCTCGTAGAACGCCTGCTCGGGCCCGGCCCGATGGATCCAGCGGGAGAACTTGCGGGTCTTGATGGCGAACCGTTCGTCGCCGGCGGCTTCGAGCAGGGTGGCGACGGAGCTGGTGTCGAGTTCCTTCAACGTCCGCGCGCAATTGCCGCCGTGACCGCGCGCGTTGTGCGGGTAGGCGTCGATGTCGATTTCGTCGTAGAGGGCTTCCAGCGGCGCGGCGAGCTGGTGCTGGAGGACGAGTTGCGGCAGGACTTCGCCGGCGCGTGTCTTGATGGCGGTCAGCCCGGGCGATTCCCATAACACCACGTGCAGGATCACGTCATTGTACAACGGGTCGTGCCCGTGACGATGATGCAGCCAGTCTTCCGCCCGCAGATGGATCTCGACGTCGCCGGTGCGTTCGGGTCCGTCGCCGATCTGGATGGTGGCATGGCGGAAATCCGGCCCGGCTTCCAGGTTCCACCAACCGGGGAACGTCACGCGCACCGGCCGGCCGTCCACGGTCTGGAGCTGGTCGGTGAGGATGCGTTGATCGTACCAGAGACACTGCACGAGCCGTTCGCTGATGGGGATGGGGACGTAATCGGTGTCGGCATCGCGCAACACGGCGGGGGCGAACACGCCGGGAAACGTCTGCCGCATCAGTTGGTCGCGCAGTTCTCCGTAACGGGTCAACGCCATCGCAAGCCTCGGGATTTCAAGATGCCACAGACCGGGGCACGATGCAACGAGTGAAGAGGCGGTTCTGATCAAATGATGCGATCTTGCTTGAACGCGGCGGGTCTTGCATAAGTCCAAGGGGGTGTGTTAGAAAGTTCCGGGGAGTGTTTGCCCTCTGTGCTTCGAAGGGGAGGGATCCGAAGTCTGATTTTCAGCTGGTACGGGCTTTTGCATGGAGCCAATGATCAAAGTAGAGAATTTGTCCAAGCGATACGCGGGTGTCGCGGCGTTGAACAACGTCTCGTTTGAGGTCAAACGCGGCGAGATCGTCGGGTTTCTCGGGCCCAACGGCGCGGGCAAGAGCACGACGATGCGCATCCTGACGGGGTTCATCCCGGCAACGGCGGGACGGGCGCAAGTGGCGGGGTTTGATGTGTTTGAGAATTCGTTGGAGGTGCGCCGTCATATCGGCTACATGCCGGAGAGCAATCCGCTCTACACCGACATGCGGGTGACGGAGTATCTGGGATTTCGGGCGCGGCTGAAAGGCGTGCCGCGCAGCAAACGCAAGGCGCGTATCACGCGTTGCATGGAACTCTGCGGCATCCAGGACGTGCGCCATCGCATCATCGGGCTGTTGTCCAAAGGTTACCGCCAGCGGGTGGGGTTGGCCGATGCGTTGCTGGCTGAGCCGGATTTGTTGATTCTGGACGAACCGACCATCGGGCTTGATCCCGTCCAAATCCGCCAGGTCCGCCAGTTGATCAAAGATTTGGGCAAGGAACACACGATCCTGCTTTCGACGCACATTCTTCCCGAAGTGGAGATGACCTGCAACCGGGTGATCATCATTCATCATGGCCGGATCCTTGCCTCGGACACGCCGGACAGTTTGATGAAGACGCTGAATGCCGGGGGGCTGGTCCAGGTGGAAGTGCGCGCGCCGGGCGCGGAGGCGCAGGCGGCGTTGCAGGCGGTCGAAGGCGTGGAATCGCTGGCCCTGACGGAACTGGCCGACGGTTTTGTGCGGGTGATGCTGGAGCCGAAACCGGGCGCCGATCCGCGCGAGGCGATTTACCGGGCGGTGGCGGGCCGGGGCTGGGCGCTGCGCGAGTTGTCGCGGGCGCGGACGACGCTGGAGGACATTTTCGTGCAAATCACCCGCGAAGGGGACGAAGCCGAGGAGGAACGGCGGGAACAACGCCGGAGTTTGTTGCGATGAGAAACGTGCCGACATTGTTGCGACGGGAATTGAACGCGTATTTCGCGTCCGTGCTGGGTTACGTGGCGCTGATGTTTTTTCTGCTGGTGATGGGCGTGACCTTCGCGGTGATCGTGAACTATTTGAACCGCGGCCCGACGCAGATGACGGCGATGAAAGTGATGTTCACCATGTTCTGGCTGCCGTCGCTGGTGGTGGTGCCGATCATCACGATGCGGTTGCTGGCCGAGGAGAAGCGGGCGGGCACGCTGGAGATGTTGATGACGGCGCCGGTGACGGATTTCGAGGTGGTGCTGGCGAAATACCTGGGCGCGGTGGTGTTGTACTCGTTGATGTGGGTGCTGACGGTGTTTTACGTGCTGGTCCTGGTGCATTTTTCGGGCAGCGAAACGAGGCTGGACCTCGGGCCGGTTGTCACGGGCTACATCGGCGTGCTGGTGATCGGGCAATTCCTGATTGCGATCGGACTGCTGGCGTCGTCGCTGACACGGAACCAGGTGGTGGCGGCGCTGATGTCGTTCGCGCTGGTCTTTCTCTTTTTGATCGTGCTGAACTGGCTGGGGTCGGTGTTCCAGACCGGGCCGGTGGGCAAGCTGGTGAAAGCGATGTCGGCGTTCGATCACATGGATGATTTCGGGCGCGGGGTGCTGGATTTGCGGCCGCTGGTGTTGTACGCCACCGGGACGGTGTGGATGTTGTTTGTCACCACGCGCGTCGTGGAGTCGAGGAAGTGGAGATAGGCATGGCGGACGAGACAAATCCGGGCGCCACGCCTCCGACGCTGCGGCAACGCCGCCTGGTGATCAGCGCCCACGTGCTGCTGCAGATCGCGGCGCTGCTGGCGTTGCTGGGCATGGTCAACTGGCTGGTCTCGCGCCACTATGTCCGGTACGACTGGACCAAATCGAGCTACTACAAGATTTCCGAGAAGACCAAGCAGGAACTCGCATCGCTGCAGCAGCCCGTGAAGGTCGTCGTCTTCCTCCAGCCGGACGCCGAGCACGAGTACATCGACAAGGTCTACCAGGACACGCGCGATCTGCTGAGGGAGTTTCTCTATTTCGGCCACGGCAAGCTGCAGGTCGAATACGTCGACCCGCAACGGGACCGGGCGCGCGCCGAGCAGTTGATTGAACAATACAACGTCAGCGTGCCCAACATCGTCATCTTCGCCTGCGGTCCGCGCCACAAATACGTCACGGTCGAGGAGATGGTGGATTTCGACATGCAGGAAATGGGGCAGAACTATCGAGTGAAGGATTACAAGGGCGAAGGCGCGTTCCTGGCGGCGATCCAGACGGTGACGGAAGAAGAACCGCCGAAGATCTATTTCCTTACCGGCCACGGCGAGCGTGACCCGGAGAGTTTCGACCGCGAAAAGGGCTATTCCGGCCTGGCCATCTACATCAAGCGGGACAACCTGGATGTGTTGAAATGGAACCTGCCGGAAGAACAGAAGCTGCCCAAGGACGCCGGCGTGATTGTCATTGCCGGGCCGCGCGTCCGGTACACCGGGGCCGAGTTGGCGTTGCTGGACGATTATCTCAAGAACAAAGGGCGCCTGTTTGTGATGGTGGACCCGCATACGCAAACCGGGATCGAGTTATGGCTGCAGCATTGGAACGTGCAGATGGACGACGATGTGATCGTGCGCAAGGCCGGGGCGATGTTCGGCGCGGAACTGCTGGACGTGAATGCCCAGGGCATCGATTACCTGCAGAACAGCCCCATCACGGCCAAGCTGGACGGCGTCAACACCAGTTTTCCCTACGCGCGCAGCGTGCACGCCCTTGTCACCGAGCAATCCTCTTCCGCCGCCGATCAACCGACCGTCCTGGAACTGGTCAAGACATCGGTCGAGTACTGGGGCAACACCGACCCGGAGACGCAGCGCACGGTGTTTGACCAATCCCACGACGTTGCCGGCCCGCTGCCGTTGGCGGTCAGCGTCGAGGCGGGAAAACCCCAGGGAGTTGACGTGGACATCGGCGTGACGCGCCTGGTGGTCGTGGGCACGGCGAGCTTTGTCGACAACGGCGACCTGGCGGGCGGTAACCGCGATTTCTTCATGAACGCTCTGAACTGGCTGCTCAAACGCGAGCAACTCCTGGCCGTCGGCCCCAAGGTCCCCGAGGAATTCCGCCTCAACATGTCCGTGCAAGCCGAGCGGGCCGTGTACGCGCTGGTCATCGGCGTCATGCCGCTGGCCGTGGGATTGATCGGCCTGTTTGTCTGGACCCGGCGCCGGAAATGACCCCGGCCGACTTCCCATGAAATCGCGCACGACATTGATGCTGCTGACCCTGGTGCTGCTCGTGGGCGCCGTCGTCGTCCTCGATCATTTCAAGGGAACATCGACCGAACAGGCCGAGGAAAAAGGCCGGCACGTCCTGGACATCCAGTCCTCCGACATCACGCGGCTGGAACTGACGCACTCTAACCAGACCATCGTCATCGAAAAATCAGGCGACAACTGGGAGATCAAGCAGCCCCTCCAGGTCCGCGCCGACGACAGCACGATCAACGCGCTGCTGTCCGACCTGGAGTTTGCCCAGCGCGACCGCACGCTTTCAGAAAAGGAACTCAGCGGCGTGAACCTCGCGGATTTCGGCCTGGACCAGCCGCAGGTCAGCGTCACGGCCGAGGGCAGGAAAGGCGCCGTCACGCTGTTGGTGGGCAGGGAAACGCCCACGAAGGACGCGTTGTACGTGCAGATCGAGGGACAGAAACAGGTGGAAGTCACCCCCAAGACCCTGCTGGACCGGCTTAATACCGGTCTCAACAGCCTGCGCAGCCGCGTGGCCGTTGAAATCACGCCTTCCGCCGTCACGCGCCTGGAACTTAAGACCGCCGATCGCGTGATCGAACTGGCCAAGACCGCCGCCAACACCAATGCCGAACCGCGCTGGGCCATCATCCGTCCCCTGGCCGCCCGCGCCAACCAGCGCCGGGTCAATGAATTGATCAACAACCTGAGCGCGCTGCCGATCCAGGACTTCGTCAGCGAAGATCCCAAGGACGCCCACACGTATCAATTGGACGAGCCGGAACGCGAAATCACCGTCTGGATGGGAGACGCCGGCAAGACCCTGCTCATGAGCCGCCCGTTGACCAACGATCCCGCCACGGTCTACGCCAAACTCAAGAGCGCCGACTCCATTTTCACCCTGCGCACGGCGGTGGCGGATAAATTTCCCTTCCAGGTCGAATCCGTGCGCGACCCGCAGGTGCTGACCGTCGCGCCGACGGATGTGACCGGCGTCGAGCTGTTGCAAGGCACGAACAAAGTCTCGCTCACCCGCGGCGACAGGGGCTGGACCGTGGCGCTGACCGCTCCCACGCCGGCCGAACCCTTTTCCGTCGAACAATTATTAGGGCGGTTCACCGGCCTCACCGCCCAGCGGTTCGCGGCCGACGTGGCCGTTGATTTGGACAAGTACGGCCTGGCCGCCCCGGCCGCGACGGTGACGTTGCTGGGGCAGGGGACGAACGTGCTGGCCCAATTGCTCATCGGCGGATTGGACGAGACCAACAAACTGCGCTACGTCAAACGCGCCGATGAACCGTTCATTTACGGCGTCGATCCCGGCGTTGTCGACTGGCTGCCGGCCAACGGGCTGGCCCTGCGCACGCGCCGCCTCGCGTCGTTCGAACCCGACCAGGTCAAGAAGCTGGCCATCCAAAACGGTCCGTCCCGCGTCGTGCTCGACCGCGATGCGCAGAACAAATGGCATTTGACCGAGCCTGCCCAGGGGGCGCTGGACAACGACGGTTTGCAGCGCCTGCTCGACGCCTTCGCGCACCTGCGCGCCGAACAGTTCATCCGGGAAGGACGCGAGAGCCTCGCCGAGTACGGCCTTGACGCCCCCGGGTTCTCGCTTACCGCGCAAACGGGCGATAAGTCATACACGCTGGCCTTGGGCAAGTCTCCCGTGCCGGGCCTGCAGATCGCACTGTGGAACGATCCGCCAGTGGTGTTCACCGTCAAGTCGCCGGCGCTGGATGCTCTGACCGGCCAGGTGGTGGCGGTCACGGCCCCGCCCCCTGCGCCGACCAATGCCGCTCCGCCGGCTGCGGCCATCGCACCGGCCAGTTCGGCTGTGACCGTCACGAACCCCCCGTCTTCCGCCGTCCCATCGCCGGCCGCGCCGTAATGGCCGCGCCGGACCGCTCGATGAACAACATTGACGGGTCCCTGTGCCCGGATTAAGAATGCGCGCAGTGAAGTCTTTAGCCAAGTTGATCGCCCGGCTCCTGTTGCTGCTGTTTCTCGCGGCGGTCAGCTTGCTTGTGTACCTGAATATCCACGGGTTCCCCCGTTTCCTGAAGGAATTCGTGATCAATGAGGTCGCGCGGTCCGGCTATTCAATCCGGTTCAGCGAGATCCGGCTGGACTGGGTGCGCGGCGTCATCGCCACGGACGCCTCGTTGGAGGACCCGAAAATTCCCGGCCGGACCCTGGCGCGCATCGACGAGGTGCAGTTGCACTGGAATTGGGACCGCCTGGTCCACCGCAAAAACCCGGTTGATACCCTGGTCGTCGCCAACGCGACCGTCTCGGTGCCGCTGCCGTCCGATGAGGTCGGGCCGCAACAATTCACGGCTTCGGACGCCTACGCCACCTTTCGCATCGGCGACGACGGCACGATCCACATCGATCAATTGACGGGTGTGTACTGCGGGATCGCCCTGCACGTCACCGGCGAGTTGGAGCGGCCCGCGCCGCTGGTCGGAGCACCCAAGCAACCGGAAGCCAACAAGAGCCGGTTCACCTTCCTGGCCAGTGCGCTGCGCGAATTGAACAGCCTGCAGATCAGTTCGCCGCCGCAACTGGACCTGGACTTCGATCTCGATCTGGGCAACCCGTTGGGCGGGCACGCCAAGGCGCGGTTGCGCGCCACCGGCGTCGGTTACCGCAAACTCCAGGTGGACTCCGCGGCGGTGGACGTGCAGATGCAGGACGGCGCGATCCAGGTCGAACAGTTCCTCGTGAAAATCGCCGGCGGCGAGGTTTCCGTGAACGGCCGCTATGACATCGCCGAGGGCCTGTTCGATCTGCGGCTGCGCAGCAGCATTGACCCCACCGCGCTGGCTGTGGCCCTCCCGCCGCAAGCCGCCCAGGCCGTCGGCCAGGTGCGCTTCCACGAAAACCCGAAAATCACCGCCCGCTACACGCTCTCGCCCGACACGGGCACGCTGCCCAAATTGCAGGGCACCATCGAAACCGGCGGCCTCGACGTCCGCGACGTCCGGTTCGTTTCCATCAACTGTGATTTCACCATCGAAGGCCCGCAAATCACCATTCCCGACGCGACCATCGTCACCCCCGAAGGACGCCTCACCGGCCACGGCCAGTACCACATCGAAAGCAGCGATTTCAACTACGCCTTCGACAGCACGCTCGACCCGCGCAAAATGCTGCCGCTGATGATGCCCGTGGTCTACCGGATCGTCGAACCCAGTTGGTTCGAAACACCCCCGCACATCGTCGCCTCCGTCAGCGGCGACTTTGTCGATCCCGACGCGTTTGCCTACGACGCGCAGGTGACGGCGGAGGGCTGCAGCTATCGCGGCGTGGCCTTGACGGGCGCCTCGGCGAAAGTCCGGCTGCGCCACAGCCAGCTGGACGTCCAGGACCTCCTGCTCACCCGCGACGAAGGCGAAGTGCGCGGACAATTGCAGGCGGATTTCAACCGCCACCGCGTCAGCTTCGACGTCCAAACCACGGCCAACCCGACCGAGATGGCGCCGTTACTCGGCCCGAAGGCGGCGCAGATCATGCACCCGTACCGCTTCGGCCCCGCCACCCAGGCCTCCGCGCGCGGCGTGGTGGATTTCGACGACCCGAGCGGCACGCTCTGGACCGCGCAAGTGGGCAACGAAGGGTTTTCCTATTGGAAATTCACCGCCGACCGCGCCCAGGCCGACCTGGCCTTCAGCAACAACGTCTTTCGCATCGACAACTTCGACGCCGACATCTACGACGGCAAAATGCAGGGGCAGGCCGTGTTTAACCTGACCAACACCGTCAGCTACCACTTCACCTTCGACACCGAACGCTGCGACGTGCAAAAAATCCTCACTGCCGTCCACGGCGGCCAAAAGAAAAGCCGTGTCACCGGATTACTCACCGGCCAGATGGACCTGACGGGGCAGGGCAGCGATTTCGCGAGCCTGAAAGGCTCCGGCAACCTCGAAGTCACCGACGGCGTGCTCTGGGAAGCGCCGATCTTCGGCATCTTCTCCCAGGTCCTCGGCAACACCAAGGCCACCGACGCCACCGCCACCTTCACCATCGCCAAGGAAGTGGTCAAAACGGAGGACATGAAAATCGCCGCCGGCGCGTTTACCGCCAACGCCCGCGGCGAGGTCGGCTTCGACGGAAAAATCGACTTCCGCGTCCAGGCGCAATTCCTGCGCGCCTTCCCCGGCATCAACATCCTCACCTTCGCCCTCGGCGAAATCCTCGAATACAAAGTCGGCGGCACCATCGACCGCCCCGCCTACCGCGCCGTCCACCTCCCCAAAGAACTCCTCCCGCACGACTAACTTCGTCAAGTGTGCTGTGTAAAGAGGTGATCTCGTAGATATGCATTAGATAGTGCTTGCCTAATGGCCCTGTCGTTAAGTATAAGGTGTCCTAACGTTACGGAAGCCGAGGATTAAGCGAACGAGTCCGACACCCACCTCCACGTTAACGCTCTATTGCAAATGTAAGAACTGACGCCGCAATGCAAAGAAAAACACAGCTACGGTTATTTAAAGCAATCAGGGAACTGGTTGACTACATGCAGGGCTTGCATGACCGTGACGACACACTCGAACAAATTCTTGGGTGTGCAACATCTATCCTTGGTGCGGACCGGGCTGATTTTGCGCTCTGGGACGAAACCAAAGGCGATCTAATTATCGTTGCGGTTTGCGGCCTATCTTCCAAAAAAACTCTCAAGCGTGGTGACCCCCTGCCTAAACAATGTTTCATGCGGACGCTCTGGGACGACAGGAAGGCAAGGGTGCGGCGCACCCGCAATGTGATGAATGAGGGGGAGAATTACTACAGTGCGCATAGTGACATCAAAAGTGCGCTCGCAGTTACATTCGAGTTGGCTGGACAAAGAATCGGGATCATGAACGTCGAGTCCGTTGTCGAGGGCCATTTCAAGAAAGAAGCGGAGGAGCCGCTTCGTTTGTTGGCTCGTTATGGTGCTCTCGCCGTGCGAAGCGCTGAGGAAAAGTCATCGCATAGTGAGATTCTTCAACATTTGGGGGAGGATTTCAACTCCGAGCGCCCGACGCTCAACGGAATTCTTGAAGCAGTCCAGAGGTTTTACGGGTTCGACTGCGGACTCATCTTTTTCGCGGATCATGAAAAGAAGCGGCTGTTTTGTTGCAATTCAATGGGCTGCAAAGGTAGCGAGTTTGACCCGTTGCAGTTCTCCTACAGTTTTGACGAAAAACAATCCATCGCGGCAAATACCTTCAACAACCAGGAGTCATACTTTAGACGCAATCCGGGTTCAGACGCCTTTGCTGATGAACGTGGCCTTAAAGCCCTCGACATTAGGGGGCCGCTGATAGCCATTCCCCTGTACTTGGGCGCCAAAGTAAAGGGCAAGCGTACCAGAATCGAGGGGATACTCGAGGTGTGGAGTAGAAAAGCCCCCCCCCGCGTAAAAAGGACATGGAACGGTTGAGGCCAATCGCAGAGCTTGCCGCCGTGATGCTTGTGGCATGGCGATCATCAAAAGTGCTGCGGCAAGGCACCATGCAGATTAGCAACGCGAAACCCAGCGGGGCCGAGATTATAATCACTCTGCCAAAAAATATGAGGTAACAATGGAAAAAATCAAAGTGTTATACATCGAAGATGACCAGGGCCATGCTGCTTCTCTTGCGGCTAATCTCAGGGCTTGCGGACAGTTCGAAGTGAAGACTAGCCCCACGTTTACGGAGGCCCTCATTCAGGAGCACAAGCCTGATCTGCTCATATTCGACTGGATACTGAATGAGAGAGAAAGAGCACGCCTTGGAAACTAATGGAATCGAAATTGCCAAGAAGCTCAGGAAAGAGCATCCTGAACACATCGAAATCCCGATCTTGATTTACAGTCAATACTTTAACACCGGAAAAAAATACAAAGATGAGGACATCGGCATTTTTGCCTTCTCAAAACGGGGCAATCCAGATCCCGCTTTCTTGCCCTCCTTCATTGCAAACATATTTTTGCGATGGCGGCCAAGCAAAGATGATTTCGCCGGGACGGCGCCGCAATAATTGTCGGCCTCGAATTCTTCATTGATGTAGCCTGTGCCGGTTTCCCATCACCGGCCGGCGCTTCACGCCGGTCGCTCTCCTTCGTTTGACTTTGCCCTGGCCGCTGGCTAGGCTCGGGACGCGATGCGCGTCGAACTCATCAATACGGGGTCGGAATTGCTGCTGGGCTTCACCGTCAATTCGCACCTGAATTATATCGCGCGGAAGCTGGCGGAGATTGGGCTGAGGCTCGACCGGCAGACCACCGTGGGGGATTCCCTGACGGAAATGAAGGCGGTCGTCGCGGAGGCGTTGACGCGGTGCGATGTGTTGATCATCACCGGCGGGCTTGGGCCGACCAGCGATGATGTGACGCGCGACGTCGTCGCGGGGTTGTTGGGGCGGACGCTTGTCCGCGATGAGGCTGTGGCTGCGGCCATTGCCGCACGGTTTCGCAAACGCGGCCTCGTCATGCCGGAGTCGGTGTACGTGCAGGCCCTCGTGCCCGACGGGGCGCGTGTGCTGCCCAACCCCAACGGCACCGCGCCCGGGCTGGCCATCGAAGACGGCAACAAGCTCGTGGTGCTCCTGCCCGGTCCTCCGCGCGAGTTGAAACCCATGTTCGAGGACCACGTCCTGCCGCTGCTGCGCCAGCGCATCGGGGCCGTGGCGCCGTTTGTCTGCCGCGTGTTCAAGGTCGCCGGCATGCCGGAGTCGGCCGTCGAGGCGAAAGTCGCCCCGGCCCTGGCCACGCTGTCGGGCGTCGAGTTGGGTTACTGCGCGAAGATGGGCGAAGTCGAAGTGCGCATCATCACCGCGACCAAGTCCCTCGCCGATGAAGTTGAAGAACGCACCCGCCGGGTCCTGGGCGATTTCACCTTCGGCGCCGATGATGATCGCCTGGAAGACGTTGTCGTCCACCTGCTCACGCAGCAGCACAAGACCATCGCCGTCGCCGAGTCATGCACCGGCGGCCTCATCGCCCACCGCCTCACCAACGTCAGTGGCGCCAGCGCCGTCTTTATCAACGGACTGGTGACGTACGCCAACGCCGCGAAGATGCAACTGCTGGGGGCCGCCGAGAAGACGTTGAAAACCCACGGCGCGGTCAGCGAGGAAACCTGTCGCGAAATGGCCGAAGGCGCGCGCACCCGCGGCCGCGTCGATTTCGCACTCAGCACCACCGGCATCGCCGGCCCGACCGGCGGCGCGCCCGATAAACCCGTCGGCCTCGTTTACATCGGCCTGGCCACTCCCGCGGAAACCATCGTCCAGCGCCACGTCCTCTCGTTGGACCGCGAGACCTTCAAGTTCTTCGTGTCCCAGATCGCCCTCGACATGCTCCGTCGCGAATTGCTCAAAACGAAACCATGATCCGCGCCTTCATCGCCGTCGATGTCCCGGACGACGTGCGCGCGGCCGTCGCCGAAGCGCAGGCGCGGCTCAAGCACACCCCCGTCGCCGTGAAAGTTTCGTGGACGAAAATCGAGAACTGGCACCTGACGCTGCAGTTTTTGGGATACGTGGACGAGGCGGTCACTTCGGTCATTTCGAGCGCGTTGGACGGTTTGGCCCAAGCGCACAGTTCGTTCAGTTTGGACGTTTGCGGCGCGGGCGCGTTCCCCAACGAGCACCGGCCGCGCGTGCTCTGGGTCGGCTGCGCCGATCGGGACGGAAAGCTGAAAGCGCTGGCCGCGGCGGTGCAGCGGGCGATGAAGGAACTCGGGTTCCAGCCCGAGGACCGGGAATTCGCCGCGCACCTGACGCTTGCGCGCATGCGTTTTCCCCGGCCTGACGATGCGTTGACAAGGGCCTTGGATTCCATTAGAAATGCTGCCTTCGGAACGATGCGGGTCGAGGCGATGCATCTCTTTGAGAGCCAGTTGCAACCTCAAGGGCCGGTTTATCGCAAACTTTCGTCACATGCACTGCGGGCCGCTTGAGGCGGCGAGGAGAAAAACAATATGCCGGTTAAAGTTGAAGCGAAGGAAGCGAAGGAAAAAGAAGCGGTGAAGCAAACCGCTTTAAAGGACAGGAATCTCCAGGCGGCCCTGGCCGCCATCGAGAAACAATACGGCGCTGGCTCGATCATGCGCCTGGGCGACGAGACGGCCCGCGTGAAGATCGCCGTCATTTCGACCGGCGCCCTGTCGGTCGACCTCGCCCTGGGCGTCGGCGGCGTGCCGCGCGGACGCGTGGTCGAGGTGTTTGGGCCGGAAAGCAGCGGCAAGACCACGTTGTGCCTGAGCATCATCGCCAACGCGCAACGCGGCGGCGGCCTGGCGGCGTTCATCGACGCGGAGCACGCGGTCGATCCCGCCTACGCCAAGCGCCTCGGGGTGAACCTCGACGACCTGCTCATCAGCCAGCCCGACAGCGGCGAGGAAGCGCTGACGATTGCCGAGACGTTCATCCGCAGCAACGCGGTCGACGTGCTGGTGGTGGATTCCGTGGCGGCGCTGGTGCCGCGCGCCGAATTGGAAGGCCAGATGGGCGACGCCACCGTGGGCGCGCAGGCGCGCCTGATGAGCCAGGCGATGCGCAAACTGACCTCGTGCCATCCACAAAGCGAAGACCTGCTGCATTTTCACCAACCAGATCCGCGAGAAAATCGGCGTGATGTTCGGCAGCCCCGAAACGACGCCGGGCGGGCGCGCGTTGAAGTTTTATTCCAGCGTGCGCATCGACATGCGCCGCGTCAATATCATCAAGGACCCCGCCGGCAAGGTCGTCGGCAGCCATGTCCGCGCCAAGATCGTGAAGAACAAGGTCGCCCCGCCGTTTACCGAGGCCGAGTTCGACATCATGTACGACGCCGGCATCGCCAAGGAAGGCTCGGTCATCGACGTGGCCACGGACATCGGCGTGATTGGAACGCAAGGGTTCGTGGCTGGCGTTCGACGGCCAGCAGATCGGCCAGGGACGCGAAGCCGCGAAGGATTTCCTGCGCGATAACCCCGCGTTGCTCGAAAAGGTGATCGAAGCCGTGCGCGCGAAAATTATCGCCGGGGCCGCCATCCCGAAAAAGATCGCGGCCACAGCCGCCGAGTAAGAGGGAGAGCGATGGCGTGAGGGAGGATGGGGTTGTGGCAACAACGGCTCATCTCCGTCATATGACGACAGGACTCCAGTACTCCAATCCGCTATGATGACTTCGAAGGAAATTCGCCGGAGCTTTCTCGATTTCTTCAAATCGAAGCAGCACACCGTTGTGCCGTCGAGTTCGCTCCTGCCCGACTCGCCCAATCTGCTGTTCACCAACGCCGGGATGAACCAGTTCGTGCCGATCTTCCTCGGCCAGACGAAATGCCCGTACAACCCCCCGCGCGCCGCCGACACGCAGAAGTGTATCCGCGCCGGCGGCAAACACAACGACCTCGAAGACGTCGGGCTCGACACCTACCATCACACGCTCTTCGAGATGCTGGGCAACTGGAGTTTCGGGGATTACTTCAAGAAGGAAGCTATCGATTGGGCCTGGGAACTTCTCGTGAAGGTCTGGAGTTTCCCGCCGGAACGCCTCTACGCGTCCTATTTCGGCGGCGACGACAAGACGCCCGCTGACCACGAGGCGCGCGACCTGTGGCTGCGGTACCTGCCCAAGGAGCGCGTGCTGCCGTTCGGGCGGAAGGACAATTTCTGGATGATGGGTGACACCGGCCCGTGCGGCCCGTGCAGCGAAATCCACGTCGACCTCACCCCGGCCGGGGACACGCAGGGAAAACTCGTCAACGCCGGCAGCCCGTTGTGCATCGAAATCTGGAACCTTGTCTTTATCCAGTTCAACGCCAACCCCAACGGCTCGCTCACCCCGTTGCCCGCGCGTCACGTGGACACCGGCATGGGTTTCGACCGCGTCTGTGGCATGGTCCAATGCACGAACGGCTTCAAGAATTTTTCCCGAACGATCTCCAATTACGAGACCGACGCCTTTGCGCCGATTTTTCGCGAGATCGAAAAACTGAGCGGGAAAAAATACACAAGCACGCTGCCCAACCCTTCCGGGGCGAATTCCGAGCAGCAGAAGACGGACATCGCCTTTCGCGTTATTGCCGACCACATCCGCTGCCTGAGTTTTGCGATTGCCGACGGCATCCTACCCTCCAATGAGGGCCGCGGCTACGTCCTGCGCCGCATCCTGCGCCGCGCGGTGCGCTACGGACGCAATCTCGGCTTCCACGAACCATTTTTCTACAAGCTGGTCGACGTTGTCGCGGACAATTTCGGCGAGGTCTTCCCCGAATTGCGCCAGCGCCAGGAGAAGATCAAGACCGCGCTGCACGGCGAGGAGGAAAGCTTCAACAAGACGCTCGACCGTGGTTTGGAGATTTTTGAGGAAGTCGCCGCAGGCGTGGGCGACAAGATGTTTCCCGCCGGGCAGGCGTTCAAACTGTATGACACCTACGGGTTCCCGCTCGATCTGACGGAGTTGATGGCCCGCGAGCGCGGCTTGACCGTGGATGTTGCCGGTTTTGAAAAATTGATGGAAGAGCAGCGGCAGCGGGCGCGCGAGGACCACGATAAGAAGAAAACGGTCGTCAGCGTCAGCGAAGGATTGCGGGTCGAGCCGACGAAGTTCCTGGGCTATGACAATCTCGAATCGGAAGCGGTTGTCGAAGCGGTCACTCCCGGCGGTGAAAAGACCGTCGATCTGATTTTTGACCGGACCCCGTTTTACGCCGAGATGGGCGGGCAGGTTGGTGACATGGGGCTGGTCCACGTGCCGGGGCATGATCGGAGTGAAATCGGCCGGTTGACGGTGCTGGATACGCAGCGGCAGGGAGAGGTGCACGTGCACCGCGCATGGCTTGTCGGCGGCCGCGCGCCCGAACAGGGCGAGGCCGTCCGCGTGGCGGTGGACGCCAAGCGGCGCACGGATATTCAGCGGCATCACACGGTCACGCACCTGTTTCATTGGGCGCTGCATGAAGTAGTCAGCCGGGAGGCGCGGCAGCGGGGGTCGCTGGTGGCGCCGGACCGGTTGCGGTTCGATTTCAATCATTCCGAACGGTTGACGGACAAACAGATTTTGGACATCGAGAAGCTGGTCAACGAGCGCATCATCGAAAACGCGCCGGTTAGCTGGTTCGAGATGGCCTACAAGGACATCAAGGGCAACCCGAACGTGATGCAGTTCTTTGGCGACAAATACGGCGACGTCGTTCGCGTCGTGCAGATCGGCGGACGCGCGGGCAAGCTGGACGGGTTTTCGATGGAACTCTGCGGCGGCACGCATACAAGGGGGACGGGCGAGATCGGGTTGTTCAAGATCGCCAAAGAATCCGCGATTGCGGCCGGCGTGCGGCGCATCGAAGCCATGTGCGGGAATTTCGCGCTGGAATACATGGAGAAGAGCCAGTCGCAGGAGCAAGCCGAGGCCGACAAGGCCAAGGCCCGCGAGGCGGACCGCGAACTGGCCAAACAACGCCAGTCGGAAATGCAAAAACGCGCGCCGGCGACCGCCGACCAATTATTGACGCAGCTCGCCTCGGGCCGAATCGTGGCGAACCTCGGAGAAGCGAACGCGGAATTCCTGCGCGCCGTGGTGGACGCGCTGAAACCGAAACTGACCAGCGGCGTCGTCGTGCTGGGCGGCGTGGCCGACGGCAAAGTGTCGTTGATCTGCTACGTCACGCCCGACTTGGTGAAGGCGGGCAAAAATGCCGGCAAGATCGTCGGCGAACTGGCGAAGATTTGCGGCGGCGGCGGCGGTGGCAAGCCCGATCTGGCGCAAGCCGGCGGCAAACAACCCGAAAAACTGGCCGAAGCGCTGGCAACCGCGCCCCGGCTCTTTTGAAGTCCACAACTGACCGCGAACCGCGTATAGTCCGATCCCATGCTGGACATCAAACTCATTCGCGAAAAACCGGATTTCGTTCGTGAACGGCTGGCCACGCGCGGGCGGGGCGATGAAGCGCGTTTGGCGGAAATCGCGGCGCTGGACGAAAAGCGCCGGAAACTCCTGACCGAAGGCGACACGCTCAAGGCCCAGCGCAACCAGGTCAGCAAGGAAATCGGCGCAACTCAAGTCCAAGGGGCAGGATGCCGACGCGCCAATGGCGGCGATGAAAGGCGTGGGCGACCGGATCGCGGCCTTGGACGCGGAGGTTGCGACCGTCGACACGGCATTACAGGACATCCTGCTGATGCTTCCCAATCTGCCGCACGAAAGCGTCCCGGTCGGGCAAGGACGCGGCGGACAATCCCGAAGTCAAACTGTGGGGGACAAAGCCTGCCTTTGCCTTCCAGCCGAAACCGCATTGGGAACTCGGCGAAAAGCTCGGGATCCTCGATTTCGCGCGCGCGACGAAGATTTCCGGCAGCGGGTTCATCCTCTACAAGGGCGCGGGCGCGCGGCTGGAGCGGGCGCTGATCAATTTGTTGCTGGACCTGCACACACGCGAGCACGGGTACACGGAGGTGTCTCCGCCGTTCCTGATCAACCGCGCGGCGATGATCGGCACGGGCCAGTTGCCGAAGTTTGAGGACGACATGTACCGGTTGCGCGACGAGGAGATGTATCTGGCGCCGACCGCCGAGGTGCCCGTGGCCAACATTCATCGCGAGGAGATTTTGCGCGAAGACCAGTTGCCGATCCGCTACTGCGCCTACACGCCCTGTTTCCGGCGTGAAGCGGGCGCGGCGGGCAAGCAGTCACGCGCGGCATGATCCGCGTCCACCAGTTCGACAAGGTCGAGACTGATCAAGTTCGTCAAACCCGAGACCGGCTACGACGAACTGGAGAAGACTGGTGGCCAATGCCGAGCGCGTGCTGCAATTGCTCGGCCTGCATTATCGCGTCGTCCTGCTGTGCACGGGCGACATGGGCTTTGCCAGCGCCAAGACCTACGACATCGAAGTCTGGGCGCCGGGCCAGAACGCGTATCTCGAAGTGTCGAGCTGCTCGAACTGCGAGGATTTCCAGGCGCGGCGCGCGAACATCAAGTTCAAGGGCGCCGACGGCAAGAACCGATTGGTCCACATTCTCAACGGCAGCGGCACCGCGCTGGCGCGATTGTACGTCGCGTTGCTGGAGACCTATCAGCAAGCCGATGGCAGCGTGAAACTGCCGGAACCGCTGCTGCCCTACATGGGCGGACTGACGGAGATACGGCCGGCGTAGTTTGTCATTGCGGGTGAAGCGAACGTGAAGGGATTGTAGAGGCGCTTCTGTGAAGCGCCGTGCTTGCGGCGTGGCAAACGGCCTGCGCTTCGTAGAAGCGCAGCTACAACGGACGACTAAATTGCCAATGCTCACGAAAGTCCAATCCGCCCTGGCGGCGATGCTGGTGCCGGGCGAACCCTTGCTTGCCGGCGTGTCGGGCGGGCCAGATTCGGTGGCGATGCTGGACATGCTGGTCAGGGGCGGCTGGCACCCGCATGTCTGTCATCTCAACCACCAATTGCGCGGGGCGGAGAGCGACGCGGACGCCGAGTTCGTGCGGCAGCTGGCCGGGCGCCACCAATTGGAGGCGAGCATCGAGGCGCGCGACGTCGCGGCCTTCGCGACGGAGAAAAAACTTTCCCTCGAAGACGCGGCGCGGCAGGCGCGGCTCGAATTCTTTTCCGCCGTGGCCCGTCGCACGGGCGTCACCCGGATCGCGCTGGCGCACACGGCGGACGACCAGGTGGAAACGTTCCTGCTGCGGCTGCTGCGCGGCGCAGGCGTTCCCGGGCTGATTGGCATCTGGCCCGAACGCAAACTGGGCGCGTTGCGCATCATTCGTCCGCTGCTGAAAGTGCGCCGCCAGGAAGTGCTGGAGTATCTCGCCGGCCACCATCTCCCGTACCGGACCGACGCGAGCAATGCTGATACCCGGTTTACGCGCAACCGCGTCCGCCACGAATTGCTGCCGTTGCTGGAACGCGATTTCAATCCCGCCATCCGGGACGTGCTGCTGCGCACAGCGGAGATCCTGCGGGACGAGGATTTCTATCTGCTGCGGCACGTGGCGCAAACGTTCTACATGCGCACCAGCCGCGACGACGCGTTGCACGTGCCGAAGCTGGTGGAATTCGCCGCCGCCGTGCAGCGCCGGCTGATCCGTTTCTGGCTCGGAGGGGAAGACGAGAGCGGCCAACGGTTCACGTTCGACCACATCGAAGCTGTGCGCGCCATCGCGGCGTCCGCGTCACCCAGCGCCGAGGTGGATTTGCCGGGCGACATGGTGGTGTACCGCGAATACGAATGGTTGCGAAAGGGTTCGCGCAAGGAATTGGCCCCCATCGAGGGCCGGTGGCCGCTCAACACGGAAGGCGAGACGGTGATGGGCGAACTGGGCGTGACCTTGCATTGTCACCTGGAGCCGTGTGAAGGGGACGTCCTTCGCTTCGCCCGGAATGACAAAAGTACGGGGACGGAATGCCTGGACGCCGATGCCCTGGGCGAGACGCTTTTTGTGCGCACGTGGCAGGAGGGCGACCGGTTTCAACCGCTGGGGATGAGCGAGACGAAAAAGCTGCAGGATTTCTTCGTGGACGAGAAAGTGCCCCGGCGCGAGCGTGGCCGCATTCCGTTGCTTTGTGCCGCTGATGGCCGGATTGCCTGGGTTGTTGGCGTGCGCATGGCGGACCCCTTCAAGGTCACGGAGGCGACACGCCGGGTGTTGCGGGCGAGGTTTAAGGGTTGACAAGCCCCCGCGCGGGCGGTTATTGGCAGCATCAATGACTTCCGAGACCAAAGGCAGCCCGCAGCGCGTGCGCGTCGAATTGGGCGCGCGCAGCTACGATATCTTGATCGGCGCCGGGCTTTTGGCGCGAGCGGCGGAATTTCTCCAGCCGCTGAACCTGGGCAAACGCGGCGTGATCATCTCGGATTCGAATGTCGCCGTTCTTTATGCAGAGCCCTTGCAAGCCGCGCTGCGCCGCGGCGGGTTCGAGACGGAAATGTTGGTGGTGCCGGCGGGCGAATCATCGAAATCGTTGCGGCAGGCCAACCGTCTGTTCGAGACGCTGCCGTCGCTTGGCCTGGACCGGCGCGCGTTTGTGATCGCGCTGGGCGGCGGCGTGGTGGGCGATCTGGCGGGGTTCATTGCGGCCAGCTATTTGCGCGGCCTGGCGCTGGTCCAAATCCCCACGAGCCTGCTGGCGCAGGTGGACAGTTCCGTCGGCGGGAAGGTCGGTGTAAACCTTCCACAGGGGAAAAACCTGGTCGGCGCGTTTTATCAGCCGCGCCTGGTGTTGTCCGACATCGACACATTAACGAAGCTGCCTGAGCGCGAACTGCGCGCGGGGTTTGCCGAGGTGATCAAGCACGGAGCGATCGTCGACGAACAATTTTTTTCCTGGCTGGAGCGCGAGCAGGCCGGTGTGCTGGGCCGCCGGCCCGAGGCGGTGGCGCACGCGGTGCGCCGTTGTTGCGAGATCAAGGCGGGGATCGTCAGCGCCGACGAACGCGAGTCGGGCGTGCGCGCGTTCCTGAATTTCGGCCACACGATCGGCCACGCGATGGAAGCGCTGACGGACTACGTGGGGCTGTTGCACGGCGAGGCGATTGCGATGGGCATGTGCGCCGCGGCCCATCTGTCGGTGAAACGGGCCGGGTTGGACGCCGCGCAGGCCGAACGGTTGAAGGCGTTGATTGCGGCCAGCGGATTGCCGACGCGGTTAGGCAAGGCTTTTGAACCGGGCCAACTATTGTCCGCGATGCAACTGGACAAGAAGGTGCTTGGCGGCAAACTGCGGTTTGTCCTGTTAAAACGTCTCGGCGAAGCCGTCGTGTCCGATGCCGTGACGGACGCTGACATCGAGGAGACGATCAATGTCTGCCGTTGACGAGACCATCGTGCGCGAGTATTTCGAGCTGCACGGCTTTTTGGTCTGCCAGCGTCGCAAATACGTGGTGCAGGCCCGCCAGAAAACGACGCAGGAAGAAGTTGATCTGATCGTGCTGAATCCGCGCGCCGTTCCCGGCGAGACGCCGCCGGCGTTTGAAATCACTTCCGCCACGCTCAAGTACATGTCACGCGCCGTCGTGGGCATCAAGGGCTGGCATACGGAAATATTCGCTCCGGGCGTGCTGGCGCATCAGCCGAAGATTTTCGGGTTTGTCGGCAAGGACGCGGTCGAGGAAGCGCAACGGCTCGTCGGCGGAGACGGCCTGGTGAAGATCCTGGTGGTGCCGGGCCTGCCGCGCAACGCAAAAGTGCGCCAGCAAAGCATCGAAGTCCTGAAAGCCAAGGGCGTGGACGGCGTGATCTCGTTCCGCACGATCCTGCAGGACCTGATTGCGATGGTGGCGACCAACCGGAACTACCAGAAGTCCGACCTGTTGCAGATTTTGCGGTTGTTGAAGAACTACGAATTGCTCAAGGAACCGCAGATGGAATTCAAACTCAAGCCGAAGGGCAAGCGGGTGTAATCAGCAACTCCGCCCCTCATCTCCAGCGCACCGATGACTCCTCGCGAAGCCTATATCGCCTTGAACATGATCGATGGCGTCGGGCCTATCCGGCTCCGCGCGCTGCTGGACGCGTTCAAGGAGCCGCAGGCGGTGCTGGAGGCGTCGCAGCGCGACCTGATGGCGGTGGAAGGGGTGGGGGAGATCGTGGCCCGCAACCTCGCTGGCTGGCGGCAGGACGTCAATTTGGACGCGGAACTGGCGCGCGTCGAGAAGGAGGGCGTGCGCGTCGTTACGCGGGACGACGCGGATTACCCGAAGAATTTGCGCCAGATCTACGATCCGCCGATCGTGCTGTACGTGAAGGGCGCGTTGCACGAGTGCGACGCGCTGGCAATGGGGATTGTCGGTTCGCGGCGCACGACATTATATGGACAGGAGATGGCGCGCAAGCTGGCCTATCAACTGGCGCGCCTGGGCGTGACGGTGGTCAGCGGCCTGGCGCGCGGGATTGATACGGCGGCGCACAACGGCGCGTTGCAGGCCAAGGGACGGACGGTGGGGGTGATCGGTTGCGGGATCGACGAAGTCTATCCTCCCGAGAACGCGAAGTTATACGGACAGATCGTCGAGCAGGGCGGAGCGGTTGTCACGGAATTTCCCTTTGGCGTCAAGCCGGACCGCCAGAATTTCCCGATGCGCAACCGGATCATCAGCGGCTGGTCCCTGGGCGTGGTGGTGGTGGAGGCGAACCTGAAAAGCGGGGCGCTGATCACGGCCGCCCAAGCGGCGGAACAGGGCCGCCAGGTGTTTGCGGTCCCCGGGCGGGCCGATTCAATTTTATCCAGGGGCACAAACAGGTTGATCAAGGACGGGGCAAAATTGACCGAGGACGCCGAGGACGTGCTGGTCGAATTCGAGTACTTATTGCCGCGTGACCGTCCGCCAGCCCAGCGAAACCCTGGGGCGGACGAAGGCATCAAAGCTGCTCTCAAATTCTCGGAAACAGAGGAGAAAGTGATGGCTCTCATTGGCAATGAAGAAGTCGCGATTGACGAGATCATTCGCGGCAGTGGTTTGACAAGTGCGTGCGTTTCCGCCACGTTACTGGGGCTGGAGATGAAACGCATTATCAAGCAATTACCCGGGAAACAATACGTTCGCAACAGCGTGGTGACAGACTAAATCCATGGCAAAAAAACTCGTCATCGTTGAATCGCCCGCCAAAGCCAAGACGATCAACAAGTATTTGGGATCGGATTTCAGCGTCAAGGCCTCCATGGGGCACGTGCGTGACCTGCCCGAACGCAAGTTTGGCGTGGAGATCGAAAAGAATTTCAAACCGACCTACCAGGTCACCGCCAAACGTAAAACCCTGATCACCGAATTGCAGGGCGCCGCCGGCAACGCCGAGCAGGTCTTTCTGGCGACCGACCCCGACCGCGAAGGCGAAGCCATCGCCTGGCATTTGCAGGAACTGCTCAAGAGCAAGAAGAACGGCCCGGAGTTTCTCCGCGTCCAGTTCAACGAGATCACCAAAAACGCCGTTCGCGCCGCGTTCGATCATCCGGGCCACGTGGACATGAAGCTGGTCGACTCGCAGCAGGCGCGGCGCATCCTGGACCGCATTGTCGGCTATAAGATTTCGCCCTTGCTGAACAAACGGGTCGCGCGCGGCCTGAGCGCCGGACGCGTTCAATCGGTTGCGGTGCGGCTGGTGGTCGAGCGCGAGCGGGAGATCCGGGCGTTCAAGGCGCAGGAATATTGGTCGATTGAAGCCGAGCTACGTAAACAGGTGGATCCGCTGGATCCTTTCCTGGCGCGGTTGATCCAGGTTGGCGACAAGAGGGTGAAAGCGCCCAACGGCGATTCCGCCAAGGCCGACGTGCTCATCATCGGCAGCAAGGAACAGGCGGACAACCTGCTCACCGACTTGCAGCAGAGCGAGTACACGGTCACCAAGATTGATATCCGGTCGAAGAAACGCAATCCGCCGCCGCCGTTCACGACGAGCACGCTGCAGCAATCGGCGTCCAAGGCCCTGGGCATGGGCACCTCGAGGACGATGATGATCGCCCAGCAATTGTACGAAGGCGTCGACATCGGCGATGAAGGCTCCGTTGGATTGATCACCTACATGCGTACCGATTCGTTCAATGTCTCCAAGGAGGCGCATGCCGAGGCGTTGGCGTTCATCCGCGAAAGCATCGGCAACGATTACGCTCCCGAGACCCCGAACTTCTTTAAGTCGAAGAAGGACGCGCAGGGCGCGCACGAGGCGGTCCGTCCTTCCTCCGTCCTGCGCACGCCTGACAGCATGCGGCGCTATCTTGATGACGATCAATTTCGCCTGTACCGGCTGATTTGGGAGCGGTTCGTGGCCAGCCAGATGGTCCCCGCCGAGATGCGCGTGACCAGCGTGGACATCGATGCCCGGCCGCCGCAGTCGACGGACAAGGTGTTCCTGTTTCGCGCGACCGCCACCGAGGTGGTGTTCGCGGGGTGGTTGAAGATTTACGGCGTCGAAGAGGAGGCCGAAAAGAAGGCGGAAGCCGAAAAGCCCTCCGACGAGGAAGAGAACAAGAAGCTGCCGCCGTTGACGGAGAGCGAGCGGTTGCACCTGAACAAGGTGCTTCCCGAACAGCATTTCACCGAGCCGCCGCCACGCTACAGCGAGGCCACGCTGGTGAAGGCGCTGGAAGAACTGGGCATCGGACGTCCCAGCACCTACGCCCCGACGATTGCCACCATTATCAAACGCCGCTACGTGCTCAAGGACAAGGCCCGTCTCACGCCCACGCAATTGGGCGAGATCACCACCGACATGCTGGTGAAACATTTCCAAAAGCTGCTCGACTACCAGTTCACCGCCCACATGGAGGACCTGCTCGACGAGATCGAAGAGGGCAAGGTCGAGTGGCACGAGATGCTCGGCGAGTTCTACAAGACCTTCGAGCCCACGCTCAAGGCCGCCACCGAAAACATGGAGGACGTCCGCCCCAAACCAATCCCCACGGACATCAAGTGCGAGGTTTGCGGCGAGATGATGGTCATCCGGCCAGGCAAGAACGGGGAGTTTCTCGCCTGTTCCGCCTACCCGAAATGCAAGAACACGAAAAATTTCGCCCACCAGGAAGACGGCAGCCTGAAGGTCATCGAGAAGGTGGACACTGGCATCAAGTGCGAGAAGTGCGATTCGCCGATGGTGATCAAGAACGGCAAGAGCGGTGAGTTCTTGGCCTGCTCGGGTTATCCGAAGTGCAAGAACGCCAAGTCTTTCCGGCGCGATGAGCAGGGCAAGTTCGTGATTGTCGAAAAACCAAAGGAAGTGGCCACGGAGATCAAATGCGAGAAGTGCCAGTCGCCGATGGTCATCCGCAACAGCCGGCGCGGCCCGTTCCTGGCCTGTTCCGGTTATCCCAAGTGCCGCAATGCCAAACCTCTGCCCGACGAGCTCAAGCACCTCGCGCCGCCGCCGCCTCCGAAGGAAATCCCGGTCCTGACCGACGAGAAATGCGAGAAATGCGGTGCGCCGATGGCCCGGCGCCGCGGCCGGTTCGGTGAATTCCTGGGCTGCTCCGCCTATCCGAAGTGCAAAAACATCAAAAAACTGGCCCCGGCCGCCGCCTGACCGACGCGCTGGTCGAGCAGTTCCTGAATTACCTGCGCGCAGAACGCGACGCCTCCCCGCTGACCCTCCGCAATTACAGCGCGGACATCGAGCAGTTTTGCGTCTGGTTCGAGGAAAAATTCAAGCAGCCCTGTGACTGGAAACGGCTCGATGTGTTTCAAGTGCGCGGCTATCTCGTTCACCTGAGCGAACAGGGTTACGACCGCGCGACGATCCACTTGAAAATCTCGGCCCTGCGCAGTTTCTGCAAATGGCTGGTCCGCGCGGAGCGGATGAAACAAAACCCGCTGATTGGACTGACGCTGCCCAAGAAGAACCGCAAGTTGCCGAAGTTCCTCACGATCCAGCAAATCGAGACGCTGCTCGACGCGCCGCTCGCGGACAAGGACCCAGCCCAGGTGCTGTCGGCGTGGCGCGACAAGGCGATGCTGGAAACGCTCTACAGCGGCGGTCTGCGCATCCATGAACTCGTCCAACTCAACGACGACGACATCGACCTGCTCGGTGAAGTGGTGCGTGTGCGCGGCAAGGGCAAGAAGGAGCGGCTCGCGCCGCTGGGCGGCCCGGCCGTCGGGACGGTGCGGAAATATTTGGAGTTGCGCAACCGTAACGCGCGCGGCCCGCTGTTTGTGAACAGGTTCGGCGCGCGCATGACAGCGCGCAGCGTCCAGCGAATGCTCAAGAAGTATCTAATGGCCGCCGGCCTCGACCCGTCGTTGACCCCGCACAAACTGCGTCACAGTTTCGCCACCCATCTGCTCGATGCCGGGGCCGACCTGCGCAGTGTCCAGGAACTCCTCGGCCACGCCAACCTTTCCACCACCCAAATCTACACCCACATCACCCCCGACCGCTTGAAGAAGGTCTACGAGAAGGCCCATCCGCGGGCGTGAGCGACTCAGCATTAAAGCACCTGCCCGGCACGCGCTTTCAGCGCATATGTTTTAAGTTCCGGGCGCAAACCCGGGTTGCCGTTGAGGAAATAATCAACGATGGCGACGACTTGAACCGGATGGCTCTTTTGCCAGTGCCCTAATCCGTGCAGGGCGCTTTCGCGGCAGGCATCGTGTTCGAGGGTCAGGATTTTCGACATCACCGATAACAGATCGTCATGCACTTTGGCGCAGGCAGGAAACAGCTGATACCCATGCTGATAATCATACTCCCAACTGGCTTCCGAGAAGTAGAGAAAATCCCACCACATAAAACAAACTTCATTCAACGGTCTTTCCCCGCTCTCGGTGAGATGACACAATACTGGTGAGCAGCGAGTGGCAAAGAATTGTTCGTACAGATTGAAGATCGCGTGGGCGCATCGTTGCCTTTGTCCCAACGGGACGCTCGGATTCAACAAACAGGACCAAGCGCTAAACCAGGTTTCGCTCATCAAAAACCATAGGCCGCCATTGGCCTGGTTGTCAGAATAGGAGCCTAGATATCCAGAGGGGGATTCAAACAGTCGGATCAAGTACGAGACCAGGGTCCCTGCGGAAATCGCGTAGGCGTCCTCGTCTCGATCCCAGAGAAAGCCAGGCTCACCGCCAGGATGGGAGAACACCCATTGGATCCAACCTTCAAACGATTGTTGGCCTATGGGTTTTGCAGGCACGCGAGGCGCCCTCTGTTTGACGCGGGCTTACGACCGGCTCAGGTATTTGCCGGTGCGGGTGTCGACGCGGATGGTGTCGCCGGGGTTGATGAAGATGGGGACACCGACTTCGATGCCGGTTTCGAGTTTGGCCGGTTTGGTGACGTTGGTGGCGGTGTCGCCGCGAATGCCGGGCGGGGCTTCGAGTACCTTGATATCGACGGCGGGGGGTAATTCAATTTCGGCGACCTTGCCTTCGACTTCCGTCAGCGTACAGCGGAGGTTTTCCGTGAGGTAATTCTTGGCGTCGCCGATGAATTCCTCGGTGACGCGTGATGGTCTCGTACGTCTCGGGATCCATGAAATGGAAGCCGGTCTGGTCCTTGAAGCTGAAGTCCACGGGCTTGGTGTTCTTCGAGACCACCTCGATGGATTCGGTGGAGGCGAAGCGGACGATGGACGACTTGCCGGTTTTCAGGCTGCGCAGGGTGGCCTGGACGAACGCGCGCAGGTTGCCCGGCGTGCGATGCTGCATGTCCAGCACGACGCAGACGTCGCTGTTGTATTTGATGGCCATTCCTTTGCGGAGATCGTTGGCTGACGGCATGGGATTGTGTCCTTTTCTTTCGGGTCTGTTGGCTTACATGATTTTAAATTTCGGCAAGTCCTGCGAGTCAACGTTCCCACCGGATGTTTGCTCGCCATCGACGACGATCAAATCGTCGATCTGCCGTTGTTCGAAAATTTTCAACGCTTCCACGGCGAGCGCGTCCTGCCGGATCGTGATCGGGCCGCGGGTCATGACCGAGGGATGGGGGCGTCGAGCACGTCGCGGTTGCGCGCGATGTGGCGGCGGAAATCGCCGTCGGTGAACACGCCGGCGATGCGGCCGCGTTTGTCCACGATGCTGATCGTGCCGGATTTGGCCTTGGTCATCGCCAGCAACGCGTCCTGCACGGTGGCGGCCTCGGCGATGACGGCGTTGCGTTCGCCCGCGCGCATGATGTCCTTGATTTGCATGAGCATCGTGCGTGCCGATTGGCCGGCTGGATGCAGCCGGGCGTAATCGGATTTCTTGAACCCGCGCGCTTCGAGGACGCACAGGGCCAGGGCGTCGCCGAGGGCGAGCATGGCGGTTGTGCTGGACGTGGGGCGAGATTGAACGGGCAGGCTTCCTTCTTGATGTGCGCGTTCAATACGATGTCACTGTGGCGGGCGATGTGCGATTTTGGATGTCGCTGTCATGGCGATCACGCGCACGTCGAAGCGCTTGATAGCGGGCAGGATATGCAGCAATTCCTCCGTTTCGCCGGAATAGCTAAGCGCCAGTACACACGTCGCCGTCATTAATGACGCCCAAGTCGCCATGCAGGGCATCCACGGCGTTAAGCACGACGCTGGTCGTGCCGGTGCTGGTGAGCGTGGCGGCGATTTTCTGGCCGATGTTGCCTGATTTGCCGACACCGATGACGACGACTTTGCCCTTGTTCTGCAGGAGCTTGACGATGAGCTCGACGGCGGCGGAAAAATCCGCGCCGAGTTGCGCGCGGGTTTGGCTTCAGCGCGTCGATCTCGATGTCAAAAATGGTTTTGGCGCGTTTAACGTAGTCCATGGGAACCGAATCGCAAAGAATAGTGGAAACGCCATGCTTTGGCAAGGCCGGGTCTGCGGGCTTACGACCAGCCCATGAGACGGGAGATGGCGGCGGCGACGGCGGGGTCGTCGGGGAAGATGACGGGGAGATCGGTGGTGCGGACCGTTTTGTCGCCGAAGCGGCGGGCCTTGAGTTTGACGGGGCAACCGCAGGCGCTGTAAAAGAGCGTCACTTCGCGTTCTTCGCCGTCTGGCCAGAAGTCGCGGACGGGGAGGGCGAGGTCGCGCACGATGGCGTCGAGGACCGAGGTGGCGCCTTTGGAGCCGTTGAGCAGATACGGTTTGCCGCGGCCGTCGTCCACCATGATCAGCAGGTTCTTGCCCGCGAACGAGGACGCGGGTGGGTGGGCGGCGGGCACGATCCTGTTTTTCCAGAGCACTTCACCGGTCCGGTGAAACACGAGCGCGCCGATGCCCGGTTTCTCGGTGCTGACGTGCATGGAGATGTGCAATTTCCCGTCGGCTGTCGGTCCGCCGTAGGCTTCGAGGATGGCGAAGGTCCGCCCTTGGCCGTCGTCCGGGCGATAGATCCGGTCAATTTCGCGCAAGGCATCGGCGATGGAGGGAGATGTTTTCCCAAAATCCAGTTCCACTGTCACCATCACGGCCTGAAAGGCTTCCATGGTTGGAAGATTCGATTCGTCTGTGGGTGGCTGCTTGGGTTTGGCTTGTGCCGCGAACGAGGAGGCGTTCGTAGCGTCGTCAGCCGCTGCCATGCTGGTGAGCGCGCCGATGGCGGCACACATGGCGGCAGTTCGAACGACCCTGTTCGCCCGCCGGATGGTCTGGTTGATCGACATCATACCACGAACTAAATCTACAGGATGAACAAGAACAGGGGCAAGCCGGGAACGCCGGCAGCGCTGGGCTGCCGGGCTGGCGGCGCGGAAATGGAGACTAGGCAGCGGGAGTGGGGGACGAATGGACGCGGTGTTTGCCGGACAATGTATCTTCGATGTGACGGACGAGGTGTTGGAGGTTGACCGGTTTGGGGATGAAGGGATAACCGCCGCGCATCAGCGGCTGTTCGCCCGCTTCCTCTTCACTCACGATGGAGGTGAGGAACACGATGGGGACATCTTTCATTGTCCGGTCATTCTTAATCCTTGCGGCGACGTCTCCGCCGTCGACCTGGGGCATGCAAACATCCAGCACAATCAGGTCGGGCTTGAACGTCCGACCGGTGGCCAGGACGCGCGAAGCGACGTTCTCTTCCTTGGCCTCGTAACAACCGGTGCCTTCCAGGCTGAGTTTCAGCAGGCCCGTCGCGGTGACATCATCATCGACGAGCAGAATTCTTTTTTTCGTCATGGCCGTTTGCTCCTCTGTGGCTTTCTGTGTTAATTCTTGACTAGAGCAGGATGTGTTCCGTGTTTCCGATTTTGCCAGTTTCTCTGTCATCCCTGCTTTGGCGCGCCAATCACTATCCTTGTAATTGCTTCATGCAGAACTGATTGCGTAATCGGCTTTCGGAGCACAAGATCGGGAACAGCTTTGGCGCCGTGGTTGTCCCTGGGCATATCGGCGAAGCCCGTCACCATAATGACTGGTGTGCCGGGAGCGGCTGATTTGATGGCTTCGGTCATTTGGTCGCCATTCATTTCCGGCATGGCACGGTCGGCCAGGACCAGGTCAAATTTGTCGGCGTGAAATCGTTGCAGGCCCTCGCTGCCGTTGGCGGCGGTCGTGACGGTGTGGCCGTCGCCGCGCAGATACTCGGCCTCGATGTCGCGCACCTGCGGGTCGTCTTCGACGACGAGCACTTTGAGGGGCCGCTGGGGAGACGCTGCCGGCAGCGCGGGTTCGCTGTCCGCTTCGTCGTGGACCGGCAGGCTGATTTCGACGGTGGTGCCCTTGTTCACTTCGCTGCGGATCTCGACCGATCCGTTGTGACGCTGGATGATGCCGTAGACGATCGCCAGTCCAAGACCGGTGCCTTGCTGGCGTTTCGTGGAGAAAAAAGGTTCCAGGCAGCGCTGGCGGACTTCGTCCGTCATACCCAAACCGGTGTCGGTGACGCTCAGGCTTACGTGGTCGCCGGCGGTCCGCGTCGCGATGGTGATGGCGCCGCCCTTGGGCATGGCTTCGACGGCGTTGAAGATCAAATTGATCAGCACTTCCCGCAGGTCCGAGAAGCTGCCGCGCACGTAGGGGATTTCCTGCCAGTCGAGTTCGATGCGCACGGTGATTCCGGCGGCCATGGCTTGGTCCTTCCACTTGGGCTGGGTCAGGACGATGGCTTGTTCGATGACTGGGGCCAGGTCGACGGCCTGATAGACTTCGCCTTCCTTGCGGTGGCGGTAGAATTCCCGCAACCGGTTGACGATTTTGACGGCGTCCTGCGCGGAGGCGCTGACCATTTGCAGGTACTTTTTGACCTTCTCCTTGTCGTTCAGGTTTTCCGGCCAGGTGAGCAACAGCTCGTTGAATCCGAGGATCTTGGCCAGGACATTGTTGAAATCGTGCGCGACGCCGCTGGCCATCTTTCCCAGGGCGCGCAGCCGTTCCTGCTGGATCACCTGCTGTTGGGTCGTGCGCAGTTCCGCCAGGGCGCCTTCCAGGCGTTTGGCGGCTTCCCGCAAGGCTTCAGTGGCGCGATTGCGTTCGGTCACGTCGCGGGCGTCGAGCAGCAGGACCGGTCCCTGCGGGCCGAAGATCAGGTTGGCGCTGGCCTCATAGACCAGGCACTGTCCATCGGGTTGGGGGAGGCGCAATTCACGTTGCGGGCTGGAGCCCGCGCCGGCGGGCGTGCCTGATCCGTTGGAGCCGCCGGACTGCTCTTTGAGTTCGGGGAAAAGGTCCATCAGGTGTTGACCGACGAGATTGGCGTTGGAGCGGCGGATCATGCGCTGCCCCGAGGGATTGACTTCGAGGATTTTCAACGTGTCGTAATCGACGAGGAACATCGCGTCGCTGGCGGACTCAAACAGGGTGCGATAGTTTTGCTCGGAGAGCTGGACCTGGTGTTCCACGACCATTCCCACGGTGATGAGCAGGGACAGCACGGCCGAAATGAAATAGCCGCCGGCGAGCAGGGCGGGGGAGGATTCCGCGAACGGGAAGGCAAGCAGGTGCAGCCCCCAAAGGGTAAACCCAACAGCCAGGATCGTCCCGCCCTGGGAATGTTTGCGGCGGGTCCAGTACTGGGCGCCGATGTAGAGGCAGGCGCCGGCCAACAGCAGGAAGACCGGCACGGTGATCCACAGTTGGGATTGCACCTTGAAGGCGGCGATGTAGCTCCAGACGAGCATGAGCACGGTGGCCAGCCCCAGCTCCCCCCGATCACGGCTGTGGTGGGTCAATTCAAAACTGCCCCAGAACATGAACAGCGCGCTGATGCCAATGCAGGCGCGGCGGGCCATGACCAGCAGCGGCAGGTGCGGAGACTCTTCCAGCCCGATCGCGGCGGCCAGGTAGACCGAGTAGAACATCCACGCCACGGTCCAGAAATGGAAATAGGGTTTCTTCGTGGCGCGATTCAGGTAGGCAAACAGCGCGATCACCACCCAGATGCTAATCAACGCCAGGACCAGGGCCGCCTTGACCCATTCCGCGGGGAAGAGCAGTACCCAGCGATCAAGTGTATCTGTCACTGGTGTTACGTGCATGCGTGTCTCGTCATCCCTGCAAAGAACCAGAAGGTTGAAGCCTTGCGGTCAACACCTCGGGTCCCGGCTTTTGCTCATCAATCCCGAACTTCCAAATCAGAACTCCTTGACCGCTAATCCTTTTCACCCGATCAAGGATGTTCGGCATGATAGAAAGCACTATACATGCCGCACTTGTCATTGTTTTATCTGATGATGCAGAAGATTCTATTGCACTTTAAGACAGTGTTCGTCTATAGCGGAACTCATTGAACACCAACAACTAACCGTTGCAATCGCTTGCGTATGATGGTGTCTGTGATATGATCAAGCGATCCGATCATGAAAATCATCCGTTATCAGGACGACAGGGGCGGGATTGGATTTGGCGCGCAGCAGGAGGACGGGACGGTGCTGAAACTTTCCGGCGATCTGTACGATCGTCCGCGCATGGGCGGCGAGAAGGCCGTCGTGCGCAAGCTCCTGGCGCCCGTCATGCCGGCCGCCATTCTCTGCATCGGCTTGAACTACCGCCGTCATGCCCAGGAAACAAACGCGCGCCTGCCCGAGTACCCTGTCCTGTTCATGAAAGGCGTCAACGCGGTCCAAAATCCCGGCGACCCGATTTTGATCCCGAGGCACCTGCGCAGCGAAGAGGTCGATTACGAATGCGAGTTGGCGGTCGTCATCGGCGCGCGTTGCAAGAACGTGTCGAAAAATGACGCCTTGAATCACGTACTCGGCTACACCTGCGCCAACGATGTCAGCGCGCGCGACTGGCAAATCAAACGCGGCGGGGGACAATGGAGCCGCGGCAAAACCTTCGACACGTTTTGCCCACTCGGGCCGTGCCTGGTAACGGCGGACGAGATTCCCCACCCGAATAATCTGCTGATCCGGACGTTTCTCAACGGCGAGATCATGCAGGAGTCAAACACCGGCGACATGATTTTTGACGTGGCGACGTTGATTGAGTTTCTCAGCGGCAGCACGACGTTGCTACCCGGCACCGTCATTCTGACCGGCACGCCCCACGGGGTGGGCATGGCCCGCAAACCGCCCCGCTGGCTTCTACTGGGCGATACCGTCACCATCGAAGTGGAAAAGATCGGCACCCTGACCAATCCCGTCCAGGCCGAGCCATAGGCGAAAGACCAAAGCGCGCAGCCAGGTTGCCCACGGCTGCGCGCCTCAAGTGTTGAACAGTTGCTTGTCTTACGGAACCAGCCGAACGCGGTAGTACCGCGACGGGACATTGGTGTCGCCGCCGAGATCCACATAGTTCGTGTTGACAGCACCGCTTCCGGGCAGGACCGTCAGAGACGCCGGAATGTCCGTGAAGTTATTCGAGTAACTTCCATTCCCGGTGCCCGAAGTGAACTGCACTTCGTCCGTACTGCCGCCGTCACCTGTCCAGGAGATCGTGATGTTGCCGCTTTGCTTCGAGATTCCCGTCAGGCGCAGCAAGCTCACCAGCACGGTTGTCGACGCATTGGCCGTGCAACCATTGCCGTCCGCAACCGTCACGGTGTACAGCCCGCTGGCCGCCGCTGTGGCGTTGGCAATCGTCGGATCCTGCGCCGATGACGTGAAACTATTCGGCCCGGTCCAACTGTAGCTGATCGCCGTAGCGCTGGTGGCCGTCAGGCTCACCGTGCCGCCGAGCAGGATCGGCCCGTTGTTGCCGATTGTCGATATCACAGGGCCGGCGTTGACCGTGACCGTGCCCGAGCTGCTGTTGGCGCAGCCTGTGGTGCCGTCCGTGACCGTGACTGTATAGGTGGTCGTGGAGCCAGGCGAAACGTTGATCGACGCGGAGGTCGCACCACCCGGGCTCCAGAGATAGATCGGGGAGGCCGCACTGGTGGTGGCCGTCAACGTGGTGGAAACGCCACTGCAGATGGTGGCCGAGTTGACGCTGACCGTCGGCAACGGATTGACCGTGACCGTGCCCGAGCCGCTGTTGGTGCAGCCCGTGATACCATCCGTGACCATGACTGTATAGGTGGTCGTGGAGCCAGGCGAAACGTTGATCGACGCGGAGGTCGCGCCGCCCGGGCTCCAGAGATAGATCGGGCTGGCCGCACTGGTGGTGGCCGTCAACGTGGTGAAGACGCCACTGCAGATGGTGGCCGAGTTGACGCTGACCGTCGGCAACGGATTGACCGTGACCGTACCTGAACCGCTGTTGGCGCAGCCCGTGGTGCCGTCCGTGACCGTGACTGTATAAGTGGTCGTGGAGCCAGGCGAAACGTTGATCGACGCGGAGGTCGCACCACCCGGGCTCCAGAGATAGATCGGGCTGGCCGCACTGGTGGTGGCCGTCAACGTGGTGGAAACGCCACTGCAGATGGTGGCCGAGTTGACGCTGACCGCCGGCAACGGATTGACCGTGACCGTGGTGCTGCCGATGGAGACGCAGCCGCTTGCATTTGTCACCGTGATGCCCAGCGACACGGTGCCGCTGGCGCCCGCGACAAACACCAGGCCGGTTGTGCCCTGGCCGCTGCCAATCGTTCCATTACCAATTGTCCAGACGTACGTTGCGCCCACGCCTCCGTCGGGAACGCTGGCGGAATTGGTCGAGCCGCCGCACACGGGCGAAGGCGCCGTGATGGTTACCGGCGACGTCGCGCTGATTGTCAGCGCTGCCTGTGCTGAATTCGTCGTGCCGCAGAGGTTGTAGACCACAACGTCGTAGGAGGCAACGTCCGCACTACCCGCGTGGGAGATGGTCAGGTTGCTGGTATCCGCGCCGGCAACCGTCGAACCGCTACCCGTGGCGCCGTTGGCCAGCGGGGCATCGCCCCTATCGCTACCGTTGGTCCAGGTGGAGGGCGTGTAATTCACCGAGTCGTCATCCAGAGCGCCGGACTGGATGCTGTTGAAGAACGCATCGCGTTTCGGGTTGTTCGGATCGCCGATCGAGCCGCCGCTCTCGTAGTTGAACATCCGCAACGTATCGATCGACCCCGCTGCGCCCGAGAGGGTGCCGGAGAGGAACACCGGCTGGCTGATCGGGCCATTGGTGCCCTTCGGCGCGATCTCCAGCGAGTACGTGCTGCTGCTGGTCATCGTCAGCACGACGTGCAGGCCCTGGGTCGTGTACGGAACATGCGTATCCACGGAATCGCCGGAGTTGTCGGCAACGATGTAATCGTTGCTGCCGCCGCGGAAGGCGAACTGGAAGCGCTGGGTCCCACCGGTCCCGCCGGTGAACAGATTGAACCCGACACTGGCGGGCGCCGGCTCGTCTCCGTTGTCGACGTCAATCTCGAACGTCTGACCGGCGGACAGCGGCGGGTTGAGCGTACGCGATGCGGCCGCCGTTGCGCCGCTATTGGCATACAAGCCGAAGGCGGAGTGATTGGTCGCATCGATGTTCGGGTCGTTGCCGGGATCGGTGATGACGGCCGCACCGTTGTTGGTGGAGGTCCCGATAAAGAATCCCGCGGTGCCGGTGTTGCCCACCGGGCTGAACGACCAGGGGTTGCCCCAGCCGGAGCCGATCTTCTGCCAGGCGTACGTCGGCGATCCCGAGGCGGTGACTGTAAAGCTCGCGGTCGAATTGCTGCAGACGGCCTGCGGCAACGGCTGGCCCGAAATGTCGACACCGGGATTGACGATGACACCGACATTTTGCAGGCCCGTGCAACCGTTCGTGTCTGTCACCGTCACCACATAGTTGGGATTGCCCGCCGCCGGGTAGTCAGTAACGCTCTGCGTGCTGGCTATCGGGACCGAATTCTTGGTCCAGGCATACGACAACAGACCGATGCTGTTGCTGCTGCTTGCCGTCAGTATGACCGGCATGCCGGCGCAGATCGATCCGCCGGGCGCGCCGTTGATCGTGACGGTGATGCCCTGGCAACCGATCACCAGCGAATACGTCTGGCTGCCCCCGCAACCCGTGCTGGTGTCGATGGCCGTAACCACGATGCCGTTAAACGTGCCCACTTGCGACGGTGTGCCTGAGAGCACGCCGGTGGACGAATTCAACGAGATTCCCGCCGGCAACGTGCCGACTTCGCTGAACGTGTACGGGCCGGTGCCGCCGGAAGCCGTGATCGTCTGGCTGTAGGCGCTGCCGACCGTGCCGCTCGACAGACTGCCCGGACCCACCGTGATGGCCGGGCAGGTAATCATCTGCACCGTGTAAGACTGGCCGCCCATGCAACCGTTGGCGTCGGTGGCGGTGATCGTGAAGGTGGCAGTACCCGAAGCGCCGGTATAGGTTCCGGCGATCGCCCCGGTGCTGCTGTTCAGCGTCAGTCCGGACGGCAAGCTGCCGGAACTTACCGCGTACGTGTACGGAGTAGCGCCGCCGCTGGCGACGGCTGTTTGATTATACGGCGCGCCAATCGATACCGCCGGCAGCGTGCCCGGCGATACCGTGATCGTCGGGCAACTGATCGCGATGCTCAGGTTCGTGTTGCTGGAGCACAGCGTGGCGCTGCTGTCAGTCACCGACACCGTGAAGGTCGCCGTGCCCGATGCCGTCGGCGTGCCGCTCACATGGCCGGCGCCATTCATTGTCAAACCAACCGGCAGACTGCCGCCGGTGATGCTGAAGCTGTACGGCGTGGTCCCGCTCGTGGCGGCAATCGTCTGGCTGTAGGCCGTGCCCGTTGTGCCGCCTGGCAGCGACGCCGTGCTGATGATCGGAGTGGCGTTCACGTTCAGTGCCGCTGCGCTTGATTTGATCGCGCCATACGGGTTGTAAACAATCACACTGTAGACCGAGCCGGAATCCGAGTTGCTGATACCGGAGAGAGTCAACGTCGCCGTGGAGGCCCCGGAGATGCTGCCGCCGTTGCTGAGCGGTCCCTGGCCCGCGTTCGCACCATTGGTCCAGGTCGATGAACCACAGGCGCCCGCGCTGTAATTGGCGCCATTGTCGCTGTAGCCGCCCGCGGCCAGGATGTTGAAGAAAAAGTCCTGGCAGGCCGTTCCGCCACCACCACTGTTGCGATAGTAGAACCGCAGTTGCGAGAGCGCGTTGCCCGTCGTTCCACCGAGCGTCCTGCCCACATATGTATACTGGGCGCCGGAGTTCAGGTTGGAGACCGAGAGGTTGTAGGTGTCCGCCGTCGCCAGGGTGAACGTCAATTGCAAACCGTTCATGGTGTAAGGAATCCCCGAGGAGTTGGCCACCGTGTTGCTGTCGTTGATGGTGTAGTCCGCATCCCCGCCATTGAAGTAGAACTCGAACCGCGCCGTCCCGCTGGCGTCGCGCAACGCGAACAGGGCAATCGTGCCGGCGCCGGACGAGGACATGTCGCGCGGATTCTGGTAGTCAATGACCACGCTCTGGCCCACCTGCAGATTGCTGAAGTTACGGTCCGCCTCGGACGAGCTGCCGCTGTTGGCGTACAACCCATACGTGGTGCCGATGCCCGGGCTGACGCCGCCGCAGGCTGTGGAGCTGCCAATATAGTACCCATTGTTGGCGCCGCAGCCCGTTGGGTTAAAGCTCCAGACATTGCTGGCGCCCCAGCCCACGTTATTCTTGCGCCACAGATAGGACAGTGTCGATGAGCCGGTCGCGGTGACCGTGAAGCTCGCGGACGAACCGCTGCAGGCCGTTTGCGGCGTCGGCTGGCTGCTGATGGCCGCCGGTGCGCCCACCGTAATCGACAAACCCGCGCTGCCCTGGCAACTGTCGGCATCCGTCACCGTCACTGTAAACGCCGAGGTGCCGGCCGTTGTCGGTGTGCCGGAAACCACGCCCGCGGTACTCATCGTCATGCCCGCCGGCAAACTGCCGCTGGTCACGCTGAACGAGTAGGGCGCTGCCCCGCCGCTGGCCGCGAGAACGTTGTTGGTCGAACTGTAGACCGTGCCTGCCAGGCCAAACGGCAGACTGTTGGTGTCGCCCGCCAGTGTAATCACCGAGATGCCAATCGCCGGGCAGCCGATCGTCACATTCTCGCTGGCGCTGGTCCCTGCGCAGCCCGAACTGTCCGTGGCCATCACGGCAAACGTGAAGGTCCCGCCCGCCGTCGGTGTGCCGCTGAGCACGCCGGCCGTTGACAACGTCAGGCCCGTCGGCAACGCGCCGCTGCCCACGCTGTAGCTGTACACACCATTGGCGCCGGAGGCGGTAAACGTTGCGCTGCTGTAGGCCGATCCCACCGTTCCGGACCCCGGAGTGCCGGACACGGTGATTGTCGGACAGGCCGGCGACACCGTGTAATTGATGGTGCCGAAACAGCCGCCGGAATCAGTGGCCTTGATCGTAAAGGTTGCCGAGGCGTCCGACGTCGGTGTGCCCGAGACCACACCACTGCTCGAATTGAGCGCCAGGCCCGCCGGCAACGTGCCGCTGCTGACGGTAAAGGTGTAGGGAGCCGAACCGCCGCTGGCCGCGATAGTCTGGCTGCCGTAAGCCGAGGCGACCGTTCCGTTCGGCAGACTGGACGGCGTCAGGGCAATAACACCGGAGCATACCTCGGTGATGCTCAACACCTGCGTCCCCGTGCAATGCGTCGAACTGTTGTCCTGGACCTGGACCGTAAATGTGGAAGTGCCCGCAATGCCGGAGTACGTGCCGGAGATGGCACCGGTGGAATCCATCGTCAAGCCGGTCGGCAAGCTGCCGGAACTGATGCTGAACGTGTACGGCGTCGTGCCGCCACTGGCGCTGATTGTCTGAGTGTACGAATTCCCGATTGTCCCGTTGGGCAAACTGCTCGTGGTAATGGATGGATGGGCGTTGACGGTCAGGGCCACTCGAGACGAAGTCTGCGGGGTGCCGCAAGCGTCCGTGATGACGCAATCAAAGCCCGCACTCGCTACGGCGGCGTCGCCCGACGCCGCGCTTGAAATCGACAGCGTAGCCGTTGTGACTCCGGCGTAGGTCGAGCCGTTGCCGGTCGCGCCGTTGGAAATGGCGGTCCCGTTCTTGCGCCATTGATAGGTCGGCGAATCACCCGCGCTGATGGTGACGGTGAAACTGGCCGTGCTGCCCGCGCAAACCGTCTGCGCCGACGGCTGGCTGCCGATCGTGAGCGCGTCGGGGCAGGTAATGCTCAGGTTATTGAAAAACAAATCGAAGGAGCCGCCCGAACCGCCGCCGGAATTAAACAGAATGACCTGGGTGATCGCCTGGCCGCCGCTTTCGGGGATCGTGTTCTGCGAGGTGTAGGTGTGGCTGGCGCTGGCGGCAGTATTGGGCTGGAAAATTTTGACCGTATATTGCGTGGTGCTGCCCGATTCGGTCGTCATCGTAAACTGGACCCGCAACCCGCCGGACGTATAACCCTGGTCGCACTGGGCTACATTCTGGCCGCTGCTCGTGTTGTTCGTCGAGTAGTCGGAGCTGTTACCGATAAACTTGAAACTAAAAACGTCCTGGCCGCTGTTGTTCTGCAGCGAGAACCCATTGATGCCATTGTTGCCGGTGTTGCCGACGCCGCCGTTGTCCATGTCGATCGAGAACGTCTGGCCCACTTGCAGAGCCGAACTGCCGTTGGCGCTCGTAAACGTGCGCGTGGCGTGCGCTGAATTGCCACTAGTGGAGAAACCACCCGAATACATACCCCAGGCGACGGCACTGCTACAGGGGATGCCCGGACTGCTATGGCCGGCCGTCGTGGCGGAGTTGCCGGTGTAGAAGCCGGCGCCGCCCGTGGTCGTCTGGGTCCAGGCATTAAAACCGGACCCGCCGTTATCACCGGCGGCCCAGGTGCCGGAACTGTAGGCCGCATTACAGGCATTATCGCTGGCGGCGGCCGCCGCGCGCGCCTGGGGCGACCAGGCTGTCAGCACCGTGATTGCGGCAACTATTGCGGAAAGAACAACTGATGTGGACCGATTCATATGAGGCCTCCGTAAATGGGGACAACGGCTTTGGTTCAAGCAAATTGATTTCACGTGGTAATCTCCGCTTCTTAAGACAGTTTATGCTCCAACGATTGCGCTACGACTCCGCAGTATGAATTGATCGAGGGGAGGGGGAAAAGCAACGGCGCATGGACAGACCGAGAGACACAAACCCGTCTGGCACATCGCGATGCACAAGAAACCATCGAAAACCTCAAGAAAAACTTCCCTTACCCTTTCTGCTCCCTCGCACGAACAAAACGCCTCACCGCATGGCTTTAGTAAACCGGTTTATAAATGGAACCGGCCTGCGATGCAAGAACAAAATGCGGAGCTTTTTGCCTGGTCCGAGTTTTACGCGCCAATAACTGCAATCGATTGCAAAAAAGCCCGCCTTTTTTTCAGTTTTCAGCGAGGCAGGGGCTCTATTTCGGCTGTTCGGTTTGGGGGACGTAGGAATCGTACTTGGGCGGGCCGGTTACCAACCAGATGATCACGCCGATGACGATCGCCACGACCACCGCGCCTACGAGGAGAGCCTTGGTCTCGAAGGGATGAACGAACGGCGGCACGTCGTCCTCGTTCTCGATTGGTTTCTTTCGCCAAAACATCATCGAGCAATGCCTTTAATGTCTGCGCGTTGAATGTTCAAGAAATTTATGACGGTCCTCCCGGCCCTGCCTCAACTCTTCCAGCGCGTCCGCCGCGCCATAAAGCAAACAACATTCGGCTCCTGTCGGTTCATATTTCGGTTTTTTGTAGCCGCGAATCTCATTCGCGGCCCGGGCGCGCCGTGAACACGTTTCGCGGCTACAGCGGCTGGCGGTTTAAAGCCCCTTCTGCTGGCAAGACACCGGTGGCCACGCCCACGGTCGGCCCGATGTGAATCATGCGCCCGTCCAGAACGAGGTTGACCTACACGGATAGTCGGTACATCATCTGACTACAACGTGTTAAAACTCGGATAGTTCGATGCCACCAATTGAGCGATCAAGCTACAGGTTCTTGCTGCTTGCCCCCGCCCGGGCAGAGTTTGAACGTGTCCGCCGCACTGTCAGAGCCTCTGCAAAGGAAAGTGGTGTTCAACTTATATCCGCTGAAGAGGCCCCGAACGTTGGTGCTGCAGAAACAGTATTATCCGAGGTCGTTAGGGCGGATCTAATTATAGCCGCTGTGTCCCACGCAGGTTCGAATGTCTTCTACGAGGTGGGCTTGGCACAGGCGAGAGTTAAGGATCACTTTGAGCTCCAAGATGCAGGCGTAATCAACGACGTCAAGAACATCCCGGGATCATTTCGGCTGTTCTCCGTCGCCGCCGGAAAGTAGGGGGCAACCCCCGACCTCGGGCATCCGTAACGCTCAAAAGCCGAAAGAGACCTCGATTTCGCCAGGAAGGAACTGATCGATCATCCTCACTTCATGGTGCATCTCGCCGGGGTGGCCAAATACACGGTCCGCCTCGCCAAACATCCGCTCAAGCCCTGCTGAAAACGAGATCGCGGCTGGCCTGTTTGTAGCCGCGAATCTCATTCGCGGCGGGAAGGGGAGCCGCGAAAACGTTTCGCGGCTACAATGTTGCGGGTGCGGGCTGCTTTTCCCGCCTTGGTGTGTTTTGGACACGGTGAAAAAAAACGATCAATCGACTGGCGCCGGGTTTTTGTCCTGACCAACGGTGTTTCCGCCAGCCAGGAGCGCGACGCTCGTCGCTTTCTGGAAAACCTCCTCTCGGTAACACGGGCAATCGCAGGCAGTTGCGCGGCGCATTTTGAAGTCACCTGATTGTCTGTTTACATTTTGCGGCTTTGAGTCACACTGGTTGACCCGATTGACGGGCGCCAATGGCATATGCGCTGCTAATCATCTGTCAGCGCTCTGTGTCCGTGTGGTGTTCGGGGAACGGGAATCGATTGTTCCGGATTTTATGAAATTTAACTCGTACGAGACGCAAGGCTTCTTCGATGAGATGTTCGCCGAAGACGGCAACGCGCGGGCTGTCGCCAAGCCCCTGGTGAAGATCATCGCCTCGCTGGCCGATGGTGAATTGTTGCGCCGCCAGCAGACCGCCGAGCGGTCATTGCTGCAGATGGGCATCACCTTCAACGTCTACGGCAACCACGCCGGAACGGAGAAAATTTTTCCGTTCGACCTCGTGCCGCGCATCGTGTCCGCCGCGGAATGGACCCGGCTGGAACGCGGCCTGAAACAGCGAATCAAAGCGCTGAACCTGTTCATCGACGATCTCTACCACGACCAGAAGATCATCCGGGACGGCATCATCCCGAAAGAGATCATCCTGTCGGCCAAAAGTTTTCGCAAACAATGCATCGGCCTGAATCCGCCGCGCGGCATCTGGTGCCACATCACCGGCACCGACCTCGTCCGTCACCGGGACGGCCAGATCTACGTGCTGGAGGATAATTTGCGTTGTCCTTCCGGTGTTTCCTACGTGCTGGAAAACCGCCAGGTGATGAAACGCACCTTCCCGCAAGTGTTCGAGGCCACGCGCATCCGGCCGGTGAGCGATTACCCCAGCCGCCTGCGCGACATGCTGGAATATCTGTTGCCGGAGGGCGTGGAGAACCCGCGGGTGGTGCTGTTGACGCCGGGCATTTACAACGCCGCCTACTTCGAGCATTCGTTCCTGGCCCAGCAAATGGGCATCGAACTTGTCGAAGGCCGCGATCTGGTGGTCTCCGACGATTATGTCTGGATGCGCACCACCAAGGGCTTCGAACGCGTGGACGTGATCTACCGGCGCATCGACGACGATTTCCTCGACCCGAAATCCTTCCGCGAAGACTCTGTCCTGGGCGTGCCGGGCCTGATGGAAGTCTACAAGGCGGGCCACGTCGCGCTGGCCAACGCCCCCGGCACGGGCATTGCCGACGACAAAGTCGTTTACGCGTACGTGCCCAAAGTGGTGAAATATTATCTCGACGAAGAGATCATCATCCCGAACGTGCCGACCTATATTTGCGCGGAAAAAGACGACCTGAAATACGTGCTGGAGCACATCGGGGAACTGGTCGTGAAAGCCGCCAACGAATCTGGCGGGTACGGCATGCTGGTCGGCCCGCATTCGACCAAGGAACAGCAGGTGGACTTCGCCAAACGCATCGCCGCCAACCCGCGCAACTACATCGCGCAACCGACTCTGTCGCTGTCGCGGGTGCCGACGATCATCGACGGCCATTTCGAGGGCCGTCACGTGGATTTGCGGCCGTACATTCTTTACGGCAAGGATATTTATGTGTTGCCGGGCGGTCTGACGCGGGTGGCGCTGAAGAAAGGCTCGCTGGTGGTCAATTCCTCGCAGGGCGGGGGCAGCAAGGACACCTGGGTGCTCACGGACGATCCCACGGTCAAGCGGGAAGTCATCACAGCCCACGACGACGGGACTGTTTCGGCGCCGGCGCAGTCACAGTCACAGTCGGGAGTGCCGTCGCCATGCTGAGCCGTGTGGCCGATTCGATTTATTGGATGAGCCGCTACATCGAACGCGCGGAAAACGTCGCGCGTTTCATCGACGTCAACCTGCACCTGATGCTCGATCTGCCCCTCGGCTCGGCCCAGCAATGGCAGCCGCTGGTGGACACCACCGGCGACCACGAGGATTTCGCCAAGCGGTACGGGACCGCCACGCAGCAGAACGTGATCCAGTTCCTCACCTTCGACGCCGAAAATCCCAACTCGATCCTCTCCTGCCTGCGCGCCGCGCGCGAGAACGCCCGGTCAGTGCGCGAGATCATTTCGTCGGAGATGTGGGAGCAGCTCAACGAGTTTTACCTGATGGTCAACAACGCCGCCGACAACGCCAACGGCCTGACCGATCCGCAGGAACTGTTCGCTTCCGTGAAAATGTCCAGCCACCTCTTCCAGGGCGTCACGGACGCGACGATGACCCACGGGGAAGGCTGGCATTTCGCCCGGCTCGGCCGCGTGCTGGAACGGGCCGACAAGACCTCGCGCATCCTCGACGTGAAATACTTCATTCTGCTGCCCACCCTGGCGGACGTGGGCACCGCGTTTGACGACATCCAATGGGCGGCGGTGCTGCGCTCGGCCAGCGCGTTTGAAATGTACCGCAAACGCTATCGGCCGCATCGCCCCCCGGCGGATCGTGGAGTTCCTGCTGCTGGACCGGGAGTTCCCGCGCGCCGTCAATCATTGTCTGCTCACCGCGCGCGAGTCCGCTGCACGCCATTTCCGGGACGCCCGCCGGCATGTTCCGCAATCCCGCCGAACAGCTCCTGGGCCAATTGTGCTCGGAACTGGCCTACGCGCAGATCGACGAGATCATCAACGACGGCCTGCACGAATATCTCGACGGATTACAGAACAAAATGAACCAGGTCGGCACGGGCATCTACGAAACGTTCTTCGCCGCGCGCATGCCCGCGCCCGCCCGCAAAAAGGCCGTGGGGTCGCACCGATGACGCCCCCTGGACGGCCGGAAGATTGGACGGACTGACACCGTGGCCATTCACATCGCCCTGAACCATCAAACGCGCTACCGCTACGACCGCCCCGTGTCGCTGGGCCCGCAGATCGTCCGGTTGCGCCCCGCGCCGCATTGCCGCACGCCGGTCCTGAGCTACTCGCTCTCGATCACGCCGCGCAAACATTTCATCAACTGGCAGCAGGACCCCCAGGGCAACTACCTCGCGCGCCTGGTGTTCGAGGAAAAAACCCGCGAACTGCTGGTCGAGGTGGACCTGGTGGCCGAGATGTCGGTCTTGAACCCGTTTGATTTCTTTTTGGAACCGTCGGCGGACAAATGTCCGTTCACCTACGACCCGTGGCTGGCGAAGGAACTGCGGCCATTTCTGGAAACTTTGCCCGTCACTTTGAAGTTAAAGAACTACCTTGGCACCATCAGCCGCGAATCAGTGCGAACGATCGATTTCATCGTCGGATTGAACAGCCGGCTGTCCAAGGAGATCAAGTACGTCATCCGCCTCGAGCCCGGTGTGCAGACGCCGGAGGAAACGCTGACGCTGGGAAGCGGGTCATGCCGCGACTCCGGCTGGTTGCTCGTGCAACTGCTGCGCCACTGCGGCCTGGCCGCGCGGTTCGTCTCGGGCTACCTGATCCAGCTCACCGCCGACGTCAAGGCGCTCGACGGCCCGTCCGGGCCCGTGGCGGACTTCACGGACCTGCATGCCTGGGCGGAAGTCTATCTGCCCGGCGCGGGCTGGGTCGGGCTTGATCCGACTTCGGGGCTGCTGGCGGGCGAAGGCCACATTCCGCTGGCCTGCACGCCCGACCCGTCCAGCGCCGCGCCGATCACCGGCGCGGTGGACGAGAGCGAAGTGGAATTTGAACACGAGATGAGTGTGCGGCGCCTCTACGAATCGCCGCGCGTAACCAAGCCGTATACGGAGGAGCAATGGCAGCGCATCGAGCTGCTGGGCCACCGCGTGGACGCCGAGTTGTCGCAAGGCGACGTCCGTCTGACGATGGGCGGCGAACCCACGTTCGTTTCCATCGACGACATGGACGGTGACGAATGGAAGACCGCCGCGCTCGGCAAAAACAAACGCGTGCTGGCGGGTAATTTGATCAAGCGACTGCGCCGGCGGTTCGGGCCGGGCGGGCTGCTGCATTACGGCCAGGGGAAATGGTATCCGGGCGAATCGCTGCCGCGCTGGGCGCTGGGCTGCTGGTGGCGGCGCGACGGTGTGCCGGTTTGGAAGGACGATTTGCTGATCGCCGACGAGGCCGTCAACTACGGGCACGGCCAGGCCGAGGCGAAGGAGTTCATCGCGATGCTGACGGAGTTGCTCGGCATCGAGGGAAAATTCATCGTCCCGGCCTACGAAGACATCTGGCATTACTCGTGGCGCGAACGGCGGTTGCCGGTCAACGTCGACCCGCTCAAGTCAAACCTGGACGACAAGGAGGAACGCGAGCGGCTGGCGCGCGTGTTCGAGCAGGGACTCGGCAGCGTGGCCGGTTACGTCCTGCCGCTGCAGCGCCGGTACAAGTCGAACCCTGGCGCCTATTGGGCCAGCGCGCCGTGGTTCGTGCGCACGGAGCATTTGCTGTTGATCCCGGGCGATTCGCCCATCGGCTATCGCCTGCCGCTGGACTCGCTGCCGTGGATGGCGCCGGGCGACCGCGAGCAGATTTACGAGACATGATCCGCAGGAGGAACGGGAGCCGTTGCCGCCGCGGCAAAGCTATTTGCGCACAAGCGCGCGCGTTCCCGTGCGCGCGCTGATGGAACAGAAACTCCCGGCCCAGCAGGAATCGGCCCCGTGGCTCGTGCGCACCGCCTTGTGCGTCGAACCGCGCCACGGTCGGCTGCATGTGTTCTTGCCGCCGGTGCGGTACACGGAGGACTATCTCGACCTCGTCGCCGCCATCGAAGGCACGGCGGCGGAATTGAAGTTGCCCGTGGTCCTCGAAGGCACGCCGCCGCCGCCGGATTACCGGCTCAACCACATCAAAGTGACGCCCGACCCCGGTGTGATCGAAGTCAACATGCATCCCGCGCACACCTGGGATGAGTTGGTGAAGAACACGACCACGCTGTACGAGGAAGCGCGGCTAGTCGCGGCTCGGCACGGAAAAATTCATGCTCGATGGCCGCCACACCGGCACGGGCGGCGGCAACCACATCGTCATCGGCGGCTCGACGCCGGCCGACAGCCCGTTGTTGCGCCGGCCCGACCTGCTGCGCAGCCTGGTGGGCTACTGGCACAATCATCCGTCGCTGTCGTACCTGTTTTCGGGATTGTTCATCGGGCCGACGAGCCAGCATCCGCGCGTCGACGAGGCGCGCAACGACGCGTTGTACGAACTGGAGATCGCCTTCCGCCAGATCCCCGATCACGGCGGTTGTCCGCCGTGGCTGGTGGACCGCGTGTTCCGCAACGTGCTGGTGGACGTGACCGGCAACACGCACCGCGCGGAATTTTGCATCGACAAACTGTACACACCCGAAGGCGGCAGCGGCCGACTCGGGCTGGTGGAACTGCGCTCGTTCGAGATGCCGCCGCACGCGCGGATGAGCCTGACCCAGCAACTGCTGCTGCGGGCATTGATCGCGAAGTTCTGGCAGACGCCGTACCGGGCAGAAACTGGTCCGGTGGGGCACGGAATTGCACGACCGCTTCATGCTGCCCCATTTTGTGGAGCATGATTTCGAGGACGTGCTGGGCGATTTGCAACGGGCCGGCTACCGCCTGGAGACGGAATGGTTCGCGCCGCATTTGGAGTTCCGTTTCCCGCTCTTCGGCGCGATCGCGCAGCGCGACATCCACGTCGAATTGCGCCAGGCGCTTGAACCGTGGCACGTGATGGGCGAAGAACAGGGCGCGGGCGGCACGGTGCGGTATGTGGATTCGTCGGTGGAACGCCTGCAGGTGAAAGTGCGCGGGATGACGGACACGCGCCATGCCGTCACCTGCAACGGCCGCCGCGTGCCGCTGCATCCGACGGGCACGCAGGGTGAATTCGTCGCGGGCGTCCGGTACCGGGCCTGGCAGCCGCCGAGTTGTCTGCACCCGACGATCCCGGTCCATGCGCCGCTGGTATTTGACATTGTGGATGGATGGAACCGGCGGTCGATCGGCGGTTGCACCTACCACGTGGCGCATCCCGGGGGGCTCAGTTTCGATACGTTCCCGGTCAATTCCAGCGCGGCCGAGAGCCGGCGGCTGGCGCGGTTTTTCAATTTCGGGCACACACCCGGCACGATGGACGTGCCGCCGGAGGAGCGGAACCGGGATTTCCCGGTCACGCTCGATTTGCGGCGGACGTGATTGCGAGAAAAGGAGGCGATGGGGTATTCTCCCCGTGGTGAGGGATGAAACCAGCAGGTGACATAGCCGCGGCGACTCCGCCGTGGCGGTTGTTTGAGGGCTATCAACCCGTGACGGGCGTCTTTGACGAGATGATGGCCGCGCCGGGCCGTCTGCGTCCGCATTGCGAGAAATTCGTCCAATCACTCGAATCCCTGGGCCGCCGCGATCTGGCGGCGCGCTGGGAAAACGCCAAACGCGCCATCCGCGAAAACGGCGTGACCTACAACGTCTACGGCGATCCCCAGGGCCTGGACCGGCCGTGGGAATTGGACATGATCCCGCAGTTGATCCAGCCGGCGGAGTGGAGCCGGTTGGAGACGGCGCTGATCCAGCGCGCCCGGCTGTTCAACATGGTCCTGGCTGACATTTACGGCCCGCAAAAACTGGTGCGCGGGGGACTGTTGCCGCCGCCGCTGGTGTTCGCCAACCCGGCGTTCCTGCGCCCCTGCCACGGCATCCGCGTGCCGAACAACATTCACCTGCACTTGCATGCCGTCGATCTGGCGCGGGCGCCCGACGGCCAATGGTGGGTGCTGGCCGACCGCACGCAGTCGCCCTCGGGCGCGGGCTACGCGCTGGAGAACCGGATTGTGCTGTCGCGGACGTTGCCGGAACCTTTTCGCGATTGCCAGGTGCAGCGGCTGGCGTCGTTTTTCCGGGCCATGCGCGAGACGCTGATGGCGCTGGCGCCGCAGCGTCCCTCGAACCCGAAGGTGGTGTTGCTCACGCCCGGGCCGTACAACGAAACCTATTTCGAGCACGCTTATCTGGCGCGCTATCTCGGGTTCACGCTGGTGGAAGGCGGCGACCTGACGGTGCGCGACAACCGGGTGTTCATCAAGACGCTGGAAGGCCTGCAGCCCGTGGACGTGATTTTCCGCCGGCTCGACGATTCGTTTTCCGATCCGTTGGAACTGCGCGGCGATTCGTTTCTGGGCGTGGCGGGCCTGGTGGAAGCGGCCCGCGCGGGCAACGTGACGATTGCCAACAGCCTCGGCTCGGGGGTCACCGAAACGCCGGCGATCCTGGCGTTTCTGCCGGGACTGTGCCGGCATTTGCTGGGCGAGGAATTGCGGATGCCGTCGGTGGCGACTTGGTGGTGCGGGCAGCCGAAGGAATTGAAATACGCGCTGGAACATTTGGACAAGCTGGTGATGAAACGCGCGTTCCCGTCGGACAGCGGCGACCCGATGTTTGGCCGGACGCTGGGGGAAACGGAGAAAGCGGCGCTGGCCGCCGAGATCAAGGCGCGTCCGCACGAGTTTGTCGGCCAGGAACAGGTGGCGTTGTCCACCGCGCCGGTGTGGCTGGGCACCAAACTGGAATCGCGGCCGATCGTGGTCAGGGCTTACATCGCCGCCGCGGGGGATTCCTACGTGGTGATGCCGGGCGGGTTGACCCGCGTCTCGCGGTCGCCCGAGGTGCCGGTGGTTTCGATGCAGAGCGGCGGCGGCAGCAAGGACACGTGGGTCCTGTCGGACACGCCGGTGGTCCCCGTCTCTCTGCTGGCGCCGCCGGGCACGCCGATCCGGCTGGACCGCGCGGCGACGGACCTGCCAAGCCGGGTGGCGGACAATTTGTACTGGCTGGGCCGGTACGCGGAGAGGGCGGAAGGCTCGATGCGTTTGTTGCGCAGTATTCTCGTGCGGTTGACCGACGGCAGCGTCACCGAGGACACGCCGGCGCTGACGGCGTTGCTGGAGATTTTGGTGGGCCTGGAATTGCTGCCCAAACGGTTCCAGCAACGGGTGCCGTTGCGCGATTTGGAAAACGAGATCCTCGCGTTGGTCTTCAAGCAACAACGCCAGGGCAGCCTGCGCCAGACGTTGAACCATCTGCGGCGGATCGCGATCATCGTGCGCGACCGGCTCTCGATCGACACCTGGAGGATCCTGAACCAGCTCCACCAGGACCTCAGCGTCCGGCAGGGCCGCATCCAGTTGGGCGAGGCGCTGGCGCATTTGAACCGCACCATCGTCGATCTGGCGGCGTTCAGCGGGATGGAGATGGAAAACATGACGCGCGGCCACGGCTGGCGGTTCCTGGACATCGGCCGGCGGCTCGAACGCTCGATCAATCTGACGCACCTGCTGCGCGCCGCGCTGAGGGCCACCGCGCCGGAGATTGCCGTGCTGGAGCCGTTGCTGGAAATCGCCGACAGCTCGATGACGTACCGCCGCCGCTATTTCACGCTGCCGCAATTGGCGCCGGTGCTCGACCTGTTGTTGACCGACGACACCAATCCGCGGTCGCTGCTGTTCCAACTGGCGGCGTTGTCGGACCACATGAAGAACCTGCCGCGCGACGCCCAGGCGCCGTCGCCGACGCGCGAGGAGCGGTTGATCTCCCAAACGACGGCCTACATGCGGCAGGCGGACATGAACGCCTTTTGCGCGGCCACCGGGGAGGGGCGCGCGCAGCACGTGACCGCTCTGCTCGTGTCGATCGAGGAGGATTTGCGGGTCCTGTCGGACACGCTGACGCACTACTATTTCAGCCACGCGGAGCCGCGTGTCAGTTGAGGGATTGCCCCGTGCATTACGAAATCACCCACACCACTGAATACAAACACAGCGACGCGGTGTCCGTGTCCCACCACCTGTTGCATCTCAACCCGCGGGAGTTGCCGGGGCAGAAATGCGAGCTTTACCAGTTGCTGGTCGAACCGGCCCCGGCGGTCACGAACAAGCGCGTGGATTATTTTGGCAATACGGTGACGTTCCTGGCGATGCAAGCGCCCTACGAACATCTGACGGTGCAGGCCCGCAGTAAAGTCACTGTGGCGCCTTCCCGTCCGCCCGATCCATCCTCCACGCCGCCATGGGAGACCGTGATCGACCAGGGAAAACTGCCGCTGGACGTCTTTGAGTTTATCTTTGATTCGGCCCTCATCAAGCCGGACGCCGAGCTCGCCGCCTATGCCGCGCCCTCGTTCTCCAAAGGGCGGCCCATTCTCGACGCGGTGGTGGACTTGACGGGGCGCATCCACGAGGATTTCACCTTTGACCCGAAGGCGACCACGGTGGCGACGCCGTTGGCGGAAGTGTTCAAGAACCGCCGAGGCGTGTGCCAGGATTTTGCGCACCTGGAGATTGCCTGCCTGCGTTCGATGGGGCTGGCGGCGCGGTACGTGAGCGGGTATCTGGAGACTGTCCCGCCGCCCGGCAAACCGCGGCTGGTGGGGGCCGACGCGTCGCACGCCTGGCTGGCGGTGTATTGCCCGGGAACGGGCTGGGTCGATGTGGACCCGACGAACAACCTGCTGCCTTCGGAGACGCACATCACGCTGGCTTGGGGACGCGACTATAGCGATGTCAGCCCGATCCGGGGCGTGATCCTTGGCGGCGGCGAACATTCATTGAAGGTCGGGGTGGATATAGTAGGATTGGAGCAAGAATGAATCCGGCAAAAAATCTGGGATTGGGAAAGGTGGCGGCGGGCTTCTCGGATGAGAAGACGATCCTCTACATTAATTTGAAACTGGCGCTGCTCGGGCTGCCGACGGTGACGGCCAGGGCGGACCCTGAGTTTGACCAGATGACCTCCGCGCTGCTGCTGCACCAGCATGAGACCGACCGGTTGCTGGCGGATTACCTTTGTCCGGCGGACCAGCGCATCCAGGATTTCCTGAACGATTACCTGCGGGACGCCGGCGTGACCACCAAGCTGCCGGGACGGACGTTCGTGCTGGACCGGTACGGTCTGGCGCGCGTGCTCTCACTGCCGGTTGACCGGGACGACTACAGTTCGCAATACGTCCACTCCTACCGTGTCCGGCAAGGGGTCTTGCACAATCCACGCAGCGACCGGCGCACCACGCAGGGGATCTTCCACGTGGCCGAGGGCGGATTGCCGGTCCCCGACGACAAGCGCGCGGTGCCGAAGGCGGTGTTTGGCCGTGTCCTCAAACGGGCGCTGATGCCTCCGCGCGAGTTGCTGCGCCTGCCGTTCACCAGTTCGCAGGAGGACCAGGCGGAATGTTTCGTCTCGCTGTTGTTGCGGCCCGTCGTCTGCCCCGATGTGCCCGGTTACATCACCGAAAAGACGATGGAAATCCGCTTCTTTGCTCCCGGCAGTCTTGTCAGCAATCTGGACTTTGTGGAAAGCATTTTCAGCAACGCGGGCGATCCGTTCCTGCCGGAGAACGACGCCGGGCTGGACGTGGACCATTGGACGGGCCATTCGGGCTGCGTGATCCTGGCGCCGCACCTGACGCAGATGACCAAGAAGGAAGCCGGCCTGCCGCCGTGGGACACGGCCACCGAACGGCAGCGCCGCGACAGCATGTGCTGGCGCGCGGAGACGGACTTGTACAACGACGGCGAAGCCTTCAAGCTCACCTGCCGGGACCAGCGCGGCGTGATCGTCACCATCATTGCCGACAATTATTTCGGATACTGCAAGAAGGAAGTCAAAACCCAGATCAGCTATTCCGCCAATTTGTACGGCCGGTGCGAGGAGGAACATTCCGGCGGCGCGCTGGTCTATCCAAGCTTCGATCTGGGAGAGGAATTCAGCGGGGACGTCCACGTCCCGCGGCTCGGCCACAATTTCCAGGAAATGACCTCGCTGTTTCGCGAGGTCATCGACCTGCAGCCCGAAGGCTACGCAATCGACAAGAAGTTTCCCGACATCTTCTACGTGCCCGAGGACGTGCATTTCGACCTGCTCAAACAGACCGTGAGCTGGACGCAGGACGGCAAGACGCAGAGCATCAAATTGCTGCCGGACAAGACCTACGTCCGGCCTTCCGGTTACCGGGTGCACATGGAAAAACCGCCCGGCGGCCGTTCCTGGCGGCTGGTGGGCACCATCTCCGAGCCGACGCTGTGCCACAAACCGAGCACGGTTTCCGGCGGGGGCAAATCGGAGATTTCCAAACCGATCTCGGATGCGATCATCCAGGGGCCGGTGTTCATCGCGGACTTCAAGCGCGAGTTCGAACTGGTCAGCAAGATCATCCGGCGCGATTACTCCGACCGGTTCCGTGACAAATCGCGCCCGAAGAAGGACAGCCGCGCCGTGCTGAATCCCGACCGCTCGCTGGGCTCGGTCATCAAGCTGCTAACGCCGTCGGACGAGTTCAACGACGAGTACAACGCCTGGCTGGGGTCGATCCCGCAGTACATCAAGGAACTGGTCTTCGTCGTCAAGCGCTACTACAAACCCGAGATGGGGGACAACTGGCGCGAACATTTCAGCGTGGACATCATCAACGGCACGCCGGGCAACGAGCTGAAATTCCAGGGCCGCAAGCTGGTGACCAATTATCTCCGCGTCGGCTACGAGCGCGACGGTTCCTGGCGCACGTTCGGGCTGCGCAAGGATTTCCATCCCGCGGCGAAACTGCAGACGGAGGATGACATCACCGCCTCGGTGGTGGTGCCGTCCGATCATCTGCCGAAGTTGAATCCTCAATACAAACAAAGCTCCGTCAAGTTCGTGAAAAATTGCGAGTACCGCCTTTTCCAGCGGCCCGACGACGCCATCCACCGCGGTTACGACAAGCAGACGGAGGCCGATTTCGCCAGGCCCGGCAATTTCTTTTCCAACTATGAACCGCTGACGGTGGCCCAGGCGCGGGAATTGGTCGAGGACTCGATCGGGTTCGACAAGTACACCGCGCCGATGCAGCAGTTGATCCGCGACTTTGCCGCCGAAGGCACGCCGGCCTATGTGGTGTCCTCGGCGCACCCGCGGCTGGTCAACGGCAAGCCGTCAAAGAACCCGCGCTACCTCCAGACCCGGCCCGATCTGCTTCATGCCCGCGACGTTTATCTGGCGGAAATTGCCACGCGCCTGTGGCGGCGCCTGCCGCCCGGCGAGCCGCTCTACACCCCCGTCAACGCCGTGTTGCCCGGCCGGCGCAACAATCCGCCCGAGGCCGCGGCGCACATCCGTTCGCTGGCGGTGTACAACCCGATCCATTACATGGAACTGCCCGAACTGTTCATGGAATTCATCTGCAGCATGACGGGCAAGTCGCCGTCAACCACCGGCGCGGGGTCCGAAGGGGCGCTGACCAAGGGGCCGTTCAACGCCCTGCCGCCGATCATCGATTTGAACAACGCGCTCACCTCGCTGTTGCTCACGGGCGACCACGTTTTCATCACCGCCGCCGGCTTCATCGGCCCGCACGCGCGCGTCGACCACGACATCAGCCTGTTGATTCCCGAACTCTGGTGCCGCACCAGCGTGGAGGAACGCGACCCGCAATTCCTGATCGAGAACGGCTATCTGGAGAAGTGCGCGGACTTCGTGCACAACGGCCAGACGATCCTGGCCAGCCGGCTGGGCTACCGGATCACGATGAAGTTCGTGATCCATTTCTTCGGGCGCGTCTTCAACCACCCGCACGTGGTGTTCACCTACAAGATGCTCCGGCCCGAAACGCAGGACATCGATATTTTTGTGGACGGCATGGAAAACATCCTCGAAACGCAGAAGCGCGTGGCCCAGGCGTACTTCAACGACGGCAGCGTCGAGGAAGCCTGCCCGCCGCTGAAAGCGCTGCTGCACATCATGCTCTACGACCAGTTCGAGGGCAAAGACCTCAATCATCCCGAGGTGCGCGCCCTGTTCACCAGCAAGAACATGCTGGCCGGCAACTGGTACGCGGGACGGTTGCACGCCCAGCAGGCCATTGAGGTCCGTTTCTGGGAGCAACGCGTCGGCTACCTGGAACGCTTCCTGACCAAGGCCAATTACGCCGAAGAAGCCAAACGCCTGGGAATCCGCGAACGGCTCGCCGCCGCCCGCCAGCGCCTGGAGTGGGTGCAATCGCCCGATTTCAAAAAATATCTTTGGGGATCCATCGGCGTCCACCCCCAGAAACCAAGCGTGACATGAATGACGCCTGGCCGCCGGAGGCCGCTTGTCGGTTTTCGACGATAATGATTTTGACTTCCCGATCAGCCTGTGTCAGTCTAACAAAACGGTGAGGTTGTTGGGGTAGGATCGAGGCCTCAGGATAGTTGGTCGCGTTGAGGTCACGATGCCGAACAAGACGATAGGTTGTCGGCCCGGTCGGGTGCTTTCCCCCGCTGGGGCTGGTCAGCTTCCACAAACACCATATCCAGGGCTCGGTTTACAAGCGTTGGAATGGCTGTTCTCAGACGCCGGGAATGACGGCGGCCGCCGGCCTGCCCCGGTCGCGAACATGAATCCGTTTCTTTGCCGGATTGCCATCGTTCCGCCATCCACAAGCGTCAACCTTTTTTCGCGCGCAGACAATCACCAGGAGGAACAATCATGCAAGCTCAGTGGCTGGCATCGGACGTGGAGGAAATTGGCGGCGGGAACGCGGCTGTCGCGGAGTTGGAGCCGATGAAAACAGCGCTGAAACCCGCGGGTCGTCCCCCCGCCGCGAAAGACATCAAGCCGCGCCGGGCCCGCTTGTACATCGTGGACCCCCATGCGCTGTTGCGCGGGCTGTTGACCCGGACGCTCAATGCGCAACCGGACCTGGTGGTCTGTGGCGAAGCAGGGGACGCCGCGCACGCCCTGGAAGGGGTCAGCCGCGAAAAGCCGGACCTGATCATCATCGATCTTTCCCTGAAAGATTCCGACGGGATCGATTTGATCAAGGACCTGCGGATCCGCCATCCACAAGGCCGCATTCTCGTGTTGTCGATGTACGAGGAGAACATGTTCGCCCAACGCGTGCTCGGCGCGGGGGCCAACGGCTATATTTCCAAGGAAGAAGACATCTCGCTGGTGCTGCTGGCCATTCGCAAGGTGCTCAAACAGCACGTGTACGTGAGCGAACAACTCGCGGCGAGGATCCTGCGGCACACCCTGGGCCGCGAACCCTCAGGGTCAACGGCCGCCGAAACCCTCAGCGACCGGGAGTTTCAGGTCATGCAACTCATGGGGCAGGGATACGCCCCGCGGGACATCGCCCGCACCCTCGGCGTCGATGCGCGGACGATCGCGACGTATCGCATCCGCCTCCGGGAAAAATTGAAACTGGGCACCACCGGCGAGCTGACCCGGTACGCCGTCCATTGGTTCCAAGCCGGCAGCGCCACACGCCGGCCTCCCCATCGTCCTGCTCCCGCCAGCCCGTCAAAGAAGAAGGCCTGAGCGGCCGCCGGCGGGCCTTGTTTCTTTCTTCCTCCGGGTTTTCCGTTCAGGTAGGCTCGGGGTCGTGCGCATCCTGGACGTCATCAACAAGACCACGCCTTTCTTCGAAAAACAGGGGATCGAATCGCCCCGGCTGACCATCGAGTTGTTGCTGGCGCATCTGCTCAAAAAAAAGCGGCTGGATCTTTACATGGAATTCGAGCGGAAACTGGATGAGCCGACCTTGGAAAAACTGCGGGAGATGGTCAAACGCCGCGCGGCGGGCGAGCCGGTCCAGTACATCACCGGCGAGACGGAATTTTACGGGCTGAAATTGGCGGTGGACAAACGCGTCCTGATCCCGCGGCCGGAGACGGAATTGCTCGTGCAAACGGTGCTGGAACGCCTGAAACCGCTGCCGGCGCCCCTCGTGGTGGACGTGGGCACGGGCAGCGGCTGTATCGCCGTGGCGCTGGCCAAAAACCTGCCGGGCGCGGTGCTGTATGCGCTGGACGTGAGCGAGGAGGCCCTGGAGGTGGCCCGGGCCAACGCAAAAAAACACGATTTGGAAAAAAACATTCGCTTTTTGCGGAGTGATTTGTTACAGAATTTCCCCGGCAGCTTGAGGGCGGACTTGATTGTGTCCAATCCACCCTATATCGCCACCGGGGAACTGGCGAAGTTGCCTAAGGAGGTTAGAGACTTTGAGCCCGTGCGCGCGCTGACGGCGGGTGAGGATGGGTTCGAAGTTATCCGACGCTTGGTCATGGACGCCAGGCGTGTTTTAACTCCCTCAGGATTCCTGGCGCTGGAAATCGGCGCGGGCCAGCGGTTGGCCGTCGAAAATTTGTTGGTTGGTGAAAAGTACGAAGTCGTCCAGGTCGTAAAAGATTTGCAGGGGCACGAGCGCGATATTGTCGCTCGGCCGTTGTAGGCCGCTTGGCAACAAGCGGTGTGGGGACGCCGGCCCGTTGGGCCGGTCTACAACAACGGAAGTCAGCAGTAGCTTTCACAAGGAGGGAGCTATGGAAAAGATCATTATCAGTGGGGGAAATCCGCTCCGCGGCTCGGTCCAAATCAGCGGCTCGAAAAACGCCGCGCTGCCCATCATCGCCGCCACCTTGCTCACCGCCGAGCCGTGCATCATTCGCGGGGTGCCGAACCTCAGCGATATCCAGTTCATGTGCGATATCCTGAAGTGGCTGAGCGTCAAGGTCACCCACCACAAAGCCGAAGGCATCGTTGAAGTCCAGGCCCAGCATCCCCTCGGCGTCGCTCCCTATGAACTCGTCCGCAAAATGCGCGCTTCGGTCTGTCTGCTCGGCCCGTTGCTGGCCCGGCTCCGCAATTGCAAAGTCTCGCTGCCCGGCGGCTGCGTCATCGGCGACCGCCCCATCGATCAACATATTAAAGGCCTGAAACGTCTCGGCGCGGAAGTCCTGGTCGAAAACGGTTACGTCCACGCCCGCTGCCAGGAACTCACCGGCGGCGACGTGTTCATGGGCGGCCGGTTCGGTTCGACCGTCCTCGGCACCGCCAATATCATGATGGCCGCCGTGCTCGCCAAAGGCACCACTTACATCGAAAGCGCCGCCTGCGAACCCGAAGTCGAAGACCTGGCGATTTTTCTCAATAAGATGGGCGCCCGGGTAAAAGGCGCGGGCAGTCACATGATCGAGATTGAAGGCGTCAACGAGTTGCGCGGCGCGGACCACGTGGTGATTCCCGACCGCATCGAAGCCGGCACGTTCATGGCCGCCGCCGCCATCACCGGCGGCGACATTGAGATCAAAGGCGCGCGCGCCGAACATCTCTGCGCCGTCCGCGATAAACTCGAAGAAGCCGGCGTCACCGTCGAACGCAACAATGGCACGATCCGCGTCATCAGCAACGGCGACCTCAAACCCGTCGACGTGATCACCATGCCGTACCCCGGTTTCCCGACCGACATGCAGGCGCAAATGAGCGCCTTGATGACCGTCACGCCCGGCATCAGCGTCATCACCGAAAAAGTGTTCCCGAACCGCTTCATGCACATCAGCGAAATGGCCCGGCTCGGCGCCGACGTCTCGCTGGAAGGCAGCAGCGCCATCGTCAAAGGCGTCAAACGCCTCAGCGGCGCGCCCGTGATGGCCAGCGACCTGCGCGCCAGCGCCGGCCTGGTCCTGGCCGGCCTGGAAGCCGACGGCGAAACCGAAGTCAACCGCATCTACCACGTCGACCGCGGCTACGAACGCATCGACCAGAAGTTGCGCCACCTAGGCGCGAAGATTGAGCGCGTCGCGGAGTAACGGCTACGGCGAGTAAGAGCGTGGAGCGGGGGAGCGTGAAAGATCGTGCTCCGGTGCGACCGGAATTCTGTTTAGCTTGTCTGCTTAATCCGACCCCGCTAGTATACTTGGGTGCAGTATTTCACGACCACGTTTCTTATTGCCATTTTGGCCACACTAACGTGGGTATTTGACTATCTCGTGAAACCCGAACAAATTGCGAGTGCTCGTCTCAAGAAATCGTTGCACGCAATTGCCATCGTGAGTATTTGGGTTCTGTCTGGTTTTCAGTTGAAAGCCGGCTTACAGACGGATCGAGACACGCGAGAGGTCAAAGATCAGCTAAGTAACGCTAACGCTATTGCTTCAATGTCGCTCGCCACTGCGACAAACTCTTCGCGCGACATCCAGTTTTTTAAAACCGAGCTAGAATACAAGATCCACGCGGACGAACGCGTTTATCTTGCGATGCTATCAAACTGGCCAACTAGCTCGCCGGTATTAGCCGCAATAGCTGAAGAACAACAACGCGAACCGATTGTCACTAATGCTTCTCCAACGATGCAAAACTGGCTCGAAACTGTACGGAAGGAACGGGACTCCCTTATTCTTAAGGCGGCGGAGGCCGAAGCTCGGGCTCGTGAAGCCGATGCTCGCGCTCGCGAACAAAGATCCATTAACCGCATGGCTCTAGCGCAAACAAGGCTGGCCGTCTTTCATTTCGCAGCCGCCTGCGTTCGTAGCGACCTTAGCCAATTGTCGCCACAATCTCAAAGTGTCGCCTCTGCTTGCACGGAATGGCCACGTATCGCTACGATTCTTTCGACAAACGAGGTTGACGTTTGTCAGATCACACTAGCTCCCGATTCTGCTCTCCGCTATAGAATGAAAATTGAAAACGGTGACAGGGATGACCCTGATGACCCTTGGCTTGGCCTTTACTATAGCAGCACAAACGGCGATTTCAGCCTATCTCTCGGCGTTATCACCAATCAGGTATTCGCGAATCTGTACATTCCGAAGATTCCCGCCCAACACAAGGATGCCCCGTTAACAAATTACGAAGTGATGGTCTCCGAGGCTGTCCATAGATTTGTTGCATACTCTTGGATTGATAGCACCCACAGCGCAGAGCCGGGCCCCTAGACGCTCTAACCCCCCAACGGCTCAACTCCCTCGGCAGGAGGTTGGAGTTTATTAGAGTTGGCCTGACTCTTAGCGCTTGCAGAGTTGCGGGATTGTGCTACGGTGCCGCCAGCATGACATATGCAGTTGGCATAGTTTCTTCGGCGGCAGAGGCCAAAAGGGCAGCGCAAGGGGTGTGCCCGCCGCCCACAAGACAGCGGCGCGGCTCGCCGGGAGGCTCGCCCTCCCAAACGACCGAACGACGTCTGCGGGGAGGGCGAGGCTCCAGCCGAGCCGCCGTCGTTCGCCGACCCCGACCAGTCAAACCTAGTCAAACCCAGTCAAGGCTAGTCAAACCTAGTCCAACCATAAAATTTCCAGGGGAAGACCCAAAACCCAGCCTAATCCGTGGAATCCGTGAAATCCGTGGATTTCCTCCTTCGGCCCAATACGGCCTAATACGACCTAATACGGCCTTAATCATTTTTGAGAATGAGGGCCAAGCGGCCAAGGAGGCGCCCCCTAATTTCCTTGCACTTCCCACTGCTTGGCTGATATTCCGAGGGGTCGCGAGAGAGCATGTTTGACTCACTTTCAGAGAAATTGCAGGCGGTTTTCAAGAACCTGCGCGGGTACGGCAAGCTGACGGACAAGAACGTCGCCGACGCCCTGCGCGAGGTGCGCCTGGCGTTGCTGGAAGCCGACGTCAATTACAAGGTCGCCAAGGATTTCATCGAGCGCACTAAACAGCGCGCCCTCGGCCAGGAAGTCCTCTCCAGCATCACCCCCGGCCAGCAAATCGTAAAGATCGTCCACGATGAACTGGTGGCATTGATGGGGGGCGGGGAAGGGACACAGCCGGGGATGCCAGTGCCACCGATTAAGGCGGGCAATTGGATGATGGTCGGGTTGCACGGCTCGGGCAAGACGACAACTTGCGGGAAGCTGGCGAAACTTCTCACCAAACACGGCAAGAAACCCCTGCTGGTTGCCTGTGACGTGTATCGGCCTGCCGCGATTGACCAACTCGAAACGCTCGGCAAACAATTGCAAATTCCCGTGTTCGCGATGCGCGACGAGAAAGACGTGATCAAGATTTGCAAACAAGCCGTCTCGATGGCGCAGGCGCAGGACCGTGATGTATTGATTTTCGACACCGCCGGCCGGCTTCACATCGATGAAGAACTGGTCCAGGAACTTGTCCGGATGCGCGACCTGCTGTCGCCCCAGGAAATTTTGCTGGTGGCGGACTCGGCCGTCGGCCAGGAAGCGGTCAACATCGCCGAGCATTTCGACAAGGCGCTGAACATCACCGGCATCGTGTTGACCAAGCTCGACGGCGACGCGCGCGGCGGCGCGGCGTTGTCGATGCGGGCGGTCACCGGCAAGCCGATCAAGTTCGCCGGCGTGGGCGAGAAGCTGGAAGATTTGGAGATGTTTTACCCCGAACGGATGGCCGGGCGGATCCTGGGAATGGGCGACGTAGTGGGTCTGGTGGAGAAGGCGCAGGAGGCCTTCGACGCGAAGAATGCGGAGGTAATGCAGAAGAAAATCGACGAGCAAAGCCTGAATTTGGAAGATTTTCTGTCGCAACTCCAACAGCTTAAGAAGCTTGGGCCCCTGGAAAATCTTCTTGGAATGTTGCCGGGAATGGATAAAATGAAAAATCTCAGTCTGGGCGACTCTCAACTGAAGCGTATTGAGGCGATCATCCATTCGATGACGCGAGGGGAGCGCCAGCGTCCCGAGATCCTGAACGCGAGCCGTCGCACGCGTATTGCGCGCGGCAGCGGGACGAGTGTGGCCGAGGTGAACGATTTGCTGAAGCAGTTCAGCATGATGAAGAAGATGATGAAAGACATGGGCAAGATGCAAAAGGCGATGGCCCGCAAGGGCGTGATGCCGAAACTTGCCCGCTGAACAGGAGAAGGAACACGTGGCAGTAAAAATCAGATTGCGGCGGGTCGGAACGAAGAACGTGCCGCGCTACCGCATTGTCGTGGCCGACGGACGCAGCCCGCGCGACGGGCGGTTCATCGAAAATATCGGGACGTACAATCCGGAAAAGACGGAAGTCAATTTTGAGGTGGACCTGGAGCGGGCGAAGCATTGGATCGGTAAAGGCGCCCAGCCCAGCAACACCGTGCGCAGCATTTTGAAGAAGGCGGAAAAGGCCGCACTGGCGCCCAAACCAGCCTGAGACCATCAAGGCGGCGGTTGACGGCTGGTGGATTGGAGTGCGATGAAAGCGTTTATCGAGTACGTGGTCAAGGCGCTGGTCGATCACCCCGAACAGGCGGAAGTGAAGGAAGTGGACGGCGAACGCGTCGTGGTCTTCGAGGTGCGGCTCAACCCGACCGACATCGGCAAGGTCATCGGCAAGAGCGGGCGCACCATCACCGCCATCCGCACGTTGTTGACCAGCGCGGCGGCCAAGAGCGGCAAACGCGCCATGCTCGAGATCATTGAGCCGGAAGGCGGCCGGCGACCGGCGGGCGATGAGGGCGGACACCCGGCACACGAAGAGGGCGGCGGACCGGAAGCCGAAGAAGGCGGGCAGCAACAGTAGCCGCCCGGCGGACGTGACGGATGGAATTCGACATCCTTACGTTGTTCCCGCGGATCTTCGAGGGGCCGCTGGACGAGAGCATTTTGAAGCGCTCTCGCGAAGCGGGACTGGTGAAGATCAAGGTCCACAACCTGCGTGATTTCACGCATGACAAGCACCGGGTGGTGGACGACAGGCCGTACGGCGGCGGGCCCGGGATGTTGATGAAGCCCGAACCGATCTTTGAAGCAGTGGAGAAGTTGCGGCGCGCGGAGTCGTGCGTGGTATTGATGACGCCGCAGGGCGCGCCGTTCACGCAACAGCGCGCGACAGGAGTTTGCGTTGAAACCGCACCTGATCATCATTTGCGGCCATTACGAAGGCGTCGACGAACGGGTGCGCGAGGCGCTGGTGCACGAGGAAGTCAGCATCGGCGATTACGTGCTGACCAACGGCGCGCTGGCGGCGGCGGTGTTCGTGGACGCGGTGGTCCGGTTGATCCCGGGCGTGCTGGGAAGTGAGCAGAGCGCCGATGACGACTCGTTTGCCGGCGGATTGCTCGAAGGCCCGCAGTACACGCGGCCTCCCGAGTTTCGCGGGATGCGTGTGCCGGACATTTTGCTGTCGGGCGACCACGCGGCGGTGGCCGAATGGCGCGCGGAACAGGCCCGCAAGCGGACGAAAGAACGAAGGCCCGATTTACTTGGGTAGCGAAGGAGCAGGACAATGAATGTGATTGAGAAGATCCAGAAGGAACAGTTGCGGTCGGACCTCGTGGCGTTCAAGGTCGGCGACACCATCAAGGTGCACAGCCGGATCAAGGAAGGCGAGCGCGAACGCGTCCAGGTGTTTGCGGGCATCGTGATCAACAAGCAGGGCCGGGGCATCGCCGAGACGTTTACCGTCCGGCGCATCAGCTACGGCGAAGGCGTCGAGCGCGTCTACCCGCTGCATTCGCCCTTCATCCAGAAGATCGAGATCGAGCGCACCGGCAAGGTCCACAAAGCCAAGCTGTATTACCTGCGCAAACGCATCGGCAAGACCGCCATCAAGGTCGAAGACCAACAGCAATAGCCAACCCCGGCCCTCGCATGCTCCGTTACGAGCGCAAAGCGCAGCAGGGCGGCGCGAGGATCATTGCCGGGATCGACGAGGCGGGACGCGGGCCGCTGGCCGGGCCGGTCGTGGCCGGAGCGGTCATCCTGCCGCAGGGGTTCCGCCACAAGACGCTGACCGATTCCAAACAACTCTCCGAACCGCAGCGCGAGGCCATCTACGCCGAGTTGACCGCCCGTGAGGACGTCACCTGGGCCGTCGGCATTTCCAGCGTCGAGGTCATCGAGCATTACAACATCCTGCGCGCCACCTGGCGCGCCATGCAACTGGCGCTGGATACGTTGAAGGTCAGGCCCGACCACGTGCTCGTCGACGGATTGCGCGTCCCGCTGATCGGCGTCAAACAGACCGCCATCGTCAAGGGCGACTGCAAGAGCTTCTCCATCGCCGCCGCCAGCGTGATGGCCAAGGTCACCCGCGACCGCCTGATGCTGGAACTGCACGAGCAATACCCCCAATACAACTTCGCCCAGCACAAAGGCTACGGCACTCCCGAACATCTGGCCGCCCTGGAGAAGTACGGCCCGTCACCCGTCCATCGCAAAACGTTCGAACCCGTCCGCGCCGCCATCGAACCGGTCCAGGCCGAGTTCGCCGTGCTGTAGCTGTCCCGCATGTTCTTCCCCTGGATCAAACGATCGAGCAACGCCACGTCCAAACAGATCACGGGCGCGCGTGGAGAACAGGCCGCGGCGAAACACCTGCGGCGGCACGGCTACAAGGTCCTCGTGAAGAACTTCCGCAGCGGCAAGGCCGAAGTGGACATCGTTTGCCGGCACAAGGACTGGCTCGTATTCGTCGAGGTCAAGACGCGCAAGAGCGAGGAGTTCGGCGCTCCCAGCGAGGCAGTTGATCGCGACAAGCAGCGCAACCTGACCAAAGCCGCTCTCGATTACCTCCGTCTCCTGGGCAATCCCCAGGTAAAGTTCCGGTTCGACATCGTGGAGGTGTTGCTGCCCGAAGGCGCGAAGGACCCCGCCGACATCCGCCTGATCCAAAACGCCTTCGACCTGAGCGAGCCGTATATCTATTGAGCGGCGCCGCAAGGCCTGCTTGCGCGCAAGCGGTTCTGCGATCGGCAAATCGCATTCGACTTGCGCGAAGGGTTGGGGTACAAGAACACGCATGCTCGCCAAAGTCCACTCCGCCGCCGTGCTCGGCATTGAGTCCTATCCCATCGAAGTCGAAGTCGATTACGGATGGGGCAAGCCGGTCGTTGTCATCGTCGGGTTGCCCGACGCGGCGGTGAAGGAATCGCGGGACCGGGTCAAGACGGCCATCGAGAACAGCGGGTTCAAGTACGCCATGGGACGCACGACGATCAACCTTGCCCCGGCGGACGTGAAAAAGGAGGGGCCAAGTTTCGATTTGCCCATCGCCATCGGTTTGCTGGCGGTTAGCGAACAGATCGTGGCGGAGAACCTGGATGAGTTTGCGATCGTGGGCGAACTGGCCCTCAGCGGCGAAGTGCGCAGCGTCAACGGCGTCTTGCCCATCGCCTTGTGTGCGCGCGCGGGGAAGAAGCGGGGACTGATCGTGCCGGTGGACAACGCGGCGGAAGCGGCGTTTAGTAACTGAATGGATTGTATGTGAGCCAATAAAATTAGTCCTCTTCTGATTCAGCATTTTTGGTTTAACTGAGCAGCCGGGCCTGAAGAGGTAACGATTCCCTGTTGACAAGCCCGCCAAAATGCCCTAAGTACACGTCGCTTCAACTTGGGTTGCCGCCTTAGGCACAACTCCTCCGAAGCCAACGGGCCCGTCCGCTGTTCTAAGCGTAGGCCCATAAATCACAACGGATATGGTGTACCCATCAGGGTCATTGCCCCGTTGATTTTCTACAGTTGTAGAAAAATCGGAGGAGTTGAGATGTCAAACATAGACAAAAAACAGCGGTTGCTTGAATTGGAGGCGATCCTCGCCAACAACGCCAAGCCAGTGGCGGAGTCCCAAAGCGCCTTGAACGAAATCGAGGAGAAGGAACTCTGGCGGGAATCAGGCTGCAAATCTTTTGAGCAATACTATGTAAAAAATGCGGCTCGTTTCGGGTTTAGTACGGGGGAAAAGAGGAACTACCAGCGCTTCGTTTTCCATCAGTTCAACAAGGAGTTCAAGGAGTCGACCGGCGTCCCGCTCCCGAATGAATCCACGGGCCGGGTAATGAAGGCTCATGCGAAGAAAATTCAAGACCCGATAAAGAAGGGAAAAGCCTTCATCGACTACATCGCCAAACACCCTGACGGCGGCGATTCTAAAAAAGTGAAAGACTTTTTTTCAGAAAATGCGAGCGAGTTCGGGGTTGTGAACGAGGGGAACGAGTTTCCGGTTCCCGACAGGATTTTTAATCCTCTCAACAGGTTGTTTCATTATGACCTAGACGTGGCCGCCAGCGACATCAACACAAAAGTCACAGGCAAGGGGAATTATTTTACAATCCACGATGATGGGCTTGTCCAAGACTGGTCGGTCAATGGGAAAAAAACAATTTGGTGCAATCCGCCTTACGGCAAGGGGTTGGTAAAGTGGCTTTGGAAAGCCTACGAGACTGCCCATTACGGGCCGCTGGTTTGCGTGTTGACGTTCAACACGACAGAGACGCAGTGGTTTCAATATTGTGCCAAAGTTGCGGACATCCTGTTTTTCCCAGGTCGGGCAGACCTTGTCGGCGAAACAGGCAAACACCGATTCGGCTACATGTTGATGCTATTCCACCTACGACCATTGACCCCAGCACAACATGCGGGCCTGATGGATTTGGGCGTTTTCTTTCCTGCTCAAATCCCACTCGTCGAGGTTGGTTGGCACCACTTCGATGAGATGGAAATGACCGAAGCGGAGTGGATCCAAAAATGGGGTTGGAAATCCCGAAGCGGCGCTGTTGAAGAGTTGATCCCCGCTTGGGCGGCCTAGCTTCCGTTCAATCACAATAGGGTTGGGGCCCGATGGGTTGTTCGTTTTCTCCCATCACCCTGGCCCTGAAAACATGCCATTCCCCAAGGCTTCTAAAGCCCTCCGCCATTCATAAAACCAGGCTGAGCCCATACAGGGACAGGGTCGCACTCCTCGGTATAATGTCTATAGTCGCCCACGTGGCGACGCCGACGGAAAACGGCAAATACGGAAGCAATGACAAAGCAAACTTTGAGCTCCATGGCGGTGGGTAATACAAGCCCCTGCTTCCGAACCCGTTTTTCGACCGCAGTGGAGCTCTGCTTTGAGGTTTAGTATGAAAATTGAAGACAACAACCTTGCGGGCTGGGAAATGGTTCTCAAGGACTACGAACCGACCACCCAACCCAAACAGACCCTGACCTGCCCAAGTCCACTCTGCGGGCAGACATGGACAGCCAGAATTGGCAAACGTGGATGGAACCGATGCCCCCACTGCCAGCGCATCTACTCTCGCCAGGAGCTCCGATGAATCCTCCCGCTCCCATTGAAAGAGTCACTCTGCCAAATGAACCATGGCTGGGGATTGCCAAAGATCAGGAACGCAAGCTCATCAGCATCGTCTTAAAGTTTACAGGCCTTGCCCCCGACGCCGTGACGGCTTTGACCCCCGAACAATTCACCCACGGAAGTTACGCCCAGTTTTTCGCCCTCATCCGTGATCTTTGGCAAGAGCGCCATCTTGAGCCAACCCATCCCAACGTCAGGAGCTTCACCACTGAACGGTTTGAAAAGCCGGAAGACCAGGCGAGGATTATGGAGATCTACTTTAAATGCTTTTCGGACTCCAGCTTTTGCGTTCCAACCGATTACCAGCCGACCAAAGCAGGTATTATTGAGCGTAATGCCCAGGCTGTTGCCTTTGGAATTGTAAAAGAGTATGCAGAAAAACTGCTGGCCGCCAAAATGGGCGGGGCGGAGATTCTTGCTGACCTTCGCAAGAAAATCGCCGCCCTGTCCACTGGGGTGGCCTTGCCAACAGCCCTGCCATTGAATGCCTTTACTCATGGAACCGACAATGGCGGAAACCTTTTAGGAAACCGTTATCTATGCCGGGGCGGCGGGCTCCTTGTCGCCGCCCCCACCGGAATTGGAAAATCTTCCTGGTCAACCCAGGCGGCGATTTGCTGGAGCCTCGGCCTGTCCCATCTGGGCATTGTCCCATCCGGCAAATTGCGCTCCCTCGTCATCCAAAGCGAAAATGATCATGGCGACATCTCCGAGCTTCGGGATGGAATCTATGACGGATTAAAGCTCTCGCCTGAACAACGTGAAGAAGTGTCTGCCGCAATCACTGTAATCTGCGAATCGACCAAGACGGGTTCCAAATTGGTCGACATGGTCGGCGCATTGGTTCAAGAACATCGGCCACACCTGGTGTTCCTCGACCCCTTGTTTGCGTACCTAGGCGACAGTGTCATTGAGCAAAAGGCGGTCTCCGCCTTTTTACGAAATGGACTCAACCCGATCCTTCAACAGCATGGCTGCGCATTGGTACTTATCCATCACACGAACAAGCCGCAGGCGAAAAAGGACAAGTCGGACTTCAAAGCTGGCGACTTTGCTTACCTGGGGTCTGGAACGGCTGAGCTTGCCAACTGGGCGAGGGCAGTCATCGCCATACGATCTATTGGGGAGCATGATGTGTTTGAAATGATTTTTGGCAAACGTGGACGTCGGGCGGGCCTGATTGATGCCTGGGGCAAGCCCATTTATTCCATTCACATCCGGCATGCCAAGACGGGCATCTTTTGGGAACAGGGCGAAGCGCCTGTTGGGGTTCGCAAAATGACCAAGGACGATGTCCTCAACTTGATCCCTGCTACCGGAGATATATCCCAAACCAAGTTGTTTAGTGCTGCCGCCGAACTGGAGATCGGGCAGAACAAAGCCAGAAGCTGGTTGAAGGAGCTTGAGGAAGATGAGCAGATTTTCATTTGGCGGACGGCAAGACCAGGAACCAATGCGGCGAAGTCCTACAGCAGACATAAACAGTCCTCAGAACCTCAACCCTCGGAGAGAGACTTTCACGGAGATGTTGATGGCAAAAAAGAGGCTGTGAAAGTCTTGTCGGGAGAGTCCAAGAGAGACACTTTCACGCCGCCGTATTCCTATACGGCGGGAAAGTGTGTCTCTCAGGTTGCAAATGTCTTACCGGAGACCTTCACAGAGACTCTTCCAGCTTCTCAACCGCTCTTTGAAGTTGATCCAACTCGTTCATAAGGGACTACCCTCGACTCTCATTCCCTACTTCCTAGAGGCAAACAGTTCCGCCACCAACGGCTCCTCCGGTGCAAAAGGAGCCAGGCATTCTCTTTCCAAGACCAAACCAGGGTTTGGGCGGCCAAGCTGCCATTTTCCCACCCTATAGACCCGCAGGGAGCGGCATCCTCCATTTTGCACTACAATGTGTAAATAGTTGCACATGTGAGCTTTATATCTCGACATCCACTGAGTAGCCTGGTATTATCCTTAGCATGATGAGGCTTTGAGGCAGCCAAAAACCGTTCAAGCCTCTGGCGGCAAAAAACCCAACCAAAGGCCAAAAAATGACGAAGAAATCCACTTCCAAGAAGGTCAAGAACCCGACCAAGAAGGCCTCCAATGCCCAGTCTCCCCGAGTGGAAGGCAACCCGTTTAGGGATGGCAGTTCCTATGGGGCGGCCTACGACATTCTGGCGAAACACCAAGAAGGGCTCCCTCGGCAGAAACTCGTGGAACTGCTGGCGAAGGCGACAGGCAAATCCGTCAAGCGGGCCGGTTTCGATGTTGCAGTGATCATGAGCGCCAAAAATTCGGTCAATAGTCCCAGGCATTTGAGCTGTCGTAACGGTTTTTTCATCGAAAAGACGAACGGTGCCTGCATCCTGCGGACGAAATAGACTGGCGGGGCTCTGAGGCCAGAGGCTGATACCCAAAAGCCGACTGTAACCGCTCGAACTGTCAGTTTTCAAAATTTGTGAAAGCCGAAAAACTTGCGGAGCAGTGGAAATGCTCAGGAAACAGACACTTTTCAAAAACGGGCGGTCTCCCGACGCAAACCTTGTTCACTTAACAGCCGCCTTGTGGGGGGAAAAATGAGGAGTTCAATGCGCACTTTTACAGTGAAATATTACGTTGATGGGGTCGGCACTTTCGAAGAGTCGGTTCAAGCAGCGGCGGAGTACAACGTCCGGCGGCTCGTGGAAGCCAAATACCCTGGCCGAAAAGTCCGAGTGATTCAGGTTTCGCAGTTGGATTGAACATGAATGGCGACAGCTTCCAAAGTGGGCAGTGGACTGGTTTTTTTACGTACTCAGGCCAACAGACCAGACATCGAATGGATCTGCATCTCGACTTCAACAATGGAGTTCTGAGTGGAAGCGGCATCGACTACGTCGGGAAGTTTGTCATCAAAGGCCGCTACGACGTAAAGGCGAATGAAGCGTGGTGGAGCAAAGACTACATCGGCCAACACAGCGTCTCGTACCAAGGATTCGGGGACGGGCTCAAGCAGGCCATCTGGGGCAAGTGGGAAATCAGTGCCAGAACAAAAGGCGGGTTTTTGATCCGACCGATTGGCGCAGCGGATGGCAATGAGGAGGTCGAGAAAAAGCCCGACGTACTGGAAATATCGATGGCAGTTTCGGAACAGGTCTTAGTGGAAAAAAGCTGCAGGGCCGAGGACATCGGTGTTTTGCGGGAATATGCTGATCTTGTTGTCGCTCTCGACCGGATACCTGATGCTGCCAGGGTCATAATGCATCGGGCAAAAGGCAAAACTGGTTGGCAAGCCGCTTTTCATGTTTTGAGCCGCCTGCTGGAGATTGCTTCTCATCCTGGCCAAGTGCGGCAAGTTTCGTATCTCATCAATGAGTTTGGGACACTACCCCCCACTTGGGAGCGCAAACTGGTTCGACAAGAACTACAGGCCTATGCCCGCTTTCAAGATGCGGAGGGAATTACAATATGCGTGGCCAAGCAGGAACTGGCCGTCCAGCGACAGCAAAAGCAAAGTCATTGAAACCATGAAGAAGGCGGCGCTTTATTTGCGGGTGAGTACCACTGGCCAGACGACGGAAAACCAATCCCTGGAATTGCGGCGGTACTGCGACCGCATGGGCTGGACAGTCGCCAAGGTATACGAGGATCATGCGGTTTCCGGAGCCCAGCATGACCGCCCAGCGCTATGCGAGATGCTGGCGGATGCCCAGAAGGGCAAGTTCGATGTTCTGGTGGTTTGGAAAATTGACCGTCTGGCCCGCTCGACATCTCATTTGTTGGAAATACTCAGTCTGCTCCGGGCCAGTCACGTGGACTTTTGTTCTTCGACCCAGGGCATTGATACGACCACGCCGCATGGCCGGATGGTTTTCACTTTCCTGGGAGCCATCAGTGAATTTGAAAGAGAACTTTGCAAAGAGCGGGTCTCGGCGGGCATTGCGAGGGCCAAGTCTAACGGCGTCCAGTTCGGACGACCCAGAGTGGGATTTGACGTCAACAAGGCGCTGGAACTTCGCAAACAGGGGCTCAGTTGGGGGCAATTGGCGAAACGCACGGGGGTTTCAAGTGCGACGTTGCGTCGGGGGATCTACCCCCTCCTGAAAGGCCCAAAGGCCAAATCCGACAGGACTGCAGACTCAAAAGCGCCTGGCTTGAAGTCCTAGGTTCCAGCCGCCTTTTGGCTTGAAAAACTCCTCTGAGCCAATAAAATCAGGCCTGTCGGCTGGGTTGCAGGAGAGATAGGCGAGTTTGGCAAACAGAGGAGCCTTGGCATGGTCAAAGGGTATCGGGTCGGGCTTTTGGCGAATTTATTCCCCATTGTTGGAATTGCGTTTTTGGGATTTTGGGGTTGGGGGTCGAATGCCAGTGCACAGGCGACCTATTCTGTAAGTGCGGATTTCTATGGCGATGTTTATGATTCTGGCTACCAAAACGGTACTGTTCCCGTTGCAACCAACATTGTCTCCGATATCTCAAACTCAACCGTACCGACTAACATTTATGTGTACGGCGAACTTGTCGGGTCGTTGCTCTCAGGTGGGCTTGGAGCCATAGATGGTGGAGGATACGCAACGGCGTCTGCAGGCCATCTTACCCTCAATGCTGGCGTAGCAGGACAATGCACCTACGCTGCTTCGGTAAGCGGCCAGGCCGATGCGGGAGCGTCTTGGTCGGACACAATAACGATTACATCGGACACGCTGCCAATCGGTACGCCTGTCTCGTTGGAGTTAACCATGGTCGGCCAAGTAGATGCGTCTGCGTTTATTGGCGGTTTATTCAACATTAACGGCGGGCCAGAGTGGTCTGCGTCCATGCGGTGGGAGGACGATTCCCAAGCCATTAACAATACGACGACTGTCGGCGGCCAACTAGACGGGTTTCCAATTGGCTCTGCATCATTCTACAAAACGGTTGTATACACTCCCAACGTGGGTGATACTGTTTATATACTTGGGTCTTTGCAAGGGGACGCCTACATGGAGGTTTATGGAGATTTTAGTCCTCCGTTTGGGTTTTTTAGTGCTACCATAACTATCCGTGATGTTCCTCCTTCGAGCAATCCGAACTTGTACGTCCAATACTTTATCGACCCCATTACGCCTGGGGTCAGCTACATTTCCAGCAGCGGGCAGACGAATTGTTATCCGACCGTAGGCAGCGTATTGGCCAGTCTTTTGCCCCCTCCCAGCGACCTGGCCATTACGCCTGTCAAACCGGATGTGGCCTTGAGTTTTACCGGCTTTAGCAACCTGCTGTATTCCGTCCAGAGTTGTACAGACCCGGCAAGTGGGAACTGGATCACATTGACGAACAATATTGAGGGCACAAACGGAATGGCAAACTTTACGGATCCTGGCGGGGCGACCAACAGTCCATCTCGCTTTTACCGAGTTGGGGTACAAATGCCGGTCTATTAGGCGGGGATCATCCCCTTGCTCAAAAGCCCAAGCCCCCAAATCGGGCAGAAATCCCAGCTCAAAAGCCTGCTCAAAATTGGCTGCCAAAACTTGAAGGTTTTGAGCAGCGCCGACTATATCAGTGTCCCTTGAAGTTTGGCGGCTTGAGCAAAATCCTCAGCCGCTCCTGCTAGATCCCCCTTGGCCTTCCTAGCCTCGCCACGGTTGTTGTAGGCAGTGGAGTCATAAGGGTCGAGTTCAATGGCTTTCGAGTAGTCGGAAATGGCTCCATCCAGGTCGCCTTGGGCCTTTTTGCCATTGCCTCGGCTGTTGTAGTCGTTGGCGTCATTCAAGTCGAGTTCAGAGCATTGAATGCCGTCCAACACGATCTTGGGATCGGATCCAAAGCGATTGTCGCCTCGCTCACCGTCCTTCGCCATGAGCACTAAATTGACTATCGGAATGAGAAGGAACCAGCCACTGTAACCAGCGTCATGCAACCTGCGAATACCGACGTTGATCTGAGGAAGCAGAATGACCAAGCCAAATACCAACGCTACCTTAGGGTCAATGAACTCAAGTGCGAGTCGGATGCTCAAGTTGACTAGGAAGAACGTCCAGAACTCCTTCCTCGGAGCTCGTCCGCTGCCGTCCTGGTACTTTGTCCATGGCTTGATGTACCATTTGTACAATTCCATTGTTTCCCTTCTCCGGAATCCTATGGCTGTTCAGGATTCACAATTTGATGGCCGCAACGGTCGCCTAAGCCGGATTCCGGCAGAGTCAAGGCAGGCCGCAAGCCAAACGGACTCAGGAAGGTTGGGCGGTACGTTGGCATCAGATTCCTTTCCGTTGGGCGGCTTCCAGTCTACCAAAGGCCCCCGAGATACCAAGTCTGAAATCGGCAATAAGAACTCCAAAGACGGCAACAAATTGGGTTCCTGCTGGGCGTTCAGGCGGCCAGGGCGACCTGGTAGGCACATTTCAAATCTGACTGCCAGAGGGGGTTCCCCCAAGCCCCTTGCTGCCAGGTTGCAGTCCATCAATCCGATATTACTGCCGGTTCTTGCTCCACCAGTTCCCCGAAACTGGGATCGAAATTTAAAGCCCAGGCCAATTGCCCGGCGGCATATTTTGGATTGCTTTCAAGTATCGCCGCTGCCTCATCTCCAAGGGCAAAACGGAACAGTTGCTTGAAGTCTTTTGTGTTCTTCCCTGGCGAAGATGCGGGTGCCGCCAGTTTGATGTAATTGAAATAGATGCGAGCTGCTCGAAGAGAGTCGAACCAACGATAGTCTCTTACAATCCGCTCTTCCCCATCTTGCGTCGTTGTGGAGCGAATGTGAACGACCGAATAGATTGTGAAGTTGATGATCATGGACAGGATGCGACCGTTGGGCTATCCCGTTGCAAATTGGACGGCTTGCCGATTGTCTGAAAAACCGCCGTCATTCCAGAGCATAGGCGAATGCCCAGGGCTGTTCAAGGGGGGTTGCCGATCAATCAGCTAGGCTACATGCCGCTGCCTTGGCCGATTGTTTTCGCAAGAAGCCGTCCCAAGGGCGTTATCTCGTTGCCGGAGGCTTTCAGCGATCCAGTTTTATCATCAAATTCCGGCCATTCGCCTTTCCGTGGGGTTTGAAACCTTGGCCGGATTAATCCAAGCTCGATCAAATGCCTCTTGTTGCTGTCCTGGATCGCCGCAGCATCCCGTTCGGTTTGCGTTGAACCCATATGCACAGGGACAGGGCGAAGAATGTTATCATGTTTCTGCATAAACTCGTGGTTGCCTATTTCAAGAAAGGAGTAATTGATCAAGTGCAGAACCTCTGCATCGTCAAGCTGGCCCAGAATTGAAAGTAGCTTCTTATACTTCAAATGGTCGGCCTGCTCGTCCGACAGCCTTTTTGATACAAGCGTCGCAATGTAATCAATCCGTTCTGTTGATAAAGCACGTACCGCTTGAAGGAACCCGTCCTCCAGAAGATCAATAAACTCCGGCTTCTTAAACTCTGTTTCGAATTTTTGCTTGTCGAGTTCTTTGACTTTCTCGTCAAGGGCTCTTAGGAAGGCTTCGATCCGGTCGATCCGCTGATTAGGAATGAGGTCGCCAATCACTTCTGCGGCCAATGAGCCGACTATTGGAATTGCCCCTAGTGCTCCCTTCGATATGATCGCCAGATAATCTGCTTTTTTTGCACCTAGATCGTCCGCCATTTCGTTTCCTTCAGAGCAACTGATTTCGTTTCACTCAGACCAGTTCCCCTTCAGACTTTCCAGCAACAGCGCCGCTACGAGATTGACTTCGCGGACGTGAAGGGCCAGGAACACGTCAAACGCGCCATCGAAGTGGCGGCGGCGGGCGGGCACAACATTTTGATGATCGGTCCGCCGGGCAGCGGCAAGACATTGCTGGCCAAGCGGGTGCCGACGATCATGCCGGCGACCACGTTGGAAGAGGCGCTGGAGACGACGAAGATCCACAGCATCATGGGGCTGTTGCCGAAGGGGCAGGCGTTGGTGGCGACGCGCCCGTTTCGTTCCCCGCATCACACGACCAGCAACGCCGGCCTGCTCGGCGGGACGTCGAATCTGACGCCAGGCGAAGTGAGCCTGGCCCATCAGGGCGTGCTCTTCCTGGATGAGCTGCCGGAATTCCATCGCGACGTGCTGGAGGCGCTGCGCGAACCGCTGGAGGAGAGCCGGGTGGTGATCTCGCGCGCCGCGGGCACGATGGTGTTCCCCGCCAGCTTCATGCTCGTGGCCGCGATGAACCCATGCCCCTGCGGCTTTTATGGCGACCCGAAACGCGAATGCCGCTGTTCGCCCGCGATGATCCAGCGGTATCGCAACAAGATCTGCGGCCCGCTCTTGGACCGCATTGACATCCACGTCGAAGTCCCGGCGGTCAAGTACAAGGAGATGGCGGGGGAATCCACCGGAGAATCGTCGGACAGGATCCGCGGCCGCGTGGAAGAGGCGCGCGCGGTGCAGCGCCACCGGTTCGCGGGACGCGACGGCTTGAATTGCAACGCGCGCATGGCCCCGCGTGACATTAAGGAACATTGCGTGCTCGGTGAGGATTCGCAGGAACTGCTGAAGATGGCGATGACGGAGCTGAACCTCAGCGCGCGGGCCTACGACCGCATCCTGAAAGTCTCGCGCACCATCGCCGACCTCGATCACGCCCGGAACATCCAGTCAGAACACATCTCGGAAGCGATCCAGTACCGCTCCCTCGATCGCCAATTGTGGGTATGAGGAGTGATTCATGATCGACTGGCAGGTGTTGAAACCAATCCCATTTTTCCAGGGCTGTTCCGAACGGGACTTGCGAAGACTGGCCCGTTATTGCCGACAGCGTTTTTACGGCAAGTTCGAGCAAATCCACGAGGCCGGGGCTCCGTCGCGGCACGTGTGTGTGATTCTGAAAGGGGAGGTGGTGATTCAAAAGGAAGCGGTGCCTCGCGACGATCCGGCCTGCTGTAACGTCGTCCTGCTGCAGGGAGATCTGTTTGGATTCGGCGAGATGATGTTGAAACACTACTACACCGGCGCGGTCGCGTTGACAGAGTGCGTTCTTCTGGAGATCGATAACGGGGATTTTGTCCGGCATTTCATGGCCATTCCATCTCTGCGGGACAAGATCGTGCTGGACCTTTCGGAGATCGCCCGGATCGTGATGAACAAGCTGGCCGGCGGCGGCCAGAATGACCTGGCGCTCTATCTGTACCAGCGCAGCGAACGGTCCGGGAAACTCGTCGGCGGCAAAATCCACATCCAGGAGAAGATGAGCCAGATGGAGATTGCCTCCGTCCTGAACCTCAGCCGGGAGTACGTGACACGGCTCTTTGCCGAACTCCGGGTGCAGAAGGTCGTGCAGTTCAACCGGGGTTTTCCCATCATCGACAAAGCCTGGCTTGATAAGGCTGTCAAGGACAAGGACCTGGCCGCCAGCATCCGCTACCGTAGTTCCCCCCTGTAAACCGCTCCCGGCTGTGTGATGTACATCACTGCGCGCGGCGGCCAGTTGGTGTATAGTGATCAAACCGTGAACGGGAAGGCCGACTCTTGATGGTTGGCACGCCATGGTAAACCGCTTTCCTGTGGGAGCGAACGGGACTATATGAGAAGACACATTCGAGTTGTTATGGTTGCTGTGGGAATGGCGCTCTTGTCGGCGCGGGCACTGTTTGCCTATTACCCCTCGCCGACGGATTGGCGCAACGAAAACATCTACCAGATCTATACCGACAGGTTCTTCGACGGCGATCCGTCCAATGACTACGCCGAGACAAACCGCGGGTTTGCCTACGCGCCGGCCGACCCCCGGGGCATCCACGGCGGGGACCTGCGGGGCATCCAGCAGAAGCTCGATTACATCCAGTCCCTCGGCGCAACCGCCATTTGGATCTCGCCGCTTCCGCTGAACGACGTCAACGGGGACTCTTCCGGTTACCGGGCCCAGGATTTCTACCAACTGGCGCCGCATTTGGGAACGCTTACCGATCTGTCCAACATGGTGGCGGCGGCGCACGCGCGCGGGATCAAGGTGGTCCTCGATATCGTCGTCAATCACACCGGCAATTTCATTTACAGCACCGATTCGGGGTATCCGAATTTCCTGTATCCGCCCAACGGGTATCACATGAGCTACATCAACCCGTCCAACCAGCCCGCGCCGCCGTTTAACATCACCAATGTCACGCCGGCGGCGTTCACGACCCTCTACCACACCAACGGCTATATCCAGAACTTCGGCGACGGCACGCAAATCACCAAAGGCGAAATCAGCGGCCTGGACGATTTGGCAACCGAAACCACCTACGTCCGCACCAACCTGATGAACATCTACGAGTACTGGATCCAAACGGGCGACTTTGATGGATTCCGCATCGACACGGTCCCGGAAGTCGAGCACGGCAATAGCGGGTTCTGGAACTACTGGTGCCCGCAAATCCACAACTTCGCCACGTCGCTCGGCAAATCCAACTTCTTCATGTTCGGCGAGGTGTTCAACAGTTCGGACCCGTACGTCGGCAACTACACCGGCACGAAGGGCAGCACCAACTTCGCCCTCGACGCGACGCTCGATTATCCGCTCTTTTTCACGATCGACCCCGTCTTCGCCAACGCCAACGCCGAGGACCAGCAAATCGAGAACCATTACAACGCCATCGCTTCGGACTACGATCCCGCCGCCTGGTTCCGGCTGGTGACGTTCCTCGACAACCACGACAACCCGCGCTTTCTCAGTTCGGGCAACGCCAACAACGACACCAACCACCTGGCGCTGGCGCTGGGATTTCTCTACACGGCGCGCGGCATCCCTTGTCTCTATTACGGCACCGAGCAGGCGTTTAACGGCGGCAACGATCCGTACAATCGCGAGGACATGTTTGCCGGCCAGTTCGAGTCCGGCCCTTCCGTGGGGGACAACTTCAACGAGACCCACCCGCTGTTTGAGCGCGTGGCGATGCTGAATAATCTCCGGCGCAACTACGTGGCGCTGCGCCTCGGCAGTCACGTCAACCAGTGGAGTTCCTCGGGCGGCCCGGGCCTCTTTGCCTACTCGCGCGTGTTTCAAACACAGGAGGTCTTCGTCGTCTTTACCCCCGCCGCCGTGAGCCAGACCCTGCCCGCCCGCACCACGACGTACGCTCCCGGCACGCAACTGGTGAACCTGCTCAATACGAACGAGGTGATCTCCATCGATTCGTCCAACAACACGCCACCGATCACCTGCGCCAGCTTCGAGATCAAAATCTTCGTCGCACAATCGCAATTTCATCCGCTCGATCCCGTCGTCGTCACCCAGTCGCCCGCGCATGCGGCGGCCAATGTCTCGAACGTCGGGCCGATCGTCCTGCACTTCAGCAAGCCGATGAATACGAACACGGTCCAGTCCGCGTTCTCCCTGCAACCGCCAACGGCCGGGACGTTCACCTGGTCGGCGCTGGGCGATACGATGACGTTCACCGCCAGCGGCGTCGCCGGCTTTCCGCTGTCGACCACCAACACGGTGAACCTCGGCACCAACGCGGTGGACGCCGTCGACGGCAATTCGTTCTATGCGCCGTTTGAGACCTATTTCGTCACCGGCCCCACGCAGATGAGCACGAATGACACGGTGGGGGACGGCATCCCGGATTGGTGGCGCCAGCAATACTTCGGTGGCAGCGGTGCGACGACCAACGTTCCCGGCTCCTGCGCCACCTGTGACGCCGACGGCACGGGGCAAAACAACCTGTTCAAGTACCTGGCCGGACTCGATCCGACCAACCCGGCCTCGGTGTTTTGCCTGTTGTCCCTGGTGCCGGAGAAAGCGGGCTTCCTGGCGACGTGGTCTTGCGTGGGCGGCCACGATTACGCCTTGCAAGCGACGACCGGCTCGGGCGATGGCAGTTACTCGAACATGTTTGCCGATGTCAGCCCGGTGATTGTCGTTCCGCTCGGGGGCGGTCCCTCGACCAACTATCTCGACTTGGTGGGAAGCGCCGCCGACAACGCTTCCGACCCGGTGTACAGCGGGCTTGGCAACATCAACGGCCTGAACGGCGGCAACGGATACACCGCCTGGACCGCCAGCCCCGTGACCAACAGTTCCCAGAGCGGCTGGTTCGTGGGGTCCTCGACCAATAACGCGGGCGGTCACACGGGCGGCATCGACAGCGCCGGCGGTAAATCCTGGGGCGGCTTTGCCAACAATGGCGCCGTCGCCAGCGCCACCCGTTTGCTCGCATCCGGTCCCATGGCTGTCGGCCAGACATTCTCGATGGACATGGACAACGGCTTTGTCGAATCGGGCGGCACGGTCGGGTTCGGCTTGCAGAACGCTTCGGGCCAGAACCTGGTCCAGGTCTACTACGTCGGCAACGACAGCTCGAACAGCTACAAGTCTGCCGACAGCACCGGCCAGCACAACCTGGGTGTTCCCTGGACGGCCGACGGGTTGCATCTGCAGATCATCTTGTTGACCGCCGGGACCTACTCCGGAACACTGACGCCCGTGGGAGGCTCGCCTGTCTCGTTCAGCGGCGCCTTGCTCAATCCCTCGGGAGGCCAGGGCATTGCTCTGGTCCGCCTGTTCAACGCCAATTCCGCGGCGAGCAACAGCGGCCCGCAATATGACACGCTCTGGAACAACATGACCGTCAGCGTCGTCACTAATACGTCCACCCGCTATTACCGCGTGCGTTTGGCTCCCTGACAAACTCCGGCCCGGTGCCCGGTTCAAGCGCGCGTCCATCGCGGAGCTCCACTTTTTCCGAGACAGGGCGGCAAGACCCGTGTTACGTTCTTCCTGCGAAGCGGAAACCAAGCATGGCCCAACAGATCAAGACCCTGGTCATCGACGACAGTCAGGCCGACTTTGATTACTTGAAGAGTTACTTCAAGAAAGCCGGGCCGGAACTGGTGTTTGAAGCGGTCTGGGAACCGAATCCCGTCCTGGCGCCGCAACGGCTGGTGCGGGAGCCGTTTGACCTCGTGTTCCTGGATTATCACATGCCGGCCATGAGCGGGTTGGATGCGCTGGCGAAGATCCGCGAGGCGGACAGTTCGCTTCCCGTGATTGTGCTGACGGGCATGGGCAACGAAGCCGTCGCGGTGGAAGCCATGAAACGCGGCGCGCACGATTACTTGCGCAAGGACCAGTTGACGGTGCCGTCGCTTGTCCGTGCGGTGATCACGGCGCTGGAACGGAAACGGCTGGAGGACGAATTGACCAAACAGCGGCGCGCGCTGGAGCACGATTTGCGGCTGGCGCGTGAACTGCAGGAGGCGTTCCTGCCGCAGAGCCTGCCGCATTTCGCGCCGTCGGAACAGCCTGATGCGGCGGGGTTGCGATTTTACCACCGTTACACGCCGACGCTGGCGGTGGGCGGGGATTTCTTCGACGTCCTGCCGTTGGACAAGCATTCCGTCGGCGTGTTCATCTCCGACGTGGACGGACACGGGATGCAGGCGGCGCTGGTGGCCGCCGCGTTGCGCACGTTGATTGAGGAACTGCAGGACGAAGCGGGTGATCCCGGCGGGTTTCTGGAGCACATCAACCAGGGGTTGCACCGGATCCTGCGGCAGACGACCACGCCGGTCTATGCCACGGCCTTTTACCTGAAACTGGATGCGGCGGCGGGGCAACTGAGCTTCAGCAGCGCGGGCCACCGGGCGCAGTTGCATCTGCGGCGCAAGCTCGGCGAGGTGGCCTGGTTGCACGATGAGAGCAAGGCCGGACCGCTGTTGGGAATGGAGGAGGACGCGTTGTTTCCCGAGCGGACCGTGCCGCTGGACCAGGAGGATGTGTTCGTGTTGTTCACGGACGGGATCGTGGACGTGTCGAACCAGCAGGGCGAAGCCTTCGGCCCGAAGCGGCTGGAGACGGTCGTGCGCGGCGTGCTCGACGCCCCGCCGCCAAAGATCATCGAAGCCATCGTGGAAGCCGTCAGCCGGCACGCGGGCGAAACGATTTTCCCCGAGGACGTCTGCATCATCGCGGTCGAGGCGGCGGCGTTGCTGGAGCGCATGGGCGGCTGACCGGCGGCGCATCAGTCGACCGTCCTGGTTCGGAAGTTCGCGCCGTGCTGGCGAATGGACTCGTAGGCGGGATCGATCTGGATGCCGGACAGCCATTCGCCGTGTCCGTCGAGGTAGAGCACGTTGCGGCCCGCCTTGCCGTGGTTGTCGAACTGGTCGAGGTCGTGGCGGCAGTCGGCGGGACAATCGCCCTCGCTGTCCCAGTGCTCGTCGGCCAACAACAGAAAGTCCCCGCGATCGGCCCTGGTCAATCCCGCCACGTAGAAATAGCTGATGTTAAACCACTGCAGCGGCGGCGTGCCGACAGTCACGCGCGCGTGGCCGCTGGATCCGTCGTCGCTGAACGGCTGGCGCGGGTCGCCGTCCTCCTTGTCGCTGGGACAAACCCACAGGGCCGGGTCCTTCATGTAGCCCAGATTCAACAACAGGTCCGCGTGGCGGTTGAGTCCGTTTTCGGCGGGCCCGCGCGTACCGTCCTTATCCAACAGCGACATGGCGGGCAGCCATCCATGATAATCGTAGGAATAAGCCGTCATCGCCTGCCAGATGCCGTGCAGGTTGGCCATGCATTTCGCGCGGTTGGCGCGTTCGCGTTCCGCGTTGATCGCCGGCAGGGCCAGCGCGGCCAGCACGGCCGCCAGCGCCCAGAGGGTCAAGGTATTGGCGCTGCTCCAGGGACGTTTCATGACGGCGCCGCCTTGTGGGGGGGGAGCGTGAAGCTGAACGTTGCTCCCTGGCCGGGCTGGCTTTCCGCCCAGACGCGCCCGCCGTTTTTCTCGATGGCCCGCTTGACGATGCTCAGTCCGACGCCCGTGCCCTCAAATTGTTCCTGCGAATGCAGCCGGTGGAAGATATCAAAAATATGGTCCCGGTCCGTTGTGTCGAAGCCGACCCCGTTGTCGCTGATGCTCAGCAGATAGTGGCCGTTTTCCTCGCGGCCGCGGATCACGACGCGGGGCGGCTTGGCGTTGCGGCTGAACTTGATCGCGTTGTCCACCAGATTGGCGATGGCGGCCCGCAACATGGTGCGGTCACCCGTGATCACCGGCAGCGCAATGTCCACGTCCATCTGCGCGTGGTGCAGTTCGATCTGCGGTTGCCGGTCGGCGATCACCGATTCTGTCAACAAACGCAGGTCCACGGGGCCCATCTCGACTTCCCGGCGGTCCAGCCGGGAGTATTCCAGCAGGTCGTCGATCAATTGCTTCATGTTCAGCGCCGCCTGCGCCACCGAGGTGGCGTACCGGCGCCCGGTTTCATCGAGTTGGGGGGCGTACTCTTCCAGCAGGAATTGTGAATACGCCTGGATGCCCCGCAACGGGGCCTTCAAGTCGTGAGAAACCGTGTAAGAGAATGTTTCCAACTCCCTCGACCGGGCCTCCAAATCGCGGGTGCGTTCAGCCACTTTGTTCTCGAGGTGTTTGGAATACTCCCGCAGCTCCGTCTGCGCGACCTGCAACTGCCCGGTCAACCGGCGCTGGGCGCGGTAGGAGGTCACACTGGCGATGAACAGACCAACCAGCGGCGGGGCGTAACTGGCCACTTTCAACAGCATCGCTGCGTTCCAGGACGAATCGTAGAGCGCGCTGGATTGGGCCATGAAGATTTCGGACACGATCATCAGCACCAGCGACACCAGCACGGTTTGGATGATGGGCCGGCCGAGTTCCCGGTACAATCTCCAGTAGCCCGGCAGCGCGGCGCTCAACAGCATGGCGGCGCCCAAGTCCCACGGCCGATGTACCATGCCCGTCAACCGCAGCAATCCGGGCAGCGGTATCATGATGGCCATCTGCACGATGGCGAAGGCCCCGGCGGCACCGATCACCGTCACCGGCGCCAGCTCGCGCCCGGCTTGCGGCGCCGTTGGACTGTAGCGTTGCGCCAGCAAGCCGCCCCACAAACAGATCGCCAGCAGCCAGCGTCCGGCGGCCGCCACGCTCATCAGCGCCTGCGTTTCGCCCACCGGCGGGACCAGGTAATTGCCCTGGCAAAGCAAGGCGGCCACCATGTCGGCGATGGCCGCGCTCAGGTAACCGAGGCCGATGAACAGCGGCAGACGCCGTTGTTCCAGCCCGAAGCGCGACAGCGCGAAGACGGCGACCTCGATCGCGATGGCCGCGCCGATGCATTCATACACCACCTGCCAGCGTTCGTTGCCGGGCCAGGCCGTCGCCGGAATCGGCTGCACGCCGAAGGCCAGCACGCCCGCGCTGGCCGCCAGGAGCACCGCGAGCAACGGACGCCATTGGATCGCTCTCATCCCGTCCTCATTCTAGCCTGCCGTCCAAACCCTGTCACGCACTCCCATACCGGGGGAGTGTCCACATTCTCAAAAATGATTAAGGCCGTATTAGGTCGTATTAGGCCGTATTGGATCGGATAAGGAAATCCACGGATTTCACGGATTAGGCTGGGTTTTGGGTCTTCCTCTGGAAAATTTATGGTTGGACTAGGTTTGACTAGCCTTGACTGGGTTTGACTAGGCGTGACCGGCCCGCACTGGAGTTCAGCGTCGGATCGTCTGGGGTGCAAGCCTCCCGGCGAGCCGCGCCGGTGCCTTGTGCGCCGCGGGCACACCCCTTGCGCCGTCACCACGGCCTCTGCTGCCGAAGGACTTATGCCAATTGCATATGTCATGCTGCCGGTACGGTAGCACATTGCCGGAATTCCGCAAGGGTCCATTCTGACGCGGAAGGGGGGATCGCGCCTTGACACCCGGCGCGCCGGCGTTTTATGGTTGGTATGGCGTGAAGAGGAGGGACGGCTGATGAAAGGGTTGTCGATCCGGCTTGGTTCGTTTGTTTTCGCGACAGCATTGGGATGGGCTTCCTGGGCCGTTGCCGATAATCAAACGGCGACCCTCAGCCCGGTCCTATCCAGCAATGCCGTGCCGTTTAGCATCCAGATTCAGCAGGCGGCTTTTTCGTTGCCCAGCGGGCTTCAGTCCTATGTGCTGGGAACAAACGACGGCAAGTGGTTGCTGTTGGCGGGCCGGATCAACGGGTTGCATGGGTTCAGTAATTCGACCAATAATTTCCCGCCGGATACGCAGAACACGACGGTGTTTGTGGTCGATCCCTACTTGCAAACGGTCACAACGCGCTCGCTGACCAATGCAGGGTCGGGGCTGACGCAGGCCCAGATCGATCTCTTGTCCGTGACCGCGGCAGAGTCATGCCAGTCAGGCGGCACGCTTTACATGGCCGGCGGCTATGGCATCGACACTTCCAATGGCGTCTTTAACACCAAGGGCGCCCTGACCGCCATTGATGTTCCCGGCCTGATACACTGGGTCATCAATCCGTCCAACGGCGAGACTGCCGCGCAACATATTCGCCAGATCTTCAACCCGATGTTTGCCATTACCGGCGGGTTTATGGTGGAGGCTACGCCTCACCACATGCTCCTTGGGTTTGGGCAGGACTATAGCGGCGCCGTTACCGTTTCAGAGGATGGGACGTACACCGAGCAAATCCGGCGGTTCCGTATCATCGACAAGGGAACAAATCTTTCCGTTGTCGCGCTGAAGCCGCTGCCCAAGACCCCGGACCCCGACTACCGGCGAGCGGGCCTGAACGTTGTTCCGATCATCGAGAACGGCCGCGGGAGTTTCGTGGCATTTTCCGGCCTGTTCACCCCGTCGGGCGGCGTCTGGACGGTTCCGGTTGAAATCAGCCGGAATGGCACCCCCAAGATGGCCAATCCCGCCCGCACCAATACGTTCATGCAGGCAATGAACAATTATCTCTGTCCCACACTGGAACTGTACTCTCGCAAGCAGCGCAACTCGTACACGGTCCTGATGGGAGGCATCAGTTTTGGCTTTTTCTCCGCCGGCGTCTTTGAGACCGACGCTGAATTGCCATTCATCAACCAGGTCACAACCATCAAGCGCGATCGGCACGGCGTATTCTCGCAGTACCTGATGAATGCCGAGTATCCGGTGATTGCGTCCACCGGCTCCAATCCGGGCAACACGCTGCTCTTCGGGACCAGCGCCACGTTCATTCCCGTGGATGGATTGCCCGCGTATAAGAACGGTGTCCTGCAACTCGATGCGCTGGGGACCGACCCGCTGGTGGTCGGTTTCATCGTCGGGGGAATCCAAAGCACCCTGCCCAATACCAACCTCAGTTCGGACAGCGCCGCGTCACCCTACATCTTCACAGTGACCCTGGTGCCGGCGCCTCCCTTTCCGTAAAAACGTCCCGTGGCCGCCACGATCAGAAGCGGATGATGTCGCCGTCGTTCACAAACGTGACGGAGGCGGGGCGTAAGATCCGGGCTGCCAGGCGGCGCAGGGCCATGATTCGCGACCGGGCGGTCCGGTTGAGATGGGTGAAGGCCACGCGTTTGACGGGGCGGGACCGCAGGTATTCCAGCATGACGACGGGAGCGCAATGCGCCAGTTCGACCACCAGCAGGTCGAGCGGTTTGGCCAGTAACGGCTCCAGGTCCCGCGGGTGGCCGATGTCGCCGGAGTAAGCGATCCGTTTGCCCCCGCCTTCGATCAGGAAGCAAAACGCGTCGAAGCCGATTGCGGGATGTTTCCGGGCGAACCGGATGCGCGCGCCGTCCAGGTGCGACGTCCGCCAGGCGCGGACGCGGACCTCGCCGCAGCGGACCGGTGTGCGCGGGGAGAGCGACTTCCATTCGAGGTGAAATCCCAGCCGGTGTTCATCCAGATAACAGGCGTGCAACCAGCGCCGCAGCGGCGCGATGGCGCGGCCCGGCATCCAGACGGGCAGGGGACGCGCGCGCCGCTCCAGCCACAGTGATTGGATGAGCATGGGCAATCCGCCCACATGATCGCTGTGGGTGTGGGAAACGAAAATGGCGTCAATCGAGTTGAAATTGATTCCCCGGCGCTTCAACGTATGGCTGACGGGTTCTCCGCAATCCAGCAACAGGGTCTTCGGGCCTAGCTTGACCAGCAGGGACGCGTGATGGCGGTCGGGCGAGGGCAGGCCGTCGGCAGTGCCAAGAAATTGGAGGCTGTCGCTCATCGTGCGCGGTTAAGGTTGACGCGAACCATCGGCGCAAAATTGTAGCGGGCAGGGGGTAAAAATCGAGGACTTTGTTCAGGACCAACCGAAGGGCCTCAGCCGAGACGCTGGGTGCGGCGCTTTTCCTCGCTCTCGACGATTTCCTTCGGATTGTTTGGATCGTAAAAGAGCATCTCGGTCTTGACCTCTTCGTAGCGCGGTTTGTTGGCCGCCACAGCGCGCGCGGGCCGCTGGCGTTCGCGGCCGAAGAGCATCGTTTTCAGCGTCTTGATGAAAATGTACGTGTCGAGGAAGAACGACATGTGTTTGATGTAGTAGAGGTCGAACTGCAGTTTGCGGCGGGACTCTTCGATGCTGGCGGCGTACGGGGCCATCACCTGCGCCCAGCCGGTGATGCCCGGCGGCACCAGCAATCGTTCCGCGTAGAAGGGGATTTTCTCGGAAAGTTTTTTGATGAAGACTTCGCGCTCGGGACGGGGGCCGACCAGGCTCATTTCGCCGCGCAAGACGTTCAACAGTTGCGGGATTTCGTCCACGCGGAATTTGCGCAGCCATTTGCCGATGGAGGTCATGCGCGGGTCGTCTTCCGTGGCCCAGACGGGGCCGGTCTTGGCTTCGGCGTCGACGATCATCGTGCGAAACTTCAGCAGTGTAAAGGGGATGCTGTCGCGGCCCAGCCGTTCCTGGCGAAAGAGGATCGGTCCCGGCGATGTCAGCTTGATCAACAGGGCCGCCACCGCCGCCAGCGGCGCGGTCACGGTCAGGCCCACGATCGCCACGAACACGTCCGTCAACCGTTTCAGGCGGCGGATGTGGATCCGGGAATTGTTGGTGGAGGCCATGAACAGCCATTCGTCGTTGATGTGGTCGATCGGGATTTCCTGGGCCAGTTCCTCGTAGAGCGACACGAAATCAACCAGCGCCAGGCCGCGATAACGGAAGGAGCGCAGCCGCCTTAACAGGACCGGCTCGGCGTCCGCCGCGGCGGCCAAAATGAGCCGTTCGATGTCGTAAAGTTCCACGAATTTTTCCAGGGAATCCAGCGAGCCGAGGACCGGATAGTCGTCGAGGAACTTGCCGATGCGTTCGCGGTCGCTCCCGCAATGGATCAGGCCGAGGATGCGGATGCCGACGTGCTGATGCTGGTAGACGAGGTCGATGACCTTTTTGGCTTCCGCGCCGGTGCCGATGATCAGGCAGCGTTGGGACATGAACCCATGGCGGCTGGCCGCCATGTAGAGCAGCCGCATCGAAATGACGGCGACGAACACGAACGCCGCAAAGCCGAGGAAGATGCCGCGTCCGATTTCCAGTGAGAGCGTCGCGTAAAAGATGGCCGTGATGAACACGGTGCCCAGCGCCACGGAAATCACCGCGGCAGCCAAGGTCCGTCCAGGCCGCTGCAGGCGGTCGGATTCGTAGAGGCCGCCGATGTAGAAGGCGAGGATGAACACGGCCCATGCCGTCAGCACACCGTAGCGATGGGCTTGGAGGTAATCCAGGCCGGCATGCCAGCCGAGACGCAGCACGACGGCGGCGAAAATCGCCATGCCCGTGCAGAGGGCATCGGCGGCGGAAAGGACGATCTTTTTTCGCGGCAGGCGGCTGGTGCGGGAAACAATCATCGTCTTGAATGATAAACAGTTAGTACGCGGCTACCCCTCGGACTCGTTGGCCATACCTCAAACGACAGAATATACCCCAGAAAACGCCGAATGCAAGCAGTTTCCGAGGGACAAGCGGGCCTGGGGTTGATACAGTGCCTCGGTCTAAATCAATGAAACGTGACCTCGCCGCTTTGGCCAATCAGTGTTTTGACCTGCTCGTCATTGGGGGCGGCATCTTTGGCGCGGGTGTGGCCCGCGATGCGGCTTTGCGCGGGCTGAGCGTGGCGCTGATCGACAAGGGCGATTTTTCCGGGGGCACGTCCAGCTGTTCCTCGAAGCTCATTCACGGCGGGTTTCGTTACCTGGAGCAATATGCGTTTGGCCTGGTCGCCGAGGCCTGTCGCGAACGGCAGATTCTTCAGCGCCTGGCGCCGCATCTGGTCCGTCCGCAACCCTTTCTTTTTCCTGTGTACCGGGACGATCCGCGCTCGCTCATGAAGGTCCGGCTGGGGATGACGCTCTACGATTGGATGGCCCGCGGCCGCAATGTCGCCCGGCATCAGGCGCTATCGGCCGGGGACACGCTGGCGCAGGAACCCGCATTGGCCCGGGCCGGCCTGCGCGGGTCGGTCCTGTTTTACGATTGCCAGGAGGATGACGCGCGGTTTTGCGTGGCCACCATCCTGCACGCCGCGGAATGCGGCGCGGTCTGCGCGAATTATTGCGAGCTGACGGGGTTCACGGCACGCGGGGACAGCCTCACGGCCGCGCGGGTGGTTGACCGACTGGGGGGACTGGGGGAGTTTGAAATTTCCGCGCGCGCGTTCATCAACGCCGCCGGGCCGTGGGTGGAAACGGTCGCCGGCCTGGCGCCGTCCGCCGGCGCGCGCCTGACGCTCAGTCCAACCAAGGGCGTGCATTTGCTGCTGCCGCGTCTGACCCGGCAACACGCCATCGCCTGCCAGTCCCGCCGTGACGGGCGGGTCATGTTCATCATTCCGTGGGGCGATTGCACGCTGGTGGGCACGACCGATACCGATTGGCACGGTGACTTGGCGGACGTCCGCGCCGGGGCCGCCGATGTGGAGTATTTGCTTGAGGAAGCGCGGTTGATGCTGCCGGATTCCTCCGTCAAGGCCGCCGACATCATCACCACGTTTGCCGGTGTGCGCGCACTGGTGGGTTCGGGCGCGGCCAGTCCGTCCAGCCGGTCTCGGGAGCACCGCATTGCGCGGCAGGGCGCGAATTTGCTAAGCATCGCGGGAGGCAAGTACACGACGCATCGCGCCATTGCCGAGGAGATCGTGGACCAGGCCGGGGGAATTTTGGGCCGACGATCCGCCCCGTGCCGCACCGCCGTGACGCCGCTTCCCGATCATCGTCCGTCGCCGGCGGGACAACAGATTTCCGGCTCGCCGGCGGTTTCTGCCAGTGATATCGCTCATGTGTGCGCCGATGAAATGGCTGTGACGGTCGCCGACGTGATGCGCCGCCGCACCGGGCTGGCGCTCAGCCGGCACGGAGGCCCGGAGACCGCCGTGGTCGTTGCCGCTTTGATGGCCCCGGTGCTGGGATGGAACGATGAACAGAGGGACCGTTCCCTCCAGGAATACTGTCACGAATGGAAACGCGCCCTGCCATGAAGAAGACTGTTCCATTGGTGATCGCTCATCGGGGATTCAGCAGCCGGTTTGCCGAGAATACGTTGCCTGCCGTCCGTGCCGCGTTGGACCTGGGTGTGGATTACGTGGAGATTGACGTGCACGAGACCAGCGACGGCGAGATCGTCGTCTTTCACGATTACCGGCTCAACCGTCTCTGTGGCGTGCGCGGCCGCGTGCGCGACACGACGCTGGCGAAGCTCAAGCGGCTCAACCCGGAGATCCCGACATTGGCGGAGGTGTTGCGACTGTGCCGTGGCCGGGCGCGGTTGTTGATCGAGATCAAACGGGCCGCTCCGCGCAAGGTGGCCGGGTTGATCGAAGCGTGCGGAATGGAAAAAGAGGTCGTCGTATTTTCTCTCTCCATCCGGACGATGAAACTGCTGGCGGAGGCCAATTCGCGCATCCCGCGCTTCGGGCTGGTCGCCCGCAATCTGCGCTGGGCGATGGCCCGCTGGCGGTTCTCGGCGCGGGTGCAGGGCCTGGGCCTGAGCCGCCGGCTGGTGACCTCCCGCGCCGTGGTCGAACGGGTCCACCGGCGCGGCTGGCGGCTGTTTGTCTGGACGGTCAACCGCGCCCCGCAGATGCGGCAGCTGGCGTCGTGGGGCGTGGACGGGCTGATCACCAATCATCCCGACCGCGCCAAATCTTGTCTTGCGCCGCGATGAGCTTGCGTTATGCTGGTGTCATGCTGCAGATCATTTTCAGCGAGGTCAGCGCCAAGGAATTGGCGGCGATGCCGCGTCCGCTCCAGTTGGAGCTGATCGACGGGTTCCAGTTGTTGCCCCAGGATTTTGAGACGGCCGACGAAAAATTCGGCCAGCTCATGCGCGGGGGCAAGAAGATCTACCGCTACCGCGTGAAAGACTACCGGATTTATTTCGAAAAGCGCGACGGCTTGATCAATGTGCTCTGTATCCTGAACAAGAACACGCTCAAGGATTTCTTTTATCGCTCCAAACTGCCGATCTCGGAAGACCAGCTTCTGCAGGACAACCCCAAGTTCTGGCAGCTCCTCGAGGACGGCGGAAAACACTAGGGTTAATTTTGTCCTCCCTTTTTTTACTTGCAATCTAATGCAATCGATTGCAATATGGACTTATTGATGATTTTCCGTTTGGGGAGGCCATGGTAATCAGTACTGTCGCTATCGTTGAAGATGACCCTGTCATCCGGTGTTCTTTGCGCCGCTGGATCGATGCGGCTCCCGGTTTTCGTTGCGTGTGCGCCTGTGCAAGCACCACGTCTGCGTTGGCGCGAATTTCGCGGCAGCGTCCCGATTTCGTGCTGATAGAAATTCGCTTGCCGCAGGCGTCCGGAGTCGCCCGCGCCGTTCGGCTGCAGCAGCTCATGCCGGCGCTGCCGGTCGTGATGATGACGTTCTATCACGATCAAGGATTTTCGCTGCAGTCCTTGCGGCGTGCGCCAGCCGGGCGGAATGCCGTGCAGGAGGCACTGTCCCGGCGCGAACTCGACATCCTCGCTTCCCTTTCCGAAGGCCTGGCCAACAAGGAAATCGGCGCGCGACTGGGAATCAGCTACGACACCGTTCGCGCTCATCTGCGCAGGATCTATGAAAAACTCCGCGTCCACAGCCGGGCCGGGGCCGTCAGCTGGTATCTTCAGCGATGCGCTTGAACGCATACGTTCGGAAAGCATTCGGTTGCGCTCTCTTCTTCCGCCTCGCTGTGTTTTGGTCCGGTCCTTCTGCATGCGCCGCGACGGATGGATACGAAATTTTCGTGACGAACGAAAGGGCGGACACGATCAGCATTCTCAACGGGGCCGACCAGACCGTCGAGGCCGCCGTTCCGATCGGCAAACGGCCGCGCGGCATCCGCGCCAGTCCCGATGGCCGGACGGTGTACGTGGCGGTGAGCGGCACCCCGGTTGTCGCGCCGCCGAAATTGGACGCCGGTGGCAACCCCGTCCTGGACAAATCCACCACGTACCCGGTGGAAGTGGTGGTGAGGGCCGGCGATGGAATCGCGGTCTTTGATGTGCAACGCCGGAAATTGCTGAGAACAATCCCTGTTGGTTCCGACCCGGAACAGTTGGCGATCAGCGCCGATGGCACGCGTCTGTATGTCTCCAACGAGGACGCGGGCACGGCCAGCGTGGTGGAGATTGCCACCGGTAAGATCGAACACGTGATCCCCGTCGGCGAGGAACCGGAAGGGGTCAATGTCACCCCCGACGGCCGATTTTTTTACGTGACCTGCGAGGGCGATGGCAATGTGTATGTGATCGATGCAAAAACCTGCCTGAGCGCGGGACAGGTGCACGTGGGCGGCAGGCCGCGCAGCACCGCATTCCTGCCGGACGGCTCGCGCGCGTTCGTGCCGTCGGAATCAACCGGCCGGTTGAACGTGATCGATACCGCCAGCCGGCAATTGCTGCGGAGCATTGCGCTGCCGGCGGGTTCCCGCCCGATGTGCGTCAAGGTTTCCCCCGACGGCAAGACAATCTATGCGAGCGCGGGACGGGCGGGGACGATCTGTGTGGTCGACGCGCAGACCTACGAGGTGCGCAACACCATCCGGGCCGGCACGCGGCCCTGGGGGATCGCCTTTTCGCCCGACGGGAAGTATTTGTATGCCGCGAATGGACCTTCCGACGATGTGTCGGTGGTGGACCTGGCTGGTGAACGGGAGATTGCCCGGATCAAGACCGGCGAAAGTCCTTGGGGCGTGGCCATCGTGCCCGCGCGTTGATCCCGTTCGCTCGCGCCGCAAACAATTTTAGGGGCAAGCCATCCCGCCGTCCGGTTTCAACCTGTCGTAGAGAAAGGTGAGGCGCTGATCCGAGGCGATGCGGAATGCGGTGCTCCCGTCGCGCGCCTGGATGGTTGTGTCGGCGCCCGATTTGAGGAGGGCGTCGACGATTTTCGCGTTTTGCAATTGCGTGGCGATCATCAGTGCCGTGCGTCCGGTATCGTCCTGTCGATTGGGATCCGCTCCGTTGGCCAGCAGCATCACGGTCATGCCTGGCAATTTGCGACGGCAGGACTTCATCAGCGCTGTTTCACCCGAAGCATCGCGTGTGTTGACGTCCGCGCCGCCGTCAACCAAGCGTTTGGCGGCCACCGGGCCGGCCTTGGAGGCGGCGGCGTACATGAGGGCGGTCCGGCCCTTCTGGTCCTGCGCTTTGAGATTGGCCCCGGCTTGCAGCAACGCCTGGACCGCGACTTCGTCGCCTTTGCCCGCCGCGTGCATCAGCGCGGTGGCGCCGTTGTTGTCGACGGCCTCAAGATCGGCGTCATGCGCCAGCAGCCACTGGACTTCGGCGATGGTTTCACCGCTCCCGTGTTCGTGCCGTGGGTTTGTCGCGGCATACATCAGGGCCGTGCCGCCGGTCCTGTCGCGGGCCTCAATGTTCGCGCCGGCACTGTGCAGCAATTTGACCATCGCCAGGTGATTGGCCCCTGCGGCCCAGATGAGCGGCGTCCAGCCGTCGGCGCGCGCTGCGTTCACATTCGCGCCTTGGGAGATGAGGAAGGCCGCCGTGTCCGTCTGGCCTTCGCTGGCGGCCAGCATCAGGGCGGTGGTCGAATCGGCGGTTTTCCTGTCCACCGCCGCGCCGTGTCCGATGAGCCATTTCAACGTGTCCAGCTTTCCTTGACCGGCGGACCACATGACGGCGGTGTAGCCAAACTTGTTGGTCGATTCCACGTCCATTCCTGCGCGCAAGAACAGGTCAATGACGTCGGTCCGGCCCTGTGCGGCCGCCTGGACGAATGCGTCGGCATCGAAGGGGATATTTTTCGATGCCAATTCGGCCCGGGCCGCCTGGGGTGGCGTCCCGGCCGTGTCGGACAGGACCGGCGGGACCACCGAGCAGGCCAGGAGCAGGATGAAGCAGAGATGTTTCATGTCCGGCTTTCCGTTACGGCGACTGGAAGCTCCATTGCTGGGCGCCGGTCCAGTTCAAGGTATACTCATCCACGATGGCGCCATTGGCTGTTGAGCCTCCGACGACATCGAGGGCCAGACCGCTGTTTTTATTCAGCAGGACATAGTATCCGCCGCCGGTCACCTCGAGCGTCCACACCTGGGACGGGATTCCGGTATTGGTCCAGATTTGCACGCCGGTGCCGATGTTGGTGGACGAGCCGCCGATGGCGAGCGCCTTGCCGCTTTGCAGGCCGACGATGCTGTAATTGCTGTCGCCGAGGTAGGTCACGGTCCATTGCTGGTTTGAGCCGCCACCGTAGCCGTACTGCTGGACGTAGGCGCCGTTGGTGGTCCCATAATTCGCCACGTCGAGCACTTTTTGGCTGTTGAGATTGACGATCTTATAGGTGCCGTTGGGGATTGCCGGTTGATCGATCAACTGAAACGCCCACTGTTGGTTGGCTTGGTTGTTATACCCGTACTGCTGGATTTGGCCGCCGTTGGAAGTTGACCAGTTCTGCACGTCCAGCCCCAGGCCGCTGTTCAGGTTGATGACGGAATAATAACCGCCGCCGGCCGACGCGAGCGTCCATTCCTGCGACGGGATGCCCAGCGCGGTCCAGACGTGGATCAAGGCGCCGTTGTAAAGCGAGTCCTGGTCCACGTCGAGGGCCAGTCCGCTGTCCACGCCGATGATGTTGTACGTGTTGTTGGTCACGTTGATGACGGTCCATTGTTGGTTGGGATTGCAGCCGCAACCCCACTGTTGCACGTTGGAGCCATTGGTGATGGCGGCATTTTCCACGTCCAGGCCGAGTCCGCTGTTTCGATTGATGATTCCGTACACGCCGTTGGGGATCAACGGGCTGCTGGGGACGGTGCGTGTGGAGACCTGACCGTAGACCACCAGTTGGCCCGAAAAGGTCGGCACATACAAGCGGCCGTTGGAAACGACTGGCGAGGCGTTTTTGGCGAAATAGCCGGGATAATCGCTTGGATACTGCGCGGTGTTCCACACTTCTTTCCCGCTGGTCGCATCGAACGCCCGCACAATGCCCGGTTGCGGGACCGGGCCGGCATCGCCGCCGAGCGGCGTCATTGCCCAGAGGATCCCGTTGCTTGTCCCGTTGGCGGAGATCGACAGTTGTCCGCCCGGCTCGCTGTTGGTCGGCACGCTGGAGGCGCTTTCCCATGCCGGGATGGTGTTGAGCGTGCCGTTGGTCAGCAGGAATGCCATGCAATTTTCGTCCGACGGCCAGATATAGACCAGTTGGCCGGCCGGGCCGTTCCAGGTCACGGGCGCGGCGTGTACTTCGCCGGGAGTAATGGGAAAGTACTGTAAACAGGCGTTGCCGGATGAACTGTACCCGCCCATGCTGTCGGCGTTGACCAGGTACAGGTTGCCGTCCTTGGCCGCGTCCGCCAGCAATCGCGTGCCGGGAATCAGCATCACCCCGGAGCTGCCCAGGTCGAGGTCATAGGTGTTCATGGTGGCGTAGTCGGCCGGCGCGAAATAGGTCTGCACATTCAGGTTCGAATTCATTCCGATGAAACACTGCCCATAATTCGATCCGCCGCTGTTCGCATTGAAATCGCCGTTGGCCGTCACCGCATAAATATTCGTGCCGTCACCGACCACACCGCCGCCGGACATCCAAATGCCGCCCTGCGAGCCTGTGGGAGTCGTTAGCAGCGCGGCCTGTTGTGTGAGGTTGGTCGAATAGGAAAACAACCAGCCGTGATATGCGCCCTGGTCGCCATGGGAAGCGAACGCAATGTACAAAAGGCCGTTCTGCAGCAGCAGCCCGGCGCGCTGGCCCTCCAGCTCGGCATTGAAGCTCACGCCGGCCACCGTGCCGGTCACGTCCTGCCCGCTGCCGGACCTCTCGTTGCCGGTGGTGATGTCCAACGCGCGCAACCGGACGTGGTACGTGCCATTCGTGTCCAGCTGTTCCGTCACCAAAAACATGGTCAGCGAATTGGTGTCGATCACCGGCGTGCCGTAGGCGCCGATCCAGGGATCCACGGCGGAAGAAGGCTGAACGTTGCCGTCCGGAATCGGATTCCCAAACAGGTTGCTCCAGTACGCGTTTGTGGACAACGTGTTGGTCGCATCGAACGCGTACACGTTGTTCTCGCCGGTGACCACATACACTACCGGGTTCGTCCCGCCGTCAATCGGCACCTGGTCGACAATCAACGGCTGGGCATAAATCCCGCCGACCACCGCGCGTGTGAATAATTTGCCGAAAACCGTCACGGTCACATTGGTGGGCACCAGCGTGGTCTCGTTCGTGTTCGCGCCGCTTCGGTTGTTATCGAAGTGTTGCGTGAGGATGTTCACAGCGGAGGCGCGAACGGCCAGCAGACACACGAGGGTAAACACCAGGCAGAGGGGTTTCGCGTTTTTCATAAAAGCTCCCAGGTAAGCAAACGTTTGCATTGCGAATTCCGCGACCAGCGACCTGATGAACTTGATAACAGAAGCAAAAGTTCGCAGCAATAGCTCAAACGGACTAATCGGAGCAGGTTAGGAATCGTTACTCGAACAACGAGAGTTGTCCCCGTTCCACGCGCCGAAACGCCGCGGTCGACAACTCCACGGTTTTCCGGTTCAACCCTGCTTTGCGGCAGGCGGCGTGAAACAGCGCGGAAAACTGCTCCGCATAGATCCCCTGGCCGCGCATGCGCGAGCCGAAATTCGGGTCGTTGAGTTTGCCGCCGCGAATGGCGCGTATGCCCGCCAGCACTTTCTCTTTGCGGTCGGGCAAATGGCGCGCCAGCCAGTCCTCGAACAGCGGCGCGACGGCGTAGGGCAGCCGGATCGGTTCATAGCCCGCTTCTGTCGCGCCCGCCTTGGCCGCGGCGGCGAGGATCGCGGGTGTTTCGTGATCGGTCAACCCGGGAATCACCGGGGCGACCAGCACGCCGGCGGGCACACCGGCTTTGGCCAGCGCTTCGATGGCCTGCAGCCGCCGCGCGGGTTGCGCCGTGCGCGGTTCCATCATGCGCGCCAGTTCCGCGTCGAGGGTGGTGATGGAAATAAGCACCATCGCCGCGCTGAACCTGGCCAGTTCGGCCAGCAGGTCCGTGTCGCAGGTGACGAGATAATTTTTGGTGATGATGACCACGGGATTGCGAAACTCAACCAGCACCTCCAGGCAGCGGCGTGTGATCCGCAGTTTGCGTTCGATGGGTTGGTACGGGTCCGTCACGCCGCTCATCGTCAGCGACTGCGGTTTCCAGCGTTTTGAGGAAAGTTCCCGCCGCAACAGTTCCGGCGCGTTTTCCTTGACCATGATTTTCGTCTCGAAATCCAGGCCGGCCGACATCCCCAGGAATTCGTGCGTGGGCCGCGCGTAACAATAGATGCACCCATGTTCGCAGCCCCGGTACGGGTTTACACTGGCTTCGAACGGGATGTCGGGACTGGTGTTGTAGGAGATGATCGACTGCGACAGGTCCTTGAAGAATTGCGTCTTCGCCGCGGGCTGCTCGTCCGCGGACCCGTCCGGGTCGGGTTCGTAGGCGATCCGCTCAAACCGGTTCGGCGGATTCTCCGCCGCGCCGCGTCCGCGGATGGATTTGATCGGCATTGGGTCCACAAACCAACTCTACACCCGATGCCGGGCGGGCCAAACTGATTTTGAATTCGCTTGATCAATGGCTTTTGACTCCTGTTCAATGGGAGTCATGACGACAACAGAACGGCGGTCGCGATTCGGGGTGGTCCTGGGGACGTTTTCGGACATGTTTGGGCTGGGCCGCGCCGTCGCGGTCTGCGTGATTTTTCTGATCGTGGTGGTCCTGGGCGTGGCCATTTACTGGTTCGTCCGGTCCGCCCCGCCCAAGGTGATTACCATCACGGCCGGGCCGGCGGGCAGCGTCTTCGAGTCGACCGCCGAAAAATACCGCGCGATCCTGGCGCGCAACCGCGTGACCCTCCAGATCCTGACCTCCGAGGGGTCGGCGCAAAATCTCCAGCGGTTGTCGGACCCTTCCTTCCAGGCCGACGTTGGCTTTGTGCAGGGAGGCGTGACCAACCAGACCCCGGACAATGAGCTGGTCTCGCTGGGCAGTGTTTCCTACATGCCGTTGCTGGTGTTCTATCGAAATGCCGCGCCGATGGAACTGCTTTCCGAGTTGACCGGCAAACGGCTGGCCATCGGGCCGCCCGGCAGCGGCACACGGGCGCTGGCCCTGACCCTGCTCGAAGCCAACGGCATCTCCTCGAACGGCACGACGGCGCTGCTGGATCTGGACGCGGAAGACGCGACGAAGTCGTTGATGGACGGCCATCTTGACGCGGTGTTTTTGATGGGGGACTCCGCTTCTCCCCAGATCATGCGCCAGTTGCTGCGCTCGCCGGGGGTCCAGTTGTACGATTTCACGCAGGCCGACGGTTATACGCGGCGGATCACCTACCTAAACAAGCTGGAACTTCCGAAAGGTTCCATCGATTTCGGCAAGGACATCCCGGCGCACGACGTTTCCCTGCTCGGCCCCACGGTCGATCTGGTCGCCCGGAAGGCCTTGCATCCAGCGTTGTCCGATTTGCTGCTGGAGGCGGCGGGGCAAGTGCACGGACGGGCCACCTTGTTCCAGCACCCGGGGGAATTCCCCGCGCCGGTGGAACACGCCTTCCCGCTCAGTCCCGATGCCGTGCGCTACTACAAATCGGGCAAGAGTTTCTTCTACCGCTATTTCCCGTTCTGGCTGGCGAGCTTGGTGGACCGCATCCTGGTGGTGTTTGTGCCGGTGATATTGGTGCTGGTGCCCGGAGTGAAGCTCATCCCCACGGCCTATCGCTGGCGGATCAGGCTGCTGATTTACCGCTGGTACCGGGCCTTGCTGGCGCTGGAACGGGAACCCGTCGCGGATTTGACCCCGGAAAAACGGGAGCATTTCCTCAAACGCCTCGACCACATCGAGCGCGAGGTCAACCGCATGCGGGTGCCCGCGTCCTTCGCCGACCAATTCTACGGACTGCGCGTGAACATCGATTTCGTCCGTGCCCGCCTGACCGCCGGAGTGGCCGTGCATTGAGGCCGGCAAGCGCAAATACTAATCCAGGGTGACTATATGATGATTGCTGCATTGAGTCCCGGGACCAAAACCGTCCTACGTGACCTGATTTGGCCTCTTCCCTTTATCCTCACCGTGGTGATATGCGCGGGCATCCTCTTGCTTGCCGCCAGGATAGCCCGTATCGAGAGTCGTTCGTATCTTCGTGCGGTCATCGCCGTCATCATCTGCCTCCTTCTCGGCTTCGCCGGCCAGGCTGCGGTGATATCCCTCATAGGGAAGACCAATTGGGTGCTAATCCCGATGTTTCAGGTCTGTTGTTTTCTGCCGATCCCGTTTGTCTTTCGGGCCAGTTGCGGCAAGTCTTTGGTCGCATACGTCATTTCACAGGTGATGCTTGCGGCGAGCATTGTGATTATCTTCTTTCTTGCCAAGGCATGTGGAGTGCGGTTTCCCGGCGTGTGAAGGGGTCGATCTATTCGCTTCGGCCAGGCGCTTATTTGAGCGCAGCCATGAACTGCGGGACGGTTTCGTAGAGGTCGCCGACGATGGGGACGACTTTGGGGCGGGCGCGGCGGGTGTTGAGCGTCATCAGCGGGGCGTTGGGGTCTTTGTTGAAGGCGATGATGGTGGCGCGTTCGCCGATGTAATCGATGTGCTGCGGCGCGCCGCTCACGCCGATGGAGATGATCACCCTGGGATTGACGGGAGTGCCGGTCTGGCCAATCTGCTGGTTCGGGGCGAGCAGTTTCAATTCTTCCACGACCTTGCGCGTGCCGCCGATCATCACGTTTTTCACGCCCATCTCTTCCAGGCGTTTCTTTAGCGGACCGACGATCAGGTCGAAATTCTCCTTGTTGCGCACGGCGTAGCCAACATCGATAATGAAATCGGCATCCGCGATTGTTTTTTCGCGGTCGCCGTTGTCCGCCGCCGCCAGCGCCGCCAGCGCGTCATGTTGGCGGTCGTATTCCAGTTCCAGCGGGATGCGGAACACTCGTTGCGTGCCTGGCTGCAGAGTGTTCCCGGCGTGGACCGTCGCGCCGGGGGCCAGCGTCACGATTAAAGGATGTTCTGTGAGCGGGGCGGCGCGGCTGACACGTTGCACGTTGCCGAACGCGGGGCAGGCCAGTTCCACACCGCCGTCGCGCGCGGCGATTTCGGCCACGTTGTAGCGGGCCTGGACGCGGGGAAAGGTGTTGCCGAACCGCGCGAGAAGTTCATTGGCCCACGCGCCTGAAATCAGCAACGGCGGCAGCGTGTCCTTCCAGCAGCTTTGCAGCGCAGCGAGGATTCCTTCCGGCGATGCCTGGTTCAATTCGGGATGCGTGAGGAAATGGACCGGCGCGCCGCCGCAATGGCCCGCCACCTGGCGCATCATTGTTTCGTCGCGCGCGCCGACGACCACGACGTGAAACGGCAGGCTGAATGCCCCGGCGCAGGCCGCCGCGGCGCTGACCCCGTCGAGTTTGTCCGGCACGGCCAGGAACACGGCCGAGTCCTGGCGCGGCACCCGCGATTTGTCCGCGATTTCCACTGCGCCCTGGAACGTTTCCGAATTGCCGCCGGTCTTCGACGACGCGATGCCCGTCAGCGTTTTCAATAATTCCGCGGCCCCCGCCGGCGTTGCGTCGGTCTTTTCGGCGGAAACAGGTTGCGCCGGCAGCGCGAAATGGGAAACGAACGGCGGCTCGGCTGCCAGGTCTTTGGCGTTGACGATCTCCAGCGGTTTGCCCAGTGATGCGAGGTAATCATCGGCCGTGAAATCGCGCGCGGATTCCGCCGCCGTCAGGGTGAGCACGACGGGGCCTTGTTGAGTGAGCGTGGCGGATGGCTGATGCAGGGTGATTTGCAGTGCCGAGTTGCACGCCTCAAATGATTCGACGCCCACAAAGTGGGGGAGCCCGAGACTGCCCGCGAGCATGGTGCCGACCAATGCATCGCCGCAGAGCGCCAGATCGCACGGGGATTGTTGGCGGCTGATCTGATCGGCCAGCAAGCGCCCCGTGGCGTGCGGGTCGCCGGGTAGTTCGCGCGTTTCGATCAATGTCGCATCGTCGGCCCCGAGGGCCAGCGCGCGTTGCAACAGGTCGAGTCCATAGCGCGGCGCGACGGCCAGGACGGACACGCGGACGCGACCGTTGCCGCCGGCTTTGACCGCCAGCGCGCGTTCCAACGCCGTGCGGCTGGCGGGATCGAAGACAAAACAGGTTTCCAATAATTCGCCGTCGATCACGCGCGGCCGTGGCGAGAGGACCGGAACGACGTTCAGCGCCACGACGATGCGCAGCGGCTGGGTGACGTGATGGTGCGGCGCGGGTTGTTCCGCCCGCTTTTTTGTTTCCTGGATCTGCAGGGCCAGGAATGCGGTGCGCACGACGGGCGGATAAAGCCCTTGTTGGAGCAACAAAAGTTCCCGGTCAAATTCCTCGTGCAACCGCCGTGCTTGCCGGGACGCCTGTTCGACGGCACTGGCGCAACATGTCTCGGCCAGGTCCAGGTGCGCGCGGTCTTCCGCTTGCGTGTGCGTCCGCAGCCATTGCGTCCGCCACAAGGTGGAGTCCATCAGTTTGATGTGGCCGGCGATCTCCACCAGCTTGAACATCGTCGGCTGGAAATTGGCATTCTGCCAGACCTGCGGTCCGAACGCGTCGACGGCGCGTTTCACGTCCTGCAACAACGATCGCTTGGCTTCTTCCAAAGGCCCGACGGCCGCCGCGCTCGCCTGCTTCGCCTTTGGCAGCACCGCGTCCACCAGATCGCGGATGATCAGGAACCGCTGCACTTCGTTGGTGCCTTCGTAAATGTTCAGCACCCGGGCGTCGCGCCGGTGTTTCTCCAGTTCGTGCAATTGCGTGACGCCTTCGATGCCGTAAATCTGTTCCGCCGTGGCGATGGCCCGATGCAGCGCTTCGCTGGCGTAATATTTGCCGATGGCCGACTCGGTGCGCGCGTCGCGCGTGCCGTGGTGGTCGAACCGGCCGACCAACTCGCTGGCGAGTGATTCGATTGCGTACAATTCGACCGCCATCCCGCCGAGCAGTTCCTGCACCCAGGCGAGTTTGTCCAGGCCGCGTTCGCGGGCGAACGCGCGCGTCTGGCGGAGGATCTTGGCAATCATCGCGGTGGCGCTGACGCACAGGCCGGTGCGGCCCACGTTGAGCGTTTCCAGCGCGTTGACCTGGCCGCGGCCTTCGATGCCGATGATGTTTTCGCGCGGGACGCGCACGGCGGTCAGGCCGAGTTCGTTGGTGGGCGAGCCGCGCTGGCCCATTTTCTCTTCGTCCTTGCCGACGATCAGGCCTTCGGCGTGGCGGTCGACCAGGAACCCGGTGGGACCTTCCGGCGTGCGTGCGTAGAGGCACATCACCCCCGCGACGTGGCCGTTGGTGATCCACATTTTCGCGCCGTTGACTTCGTAGTACTCGTAAAACGCGCGGGCGCCTTCGCGGCGGATTTGGGCGATGTCGTGGATGTCAACGCGCTTGCCGTCGTGCAGGTAATAGCGGAACTTCGCCGGATCGTCGGTCTTGTAATCGTACTCGTCGAACACGATCGGCGCGGCGGGTTTGCCGTCGGCGTAGCGGTAGAGGATGCGGGAGGCCTTGAAATCGAATTCCAGCCGCGCGGCGTCGAGGATGTTTTTGCGTTCGGTGCCGAGCAGGAAATAAGTCACCCCGGCGTCGTCCGTCAGCACCTCGACGCGCTTCAATTGGGCGCGGGTTTGGATGCCGCCCGAGTCGCTGCCCGCGCTCGGTTCGGTCAACGCGAACGCGCTGATCTGGCCGGCGGAAATGAATTTCAGGAACAACCGGCAGGCGTCGGCGCGGCGGTCGAGTTCGGCGACGACCGCCTCGGCGCGCGGGCGGATCTGGTCGAGAGCGTCGCGGGATTTGGTCAGCTCAATCTTGAATTTCGCCAGGTCCATCCGCAACCCGGCCCGGCCCGCGTCCATGAACCGGGCGAGGAACTCGCTGGCCACGGCGCGCAGCATGGGTTTTTTGCCGATGTCCTTTTTGACAGTCTCGCCGAGCGCGGTGAAGACGTCCTTGACCTTGAGCGCCTGGGGCGAATCGAGCATGCGCAGGATTTTTGAAATTTCAGATTTGAGATTTGAAATGAGCGATGCGTTGGCGAGAAATTCCTGGAGATCGGCCTTGGCGCGGGGCAGGTCCTGGTTGAGCGCCAGCAGAACGGGTGTGGTGCCGATGCTGGAATGGGCCATGATCGTCAGCGCGTACGACGGGTCGGCGTAGCACATCGAGAGCGGGCAGAGGATGTAGTAGTACGCCTTGAGAAGTCCCTCGCCGCCGAATTCTTTCGGGATGTACATGCGGGTGAACCCGCGCGTGACCATCTCGCGCACGTCGGCCAGCGGCACCATGTGGAGTTTTTCGACGAGATGATGGTAGGGCAGTCCATCGAAGCGGCGATTCCAAAAGTTCTCGGTGAAATAGCGGTACTGTTCGTCGTAATACGCGCGCAGGTCCGGATCGGCAAACAACATTTCGGGAACGTAGCGCCATTCGTTGGCGTCGAGCGGGGCCACCAGGTAATCGCCGTGATCGTAGTGTTGCTCCGAGTCGAGCGCGTCGCGATAGCTGAACGCGGGCGGACGCTGCAACGGCTGGTCGATGTATCCATGCTCGAGAATCCGCGCGCCGATCGCGGCGATGCCATCCGCGGCCGGGTCGGCAACCGCGCCTTCCTCGAATAGCTTGATGATTTCGGTCTCCAGTTCCGTCGGACTGTCGCCGGCGCGGCGTTTAATTGCGTTCAGGGCGTAATTTTTTAATTTGGCGCCGGGCCGGTTCTTTAACTTCAACGGTGTGTTGTCGAACAGCAGCGGGGCGAAGCAGGTGCTGTCGCGGTAGAACTTCGACAGCACGTCGTCCTCGCTGTAGGCCGTGCCGCCGAAGATCTGGCCGGCGTTGTACGTCAGGCTGCCGGGACCGGGACCGAAGGCTTCGCAGGCGAGGAGTTTCACGAGCGGCGCGTCGGCTTCGGGGAAATCCTCCAGCGCCTGGAGCAGCGTGACCTGGGCCTGCATCTCGCCGAGCAATTGCTTCACCGCGCCGAACTTGGCGATGCCGTCGCGGCCGTCCTCGTCCTTGAACAGGCCGGGGAATTGGACACGGCTCGTCGCATGGGCCTGGCAGCGTTCGAGCAGCATTTCGCCGGCGCCGAGGGCGATGGCGCGCACGGCGGCGGCCACGCGGGGGAGGGTCACGAGCTGCATTGCGGGGAAGTCCTTCGCGTGCGTCCGCGCGGCGGCCAGGCCGATCCAGGCGACGCCGGCCAGTTCGGGGCGCGCGGCGATCTGGGCGGGATAAAGGCCGGAGACGAGCACGGCCAGGGACGGGTCTTTGCGGGCGAGTTCGCGCAGCACGTCATCGTCGGGCTTGAGCGCCTTGAGGAAATCGAGTTGTTCAGGGGTCAGGCGTTTGCCGTGTTCGATGTCTTTGATGGATTGTTTGGGGAACAGCCGGTCGAGTTGTTGCCGCAGGACGGGCGCGCGCGGCGCATCGGTCACGGCGTGAGCGGGTTCGCTTTGCAAAAGCTGGCGCGCTTCGGCTTCGGCCCAGAAAAATTTGTGCCGGCCCGCGAACGTGATGATGCGGGCGAGTGCCGGGTGATCGGGCGCGAACGACCGCGCTTGTTCCAGCAGCGACAAGAGCCAGCGCGCGCGAGCGGCATCGACATACCGCGGTTCGGCGTAGACGTCCTCGCAGAACTGGCGCAACTTCGCGGCGGCGGACGCATTCAGACCCGGCACCGCGGCCGACGTGACGGTGCCGGGACGCGGGCGGGCGCCGTTTTGTTTGAGCAACTCGAGCAGTTTGCGATTGGCCGCGGTGGGCGCGCCGAAGATCAGTCGTTGCTTGCGCTGGCGGGTCCAGTCCACGTCGTCGGGCGCGCCGCGCAGGCAGGACTCGCATTTGATGCAGTTCTCGAAGTTGACGACGATCTGGACCTGGCCGAGGTCATCGACTTTGTCCTCATAAACCTTGGCGGGACAGACGTGCCAGAGGGGTGATTTGGCGAGGTCGGTGCGTTTTTCAAAATGATCAGGGCGCAGGACCTTGATGTGGGTTTCGCTGTCGGAGAAATAACGGATCAGGGCGAGTTTCTCCTCCCAGGGTTGCGCGATGGCGACGGCGTCGGGGTCGAGTTTGTTGCGGTCGCGGACCAGGGCGCGAGTTTTCTGGAAAAAGCTGGAGAGATATTTTTCCGGCGACGGGCGGGTGACGACCAGCTTGATCATCTCGCAGAGCCACTGGACCGGCATCAGCACGATCATCAGCAGCCCGAACCCGCCGAGCAGGGCGTAGTCCAGCAACGGCAACCCGCGTTTCGCCGCCGCGACGGCGTTCCTGAGCTTGACGGGCAGGGGCGTGTCGTCGTTGCGGTAGAGATGATCGCAGGACGCGGCGAGGACGCGGGGCAATTTCCCGATCCAGCGCGAGAACGGCCATGGCAAGGCGTGTTGCGGCCGGCCGTCCACGAACAATTCGATGCTGACCGTCCCCTCGGCGGCGCGGGCGGTGGACGAGGGAGCGGGGGACTGGTTGACGCGGTCCAGGCCGAGCGCGGCGCGTTGGGCGCGCAGATCGCGGATGAATTCGCGCACGTGTTTGGGCGGTAGAGTTTCGCGCAGGAACTTCGCCAGTTGCCAAATCTTTTGGCCCGTGCCCAGTGATGGGTTGCTCGCGATATAGGCCGAACCGGTGGCCAGATCGGAGGCGCGGCCGAAAAAGACGCGCGTGTGCTCGACGTAATGCGGCCAATCCTCCAGGAACTCCACGTTCTTGAAATAGTGCGTCCGGCGCAACGGGCCTTCGTAGAGCGCTTCCAGGTTTTTGCTGGAGAAATCCCCGTCGCCCGCGCGGATTTGTTTGACCGCGTTGGCGAACAGCCGGCCCATGGCGGTGGCCGGGCCGGTGAAATTGGGGTAGGGGAAATCGATCCCGATGCCCGTGGCCGCGCCGCCGATGGCCAGGCCGTTGTCGACGAGTTGGGGGACCTCGCGGAACCCGCCGCCGCGAATGATCTTCGCGCCGTAAGCGACCGAGCGCGCCCCGCCCGCCCAGCGGCGGATTTCGGGGAGCGACTTGAACCATTCCATCAGCCGGTTGTGGTCGCCGCCGAATTCGCGCGCGAGATTGTCCAGGGGTAGCACCAGGCCGAGCGAGATGCTGGACTGGTTGGTGTAGATGAACCCGCCCATGTTGAGCTGGGCGGTGCGATTGTGGATCGTGCCGTTGCGCAGCAGGACCTCGAAAGCCGCGCCTTCGCCCGGCGGGAGATTGAACTGCCGCTCGATTTCCTCCGGCGCCATCTCGATGACTTCGGCGATGCCCTGTAAAAAGTGCGGCGCGCCTTTTTCCCGGCAGCGTTCGTAGCCTTCCTTGGTGACCAGATGAGAGGCGTCGCCTTCGGCGAGGAAAACGACGTCGGCATAAATCGGACCGCGGTCGGTGTGCACGCCGATGATCCGGCCCTGATCGTCCCGGAGCAAACCGTCGACGGTGGTCTCGGTGAGAATCGTCGCGCCGAAGGACCGGGCGAGTTCGGCCAGGTAATGGTCGAACGTCGGGCGCAGGACGGTGTAGCACTGGGCGAACGTGGACGGATTGCGGTAATTCAGCCCGGCCATCGTGTGGCCGTTATAAATGTAAGCCCCGCGTTTGGTGACGGGCCGTTCGTAGGCGGATTCGAGCACGGCTTTCTCGCCGAGCACGTCGGGTTGCGCTAAATTCTCCGCGAAATAGACCGCGCCGGACCAGTTCTCCGCGCCGGGGAACACGCCGCCTTCGACCACGAGCACGGGGATGTTCGCCTTGGCCAGCGAGATGGCGGCGGTGATCCCGGCCGGGCCCGCGCCCACGATGATGACGTCGTATTTGAAAGAAGCCATCTGTTCCATTGAAAGTATAGGCCTTCGATAGCAATTTGGAAGCCTGTCCATCAGGAATTGCTGAATTTCTTGCATTTTGATAGCCTGCGGGGGTCCGACACACGGAACAGGAGACCAACCATGATCAACCGACGCTCGCTGGTAACAATTCTGGCCGCCATCGCCCTGGGCCGGGTAACTTTTGCCGCCGATACGCCCGCCGCTCCGGCACAGCCGGAGGAAGGCGTGGCGCTGACCATTTACAACCAGGATTTCGCCGTCGTGCGCGAGCGGCGCAAGGTCAATGTCGAAGAAGCGTTGGGCACGATCCGGTTTAGCGACGTGGCGGCGCAGATCGACGGCACCAGCGTCAGTTTCAAGTCGCTGACCGACCCCGAGGCGACGGTGCTGGAACAGAATTACGAATATGATCTCGTGTCGGCCGACAAGCTTCTGCTGAAGTACATCGACAAACCGCTGACGGTGCTGACGAAGGACGGTTCCCGGTACGCGGGCAACCTGCTCAGCTTCGACGGCAACCAGCTCGTCATCCGCCAGTACGGCGAGAAAGGCGATCTGGTGATGGTGCAACGGGGTGACAACGTCAAGGACATCGAATTCAGTGCATTGCCCGAGGGACTGATCACCAAACCGACTTTGGTGTGGAAACTGGCGACCGAGAAACCGGGCGACCAACTCATCGAAGTCGCCTACCAAACGGCGGGCATCAACTGGCAGGCCGATTACAACGCCGTGCTCAATCCCGACGACACGAAGCTCGACCTCAGCGGCTGGGTCACGATCAATAACCGGTCCGGCGCGACCTACAAGGAAGCGAAACTGAAATTGATCGCGGGCGATGTGAGGAAGGTGCAACCGCAAATTGTTGCCGAAATGTCGCGGTACGCGGCGTTGGGGGGCGCGAAAGCAGCTCCGGGCTTTGAGGAGAAAGCCTTCTTTGAATATCACCTTTACACATTGGGCCGGCCCAGCACGGTGGCCGACAACCAGACCAAGCAGATCGAATTGCTCCGGACGGCGGACGTGCCGGTGAAGAAAGTCTTCCTTTACGAAGGCGCGCCGCAGGACCGCTGGTACGGCGGACTCAATACCGACGCGGGGTACGGCAGCGAGGAAGGCAACAAGAAGGTCAACGTGCTGATCGAACTGAAGAATTCCCAGGACAATCACCTGGGCATGGCGTTGCCCAAAGGCAAAGTGCGCCTGTACAAACGCGATCCCGCCGACAATTCACTGGAATTCATCGGCGAAGACGAGATCGACCACACGCCGAAGGACGAGACCGTGCGGCTGCACATCGGCGACGCCTTCGACGTGGTCGGCGAACGCAAGCGGACGGATTTTCACGTGGACCTCGGGTCGCACGTCATGATCGAGAGCTTTGAGATCCACGTCCGCAACCACAAGACCGAGCCCATCGAAGTCCTCGTCAAAGAGCCGCTCTATCGGTGGAGCAACTGGGAGATCACCGCCTCGAGCCAGCCGTACGACAAGTACGATTCCAGCACGATCCACTTTCACGTGAAAGTGGACAAGGATGGGGAGCGGGTGGTGACGTATACGGTAAGATATACGTGGTAGCGGCTGGCGGTGGTGTGGGACACGGACGATTCACGGACGGACACGGACGGGGCACGGACCAGTTCTTCGAGGGCGAAGTGCAGGCGGCAACTCCCGCATTGATTTTGGGGTGGAATGTGGGTTAATGGCGGGCCGAATCCCATGGGTACCAAGGGCGTTATTTTTGACATGGATGGCACGATCACGGCGCCGTATTTCGACTTTGGCAAGATCAAGGCGGAAGCGAACATCGGCGACGCGGACATGCTGGATTATTTGCGCGCGGCGACGGGGGCGGAGTATGAGCGGATCCACGCCTTGCTGATGAAATTCGAGGAGGACGGCGCGGCCAACGCGGAGTTGAACCACGGGGCGCGCGCGTTGCTGGACGCCCTGGCCAAACGCAAGATGCCGACGGCGCTGTTGACGCGCAATTCGCGCAAATCGGTGGACAGCGTTTGCCGGAAGTTCGATTTGGTGTTCGACGTGGTGATCACGCGTGAGGACGGGCCGCACAAACCCGCGCCGGAACCGATTTGGGAAATCGCGCGGCGCTGGAACGCGAAACCGGGCGAATTGCTGATGGTCGGCGACTACAAATGGGACCTGTTGTGCGCGAAGAACGCGGGCGCGCCGTGCGCGATCCTCGTCGACGGCGGCGTGACGCCCGAATGGGCGAAGGACGCCGCGTATATCATCGACCGGCTCGGCGACGTGCTGAACATTCTCGACAAGGAGCTTGCATGAGCCAAACGGTTGTGGGCATGGTGACTTGTTCGTCGCGGGCCGAGGCACGCAAGCTGGCGAAGCTGCTCTTGTCGAAGAAACTGGCGGCTTGCGTGAACATTTTGGGCGGCCTGGAGTCTCATTACTGGTGGCAGGGCGCGCCGACGAAAGCCACGGAGTGGTTGTTGTTGATCAAAACGACCCGGGCGCGGACGGCGGCGGTGACGCGGACGATCAAGGCGGCCCACAGTTATCAGGTGCCCGAAGTGATCTTTCTGCCGATTGTGAACGGGGAACGAAATTATCTGAACTGGATACGCAATTCTGTGAAAACACTGGCTGTGATCGCGCTGCTGGCGTTGGGCGTTTCGACCGCGCGGGCGGACCGCGTGGACGATCTCGTCAAACAACTCGGCAGCACCAACGACGAGGAACGCGCCGACGCGGCGGACAAGCTGACGTCGGTCGGCGGCCCGCGCGCGACGGAAGAATTCCGCAAGATGCTGGACTCGGACAGTGTCGAGAAACGCCAGATCGCCGTGGTCGGCCTGCTGCAGGTCAGCGACACGGACGCGGACCTGGAACGCGTCCACGCGCGGTTGAAGGACGACAACGCGACGGTGCGCTGGTCGGCGGTGGTGGCGCTGGGGCAGAGCGGGCGGGCGGAAGCGATCCCGTGGCTCCAGGACGCGGCGGCGTCGGACACGGCGGATTCCGTGAAAGAGGCGGCGACGGAGGCGGTGGGCAAACTGCAGTTGATGCCGCACTGGGTGGGGACGCTGCCGGAAGCGTTGAAGCAGGGGCGCGCGTTGAGCAAACCCGTGCTGGCTTATTTCTTCATCCGGCAATCGGAGTATTGCCGCAAGCTCGAAGAAGGATTGTTGTCCGACCGGGCGGTGCTGGATGAGGCGGAGAAATTTGTTTGCGTGCGGGTGAACGCGGTGGAGGACCCCGATACGGCGAAGAAATTCGACGTGCGCGGGGCGCCGACGATTTTGTTCCTGGACGGCGAAGGTAATGAGATGTCGCGCATCACCGGGCTGGTGGACAAGCCGGCGTTGCTGGGGAAGCTGGACGAGGCGCGCCAGAGCAAGATGACGTTTCTCGAAGCGCGCCACCGGGCGTTGAAGGACCCGGCGGACGTGCAGGCGAACTGGCGCGTGGCGGAGACGTATTTGGAGGAAGGCCGCGAAGACCTGGCCGAGCCGCATTTACGCAACGTCGTCGACCACGACCAGGACAACCAGTATGGGTTTACGGATGACGCCACGTTTGCGCTAGGGTTCGTGCTGGGCAAGCGCGCCGAGTACGCGCAAGCGGCGTACGCGTTCGAGCATTTGGTGGAACGCTGGCCGGGGTTCAAGGACAAGGACAAGGCGTTGTACTGCCTGGGCTTGAGCGAGCTGGCGCTGGGGCACAAGGACAAGGGCCGCGCGGCGCTGGAGCAGTTGGTGCGTGAATTTCCCAACAGCGGCACGGTCAAGAGCGCCCAACAGGCGCTGGCGAAGATGGGCGACAAGGAGGGGGCGAATGATCAGGGCAAGTAGCGCATGCAGTTTCATCCTGGGGCTGGTCCTGGCTGCGGGCGCGCTGGCGCAGGACGCGGCGCCGCTCAGCGAGGGCGACAAGCGCGCCGTTGACGAAGCCAACAAATACGTCGAGCGCGGCAACCGGTTTGAAAAGGACGGTTCGCTGCCGCGGGCGAAGACCGAATACGAAAAGGCCCTCAAGATTTTCCCGCGTCATCTCGACGCGCTTTATAACCTGGCGATTGTCTGCGAGCAGCTCAAGCAACCGGCCGAGGCCATCGAGACGTATCAACATTATCTCGACCTTAAACCCGGTGACGCGGACGTCTGGACGCAATTGGGCGTCGTGTACGACGAGGGCGGCCGGAGGGCCGAGGCACAGGCCGCGTACGAGAAAGCACTCGCCGCCGATCCGCAATTCGGGCGGGCCCACAACAATCTGGGGGTCCTGCTGGAGGAGCAGGGGCATTTTGACGAAGCGCAGAAGCATCTCGAAGCGTTTGTGAAAATTGAGGAGGACGCGGGCCGCCCCAATGGCGATGCCTATTACAGCCTGGGCTGCCTGTACCTGAGGCGCGGGCAGATCAGGGACGCCAAGATGGTCCTGCAGAAGGCCCTCGATGTTGATCCGGCGGCTTCCTATTATAATAACGCGATGGGCGATGTGTATCTGGCGGAACGGCAGCCGGACACGGCGCTGGTTTATTACAACAAGGCGATTGAGCGGGATTGGAAGTACGCCCCCGCCTATAGCGGGATCGGGGACGCTTACCGCCAGCTCAAGAACGTCGACAAGGCCGCGCAAGCCTACCGCAAGGCGTTGGAATTGCGGTCCGATTACGCAATCGTGTACTACCGGCTGGGCCTGCTCTATGAACAGGCCGATTCCGGTGAGGCAATAAAAGATTTTGAAAAATACCTCGGTTCTGGTAAGAATCTGGAGTTCCAGCAGGAAGCGACGGAGAAGTTGGACAAACTGAAACAAGCGAAGCAGACGCAACCTAAACAATCGTAAGGTCTTACAATGTCACAGCATGCGAGTTTGAAGTCGGCGAACAAAATCCAGGCGCGGCGCAATGTCCTGAAAAGGTTTGAGCGCGTGGAAATATTGAAGAAGCAAGGACGCTGGAAAGACGGCCAGCGGGTATTCAGCCTGCCCAAGACCAAACCTGAATAAGGCCGGGCCGCGGATGCTCGTTCGCCTGCAAAAGTTCCTGGCGGAAGCAGGCGTTGGCTCGCGGCGCCAGTGCGAGCAGTTCATCGAGCAAGGCAAGGTCTCCGTCAATGGCCGGCCGGTGACCGTGCTGGGCACGAAAATCGATCCCGTCGCCGACCGGGTCACCGTCGGTTCCCAACCTGTTGCCACACAGCGTAAGATTTACATCGCGTTGAACAAGCCGGCGGGAATCGTTTGCACCAGCCGCGACACGCACGGGCGCAAACGGGTGCTGGATTTGCTGCCGCCGTCGCTGCCGCGGTTGTACACGGTGGGGCGGCTCGATCAGGACACGGAGGGGCTGTTGTTTCTCACCAACGACGGCAATTTTAGCTTGCGGCTGACGCATCCGCGTTACAAAATGCCGAAGACGTATCTGGTGGAAGTCGAGGGGGTGTTGGAGAGCGGGGAGGTAGCCCGCTTGCTTGAGGGCGTTCCCAGTGAAGGCCAACTCCTGCGCGCCGAGGCGGTTTCCCAGGTGCGTCCCCGCGGCGGGACCACGGAATTGCGGTTGGTCCTGCGCGAGGGGAAGAAACGTCAGATTCGCCGCATGATGGCGGCCGTCGATCATCCCGTGGTCCGGCTGGCGCGGCTGTCGATTGACACAGTCAATTTGGGGGATTTGAAAACGGGACAATGGAGGTATTTGACAGATGAAGAAGTCCACAAACTTATGCGGTTTTCGCCTGCTCAGTCTTAGCGCGCTGATTGCCTGCGCCGCGCTGTTGTCCGCCCGTACCGCCCGCGCCGATGCGGGGGCCGTTGTGGCGGTCCCGGAGGCGGCCCTCGCCGCCGGACAAGGCACGGTGCTCAAGGACAAGGTCAACATTCGCGCCCGCGCCAGCCGAAGCTCTGAAGTGGTCGCGCAGGCCCATAAAGGCGATTCACTGGCGGTGCTGGAGCGCAAGACCGTGCAGGACGGCGCCAAGTCGATGGATTGGCTGCGCGTGGCGCTGCCGCCCACGGCGAAATGCTACGTCAGCACCAAGCTGCTCAAGGACGGCGCGGCGGCCTCGGACGCGGTGAACATCCGTTGCGGTCCCGGATCGAATTACAGGGACATCGGCAAACTCGCCATGGGCGAGAAAGTCGATGTCATCAAGACCCACGGGGAATGGAGCGAGATCACGCCGACGGAACATTGCAGCGGCTGGATCGCGGCGGAATTGGTGGATGTGGCCGCCCCGGCTGCCCCGCCGGTCGCGGCGACTTCAACCGGTGCCACGGACGTCGCGACGCCGCCGGCTGTCATGCCGGTGGTGCCGGTGGCCGCACCTGGTTCCTCGGCCATCCAGCCCGCGGACAGCGGCGACGACGTGCACGTGCAGTACGTGGTTAAGGAAGGGGTCCTGCAGACCGTGAAAGACGATCCCGCCGCCCCGGCTTCGTATGAATTGAGGACGCCCGAGGTGGAAGGCCGCTCGTATCGCATGGCCTATCTGAGCACCACCGAAACCAATCTGGGCCGGTACGAAGACAAGCCGGTGCGGATCTACGGCAACCAGCGCTGGAAGAAGTCCGAGCGCTATCCGGTGATTGCCGTCGAACGCATCGATATCATCTGGTAGCATGGTTGTATGTCCGCCACGCTGATTGACGGCAAGGCGATCGCCGAGCAGATCAATGTCGAGACGGCAGCCGAAGCCGCCCGGCTGCAGTCCGAACACCATCTCACGCCGGGCCTGGCCGTGGTGCTCGTCGGCGACAATCCCGCCAGCGTCGCCTACGTCTCCTCCAAGGACAAGATGTGCGCGCGGCTCGGGTTGTATTCCGAGCGCGTCAATCTCCCGGCCTCGACAACGCCCGGCGAACTGCTGGCGATCATCAACGATCTGAACTTCAAGAGACAGGTCCACGGCATCCTCGTCCAATCACCGCTGCCGCCGCAGATTTCCGAAGAGGAGATCTTCTTCGCCGTCGATCCGACCAAGGACGTGGACGGGTTCCATCCGCTGAACGTCGGCAAGCTCGCGCTCGGCGATCCGACGGGGTTCGCCCCCTGCACGCCGGCGGCCGTGCAACAATTGCTCCTGCGCAGCGGCGTCAAGCTCGATGGCGCGCACGTCGTGGTGTTGGGCCGCAGCCGCATCGTCGGCCGGCCCGTTTCGCTGCTGTTGTCCCAAAAGTCGCCGACGGCCAACGCGACGGTGACGGTGTGCCATTCGCGGAGCAGGGACCTGGCGGGCATCTGCCGTTCGGCGGACGTGCTCATCGCCGCCATCGGTTCCCCCCGGTTTGTGAAGGCGGACATGGTGGGCGCGGGGGCCGTGGTCATCGACGTGGGCATCAACCGCGTCGAGGACAAGAACGCGGAAAAGGGCTATCGGCTGGTGGGCGATGTGGATTTTGAACCCGTGGCCGCGCGCGCCTCACTGATCACGCCTGTTCCCGGCGGCGTCGGGCCGATGACGATCGCCATGCTGATGCACAACACTGTTCGCGCGGCCAAACTACGTCAAGGTATCCCATGAAAACAAACTTCTTTACGACATGTCTGCTCGCCTGTTGCTGCGCGCTGGTTGCCGGCTGCGCCACGAAGGAGGCGGCGGCGCCCGCCTCGAAACCCGCGGCGCCCGTAGCGACCGCCCCGGCCGTTCCGCCGGAAGAGTTGTTCGCCAAACCGACGGCGTTTGACCGGGCCCGGCTGGACGGGTTGCATACTGAGTTGGAGGGTGTGGTGACCAATTTGAACTTGTCCTGGGTGGCCGGCATCGGCGAGGCAGCGATCCCGACGCTGGTGCGGCTGGCCGGAGACAAGACGCTGCCCGCGATCTCGCGCAATCTGGCGCTGGTTGTGTTGGGCAACGCGGAGGGCAAGGCCGGGCTCTACGGTCATCCCGACCGGCGCAACGATTTGATCGTGCCGGTGATCTTTGAATCGCTGGGCGACCAGGATGCGTCCGTCCGGGAGGCGGCGGCCTACGCGGCGCGGTACGTCCGGGACGCGCGGCTGGCGCCGGGATTGGAGGCGTTGTTGCAGGACAAGAAGGGGATCCAGGAACAGGCGGTGCTGGGCCTGGGCAGCAACGGCGGGCCGGACGACGTGGTGCCCATCGCGAAGCTGTTCTTCACAACCGACAACGGCGTCTTTCGTTTGTCCTGCGTGCACTCGCTGGCGATGTTGAGCCTGGACCACGGCATCGACGTGGCCAGCATCCTGCGCAACAACAGCGCGGTCTTCGGCGAGGAGAAACAGGAGAACGTCAGGAACGTGACCACGCGGTTTGTGGAGTTCCAGGCGCTGCGCGATCTGGTGAAACAGTTGGGCGCGGCGAACGCGGGCGCGCGGCGGCAGGCGTCCGAGGCGTTGCGCGCGCGCGGCAGGACGAGGATTGATTTCGACCCGGAAGCCGACGAGGCGGTCCGCGCCCAGGCCATCCAACGGTGGCGGACCTATCTGCTCCTGGATTACTGGCGCGCGCCCAAGCCGAAGCCGCAGACGCCCGCGCCGGGAACCGCCCCCGCGTCGCCGGTCGCCCCGCAGCCCTGATTACCAGGACTGCTCGGGTGTGGCGACGGTCACGGCCCCGGAGCGTTTGGCGGCGGGCAGGTAGGCCTGTTCGACGTAATCGCGGACCATGCGGGCGGTGGAGAAGCGCGGCGTGACGGTGGCGATGGAGGCCTTCATCATCTTGATCCACTTCGCCGGCAGTCCCTCGGCGTCGCGCTTGTAGAAGAGCGGGACGATCTTCTCTTCCAGGACTGTCGTAGAAGCGATTCGCTGTCCTGTATAATCCTGCGTGTCGGGATTGTCGGATTCCTGGCCGTTGCCGATGGTCCAGCCGGCGTCGGGGTTTTGGACTTCGCACCACCAGCCGTCGGCGATGGAGAAATTGATGCCGCCGTTGACGGGTCCCTTCATGCCGCTGGTGCCGCTGGCTTCGTGCGGACGGCGCGGTGTGTTCAGCCAGACGTCCACGCCCTTGGACGAGCATGCGGGCCACGCGCATGTTGTAGTTTTCGATGAAGACGATGTGGCCGCGCAGGTCGCGTGTTGCGCGAAATGTCGAAGATGCGGCGGATGAGTTCCTGTCCGGGTTTGTCGGCCGGATGCGCCTTGCCGGCAAAGACGATTTGCACGGGCTGGTCGGCGTCCTTCAGGATGGACGCGCAGCCGGTCGAAATCGCGGAACAGCAAGTCGGCGCGTTTGTAGGTGGCAAAGCGCCGCGCGAAGCCGATGGTCAGGGCGTCGGGGTTGAGCAGTTCGTCCACGGCCGCGCAATTCGTCGGGCGAACAGCCGTGGCGGGCGAGCTGGGCGCGCATCGCGGCCGCGCGCGAAGCGGACCAGATTTTCCTTTTGCATGTTGTGGACGTCCCACAATTCCTTGTCGGGAATGTTGGCGACGCCGCGTTTCCAGAACATTTCGTCCATCAGATTCTCGCGCCAGGCCGGCGTGAGATAGCTTGTCGAGAGTTCGCTCATCTGGTAGCCGAGCCAGGTTTGCGTGTGGACGCCGTTGGTGATGGCTTGCATGCGTTCCTCGTCGGGCTTGCAGGTCCTTGAAAATGTGCCGCCACATGTCGTTGCTGACCTTGCCGTGCAAGCTGGCTGACGCCGTTGCAGAAGCTGGAGAGATTGCAGCGCCAGGACCGTCAGGCTGAACGGCTGCTGGCCGCGTCCGGGATAGGACATGCCGAGACTCGATCAGTTGGTCCATGCTGATGCCGATTTCCTCGCAGATAGTCCTTGAAATATTTGCTTGATCAGGTCGACGTCGAACGCCTCATTGCCGGCGGGCACGGGCGTGTGGGTGGTGAAAATGGCAGCTCTTGGCGACTTCCTTCGCAGGCGTCGGCAAAACTCAGGCCGCCTTTGACGAAGGTTGCGGAGCCGTTCGAGCACGAGAAACGCGCTGTGGCCTTCGTTCATGTGCCAGCAGGCCGGCTCGATGCCGAGGGCCTGCAACGACGCGCACTCCGCCCATGCCGATGACGATTTCCTGGCAAATGCGCATTTCGCGGCCGCTGACGTAGAGCTGGCCCGTGATCGGACGGTCGGCGGGCTCGTTCTTTGTGTTGTCGGTGTCCAGCAGCAACACCGGCACGCGGCCCACCTGGGCCAGCCAGACCCGGATGTAGATCTTGCGGTCGGGAAACTTGATGCTCACGATCAGATGCCGGCCGTTGTCGCCGATCAACGGGGTGATGGGCAGGCGGGAGAAATCGTAAGCGGGATAAAAATGCTGTTGCCGTCCGTCCGGCTCGATCTCCTGTTCGAAATAGCCGTGCTTGTAGAGCGGCCCGATGGCGATGAAGGGCAGGCCGAGGTTGCTGGCCGATTTGCAATGGTCGCCGGAGAGAATGCCCAGACCGCCGGAGTAGGTGCGCAGCGATTCGTGAAAACCGAATTCGGTGGAGAAATAGACGAAGGGGCCGCCCTGGTAGTCCGGATGGTTTTTGGCGAACCAGCTGGTGGGCACCGATTTCATGTAGGTGTCGAATTCGCGCAGCACGGACTTGTACATCGAGACGAACACCTCGTCCTCCAGCAACTGTTTCCCAGTGGTGCGGATCGATGTTGATCAGCAATTCGACGGGGTTGCGGTAGATCGCCCACAGGCCGGGCTGGATATGGCTGAACATGCGGCGCGCCTGCGGCGTCCAGGTCCACCACAGGTTGTAGGCCAGGTCGCGGAGGCGTTCGACCTCCTTGGGCAGTTCGATGTCGGCCAGCGGTGCGGTGCGAAATTTTAACGGGGCTTTATCCATGATTGATCAAGGTAATGGGGCGGCCCTGCGGTCAGGGCTCGTCGGGTTCCGGGTGCGCTCCATGATGTGAGGGAGCGGGGGTGAAAGCGACGGGTTCGCCCGCCGGTTCGGTGGCGGCGATGAACTCGTCGGCATTGATGCCGCGCAAGGCGAACAGCCGGCGCACGGCGTCATCGATCAGGTTGTTCGGGCAGGACGCGCCCGCGGTGATGCCCACGTACACGTTGCCCGGCGGCAACCAGTTTTCCGTCTGCACTTCCTGTTGTTTGTGCAGGTTGAAATGTAAAATGGCGCGGTCGGAGAGGATCTTGCTGGCGTTGCGGATGAAATAGGTCGGCACACGTTCCTCGCTCATTTCGGCCAGGTGCGAGGTGTTGCTGGAGTTGTACCCGCCGACGACGATCATCAGGTCCAGCGGCTCGGCCAGCAGATGGATCAGCGCGTCCTGGCGTTCCTGGGTCGCGCCGCAAATCGTGTCGAACATGCGGTAATGTTTCTCGACGTTCTCCGCGCCGTAACGGTCAATCATCGCCTGGCGCAAGCGGCGCTGGATTTCCTCCGTCTCGGTCCGCAACATCGTCGTCTGGTTGGCCACGCCGATGGAGCCAAGGTCCCGGTCAGGGTCGAATTCCGGCGAGTAGGCCCCGGGGAACCGCGCCAGGAACTCGGCCTTGTTGCCGCCGTGGCGGATGTAATTGCAGACGTAATCGGTCTCGGCGAGGTTGAGCACCACCAGGTAATGGCCGCCGCCGTTGGCGATGGCGCGCGAACTGGTGGCCATGGTTTCCTCGTGCTTGGCCTTGCCGTGGATGATGGAGGTGAACTGTTCCTTGGCGTTTTGCGTGACGCGTTTCCAGACGCTCATCACGTCGCCGCAGGTCGTGTCCACCAGCTGGCAGCCTTTGGCCCGCAGTTTTTCCATCGTGGCCATTTCCGCGCCGAAAGCGGGGACGATGACCACGTCGTTTTCCTTCAGATCGTCCAATCCCGCGCTTTTGTTCGGGCCTGAGAGAAATTTGATGCTCATGGCGATGAGCTGTTCGTTGACCTCGGGATTATGGATGATCTCGCCGAGGATGTAGATCGGCTGGTCCGGGAACACTTTGCGGGCGGCGTAGGCGAGGTCAATCGCCCGTTCCACGCCGTAACAGAAGCCGAATTCCTTGGCCAGCCGGACCCGCAGGCCGCTGGTTTCCAGGATCCCGCCGCGCTGGCGCAGCTTTTCGACGATCTGGCTGCGGTAATGCTGTTCCACCTGTTCGCGGACAGCCTCCATGATGTCCGGGCGACGGAGGTTGACGCGCTGCGGTTTAGCCACTGTTTGCGTACTCATTTGAGTTGAGCTTGTACCCCAAAAACGGCCCTGATTCAACTAAAACCCCCTCCAGATTCGCCCTCATTGGCTTTTTTTGACCACCCCTCGGCCCTCCGGGAAGAGTTTAAGGCCGTATTAGGTCGTATTAGGCCGTATTGGGCCAGACGGGAAGATCCACGGATTGCACGGATGGCCTGTCGGACGGGAAAATTTAAGGTCGGACTAGGTTTGACTAGGTTTGACTGGGTTTGACTAGGTTTGACCAAGTTGGAGTTGGCTGAACCGTCTGGAGGACGGCTCGGCTGGAGTTGCCCCGAAAACAGCATCGGGGCGTCTCGAAGACTCGGCTTCGCCCTCCCCGCAAGCGTTCTTCGGTCGTTCGGGAGGGCGAGCCTCCCGGTGAGCCGCTGCTGTCCTGCGCACCGCAGCCGCGGTCCGCCTCCAGGGCATACCACTTCGCTAACGGCCCCGGCGGCCACCTGACCAATGCCTAGTGCATATATCATTCAACCCACGATAGCACGTTTTCGCGATCTTGCAACGATCAGGCCTGACAAAGTGTCAAATGGGCGGGGTTGAGGGGGGCGCGCCGAGCAGTTGGAAATCGCCCTTCGGTCCATAGTGGAAACGTTGCTCTGGCGTGGGAGGGCAGGGGTGCAGGCTAACGGGGACGCGTTGTCCGCTGATGGTGACGAATCCATCCTGACCCGGTAACGAATCTTCCATCATGGATTGAGCGGGTGGTGCGATGAGGCCAGGGTTTACGTGCGAAGCACAGGTCATGAAACACAGCGCAGTGATAAGAGCGGCCAACCTATTTGATCCGGCATTTCTCATATGGCGCTCTCTTAATGTGCTCGAACATTTCCCCTGCTAGTTCCCCTTGTGAGATAACGGGGGTCAAGACTTGATGGCCTTTAAACGAGCGGATGGGTAAAGCCGTGCCGTTGCCGGTTTCCATGACGTGGGCGGATACAATTCTCGCGACGGGCTTGTCGCCTTGCGTGAGCAAGACCTCGTTTCCCGCCTGCACCTGTTTAATCAGGTCGGCGAGATGGGCGGCTCCGACTTCTTTGATCACTGTCATGCTGTAATAATACAACTTTTCGCGGCTTTAGTCGAGTGCCGTTTACCGTGGATAGTGGGTTAGTTTTGACATTGCGGTGGCAGATGGCCTGGCGGCTCGATCGCCAACCGGGCTGTAGCGGCCGCCGTCCCGGCGGCGGGGCTGCCAAAAGCGTCCGGGACGGACGCCGCTACAAAAAACTGACCCACTACCTTAACGTGAAGCAGGGGTTGTTTGGGATCGGCCCTTACTTCGGGCGGCGGATCGTCGGGGGTGGGAGGAGGAAATCGCGGAATTGGTTGGGGGGGCCGTCCTGGACGGCTTCGGCGGCTTTGACGAGATTGCAGGCTTCGCGGGCGGTGACGTAGTGGAGTACGAAATTTTTGCCGTCGTTGTAGCGGTGATGGAGATATTCGTGCATGGCGGTGGCGGAGAGGCCGATGGCGCCGGGGAAGTTTTTCTCCTGGCAGCCGTGGGTGTGGACTTTGACGAAGATCCAGTCCGGTTTGCCCAGCACGCTGACGCGCTGGCGGACCCAGTTGTCGATGCGCGACGGGGTGGCGGGGGAATGGCCGGCGACGTCGGCGTTTTCGATGCGGGGCAGCAGGCCGAATTTCCGGTCGTGCCAGTTCAAGGCCAGGGGGCCCTGAATGAGAAGCAGATCGCCGCTGGGCTGGCCGCCGACGCGAACGTCGATGCCGGTGTCGTGCGATTTGGGGCGTTGCGGATCGTCGGTCGCGTAGTAGATCGAGTTGATCTTGCGGGTCTGGCATTCGCTGGGCGCGCTGGGCAGGGTGAAATCGGCGTAACAACCCGTGTCGCGCAGCACCTGCAGTTCGTTGTTCACGCCGCACCAGCGGCCGTCGGGGCGGGAATTGTCGAGGCACCAGTTGCCGTGGATGAACCCGTACCGGATGCGGCCGGCGGAGTCGGACGGGAGATGGCCGTGATTGCGGAGTTTGAGTTTAAAATCCTCGATGCCGGCGCGGAGGTTTTCGGCGGTATCGTTGTCGTGGTGCAGGTGGATTTCCACCTCGCCGTACCCGGCGGCGCAGAGCGCGGAAATTTCGTCGAGCAGTTCGGGGCGGTATTCCTCGGCTGGATAGAAAAAGGTGTGTTGCGGCGGCCGGCCGTCGGCGTCGCGGAACCGGTCGGCCATCCGGGGATACTGTTCCCGCCAATAGCGGACGCGTTCAAGCCCCTTGTCGGGCGTGGCGCCGAGCCAGAGGGGTTCGTAGTGGTCGACAAAACAGAAAAAGACGTGCGTGGGCGGCGCGCCGGCGGACGGTTTGCGCCGGGCGAGGTAGGCCGGCAGCCAGAGATGGACGTTCTTCAACATGTCAGCGTGCCGTGCGTTTCCAGGCGGCCCGTTGCGTGCGGGTGATGAACCGGAAGAACCCGAACAACAGGGCCAGGTTGATGATCACGAAATAATGCGGCGCGCTGAACGCCACCCATTTGCGTCCCTGCACGAACCCGCCGACGGCGGCCAGCGCGTAAAACGCCAGTTGCAGCGCCAGCAGCACCGCAAAGACGGGTTGCGGCAGCAGCAGGGCGTTGGACACCAGCGCGGCGATCATCAGGAACGGCACAAACCAGCGCAGCACTTTGTGCGACCAGAAGGCGAACGTGTAGACGCCCTGCCACGGCAGCAGCGAGCGCCAGCAGAAAAACAGCGATTGAAATCCGCCCGCGCCGATGCGGATCCGGCGGGTCATCTCGTGGCCCACGTACTGCGGCAGGTCCTCCGTCGCCACGGCTTCCGGGTCGTAAATGACGCGCAAGCCGCGTTCCCGCACGCGCAGGCCGATCACGAAATCGTCGATCAACGTGTTGTCGGGGATGCCCGGCCAGAAGGCGCGCCGGATGGCGTAGATGGCGCCGTTGGCGCCCAGGCAGGAGTCCATTGCGCTTTCGCGCTTCTTCAAAAACGTTTCCAGTTTCCAGTACGGGCCTTCCTCGGTTTCCGTGCTGACGCCGTGCAGGATCAAGCGGCCGCAGACCCCGCCGATTTTCGGATCGGTGAAATGGCGAGCCAATTTGCGCAGGGCGTCGGGGGCGTAGAGCGCGTTGGCGTCGGTGAAGGCCAGCAAGTCACCCCTGGCCTGCGGCACGAGCCGGTTCAGCACACCGGGTTTGCCGCCCCGCGGCGAAAAGGCGAACAGCTTGAGCCGGGGATCGGTGTAGCGCGAGGCGATCTCGTTGGTGCGGTCTTCCGAGCCGTCTGAACCGATCAGGATGTCCAATTTGTCTGCCGGGTAATCCAGCGACAGCAGGTTTTCGATCCGGGCGGCGATGTGTTTCTCCTCGTTGTAGACGCTGAGCAGCACGGTGATGGTGGGCCAGTCGGTTGGTTCGACCGGTTCGTGGCGGCGGCGGAAGGGGAAGACGGCCAGCAGGAGCGGGTAACCGAGGTAGCAGTAGAGGACCGCTCCGGCCGAGATCACAAACACGAGGAATGCAGGCGAACAGTTCATGCGCCTGTCCGCACAAACGACGCCACGGCGTTGGCCACGAAGTCGATCGCCTCGTCGGTCAGGCCGGGATAAATGGGCAGGGACAGCGATTCGGCGGCGGCCCGTTCGGCCTTCGGGAAATCGCCCGCGTGGTAGCCGAGGGACTCGAAGCACTTCTGCAGGTGCAGCGGGACGGGATAATAGATTTCGGTGCCGATGCCCTGTTTCTGGAGATGGTCGCGCAAGGCGTCCCGGCGCGGGACGCGGATGGTGTATTGGTTGTAGGTGTGGGTGCAACGTGGGTCGCGCCACGGGAGCTGGATGGACGTGGCCACGCCCAGTTCGTCGAAACGGGTGTCGTAACGCTGGGCGTTCCGGCGCCGGTCCTGGGCCCATTGGTCGAGGTACTTCAGTTTGACCCGCAGGATGGCGGCCTGGACCGTGTCGAGGCGGCTGTTGATGCCGACGACCTGGTGATAATACTTCGGTTTGGACCCGTGGACGCGCAGCACGCGCAGGGATTCCGCGAGGGCGTCGTCGTTGGTGGCGAGCGCGCCGCCGTCGCCTGCGCCGCCGAGATTTTTGGTGGGAAAAAAGCTGAACGCGCCGATCACGCCCATTGTGCCCGATTGCCGCTCCTTGTACGCGGCGCCGATGGCCTGGGCGGCGTCCTCGACAACGGCCAGATGATGACGCCCGGCCAATTCGAGGACCGGGTCCATGTCGGCGCATTGGCCGAACAGGTGCACGGGCATGATGGCTTTGGTGCGGGCGGTGATTTTTTTGTCGATCTGGCCGGGATCGATGTTGCCGGTGTGCGGATCGATGTCCACAAACACGGGTGTCGCGCCCAGCCTGGTCATGGCGCTGGCGGTGGCGAAGAAGGTGTACGGCGAGGTGATCAGTTCGTCGCCCGGGCCGATTCCCAGCGCCATGAGCGCGAGCAACAACGCATCCGAGCCCGAGGCGCAGGTGACGACGTGTTTCGCGCCGGTGTAGCGCTGCAGGTCCGCTTCCAACTCCGTCACGTCCGGTCCGAGGATGTATTTGGTCTCCCGCAACACTCGCAGCACGGCGGCTTCGATCTCGTTTTGGATCTGCGCGTATTGCGGGCGGAGGTCGAGCAGGGGGACATTCATGACGTCTGCGCCTGCCGTTTCTTGACGGCGTCTTGAAATACCTGGTCGAGTTTCGGATAAATCGCGCGCCAATCGTAGCGGTCGAGCACGAGTTTGCGCCCGTTTTCGCCGAGGGTGGCGCGCAGTTGCGGGTCGCGGAGCAATTGCGCGGTGTAAGCGGCGAATTGCTTTGGGTCGTCGGTGATCATGGCGGTCTGGCCGTGGGTCAGCGCGATGCCTTCCGCGCCGACGGAGGTGGTCACCAGCGCTTTTTTCATCGCCAGCGCCTGGAAGACGCGGTGCTTGGTGCCCGCGCCGACGCGCAAGGGCAGCACCACCACGGCGGCCCGCGCGATGTAATCGCGGATGTCCTCGACGAAGCCCGTGACGACGACGTCGGGGGACTTCAGCCGGCGCATTTCCTCCGGGGGTTTGTTGCCGACGAGGTACAACTTTGCCTTGGGAATTTTCTGGCGGACCAGCGGCAGGATTTCGTTGTGGAAATAGATTCCCGCGTCGCTTTGCGGTTTCCACTCGAGATTGGCGAAATAGATGATTGAGTCCGGCTCGGGCGCGGCGTCGCGCGGCTGGAAGAATTCGATGTCGGCGCCGTTGGGCACCGCCACCACGTCGGCGGCGGGGGCCATGCGCAGGTATTCGTCGCGTTCCTGTTCGGAGAGCGTGACGATTTTTTCGGAATGCGCGGCGGCGTACTGCTGCCAGTGGATGAATTTCGCGCACTGCAGCCGGGAGAACAGGCGGGCCAGGGGGTTCTTCTGGATTTTCGCGAAGCGTTCCCAGAGGACGTGGTCGAGGTTGTGCGTGTCGTAGACGAAGGCCGCGCCGTTTTTGAACGGGGCGTACTGGACCATGTGCAGGTTGTGCACGTGGACCACGTCGATGTGTTCTTCGGCAATCATCCGCTGGATCGCGTCGGCCATGTCGCGCCGGATGTATTCGTACAGGACGTAGGGGCGGCTTGTAAAGCAACTGCGCGCGGCGTTGAACGCTTTTTTCCACGCGGGCCGGTGCAAATCGATGCCGACCACCCGCTTGCAGTACGGGGCCAGCGCGGCGAGATGCTCGCGTTCGCCGGGGTGAAAGAGGAAGGAGAGATAGGAAACGTCGTGATGTTTGGCCGTCTCGCGCAGGAGATTGAAATTCCTGGTCTCAGCGCCGCCCGTCAGCGGCCAGATGCATTTGGGGGACAGGACGAGGACGCGCATGAAGGCGTTACCAGTACAGGCCGTGGTAACAGTTGGGCGGGAACGGCGCTGTCTTCAGCGCGCCGACGAGGTCGACGACCGCCTGCCCGGGTTTCACCAGGCCGGCCAGGTCTTTGTAGTCGGCGTGGTTTTTACAGACGATCAACGTCTTGCTCGAAGCGACGACGGCGGCCAGGGAAGGGACGAGGACCGAGGCGATGTGGGGCAGTTTCTGCTCCAGGAATTGTTTGTTGGCGCCCATCAGCCGGGTCAGCTCCACTTCCGAATCGTGGATGGCGAGTTTGCAGCCTTTGCCCAACAACGATTCGGCCATGATGACGATCGGGCTTTCCCGCAGGTCGTCGGTGCCCGCTTTGAAGCTCAGGCCGAGGATGCCGATCTCGCGGTGGCCCAGTTCCGAGACGAAATTGGTCACGGCCTGGATTTGCTGGAGGTTGCTGCGCGAGAGCGACTCGAGCATCGGCAGTTCCAAATCGTGTTCGCGCGCCCGGCTGACCAGCGCCCGGAGGTCTTTCGGCAGACAGGACCCGCCGTAGGCCAGGCCGGGCCGGAGGTAATAGGTCGAGATGTTCAGCTTGGTGTCGCGCGTGAGAATGTCCATCACCTCGTGGCTGTCGATGCCGTGTTCCTTGCAGAACTGGCCGATCTCGTTGGCGAAAGTGATTTTCAGGGCGTGAAAGGCGTTGCAGGCGAACTTGATTGCTTCCGCCGCGCGGATGGTGATGCGCACCTGCGGCGCCTGGACGCAGTGGTACAATTCGGCCAGGGCATCGCCCGCGCCGGGGTGCCGTTCGCCGATGACGATGAACGGCGGTTCCTGGAAATCGCGGATGGCCGAGCCTTCGCGCATGAATTCGGGATTGGCGACGACGTGAAAATCCTTCCCCTCGCGTTTGCCCGAGGCCGCTTCGATCCGGGGCGTGATGGTCTGTTCGATGCTGCCGGGCAGCATGGTGCTGCGGACAACGATCACGTGAGGGCTGCTCTTCGCGCGCAAGGCCTCGCCGATTTCGCGGGAAACATTCTCGACGTGGGCCAGGTCGGGTTGCCCGCCCTTTTTGCTGGGCGTGCCGACGCAGATGAAGGAGATTTCCGACTGCTGGATTGCTTCCGCCGCGCTGGAGGTGGCGCTGAACCGGCCCGCCGCGTGGACCTTCTGCAGCAGCGCTTCGAGACCCGGTTCGAACACCGGCGTCTTGCCGGCTTGAAACAGGGCCAGCTTCGCGGGATTCACTTCCACGCCGATCACGCGCTGCCCGCGCTCCGCGAAACAGGCGGCGGTGACCGACCCCACGTATCCCAATCCAAAAACGCTGATGTTCACGTTTGTCCTCGTCTTCTAGCGGTTGTGAAATTCGCCCGCGACGACCACGTTGGCCGCGGGAAACGGTTCGTTGTACTGCCAGTTTTTCTGGCGCACGTTGTTCCAATCGGCTTCCACCCAGCGATTGTCTTTCGACACGCGCTCCAGGCAATGGATTTCCGTGAACCCGAAGTTCCCGTCCTTGAGCATCCGGTCCATGTCATGGTTGTAACCCAGCGGGACGGTGACCAGCAGAGTGCCGCCCGGGGCCAGGCACGTTTTCAAATGTTCCACCGCCCGCAGGGTCTTGGTCCCGTCGCGCGGGTCTTCGTCCCATCCCACGTGTTCCATGGTCGAGATGCTGATGATCAAATCGTACCGGTCGGCCGGATGGAAGTCCACCACGTCTTCGTTGATCACGCCCTTGTCCTTTTCGTATTTGTCGAGGATGTCGTGGCGCGCGGGGAAATAGTGGGACATCACGTTGCCGACTTCCAGGATCCGCTTGCCGCGAAATTGCTCCATCGCGGCCTGTGCCACGGGGATTTCGACCACGCGTTCGGTGGCCCAGCCCTGATTGTAGAGGCGCAGGAAATAGCGGTAGGATTTCCCGCGGAACTGGAACGTCCGGCCGGCGCAAAACGTCTTGCGCCAGGCAAACTGGCAGGCCCGGGCCACCGCGGTGCGGGCGACGTACCACAGCCCGCGCTTGCGGCTGACGGACCGCATCCGGAAGAGGATTTGCTGCGCGTTGACGAGAAGATTGGGTTGTTTCATGGTTTCCTTGGATCAGGCGTGTTGCCAATTTGAATGCCGAAACGGTCCTGGATGTCGTCATAGGCCGGCCGCATCCGTTCCCGGTCCTGCGGATCGACCAGTTGCGGGTCGGGCCGCCACTGGAGCGCGGCAATGTCCTGGGTCCATTCCTGGCCGTCGGCCAGCAGGCGCTTTTTCAGGATCTCGTTGAGGGTCTGGCTGCTCTTGAAACAGGAAATGTTCTGCTCGGCCCATTTGCGGGGTGAGTATTTGTCCGCCGAGGCGATGAAGTCCATCAATTGCCGGTCAAGATGACCGTGCTGGAAGAACCGGCCCGTCTTTTCATTGATGAACGCCCGCGACCCGATTTCCGCGTCCTCAAAAATCCCCACCGGCGTGTTGGCGAACATCGATTCGGCGACGGCCACGCACGATCCTTCGCGCCGCGAGAGGATCACGCTGATTTTTGCCCTGCCGAAGGCCGCGAAGACCGTCGCGTCGGGCGCGTTGACGATGAGTTCGAACCTGTCCTGCGCGCCAAAGGCCTTTGCCTCTGCCCGCAGATCGTCGGCCGTGCGCGTGTCAGCCTGGCCGATGAGCAGGACGCGGACGGAGGACGGCATCCGGCCCAGCGCGTCGAAGAGCACCCAGTGCCGCTTGTACTTGGCGAAATTGGCCAGCATGAAAATGTCCACGTCCTTCTTTTCGAACGGGACGGGGACATACCACTGCGGGTTGACCCAGCTCGACGCGTACAGCGGCACGGGGATGTAGTTGTCGGAGATCCGGGCAAAATGCCCGAGGTCCTTCTCGTTGCTGATCAGCGTGAAAATAGGGTCGGGGAACATCACCGGGGACAGGCAGGTGATGACGCTGTGGGGCGGGCACCAGGCCGGCGAGACGACCAGCGTGTAACGTTTGGCGAATTTCTTCAGGTCGGCGTTCACCAACAGCCGGATCCACTGCGTATCATAGGAAACGAAGACCACGCCTTTCTCGCGGTCGCTGATCCAGGGTTTCAGGACCACGGCCTTTTCCATCCGGCGCTGGGTGACGTTGGGGACGAACTCGCTCCAATCGAAACGCGCGCCGCCGAGCAGTTTGATGCGTTCGTGGATTTTGCGTTCCAGGCCGCGCATGGCGGATTCGCTGCCGCTCAACCGGACCGCCGCGCACAATTGCGCGATGGACCGCGCGATGGCCTGCGGATCGTCGCGAGGCGGCTCGGGGTCCTTCAGAGCCTTGTACCGGCCCAACGCCGAGCGCGCGCAGCCGCTGTAGCGCAGCCAGTCTTCCCCCTGGATTTTTAATCGGGCGGTCAGGGACATTATTCTTTCACCGGTTGGCCGAACAATCTGACGATCCTGGCGGGAACGCCGACGACGGTGGCGCCGTCGGGGACGTCTTTGGTGACCACGGCGTTGGCCCCGATTTTGACGTGGCTGCCGATCTTGACGTTGCCCAGGACTTTGGCGCCCGCGCCGACCTTGACGTCATCGCCCAGCACGGGCGACTGGCGTTTTTCGGCGCCGATGGTCACCTGGTGGCCGACAGAGACGTTGCTGCCGCCGACGACGGAGGAATTGATGACGATGCCCTGGCTGTGGACCATCACGAAGCCGGGGCCGAAACTGGCTTTCCGGCCGATGACGCATGACCCGAAGATGCCGATCAGTTTGTTGAAGATCATCGCCAGCGGCGCGAGATGACATTTCTGCGAGGCCTGCATCAGCCGGTACAGCACCATCGGACACGTGCCGTCGGTCAGTAGCGCTTTCAGGACCGACTTGGTGGAGGTGGAACCATACACCAGCGCCGCCTTGGCTTTCAGATCGGCGGCGACCAACTGGAAAAAATTGTACCGGTCGTTGCTCATGGCTGTCCTTTTGGCAAGGCGTTGTCGATCAGACCACAAACGGTGCGCGCATTCACGTCCCAATCGAACCGGGCGACCGACTGGCGGATCAGTGCCGCGTCCCAGGTCCTGGTCAGCGCCGCCGAGAGCGTGGTGGCCAGAGCAAATCTGTCGCCCGGCGGCGTGAGCAGGGCGGTCTCGCCTTCCCGGACGATTTCCGGGATACCCCCGACGCGGGAAGCGACCACGGGCCTGCCGGAAGCGAACGCTTCGAGGATCACGTTGGGAATCCCCTCGTTGCGGCTGGGCAGACAAATGACGTCGCAGGCGGCCATCCATCGGGCCACCTCGGCGTGCGGCCGTTCGTTGAGCAACAGCAGGCGGTCGCCGAACTGGTGCTGCGCGATCAGGCGTTCGACAATGGGGCGTTCCGGGCCGTCCCCGATCAACACCAGGTCCGTGTCGGTGTTGCCGGCGCGGATCATTTCCGCGAACGCCTCGATCAGGACCGGGACAAGTTTGACCTCCCAGAAACTGGCGACACACAGGATCCGGCGGCGTTGCACGGGCAGATCCAGGGCGCGCGCCGTTTCGTCGCGGTCGCGCGGGCAAAAGGTTTGTTGATCGACTCCGTTATACACGACGTGGACCTTTTCCTTCGGAATCCCGCCCTTGATGACTTCGTCGGCGAGGGACTGTCCGCGCGCGATCACGACGGACGCGTAGCGCAACGCCTCCAGCACGGCGGCCCAGCGCGCGGGCATCGTGCAATATAAATGCACGTCGGTGCCGCGCACGATGGTCATCAACGGCAGGCCGAGCCGTTTGGCTTCCTGGGCCACGGCCACGGTGTCGGGAAACGTCCAGCTCGTCAACAGGAAATCGGGCCGGAACGAGGCGCACAAGCCGGCCAGGGCGCGGCGGACCGAGAACGCGTACAACCGTCCATTGATCGGGCCGTGGACCATCGGCAGATACCAGGCGTGCGCGTCGGTCACGGGAATGCCTTCATACTCGCGTTGCGAACCGATGGGCGGATGCAGGGCGTTGGCCGCTTTCAAGGGGAAATACCGGTGCGGCGACAGCACCACGAACTGCATGTGGCGTGACAGCGCGCGCAACTGGATCGCATTGACCAGGCCCTGGCCCGGTTGCTTCGGCGTGGGGAACGTCGAACAAACAAAAATCCCGCGACGCCGGTTTTCCGGGGACTGGACGCGTGGTTGCGTCATGATGCGGCCTGGCGCAACGATTGAAATGTCCGCTGCAAGGCTTCTTCGAGGCCGACCTTTGGCTGCCAGCCGAGCAGTTGTTTGGCCTTTGCGTTGTCGAACCGGCAATGTTTCCAGGCGGCGGCCACTTTGTACGGTGTGAGCACGGCGGGCAGTTGTCCGTGCGATACGCGATAATATTTCAGCAGCGCCGACGAGAGCAACAGCAGCAGCGGGTAGGGGATGCTGATGCTTCGCAGGCGGGCCACTTCGCGGCTGTAGCGTTTGCGGTATTGGTTGGCGCGCAGCAGTTCGTCGTCGGTGACATTGATCACCTGGCCCTCGATGCCGTTCTTCAGTCCCGCCAGTACGATGGCATCGGCGCAGTTCTCTACGTAAGTCAATGGCAGCCAGGCCCGTCCTCCCAGATGCAGGAAGAGCGGGCCGACTTTCAGTCCCACGCGCGCCGAGAGGGCCGGGCCGCCTTCGCCGTAAATGACGCCGGGCCGGACGATGACGCCCGGCAGTTCGTACTTCCGCAGGAGCTGCTCCTGTTTGAGCTTGGCATAGGTGTAGGGGTCGCGCCACTCGGGATGCTGTTCCACGGGGGCGTCTTCGCCCAGCAGGCAGTTCCAGCTCGCCTCCGTCAGGCCGTAGACGGCGAACGAGCTGACCAGCACGACGCGTTTGACGGATTGTTCCCGCAACGCGGCGAAGAGATAATCGGTCCCCACGGCCGTGTTGAAGATCACCTCGGGACCGTTGCCGCGCATGCCGGCCGCGAGATGGTAGACAAGCTCCATGCCTTGGGCGGCCTGTGCGGCAAACGCGCGGTCCGTCAAATCGCCGAGACACCACTCGATGGTTGTCCGGGGAAATTGTTCCCGCAAACGGTGGACCGTCTTGTCGGAGACGGAACGGCCCACGAGACGCAGGTGCTCGACGCGGCGGCCGAGCAGATTAGCAATACGTAACGAGTTAACCACACAACAA
>CAWFPN010000002.1:0-229258 GCA_963817685.1 uncultured Verrucomicrobiae bacterium | reverse complement strand
ACTGTCTTTTCATGTGGGTTGGAATTCTGGGGTTTTGAGCAGGTGATTGAGCAGGATGATGAGCTTGCGCATCACGGCCACCAGCGCCACCTTCGGCGCTTTGCCTGCGGCGCGCAGTCGTTGATAGAACTGCTTGAATCGAGGGTTGGAATAGGCCGCGACCAGGGCAGCCATGTACAATGCCCGCCGTGGCACGGCCCGGCCGCCTCCGATGAGCCGGTGGCCCCGACGAGGCCCACTGTCACGATTCAACGGCGCTACTCCGGCCAAGGCGGCTGCTTGCCGGCGATTGAGCGTGCCCAATTCCGGCATGCTGGCCAGCAACACGACAGCCGTAATGTGGCCCACACCGCCGACCTGACACAGCCGCGCTACCTTTTGGGCCAGCAGGGGCTGGGCTTGGACCAACTCGGCAATCCAGGTTTGGAGTTGTTGGAGCTGGCGATCCAGTCCCAGCAGATGACGACGCACCTGGCGGCGAAGCGCCGGGTGGACGGTGTGCTCCAAGCGGTTGTGTTCGGCTGTGCGCAACTGCTGGACTTGCTGGCGGCGCGCCACCAATTCGGCCAATTGACGTTGGGCCAGGCTGGCAACGGCCGTGGCCGAGGGCTGCAGCCGTTGACCGAACTCAGCCAGAACCTGCGCATCGATGCGGTCGGTTTTGGCCAACCGGCCTTGCGCGCGGGCGAAATCGCGGGCTTGGCGTGGATTGACGACACTGACGGGGATGGCCGCCTGCTGCAGCGCCACGACGGCAGCGCGTTCATAACCGCCGGTGGCTTCACAGACGACCTGGACCGGGCCGAGTGGGCGCAACCAGCGCAACAAGGCGCGATGGCCCTTGGCGTCATTGGGCAGGTGGCGGCGCTGCGTTTGGGCGGAGCCCAAGGCACACAGATCCAGCGTGGCTTTGGCAACATCCATTCCGACATAGACGAGGGGCGATGACATTGGTTAGACTCCTCCTTGCGATGCGAGCAGGTCGCGGCGCCCAGGGGGCCGGTGACCGCTCTGGCAACTGTTCGAGTTTAGCAACAGAAAGCGCGGACGGATCTGGCTACCAACGGGCAGGCGTGAACCGAACCGAGGGCGACTACGATCTCGTCCGCGCCGCGCCCTTGGGGGGCATGCCCCCCAAGGGCCGCTCTGCTGCTCCCACTCCTGTGGGAAACCAAAGGCGAGAATACCACCATTTGAAGATACAAGGGCGCGTTCGCCGAACGCGCCGCGCCGCGCTTTGATTTACCTTCTTGCGCCAAGCGGGTCGTTTGCTATCATCACGCCGCTTTTTTAGAGGCACGGAAAACTATGGCAACCATTTCGATCCAGAACGGCAAACTCAACGTCCCACCCAACCCCACCCTGCCCTTCATCCGCGGCGACGGCACCGGGCCCGACATCTGGGCGGCCTCCGTGCGCGTCTTTGATTCGGCCGTCGCGAAGGCCTACGCCGGGAAACGCAAGGCGGAATGGCTCGAAGTGTTCGCGGGCGAGACGGCGTTCAAGAAATTCAACAACTGGCTGCCGGACGAGACCGTGGCCGCCTTCCGTGAATATCTCGTCGGCATCAAAGGGCCGTTGACCACGCCCGTCGGCAAAGGCATCCGCTCACTCAACGTCGCCCTGCGCCAGACGCTCGATCTCTACGTCTGCCTGCGCCCCGTGCGCTGGTTCAAGGGCGTCCCCTCGCCCGTCAAACGCCCCGATAAAGTGGACATGGTCATCTTCCGCGAGAACACCGAGGACATTTACGCCGGCATCGAGTGGGCCGCCGGTTCGCCCGAAGCGCAGAAGGTCATCGCCTTCCTCCAAAACGAAATGGGCGTGAAGAAAATCCGTTTCCCCCAGACCAGCGCCATCGGGATCAAACCCGTTTCCAGCGAAGGCACCGAACGCCTCGTCCGGTCCGCCATCCAGTACGCCATCGCCAACAAACGCAAGAGCGTCACCATCGTCCACAAGGGCAACATCATGAAGTTCACCGAGGGCGGGTTCCGCGACTGGGCCTACGCGCTGGCCAAAAAGGAATTCGGCGGCGTGGAAATCGACGCCGGCCCGTGGGTCAAACTCCCCGACGGCATCGTCATCAAGGACGCCATCGCCGACATCGCGCTGCAACAGGTCCTCACCCGCCCCGAGGAATTCGACGTCATCGCCACGCTCAATCTCAACGGCGATTACCTCAGCGACGCGCTGGCCGCGCAAGTCGGCGGCATCGGCATCGCCCCCGGCGGCAACATCAATTACCTCACCGGCCACGCCATCTTCGAAGCCACCCACGGCACCGCCCCGAAATACGCCGGCAAAGACATGGTCAACCCGGGGTCGGTGATCCTCTCCGGCGAAATGATGTTCCGCTACCTGGGCTGGACCGAGGCCGCCGACCTGATTCTCAAAGGCATGGACGGCGCGATCAACGCCAAGACCGTCACCTACGATTTCGCCCGCCAAATGGAAGGCGCCACCGAAGTCAAATGCAGCGCCTTCGCCGACGCCGTGATCGCGAAGATGTAGCGGCGCATTCAGGGAAGAATGACAAACGCCGAGATTCGCAAGTTGAAGGCCGAAGCGCAGCACTTGGAGCCGGTGGTGCGCGTCGGTAAAAGCGGGCTGACGGCGGCGGTGCTGCAAAGTGTTGAGCAGACGCTGACGTTGCACGGGTTGATCAAGGTCCGCTTCGATCATGACCGGGACGAACGCGACCTCTTTGCGCGGCAAATCGCTGAGTCGACCGGCGCGGCCTTGATCATGCAGGTCGGCAAGGTCGCGGTGTTTTATCGCGCGAAACCCGCGGAGGTGTCGTCCGGGGAACCATGAGCGCCGGGACACATCATCATCAGGCGGTGACCGGACTGTTTCGGCAGCGGTTCAGGATGTTGCTGGTGGCCTTGGTGCTGTTGTTTGCGCTGTATCCTTTCATCGAAGAACTGCTGGCGGGCAGGCTGGTCAGCCTCTTCTTAACGGCGATCCTGGTCGCCGCCACTTACGCGATCAGCCGGAACCGGCGCTGGGTGGTAGTGGCGCTGGTGCTGGGGGCGGCCAGCTTGAGCGGCCAATGGCTGTCGCATTTCGAGAACACCACGGTCGTCAACGTGGTCGCCCGCGGTTTTGGCTGTCTGTTCTTTCTACTGACGGCGCTGACCATCCTGGAGAACGTGTTGAAAGGCGGGACAGTGACCGGCGACAAGATCTGCGGGGCGATTTGTGTCTATCTGTTGCTGGGATTGATGTGGGCGTTCCTGTTCGGCCTGATCGAGGTGGTGCATCCGGGATCGTTCCTGGAGAACGGGCGCATGATCGCCTACGGCGCCGGGGGCGTGCGCGAGTTTCGCCTGATCAACTCGCTGATCTATTACAGCATCGCCACGCAGACGACGACAACGTATGGGGACATCCTGCCGATCACCGGACCGGCGCGCGCGTTTTCCAACCTGGAAGCAATCACGGGGCAGATGTACGTGGCGGTGTTGATCGCCCGGCTGGTGGCTTTGCAGATCGTGCAGGCGAACAAGGAACATGAGAATTCGAACTAGAGCGCGCCGCACCACCGCCGCCGCGTCCCGGCGCAACGAATTTGTTGCAAAGGCAGCGGCGCTTCGTTATACGGTGCGGTACTCTATGAAACGATCCCTGTTCGCACTGGTCGTCGCCACGCTCTGCAGTGTGCTGGGAATCCTGCCGAGGGCAATAGGCGCGACGGACCCGTCTGATCGCTACGTGGAGGCGTACGTCCTCATCCAGCAAGGCGACGCGGCGGAGAAAGCTTCCGACTGGCCGACCGCCGGCGACCGTTACACCGCCGCGCTGGAGAAATTGCGCGCGATCAGGTCGGATGCGCCCGACTGGCGGCCGGGGATGATCGATTTCCGCATCAAGTATTGCAACGAGCAACTGGCCTCTTTGAAGGACAAAACACCGGCCGCCCCGCCGCCGGCCGTTGCGGCGCCTGTCCCCGCTCCGACAGTCAATACGCCGCCCGCCGCGCTTTCATCCCCTCCCCCGGCGGCCGCGCCGCCCGTGGAACAACCCAACGCCGAACTTCAGCGCGCCCAGGAGCAAATCCGGTTACTCCAGGCCAACCAAACCACTCTCAAATCCCAATTGGCAGCCTTGCAACAGCGCCAGCCGTCCACCGACGTGGCGATTGAATTGGAGAATTTGCGGGAAGAAAACATGCGGCTCAACGCCCAAGTGTCGAATTCCGCCTACCAGGTCCAGGTGCTCGAACGGCAGGTCCCGACTGCCGCCGAGCAGGCGGACCGGTTCAAGAAACTGCAAGCGGAATTTGCCGAGGCCAGCGCCGCGGTTGACCGCGCCAAACAAACCGCCGCCCGTGTTCCCGAACTGGAAAAACAGAACCAGCAACTCCAGGCGCAACTGGACGCCCTGAAGAAACAACCCGCGCCCAAAACCGCGCCACTCGCTGAAACGGCCCCCGCCGAATCGCCGGACATCAAGAAACTGCGCGCCCAATTGGCCGACGCCCGCGCCGAAGCCGACCGCAACAGCAAGGCGGCGGGACAACTCGCTGACCTGCACAATCAAAACCAGAAACTGACCACTCAACTGTCTGACACCCGCACCGAGGCGGACCGTAATGGGAAAGCGGCGACGCAACTCGCCGATCTGCAAATTCAAAACAAAACGCTGTCCGCCCAATTGGCTGATGCCCAAAAGAAGATCACCGCGCTCAGCGACCCCGCGGAATTGAAAAAACTTCGTTCCGACCTGGCCAACGCCCGCGCGGAAACCGAGCGCATCAGGAAGACCGGCGAACAGGCGGAACAGTTGCGCAAACAAAACAAGGCACTCAACGCGCAACTGGACGACTTGAAGAAGCAGGACACGACACTCAACGCCCGGATTGACTCGCTCCAACAACAGACCGCCGAACTCCGGAAACAATCGACTGCCCCGACAACTGAATCCGCCGACGTCTCACGGCTGCGCAAGGACCTCAACGACACGCGCGCGAGAGCCGATCAGTTGACCCAGGAGAACAAACAGTTGCAGGCCCAGCTTGCCTCCTCCGGAAAGGCCGCCGCACCATCCTTGGAATTCGCGGACGTCAATAAACTCCGCGCCGATCTGGCCGACGCCCGCGCGGAAGCCGCTCAAATCAGGCCGCTGAACGCCCGCATCGACGAACTGACTCATCAAAACACCGAGCTGAACGCCCAGGTCGCCGACGCTCGCGCGGAAACCGATCTGATCAAGAAAGCGGCGGCACAGGCCAGCGATCTTGCCAAAGAAAACAAGGCCCTCACCGCCGAGCTGGCGAACGCCCGCGCCGAAACGGATCGCGCCAGGGAAACAGGCGCGACCGTCGCCGATCTGCAAAAGCAAAATAAGGACCTTTCCGCCCAACTGGCCGAGGCCCGGAAGACCGCCTCTCAGGCCGCCGGCCAATCCGCCGCGTTACAGAAACTGCATTCCGACCTGGCGGATGCCCGCGCGCAAGCGGACCGCGCCGGGAAATTGGACAAACAAGTCTCCGACCTGCAGTACCAGAACAAAGCGCTGTCAACCCAGCTTACCGAAGCCCAAAAGAAGGCTGTCGCACCTGCCCCGGAATTGGCTGAGCTGAAGAAACTCCGGGCCGACCTTGCCGATGCGCGCGCGCAAGTCGATCGCGCGAAGAAAACCACCGACCAGGTCACCGACCTGCAAAACCAAAACAAGAATCTGTCCGCCCAACTGACCGAAGCCCAAAAGAAGGCCTCTTCAGCCGCCGCTCAATCCGCCGAGGTGCAGAAATTGCGCGCCGACCTGGCGGATGCCCGCACACAAGCCGACCGCGCCAGGAAAGCAGACCAGCAAGTTGCTGAGCTGCAGAAGCAAAACAAGGACTTGTCCGCCCAACTCGCCAACACGCAAGCGCAGGCAGACCACGCAAAGAAAGCTGACCAGCAACTCGCCGATCTCCAGAGTCAGAACAAGACGTTATCGGCCCAACTGGCCGAGGCTCAAAAGAAAGCAGCCGCGCCCGCCGGTGAATCCGCCGAGTTGAAGAAGTTGCGTGCCGATCTGGCCGAGGCCCGAGCGCAGGCGAACCGCGCAAAGAAGGCAGACCAGCAACTCGCCGACCTCCAGAGCCAAAACAAGACGTTATCAGCTCAACTGGCCGATGCTCAAAAGAAGACAGCCGCGCCCGCCGGTGAATCCGCCGAGTTGAAGAAGTTGCGAGCCGATCTGGCCGAGGCCCGAATGCAAGCAGACCGAGCAAAGAAGACGGACCAGCAACTCGCCGATCTCCAGAGCCAGAACAAGACCTTATCGGCCCAACTGGCCGACGCTCAAAAGAAAGCGACCGCGCCCGCCGGTGAATCCGCCGAGTTGAAGAAGTTGCGCGCCGATCTGGCTGACGCCCGAGCGCAAGCAGACCGCGCAAAGAAGGCAGACCAGCAACTCACCGATCTCCAAAGCCAGAACAAGACGTTATCAGCTCAACTGGCCGAGGCTCAAAAGACAACGACCACACCTGTTGGCGAGTCCCCTGAGTTGAAGAAGCTGCGTGCCGATCTGGCCGATGCCCGAGCGCAAGCAGACCGCGCAAAGAAGGCAGACCAGCAACTCACCGACCTCCAGAGCCAGAACAAGACGTTATCAGCTCAACTGGCCGATGCTCAAAAGAAAGCGACCACACCTGTTGGCGAATCCGCCGAGTTGAAGAAGCTGCGTGCCGATCTGGCCGACGCCCGAACGCAAGCGGACCACGCAAAGAAGGCGGACCAGCAACTTGCCGATCTCCAAAGCCAGAACAAGGCCTTATCGGCCCAACTGGCCGACGCTCAAAAGAAGGCGACCGCACTCACTAGTGAGTCGGCCGAGTTGAACAAACTGCGGTCCGACCTTGCCGACGCGCACATGGAAGAGGATCAGGCAAAGAAGACGGCCCAGCAGGTCGATGAATTGAAACGGCAGAACAGGGACCTCAACGAGAAGACCGCTTCGCTGCAAAAGCAGATCGCCAACTCCCGGCTCGGGAACAGGGACAACCCGGGTCAGGAGGAACTGGCTCCCAGCATCGCGACGACCGAGATGATGCACAAGTTGCGCCGCGAAAACTCGTATCTCCGCAATCTGCTCGATACCTACGCGGACAAGGACCCCGACCTGAAAGCCCAACTTCATCATTACGCACCGACACCGTAATTCAAGAAGCGCCCAAGTGCCTGAGTGGCTGAGCTTGAGATGACCTGGGCACTTGGACACTCAGGCACTTCTTATCCGAGCACCGTCAGTGTGCCGCTGGTGACGCCGAGTTGCCGGACAACGTTGAGACGGTGCAGCAAGGCGCCCGGATCGGTGATCGTGCCGTCGAGCAGTTCGCGATAACTGCGCAGGATTGTCCGCGTTCCCGCGGCATCCTCCTCCAGCAATTCCACGCGAAACACACGCGCGCCCGCCTCGATGAAACTCCGCAGGTATTCCGCGCCGCTTTGCGCGCGGGCGTGAAAGACGGTGTTGCGGCAGCCGACGTCGGCTTTGACGGGATGTTCCATGCCGACGCGGTCGCGCAGCTTGAGGTTGTGGCGGTCACAGGGGCGGCCGCAGTTGGTATGGTCGGTGCCGCTGGACAGGAACGCCGCAAACACGCAGTGCTCCATATGAAACATCGGCATGTGCTGATGGATCGAGAGTTCAAACCATTGCGGCGGCGCGGCGCGCAACAAATCGATCACCTGCTGCGCATTCAAGTCATACGAAATGGTGAGCCGTTTCAAGCCCTCGCGCATCAGCGTATCCGCCGCGAGCGGGTTGGCGACGTTGAGGGAGAAATCGCCGATCTTGCGCAGCGGGCTGGCCCGGAAATAGTCCAGTGCGCCGAGATTGCGGACCAGCACGCCGTCGGCCGCGGCGTCTTCGATCTGTTTGAAGAACCCCTGTTCACCCGCCTTCTGGATGCGCGGCGTGGCAAGGACCACCTGCGCCGCGCCGCGCCGGCGGACCAGGGTGACGGCGTCGGGATAACGCCGGATGTCTTCAAAGTCGACATACACTGTTTCGCAGCCTTCCTCCAGCGCCGCGCCGATCTGGTCCATCGTACGGCAGAGCGCCACAAGCTGCGGTTGAGCCGCAAGCGTGTGCTCGTCCCGGCGGTTGCGAGTGTCCGCCAGCAATCGGTGCAGGACAGGCGTCCGGGGCACCACACTCGTGCGGGTCTCGCGCGCGGCGGCGGCGATCTTTGCCACGATATCACGGCGCAGGCGGTTGAGTTCACTGACAGGCAGCATGACATCGCCCTGGAGATCGTTCCGCAGTTCCCCGAGCGTGAACGGGGTCCCGCCCAGCCGCCCCAACTGCTCGCGCAGTGTTTCCGTGGTCAACGGCCGCTTGTGCGCGGCCTGCAGCGGCATGGCGGAACTGACGCGAATACCGCCGGCTTCCACGGTCAGCGGCCGGCCGACCGCGCCGGTGACAATCACGTCCAATGCGATTCCCGGCGTCTGAAGTTCGCCCTGAAAGGTCTTGCGCAACGCACGCTCAAGACGCGGGTCGCTGGTCTTCCACACGCGGTCACCGGGTTTCAGTTTGGAGAAGCTGATGTGGTCGCGCTGGAAGTACAGGCGGTTGGCTTCGACCTGCCAGATGCGCCCGCCCTGCTCGTGGTCGGTGTCGCCGCCGGTATCGAAGACCACGCCGTCGCCCGCCTGGAGCGGTGTTTGAGGGTCGACTTCCACGTAATCGCGGCCCACCTGCCGGACCAAGCCGACGAATGGCCCGCGTTTCTTGCCGAAGCGCGCGTGCACCAATTCCTGATGGTTCACGCCGTGCATCCAGCCGGAATACAGGCCGCGTGAGAAGACCATTTCGAGTGTGTAGTCGTCTTCGGGAGAGGGACCGGGCGCAGCCTGATCCGCCAGGGCAGCGTCAATGGCTTTGCGGTAGACCTGCGTGGTGGCGGCCACGTACTCCGGCGATTTGAGGCGGCCTTCGATCTTGAAACCGGTGACGCCGAGCCGAATCAATTCCGGGATTTCGCGGACGGCCGCGAGGTCCTGCGGTGAAAGCAGGTAGCGACGGTCGCCCAGGTCTTTCAGCGCGCCGTCCACGATCAAGTCGTACGGCAGCCGGCAGGCCTGCGCGCATTCGCCGCGATTGGCGCTGCGCTGGCCGAGCGCTTCGCTGGTGAGACATTGGCCTGAGTAAGCGACACAGAGCGCGCCGTGGACGAATGTTTCCAGCGACACGGCCGTGTTGTCGAATTTGGCCAGTTCCCGCAAGGATGCTTCGCGCGCCAGCACGACGCGCTTGATGCCGAGACGCTCGGCGAATTTGACGCCCTCGGGCGACGTGATGGTCATCTGCGTCGAAGCGTGCACGTCCATCCGCACGCCGAGTTGCCGGGCCAGGACGGCCAGCCCGATGTCCTGCACGATCACCACGTCCACGCCCTCCTGGTCGAGCAGGACCAGTTGCTTCTCGGCCTCGGCGAGTTCATCGGTGAAGATCAGCGTGTTGAATGTGCAAAAGGCGCGGACCTTGTGGTTATGGAGGAGCCCGACCAATTCCGGCAGTTGCGTGTTGGTGAAATTGTCGGCGCGCATCCGGGCGTTGAACTGCTGCAGGCCGAAATACACGGCGTCCGCGCCATTGGCCACGGCGGCGCGGGCGCAGTCAAAGTTGCCCGCGGGCGCGATCAGTTCAGGTTTGCCTGTCACAGAAGCAACCATAGCAGACACAAAACAGCGAATCCACCCTTGACCACAGGGCATCGGATCAGCCAAGTTAGACGAAACCCAATTCACTGGAGGAGATTAAGGATGAAATTGATTCAGCGGTTCTGCGTAGTGACGGCGGTTGTGTCGCTGGCGGGCAGCGCTTTTGCGGCGGATGTTTATCAGATTGACCCCGCGCATACGTCGGTCGGGTTTTCCATCACCCACATGGTGATCAACACGGTGCACGGCCGTTTCGGCGACGTCGCCGGCACGGTCACGGTTGATCCGGACGCCAGCAACGCGCTGGTTGAAGCGCAGGCGACGATCCAGGCCAAGAGCGTCGACACCGGCATCGAGAAACGCGACAACCATTTGCGCAGCCCTGATTTCTTCGATGTCGCCAAGTTTCCCACGATTACCTTCGTCAGCAAACGCTTGGAGAAGCAAGGCGGCCAGACGGTGCTGGTGGGCGATTTCACGATGCACGGCGTGACCAAGGAACTGAGCCTGCCCATCACCCTGAAAGGCCCGATCAAGGACCCGTGGGGCAACCTGCGGCTGGGCGTTTCGGCGGCCGGTTCATTGAACCGGAAGGATTACGGCGTGACGTGGAACAAGGCGCTGGAAGCCGGCGGCGTCATGCTCGGCGAGGAAGTCCAGATCCAGATCGACGCCGAGGCGGTCAAGCAGGCGGCAAAACCCTGATGACGGAACGAGCTTTCGACAGCAATCAGGGCGCGCGCAGGCACGCCCTTATTGTTTGCGGCCAAGCACCAGGACACGGAAGTTCTTCACGGGTGACTTGTATCCCGTGTTCTTCTTCTCGATCTTGAGCTTGCCGTCGGCCCAACCGAATTGCGTCAGCGAATACGCGCCGGTTTCGTACTCGAAGCTTTCGCCATCGTCTTCATACAGCCAACCGCTGGTCTTCTTTCCCGGATAGACATCGAGGATGATCTCGTCGATGGTCTTTTGTCCGGTGAACTCGACCGGTTCCGTCATCGGCAGGATCGAGCCCGCGCGGACGAACAACGGCAGCGTGTCCAGCGGCGCGGCAACGGTGACGTACTGGCCGCCCGCGTGTTTCTGCTTCGTCCAATAATCATACCACTCGCTGCCGGCCGGCAAGTAGACCGCGCGCTGGATCGCGCCCGGCTTGAGCACCGGGGCCACCATCAGGGACGGGCCGAGCAGGAATTGGTCGTCGACGGCGTAGCCGCGCGGGTCGTCGGGGAATTCCCAAAACAGCGGCCGGATGATCGGCGCGGCCTCGAGCGCGGCCTCGCGAAACAGGTTGTAAAAGTAGGGCAGCAATTGATAGCGCAGGCTGATGTAGCGGCGGCAGATTTCCTCGACCTCGGCGCCAAACGTCCACGGTTCCTGGCGGCGCGTGCCCAGGGCCGTATGGTTGCGGAAGAACGGGAAGAACGCCCCGGCCTGGGTCCAGCGCGCCAGCAGTTCGCCTGTGCAATTCCAGGAGAACCCGCCGACATCAGGCCCGCAGAACGCCACGCCTGAGAGGCTCAGATTCAGGCACTCGGGGATGCTGAGGGCGTATTGCTCCCACGTGCTGTGGTTGTCGCCCGTCCAGACCATCGAGTACCGCTGCACACCGGCGTAAGCCGACCGGGTGATGACGAACGGCCGTTCCTTGGGGCGTAGCGCGTGCAATCCTTCCCGGCAGGCGCGGGCCATGTTGAAACCGTAGACGTTGTGGGCGCGCTTGTGCGTCACCCATTGGCCGTCGTACTCGAAGGGGACATCGTCGGGCATCGTCCCGCCGGGATGATTCAAGACGGCGGGCTCGTTCATGTCGTTCCAAATGCCGCCGACGCCGAGTTCCGTCAGGTCCTTCTGCCACTGGCCCCACCAGTGGCGCACGTGCGCGCTGGTGAAATCGGGAAACAAGCATTCGCCTGGCCAGACGTTGCCGGTGAACCACGAGCCGTCGGGGTTCTTCAGGAACATCCCCTTCTCTTTGCCCTCCCGGCAGACGGCGTAGCCGTCGTCGTTTTTCACGCCGGGATCGATGATGGTCACGAGCCTGAATCCCATCTTGCGCAGCGTCTTGATGAACTCGCGCGGCTTGGCAAACGTCTGCGGGTTCCAGGTGAACACGCGGTAGCCATCCATGTAATCGATATCGCAGTGGAGCACGTCGCAGGGGATCTTGCGCTCGCGGAAGTTGCGCGCCACCTCCAGCATCTCGTCGGCGGACATGTAACTCCAGCGGCATTGCTGGAAGCCCAGCGCCCAGCGCGGCGGCATCCACATCCGCCCCGTTAATTCCGTGTAGCCGCGCACGACGTCCTTGATCGAGTCGCCCGCGAAAAAATAGTAGTCCAATTCGCCCGCGTCCGCTTCAAGGAAATAATGTTTTTCGTCCTCGACGTGGCCGAGGTTAAAGAAGGTCCGGTGCGTGTTGTCGAAGAACAGGCCGTAGTGTGCTTCCGGCCGCGTGGACACGAGGAACGGGATCGAGACGTAGACCTCGCCATTGAGGTAGGTGTGCGACGGATTGTCGGTGTTCCAGAAACCGAACGACTGCCCGCGTTTGTTCATCTGCCCGGTCTTCTCGCCGCAGCCAAAGAACATTTCGTCACGGGCCAGCGAGCGGTGCGTGCGGCATTTGGCCCCGTCCCATCCCATCCCGCGCGCCGGCTCGTCCGCGTTGAGCACCCGGCCGTCGGGGGTCGCAAACTCGATCCGCAACGGCGTGCGGGCGATGGTGACGACGAGCTTCTTGGTCGTGATGGTGACGTCCTTGCCGGTGTGGATGGAGGCTTTGACTTTCGGCCACGTTGTCCGGGCGACGGCATACGAAAAGTCCGGCCCGAAATCCTCCGCCTGCGTCGCGCGCACCCGCACGATCGCGTCGCTGAGCACCGTCAGGCGCACGCGCCCGTGTTCACAGTGGAAATCGACGGTGTTGTCGGTTTGGTTGACCGTTTGAACGTTACCGATATCGATAAATCCTGAGTCTGGCATTTTCCCTCTTCCATTAACGATGTTCGCTCTTGCGGCCCATGGCTACAAGGAATCGCTGCTGTGGATCCAGAGGATGGCGCGCTGGAGCAAATCAGCGGCGTCCTTCAGTTCGAGTTTTTCCTTGATGCGGGAACGGTAGGTCTCCACGGTTTTACCGTCCAGCCCCAACTCGTCGGCGATCTGACGGGTTGTATGCCCCTGGCCGATCAGCCGAAAAACCTGCAATTCCCGGTCGGTCAGGGTTTCGATGGCCGAAGGCGCCTGAGCCGTCTGGCTGGCCATGAGTTTGGTGAGTACTTTCGACGTGAGCGACTCGCTTAAGTACACTTCGCCGGCCAGCACGCGGCGGATCGCCAGCAGGATTTTCTTTGTGGCCTCCTGCTTGGTGATGTACCCGCGGGCGCCCGCGCGGATGGCGCGCTCGGCGTAAAGCGACTCGTCGTGCATGGAGACGACAAGGATCGGCAGCCGGGGGCTGCTGATCTGCAGGTCCTTGATCAAATCAAGTCCATGCGACTCTTTCAGGGACAGATCAACAATCGCCAGGTCGGGTCTGGTCGCGGTGATGACTGCCAGGCCTTCGGTGCGCGTATCGGCTTCCCCGCACACGCAGAGGTCGGCCTCCGACCGGAGCATTTGCTTGAGATGTTCCCGCACCATCGGGTGGTCATCGATCACCACCACCCGGGTCTGGCTGGTTCGGCATATCTGACGTTGCTTGTCGGATCCCATGGTAAAAAATCTATTTTATGGCTTTCTGATGTAATGAACAGAGAATTATTGTCCCACCGCGTTTGCCCCGCCCAATCTTGAGCTGGCCCCCAATCATGCGCGCGCGATACCGCATGATATGCAGTCCCATGCCCGCCGTGGCCCCGAGGGGCTCGGGAATGCCGATGCCGTTGTCGGAGACGGTGATCGTCAGCCTGTCGTTGGCAGTCGTCGCGCTGATGACGATCCGTGTTGCCTGGCTGTGTTTGGCCGAGTTGTTCACGGCTTCCTGGACAATCCGGTAGAGGTGCGTCGCCACGGCGTTGTCACTGAAAGCCACGGGCTCGGGGCATTCCAGCAGGCAATCGATCCCGTATCGCTCGGCCACGTTGCCCGCCAGTTCTTCCAGCGCGGAGCCGAACCCCTCGACTTCCAATTTCACCGGATACAGCCCGCGCGCCAAATTGCGGGCCTGCGTGATGGCGTCATCCAGCAGCATGGCGATGTTCTGGGCGTCCTTCTCCTCGGGCAACGATTGGGCGGCCAGCTTCTGGCGCAGCAGATTGCCGGCAAACGCGATGCTGACCAGGTGCTGACAGAGCCCATCGTGCAGATCCTGGCCAATGCGCCCCTGCTCACTGTCGCTGATTTCCAGGATCTGCCGCTCCAGGCGCCGCCGCTCTGTGATGTCCTCCGCGATGCCGGCGATGCGGTAGACCTTTCCGCTCCCGTCCCGGATGGGAAACGCGCGGTCCCGGATCCAGCGGACGCCGCCGCTTGGCCGGATGATGCGGTATTCCTCGTCATATTCGCCCCGGGCCTGCTTGTCGGCGGCCGCCCGCACGCGCTCACGGTCCTCGGAATGAATGGCTTCGATCCAATGTGCCGGGTTCTCATACAGGCTGGCGCAGGTCCGGCCCCAGACCTCCTCGTAGGCGGGACTGATGTAGATCATCTTCGTCTTGTCCGGATCGGTCATCCAAAAGACTTCGTGGATCGTTTCCGCCAGCTGGCGGAAACGCTGTTCGCTGGCGCGCAGCTCTTCATCGCGCTTCTGCACGTGCGCCAACATCTGGTTAAACGCATCCACCAGCGCGCCGATTTCGTCATCGGACAGTTTCTCCGCGCGCTGCGAATAGTCCTGTTCCTCTCTGACTTTGGCTGCCACGCTGGCCAGGGACATGATCGGCTCGGACACCAGGCGCTGCAATCTGGTGGAAAGCGCCAACGCCGCCCCCAACGCCGCCAGCATGACAAGGATCGTGACGGCCGCATAGTCCATCATTTCCGCGCGCTCGCCGCTCAAGTCCGCGCGCAAACAAATGGCGCCAACCGGGTCGTTGCCCAGCTTGATCTGGCGGAACAGCACGACGTGGCCCGCCGTAAATTCATGGCCGTCGGCCTCCAGCGGCGGCGGCGTGAATTGCTGCCGCGGGTTATATTCGGCAAACACTTTGCCGTCCGTCGTGTAAAGACAGGCGAATACGATTTCCGGCCGGGCATGCAGCGCGGAGAGGATTTCCTGGGCCGTTTTGGTGTCGCCAAAGGCCAGCGCCGCGGCGCCGTTGGCCCCGACGATCTGCGCCTGCGTGGACAAGTCCCGCAGGATGGCCTTGTGGTAGCGGATGATTTCGAGCAGCACCGAAGAGCCGCTGGCCAGCAACAACCCGGCGGCGCTGGCCGCCATCATGACCAGGACCAGCTTCCGCCGGATCGCAATGTCCCGAAACCTCCTCATGGCCCCTTGTCCTCGTCCTGCGAAACGCGTTTCCAGATGATCAGGAGCTTGGAGCTGATCCGCAGCGACGCGCGCCGGGCCGCATTGGTGTTGATGGCAAACTGGATGGTATCGTCCCGATCCAGAAATTGGATGATGCCGCCGAGTTGCCCAAAATGCTCGTCCTCTCCCACGGTCAGAATGCTCTTGTCGCCCAGCGCGGCCAGGATCTCCGGCAATCGCTCTTTTTCCGACTGGCTGATGAACAGCACATGACAATCCCGGACCTCGTGCACGCCGCTGAATCGTTTGATCTCGATGGGCCGTTCGCCAATTCTTCTGTCCTTGACCGTGTTGTCCAGCAACGGGCCGAACGGGTCCTGGCCCAATACGCCAATGGTGATTGGCGTCTGCTCTGTGGCAAACGCGTTGGTGGGCCATTCCACCAGCTTGGCAAAATTATAGATCAGGCCGGCCTTGATGCGGTACTCGGTTTGGGTAAGTTCGGGAGGTCCGGCCTGTACGCCGCAAACGGCGGCGCACGAGACCATTAAGACAAGCAACCAGCGCATCGCAGACCGATTAAAACACATCGTTGTCGAGCCATCCAGACAAAAATTTTCTTCCCAACCGCCGGCCTGTCGCCCCGGCGACCAAGCCGCTTACGACGCGACTTCGGCGACGGCCTGCTGGGACTGGGAGGCGCGCTTGCGCTGGGTGGCGTTGAGGATCTTCTTGCGCAGGCGGAGATTTTTAGGCGTGGCCTCGACGTATTCATCGGCGGCGATGTATTCCAGCGCGCGTTCCAGACTACATCTTCAGCGGGCGGCTCCAGCTGGATGCCCTTGCCATCGCCCTGGCTGCGCATATTCGTCAGGTGCTTGGTCTTTGTCGGGTTGACCGGCATATCTTCGGCGCGCGGGTTTTCGCCCGACGATCATCCCTTCGTACACTTCTTCCTGCGGACCGATGAACAGGCGGCCGCGCACCTGGATGTTGTTCAGCGCCCAAGCAGTGGCGATGCCGGTCTCCATCGAGACCAGCGTGCCGGTCAGCCGGGTCATGATTTCGCCGCAAATTGGTTCGTAGCTCTTGAACATGTGGCTCATCACGCCGCGGCCGCTGGTCAGGTTGACCAAGTCGGTCTCCAAGCCGATGAGGCCGCGCGTCGGGATAGTGCATTCCAGGCCGACGCCGTGTGGGTGATGCTGCATGTTCACGATCTGCGCCTTGCGGGCAGCCAGATTCTGCAGCACGTCGCCGAGGCATTCGTTGGGCACTTCCACCCACAACGTCTCGAACGGCTCCAGTTTCTTGCCGTCTTCGTTCCGCAAGATGACTTCGGGCCGCGAGACGAGCACTTCGTAGCCTTCGCGGCGCATCTGCTCGACGAGCACGGCGATCTGCATTTCGCCGCGGGCGCTGACGAGGAAAATTTGGCGGCGCTGGTGTCCTCGACACGCAGAGTGAAATGTTCGTGCGCGATCTCTTTGTGGAGTCGTTCGCGGATGTGGCGGGCGGTGACGAATTTGCCGTCCTTGCCGGCGAGCGGGCCGTCATTGACGGCAAATTGCATCTGGATGGTCGGCGGATCGAGTTCGGTGAACGGGCACCGGCTCGCGTTCTTCGCTGTCGCAGAGCGTTTCGCCAATCGAGAGTTCCTCGAAGCCGGAGATGCCGACGATGTTGCCGGCCTCGCCGTTGACGATCTCGGCGGACTTCAGGCCGCTGAACTCCCAGACCTTCGTCACCGCCGCGCGCTCGCGCCTGCCGTCCTTGTGGATGCACACAATCGAGTCGCCGACTTTGACGTGGCCGCCGGTGATCTTGCCGATGGCGATCCGGCCGACGTAATCGCTCCAGTCGAGATTACTGACGAGCATTTGGAATGGCGCGTTGATGTCGGCCTTGGGCGGCGGCATGTGCTGCAAGATGGTTTCAAACAGCGGCGTCATGCCGTTGTGCGGGTCATCGAGGTTCTTCAGCGCGTACCCGTCGCGGGCGCTGGCGTAAATGAACGGGGCATTGAACTGTTCTTCGGTGGCGTTCAGTTCCAGCAACAGTTCCAGCACCTTGTCGTGCACCCTGTGCGGGTCGGCGTGTTCGCGGTCGATCTTGTTGATGACGACGATGACCTTCAGGCCGTGCGCCAGCGCCTTCTTCAACACAAACCGCGTCTGCGCCTGCGGGCCGTCGAACGCGTCCACCAGCAGCAACACGCCGTCCACCATGCCGAGGATGCGTTCCACTTCCCCGCCGAAATCAGCGTGGCCGGGTGTGTCCACGATGTTGATGGTGTGACCGCCCCAATGGACGGAGGCGTTTTTGGCCTTGATGGTGATGCCTTTTTCTTTCTCAAGGTCCATCGAGTCCATGGCGCGCTCTTCCATCGCCTGATTGGCGCGATAAACGCCACCCTCGCGCAACAGCTTGTCCACCAGCGTCGTCTTGCCGTGGTCAACGTGCGCGATAATACCGATATTTCTAAACTTGTCGTTCATGAAAACTTCCGTTTCCTGCGTCCCTACAAGGGAGCGAGAAACTATCGGAATCTACCAGAAAAGCAAGGATTTTACAGCGTAAATCTGTGAGGCAAACGGCGGGAAGGCGCAAATGGTGAAAAAGCCCTGAAATACCGCCCAATCAGCCGGGATTCTCAGGCTCCCGGAAAGGTCAATGGGAGGAAGCCGGTTGGGGACCGCCCCCACTACCCGTACCGCTGGCGACCCCCGATTCCTGAAGCCCGGAATTAGCCTGTGCCAGCCGTGCTTGGGAACGCTTGCCAACGCCCCAAAGGACGGTCAAAACCAGAATACCGATCAACGCCAAAACAACAGCGTATTCGACGATACTCTGGCCCATTCGGCCTGACTGATTGTTTGATCCCTTTTCCACGCTTATTGCCCACCGGCACCCCAAGATGCCGGCTCTACAAATCAACCAGTCATCCAATTGGTAACCCCCCTGTGATCTGTCAGGCAGATTTTGGTGGAGACGAAGGGGATCGAACCCTCGACCTCCGCAATGCCATTGCGGCGCTCTCCCAGCTGAGCTACGTCCCCATACCCTGACAGCGAAGCGCATGCTAGCGGGGCGCGGCACGTTTGTCAAATTAGACCTTGCCCACCGGCTGGTTTCTGTTTTGCCGTGCGGAGAAATGCTACCGCACTGGTTTATTGGGCGTTCGGATGTTAAATTAGCACTAGTCGCCATAGAGCGAAAACCGCATGGGAAAAGCTGGCTTGAGGGCCCGCCTTTTTGGATCAATGAAAAGTAAATTTAGAATTTTGTCGTCAGCGTTTCTGGTTCTACTATTTTCCGCGTTCTTCGTGCACGCCGGGTCGCTGGTGAACAATGTCTACACGGACAAAGCAAGATATTCGCCCGGCGACAGCGCGACCATTACTGTGGGTCTGCTGAATGGCACGGGCGGCGCCTTTACTGGCAGCGTTGCTGTGGCCGTTTCACATCTGGGCAACATTCTGACCAACTTTCCGGGCCAGTCCATCGCCAATCTGGCAGCAAGCGTTTCCAGCAATGTGGTGTTCGTGTGGACACCGCCATCGACAAACGATTTTCAGGGCTATCTCGTTTGGGTTACCGCGGAGGATTCTTCGAATAATCTGATAGATAGCAGTTCCTCCGCCATCGATGTTTCGAGCGACTGGTCCAAGTTTCCGCGTTACGGGTATGTCACTCGATACACTGCCGGCCTTAACGCCAGCAATGTCATGTGGCAGTTGGAGAATTATCATCTGAACGGCATTCAATTCTATGACTGGCAGTGGGAACATCATATTCCCTACAATCCGGGAACCAACTGGCCTGACATCGCGGATCGGACGAATTATCAAAGCACAGTGTCCAATCTCATCGCAGCGGCGCATTCCTACAACATGGTCGCGATGAATTACAATCTATACGGCGGGGCGTACGCCGACTATGCGACCGATGGCAGCGGCGTGCAACTTTCCATGGGTATTTTCTCCGGATCCAAGCCGGGCTCCGGCTACACGATTTCCAATCAATTGAATTATACGCTGCCGCCCGGCTGGGCCACGCCGGCCCTGTACGAGATGAACAACAGCGACACAAATTGGCAAAACTACATCTACGGGAGGGAACAGGCCGTCTTCACCAACTTCAATTTTGACGGTTGGCATATCGATTCGCTGGGACAGCACACGGCCTACAACTCCAGTGGCAATTATTTCAGCCTGGACGACGCCAATCCGGCCTTCATCAACAACGCCGTAACAGTGCTGGGCAAGAGGATGCTCTTCAACACGGTGGACGCAGGCGGGGAAAACCAGGTCGCCCAAAGCGCCAACGTCGACTTCGTCTACTCGGAACTATGGGCCAATAACGCCGATTACAGCGCGTTCGAGCAGCGGGTGAACAACGTCAGGAGTTTTGGCAGCAAAGCCGAGGTTCTGGCCGCCTACATGAACACCGGGTTGAATACGGGCAATTTCAATGAGGCCAGTGTCCGCCTCTGTGATGCCGGCATTTTCGCCTGCGGCGCAGACCATCTTGAACTCGGCGATGGGAGCGAGATGTTGCATGACGCCACCGGCTATTTCCCGGACGACAGCAACGTGACCATGTCGGCTTCCCTGACGGCAGCGATGCGGACCTACTACGATTTCATGGTCGGCTACGAAAATCTGCTGCGCGGGGACACGGTCGGCGCCACCAACCAAGTCACAGTGGCCGGCGTGGCCACCAGCACGGACGGAAACGCGGGCACGGTGTGGGTCATCTCGAAAAGCACGCTCGGCTACAACATTGTTCACTTCGTTAATTTGCTCAACAATCCGAGTGCGATCTGGCGCGATGTGAATGCGACGTATCCCGTACCGTCCACGCTCGCCAATCTGGTGGTCAAGATGTACTACAGGGGCCCGCTAGGCGGCGGGCGTCTGTGGTATGCCAGTCCTGACAGCAATCACGGGTCGCCCACGCAATTGAGTTATACGAGCGGCGCGGATAGCGGTGGCAGTTACGTCGATTTCACGCTTCCGCAACTCCAGTATTGGGACATGATTTGGCTCGAAATCGACGGCACGAACAGCGCCGCCGACACATTTCTGGCGGCAAATTATGACTCGATGGCGGGCATCAGCAACGAACCGACGTCCGATGTGGGCGGGGGTTACGACGTCGGGTGGGTTGAAAACACGGCGGGTGACAGCTACGTGGCCTTCAACAACGTTGATTTCGGGTCGTCCGGGTTTACGGATGTTTTTGCCCGGGTCGCTGCCGCCGTGGCCGATGGCACGATTGAATTTCACCTCGACACTCCAACCGGCCCGGTGATTGCCACTGTGCCCGTCGGCAACACCGGTGGCTGGCAAAGCTGGCAAACGGAAACGGCCCCGGTCTCCGGCGCGTCCGGCTTGCACAACCTGTTCGTCGTTTTCAAGAACGCGGCCAGCAACCTGCACTGGTTCCAATTCAATCCGCCCTTCACCCCGGCGGCCCCAACAAATCTGTCGGCCAGCCTCGACGGGGCCAATCAGATCGATCTGGCCTGGTCCTCCTCCAGCGGCGCGACTTATTATCTTGTCGAGTTGAACGGCAGCCCCATCGCCACGACCTTCGCGACCAGTTATTCCGTTGACGGACTGGCCTTGAGCACGCTGTATTGTTACACCGTCGTTGCGGTCGACAACGGGCTTGCTTCAACGGGGTCCGCGCCGGTATGCGCGATGACGCCCGCTCCCAATAGCTGGACCAACGCCGCCGGCGGCAAGTGGGAGATGGCGGTCAACTGGTCGCTGGGGGCGCCGAACATCAGCCAGCCGGGGCTGATGATCACCAACGCCAACACGAAGACAGTGACGATTGATGCTGTCACCACCAACACGCCGGGGGCGATGACAATCAACACTCTGACCGTGTCGGCCCCGCCTGGCACGACGAACACGCTGTTCCTGAACCATGCCGGCGCGGCGACACCCCTGCAGTTGCTCAACGGATTGACGCTCGATACAAACGGCGCGCTGGCTGTAAATAACTCCGCCCTGACGGCCACCAATGGGCTTGCCCAGTTTATCGTCGGCAACACGGGCGGGAATGCCGCCCTGACCATCACCAACGGCGGTGCGCTGAACACCGCCGGTCCCGCATACGTGGGCGGCAACCTGGGCAACGGTTCCAGCACCAACACGGTCATGCTGGCGGGAAACAATTCTGTGTGGAATTGCAGCCAAGGCGGGAATTTCGATGTCGGCTTGGGGTGGAACAGTGTCGACAACTCGATTATCATCACCAACGGAGCCAGGTTGACCACAACCGGTACGTGCAATATTGGAGCATATAACGGATCTTCCAGCGGTTCGTCCAATGCGGTATCGATTGCAGGCCCGGGCTCGACGTGGCTGGGTACAGGCCTCATCCGGATCGGAGACGGCAGTATCGGTCAGGGGAACCAACTCCGCATCGGCGGTGGCGGCAGCTTCACGAGTGGCGGCGCGATCATTGGCAACAATGGAGGCGCGCCGGTCCCCAGTGTCTCCGGCAATCTCGTCGTCGTCACGGATCCAGGTTCGAGTTGGACCATTCAGGGCGTTCTCAGCCTGGGAGACGGGAGTGTGGGGTCCTGGGGAAATTCGTTGACGGTTAGCAACGGAGGACTTGTCAGTTGCTCCGTGGGCGAGATCGGCAACTCCAACGGCGGCAGTAACAATACCGTCCTCGTGACAGGCTCCAACTCGATTTGGAGCATCAGCAACGATCTCTACGTTGGCAACGCGGGCGGGGCGAACCGGTTAATCATCACCAACGGCGGGTCGGTCGTTGCCAGTAATGCATTTGTCGGATTCCTCGCCAGCTCGCCAGGTAACACAATCTCGATTGTCGGCGGCAGTCTCATGGTGACAAATGGACAGGGCGCCGGAACCCTGGTTGTGGGCGCCTCCGGTCAGGGAAATCTGACCTTCAACGGCGGTACGGCGACGGTGAACCAGCTTCTTCTGACCAACGGCGCCAACAGCATGTTTGCTTTCAACGCCGGCACGCTTGCCAGCGGCGGAACGTCGGTCACCAATAACCAGCTTTTTGCTGTTGGCGATGGAACGGACGCGGCGACGTTTCAACTCAACGGAGGCGTGCATTCGTTTGCCAACAACCTGGAGATCCGCTCCAACGCCTTCCTCACGGGATGCGGCATGATCAATGGCAACGTGGTGGTGGATGCCGGCGGCACTGTGTTGGCGGACTGCGGCGGGCGGCTGACATTTACCGGCAGCATCACCAACAACGGCACGATGCGCGCCAGCAATAGCAGCGTCCTCGAATCCTATGGCCCGGTGGTAAACAACGGCCTCATTGACATTACCGGCGGGACAACGAACTTCCACAGCACATTTATCAACAATGGCAGTGTTCTCAGCGGGCCGGCTCCCGTCTTTCAGATCACCGGCGCCGAGAAACAAGGCAACAGCATTCTGGTCACCTGGACGGCTTTCGGTGGCACGACCAACATCTTGCAGGCCACGGGCGGCTCGACTCAGGGCGGTTACTCGACCAATTTCGTCAATATCAGCCCCCTCATTTACATCGCCGGCAGTGCCTTGAGCGCGACAAACTACCTGGACGCAGGCGGTGCGACGAATACTACTCCCTCGCGCTATTACCGTGTTGGACTGGCGACCTCGCTGGCCTTCGATAATGCCGCCAATTATACCAGCAGCGGATGGGGGACGATCGCAACCAACGCGAATCTCGGCGTCGGATTCGGGCCGTGGATCTTCTCGGGCACCAACTTGGCCGCCGACGCAGGTTGTTTTTTGGGAACTTCCACCAGTGCGGATTCGACAACGAACATCGATGTCAACGGGACTTCGTTTGCCAACTACAACATCAATGGCGGCAGCGGAGAACTGGATGTGATTCGTCCGTTTGCGGGAGGGGCGTTGGCCCCTGGACAATCGGTCCAGATCACCTGGCAGACCCGCCTGATCAATCCGGGCTATCCCGCCGGCTTCAGTTTATTGGACAATGCCACAGCCTGGACAAATGCGAACGACCGGGCCATCGAATACTATTTCGTCGGGGGAAGAACGAATTACACAATGAACAACGGATCATCGGTCGACCTCGGCCCCGGCGACGCGTATACTTTGGACGGTCAAATCGTCACCTTCATGTTGGTCACCAGCAACACGGTGGACCTGACCGTGCAAAACGTGAAGACCGGCGCGCTTTTCTCGACCAATGGCATCGCCTTGAATCCCCATTCCGGCCCAATTGTAGCAATCCGCTTCTTTGATGATAACGGCGCAAACGATCCAACCCATGACATCTTTTTCAATTCATTGGGAGTCATCAACCCGTGAGCCGACGGCCAAACAGTCATCGCGTAAGCGCGTTACCCACGGGTCATGGCCGTCCGCGGCCAGTTTCCCGGTACCAGGCTGCTCTGGCTCAACTGCCGCGGGGCGGGAAAAACTGCTTGCCAGGTTGCTGCGGGGCAACTAAACTGCGTCCCGTTAACCAGAAAGGCGACTGACGTATTACAATGATTGCGACGGAGAAAAAGTCGGAACTCACCAAAGAATTTCAGGTCCACGCGAAGGACACTGGCTCGGCCAACGTGCAGATTGCGCTGCTGACAGCCCGGATCAACGAGCTGACGGTGCACTTGCAGTCGCACGTCAAAGACCATAGTTCGCGGCGCGGATTGCTGAAGATGGTAGGCCAGCGGCGGCGGTTGCTCGATTACTTGAGCGAGACCGATTCGAAGCGCTACCAGGAACTGATCAGAAAACTCAACCTCAGAAAGTAGGGAGAACCGGAGATTGGTCGATTGATGGAATGATGTCGGCTGACAACGTGTGTGCGTTGCGGGCCGCAATCTTTCCATCGAGCCAATCTTCTGTGATTCCTGAGCAAAGGACTCATGCATCATACAGTTGGTGTTCCCATCGGGGACAAGACTCTTACCATCGAAACAGGCAAACTCGCCAAACAAGCCGACGGCGCCGTCACCTTGCAGTACGGCGAAACAATTGTGTTTGTCAGCGTCGTGGCTTCCTCCAAACCCAAGGAAGGCATCGATTTCTTTCCACTGACCGTTGATTACCGCGAGAAAGCGGCCGCGGCAGGCAAGTTTCCCGGCGGTTACTTCAAACGCGAAGGCCGGCCGACCGAAAAGGAAATCCTCACTTCCCGCATGACCGACCGTCCGGTCCGTCCGCTGTTTCCCGAAGGCTTCTACAACGACACGCAGATCATCTCGATCCTGCTCAGCGCCGACGGCGAAAACGATCCGGACATGCTCGTCATCAACGGCGCTTCAGCCGCTCTCTCAGTTTCAGATATCCCCTGGGCCGGGCCCATCGGGGCCGTGCGCGTGGGCCGCGTTGCGGGCGAATTCGTCGTCAACCCGACGCATACGCAACGCAAGGAAAGCGACCTGGACCTGATCTACGTGGGCAGCGCCACCGAACTGGTCATGATCGAAGGCAGCGGCGAAGAGATTTCCGAGGACGACATCATGAAGGCCATCCAATTCGCCCACGGCCATACCCAGAAGATTGTCGCCGCCATCGGCGACTTGGTCGCCAAGGTCGGCGTCGTCAAACGCACGCCGCCGCTGAAAACCATCCGGCCCGAAGTGCTCGCCACCGCCCAGTCGCTCGTCGGCGGCGAAATCCTCGGCGCCATTCTGATCCACAAGAAACTGGAACGCGAAGCGGCGGTCGATGTGTTGAAAGACAAAATGACCGCGGCGTTGAAGGAAAAGTTCCCCGACGTTAACGATTTCGAAATCCGCGAGTCCTTCTACAAGATCCAAAACGACGCGATCCGCAGTTCCATCCTGAAAAACAACAAGCGGCCCGACGGCCGCGGCGCGCGCGATGTGCGGCCTTTGCATTGCGAAGTCGGCCTGTTACCTCGCACGCACGGCACCGGATTGTTCTCCCGCGGCGAGACGCAGGCGTTGGTAATGACCACCCTCGGCTCGAAATCGGACACGCAGGACATGGACGCCTGGACGGGCGGTCCGACGGAGAAACGGTTTATCCTCCACTACAATTTCCCCCCGTTCAGCGTGGGCGAGACGGGCCGGACCGGGGCGCCCGGCCGCCGCGAGATCGGCCACGGCGCGCTAGCGGAGCGGTCCCTGGAACCGATGATCCCCGCGGACATCGATTTCCCCTACACCATCCGGGTGACCTCTGAGATCATGGAATCCAACGGCTCGACATCGATGGCCACCGTGTGCGGCGCGACCTTGTCGCTGCTGGACGCAGGCGTGCCGTTGAAGGCGCCCGTCGCGGGCATCTCGATCGGGTTGATTACCGACGAGAAGACAGGGCAATCGCTGACGATCACGGACATCCTCGGCGCAGAAGATGCGTTTGGGGACATGGATTTCAAAGTCGCCGGCACGCGCAAAGGCATCACCGGGTTCCAGACCGACCTCAAGCTGCAGGGACTGAAACTCGAGCTGGCGCAGCAGGCGTTCGATCAGGCGCGCGAGGCGCGGCTGTTCATTTTCGACAAAATGGCCGAGGCGATCAAAGAGCCCCGGGCTGAGTTGTCGAAGTACGCGCCCCGCATCTCGACGATCAAGATCAATCCGGAGAAGATCGGCGCGGTCATCGGGCCGCAAGGCAAGGTCATCAAGGGCATCGTCGAGGCGACGGGCTGCCAGATCGACATCGACGACGACGGCACGATCCACATCTTCTCGACCGATGGCGAAGGCGCCAAACGGGCCATCGAGCACATCGAATCGATCACGGCCGAAGTGGAAGTCGGCAGGATCTACCACGGCAAAGTGGTCGGCATGAAGGAATTTGGCGCGTTTGTCGAAATCCTGCCCGACCGGGACGGACTGTTGCACATCAGCGAAATCGCCGATTACCGTGTCAAACAAGTCGAGGACGTCCTGAAAATGGGCGATGAAGTGGATGTCAAAGTCATCGGCGTCGACGAAAAGGGTCGCGTCAAGCTCAGCCGCAGGGCGGCGATGGCTGAAAAGGACGCGGCGGCGAAGCAGTAGGACGGCGTCACTCCCCCCGTTTTGCAACGGCAAACGGATGCCGTTGCCGGCGCAAAACGGGGTTGCCATGTTCGCAACGAGCGCATATAACCATGCCCTGGAACGAGGGACTGGTGGAGATTCATTTCTCTTATGGAGGTCATCATGAAATTCATGCCTAACCGCGCCCATCGCAGCGCCATCACTTCCGGCCTGGCCGTGCTGGCGCTGGCTCTTCTGGACGCGTCGCAATCATTCGCCCAGGAGGCCGCCGCCGGCGCGGCGCCCACGGTGAAATCGGAGACGGCCTGGTCGATGATCAAGCACGGCGGCCCAACGCTGGTCGTGCTGCTGTTCTGCTCGATCTTCACGGTGACGCTGATCATCGAACGGTTCATGTTCTACCGGAGCGCCTCCGGCAATTCCGCCGACATGCTGGCCAAGATCAAACAGGCCGGGACATTGTCCGAAGCCTTGTCCGCCATCGAGCATGCTCCGGGTGTGGCCGGGCGCGTGTTCCGCATGGCCATCCAATCGGCCCGCGACGGTTATCCGACCGAGCAAATCGAGCGGTTGGTGGAAGGCGAAGTGACCAAGGAACTGATCGGGATGGAAAAATTTCTACCCCAACTCGATTCGATGGTCACCATGTGTCCGCTGATCGGGCTGCTCGGCACGACCGTCGGCATGATCCGTTCGTTCAGCATCGTGGCGGCGATCGGCATGAGCGACCCGACCAAACTGGCCGGCGGCATTTCCGAGGCCCTGGTCAACACAGCCACAGGCCTGGCGGTGGCGATCCCGGCGCTGTTTGCCTACAATTTGTTCACCGGCAGAAAAGAGGCCATCCTGATGGACATGGAAAAAGGCCTCAGTGAATTGTTCGTGATTCTGAAATCCTCCGTCGGACACTACGGCGCGGCTTGCGATGAAGCTCAAGCGTCGCAAAATCAAACGCGGCCGTATCGAGATCATCCCGATGATCGACACGATCGTCATCCTGTTGATCTTCTACATGAGTTTTGCGCGGTTTGCCGAACAGACCCGCGAAAACAACATCAAGCTGCCGCAATCGCGCGCGGGCGATGAGTTCAGCCAGCGACCCAATCAAATCGTCGTCAACATGTACAACGTCGACGACGTCACCGTGGACAAGACGCATTACACGGTCGCGGAACTGTCGCCCCTGCTGCGCCACCTCAAACAAAGCGACCCGCGTTACGCCAATCTCTCCGTCATCCTGCGCGCCAGCCGCGACATGACGTACTCCGATCTGAGCGGGTTCATGAAGGCCTGCGCCAAGGCGGGCATCGCCGACGTCACCTTTACCACCCTGGAAATCAGATGAAACTCCCCCGCCGACATTCCAAACGCGGCCGCGTGGAGATCATCCCGATGATCGACACGATCCTGATCCTGCTCATTTTCTACATGTCGTTTTCCACGTTCGACGCCAAGGAAAAACGGATGGACGCCCGGCTGCCGGTGGTCAGTTCGAAGGTCTCGCCCACCGAAGTCCCCCTGGACATCGTGCTGCACGTGAAAGACCAGGACCAGGTCCTCGTCAACGGCGCGGCCTACGACATGCTCAGTTTGCGCGACGCGATGTCGCAACTGGCCACGATCGGCCAGGACGCCACAGTGATCATTGAGGCCGACCCCGACACCAGTTACCAGGCCGTCATCGGTGCGCTGGACGCCTGCGCGCAGGCCAAGTTGACGAAGGTTGCGTTTCGACCGCTCCCTGAAAAGGTGGCCAACGCCCAATGATCCGTTCGCTCCACCAACTTCGATGGCCGTCGCTGGCAGCCGCCCTGCTTCTCACCTGTGGCGCGGCAGGCACGGTCCACGCGCAGGCGCTCGGCGCGCCTCCGGTCGCGGTCCCCTCGTCTTCCCCGTCGCAGGACGCATTTGACGGGGCAAAACAACTGTACGCGGACGGCCGGTACGCGCAGGCGCTGGCGGCGTTCCAGAAATTCGAGCGGGACTTCAAGTTCAGCACGCAACTGCCCGAAGCCATCTACTACGAAGCCTGGTGTTGGTTTAGCCTCCAGCACTACACCGAAGCGTCCAACATCCTGGACCGCCTCCTGAAAACCTATCCAGCCGCCGCCATCATCCCCGAAGCCACATTGAAACGGGCGGAGTGCTACCGTGAACAGAAGAATTACTCGCGGGCGGCCGATGTCTACCGCGATTTCCAGACAAAGTTTCCCCGAGACCCGTTGCTGCCACAAGCGATGCTCGGCGAAGCTTGGATGCGATTCCGTCTCAAGGACCTCGAGGGCGCCAAGGCCATCGTCCAGCGTGTCCGCGACCACTACAGCGACGACGTGGTGGTGAACCTGGATGCTCTGTTCCTGTTGGGCCAGGTCTTCAACGAAGCAAAGGATTTCGATGCCGCCCGCGCCATCTACAAACAAATCGCCGCCCAGCGCTCCAATCCCCGCGCCACGGAAGGGCTGTTCCTGGCCGGCCAGACGATGTACGAAGGCAAACGTTACGAGGACGCGATCTCGTATTTCCAGCGCGTCCAGTCCAAGGCCGCATTGCTCGATACGATCCAGACGCAGATCGAACAATTGCGGGCGGAAGTGCCCCGGATCATGGCGCAAGGGGGCAGCCCGGCGGACGCCCAAGCCAGGATCGCTTCGCTCGACCAGTTGGCCGCCCAGATCAAACAGCAACCCGACTTGCGCGCGGTGGCCCTGCTGCGGATCGCCAACTGCTACCAATCGATCGACAAACCTGAAGAGGCCGGCGTCGTCTACCGCTATCTGCTGATGAAGTACCCAACCGACAAGATCGCCGAGGACGCGGAGTTCGGCCTGATCCAAACGCTGACGCAAAGCGGGCGGCTGGAAGAGGCCAACGCCGAGACGGAACGCTTTAAGAAGAACTATCCCCGGAGCCTGTTGCTCGAGAACGCCTCCTTCATCCAGGCCGAAGCCCTGTTCGGCAGCAAACAGTACCAGGAAGCGCTGGAACGCTACGTCAAATTCCGGCCCACCGCCAAGGACCCGGCCCTGATCGAGACGACTGATTTCCGCATCGGGGCCTGCTATTACGGCCTGGGGGAATTCGACCAGGCGCGGGAGATGTTTTCGTCTTTCGTCGAAAAATATCCGCAAAGCAAACTGTTGCCGGCGGCGCTGTTTCGCCTCGGCCGCTCGTACTTTGAGATTGCCAACAAATCCAACGACCCGAAGGTCGCCCAGCCGGACCTGGTGGAAGCCGTCAAGGACTTCGAACGGATCATTGCCAATTATCCGAAGAGCGAACTGCTGCCGGACGTCACCTTCCAACTCGGCTACCTCTACGGCTACCTGGGCGCGTTCGACAAGGACGCTTCAGGAAAATTGACCACCACGGCGAACTATGACAAGGCCATCGCGGCGTTCCAGCAATTCGCCAAACAGTGGCCCGACTACCTGAACGCCGACGGCAAACAGCTGGCGCCCGAGGCGCTCTACCAGATAGCCCGCAACCAGCTCGCACTGCAGCATTACGACGACGCCATTGCCTCCTACAAGGACCTGATTCAGCATTATCCCGACAGCGAACTCGCGCCGTTCGCGGCCTACGAAATCGGCACCACCGATTACGCTGCGAACAACAAGCCGGCGATGATGGCCGCGTTTCGCGAGTACGCGAACAACTATCCCCGCCACCCCCGCGTCGGCGACGCGCTCTTTACCATCGGCTCGACTCTCGAGGATGCCGGCAAGGCCCTTGCCGCCAGAGGACAGACGGACGAGGCGGCCAAACAATTCGACGCGGCCGTCGCCGCCTACCGCGACCTGATTGCGCGCGCCGCCGCCGCCGACCCGCTCGGCGACGAAATGCGCACCGCCGCCGTGGCGGCCGAGGTCCGCATCGCGACGATGCTGCAGGACCAGGGCAAACCGAAGGACGCCATCCTCGATTGCCAGGGTTTTCTGGCCAAGTTCGCCAACGACCCCGTGGCCGCGCGGCAGATGGTCGGTCAGATCGCCGAGCTTTACCGCAAGGCCAAATTATTCACAGACGCCTACGCCACGCTCGACCAACTCGCCTCCCAGTACCAGCAGAACGCGGCTGTGCGTATCGCCGCCGCCACGAGCACCATCGAACTGGCCCTCGGCGAAAAGGATTACACGCGCGCCACCGCCGCTGCGGAAAAATTGCTCCTTGACCCGGACAAGGACAAGCTGCCCGCCTCCAGTTACCTGGCCATCGGCAACGCCTATCTCAAGACGACCCGGTTCGACCTGGCCCGCGACAATTTCAAGAAGCTGCTGGCCCAGTATCCCGACGACACCCGCGCCCTGCCCCTGGCCCAGGCCGGGCTGGGAGAAGCGCTGCTCGGGTTGAAGGAATATGACGGGGCGGAAACCGCGTTCAACCAGATGGTCGCACTCGATCCGCAAAGCCCGGCCCGGCCCGAGGCCGATCTGGGCCTGGCCAAAATCGCGCAACTTCGCGGCGAAGGAAAATCGATGACCGATCAGATCAACGTCCAGGCCGTGGATTTGTTCAATCGCGCGATGCGCAACGGGCGCGGCGACACGTCGTTTGAGGCCGCTTTCCATCTGGGCACGATGTTCTTCAACGCGACGAACGCCGACCCGGACAAGCAACGGGAATACCGGAAACTCGCGCTGGCCTACTACGCACGGCTGCTGTTTGCCACCGGCCCGATGGCCGAAGAGGCGGCATTCCGCGCCGCCCAATGCCACGAGGCGCTGGGCAATCCCCTGGCGGCCTGCAACGCGTATCAATCCTACGCGCGACGGTTCCCGACCGGCGCGTTTGCCGCGCAAGCCAAAGACAAGGCCGCGACGTTGTGCGCCGCGAGCCAACCCCAGTCATGAACCAGTTTTTCCAACAGAGGCACACGACCGGCCGATGAAGGTGATGACACAAAGATTTGTGACGTGGCTGATGGGGTTGACGCGGATGATGCGTTATCTCGTCATCGCCATCCTGTTCCACGTCCTGTTGCTCGTGGTCCTGGGTTCGATCAAGATCGTCGCGATCCTGCCCAAGATCGTCGCCTCGTTCGAAGGCGGGGCGCTGCCCCCGGCCAAGGAAGAGGAGCCCGATCCGTTCGCCCGGTATGGCCAGGTGGACTACAACGGCCCGACCCTGGGCGGCGGCGGTGGCACACCGGGCAAAGGCCCCGGCGGCATACCCACAGCGGCGGGCACGGCGCCCTCGCAGTATAAAGTCGGAATCGAATCGGAATCGCATGCCGCGCAGACGGAAGTCGGACAGGTCATTGGCGTCGTCGATGACAGCGCCGCCGCGTCAGCCGTACGGTTTGCGGGCAATCCCGGCGGCCTGAGCGCCCCGACCGTCGGCCTGGGGGAAAGCTCGGCGGGCACCGCGGGCGTTCGCGGTCCCGGCGGCGGCGGTTTTGGCCAGCGCCAGGGTCCCGCGCGCATGCAGAATTTGAACCGCTTCGGCGGCAGCCGTGAAACCGAGCGGGCCGTGCTGGCCGCGTTGCGCTGGCTCAAGGCCAACCAGCGCCCGGACGGTTCCTGGAAATGCGCCCAGAGCGACCGGGCTGGCAGCGCCTTGGCCGTGCTCGCGTTTTTGGGTCACGGCGAGACCACTGATTCACCGGAATTCGGACAGGCCGTGCAGAAGGGACTGCAGTATCTGGTGACCAGCGTTGGGTCCGACGGGATGGTGGTGGACAAAAACATGTACGCGCAAGGGATGGTGTCGCTGGCCTTGTCGGAAGCCTATGGCATGACGCAGTCCCCGGCCGTGAAGGAACCACTGGACCGCGCCGTGAAAGCCATCACGCGAATCCAGAAGGTGAAGAAGAAGGACGGGAAATATGTCGGCGGTTGGCGCTATTCGGCGACGTCGGACGACTCGGACACGTCTGTCAGCGGCTGGATGATCATGGCCCTGAAGTCCGCGCGGCTGGCCGGAGTCGCCATCCCCGAGGACGCGTTCGACAATGCGGCGAACTTTATGTGGCAGATGTACGGGGACGGCGGGTTTGGTTATCAGAATCCGGGCAAGGACCTGGGACCGACCGCCATCGGTGTGTTGTGCGAACAATTTTTGGGGCACTCCGACGACAAGCGCGTCAAGAAATCACTGGATTTCCTTCGCGACCAACGCGCCGAGTGGGACCGGACGAAGGCCGCGTATGTGTTGTATGATTGGTACTACATGACACAGGCGATGTTCCAGGGAGGCGGATCGTACTGGGAATACTGGAACTCCCAGATCCGCGACACGATGGTCAAGAGCCAGTCCGATGACGGCCACTGGGGCTTGCCGCCGCAAAGCGAATGGGAAGGCAAATTGGTGGGCAACAATTCCCCCGTGTATTCAACCTCGCTGGGCGTGTTGATCCTGGAAGTCTATTACCGGTATCTACCGATCTACCAGGAACTGGAAAAACACCCGGCCGGCGGCACCGCTGCGGGCGCGCCGGGCGGCTGATCCATATCCGCCCGCGCTACTTCGCGCCGGGTTTGCACTTCGGCAGGTCTTTGCCGAGCGGTTCCTTCTTGGCGGTGATATTGGTGGACTGAGCGGCCTTCTCTTTGTTTTCGTCGATGAAGCTCTTCCACTTCTCGGGCACATCGCCTTCGGCAAAGATCGCCTCCACGGGGCAGACCGGAATGCACGCCGTGCAATCAATGCACTCGTCGGGATGAATGTACAATCGGTCCGCGACTTCGTAGAAACAATTGACGGGGCATACCTCGACACAGTCGGTATACTTGCATCCCACACATGGTTCGGTCACTACGTGCATCGCTTTTCTCCTTTTTTCAGCCAGGTTCCCGGGGTGACGCACTTCACCTGATTTGTAAGGCTATGCTATACTGCCCGTGTGAATGCTGCCAAGCGCAATCTAGCAGTTCGCGCCAAAAAAATCATCCGGGAATTACGCCGGACCTATCCCGACGCCCACTGCGCGCTGCACCATCGCAATCCCCTCCAGTTGCTGGTGGCCACCATTCTCAGCGCCCAGTGCACCGACGCCCGCGTCAACCTGGTCACTCCCGCGCTGTTTGAAACCTATCGCACCGCCGCCGAGTTTGCCGCCGCGCCGCCGGGCGAATTGGAGGCCTTCATTCGCTCGACCGGCTTCTTCCGCAACAAGGCGCGCTCGATCCGCGCCTGCTGCCGCGCGCTGGCCGAACACCACGGCGGCCGTGTGCCCGAGTCACTCGACGTCCTGATCCAACTCGACGGGATCGGACGCAAGACCGCCAACGTCGTGCTGGGCGTCGCCTACGGCAAGGCCGAAGGCATCGTGGTGGACACGCACGTCTCCCGGTTGTCGCGCCGCCTGGGCTTGACGCGCCAGCGCACACCGGAGAAAATCGAGGCGGCGTTGATGGAAATCGTGCCGCTCAGCGATTGGATCGATTTTTCGCATTTGCTGATCTGGCACGGGCGCAACCGTTGCCAGGCGCGCCGGCCGGACTGCCGGCAGTGTGAAGTGGCTGCGCTCTGCCCCAAAATCGGAGTCACCGTGAAAGGAAATGTCGCGTGAAAGAACTCAACGAGGGCGATCCAGCGCCTTCCTTCAAGGAACTCGACGCGCATCACGGCAAGACTGTCGTGCTCTATTTCTATCCGAAGGATTTCACCTCCGGCTGCACCACCGAGGCCTGCGAGTTTCGCGACAGCCACGCCCGGTTCGCTTCCAAGAAAGCCGTCGTACTAGGCCTGAGCCCCGATCCTGCGGCGCGGCATGACAAATTCACCACCAAACTCGGCCTGCCCTACTCCCTCGTCCCCGATGAAGACCACGCCATCGCCCTGGCGTACGGCGTGTGGAAGGAGAAATCGATGTACGGGAGGAAATACATGGGCATTGTACGCAGCACGTTCGTCATCGGCCCCGACGGCCGCATCAGGAGAATCTTTCGCAAAGTCAAACCCGCCGGCCATGCCGAGGAAGTCCTCGCTGCCCTTTGACCATCACCATGAAAGCCCTCATCACCGGCATCCACGGAACAGTCGGCTCCGCGCTGGCCGCACACCTGACACAGCAAGGCCATCGCGTCTCGGGCTGGGACCGCGCCGCCGTTCCCATCGACCAATATCAGGCGATGGAGGACTTTGTGCGCGCGGAAAAACCTGATGTGCTGTTCCACCTGGCTATCGCCTCCCGCGCAACCGGCAAACCGAACGAATCCTGGCTGGTCAACTACGATTGGACAAGCGAACTGGCCTGGATCACGCGCACACTGGGCATCCGCTTCATCTTCACCAGCTCCGCCATGGTGTTTTCGGACAACGCCAAAGGCCCGTTCACCCTCGAGTCAAAACCCGACGCGCCGGAAGGTTACGGTTACGAGAAGCGCATGGCCGAGCAACGCGTGTTTCAACAGAACCCCGACGCCGTCGTCACCCGTCTAGGCTGGCAGATCGGCGAGAAAGCCGGATCGAACAACATGATCGACTTTTTCGAGAAGCAGTCAAAGGAGCGCGGCAAGGTCGGTGCCAGCCGGAAATGGTATCCCGCCTGTTCCTTCCTGCCCGACACCGCCTCCGCCCTGGCCTGGCTGGCGGCCGCGCTGCCCGGGCTTTACCAAATCGATTCGAACAAGAACTGGACGTTCTATGAGATTGCTTGCGCTCTCAGCGAGAAACACGGCGGGCGCTGGAAGATCGAGCCGAACGATGATTTCGTTTTCGACCAGCGACTGATCGACCCGCGCGTGCCGATACCTCCGCTGCAGGCGCGGCTTCCGGGCCTAATCTGAATCGTCGCCGTGCCAGCGACAATGTTTCCGACAGCGCACAGGGCGGTCTTCGACGATGGCTGACTCCAAGACGCTGACTTGGCGGGCCGAGAAGCCCTGATAGACGTCGATCTTCATCAACTGGGCGAGCAGGTCGTTGTACATGCCGCGGACCCGTTCGTAGTCGTCGCGGAGGCTTTGCAGCCTTCCGGACTCGACATCGTTGGTGCCAGGGTGGCTCTTCGCGTAATCGGCGAGCCTGTCGTTCGCCGACTTCACCTCGTCGGCCAGCCGGCTGGTCTCCCGCTCCAGCGCGAGCAGGACACTTTCCGCTGTCCGCGCCCGCAGTTCATCACGATATCTCAGGTATTCATTGCCAAACGTATTGGCGCAGTCGCGGGCAAAATCCCGGGACGGGCTGTCTACGCTCACGACAAGGATGTCGGAATGCGGCCATTGCGCAACTTCGATCCGGGTCAAATTCCGGCGAAACTCATCCAGATTCAACTTCATGGTCTGCGCGACGCGCCGCTGCATCGTCTGGCTCAACAGGATCGCACGCGCTGTCTCGAAGAAATGATCGTCATCTTCCCGGATCAGGTCGCTGGACGGGGCGCCATTGCCGGCAACCGTCACCAACAGTTCCACGTCCGCCCGGTACACGGGTTTTCGCATGAAATTGCAACCATCAGAAATGACCAGGCCCAGAAGCAATGCAGCCGAAAAGAGCTGTCCGCCCCGGCGCATGGCGGTGCGGTTGACGGCCTGTTGTTTGTCGATCATCGAAAACCTTCCTGGTTATCGGTGCGTCTCCTTGATCAACTTGGCGAACAGTTGTGCTTGGCGCGACAACAGCGGGTCCTTGTCCAGTTCGGCGACGGTTTCGTCGAGGCGGTAGGACCAGTTTCCTTCGCTGACCGCGCCGGGGACGTTGAAACGGGCTTCGCTGCCGAAGACGTCGGTGATCATGAACACGGCCAGCCAGGAGTTCGAGTTGAGCACGCCGCGCAAGACAAGCGCATGAACATGGTCGTTGAATTCGTGGGGCGGTTTCTCGCCGGCGGCGCCGCAGTAGTTCATCCAGCGTTGCAGTTCCTTCTCCGCATCCTCGGCCTGGTGCCGCACGTGCGGGTCCTGGCTGTGCTTGCCGGCTTCCGCGCGCTCCGACAATTCGCGCCACATTTTGGCGACCGGATCATGATCGTGCGTTGCCGGTGTGGCCAGGGACAGGCGTGGATAGGTCTTGCCGTCCACGAAAGAGTGGTCCTTCTCGCGCAGGAAATGCGGGATCTTGTAGCCGGGAATCTTCAGGTGCTCCAGCGCCAGGGGCACGTACGGGGGCACCACGCCGAGGTCTTCGGCGACGACGGCGGTGTCGCCCGCGGCTTCCAGCACCATCGACAATAATTCCTCGCCCTGCCGGCGGTTGAACTGCGCGCCTTCGGGTGTGTCGTCGGCGAACGGCTGGAAGTGCGGCAACCGGCCGCCGGTCAGCTTGGCGGCCTCCTCTTCAGTCAGCGGCAGGAATTTCGGGTTATTCTTCGGCTGCCACGGGAACGAATAAATGCGGAAAAACCCGAGCACGTGATCAATGCGGAAGAGGTGGAAAATCTTGTGGATGTTGGCGCAGCGGATCCGCCACCAGTCATGCTTGCGCTCGCGCGACACGTCCCACTTGTACAGCGGGATGCCCCAGTTCTGGCCCCATTTTTCCGTGAAGGGATCGACCTTGAACACCTTCTCGGGCGGACAGCCGCCGCTCCAGTCGAGGTCGAAAATCGCGCGGTTGCCCCAGACGTCGGAGCTGTAGCGGTTCACGCCGAACGGGATGTCGCCCATCAGGTAGACCTTTTTCTTCGTGCCGTACTCCTTGATTTCCATCCACTGCGCGTAGGCGATCCATTGCACGTACATGCAGAAGAGGATGCGGTCAGCGTATTCGTCCCGCTGTTTCAGCGGCAGCGACAACAACCACGTCCAGGCCTTTTTCGGGTTCTGCCGGTCCAGCGGCCACTCGTCCCAGGTCGGCCAATTGTGATAGTCCTCCATCAGCACGCGGAACATTCCGTAATCGGAAATCCAATCGCCGTTCTCCGTCAAAAATGCCCGGAACGATTCGCTGCGTTCCGTCTTCTGGTCCCAGTGCGACGCCAGGAACGAATCAAACCCGGCCCTCAGCAGGCTGCGCTTGAGTTCCTTGACCTTGACGTACTTCACCGGGCCCTGCCGTAATTCCTTGAGCAACTTCGCCGGGGCGATCTCCTTGAATTTCGCCTCCGGCAAATCCGGAAACCGTTCGGGCGTGAGCGCGATGGTGGTCGGGTCCAGCGCCATCGAACTGATCGCGTTGTACGGGCTGTTGTCGTCGCTGGTTTCGTTGACGGGCAGCACCTGGAGCAGACTGATGCCGTGCCGGTGGCACCAATCGATCATCTGCCGCACACCCTCCGTGTCGCCAATGCCCAGGTCGTCCTCCGTGCGCATGGAAAACACCGGACACAAAATCCCCGCCAGCTTCTTCTCAGGTGAAAGTTTCATGATTAGTCAGCAATCCCGCAGGGCCTACAGTTTGGCCACTTTGACGTCGAAGATGTCCTTGTCCTTCTTGATCTCGGCCAGCACGGCTTCGCCGGGGGCGCTGTCGAGATTGAGCACGGTCAGCGCCTGGCCGCCTTGTTTGTCGCGGCCCAGGGACATGCTGGCGATGTTCACGCCGTGTTTGCCCATGATCGTGCCGATCCAGCCGACGATGCCGGGCCGGTCCTTGTTGCGCATCATGAACAACACGCCGCTGGGCACCGCCTCGACGGGCATGTCGTTGATGCGCACGATGCGCGGGTTGTTGACCGAGCCGTAGAACGTGCCTGAGACGCTGGCCGACTGGCCGTCGGTGAACGCCCGCACGTTGATCAGCTCGGCGTAATCAATCGCCTCCGAGCTTTTCACTTCGCCGACGCTTGATGCCCAGTTGTTCCGCGGCGAACGGCGCGTTGACGTAATTGATCGCCTCGCCTTCGGCCCCTTCGAGATATCCTTTCAGCACCGCACGCGCAATCGGATTGGTCTCCAACTCCGCCGCCTTGCCGCAAAATTCAATCGACAGCCTCTCGATGCGCGGCGGCGCGATCTGCGAGAGAAACCGCCCCATCTTCTCGCCAAACGTCAGGTACGGCTGCAACACCGCCAGTGTCTTGGCGTCCAGCGACGGCATGTTCACCGCGTTGCGGATCGTGCCGCCGGCCAGCACTTCGGCGATTTGTTCGGCCACCTCGACGCCGACCGACTCCTGCGCCTCCTGCGTCGATGCGCCGAGATGCGGCGTCATGATCACGGCGTCCAGTTCGCGCAACGGGGAATCCTTCGGAGGCTCCACCTCGTAGACGTCCAGCGCCGCGCCGGCGACCTTGCCGCTTTTGACGGCGTCGTACAGATCCTTTTCATTGATGATGCCCCCGCGCGCGCAATTGATCAGGCGCACGCCGTTCTTCATCTTGGCGATGGTGTCCTTGTTGATCATGCCCAGCGTCTGGTCCGTCGCCGGCACGTGGACCGTGATGAAATCCGCCCGCGCGTAGATTTCGTCGAGTTCGACGACCTCGACCTGCAACGCCTTCGCGCGGCTGAGGCTCAGGAAGGGATCGTAGGCCAGCACCCGCATGCCGAAGGCGATCGCCCGCCGGGCCACTTCGCTGCCGATGCGGCCCATGCCGACGATGCCGAGGGTCTTGTTATACAGCTCGACGCCCTCGAAGGATTTCCGGTCCCATTTGCCCGCCTTCATCGTGGCGTGCGCCTGCGGGATCTTGCGGGCCAGCGACATCATCATCGAAAACGTGTGTTCCGCGGTGGAAATGGTATTGCCGCCGGGGGTGTTCATCACGATGATCCCGCGCCGCGTCGCCGCGTCCACGTCCACGTTGTCAACCCCGACGCCCGCGCGACCGATGACGCGCAATTTCTTCGCCGCATCGATCACTTTTTTGGTGACCTTCGTCTGGCTGCGCACGACCAGGGCGTCGTACTGGCCGATGATCTCGCAGAGCTGGTCTTCCTTCAGCCCGATGTTTTTATCGACGTGGAATTTGGGGTTGGCGCGCAGCAAGTCGATGCCGCGCTCTGAAATGGGGTCGGCAATTAGGATTTTCATGGGATTATCGTGAAACGAAACGTTTGATTTCGGCGTCCAATCTGCGATGTTATGTGTGAATTCACAAGACAAAATGATGCATTCTGCGGCGGCAACCGATCATGAAACAGGTCAGACTCTATACACGCGGGATTTGCGGCTGGTGCCTTGACGCCAAGGAGTACCTGACCCGGCGCGGCATCGCTTTCCAGGAGATCGACGTGGGCCGTGATCCCGGCGCCGACGCCGAGATGAAGCGCCTCTCGGGCCAGCATTACGTCCCGACGATCACGGTTGACGGTCATGTTCTTGCCAATTTCGACGTTGATCAACTGGAAGTCTTCCTCAAATCGTTCGATGGGCCAGCCGCGCCACCGCCCAGATGATGGCGTGCGCGGCCCCGCACGCGTACAGGGCCGCCAGCAAATCGTCCAGCACAATCCCCAATCCGCCGCTGAAATCCTCCGCCTGCCGCACCGGCGGCGGTTTCCAGACGTCGAACACCCGGAAGCAGACAAACCCCAGCAGGATTTCCCACGGCCGCATCGCCAGGCCGGCCAACGCCAGCGGCATTGCGGCGATCTCGTCGATCACCACGGACGAAGGATCGGGCCGGCGCAGGATCTCCGCCGCCTCCCCCGCGCACCAAATCGCGAACAGCACGCCCGCCGCGAAGATCAGCCAGTGCGCCCAGGGATTGCACCGGCAGAGCAGCCACCAATAACCCACGCCCACCAGCGAGCCCACCGTGCCCGGCGCCACCGGGAACCAGCCCGCGCCGAAGCCCGCGGCCAGGAATTTGATCAGCCGGTTACGCATCGTGCATGAAGAGTGAGCGGTTCTTGAGGAGGTAGGCGATCCCCGACCACAACGTCAGCGCCACCGTTACCAGCATCAGCCAAAACACCGTGGCCGAGAACGCGCCGTTGAATTTTCCGCAATCGGCCCCAAAACAATGCCATTCCTCGCGCGCCGCCAGCCCGAGCAGGACCACGATGATCGTCACCATCTGCGTCGTTGTCTTGTGTTTGCCCAATCGCTCCGCCCGCAGCAGGATCCCGTGCTCCCGCGCCAGCAACCGCAACCCCGTCACCAGGAAATCCCGCGCGACGATCACCAGCACCATCCAGGCTTGCACCAGGGCGTGGCCGTGGCTGTCTTTCTGTTCGATGAAACAGATGAAGGCCGCCGTGGTCAGGATCTTGTCCGCCAGCGGGTCGAGCAGCGCCCCAAAATCCGTATGCTGGTTCATCTTGCGCGCCAGCCAGCCGTCCCACCAATCCGTCAGACTGGCCACCACGAACACGATCAACGCCACTGTCTTGCCAAATGGGAAATTAAAGGAAAACGCCCCCTCCGCCGGCCACAGCAACGCCGTCACCATCACCCCGGTCAGCAGGATGCGCCCGACGGTCAATTTATTCGGCAAATTCATTCGCTGGCGCATACTAAATGCCCCCGCCCCGCAGGACAAGCAGTAGATGGCAGACGGAATGGTCGTTCGTATCACCCGACCGGTCCTGATTGGCTTTTTTTGACCAGTCCCGGATTTCCCGGACAAATTTAAGGTTGGACTAGGTTTGACTAGGTGCGACAAGGTTTGACTGGGCTTGTCCGCCGTCGCGTCCGCCGAAGCTTTGGCGTAGGCAGAAGGCCCGGCGAAGGCGGATTGGACCTCAGGGTATCGGATTCTCACCACGAAGTTTACCCGCCTCAGGCGGCGCCATAGGCGACCAGGGGCACGAAGATCACGAAACGCCGCGGAAGGCACTCGGATTGAGCGGGTTATGTGGATGGGCGGCTGCCCGGGAAGAGGAAAAATTAAGGTTTGACTAGCTTTGACTAGGTTTGACTGGGTCGGACTAGGTTGGACTGGCCGACCTGCCATGCCCGCCGAAGCCTTGGCGACATCGGAAGCCTTGGTGTCGGCCGCCGGACTTATGCTCATTGCATATGTCATTCCACCCGTACGGTAGCACGTTTTCGCAATTCTGCAACTGGTCAAACCGGTCATTTCGGTCGAATTAAACAAACATCCGATTTTTGGTGGTTAATGACGCGCCTGAACCCCACACAACCAAATTGGCAAGCGGCCTCGGAAAGCTGACCGAAGCCGCACCGCGCTTGACGTCGTCTCGATGCCACAAATTATCCCACATACAGCCGCTGTACGCTGGCGCCCGAGTTTCACGTCACGCTCAGTGCAGCCAGCTCCGCAGCCCCTTGATGACGGCCCCTCTGATGAGTCTGGCTTTTCCGATACTGAATTGTCAAAATGACCATTGGATGAATTGGATCTTGCTAATACTTGTAGTGGGCAACGCGCTGCTGGTGGTGGTTCAGAACTACTTGAATCATCTTCTCAGTCACGATGTTACAGAGGCTCAAACCATCAGACACGAACGCGTGAAACGCAACCTGCGCCGGGTTGTCGTAATTTCTGCGATTGTGGCCAGCGTAGCGGCAGTGATCAGCGCGATCAGCAATCATCAGAAAGAACGAAGAGCTGAAGATTCGCAGTCGAATCTCACGGGGAAGGTTCAAAGCCTTACCAACGACAACAAGGATTTGAAGAAGGCGGTGGGCGACCTGATGCTCGCGATGGCAAGCAAGCCCGCATTGGATCTTTCGACACGATCAGAGATTCTCGAAGCAAAGAGGAAATTTGATATTGGCGATACGAATGGCCAAGACTTGGATGCTCTGGTAGCCGCATGGAGCAACAAACTGGCGCGGTTGCAACTTAAACATGAAGAAGATCAGGTGAAGAATACAGAGCAACAAAAGGAGTCCCTCACCCCGTCTCTTCCGATATGGGAGTACACGATCAGAAAACTGCAGACAATCCTCGTCGGTTGCACAAAACCAAACGGCGTCACTGTTCAATCTGATTTTACGTCCCTCCCAAGTACGGATACTCTTTGTGAAGGCTACGGAGGTAAACCCTGTGCGGGTTGCAGGGACTTTGATGTTTGCGAGATCAGCCTCAGTACGAATTCAGCCTGGAACTGCAAGTGCTCGATTCGAATTCCAGACCGAACGGGGATCGGAGGAGGACCGGCAAGACTGGGAATCGTGTGTAACAGCAAGAACCGGTCTGATCGGTTGTGGGTGTTTATTGAGTACGGCACGCTTATCACTGAGCTGCACACCATTGATTGTGACGACTGCTTGGAGAGAAATCCAGTATCGGAGTACACAAATAGCGTTGACGCAGCCTTAGACGGTCTGATTGCCGCACAAGCTGGGGAGCTTGCCACTATCCGCAAATGAGCGGGCTAGCAGGCGGTGACCGGGCAGATTGGCCAATTCGACCCCCAGCCGAAAAGACTCTCACGTTTTCCCCCTCTCGGCCACACTGCCACTATGGGCTTGACCCTCTTTCCGGGATTCACTATATTGACCGTTGGTAGATTTTGGCGGCAGGAGAAAGTGGGTACGAAAACCCACTTTTTTGTTCCCTAAATGGGTTAAGCCGCTGATGGATACGAATAAAATTATGAGCGGCGAACTAATCGTAGCGGTGGAATATTTTCAGCGCGAAAAAGGCATCGACAGGGAAGTCCTGTTCGAGGCCGTCGAGCAGGCGTTGCTCCAGGCCTCCAAGAAGAGCGTCGGCCCCGCCCGCGATCTGCGCATCGAGATCGACCGCAAGACGGGCGAGATTCGCGCGCTGGCCAAGCTGCTCGTCGTCGAAAACGTCAACAACAAGAACGACGAGATTTCCCTCGCCGACGCCCGCCGCGCCAACGCCAACATCCAACTCGGCGAAAGCGTCGAAGTGGAGGTCACCCCGCAGAACTTTGGCCGCATCGCCGCGCAGACCGCCAAGCAAGCCATGCTCCAGCGCATCCGCCAGGTCGAGAAGAACATGGTCTTCGAGGAATTCAAGGGCCGCGCCGGCGACATTATCTCGGGCACGGTCCGCCGCTTCGAACGCAGCGATGTGATCGTCGACCTCGGCCGCATCGAAGCCATCATGCCCAGCCGCGAGCGCGTGCCCACGGAGGAATACCAGCCTGGCGACCGGATCCGGGCCTTCATCCTCAGCGTGAACAACGCCGCGCACGGTCCCGAGATCGTCCTGTCCCGCAGCCACCCCGATTTCGTCCGCAAACTCTTTGAATTGGAAGTCAGCGAAATCGCCGACAAGACCGTCGAGATCAAGGCCATCGCCCGGGAAGCCGGCTACCGCACCAAGATCGCCGTGCTCTCGCATGACGAAAAGGTCGATCCCGTCGGCGCGTGCGTCGGCATGCGCGGGATGCGCGTGAAAAACATCGTGCGCGAACTCAGCGGCGAAAAAATCGACATCATCCGCTGGGACCCCACGGTCCGCACGTTCGTCACCAACGCCCTGGCGCCGGCCAAACTCAAGAACCTCATTCTCGACGAAGCAAAACGGTCGGTCAAAATCATCGTCGATCCCGATCAACTGTCCCTGGCCATCGGCAAGAAGGGCCAGAACGCGCGGCTGACGTCCAAGTTGACGGGCTGGAACATCGACATCGAGAAGGAAGAGACCGCCGAGCTGACGTTCGAAGCCAAGGTCGCGCGCGCGATCAAACAGATGGCCCTGATCCCCGGCATCGACGCGGAACTGGCCGGGACACTGGTCAAATGCGGGTTCCACTCGCTGGAAGGATTGCTGGCGGTGGATTTGAATGATTTGAACGAAATCATCGGCGCCGAAAAGGCCGCCGTGGTCCATCAGGCCGCCATCGCTGAACAGGAACGGCGTGAGGCCGCTGCGCAACCCGCCGCCAGCGCCGAACCCGAGCAACCGGCGGAAGCCGAACAACCGGCGGAAACCGAGCCACCGGCAGAAGGCGAGCAACCAGCGACATGAGTATTCGCGTCCACGATTTAGCCAAGCACTGCGGCCTGTCCAACAAGGAGATGGTGGACAAGCTGCACGCGATGAATTATCCCGTGAAGAGCCACTCGAGCACGGTGGACAAGATCACCGCCGAAGCCATCGAGAAGGAATACGGCTACACACCGCCCAAGCCCGAGCCGCCGGCTCCTGTTGCCGCGCCGGCCCCGGTGGAGCCGCCCGCGCCCGCAGTTCCCGCGCCGGTGATCGCGGCGCCTGCGGAGCCTGCCGTCAAGGCGGAAGCTGCGGCGGCGGCAGCGCCAGCGGCGCACGCGATTGCTCCGAAACCGGCAACGCCGCCTGTCCAGCCCCGTGATCCGTCACTGCCGGCGCCCCTGCCGCAACCCCTGAACAAAACGTGGCCGGGATACGTGCCGAAGGCTGTGCCTCCTGTTGCGCCCGCCGCGCCACAGCAGCGTGCCGCGACGCCTTCCGTTCCGCCGCCGGCCCAAAAGGCCGCGGCCAAACCAGCGCCTGCGCAACCGCGCGCCACACCGCCGCCAGCGCGGCCCGCCGCCGCCGCTCCGGGCGCACCGGCCCAACCGGCTTACACCATCGACGACAAGGGCAACAAGGTCATCCAGATGAAACCCCCCGTCGTCGTGCGCGACCTGGCGCATGCGCATCGGCATCAGGCCGCACGTGTTGCTGGCCGAGTTGATGGAGATGAACGTCTTTGCCAATCTCAACGAAACGATCGGCGAGGACATCGCACGCAAGATTTGCGAACGCCACGGGTTCATTTTCGAACTGGAAAAACGCGAACGCGGCGCAGGTTCCATCCACGCGCCGCCCGAAAAAGGTCGAAGCCCTCGATGAAGGCGAACAAGGCCGACCGACCTGCAATTTCGTCCCCCGGTCGTCACGGTGATGGGGCATGTCGACCATGGCAAGACCTCCCTGCTGGACGCGATCCGCAAGACCGATGTCGCCGCCCACGAAAGCGGCGGCATCACGCAGCACATCGGCGCCAGCGTCGTTTCGTTGCCGGACGGCAAGACCATCACGTTCCTGGACACCCCGGGCCACGAGGCGTTCACGAAGATGCGCGCCCGCGGCGCCAACGTGACGGACATCGCCGTGCTCGTGGTCGCCGCCGACGACGGCGTCATGCCGCAGACGGTCGAGGCCATCAATCATGCCAGGGCCGCCAAGGTGCCGATCATCGTCGCCATCAACAAATGCGATTTGCCGCCGCCAACCCGGACCGGGTGAAGAAGCAATTCCAGGAACATCGGCCTGAGCCGCGGAGTCATGGGGCGGCGACACCATCACAGTGGACGTTTCCGCCACGACGAAGAAGGGCATCGATCATCTGTTGGAAATGATTTTATTGCAGGCCGAGATCATGGAATTGAAGGCCAGCCCGAAGGCCGGGGCAAAGGGCAACGTGATCGAAGCGCAGATGGAGCCAGGCATGGGGCCGACGGCCACGGTATTGGTGCGCAAGGGCACGCTGCACGTGGGCGATGCGCATTGTTTGCGGGCCGCATTGGGGCAAGATCCGCGCGCTGGTCAATGACAAGGGCCAGCGTATCAAGGAAGCAGCCGCCGTCGATGCCCGTGAAGATCGTCGGACTTTCCGGCCTGCCGGAGGCCGGCTCGGAGTTTACCGTCATGAAGACGGAGAAGGAAGCGCGGGACCTCAGCGAGCAACGCCAATTGGAGGAGCGCGCGCGCTCGCTTCGTCGGAACCGCGCCACGCCCGTCTGGAAGACATCATGGGCCAGATTGACGAAGGCGAGACGGAAGAAATTGCACATCGTGCTCAAGGCCGACGTGCAGGGGTCGCTGGAGGCCATCAACGATGCCCTGGGCAAGAAAAAGAGCGAGAAGATCGAACTCGAAATCATCCACGGCGTTGTCGGCAGCATCAACGAAAACGACGTACTGCTGGCCAGCGCCTCCGACGCCGTCATCATCGGGTTCCGCGTCAAGACCGAGAGCGGTGTGACGGACATGGCCAAGCGCGAAGGCGTGCAGATCAAGCTCTACAGTATCATTTACGAATTGATCGAGCAGGTGGAGGAAGCGATGGAGGGCCTGCTGGACCCCGATTCCAAGGAAGTCATTCTCGGCCACGCCGAGATCCGGAAGGTCTTCCAGCTCTCGAAGGGCCCGGCGGTGGCCGGCTGTTTCGTCACCAACGGCCGCATCGCCCGGACGGGGCGGGTGCGCTTGTTGCGCCGCAAGGCCGTGCAATACGAGGGCCGCATCGCCAGCCTGAAGCATTTCCAGGACGACGCCAAGGAAGTCAAGGCCGGCAGCGAATGCGGGTTGCGGCTGGACAATTTCACGGATTATCAGGAAGGCGACGTGATCGAGTGTTTCGCAGTGGAGAAAGTCGCCGCCACGCTGTAGAGTTCACCGGAACAACCAACGCGGAGGACCAACGACGGAATGAGTCAGGTCGCAGTCCCCTATTCATTCACCGTCGTCGCCATCATCGCCATGAGCAGTCGCCGCATGCAACGAGTTTGCGAGCTGGTTAAGCAGGAAATCAGCGTCGTGCTCCAGGACATGAACCTGGCCAACTGCGGCTTGATCACCGTGACCTCCGCCAATATCAGCCCCGACCTCAAGGAAGGCCGCGTCTACGTCAGCATCATCGGCACCCCGGAGCAGCGCAAACACGCCATGGCCGAACTCGAGCGCCTGCACGGGCGCATCCAGCATGAGATGTCCCGGCGCATCATCCTGAAATACACGCCACGGCTGACGTTCGTGCTCGACGAAACCGAGACCTACGCCCAGCACATCGAACAATTGCTCGACCAACTCGGCCCGCCGGCGGACGACACACCCGATGAATGATCCCTGCGAGCAAATCAGCCAGTTGCTGCGCAGCCAGAACAGTTTTCTGGTGCTGACGCACTACCGGCCGGACGGCGACGCTGTCGGTTCGCAATTGGCGCTCGTGCTGCTGCTCAAAGGCCTCGGCAAACAGGTCGAAGCCTGGAACGACGACCCCGTGCCGGCGAAATTCCGGTTCCTGGCAGACAGCGGCGTGATCCAGCACCCGCCCGCCGCCGCAAAAGACTTCGACGTCGTCATCGCGATCGACACGTCCACCTGGCAGCGCGTCGGCACCGCCGCCCAGCGCATCGGCAAGAGGAAGCATTTCATCAACATCGACCACCACGTGAGCAACGAAAAGTTCGCCGAGATCAACTGGATCGTTCCCGACGCGCCGGCCTCCGGCCAGATTGCCTATGACCTCATCAAACGCGGGGGATTCGCTTTGACCGGAGACATGGCGACCTGCCTGTTCGCGGCCATCTCCACGGACACCGGCTCGTTCTCGTACGCGAACACGTCGGCGGCATCGCTGCGCGTGGCCGGCGAGTTGGTGGACGCGGGCGTGAACGTCGGAGAAGTCTGCCGCCACATTTACCAAAGCTACCCTTATTCGCGGTTGCAGTTGCTCCAGAAGGCCCTGGCGGACATCACGTTGACCGACGACAAGAAAGTCGCCTACTGCTGGGTGACCAACGACATGTTCGAGGAATCCGGCGCGAAACGCGAGGACACGGAAGGGCTGATCGATTACGCCCGCTCCATCGAGGGCGTCCGCGTCGCGGTGCTATTCGAGGAATCGCCGGAGCCCAACAAGGTGCGCGTCAGCCTGCGCTCGAAACATCCGAAGATCGACGTCAACGCGATTGCCAGGCGGTTCGGCGGCGGCGGCCACCACGAAGCGGCGGGCGCCCGCATCACGGGCGAGACGCACGACGTGGAAACCCGGGTGCTCCAGACGATTGCCGACGCACTCAAGGACGCCGGCCTCTAGCCGGGCCCGGACACATGCAAAACCCGTTCACACCCTTTGACGGCGTGTTGTTGGTCGATAAACCGGCGCGGCTGACCTCCCATGACGTGGTGGACAGGATCCGCCGCCATTTTGGTTTCAACAAGGTCGGCCACTGCGGCACGCTGGATCCCGCGGCGACGGGGCTGCTGGTGATCGTGCTGGAACGCGCGACCAAATTGCAGGACCGTTTGATGGCCGACGACAAGATGTACGAAGGCACGATGCTGCTGGGCGTGTCCACCGATTCGCAGGACGCCGACGGCGCCGTCATCGCCGAGAAACCCGTGCCGCCGCTGGACGCCACCGCCATCGAGGAGGCGTTTGCCCGGTTCCGCGGCGACCTTCAGCAGGTGCCGCCGATGGTCAGCGCCATCAAACACCAGGGCCAGCCGCTCTACAAACTCGCCCGCAAAGGCAAGACCGTCGAACGCGAGCCGCGGCTGATCCACATTTACGATCTGCGCGTGCTTCAACTGGAATTGCCCCGAATCCAATTTCGCGTGGCCTGCACCAAGGGCACCTATGTGCGCACGCTGTGCTCGGACATTGGGGACGTGCTGGGCTGCGGCGCGCATCTGTGCGGGTTACGGCGCGCTCGCTCGGGCCATTTCGACGTAAAAGACGCCCACACGCTCGACGCGCTGTTGAAACTGAACCGCGAACAACTGCAACCCCTGGTGATCCCCATCCTGGAGCTGGCGAAGCGGACCTGATGGATGTTCTGCGATCATTCGACGAACTCAAAAGCACCGCGCACGGCGTGTCGATGGCGATCGGCGTGTTTGACGGCGTCCATCTCGGCCATCAGCGCGTCATCGGACAGGCCCGCGATGATGCGCGGGCGGCGGGCGGCGTCTCCGTGGCGCTGACATTTGATCCCCACCCTCTGCGCGTCCTGCAGCCCGACAAGGCCCCCCCGCTCTTGACTTCGACGTCCCACAAGCTCAAACTGATCGAGCACTTAGGGGTCGACGCCTGTGTGGTGTTGACGTTCGACAAGCCGTTTTCCGAGACGCCGCCGGAGGCGTTTGTTGCCATGATCGCCGAGAAGCGAATTCAGCTCCGCGAGATCTGTGTGGGTACGCGGTTTCGGTTCGGACATCACCGGGCCGGTGACGTCCGCCTCATCGAGGCACTGGCCCCCACCCACGGTTTTGCGGTCAAAGAGATCCCCTCGGTCCACACCAGCGACGGGGAAATGATCAGCTCCACGGCCGTGCGCCAGCACGTCCTGCACGGCCGCCTGGATCGCGCGGCGGCGATGCTCGGCCGGCCCTTCTCCATCCTGGGCACGGTGAAACAAGGCGGCCACGTCGGCCACCAGCTCGGTTTTCCGACCGCCAATCTCAATCCGCAAAACGAAGCGCTGCCGCCCGACGGCGTGTACGCCGTGCGCCTGCGAATCGGGCGGGAACAGTTCGGCGGCGTCGTCAACATCGGCGTCCGGCCCACGTTTACCGACCGCCCCCGCCAGCGGGAGTTCGAGGTCCACATCTTCGACTTCGACCGGGACATCTACGGCCAGGACGTGGAGGTTGCCTTTCTCGAAAAACTGCGGGACGAGAAGAAGTTCGATTCGACCGATGCGTTGAAGGGGCAAATCGCAACCGATGTGCGCGCGGCGCGCGCCATCGTGGCAAAGGGAGACCAGGGATGATGACTCGATGCTTCATATTCATTGCATGCGCGATCGGTTTTTTTACCTTACTGGGTGGGCCAAGCGTGTCAGCCACCTGCACCTCGCCGACGATGACGGCGCAGCCGGCCGGCCAGGCGGTGTGCGCCGACAGCAGTGTCACGTTTGCGGCGGCGGCCAACGGCAGTCCGGCGCCGACGGTGCAATGGCAGGCCAGCACGAACGGGGGCGCCAGCTTCTTCAATGTGGCGGGGGCCACGAGCACGCAGTTGATCTTCACGGCCAACAGTCCGATTCCCGTCACGGGCCCCGTGTTTCTCATCCTGATGGAGAACGAAAACTGGGGGTCGATCCAGGGGAATGGGAGCGCGCCCTACATCAATGGCACGGTGCTGCCGATGGCTTCCTATGCCACGCAGTACTACAACCCGCCCGGGATCCACCCCAGCGAGCCCAATTATCTCTGGCTGGAAGCGGGACAGAACTTCGGCGTCTTGAACGACAATGATCCCAGCGCCAACCACCAGTCCACGGTGAACCATTTGGTGACGCAGCTTAAGAATGCGGGTGTCCCGTGGCGCGCGTATGAGGAAAACATCCCCGGCGGCACGTGCCCGCTGACGAACACCGGGCCGACGGATTCCGCCGGCGACCCTGAATACGCGGTGCGGCATGAACCGTTTTGCTTCTTCGACGACGTGACCTGCGGCCAGAACACAGGCTGCGCCTATTGCATCGCCAACCTCGTGCCCTACACGCAATTGGCCGGCGACCTGGCGAGCAACACGGTGGCCCGCTACAACTTTCTCACCCCGAACCTGTGCGACGACATGCATGACACCTGCTCGCCGCTGAACAACAACGTCCAGCAGGGCGACACCTGGCTGTCGAACAATCTCCCGGGCATTCTCGCGTCGCAAGCCTATCAGGGCGGCGGCGCGGTGATCATTACCTGGGACGAAGGCGAAGGCGGGGACGGGCCGATCGGGTTGATCGTGCTTTCACCCGCCGGGAAAGGCAGCGGCTATTCCAACGCCATCCATTACACGCACAGTTCCACCCTGCGGACGTTGCAGGAAACCCTCGGCGTGGGGCCGTTGCTCGGCGACGCCGCCAACGCCACGGACCTGGCCGACTTGTTCAACCCGCCCGGCCCGTCGCAGGACGGCAATCAATACCGGGCCGTGTTCGCCAATTCCTGTGGCTCGGTCACTTCCAGCGTGGCGTCGCTGGCCGTCTATCTCCCGCCCGCGATCACGACCCAGCCGTCCACGCAAACGGTGTGCAACGGCCAGTCGGCGCAGTTCGTTGCCGGGGCGACCGGCACGGGTCCGTTCACCTATCAGTGGCGCACAGTCGGCTGGGGCGCCGGCTGGCAACTGGACACGAGCGGCGCGGGGGCGGGAGGGTTCTTCATCGGTTCCTCCGCCGGCAACGGCGGCGGCGATCCGGACAACGACGGCGATATCAACAGCCCGGGCGGCAAGGCATGGGGCCTGTACGCCAACGGAGGCAACCTGACCGAAGCGGTCCGCGCGTTCAACGGCGCGATTCAAGTCAACCAGACCTTTCACATCGACATGGACAACGGCTACATCAATACCGGCAACTCGGCGGGGTTCGGGTTGCGTGATGCGGGCGGGACAAACCGGTTTGAGTTCTTCTTCACCGGCGGTGGCAGCGATTATCAAATTCATGACTCCAGCGGCACGCGCGATAGCGGTGTCAGCTACACCGACCAGGGGCTGCACCTGGCGTTCACCCTGACGGGAACCAACACCTATACATTGACCGTCACACCCGCCGACGCCAACGCCCCCAGCGGCGGTCCGTTTACCGTCACTGGCACGTTGGAAGGCACGGCGGGGACGTTGATCGACCGGTTGCGGCTGTTCAATTTCAACGCGGGCACCGGGACGGCCTTCGATGTGTTCTTCAACAATGTCAGCCTGGGCGCCAAATCAGACAACGCCTCCGATCCGACTTACATCTCGGGCTGGCTGGCCGGACAGGACGGCGGCACTGTCGCGCTCGTCAATGGAGCAGAGGTCTCCGGGGCAACCAACGCGACGCTGACGATCTTCCCGGCCGGGTCCGCTGACGCGGCTTCCTACAATTGCCTGGTCAGCGGTGCGTGCAATCCGCCGGCGGTTTCAGCCACAGCGACCCTGACCGTTAACCCGGCGAGCGCGTGCCTGCTGCTGGCAATCACCTCGCCTCTCGACCAGACGTACGTCGCCACGAACGCCGTCGCGGTCACCGGAATCGCTTCCGCTGTCGCGGGCATCGCCGGCGTGACCGTCAACGGGACGCCCGCCACCAGCGCCAACGCATTCACGAACTGGACGGCGACTCTTGCGGGCCTTGTTCCCTGCACCAATACCCTGACGGTGGTGGCGACGGACGCCGTCGGCAACAGCCGCACTAACGTTTCCCATGTCATTGTCGCCACCGGCTTGACGGACTGCAATGGGGACGGGCTGCCCGATGCCTGGCAGATCCAGTACTTTGGCTGCGTCTCCTGCCCGCAGGCGGCGCCGTCGGCGGACCCCGACCACGACGGCTTCACCAATTTGGAGGAGTACCAGGCGGGCACCGATCCGACAAACGCGCTATCATCGCCGTTCCGCATCACGTCGATCACCCAGCAGGGCAACGACGTGCTGTTGATCTGGACGGCGGCGGGCGGCAGCACCAATGTGGTGCAGGCTACCGGCGGCAACGGCGGCAGTTACTCGACCAACTTTGCCAACATCAGCCCGCTGATCGACGTGGCCGGCAGCGGCCTGACGAGCACGAACTATGTGGATGCCGGCGGCGCGACCAATGTGCCCGCCCGGTATTATCGCGTTGTGATGCTGCTGGCCGCACAGTCCCAGACGGCCACCCAGGCGCTCGACAATGCGGCCGACCCCGCCTACAGCGGCGGCTGGACCAACGGCAGCGACGGCGGCGCCGGGTTCGGTCCGTGGACGTTGACGGGCAGCGGCGTGTTGGGAAGCAACACCAACGGCTACTTTGTCGGCACGTCAACGAACAACGCGTTTGGCACGCCGCCGGGCATCGACACCGCCGGCAAGTCCTGGGGCATCTACGCCAACAAGACCAACTTCACGGCGGCCTATCGCGGGTTCAACAGCGCGGTCCCCGTGGGCGGCACGGTCCGGCTGGACATGGACAATGGGTACATCGACAACGGCAACGCGGACGGTTTCGTGCTGCGCAACGGCAACGCCAGCGGCAGTTACACGAACTACAACTCGGGCGCCCGGCTTGAGTTCCTCTACATCGGCGGGGATTCCAGCAACAGCTACAAGGTGGTGGACGCCGCCGGTTTGTCCAACATCGGCGTGCCGTTTACCGGCACGGGCCTGCACCTGCAGTTCACGCTCGACACGGCCAACACGTACACGCTGCTGGTCATCGACAACGCCACCGGCAACACCAACGCGACCGTGAACGGCACGCTTGGCGGGACAGCCGGCGCTGCCTTGAACAGCATCGCTCTCTACAATCGCAACGCCGGCAGCGGCACGGCCAACAACGCGTACTTCAACTCCCTGCAGATCATCGGGCCGTGATCTGTCCCACGCGGACAAACGGATCAATTCGGCCAGTTGGGAACGCCGTACTCCAGGACGCGGAAGAATTGGAACGTGTTCGTCGCGGAGCCGGTGACGTAATCCCATGGAAGCGGTTCGGGCGCGGTCGTGGTGAAGACGTTGCTCCAGGTCATCGCGCTTGAATACTCCTGGTTCGTGCTGCCCTGCAGCGCGTAGAGGCGCGCCTTGTAGGCCGTCCAAGTCACGACGTTGCTGGGCCCCATGAGCTGGAAGTTCGTGATGCGCGGCGGCGCGGCGGCGTCGAGCACGGTGTCCGGCTCGTCGGAAGTCGGAAACAGGAACAGATAGCACCGCGGCAGACGGATGGCCCACCATTGTTCGCTGTGCCAGTGGCCGAAGCCGATGGTGTGGTCGAGGTCGATGTTGAAGACGTGGCCGTCGACGATCAAGTCGTCGCGCTCTTGCACCGTGTTTAGCAGGCTGTCGCAGGAGCCGGCGGTGCCTTGCGCGTCCATGTCGCCGCTATCCAGGTAAATCCGGATGGGCTGGTTGGTGGTGGCGGTGATCGGGTAACAGACCCAATACGAGGACGACATGGTGCCGACCTTGTGATAGGTGCCGGACCGTTGCCAGCCGATATAGCCGGAGATCAGCCCGCCCAACGAAGACCCCAGGATCCCGGTATCGTCCGGGTCGGTCAACGTGCGGTAATTCGCGTCGATCTGCGGCTTGAGTTGGTCAGCCAGCAGCGAGGCGTACTGGTCGCCCACGGGCGACGTGCACTCGGCATAGGGACACGTCGGCGGCGAATATTCGCAAAACCGGTCGCTGCTGCTGTCCACGCCGACGATAATGGTCTCGCGCATCTTCCCGAAACGGACCAGGTTGGCGGCATTGGTGTCAGCTCCCCAGCTATAGCCGCTGAGTCCCGCCATGCCCAGGAACAGGTTCTGCCCGTCGTGCATATAAAGCACGGGGTAGCGTTTGGCCGTGTTCTCGTTGTAGCCGCGCGGCAGATAGACGCGGACCGTGCGGCTGGCCAGGCCATTGGTCGGAATGATCGTGAATGTTTCGACCCGGTTGGTGGAGACAAACGGCGGCGGCCAGTAGTTGTAGACCTGACCGTCCTGCACCACGAGCGCGTCCAGGGGCGATTGGTAATCGAGGCCGGGCCGGCCGGCGTTGTCGTAACTGTTCGTCCCGGCGATGACCGAGTAAAATCCAAACTGCAGGTTCGTGTCGCCGGCCAGGTCGACATTGCTCGCGCGCCAGATTTGTTCGCCGCCGCCCCGGCCCGGACCGATGGCGACCATCGGCGCGTTGGTCCATCCTGTGACATTATTCGAGTAATAGAGCGAGACGTTTGACCAACCCGAGTAATAATAGATGGTCTTCCCGCTATACGGCGGTGGCGGCCCGGGCGGCGTCGACCCCATGCGGTTGGTCAATCCTCCCTCCCACATGTCATTGGTCGCGTAGCCCCAACAGTTCGAACAATCGGTGCGAACGAGGAATTTGTATTGGTAGCTGGTGCCGGGCGGTATCCCGATGGCCACAGTCCAGGTGCAGGTTGACCCGACGCAATTGCCGGGGACCAACTTGATGGAGTGCGTGGGGTCCCAGTTGGCCAGTTGCGGGATGCTGCCCGCGACAAACACGCTTTTCCCGACGGTGGTATTGGTGGTGATGGAGAACGTCACCGGCACATCAACCGGATCGGCAAACACGTGGCCGGCGGCAACCAGGGAAACCGCCAAGACAAGGCAGAGCACCCCGAGGAGCCTCAGGGGAGCTGGTTTGAGCCATTCCCCGCCCCTTTTCTCAAAAATGATTGAGTCCGGACCCGGACCACCCCGAAAATTTATGGTTGGACTAGGTTTGACTAGGTTTGACTGGGTTTGACCAGATTTGACCGTTCCAACGTCGCAAGGTGTTGCAGTTGAGCTTGATCGGCGCAATTCTGTCCGTTCCTGCGCCGCTACCCCGTCCGCCGCAGCCTTGGTGAAGGCGGGCGCCGAGTCTATTCCCTCTGCATATGTCATACTGCCGCCTACCATAGCACGTTTCTGCCGACTCTGCCCTGCCATTTTTGCCGTTCTTTTCATTTTGCGCATACCCCGGTAAAAATCATCAGTTTGGCCAGTTGGGCACGCCGTACTCCAGCACGCGGAAGAACTGGAACGTGTTCGTGGCGGTGCCGGTGACATAATCCCACGGAAGCGATTCGGGCGCGGGCGTGGTGAAGACGTTACTCCAGTTCATCGCGCTCGAATACGTTTGGTTCGTGCTGCCCTGCAACGCGTAGAGGCGGGCCTTGTAGGCCGTCCAGGTCACCACGTTGCTCGGGCCCAGAAGCTGGAAGTTCGTGATGCGGGGCGGCGCGGCGGCATCGAGCACGGTGTCCGGCTCGTCGGAAGTCGGGAATAAAAACGTGAAACAGCGCGGCAGACGGACGGCCCACCATTGTTCGTTGTGCCATTGCCCGTAGCCGATGGTGTGGTCGAGGTTGATATTGAACACGTAGCCGAGGCCGATCAAAGCGTCGCGCTCGCCGATCGTGTTCAGCAGGTCGTCATTGACCAGGCAACCGATGCCGGTCGGGTTGTTGGTGGTGTCATCGTCGCCGCTGTCCATGTAAATCCGCAGCTGCGGCCGTTTGGCGTCGGCAGCCGCCGCCGGGTAACAGTCACAAAACGCCGAGGACATCGCGCCGACCTTGTGAAATACGTTGGTGTATTGCCAGCCAAGGTAGGTGGAGATCAGCCCGCCCATCGATGAGCCCATCACGCCCGTGTCGTCGGCATTGGTGGACGTCCGATAACTGGCGTCAATCATCGGTTTGACCTTGTCAATGAGCAGCGAAACGTACTGGGACCCCAGCGGGGAGCCGCAAAGATTGGTGCAAACAGGCTGTGGCGGCGAATATTCGCAGACCCGGGTGCTGCCATTTGTATTACAGTCCACTCCCACAATGATTGTCTCCCGCATTTTGCCGAACCGAATCAAGTTGTCGGCATTCGTTTCGGCACCCCACCGGTACGGGCTGCTGCCGCCGCCGTTGTAAAGAAAGATGTTTTGCCCATCGTGCATATAGAGCACCGGATAGCGTTTGCCGGTGTTTTCCGCATAGCCGCGGGGCTTGTAGACGCGGACCGGGCGAGTGTCCAGGCCGTTGGTCGGCGTGATGCTCAAGGTGTCGATGGCACTGGCGGAAACGGTTGGCGGCGGCCAGTAGTTGTACACCTGCCCGTCCTGCACCACGAGCGCGTCCAGCGGCGATTGGTAATCGACACCCGGCAGCCCGGCGTTGTCGTAGACGTTTGTCCCGGCGATGACCGAGAAGAATCCAAACTCCAGGTTGGTGCTGCCGGCCGTGTCGACGTTGCTTGCGCGCCAGATTTGTTCGCCGCCGCCCCGGCCCGGCCCGATGGCGACCATGGGCGCGTTGGTCCAACCCGTCACGTTATTGGAGTAATAGAGTGAAACGTTTGACCAGCTTGAGTTATAAAAAATCGTCTTGCCGCTGTAGGGCGCGGGCAGGCCGGGCGCGGTGGCGCCTGACTGGTTGGCGCCGGGCGGCCATTGGACGTTGGTCGGATCGCCGAGGCAGCTCGCGCAGTCGGTCCGGAGGATAAACTTATACTGGTAGCTGGTGCCCGGCGGAATCCCGACGGTGGCCGACCATGTGCAGTTTGAGCCGGTACAATTGCCCGGCAGCAACTCGATGGCGCGCGTCGGGTCCCAGTTGTAGAGTTGCGGGATGTTGCCCACGACAAACACGCTCGTCCCGAAGACGGTATTGGTGGTGATGGAGAACGTCACCGGCACGTCGTCAGGGTCGGCAAATACTCGGGCTGCAGCGAGAAGGAAGGCTGCAACGACTAGGCACGATATCCGAGGCATCCTGACCATTGGAGTAGTGTTTAGCCTACCAGATCCAGCCGGCGAAAACAAGCCTGGAATCCAGTGTTTTTCTGACAAAAACAGCCAAGCGGCGCTCAGACTTTTCGTCCGAATTTTTTCTCCAGTTCGGCGTAGGAAATCTGGATCATCGTCGGACGGCCATGGGGACAGGTATAAGGCAACTCGCAGCGGTGAAGTTGCTCGAGCAACGCGCGCAGTTCCTCGCCCTTGAGCGGGTCGCGGGCTTTGACGGCATGACGGCAGACGGTGGTGGCGATCTTGTCCTCGCCCAGCCGGCGGGCATGGATTTCCTCGCCGGTCTGGCGCAACTCGTCCACGATGTTGCGAAACGTCTGCGCCAGGTTCTCCAGCTTGAAATACGGCGGCAGCGCGTCGATCAAAAACGTCTTGTTGCCGAATTCGCTGATGCCGATGCCGAGCTGGTGCAGGGTCTTCAAATTGTTCTTTAGAAAATCGGCGTCCCGTGGGTCAAGTTCCACCGTCACAGGCAGGAGTAACTTTTGCGCCGGGGCCGCCCCGCCCTCGAGTTCCTTGAGCATCCGCTCGAACAGGACCCGTTCATGAGCGGCGTGCTGGTCCATCAACACCAGGCCTTCCGGCGATTCCGCGATCACATAGAGCTGGCCGACCACGCCCAGGATCCGCCAGGCGCCCTCCTCTGTATGGATTTCCGCGGGCGGCGGCGCAGCCGTCACGGGCGCGGCGCCGGTGGTCTGCAGTCCCTGAAATGAGGCCTGAGGCGCAGGCGTCCACGACCGCCCGCCGCGCACCACCGCCGTCGGGAAAAAACTCCCGGCGCCCGGCACGCTGGTCTGGATCGGGCGCGGGGCGGAGCCTTTCGGTTCCACCGCCGCCCGCACGGCATCGATGACGCATTGGCGGACGGCGAACTCATCGCGGAAACGCACTTCGCGCTTGGCGGGATGGATATTGACGTCCACCAGCGCGGGATCGATGGCGACAAACAGGAACGTGACCGGGTACTGGCCCTTCATCAAGGCGGTGTGATAGCCCTCGAGCAGGGCGAAATTGATGCCCTTGCTCTCGACCGGCCGGCCGTTGACAAACACGTGCTGCTGCCGCCGGTCCCCGCGGCTGACGCCCGGTTTGCCGATGAATCCGCTGACATGAACGCCGCCCCGCGCCAGATCGAGCGGCACCAATTGCTCGCAGAGTTGCGCTCCGTAAAGTTCCCGCAAGCGTTGCAGCAATTGCTCCGCCGGCGCGAGGTGAAACAGATCGCGGCCATCGACCTGCAGGCGGAACGCGACCGCCGGATGCGCCAGGGCGCAGAGCGTCACGATGTGCTCGATGTGCGCCGTCTCGGTCTGCTCGGAACGCAGGAATTTCCGGCGCGCCGGCAGGTTGAAGAACAAATTGCGCGCCTCCACGATTGTCCCTTCAGCCGCGCCGACGTCCTTGACCGACAAAATTTTTCCGCCGGCGATTTCGATCTGCGTGCCGCCCAGCGCGCCGCGTTCGCGCGTCGTCAGCATGAACCGCGACACCGCCGCGATGCTGGGGATGGCTTCGCCGCGAAATCCCAGCGACTGGATGCTCTGCAGGTCCTCCGCCCGGGCGATCTTGCTCGTCGCGTGCCGCTCCAGCGCCAGCAACGCGTCGTCCCGACTCATGCCGAAACCGTCATCGGACACGGAAATCAGGGATTTACCGCCGCTTTTGACAGTGACCGTGATGCGGGACGGGCCGGCGTCGAGGGAGTTCTCGACCAGTTCCTTGACGACCGAGGCGGGCCGCTCGACCACTTCGCCGGCGGCGATTTGATTGGCGACGTGCTCGGAAAGCAGACGGATGCGATTCACGCGCGAAGTATAACCCGCCCCGCTTCGGTGTAAATGCCGAGTTTTTGTCCGGGGAGATTCCGCCAGGCACGATTGCTTGACCCCCTTTGTCCGCGATGATAAATTCAGCCCGTTTCGGATGTCGGCAACGATGGTGGGTGTAGCTCAGCCTGGTTAGAGCCCCAGATTGTGGATCTGGTTGTCGCGGGTTCAAATCCCGTCATCCACCCCATTTCTTCCAGTCGGCGCGCCCGGCGCCTGGAATCAAGCCTGCGAGCCGGCCCCCACGCGCCATGCGCGTTGCGAATGTGTCACGGCGGCCCGAGTTCAAGATTCGCGCACCGCGCCCCTGCCTGTCTTTGGCGACCGCCCGTTCGTCGCAGGACGTGCGCCGGGAATTTTCAGCCGCCGTGTACGCGTGCCTCTGGCTTTTGGGGTGGCGAAAAAAGATCGCGCGCCAAGTCAAATAACGCGCTGCGCATCGCCAACAACTCCGATTGTGGGTCAAAAACCCGCTCCTAAGTTACGTGTACACGTCATATAAATACAGCCCTCCAGACCAAAATGCTAAGTTGGTCAATAAGCAATTGACAAAATGCGCGTCGTCATGTTATCGATAACACGGCGTTGGTATCGATAACAGCACCTCAGTTCCCATGGGCGGGGATTCGGCAATGAACTAATCGATGTGTGAGTGCGGCGCAATACGGGAATCAGATGGCGAGTCCACTAACAGCAGTTTCACCAGCGGTGAGGAGAACACGTACTATGAACTTCCGAGCAGCGGTCATCAGTTTGGGGATGGGGTTGGCAGCGGTGGCGATGGCGGTTCCTGCCCACGGTTTCAACGGTTACATCGCCATGACGAACGGATATTTCTATGATACGAGCACAGGAAAGCCCTATGTGAACCATGGCGTGGCGTATCAAACATGGAATCGTCCGTTGGGCGTGTGGCAAACGAATGCCCAGATCGACTACGACATGGACCAGTTCGTCAAACTGGGGGCCAACAGCATCCGTGTGGATTTTGTGTGGGAGGAAATCCAGCTGGCCGGACAGGGCCAGTTTAACTGGACCAACTACGATTACCTGTTGAAGTCGGCGGAGCAACACGGGTTGCACGTGTTCCCCTTGATCGGCTACCAGTGGCCACCGGCCTGGTTCCCCGACAATTACTACACGATGCACCCGCCCGCGCTGGACTCCGAAGGGTTCTATCACACAAATTACTGGCAGTCGGACATCCTGCGCTACGAGGATCCGGCCGTGCAGACGTTGTATACGAACTTTATCGGAAATGTCTGCAGCCGGTATGCGACCAACAAGGCGGTGGTGGCGTGGATCGTCGGCAATGAATACGGCTATTTGGGATTGTGGAGCGGCATCCTCGACGGCTACGACCCGGAATCCATCCAGGCGTTTCAAAACTACTGCCAGACCAACTACTCGACGATCGCCAACGTCAACGCGACGTGGGGCACGAGCTTCGGCAGTTTCAGCAACATCACCATGGTCAATCAATATTCAGCCTACGGTCCTCCGGGCGCCGAATGGGCCGACATGGGCCAGTGGCGCGAGCTGTCCATCGCCCACTTCACCTCACTCGGGGCCGAGGCCGCGCGCAAAGCCGATCCGAACCATATGTTGTCGTACTCGACCGTCGGCATGCAGTGGGGTGAGGAAGATTGGCGCTGGCATTTTGAGAGCCGCCAACGCATCACCCAGCAGTGCTCCGCCGTGGGAGCGCCGTTGTCGTTCTTTTCGGTCAACAACTACCCGTGGGGCGAACTGGGCCATGAATCCGAACAGGGACGATGGGGCGTGCTCTATACCAAGAAGACCACGGGCATTCCTGTAATGTATTCGGAGACGGGCTTTACCAGCACCGAGACTTTGTGGCCTGGCATGGACGAAAACCAGCAAGGAACCCTGACAGCCGACTCGCTGTGGGAAGGACTGGAAACCGGCGCCATCGGCACGCATGTGTTCTCGTGGATGGATCGCACGTACATTGACACGCGCGAACAGGGTTTTGGGATCGTCACATCGAACCGGCGGATCAAGCCCGCCTATTGGGCCGTGCAAGCCGCGTACCAATTGATGAATCAAGTCGGCATCAACACCCTGTTGGCCGGGTCCACCGATCGGAAGCCGGATGTGGCGTTTCTGTGGACCGATGCCAATGATTCGCAGCATAACCGCTACGAATGCGAGATGCAGCAGATGGCCGGCGCGCTGGAACGGCTGGGGTTCGAACCGAGTTGGATGAATTTGAATGATTTGGCCTCGGGGGCGTACACCAACTACAGCGTGCTTATTCTGCCTCGCAACTTGCGCGTGGACAACGTGATCACCAACACCGGCGGGACGGCGATGAGCGTGATGGACTTTATCCGCACGCAGGTGATCCCCGCCGGGGTAAACATTTTGGCCAGCTCGGACCTGCCCGGCAATCAGGATTGGCACGGCCACACGTTGACGAATTATGTCAGCGAGTTGAGTTCGATTTTTGGCATTGATGCCACCGACGTGGGCGGGAACGAGACGCCGCCGCGCCTGGGTGAATTTACGGAGTTTGATTGGAAGCCAATCGACGTCACCTTTACCAACACCGCCACCGGCGCGGTGAGTAACAACTACGATTACCAGCCGCAGGTTTGGAAATACAACGATGAAATCAATGTGACCAACGGCGGCGTCCTCTGGGCCACGATGGACACCTTCCAGAACAAAGGGTTTGAATCTGCCGGTCTCTCACCGTGGAGTGGCTGGGGCAATACCCTTCTGCAGACGAATTGGGGCTGGCAACTCGAAGGAAACACCATGCTGCAAATGTGGGGCAACTCCGGCGTTTGGATGAACTTCCCCGCCGTGCCCTATGGCCATTACACCACCAGCACCTATCTGCGAAACAACAATACAGACCCGTTGCTGAACAACTCGATCGCTTACGTCTCCACGGAGTGGTACGACGTGAGCAACAATTTTCTCGGCAAAACCAAGTCGCCGCTCCTGACCACCTACACACCGGGCAACTCCTGGGTGCGTTACGTCGCGGACGGCACGGCGCCGGCGAATACGTACAATGGGCGGCACGTGATCCAGATCGTACCGGCCAACCTGCTGACCAACGACACCCTGCAGGGCACGGGCAGCGTTCCCGCCGGTTGGTCGAGCTGGAACCCCGGCAACCAGGGTTCGGACACCAGCTATGTCCTGGGCGACGAGACCAACACGTGGATGTTCTGGTATGACGCGGGCATTTGGCAGGACGTGACCAACGGATTCTCCGTCGGCGACACGTTGAGTTTCGGCGGTTACCTGCTCACGCCGAATTGGGATCCGCTGATCGGCGGCACCAAGTACGGGGTGGTCCAACTGGAGTTTCACGACATCAACGGGGTCTTGTTGTCAACCTTCTCGGCAGGCCCAACTGTCACTTCCTCCACCCCGACGGACGTTTGGACGTACGCCTCCGGTACGGCGACGGTTCCCACCGGTGCGACCGACGCGCGCCTGGTGGTGCGGTGTAATAACTTCACCAGCGGCAACGGACGCTTTATGGCCGGTGATGTGTTTATTCAAAATACATCAAAAGGCGGCGGCTCGGTGTATGCCGACAATTACACACGGAACCCGGCGGTTGTCGTGAAGAACAACGGCACTTCGAAATCCGCCATTTTCCTGTACGGAGTGGGCGACCTGAGTCCCGACGGATCTGCCGGCGACGGCGGTGTGATGGACATTCTGCCCTGGAAATGGCGCTCTGACGTGCTGGGCTCGATCATGGAGAATTACTTCGGCCTGACGCCCAAGATCCAGGCGGTCGGCACAAATGCGTTCCTGTGTCTGCCCGAGTACCGCACGCTGGCGGACGGCTCGGTGTTGATGATGATCAAGAACTACCAATATATCCTGGACACCAACGTCTGGACCTACACGGGCGTTACCAACGGCGGACCGCCGGAGGTGTTCACCGTCAGCAGCCCCTTGCTGTCGAATAAGACCGTCGAGGCCTTCATCGCCGGCCAGATCATCGCGACCAATTGCAGCGGCTCTGTGACGCTGACGTTGCAGCCCGACGCCATGGAAATGCTGCACGTGTATTCCGCGCAGCCCACGCAGCAGATCGTTCTCATCAACGGCGCGCCGTCCACGGTGTACCCGCTGGGGTATGAGTCCTATGCGGTGAACGTGCAGTACGACACGCAGGGCGTCCCGCTGACGTTGAATCTGTCATTCAACGGCGGCCTGACCAACGCCGTCTACCAACAAGTCAGCACCAACGTCTCGGGCGCGGGAACGAGTGTGTTCTGGATCTGGATCCCCGGCGCCAACCAGAGCGACCCGAATTATGCCTCCACGGAGGATGGCGGCACGTATCAGTTCACAGCCTGGCTGTCGAACAGCTCCAGCAACGTTGTCGTCAAATCAACCCCCTACCCCACTGAGTTATTGTGGGGTGTGCGGCCGATCACCACCATGCCGGCCACTCTGACCCTTGGCCAGCAGGTCAATCTGCAGGTGACCTGGCAGAACCTGTTCGAACCGTACTGGTGGGCCAACACGACGGTGAGCCGCAACCAGAGCTACCCGACCCGCGTCGCTGTGTTCCGCTCGCTCAAGACCGAGGCACAGTACCCGGGGCACCTGGCGCGCGTGAACCAGGTCTGTAATTGGCTGGAGAGCATCGGCTACACCGGCAACCCGCTGGATATCGCGTTCAGCAACCTGGTTGTCTCCGGCCTGTTCACCGACAACTTCACCAATGCCAGCTACACCAACAATTGGTTCCGGGAAGCCGGCGCCGCCAACTGGGCGGACACCAATTCGGCCTTGCGGGCCTGGCGTATTGGCAACAGCGACAACATGCTCAGTCACGGCAGCCTGTCGTGGAGTAATTATACGGCCTCGGTGTTCTTCCGCTACAACACCCAGGACAACTACTTCAACGACGCCGACCTGTACGTGAACTACCAGAACCGCAGCAATTACGTCTGCGTCGGCATGCAGAACTACTACGGGGAATGGCAGGTCCAATATACGGTCCGGGCCGGCGGCGTGGTCCAGCAGTTTGGTTTGCTGGATACACTGCAATTCACCAACGATCCGACAACCAATGTCTGGTACAGCCTCCAGATCGGCGTCCAAGGGACCAACTACTCGGTCAGCTACAACGGACAGAGCCTGGGGACGTTCGTTTGCACCAACTTCACCTCAGGCAAGGTGGCCCTCGGCTCCCGCGCCGCGCAACTCGGGGTCTGGGACCCGACCTACCAATACTCCTTCATCGACGATGATGAGTTGAACCCCACGAATTACCTGACTGGCGTGGTCGATGCGCCCGTCAACCTGGATTACGGATACCTCGATGGGTACTACGGCACGCTCATTCTGGCCGACGTGGCCGTGATGAGCGACCTGGAGGTTTCCAACGTCACCACCTGGATCACCAACGGCCTGAATTGCCTCATCGCCACGGATGGCGGTGTGGCGCGCACCGAGCCTTCGGGCGCCAGTGGAGCCGGACGCATCGAGCCGCTCTTCGGCGTCATCCCCGGCATCAGCGTGGTGTCGAACCTCACCACCCTGACCATCGGGCCGCTAACCCATTACGTGACGCACGACTACAGCGCCGGCCAGGCAGTACCGTTGGCCACCAACTGCTCCGCCAACGCGTGGACAAGCTTGAACGGCGCCACGGCGCTGGCCACCGCCAACAACGGGACGATGACCGTCCCGTCGATCCTGGTCAATACGATCACGATCAACAGCAATGCGCCGGCCAAAGTGTTCTGCATGAACCTCGCCAGCGACACGTGCGGCCAGTTGACCAATACGCTGAGCCTGCTGGCCCAGCGCGGCTTCCAATGGGGCCAACAGAACGAGTTCCTGATGACCCTGCAACTCAAGTATCAATCGCCCCCCGGCGCGAACGATCTGGCGTTGTACACCACCAACATCTGGATCACCAGCGCCAGCGGCACGAATGCGTTGGACTTCACACTGCCGAGCACCGGTCTGATGACCGGCACCAACCTGTACTGGGTGATGTACATCGCGCCGTGGGACGCGACCAATGGCTGGCTGCAGCAGGAAGGCTATTATTCATCCCTGAGCAACAGTCCTTACACGAGCCTGGGAGGCACCGGCCTGCAGATCTTCGGCATCACCACCAATGCCTACGCCGGCCGCGGCTGGGATATGTGGATCGGCTACAACACGCAAGGCACGAACCTCACCCTGGCTTTCGGCATGCAAAAACAGGGCAACATCCTCGATGCGGTGAACTTCTCCAGCAAGAGCTTTAGCGGCTGGACGACAAACGCCAGTTCCAATGTTGCCTGGAGCTTCACGTCGACGAACCGGTTGCGGGCCTCCGTGATCGGGAGCTTGACCAACGACAGCACGATCACACGCACGTCGCTGAACATCAGCAACGCGCCGGTGACCTACGACTACGACGTGTACTTCGGTAGTAACGCGGTCGAGGGCGGCATCCTGTATCGCGGTGTGCGCATGGATATCAGCCCGGGCAAAGTGGGTTGGGAGGATGGCGCCAATAACTTCTGCACCATCACCAACCTGACAACCAATGTGCTGCACCGGATCATGCTCACCGTCAGGGGCGGCGCACCCTGGATGCGCAGCGACCTGACTGTGGATGGCGAGCCGGAGTTGCTGGACCAGTCCATCGAGACGACCAACTGGCTCTCCAACACGGTCGGCTTCTTCAGCCCGAAGACCAAGGGCTACAGCGAATGGGCCAACTATCACGTCAGTGACGAAATCTTCGCCATGGCGACCACCAACATGTTCGGTCAGCTCGTGCCGACCAACAACTACCCCTGGATCTATGCCTCAGTGCCGGATTACGATCCGAACAACTGGGAAAATCAGGGCACGACCTACGGCGCGCTCTATAAATGGTACGCGTACTTCCGCGGCACCCCGGCGACCGCGTCGCAGAACGCCAACGTGTACTTCGCGCCGCGGCTGATGTTCGAAGCCACCAACTTCCCGACCGTCGTCGCGGCAGGCACCACTGCCTCCGTGCCGATCGTCTGGGAGAACCTGCCGCAGACACCCGTGTACATGAACCTGAGCCTCAATCAGGTATGGCCGGGCGTCGTGGTGACCAGCCAGGTGTTCACGGTGAACACCGCCTGGGGCACGAATAACTTCGCGCTGGCGATCCCGGCGGCGACCGTGCCCGGGACGAACTACTTCTGGTCGGCCTACATGTACCCCACGACGGCCACGAACCCTGTGCTCCAATGCATCGGCGTGGATGCCACGTACTACTTCGACCCGAGTGGCATCGCGGTGTCACCGAAAGTGCCGATCATCGTGACGAACACCCAGTACGTCGTCTATGCCGATCTCGGGATCCCACCCGGCGACTCGGTTTTGACATGGCAGTACTACTACTATGACTGCACGTTTAACGGCAACTACACCGGGAATAATCCGCCCGAAGGCATCTATGACTTCGAGACGATCGTTCCTAATGTCGCCCTCAACTACGGTGGCTGGGGCGTCTTCACGCCCAGCGGCAGCTATATGAACATGAGCAAGTATTCCACCGGGTACCTCAAGTTCTGGCTCAACAGCACGACAAACATTCAAATCCAAGTACAGGATTCATCGGGGAATAACGGCACGTACATGGCCCCGTCGACCACCAACGCCTGGCAGCAGCTCTCCGTGCCGCTCAGCACGTTTACCAGCAACAATCCGAGCCTTAACTTGAGCTCGATCTATGGCCTGTTCCTGTCCACCGCACAGGTACCGACCACGTACTACATCGACTACGTGCGCTGGTCGCCCTCACCGTAAGGGCTAGTTAACACCTCGGCAAGAGGCCAGCTTGGCGCGACGCGCGGCCCACAAGGTCACGCGTCGCGCCTCTGCTTTGGCCACGGAAGGCTCTGGCGGTAAAGGATTAACAGCCCTAACGGTGCGCGGTTCGACAGTCGGATACATTGAATTCCACATTCAAGCCAGGAGCCTACCGCACGAAATAAAACGGAATCCCGAATCGACCGTCACGCACGAACACTGTGACCGTACCCCCTTCAGGATGCCGTCCATAAACAGCCTTGCTGACCGTTACCTCGGTGTCTTTATTGCGCGGCCCCCAAGCGGAGAGAGTAAAGTAGTAGTCGGTATGTTTGCCAGTGGAAATTCGTTTTTGCATGACTTGCGCCTGATAGCTGACAGGTTGGGCAGTTGCCAGTATGCCGTTCAAGACAATCGTGGCCCCATAACCGTAAACCGCACAAAAGAGCGCAAACAGTATGGCGGATGCAATTTTTTTGCGCATTTCGTAAGCCATGGTGAAAAGCAGTCCCAACAGACCAAGTGTAAACACTGTGAATGGATTCCAAAAGTTGTGCCATTCTAAAATATGCCAATCAAGCATAGCACGAAGTGCGAGCACTAATCCGGGCATCAAAAACACTTGCGCCACGTTGGGATAAGCACTTTTTGCCTTGCCGTCTAGTTTCACCAGACCTTCACAATGGTGAAGGAGAATTAAGCCTGTAACAGGCAAGAACAACAGTATCCACATCACCAGTTGATAGGGTTGTGGCCAAATCATTCCCCAAAGACACATTACCAGGCTACCCAAATTCAATCGACGACACCATTTCCGGGCTTGTGCCATGCGCATCATTTTTGCTTCAGGCGAGAACCCAAGCGCATCATTGCTAAGAATCTCATTCATTTCCATCTTGTATCCCACCCGATCCAAGTCGGTAAGATTGTGGTGCGCCCATTCCAGCAATCGGTCTCGATGTTCAACAATAAGTGCTACTCTCATTTTTCGAAGGTGCGAATTTTTTGGAATTAACATCAAATAGTTGACGTACTGTGTCGTAACAATCCTAAATCCCTCAATTTCGTCCAACAGCAATTCGTGAACTCTGAAAACGCCGATCTCTCGAATTGCCTGAGAATCGATTTCGATCCTATGTTTATTGACAGCAACAAGTGAAAAGCGGGCAAAGAAATATCCAACAATGAGAATTGTTATCAACAGCACGGCAAAGAATTGCGTGCTCATATTTCCCTCAATAAAAACCCCACATAGAGCACCGATAAACAGCACCACTGCTAATGGAGCGAAACATACGACAAACCATCGCCGCCATCGGCCCATGCGATAAACTTGAACGTCGTTTTCAGTTGACTGAACAAACTGCTCGTTGTGCCACATAGCCTAGATAATATCGAAACCTGACACCAGCGAAAGAAAAAGAGTTGGGGGGCAAATTTGTCCCCCTGCCATAGAAGATCAAGACGATTCAGTCCACATCAAATTTCACACGGGACTACTAAGAAGTCGCGCCGTCACCCGGGGCCAACCACGAGACTTCTCGCAATCTGACCCGATCTCTACGGCCGCGAGATGTAGGGGTTGCCTTTGATGTAGAAACGCAAGTGGCGTTTGGCCCAGTGGCCGGCGTAATCGACGCCGATCCGGGGCCGTTTCACGATGGCGATCTTTTCCGGTGAATTGTCGGCGGCGATGTAGAAATCGTCGCTGAGCAGGTCGTGATCGTTGAGGCTTCGGTCGATCCCCATCGCCCGACAGAGCAGGCCGGGGCCTTTGGTCTTTTCGGTCACGTTGCGCACCGGCTCAAGCGCCCGCAGCAGCACCGCCGACGCGTGCCCTTCCCGCTCGGTAACGACGTTCATGCAAAAGTACATGCCGTAAATCATGTAGACGTAGGCACGCCCCGGCGGACCGAACATGACCGCCGTCCGTTTGGTCAATCCCCGGGCCGAATGCGCCGCGCGGTCGTGCGGCCCCAGGTACGCCTCCGTTTCCACAATCCGGCCGATCTTTTCAACGCCGCCGGAGACGTGGACCAGGAGTTTTCCCAACAACTCCCGCGCCACCAGCCGCGTGTCCCGGTCGTAAAACTCCCTCGGCAGTTTCCGCATACGCGGCAGTATAGCAGAATGACAAACCGGATTGCTTCATGCTAGTTTGAGCGGCTGTCACATGAAACCATCGGACTTACCCATCCTGGAAATCCGCGCCGCGCTGCTGGACGCGCTCGGCAAGGACCGGCGGCTGATCCTGACCGCGCCGACCGGCTCGGGCAAATCGACCCAAGTCCCGCAGATGATGCTCGACGGCGGACTCCTCGGCAACGGGCAGGTCGTGGTCTTGCAACCGCGCCGGCTGCCCACCCGGTTGCTGGCGGCCTGGGTCGCCCAGGCGCGCAACGTGAAACTCGGCTCCGAAGTGGGTTACCAGATCCGGCTCGATAACGTCACCTCCCCCGCCACGCGCATCCGCTACGTGACCGAAGGCGTATTGCTGCGGCAGATGTTGACCGACCCGGAGTTGCGGGGCGTCAACGCCATCCTGTTCGACGAATTTCACGAACGCCATCTGTACGGCGACATCACCCTGGCCCGCGCGCTGCAGATCCAGGAATCCACCCGGCCCGACCTGATCATCGTCGTCATGTCCGCCACGCTGGACGTGACCTCGGTGGAAAAATATCTCCGGCCCTGCACCGTGCTCTCGTCGCAGGGCCGCACGTACCCGGTCGGGATCGAGTACCTGCCAAAATCCGTTGACGATCTGCCCGTCTGGGACACGGCCGTCGAACACCTGCAACGAGCCGTGCGCCGCCACCCGGAAGGCGACGCGCTGATCTTCATGCCCGGCGCTTACGAAATCAGCCGCACCGTGCAGGCCGCCCGCGATGTGCTGGGACAAAATTTCATCGTCCTGCCCTTGCACGGGGAACTGCCCGTAAACGACCAGGACGCCGCGGTCGCCCGGTACGACCGGCGCAAGGTGATCGTCTCCACCAACGTCGCGGAAACATCGCTGACCATCGACGGCGTCCGGCTGGTCATCGACAGCGGCCTGGCCCGCACACCGCGCTACGATCCGCATCGCGGGATCAACACCCTGCTCATCGAGAAAATCAGCAGCGCGTCCGCCGACCAGCGCGCCGGCCGCGCCGGACGCACCGCGCCGGGTCACTGTTTGCGGTTGTGGACGCAGCGCGAACAGGAGGCGCGCCCGCTCCAGGAACTTCCCGAGGTCAAACGCCTGGATTTGTCGGAGGTGGTGCTGACATTGAAGGCCAGCGGCGTGGATGACGTGAAAAAATTCCGCTGGCTGGAAGCGCCTGACCCGCGCGCGCTGGACCGGGCCGAGACGTTATTGAAGGATTTGGGCGCGCTGGCCGGCGGCGATGGCGCGCTCACGGACGTGGGCCGGCGGATGCTGGCCTTCCCGGTCCATCCGCGTTATGGCCGGATGTTCCTGGCGGCGCAACAGTACGGCTGCGTGCGCGCCGTGGCCCTGATCTCGGCGCTGACACAGGGACGGAGCCTGCTGGTCCGCAACGAAGGCCGCCAGGTCGGCGACGCCCGCGAGGAGTTGTTCGGCGGCGAAGGCGAATCGGATTTTTTCATCCTGATGCGCGCCTGGCGCTACGCCGACCGCAACGGCTACAACGTCGACCGTTGCCGCAAGCTCGGCATCCACGCCCAGACCGCGCGCCAGGTCGGGCCGTTGTTCGAGCAGTTCCTGAGGATCGCCGATGCCGAGGGACTGGACGTCAGCGAAAAACCGGCCTCCTCCGAAGCCATCCGGCGCTGTGTCCTCGCGGGCTTCTCCGATCACGTGGCCAGACGGCTCGATGAAGGCACGTTGCGCTGCGAACTGGTCCATGGCCGGCGCGGTCTGTTGTCGCGCGACAGCGTGGTGAAATCCCCCCTGTTCGTCGCCGCCGAGGTCGCCGAGGTGCAGGGCAAGGACCTGAACGTGATGCTCAGTCTCGCCTCGGCGTTAAAGGAGGAATGGTTGTCAGAACTGTTTCCAAACGATTTCGAAGAGAGCAGCCACGTCGTCTATGACTCGACGCTGCGCCGGGTGTTTTGGGAGAAGCAAAAGAAATTCCGGGACCTGGTGCTGGAATCCGGGCGCACCGACTCGCCGCCGCCGGATGAAGCGGCGCTGATTTTGGCGAAGGAAATCATCGCGGGCCGGTGCGTGTTGAAGCATTGGGACGAATCAGTCGAGCAATGGATCATCCGCTTGAACCGGCTGCGGACCTGGATGCCTGAACTGGCGTTGCCGGGCTTCACGGACGACGACAAACTCGCCCTGCTCCAGCAGATTTGCCACGGCGCAATGGCTTACAAGGAAATCAAAGACAAACCCGTCTGGCCCGTCGTCAAATCCTGGCTCTCCCCGCAGCAACGGGCCTGGGTCGAGGAATACACACCCGAACGGACCGAATTGCCCGGCGGACGCCGCGCGAAGATCACCTATTCCACCGACGGTCCGCCGACAATGGCGGCGCGCATCCAGGACTTGTACGGCGTGAAGGAAGGATTGTGGGTCGCCAATCGCCGGGTCCCTCTGCGCATCGAAATTCTCGCCCCCAACAATCGCCCCGTCCAGGTCACCGACAGCCTCGCCAATTTCTGGCGCGAGACCTACCCGAAGCTCAAACAAGAACTCCAGCGCAAATACCCGAAACACGAGTGGCGCTGACGGCGCGGTCAGGGCACGAGGCGGATGCGGTAGAAGCTGGCCGGGTTGTTGGTGGCGGCGCCCGGAGCGAGGTAATTGGTGATCACGTCGCCGGAACCGGTGAGCACGATCGGCCCGGAGATGTCCGTGTAATTCGTGGGATTCGTGTTGGTGGCGGCCGTCTGCACAGCGTTGGTCCTGCCTGCCCCGCACATCCAGGTGATCAGGATGCCGTTGCCCTGGCGGGTCTCGGAGATGATGTGGAAGTAGGACGCCGGATTGGTCGGGTTGGCGCCCGTCAGGAATTTGATCAAATTGTCCTGGCCCGTCCCGTCCGCGTCATACCCGGCGGCGGCCTGCGGGCAGTTGGTGCAGCTGAAATACTGGAACTGCCATTGCTGGTAGGGCGTTTCCACCGGCGGGACATAGACGTTGCCCGCGCTGGTGTAGAGCTGCTGGATCTGGGAGGGCGACAGCGAGTAATTGTACAGCGCGACTTCGTCGAGGCCGCCGTTGAACGGCCGGCCATAATACAGGTCGTGCCCGAGCAGCAGCGGGTTGTCGAACGCCTGGACCGGCTGCGGCAGGGCGTCGGTATAGGAACTCAGCGATCCGTTGTTGCCGAGGTACACCGTGGCGCCGTTGGGGGTGACGACCAGGGCGAAGAACGACCATTGGTTCTGCGGCAGGACCAGGCCCGTCTCGGTGTCGTACCGGATGCCGTTCCACGTGTAGTGCAAAATATTGGTCCCTGTCGTCGTGGCGGCATTGAAATTCAGCCCGGCGGCGGTGCTGCCGCTGCGGCAAAAGACGATCGCGGCGTAATCGCCCTGAAGGCCGTTGGGATTGATCCAGCCGGCGATCGTCACCGTGTTGGTGTTCAGGTTGAACGTCGGCATCATCAGGTACGAACTGCCTCCGCCATTGAGCTGCATGGCGGTGTTGTTCGTCTCGAATCCCATGAACATCGGGCTTTGCGGTCCGGGCACGCCCCCGGTCACGCCCGATTCGATGGTGCCGTTGTAGACGCCGAAAAAGTCATAGGCGATGCTTGCGCCGTTGGTCTCATTCAACCGCCAATAAGCCACGGGCGCGTTGCTCACCACCGATTCCGCGTACGCGCTGAGCTCGACAAACAGCGTGGCCGCCGCCGAGGTGGCGGCCGCGCCGCAGACGCCGCTGACCACCACGCGGTATTGCGTGCCGTTGTTGGCCATCGACGTGGGCGGGGTCGTGTAGCTCGCGTTGGTCGCCCCGTTGAAGTTAAAGAAGGCGCCGCCGCCGTTGGTGCTGCCCTGCCATTGATACGTCATCGGAGTCGGACAGGAGGCCGTGACTGTGAACGTGGCCGTTGACCCGCTGGGCACCGTCAGCGTGGCGGGGGGGATGCTGATGATGGGTCCGCCGGGGCAACCGGCGCCGGTGATGTAGAATTGCTGGATCTGCGCCGGCGTCAGGGCGTAATTGTAAACGGCCACTTCATCCATCAATCCCTTGAACATACGCGTGCCGGACGCCGTGTCGTATCCCAACAGCAACGGGCCGTCAAAGGCCTGCGTCGACATGCCGGTCGTGTCCGTATAAGAGTTCAACACGCCGTTGGTCCCAAGGTACATCGTCGCGCCGGTCGGCGTCACGACCAGGGCAAAGAACGACCATTGGTTTGTCGGCACGATCAAGCCGGTGTTCGCGTTATACCAGGTGCCCCACGTGTAACCCAACACATTGCTTCCCAAGGTCGTCGCGGGACCGAAATTCACGCCCGCCGTCGTCGCGGCGCTGCGGCAGAACGCCACCCCCGCCCAGTCGGCCTGAAGCATGGCAGGATTGATCCAGCCGGTGATCGTCACCGTGTTGGTGTTCAGGTTCAGCGTGGGCATCTGCAGATACGAACTGGAGGTGCCATTGAGTTGCATGGCGGTCTTGTTCGTTTCAAATCCCGTAAACGGCGGGTCCGGCTGCGCGGCGACGCCGGCGATGACTCCCGCCTCAATCGTTCCGTTGTTCACGCCAAAGAAGTCGTGGGCCACCGTCGCGCCATTGGGCTCGTTCAACCGCCAGTAAGCGACCGGGGTCGTGTTGGACACGGCTTGCGCATAGACGGAGATGGTCGACGCCACCGAATTCACCGTCAACGTCGCCGTCGCGGAAGTCACCGGTGAACCGCACAGGCCGGTGATCACCACCTGATATTGCGTCCCATTGTTGGCCAGTGTGGTGATCGGCGTGGTGTAATTGGTGTTGGTGGCGCCGTTGATCGCGGTGAACGTGGCGCCGCCGTTGGTGCTGCTTTGCCATTGATACGCCAGCGACGTCGGGCCGGTGGCGCCGACGGTGAACGTGGCGGTCGCGCCGGCGATGACCGTCTGGTTGACTGGGTTCGTGGTGACGGTCGGATTGCCCGCGCAGCCAGCGGCGGCGACGTAGAATTGCTGGATCTGCGAGGGCGTCAGCGCGTGCGTGTAGAGGGCGATTTCGTCGAGGCTGCCTTTGAACAGGCGTGTGGTCGACGAGATGTCGTAGCCGAGATACAGCGGCGAGTCGAACGCCAGGCTGGGCTCCTGGGTGGTATCGGTGTACGAATTCAGCACACCGTTGGCTTCCAGGTAAATTGTGGCGCTGTTGGGTGTGACCACCAGGGCGAAGAACGACCATTGATTGGTGGGCACGGTCAAATGAGTGCTGACGCCGAAGCGGTTGCCCCAGGTGTACTGCAGTTCGTTGGTGATCCCGGAACTCGACCCCTGGCCGAAATTCAGGCCGGCGACAGTGCTGCCGCCGCGCCAGAACGTCACCCCGGTCCAGTCAGCCTCGGCGGCGGACGGATTGATCCAGCCGGTGACCGTGACGGTGTTGGTGTTCAGGTTGAACTGCGGCATGGTCAGGTACGACAGCGAACCGCCGTTGAGCAGCACGGCGGTATTGTTGGTCTCGAATCCGGCAAAAGGCGGGTTCTGCGGTCCGGGGACGCCGGGGACGGCGCCGGCGTTGATGGTGCCGTTGTTCACGCCAAAGAAATCGACCGCGACGGTCGCGCCGTTGGTCTCGTTCAGCCGCCAGTACGCCAGCGGCGAATTGTTGGTCACCGTCTGCGGATATCCGGCCAGGACCGGGGCCGGGCTGACGATCAGCGTGGCGTTCAACGAGGTCGCGGGCGTTCCGCACAAACCGGTGACGACCGCGCGATAGACGGAGCCGCTGGCGGTCATCGACAATGGGTCGGTGGTATAGGTGGCATTGGTGGCGGCGGTGATGTTGGCGAACGGCGCGACACCGTTGGTGCTGACCTGCCATTGAATGGTCATCATGGTCGGCCCGGTGGCGGCGACGGTAAAGGAAGCGGTCGAGCCGGCGATCACGGTCTGGTTCGCCGGGTTGGTGGTGATGGTCGGATTGCCCGGGCAACCGGTGCCGGCAATGGCCATCTGCTCCAACTGGACGGCGGATAGCGCGTTGGTGAACAAGGCGACCTCATCGATGCCGCCTTTGAAGTAGCGCAGGTTCGATTGCAAATCGGAGCCGAGCACCAGCGGCGCGCCGAACGTTTCGACCGGCTCGGGCGTGGTGTCGGTGGAGGAATTCATCACGCCATTGGTTTCCAGATAAATGGTGGCGCCGTTGGGGCTGACAACCAGGGCGAAGAACGACCATTGATTGATCGGCACGGTCAAATGCGTGCTGACGCCATAGCGATTGCCCCAGGTGTACTGCAGTTCGTTGGTCAGGCCCGAGGAAGAGCCGGGGCCGAAATTCAGGCCGACCGGGGAACTGCCGTTGCGGCAGAAGACCACGCCGGTGTAATCCGCCTGCGGACCGCTGGGATTGATCCAGCCGGTGATGGTGACGATGTTGCTGTTGAGATTGTTGAACTGCGGCATGGACAGGTAGGACAGGCTGCCGCCGTTGAGCAGCATGGCATCATTGTTGGTCTCGAAACCGGTGAACGGCGGGTTGCGCGGTCCGGCCACGCCGATGGTGACGCCCGGTTCGATGGTGCCGTTGTAATTGCCGAAGTAATCGTAGGCCGTCACCCCGTTGGTCTCATTCAACCGCCAATAGGCCAGCGCTTGCGCGTTGGTCACGAACTGCACGTAGGCCGGCAGCGGCGGCGGCAGGTTGACCGTCAAGCTGGCCACCGTGGACGTCGCGGCCGCGCCGCACAAGCCGCTGACGACCGCCTGATAGAGCGTGCCGCTGCTGGCCAGCGTGGTCGACGGCGTCGTATAGAACGCGTTGGTCGCGCCGCTGAGGCCGGCAAAACTCGCGCCGCCGTTGGTACTGGCCTGCCATTGATAACTCAGCAGCGTCGGCCCGGTGGCCGCGATGGCGAACGTGGCCTGCGCGCCGACCAGCACGGTTTGGTTGACCGGATTGGTGGTGATGCTCGGACTGCCGGGGCAGCCCGCGCCGGCGATGTAGAGCGACTGAATTTGCGCCGGTGTCAGGGAGCGGTTGAACAGCGCAATTTCATCCAGGCCGCCCTGGAACATGCGCGCGTTGGACGAAACATCGTAGCCGAGCAGCAGCGGCGCGTCGAACGCCTCGTTGCCGAGAATCGTAAGGTCCGTGAAGGAATTCAGCACGCCGTTGGTGCCCATGTATACCGTCGCGGCATTGGGCGTGATCACCACGGCAAAGAACGTCCACTGGTTGGTCGGCACAATCAGGCCGGTGCCGATGTCGTAGCGATTGCCCCAGGTGTATTGCAGTTCGTTGGTTTTCCCCGTGCTCGACACGGGACCGAAATTCACGCCGGCCGTGGTGGTGCCGCCGCGGCAGAAAACGATCCCGGCCGAATCGGACTGCGGGCCCGTGGGATTGATCCAGCCGCTGATGGTGACGGTGTTCGTATTCAGGTTGAATGTCGGCATCTGCAGATAGGAATTGTTCGAGCCGTTCAGCCCCATGGCCGTGTTGTTCGTTTCGAACCCGACAAACGGCGGGTTGCACGGTCCCTTGATGCCTGGAATCACGCCCGACTCGATGGTGCCGTTGTTCACGCCGAAGAAATCGTAGGCCGTCACGCCATTGGTCTCGTTCAATCGCCAGTAAGCGATCGCGTTGTCGTTGCTCACCGCCTGGGCGTAGGCCGGCACGGGCGGCGGAGGCGTGACCGACAACACAGCGGACGCGGACGTCGCGGGCGTGCCGCACAGGCCTGTGACCACCGCCCTGTACACCGTACCGCTGTTGCCCAGCGTCGTCGGCGCGGTGGTGTAGAGGCTGTTGGTCGCCCCGGCGAGGTTGGCGAAACTGACGCTGTTGTTGGTGCTGATCTGCCACTGATATCCAAACAACGTCGGGGCCGTTGCGGCGACAGTAAACGACGCGGCCGCGCCAATGATCACGGTCTGGCTGACGGGATTGGTGGTGATGACCGGGCTGCCGGGGCAGCCGGCGCCGCCGATGTAGAGCAGTTGGACTTGCGCCGGCGTGAGGGAATGGTTGTAGAGGGCGACTTCGTCGATGCGGCCGTTGTACTGGCGATTGTTGACCGAATCGTAGCCAACCAGCAGCGAGGCATCGAAGGGCTGGTTGGGCTCGGTGAAATTATCGGTGAAGGAGTTCAGCACGCCGTTGGTGCCCAGATACAGCGTCGCGCCCGTCGGCGTCACCACCAGCGCGAAGAACGACCATTGGTTGGTCGGCACGGTCAGGCCGGTGGGCACGTCGTAGCGCACACCGTTCCAGGTGTAGCGCAACTCGTTGGTGCCGGTCGTCGATGAGTTGTTGAAATTCAGGCCCGCAATGGTCGAGCCGCTGCGGCAGAAAACGATCCCGGTGTAATCAACCTGCAGGCCCGTGGGGTTGATCCAGCCGGAGATGCTGACGGTGTTGGTGTTCAAATTAAACGTCGGCATCGTCAGGGCCGACCCGGAGTACCCGTTGCACTGCATCGCGGTGTTGTTGGTTTCAAACCCGCTGAACTGCGGCGACTGCGGGCCAGGGACGCCGGCGTTGACGTACTGGCCAATGACGCCGTTGTAATTGCCGAAGAAATCATAGGCGACCGTCGATCCGGCGGGCTCGTTCATCCGCCAATAAGCCAGGGCGTTGTCATTGGTCACCGCCTGCGCGCCGAGCGCCAGCGGCGGCGGCGGATTGACCGTGAGCGTGGCGACCGTGGACGTGGCCGCCGTGCCGCACAAGCCGCTGACCACCGCCTCATATTGCGAGCCGCTGTTGGTGACGGTCATCAGCGGGGTCGTGTAAACCGGATTGGTCGCGCCGCTCAAGCTGAGGAAGGCCGCGCCGCCGTTGGTCTTGACCTGCCACTGATAACTCAGCGGCGTCGGCCCTGTCGCCGCGACGGTGAACGAAGCGCTGGAACCGCTGATCAAGACCTGGCTGACCGGATTGGTGGTGATCGTCGGGCTTCCGGGACAACCGGCGCCGGCGATGAGCAAAAGCTGGATTTGTGACGGAGTGAGCGAGTAGTTATATATTGCCACATCGGCCAGTTTTCCGCTGAACAGACGCGAACCGGAGGAGGCATCGAACCCGAGCGAGAGAGGGAAGTTGAAGTCCTGGATATCTTCGTTGTAGACGTCCGTGTAGGAGCGGAGCACGCCGTTGGTGCCGACGTAGAGGGTGGCGCCGTTGGAGCTCACGACCAGGGCGAAGAACGACCATTGATTGGTGGGCACAAACAGGCCGGTGCTGATGCCATAGCGGCTGCCCCAACTGTACTGCAATTCGTTATTCACCGCGCCGGAGAAATTCACTCCGGCCCCGGTCTGGCCGCCGCGGCAGAACACGACGCCGGCGGAGGAGGGTTCCAGGATGCTGGGGTCCATCCAGCCAGTCATGGTGAGAACATTCGTGGTGAAGTTGAAGATCGGCATTGTCAGATAGGATGTGGTCGTGCCGTTGAGCAACATCGCGGTATTGTTGCCGCTGAATCCCACCAAGGGCGGGTTCTGCGGTCCGCTGACCCCTGCCGTGACGCCGGCATTGATGGTACCGTTATTATTGCCGAAGTAATCGTAGGCAATGCTGGCGCCGTTGGTCTCGTTTAACCTCCAAAAAACCACCGGGCCGAAGTTCGTCACCTCGGCGCCATACCCATCCAGTGGCGGCGGGATAACAGTCACTGTGGCGGCTGCCGATGTCGCGGGCGAACCGCACAGGCCGTTGGCCACCATCCGGAACTCGTTGCTGCTATTCGGCAGGAACAGGGCCAGCGTGGTGTAACTGGTGTTGGTGGCCCCGCTGACGTTGGCGAAGTTTGCGCCGCCATTGGTGCTGACCTGCCATTGGTAGCTCAACACCGTCGGGCCCGTCGCGCTGGCGGAGAACGTGGCATTGGTGCCGCTGTACACCGTCAGATTGGTCGGCGAACCGGTGATGGATGGATTGCCCAGGCAACCGGCGGCGTTGATGTATTGGAGCTCGATCTGCGCCGGGGTCAGTACCTGCCGGTAAAGCGCCACCTCGGCGATTCCGCCGGTGAACGCGCGTCCGCTTCCGCCGGAGTCGTAGCCGATCAACAACGGGGCATCGAATGCCTGGTTGGTTTCGCTGACATTGTCCGTGAACGAATTGAGCACGCCGTTGGTGCCCAGGTACAACGTCGCGCCGGAAGGCGTCACCACCAGCGCGAAGAACGACCATTGATTGGTCGGGGCGATCAACCCGGTGCTCACGTTGTTGCGGGCGCCATTCCAAGTGTAGCGCAATTCGTTGTTTGATCCCGAAGTAAAGTTCACGCCGGCGGCGGTCGTGCCGCTGCGGCAGAACACGACGCCCGCTTGGGAAGTCTCGATGCCGCTCGGATTGATCCAGCCGGTGATGGTGACGGCGTTGGTGTTCAGATTGAACGTCGGCATGGTCAGATACGAATTCGCAATGTTACTCAATACCATGGCGGTATTGTTCGTCCCGAACCCGCTGAAGGGCGGGTCCTGCGGCCCGTTGAACCCGAGCCCCACGCCCGTGCCGACGGCGCCGTTGTAATTGCCAAAGTAATCGAACGCCACCGTGCCGTTGGTCTCATTCAACCGCCAATACGCCAGCGGAAAATCGTTCGTCACGGTCTGCTCATACGGCAGCAACGGCCCGGTCGGCGCAGTGACCGCATTGGCGGGAGTCAGCTTGATCCCGGCCAGAGAACCACGGGTCTGATTACTCAGAGCGCCTTGCCAGGGAATGGTGATCGTGATGGTGTCGTTGCTCAAGTTGCTCGAAGAATCGCCATAGCCACGGGCGGCGGAGCCTGAATTCGTCGTGGGGTATCCGCCGTCTCCCAGCCACTGCATTTGCACCGTTTCCAACACAGCCAGGGAAGTCAATTGCGTCGACCCGTTTGACGGATTTGGCGCACCGAGGCGGACGGCCACCGGGGTCGAGGTGAGCATCTGGCTCAAGTTCCAGGTGGAGGAACAATAGAGCCGCATCTGGTAACGCGTGGCATAATTGCCGGCGAGCCATTTGCTGATTCCGGAAAACGTCACGCTCACGCCAATCGGGCCGCTCTGGTTGACGTTGCAGCCGCCGTTGTTTCCATCGTCCAGGTACGAAAGGTAGAAGTCCTGGTTCGAGGTGCTGGAGTTGCCCGCCTCAAAGGTATCGGAGGAATTCCACTGGCAGGTGATCACCCCGCTGGCCAGCGTGGTATTGCCGCACGCCAGGCCGTTATAGCCCTGATTGATAAAACCGCCATTGACGACCGTAAACGAATCAACCCAATTGCTGCATCCGTCTATCGTACCGCCGGCAATTTGACTGGCTGCGCTGCCGTCCGAGAATTTTATCCCAACACTGATCGGCCCGGCCTTGACCGGCAGGGCCAGTGCCACAATCAGCATTGCGAGAAATGGTCCCCACACCACCATGGCCCCAACAAGCCGCCATCCCGACACAGACCGGTTCAACTGGACTCTAGTTTTCACACTTCGCTCCCCTCAACCCCGACTGCCAATTACGCAGTGTGTTGATTACAAAGCCATTCTCAATGCAAATGGTAACCGCGGTACGCCCTCCCCCAACCTGCTGATGGGCAAACCGGTATACTCCCGCCATATGTCCTTTCGCGATCACGAGAAACAAAATCCGCGCGTGTACAATCCCGTGCAACAGCCTTCTGACGCGCCAATATGTTGGGTAGCAAGAACGAAGCCAAAAAAAGCAGGCTGGAGAGGAGCTGTTTACTTCACCGGAGTGACGGCTGGCGTCTGGCCTGAGTCCGACCAAAGGGAGTGCCGGTCGATCTGGGTCTGTCGGGCACTCTGTTTCATGCCGCGCAGTTGATCGATCGCCGAGGCGATCTTCTCGTTCAACGGGTCGAGCTTCTGCAAGGTCGACAGCACGTCGATGGCGTCGTCGATCCGGTCCTGTTCGATATACAACTGGGCCAGCCGGAAATTTCCCTCGGGGCTTTCGGGGCAGAACTCGAGCGCCTGTTTGAACGCGAATTCGGCCTGCTTGTTCATGTGATGGTAGGCATACAATCCGCCAAGCGCCGAGCGCAGTTTGGAAAACGTCTTCTGCGCGTCGCCGTCACGATGATATTCGGGACGCGCCTTAAATTCGGCGTACAGCCTGTCCCAATAGGCGGTATCGCGGTCCATAATCCCTTTCCACAGGCCCGGGTCCTGTTCCGGCGTCGGCATCACGTCGCTGTTGATTTTCAGGATGATGCCGTAGGGCGTCATGTACGGGTACATCCAGGGGATCACGTAGCTTTCCTCGACGTAGAAGGCGTGCTTGTCCTTGTTGCGCTGGAAAATCCAGTTGGTGAGGATGTCGTTGATGGCCATCACGCCGCCAACACCGCGCACGCTGACCCGCCCGGCGGCATCCACGTCCACGTTTTCGTCCGGGCCAAGCGGATGCCCGTTTTTCTGGCGTTCCTGCACGCCGTGGACATAGTTCTGGAAGGCCCGTTGCAAATCGGTGTCGGTGGGGATGTAGATCGGCTCGCGCGGATAGGCGGTGTCGCGCCCCAGATGTGTCCAGCCCCAGCGGAACAGCGCGCGCTGCCAGGAGGGAAAGTTTTCCAGCGTCTTCGGGTCATCGCCGTTGGGCCGCGAAACATCATATTGGTCGCGGATGTAACTCATGTACGTGTTGTCGGCAAGCGCGTTTTGGGTGATGATCGAGACATCGCGCCGGTCGAAGTTCGGACCGCCCGGGGGATCCAGGTACGGATCGCTGTAGCGGTCCTTCGGGTCGACCTGGCTTTCGCAGAAAATCATATACGTCGGCACGAAGCGGCCCGGATCGGTCCCGCCAAACAACACGGCGCCCTTGTCCATCGGCCCATAGCCGCCACCCGGATTAAACTCACGATAGCCGAACTGATAACCGAAATCATGCCCGCGCAGATCGCAGAGAGGCCAGTTGCGTTGCAGCGGGATGACCGGCGACAGCATTGCCAGCGCACACACCAACCGGACCACGCCCGGCGAAGCGTTCTTCCAGCGGACCAGCACCCAGGCAATCGCCAGTGCCGCGCCATAGCCGATAAGCATCAAGTAAAAACCGTGCGCCGGGGCGAAGAACTTGGTGTTGATTTCCTGGTTTTGCTTGTCCAGGCCAGGGTTGATGATGGTGATCAGGCCAAGACTGGTGGTCAGGAACGCCACCCAGACGAACATCAACCACGCCCGGCCGCGCGGCCGGAGTTTGCTCCAGGACCGGACCATCACCCAAACGGTCAGCAACCCAAAAAGGACGATGGGCACACCAAGCAGATAATCGAACTCCATGTTCAGGCGCGGACTAAACTGCAGCAGCAGCGATTTGACGAACAGGAAAATCTGGATGAAGAAATCCTTGCTCAACGGGCTGGCGACGTCGATTTGTTCGTACTGGCCGCGCGTGACGTGATGCAGGAACCCCTCTTTGGTCGCGCAGTAACCCCAGTTCATCGGCGGATTTGTCGAGGCGGCCACCGGCAGATAGAAAAGGAAACTGCAGCCGGCTAGGAAACACGCCGTTCCGATCAACACCCGTTTCCGGCTCAACCAGCCCCGCCGGCCCAGTCCCACAAACAGCGCCGCCCCCACCACCCCACAGCCCACCGCGGGGCGGATGAACCCGCCGGCTGCGGGGCCCGTTTCCAGCCAGACCCAAAGAGCGAACCCGGCCGCCGCGGAAAACAACGCCACCGCCAAAATCTCCCAAAACGGCTCCATCGCGGCCATCACAGACCCCGTCCCATCCATCGATTTCAATTCCCGAATCCGCTCCAATCCCACCACGAGCGCGCCCGCCAGGAACGGCAACCCCATCACCACAATCGTCTGATGGTCCGCCATCCCCAACCCGTAAATCAAAATCGTCGCGTAGAGATACCCATGCCGCCCGGGCCGCATCATCCAGGCAAAAAATGTGCAGACCGTCAGAAAGCACATGAACACCATGAATATGCGCATTTCCGGCACGCAGGCCCAGGACCACACGCTGCGGTTGAACCCGAACAACAGGGCCACCGCCGGCCCAACGGTCAGCGCCACCCAGGGCCTCATTTTTTCATCGAGCCCGTCCGCCCAGTTCACCGACTGCAGCAACATCTGGATGCTGCTTGTCATCAGCAACGTCAATGCGCCAACCATTAACGCGCCGGTAAACACCGAAATCAGGCAGATGCGCCAGGCCGGATTTCCAAATGGAACCATGTGCCGCCAGACCCAGCCCAAAACTGCCCACAGTGGATGGCCCGGCGGACTCGACACGCCGAAATTGAACGCGCCTGTTACCTGTTCGCCGGAGGCCTCCAACGTCACCTCCGGCGACAGGCAGTACAAAAACACCGCACCGGAAATCAGAAACGTCGCGCCCGCCGCAATCCAATCACCAGATGCGAAGAATGGCCCGCCCGCTGGCGCCGATGCCGGCGGTTCGGCGGGGGCTGGCAGGCTCGGTTGCGGTGGCTGCCCCGGTTCCATGGGATTCGACACTTGTTTGTCCCACCACTCAGACTTGCGCTTCGCTCATTTCGTTCAAAACCAGGAGTATGTTCACCTCGGCCGAAATAAACAGCCTGAATTGTTGCAGGATTGCGGAAACGTGCTACCGTACCCGGCGGAATGCTATATGCAGCTGGCATAGGCTTGGCGGCGGAGCACGAGACCGCGCTGCGGTTGCCCCGGAAGCGCAGCGGGCGGCGTGTCGACGCCCTCCGCCCCGCCAAATTCATCCTAACCAGCGCAGCGGCAGCGCCTTGCAACTGCGGAACAGTCAAACCTGGTCAAACCTAGTCCAACCATAAAATTTCCAGGAAAGACCGGGCCGGGGGGCAGTATTGGTTTGATCGGACATCGGCAATGGAGTAAAGCAAGGGTCAACGCGCCCGTAGCTCAACTGGATAGAGCATCGGTCTTCGGAAGCGCCCAGCGCCATTTGGGACGATCTCGCGTCTTGCTCAGTAAATCCCGCAAATCCTCGCAGAATAAGGCTTACAAGGTCAAAAAGACTTTTGCACGGTGTCGCACTGAGTCGCACAAAAAAGCACTCGCGCTGCCATATTCTGCCAATTAGCCGGGCAGCAAAAACCCGCTGCGTGTCGGGGCGATGAAAGAACGCGGCCCGCGCCCTGATCGTGTCCCTACGGCCTGCCAGCGCGTTCCTAGTGTGATCTGGCGAAGCGCGGCGGGCATTATGGCGGCGTCGGTGATCTTGGCAGTAGTCAATGCGCTGGTGGACGTGGTGATCGACGGCCTTCGATGTTCAATCCGGCAGCGTTTGGATCGTTCACCGACGTTTGGTCAAGCAGCATTGCCGCGCGGTGTCGAGCGGCGGCCTTATCAGCGAGAGGAGGGGTTGGTGTCATGGTGCGGTTCTGGCAAACGTAGTGGCTGGACGAGCCTCATTGCGGCCTTCGTGGTCAGGCGGACGCGGGAGGGAAACACAGAGGCAGGAAGAGCGTGCCCACTCCTGACTTGCCCGCGCCGCCCGGTAGGGATAGAGTCGCCTCCGGTCAGGAGAACACTATCGGCAAAACTAAAACCATCTGACAATTCGCTCAGCATCGGCTTGTCCAGAGAGAAACGTGGAAATTTCTGTGAGAGGACATCGCACGACGCACGCCCCCGCAAGGGGCGTGCTGAAAGCGTTCCTCTCTAGGCATCCACGTGCCTTCTCTGGGGCGTGAGTAAGTGCGCCCCCTTTTTATTCCTAACGACTGGCTGCCAATCTGCGCGGGAACGGAGGCACTGTGAAAAAATCGGGTCTGCTCGTTGCTCTCGTGTTCGCTGTTGTGTCGGTCGCTGTGACTGGTTGCGCTACCAGCACCTACAGCTACGGAAGGGAATTTGATACGTCAAAGGTGCCGCTCATTGAGAAGGGCAAAACGACAATGCAGCAGGTACACGACTGGTTTGGAGAACCATTCACGAAAACTGTTGCTGGTTCGGACGGTGAGACTTGGGTGTATTATCACACTAAAGGCAAAGCAACAGCGCAAAGCGTTGTGTTTTCCACCAGCGTCCAGACGACCGGGACCACTCAACAGCTACAGGTTTACTTCACGAACGGCATTGTCCAGAACTTCACGTTTACGAATGGCGGCCAGCCAGGCACGTTAAACAGCAGCGTTGGCGGCAATTAGTGGCGGGAAACGGAGGCAACAGTGGACACAAAAAAATGTCCGTTTTGCGCCGAAGAAATCCTTGTTGCTGCCGTTCAGTGCGAACACTGCGGGGGGGTTCTTGACGGTTCAACTCGAAGCGCAGCGTCGCCGAATCCTGCATCGGGCCTCAGCGACCCTGCTTTTTTGCTCTTTCTATCACGATTCACTCAACCCAATTCGCTGGAGAACCAGCGTCCCGCCGCCGAATGGGAGGCGGCTCTGGGCGTCAATCTTTCCACAGCCATCGCACGACTTGTTCACGAAGGCTTCGTGAGGCCCGTCGAATTGGATTTGCCCAGGCTTCTGTCTTGGCAATTCGGGAGTGGACAGCTCAAAGCGATGGCCAAGGAACGGGGCCTGGTGGTATCCGGCACCAAGGAAATTTTGGGCAAAAGGCTTGCTGAGGCTGACGCGCTTGGCATGGCAAAGTTGATTCGACACGACACTTTTTTTGTCTGCACTGAACGCGGCCTTGCAGTTGCCGAGAAATTCAAGGCGTCCCAGAAGGCAAAGAGGGAAGAAGCGGAAAGAGACACTCTTCACCTATTGAAGAGCGGCCACTTGGAAGAAGCCTGCCTAAGAGTCACTACGTTTGAAGCGGGGCGGGGTCTGCCAAACTTGTCCATTCTCACACGGATTATTTCTGCGAAGCCAAAAAGATTTGCGTTACTTCCGGCTGAAAGTTTATCGAAGGCACGAGTGGCCGCTGCAATGACGCATTTGTGGGCCGAATCCTATGCCTTTGCAGGCCGTTGGATTGAAGAACCGGACGGGTGGGATGAAATTTATTTAGCGGCGAGAGGGGTATTGGCCTATGCATCAAACGAGGCAAATATCGCCAGATGCAAGGAGTTTGGATACAAGAGGGTGAAGGTGTGCGGCAGTAGTAATCCGATGTGCGAAGAATGTACCCGCGAGAATGGCAAGGTCTACGACATCGGCATGGCTCCCGAAATACCTCACGAGAAATGCACATGCGAAGAGGGCTGTCCATGCGGCTATCTTCTCGCGGATAAGAGACCCGAATGAATTGAGGGATAAACCATCAACAAGAGAAAAACCGATGAAGAACCTAATCGCAGTCGTTGCTTTAGCGGGCGCATTGTTGGCGTCGAGCGCTATGGCGCAGCCGCCCGGCTCTGGAACGTATGTGGTGACAGTAGCGGGGGCTGATAACGGACTCGCAATCGTAACGCTCGGTGACGATGGAAGCATCAGCGGGTTTGGAATCACGGCAAACTCTGACGGGTTCAACATTTTTGGGAATTGGAGTACCTGGGGATCGAAAACAAATCTGATCTCCGGGGAATTGGGGCCGGATTTCAAATATGCTGAGGCGCTCCAGTTCTATGGCAAATTAGGCAAAGGGACTTTCTCGGCAACTTGGGGACAGGTCGGGGAGTTGATGCATCTGAACGGCAAGCTGGTGACGAGCAACTTGTTGGCAAAGCTGCCTGACTTTTCCGGTGTTTGGAATGTTTCCGGAGAGTATTGTTTCGGCGTAAGGGATTGCTTCGGGCTGACGCAGGAAACCGTGACTGTCAGCACCAATGGAGCAAACTATGTCTTGAACGACATTACCGGGGAAGTCCCTTTGTTTGAATTTGTGGATTCGTCGGGGCAGACTTCGGGGGCGTTCATTATCAACTCGCAGGGGGAAATTTACGAGAGCGGCACGTTCGCCGGTTTTCCTATTTTGACCGGGAAGGGTCGATCTAACGCACGCGCAACAGAAATCCGCATCGTTGGTAAATATCCGGGCGGGATGCCGTACAGCGTAATCTTAACGCGCTGAACAAGATGCGTGTTACCCGTGACCCCCTAAGTGCGCCGCCCTTACGCTTACGCGCGCGCGAGATGTTCACCGACCTCTACGTTCACCGGCATGTTCACTGACCCTCGCGCGCGGGCGCACGCGCGACACACATATCACGTTGTGGGCGGGTACTGTTGCCTTTGGCAGTCGGCTGGCAGGGTGATGAGGCCGTTCCGCACCAATGCGGCTACCCCGCGCTCCAGCTTCCGGCGCTTCTCCTCCGGCGTCAGGCTTGAGAAGTCGCTTCTGACGGTCGTTTCTACCTTGCCCTCAATTTTCGTCGGGGCGTACAAGCCCCACAGCCGCGCCCGGCGCTCACCGATTTTTAGACAAACCGCAATCGCCCCAGGGTCGCCTTGTGTGGCTGACTCCCATAACGCCGCTTGCATGGCGTCCAGTCGCTCAAGCTCCAAGTCTCGCAGATGCTTCGCCGGTTCACGCGTGATGTCTTTTAAACCCGACGCCACCGCATCATAGGCACTGGTGCGATTGCGGTATCCCAGCTCGTCGGCAATCGCTTGGTAGGTCGCGCCCGATGCGCGCATTTCCAGCGCCCGCTTACGGCGCTGCATGGCCGCGACCTGCTTGCGGACGGCGCGCCCTTTGGCCGTGTGTTCGGTGCTCATTATGTCCGTCGCTGTGTTCGGTGTCTCAGGCTCTGTCACGTGTCGCCTCCCGGCAACCAGCGCCGCCGCCGCAGTTCATCATTCGACGGGCAATGCTCAGCCGCGTAGCCCGAAGCCAAGCGACGACAGCGGGCTTGTGGGCGCGGATAAGCTCCCGATCTTGGGGCGTCAGGAACCCGGCGGGCATGATGCGTATGTCGTTGCCCTCAGCCCAGAATGAACAGCCCTCCAACCGCAACCGGCGAATAAGCAGGATGGCGTCCTCAGAGGAGTTCACTGGGCACCCCTTCAGTTGTCGCGGCAGGTTCGGTTTGCACAGGCGCACAAGACGCACAGGACTCTATACTCCTAGGAAAACACCGGGGTTTTCCTGAACATTTAGCATCCTGTGCGGGTTGTGCGGATTCGGCCTCTTGTGAGGTGAACGTGTAGGACTTGGACACGTAGCTGCCGCCGCCCTCACGGTCAGTCTCGACTTCATGCCGGGTCACGGTAAAACCCTCGATGTCGAGGGTGTCCGTGGTCTTAAAAAGCCGCCCCATGATTATCCCGATCTGCCGCTTGCCAGCCTCCTCGTTGGGTTCCTTCAGGCGTGGTATATCCACGCCCGCCGTCTCGGCGATTTCGTACAGCGCAGACGCAATGAGTGATTCACCAAGCCGTGCCTGATCTACCACGGCCAAGGTCAATGCCCGCATGAAGGTCAAATCTGGGTTGCTGACGCGCTCTTGCGCCGACTGGTGCCCATCCATGAGCGGCGCTTCGTGAAGGATGTTTTGCACAACCCAGTCGAGGACCTGACACCATTCACGAAAATCATGCCGCACCTCATTCGTGCGCTGACGGCCTTGGGCAATCCATTCCCGCACGACGGAAAAGACGCATCCGAGGAAATACGGTTGCCGGGCGCGGACGTGATCCAGCAAGTCACCGTCAGGATACCGGCGAAATGTGAACCCCCCGCGCTTTTTGATGCGGATGATGCTTGACCGATTGGCGAAGTCCCGCGTTGATTCGACTCCATTGCTGGTCAGGAACAGGAAAAAGCGGGACGGGTCAATCTCGACTTCGCGCCGATGTGGAGTTCGCGCCGGGAAGGTACGCTCGGCGGTCAGAAACGCCTCTATATGCGGGGAATCCTGCTTGTTTCTGAGATTGTCCAACGCGATGAATGCACGGCCCTCAATCAGCTTCGCGTTGAAACTTTCATCCATGCTGCCGACACCGCCGCTGCGCTGAGTGACCAACGCAACCCGCTCGTTATATACCGCTGCCGTAACCCGCTGCCGGTATCCTTTGCCAGCCTGTGATTGGTCTGCCTCAGCCACGTCTGCCGGGACGTTCCCATGTAGGTGTCCGCCGATCTTCAATGCGGGGGTGATGATGGATGCAAGCGCCCGCGCCCGATCTCCCGGCGTCTGGAAATCGTATTCCTCGACAAGCTCCTTCAGGCTGGCAACGGCCTCACTAAGTTCAACGTCCGGCGGTAGGGTTCCACCTGTGATGAGCATTTCGGTTTTGGCATGATAGCCGGGTCCAAGGATTTCGCCGTCACCATGCAATATCGGGCAGTTCAGCAGGCCGCTAATACGCGGTAGATGATCTCGTGCAGCGCCGCTGTCGAGTAACGCCTTCGCCATGTCCTCAGCCAAGATGACGCGCTTCAACACCGGCTCGCCTTCTTCCCCGGCCCGCCATGCCATGACCTGCGCGTGCAATTCCACTTCCGAACGGAATGCAGACGGGCGCATTTCCTCAAGGGTCAACGCGCCAGCCTTGTCTGTGACTGATCGCATCGGGACACCGCCACGCATGAACAGGTTGTGAGTCGGCCCGATGCGTTTAAAAATTTCGGTCGCTGACTCGGTGATCGACACCGCGCCGGACGGCGCAATCCAGATACTCGCGCCGCTGCCGTTGTTGGACGGGGCCGATCTTCGTTTCCCATTCGTGCCAGCCACCTCCGCGCAGCCTGCCACAGTCTCAGAGGCCCGTTGCTCCACGGTTTTACGCACGGCCATCTTGTTCAACTTCGTGATCGCACAAAACTCAGTGAGATACGTTTCAAACTCCACTCGGTCATACAGCCTCAGAATGAGGAGATGGCCCGCACCAGCCAGATTGGCCTTGCGTTGCTCCGCGAGAGTGAGGCCGAGGTAAGTGGCAGAGAGTTCCGCCAAAGCACTCTTGGCCTCCGAGTAGGCCGCAAGCGTTTCGGTTGTGGACGGGACGTATGCGGGGCTGTTCATCGACGGTCGCGCTCCATTTCCCGGCGCTGAAGCTCGGCAGCAACCCTGGCCGCGTCCGCCTCGCTGAACAACCTTGTGCCATTGGCAGTGCGAGCAAGGTCAATTCGCAACTGAGCGGCAATTTCTTTAACCGTATTCGGATGCCGTCCAACGCGACGCCCGATGTCGGCGGCAGTCAGGTAGGTCGGCGGCGTTGCTGTTGACGGTGCCGGAATCACAGCAAAAAACTTCCGTTGTGGTTTGTGTCGATCATTTCACGCGCTCCATGCGCCGCTTGCGGGCCGGGGTCGGGGCGGGGGCGGTCGGCGTGATCTTCCGGGGACGCGGCTCGCCAACGGCGGCGACACGGAATCGTTCAAGTGCTACTTCGATGTCTTGCCTCTTGAACATGACCGTGCGACCGATGCGGTAGAACGGGATGACGCCACGGCGTTGCCAATTTGATAGGCAGCGGCGGCTTATCGGCAACACTTCAATCGCTTGGTCGGGGCGAAGATAAATCAGCGTGTTGGTGAACGGCGTGATCGTCGCCAGTGCTTTCACTGTGTTGCCACTTTTTGCCACACTTTGCATCCTAAGCTTGCCAGGAATGTCTCAGCGGCCTATGCTCTGGCCGCAATGCAGCACAACCCCATGCGTCCAACGCGGATGCGAAGGGCGAACGATCTCACGATGGAATCCCTGGCGGCTTTGACGGGGAGGCCGCCGCGAACGTTGCGCCGCTGGGCAGCCGAAGGCCGCATCCCAGGCGCTTACCGATCAAAGGGGATTTGTGGCCGTTGGTGGATTCGAGTGAGTGAAATTTTCTACCAAGTGGCGCAGCGGAAGGGAATCTTCCCGCTCTCTTGGTTGGACAACCCCGCCAGGCGGAGGTGGATTTTGGTGTTCCAGCCTTCGGCGCTTACGGTGGTGAGTGATGCCCATAGGGAGGCTGAGAAGCTATTGATCTCGGAGATGGACGCGTTGCGGCCATACGAGGAATGCAGCGCCAAGTGCGTCGCCATTGCCCGACTCAGAACCCGCAATAACCGTCTGCATCCGTTGTGGGACAGGCCACCAACAGGACGAATGTTGGACGCGGTGACCCGCGCCAGGGCCATTGATCTGGAAATGGCTGTGGTAATGGGCGAGATGAACGCGCGCGGAGAAAAGCTTACCGCCGGTGCTGTTGCGCGGCGCATGCGTATTAGCCGAGCAGGGTTTTATCGCAAGGGGGACGCTGCGACGTTTAAGCAACACAGACAATCGTTTGCCAGCGACGAAGTGGTGGAAAAGGACACGCGCGCGAGGCGGCTCTACAAGTCGGAGGTACTGCAAGAATCTCCAGACGATGCGTAAACTCCGCGCCCCTTACAGCATCTCGGCCTCGCTCGCCTTTGCGCTTAGGACGACCCTATCCAATGGCCGCTTTCATCGACACGATCTTCTCAGCAGCATCAGCAGCCGGTCGCAAAGCAAAAAACCTCTCGGCGTCGGCCTTGGTCGCCAAGCCCCTGTAGTTCTTGTGTAGCACGTCCACGCTATGCCCAAGCATCGCGGCCACGCGCACGGCGTCTTGCGACTGGGCAAAGGCATACGTGGCCGCAGAGTGCCGCAGCGCATTCTCAGGCCAGCCCTGAGTTAATCCAGCGGCCTTACGTAGCGCGTCCAACCGTTTGCGGAAGTTCATCGGGTCAACGACTGCCCCTGATCTCTTGGCGCACGTCGCCAGCCATGCCCGCGCCGTCTCGTTCAAGTCAATGATTCGACGGGATTTTGTTTTCGCCACAGAGCCGTCAATGATGATAACCCCCTGCTCTGTCTTTACCTTATCCCAAGTCAGCCGTCGCAGCTCAGCAACACGGATGCCCGCGAACAGAGACAACGCAACGTAGGCCGTTAAATCATGGTCGGGCGCACACTCCAAGAGCCGGGCGCAATGCTCCACGGTCAAGAATCCCGGTTCGCCATCTGGCACGTCGGGCCGTGCAACATGGGCAGCGATATTTTTCTCACACCAGCCGCGTTTCTCAGCGTAGCGAAAGAGTTGCGACAGTTTTGTCAACATGTGGCGGCGTGAACGGGCCGACAAGGAAGGGTCGTTTGCCCACACCTGCAACTCTTCAATGCCAATTTCCGAAAGCTTCCGGGTTCCAAAAGTCTTGCAGAACGTTCCGAGCCGATAGCGCAAGTCCGTCGTGGTTTTCTCTCGACGGCCTGCGGCGACGGCATCGGCAATCAATTTCTCGACGATCTCGGCCACGGTCGGGGCGTTGCGGTATCTCAAGACATGCTCGGTGTACCACTGGCACGCCTCGCGGATAGTTGCGCCGTATGGTTTAAGCAACTCCGCTGACTCGACGGCCTCGACACGCAACGGGAGCGGAATGTTGAACGCGGCAGCGCCTTCGTTATCTACCTTGAGCCGGATTTCAGCGGCCCGCGTCTCGGCTTCCCCTTTGGTCTGGTACGTCTCGCGGACGCGCTGCCCGTTCAACTGGCAGGCGACTTGCCAACCGACTTTCCCGCTGGCATACTTCAGCCGATGAATCGGCGGCCACAGCTTGGTTTTGACCTTGGCACTTGTCATGGCAATCAGTTCCTTTCCGTGCCTGAGAATGCCATTTTCTGCCAATTGAGTCAAGCTGATTTACGTAAGTGCTTGTGCGCCCGTAGCTCAACTGGATAGAGCATCGGTCTTCGGAACCGAGGGTTGGGGGTTCAAATCCCTCCGGGCGTACCACTCCGGCGGGCGCCGCCGCCTACTCGATGTCTTCGCCGCTGGTAAACGGCGTGGGGAAATGCCGCTGCCGCGAGCGCAGCACAATCGCTTCCACCCGCGCCAGCAACTCGTCCAACTCGAACGGCTTGATCACGTAGTCATCCGCGCCCAGCTCAAACGCGCGCAGCCTGTCCTGCAGCGTACTGCGTCCGGAAATCACCACGATGGGGATTTGATGGACGGCGTTGGTCTTGCGGACCATTCCGCAAATGTCGTAGCCTTGCAGGCGCGGCAGCATCAGATCGAGAAGAATCACGTCAGGCCGTGTTTCCAGGATGGCGTTCAAAGCGGAAATCCCGTCGCTCGCCCGCTGTGTGCGAAACCCTTCCTCCTCCAGCGCCTCCGCTACGATTTGGGCGAGTTGGTCGTCGTCTTCGGCGATGAGCACGGTCTTGCTGCGAATAGAATTCAGGCGCGATGTCATAGCGCTCAAATTCAGCAGCAAAGGTGCCAAGTCCTTCCGATCTCAAAAATAAGCTGCCCGCTGAATCAAACGCGCAAGTCCCTATCAATCGAACACTACGGTCTTCTTCGCATAGACGAGAATGCGATGCTCGGTGTGCCAGCGAACCGCGCGCGAAAGTACAGCTTTTTCCAGATCGCGCCCCTTCTGTATCAGGTCCTCCAGTTGGTCGCGATGCGAAATGCGGACAACGTCCTGCTCGATGATCGGGCCGTCATCCAGGGTCTCGGTGACGTAGTGACTGGTGGCGCCGATCAATTTGACCCCGCGCTCGAAGGCGCGGTGGTACGGCCGCGCCCCGCTGAAGGCCGGCAGGAAGGAATGATGCACGTTAATGATCCGCTGCGGATAGCGCCGGACGAAGTCCGCGGACAAAATCTGCATGTAACGGGCCAGCACAACGAAATCCACCGCATGCTCGCGCAACAATTCCAGTTGCCGCCGTTCCGCGCCCGCTTTGTCGCCGGGGTCCACCGAAATATGGACGAACGGCACCTGGTGGAACGCCGCCAGCCGTTCGCCCTCCGTATGATTGCTGATGATGACCGGGATCTCGCAGGCCAACTCGCCGCTGTCGTGGCGATACAACAGGTCCGCCAGACAATGATCGTCCCGCGACACGAAGATCGCCATCTTCGGGCGCGACGCCGACAGCTCCAGCCGCCAGCGCATCTGGAAACGCTCTGCGACGGGGGCGAACTTCTCGCCAAACCGGGCGGGATCCAAATCAAACTCCGCCAGGTCCCATTCAATGCGCGTCAGAAACAATCCCAGGTCGGCATCCTGATGTTGATCCGCATGGAGCACGTTCGCGTTGTGGGTCAACAGAAAATCCGCGATGGCCGCCACGATCCCTTTACGGTCGGGACAGTCCACCAACAAAATCGCCGTGTTTTTCATCTTCCGCCGCCCAGTTTTTCACGTTCGGGCGCCCTTTCGCAACGCAAATCTCACTTCCCAGCATCCTCCGGCTGTGACAAACTTCGCCAGCGCATGAAGAACGTCATCACCGTCGACCCGCAGTCACCGCAACGCGAAGCCATCGAACACGCCGCGCGCCTCTTGCGCTCGGGCGGACTGGTCGCCTTCCCCACCGAGACCGTGTACGGCCTCGGCGCGCATGCGCTGGACATCACAGCCGTGGAAAGAATTTTTACCGCCAAAGAACGCCCCGGGTGGGACCCGCTGATCGTCCACGTCGCGGACACCGCCACGGCACGGTCGCTGGCAAAAAATCCGCCGCCGCTGTTCGACACTCTCGCCCAACGGTTTTGGCCCGGGCCGCTCACGCTGGTGGTCGGCAAAGCGGCGCATGTTCCCGACGAAGTGACCGCGGGCCGGCCCACCGTCGCGCTGCGCCAGCCGCGCCATCCCGTGGCGGCGGCCCTGCTGGCGGCGGCCCACTTGCCCATTGCCGCACCCAGCGCCAACCGGTTCGGCCGTCCCAGCCCGACCCGGGCCGAACACGTGCTTGAAGATTTGGCCGACCGGGTCGATCTCATTTTGGATGCTGGACCGACCCTGTTGGGCGTCGAATCGACCGTGCTGGACCTGACGCAATCGCCACCCGCCATTCTGCGGCCCGGCGGCGTCAGCCGCGAGGAATTGGAAGCGGTGATCGGCGCCGTGCGCCTGTCGGCGGGCGTGGCGGACGAAGTGGCCGCGCAAGGCCTGGCCGCACCGGGCATGACCGCAAAACATTATGCTCCCCGGGCGCGCGTGGAGTTATTTGGAAACGCCGAAGAGTTGCGCGCGCGGGCCGGTGAGTTGGAAGGACAGGGCCGGAAGGTGGGGACCGTGGACGGCACGGGCGGGGTGGAACGTCTGGCGAACACGCTGTTTGCGCAGTTGCGTGCTTTTGACGCGCGGGGCGCGGACGTGATTGTCTGCGTGCTGCCCCCCGCGGACGGCATGGGACTTGCGATACGTGACCGCCTGAGGCGGGCGGCAGGACTGGGAGATAAAACACCATGAGCGACAAAGCGGCCGCGGAAAAACGCGCGAAAGCGCTGGAGTGGTTGAACCTTCATTTGAAGGCCAATCCCGGCATGGACAGGATCAAGGCAATCGAGGAAACCGCCGTCAGATTCGATCTGAGTCCGCTGGAAGAGGAATGGCTGATCAATCAACTGGTGCAGGGCGGGCAATGACGGCTTGCGCGCGCGGCGGCGGCACGGTAAGGTTTTGCCTCTCAGGCAAGGGAGGGGTGGCAGAGTGGTCTAATGCGCACGCCTGGAAAGCGTGTGGGGTGTCACAGCCCTCGCGAGTTCGAATCTCGCCCCCTCCGCCAACTTCATTTTCCTTAATGAAGTTGCTGATTTTATCCAATCAGAGTAGCTAGATAGTTGTAGGCATAACACAATTGCATAACACGTGCCTCCGTGTTTTTGCTTTGGCTTTGTCGGCGCGAAAGACCAATCTCCAGGGCAGCCTTAAAAGGCAAACTCCAGACATTACCGCCAAGACGGACAGAGCAGCACGACAACACTGTCACCAGTGTCACTGCTGTAGTTTGTCGCCCTTAGTCGGGCGGGTGGCCGGCAGGACTGATAATAAAATGACACCTCAACAAATGTGTTGTTGACAACAAAATCGTCTTCGAGTACAACTCGGGCATTAAACCCTATGGGGTGTATTGATGACGACAACTGAAAATTCGAATTGGGCGTTGCTTATTGATGGCAGCGCACTTTTTTTTGGTCAACGTTCTGTTTCTCCAGAACGCAACATGGACTACCGGGTGTTGGCTGATATCCTTCAAACAGCCGGCAAGCCCCAGACCCCGCCGCGTCCAGCACTATTTTTCACTGCAGTCGACGACTCGAATGAGAAACAGTCCAAGTTTAACCAATACATCGGGGACCTTGGCTGGAATGTTCGACAGATCGCACCGCAGGAAGCGTTTATAATCAATGCGCTTCTAACGAATCCCGCCCCGTCCGTAACCCGGTTTGACTCCATGATCGCCTATGTATTGGGGCGTTTGTGCAGCGCTTCACCTCCAAGCGTTTCCGGGGTGGTGATCGTATCAGACTCGTGGACGTTAGCGGGGCCTATCCGCGATTGCGTGAGCCGCGGAATGCCAGTGACATTCGCTTTTTTTGGCGGGGTTGTTGATCAACGCTGGCATCGGGTTTTTCGCGATGCCGAGCGGAACGGTCAGTCGCTTAAGTTTTTGGATTTGGACATGCACGCTTCTAATTTATTTTCCCGACCACGGTCACAGCAGCGGCGAGACGACTTGATTCCGGACGTACCTTAGCGCGCGAATAATCGCGCATAGCAACATAGTCGAGTATACGTGAAATTAGAAACATTAGCACTTAGCAAAAAGGGCCTTGCATATGCAACCCTCAGACTCATGCACCAGCGTCATTCGATCATATAGACGCTGGACGAAAATAGCCGTTCTTGCCTTCCTAGCCGATCCCAGCAACTGCGAGGTCGAAGCACTTGGCGCCTTCGCGTCAATTGGTGCGTCTTTCCATCATGTCTCCCTCATTCAGAAACGATCACAGACATAATGAACTCCGTGGCAATTATGAAACCGATCAGCACTAAAACAAAAATTAATTTCAGATTGCAAGCGTCGCCAAGTGGCACGGTGCATGATAACGCCTTGACCGCCGAGCCTGTTCGGCCAGGTGACTTCACTCAAACTCTGGTTGAGTGGGGCCGGGCGAGCGATGTTCAAAAGATTTTCGGACTCAAACGCGGCTACCTCTACACCTTGATCAACGCGGGGCTGATCAAGTCGGTTTGCCTTCGCAAGGCCGGTGCACGAACCGGCGTCAGGCTTTTCCACATTGGGTCGATCCGCAATTTTCTCTATTCCCACGTCGAACCCCAAAAGCCAAACAACAACGAGGGACAGTATGACATAGAAAATACCACAATCGGGTCAACCGCGCAGGTCGACGCGGTGGTCGAAATGCAATCAACCAACGAAAGGAATAACAATGGCATCTGAGATTAAAAATTGCGGCATTGTTCGCACCTGGCTTGTCCCCGGATCCACCAGCGGTAGGCTTGTATTGTCGGTCGACCTCTGGGCGGGTGACCATGTGTTTGCGGACTGCCGTGCGATCAAATCGTCTGGAGCAAAGGCATTGATCACGTGGCCGTGGGGTAAAGGGAAGAACGTGCAGGTCCGTGAACCGCAACGTCGCCAAGGCGAGAACAAAGCCTCGAAACAATCCGAGTTCGAGGAAGTGCTCACGAAGTTGATCGAGAAGGAGTTTGAACTCCTCGAAGGGCGCGAATTCGGCGAAGCGGCATAGAACACGGCCTGATCGGCAGTAGCAGGCCGGATGCAGTTGTGCTGGCGGCGCGACGCCTTACTGAACATCAACCTAGGGGTGCCCATCGTGCGGGGCACCCCACTTCCAGAACATAATTTCAAACGAGAGGTAGCTATATGATCGAACAGAACTTTCACAACATCCCAGCCGCGCCTAAGGCACGACCACAATGGGTACTCTCAGAGAGGAGCTCGCAGGCTATCTATCTCACCACACCTTTGCAGACAAAATTCTTTCAGGAAAACACATCTTGTCGAGCGCTTTTGTAAAAGAGGTTGTGAGCTGTTGTGAGTCCGAACAACACGCACACCGCGACTTCGTCGAAACTCTTCTAAAAGGCGCTGGAATCCGTTAGCTGTGCTGCAATCAGGCGGAAGCCCCAATTCTCAGTTACTGGTCCGGCCAGATTACCGCAGCACAACAAGACCAACTCGTCGATGGCTTCGACCAGAGCCTTCAATCCGCGATTACAATTCGCCTACTTCTTCTTCTGCGCTGCCCGGATCTTCGCCCAACGCTTTCGTTGTGCAGCAGCAATTCTGGCACGTCCAGCGGCTGAGAACTGAGGCTTCCGTCTGACCGTCAGCCCTCCAGACGACGATCCACCAAGCGACGACAGCGCTCGTATGGCGAGGTCAAGCTTCTCAATTTCGTGCTGAGCCTGTTTGCGCTGAGACAGCAACTGGTGGACCATTTGGTTCATTTTGGACATACTCTCTCCTGCTCCTGGGTTGTTGGAATGTTTATAAACGGCTTACCCTGAGCACAGAGTAGCAATCAGGCAGGATTTGTTCAACTACTTCAGCGGGGCAATGCAGCGACAGTTGATCCTCAGGGCAAATGATGCGCAGGATAAACACTTCCCAATGGACTAAAATCGATCTACCGCGCGGTTCCCCAGCCCCATCCCCACCCTGAGAAGCGAGGATCTCCAGGAAAGACAATGTGTGTCTTATTCTCTATTGGAATACTGTGCACCCCTGCCCATTTACGCGCAGCAGCTTCTAATTTTGAGTTTCCACTGTCTAAGAAGTCCTGGGCCATGTCCCAAGCCCAATACGTGTAGTCGGACTTATCGAGCACCTCTATCAATGCATCGTCTGAACCTGGTTCACCCAGTCTGATAACGGACCTGCAAGCAGCTCGGACGAATTCATCGTCAGCAGATGACGACAACCGATGCTTTTGACCACAGACCATCAAATTGTCGTATCAATTCTGCAACTGTCTTCGGATCATCAACACGAATTCCCATCTCGACATTTGATTCCAGTCCCGCCCTTGTGAGATTTGAGGAGGTGACAATCGCCGTGGTCTTGTCGACAATAATGAACTTGGCGTGCAAATTCTTGATGAATCGGAGACTGGACGAGCCATCTTTACGAATAAGCGCGATAGCCGCCGTTGATTGGCTGCGAGCCACTACCGCTTGCTCTGACAACGCCAAGAGGAAGTATTTCGCAACTGTTTTCCCGGCCCTGTTAAGAATGCCCGCAATTGCGTCTTCGCCGTAAAATGGAGCCGTGATACGCACTTCCTTCTTAGCGGATGACAACAGCGCATTAAATTCAGCCCGCCATGGCGAGGGAACAATTCGCATGAGATCATTGTAGGCGTACGGATTAGGGGCGTCAACCCCGTGAGTTTGCCTGCACACAACACAGATGATTGTATTGTGCCGATTTGAAGTTTTGACGGCTTGCCCCATACACAATTTTGGACTACACTCACGGGGCGTTTGGGAAGGCGATGGACAAAAGAGCGATTCCGAAAAACCGAAAAAAGCAGGCGTTTAAAGAAGACGCCTTGACGCTCGTGGACTTATTCGCAGGAGCGGGGGGGTTGTCGTGCGGGCTTGAATTAGCGGGCTTTCGGCCACTTTTTGCGTCAGAGATCAATGCAATTTATGCCTCCACCTACAAACACAACCACCCAAACACGCATTGCCATGTTGATGACATCAGACAGCTAGCGACTGAGCAGATCCTAGATGCGGCGCACCTTAAACCCGGGGACCTTGATTTGCTTGCCGGGGGGCCGCCATGCCAGGGGTTTTCAATCAACGCCCCTGTACGATCAAAAGCTGATCACAGGAATCACCTTTTCCTGGAGTTTATACGACTCGCCAAGGGATTGGCCCCCAAATTCATTTTAATCGAAAATGTGCCTGGCATTCTTAGCTTTAATAGCGGCGGGACAGTCAAGGCAATCAATAGAGAGCTCGAAGGACTGGGCTATCGCGTCCAACACAAAATCCTGTTTGCTGGCCACTATGGGATTCCTCAACTTCGGTTCAGAACCTTTTTCCTAGCATCCCGGACAACCAAACTTCCAAATTGGCCCGAACCCACTCACTATTCAGTTGCCAACGCCAACTTTACTGGCGCTAAGGAACTGTGCCTGCCGCTGATGGAACTGATGCGCCCTTTGCTAAAGCCACAACCCACGGTCATGGACGCAATTTCTGATTTGCCAATGATTCGCGACCACGATGTTGGTGATGGCCTGGTCCCTTAGCACGACAGTCAGAACAGGTTCTCCGTGATCTCCTGCGTGGCATACGATCTTGAACTGGTACAGAGACCTTCGGCCAGGCGTTGTGATCTTGACCAGGAACAGGCACGTGCTTTCGTCAACGGCCCGACTGCAAGTCCTGCTCATCCACAACACGTCATGCCATACGCCTTTGTATGAGTTGCAGGACTTCGGATTCTCAACTGCTCGTTTGATGATGTCGAACACTGCGGCAGTCATCGCAATGGGCGTTCTTGGGAAGTGCTGACGACTGACCTCCTCAAGCTCCCCAACATTGCCGCTAATCAATACTCCGTCAGCAATGGCCTGGGCTCGGGTGTAAACACTGACAACTTCAAACCCGGCCCAGGGTCCGCTTTTAATTGTTTCGCCTTCTTTCATGGCCCCTCCTTTCTTGGCCTGCGCAACCACCAAACAACTGTGGCTGCGATCACGATCAACAACAGGTATGGCGCTAATGCGTCCAGAATGCCCGCCACGCCATGAATTACGGCTCTGAGGACTTCAATGACCCACAGGAAGATCTCGTAGGCAAGCCAGGCAGCGAAACAACAGGCCAGCACCACTAGCCAGGCACTTCCACCGCCAGGACCTGGTTTGTTTCCACCTCCATCGCGATGAATATGAAACCACTCATTCTTGTCTGCGCGCACGTGCCGATGGCGAAAGAAGCGCTCACACACGATTCTCCAGGCACGTGGTTTAGCGACAGGACAGCGCATGCCTCCTCCTTTGGTTAAGCGTTTGGTTGGCCGCCGATTTCACGGCCGCTTGGAGCTAGATCTCGCTCAATGATTATGCCGCGAGGAGGAGCTGGTTTTAATCAGGGTAGGCAGGGGGCTGGAGGGCACCCCCACCCAGGGGATGCAATTGTATAAGAATGACCCCGGTATAGGGCTTAGGAGTGCCATGGTCCTAGAATTAGAATATTGCGGAGAATTGAGGGTGCGACGTAGGGCGGATGAAGCAGACTACTGTTTTGCGAAATCAACATCCGATCAGTGTGCGGCGAGTTTGGCAGCTTGGGCAAAATCCTCATCCGCCGCCGCCTGATCCCCCTTAGCCTTCTTAGCGGCAGCTCGGTTGCTGTAGGCGTCAATGTAGTTCGGGTCAAGTTCAATGGCTTTCGAGCAATCAGCGATGGCTCCGTCCCAATCACCCTTCTTTGCCTTAGCAAGGCCACGGTTGTTGTAAGCGAAGGCGATTTTTGGTTCGAGTTCGATGGCTTTATCGTAGTCAGTAATGGCACCGCCCAAATCACCCCTTTTTGCTGTAGCAGAGCCACGGATGGCGTAGGCCTGGGCGATGCTCGGGTCAAGTTCAATGGCTTTCGAGCAATCAGCGATGGCTCCGTCCCAATCACCCTTGCTTTCTTTTGCATAGCCTAGGTAGGCGTAGGCGTAGGCGTTTTTAGAGTGCAGTACGATGGCTCTTGTGAAGTCAGCAATGGCACTGTCCCAATCACCCTTCTTTACTTTAGCAATGCCACGGTTGCACGATGCCTGGGAGAACAGATTGGGAAACTCAGGCATCACATAAAGAGGTCGCCAATTTGCTCTTAGGCCTTGGCCCCGAACCCGCACTTGTGCATACTCATCGATGCGCCCCTCGTCGAACCACTGGCGAATTTCCTTCTCGCTGGTTGGCTCGGATAAGCGCCGCTGGAAGTATTCCTCGTGGCTTTTGATGCTGCCTTTATTGATTATCAACGTGCGCGGTCGGCAAGGGCCACATGGATGCTCTTCTTTCCACTTCTTGTCCAATTCCTTCTCCTCCATCCGCTCCCAAAAGCACCTCCATAGTGCTCTTACACCAGAACTAATGCCCCTAAACAGCCGCACCCCAATCCAATACAAGACATAACCCGCTATAGCGAAACGCACAACATCCAAGAATATGAACACGAATAATTGGAGCGTAGTATAGCGATCTGTGCCGAGATCAGCTGGAATAAGAACGCCTGGCTCCCATTCGGTTACTAAGAGATACCACAGACACCGTACGCACACATACCCGAGTGGTATAAGTATAACAATGAGTGCGCCAATGCCAAACACCCTCTCTACTATCTCTTTACGCTTCCAGGTTCTACTCATATTAGCCTTTTGTGCCTTTCCTTGTGAATTACTGTTCCGCATGCACGGATACTTTGCCCAATTCCACCGGATATCGCAGCCTGACATTACATCTAGGGCATCTTTCGCATCGACCAGGAGAAAGCGCCTCATTTGAAGCCTTTGAAACAGGGTCGCACCAATTTGGTTTACCGTCTCGAAGTGTGGAGAGGTCTACAGCTATATCGACATTACAGACGGCACACCGATAGATGGCGTTTGGTGTTCTATCCTCTTTTTCTCCGCTTTTGTAAACCCAGATCATAGCCGCCGCAATAAGTATGCAAACAAGATTGTCGCCCAAAGTCCTGGGGTAGTAGTCGTAACGAATGTTAGGGTGCGCACTTTCCTCCCAGACACTCAGAGCCACAGGGATGACTATAAACAATGATGCGAAAGCGGCTAGTTTTAGTTTTGCCAGCCACCTTCTGCGAATCACTTTCGCTGGGACTACGTTTGAAGACTCGTTTGAGATGGTCATTGCCTTGCCGCCTTTCAGTTTTCCACTATATCTCTGAGTGCGTCTTTATCGACCGAGACACCACCGAGAAGACCACACGTGACTACTTGGCCGCGTTGATCTTTCGTAAATGAAAACAACATGCAGTTCTCATATTCCAAAGTGTACGACATTGTTACGGCCGTAAAGTGGCTCGCTCCCAGCAAAGTCGCATATGGATGATTATTCAAGTTGTACGTGTCAGCTGCAGACACAAATTCCTGTCGATGCTGGTCAATGTTCGGATTCGTAAGCGCGAGAGCAAGCACAACCACTACCAACAAAATCCAAACCCAAGGTTTCACGTGCCTTCGCCTCTCCTTCACGCGGATTCAGCAAGGTCTGCGGCGGGGGATTTCGGCAGGACGATCAGTGCCTAACAAAAGGGGGCGTACTTACTGACGCCCCGTAGCAGGCACTGGAGTGCCCATGACAAAGCGCTTTCAGCACACCCCTTGCGGGGCGCGCCTCCAACGCTGCTTGTCATTTGAAATCTCCAGTTTCGCTACAGACAGCAGCCGAAGCTCACGCAAATATTTAGTTGTTGGTGCGAGACTACGCCTCCGGGTGCAGTCGAATCAAGCCAGGAATCGTCAGGGCTTACGGCTGCGGCCAGTCTTTGTCGATACTGCTTTTTCTGGTCGGCTCCACGTACTCGTCTGCTGCCATCTCCTCTGGCGTGTAGATGTACGTTGTCTCCCAATCGCGATACACTGGCGGCGGGGCGTAGTCCGTCTGGTACGCCTCTACCCAGTCCAGCCCTTGCTTCTTTCGCAGTAAGCGATAATCGGTCAATGGCACAACGGCTCTGGGCTTTCGCGTTCCTGGCTTCAGCCGCCACAACATGTATCGGGTCGGCCAGGGCAGGGTCATGAAGTACAAATATTGGCTGGTGTGGTCCCATTGGAGGCGCTCTGGGTGGTACACCACACCGATTTCTAGATCTCCTTCAGGCACTCCAAACCCACGACTGTTCTTGATCTTCTGGATCTCCATCACCCTTCCGCCCGCATGAGCTGTGAACAAAGCACCTCCATAAACAGGAGTATGCGGGTCGTCGCCCATGTTGAATCCCACCTGGTGTTCAATAACAAACGCGACAGTTTGGCCGTCAGGAGAGATCGTGGCTGTGGTAAGTTTGCCGCTGTAGATCGGCTTATTTTGCCAGAAAATGATGGCCTGATTGTTGTTCGTCGCAATTGTGTAGCTGGGCGGGTTCGATGGACTGGCTGTTGTAGTTGTAGTGCTGCCAATGACCAGCAGCAGGCATAGCGCTAGCCCGATTACCGAGAACTTCATGACACGGCCTCCTTTGCGCTGAGGAATAGCACCAGGGAGTTGTGAAGGCAAATGGATTGCTACGGGTGGGTCGAAAAAGAAAGAGACAAGAGAGATTCGTAATTCACCCCTTCGTCACATCAGGCAATTTATTGACTGCTCCCCGAAGGTCATCGGAACTCAGGTGCGTGTAAATCTTCGATACGGCTGCACTCTGGTGTCCAGCTATTGCTTGCGCCACGGCATCACTGACTCCAGCGGCTTTCAAGAACGTCACTGCACTATGACGCAAACTGTGAAACGACAGCGTGCTTGGGGTGCGTGGCTTGTCGTGGCCTTCGCCAGTCTCAACATTCTTACGTGCGGGTGCAATGCCGGCGTCTTCCATCAACTTGTAAAACTGATTGGACAAGACGCCGATGCGCGAACACTCGGCGGCTTTTGGGAATACAAACGCCGCTGAATTATCGGTGGACGGCAATCCTTCAAAGTAGCTCACCAGCGCTGGGGCCATCGGTAGTGGCAAGACTTGGTTTGTCTTGCTGACATGAAACACAATTTCCTTCGTTTCGAGGTTCACCTGGTTCCACCGAAGTCGTGCCACGTCACCAAGTCTTTGCGCTGAATAAAGACCGACAAGAACCAGACCTCTCCATTCGCTATCACCAGCGGACTGCAGCAGCAGCCGAATTTCGGCCGACTTAAACTCGCGCCGTTTGCCGAAGGTCCGCACTTTAAGTTTTTTAACTTTCGCTGCCGTGTTGCTGGTCAGCAGATCATTGCTGTAGGCTGCGCCAAAACATACCCGCAGCGTCTTAACAGCAAGGTTGGCAGTGTTGACTGACAGTTCTTTCGCCAATTTGTCCCTAAAAGTCGTAATTTCCGTGGCAGTCACACCAGCAATGTTCCTATCGGCCTTCGCACCCAAAAAGCCGTAAAATCGTTCTAGAATGCCGCCATAGCGTTCGTGTGTCCGAGGCGTGTTCTCGATCAGTTTGCTGTCCAGCCATTGCTTGCCCCACTCGCGGACGGTGTAGGTCTTCAACGTCTCGCGGTTGGCGGCGAGGAAAATGTCTTCTAGACCTGTTGACAGGACCTCACGCGCCCTGTCCGGCGTTAAAGTACCTGCCTTGCCATGCCGCGCAGCCTTCTCCCAAGCCGCACAGATTTCTTCTGCTTCGCCCTTGTTCCGAGTTTTGGTCGACTTGAAATGACGCTTCCACTGTTCTTCAGCCTGATCCCAAGTGGAGTATGCGCAGTACCAGAAAGGTTTGCCGGGCTGTTTGTGAACGCTTGCCATACGGTTGTCCTCCGTTGTATCGTGTCCCTGTCATGAATGGCATAACACTAAGGCATAACATCAGGCGCGTCAAGGCTGTCATTGAATGCCATTTTTACTAGGAAAATTGATAATAAGGCGGAGCAACAGCCCTCGCGAGTTCGAATCTCGCCCCCTCCGCCAACGGCATGTTCACCAATGAAGCCGCTGATTTCAGCTAATCAGTCTAGCGACGAGCACACCAGACTGAGCCAAACCCCGGCAGGTCCTCTCGTTGCCCAACGACGGAAAAACCGTTCTCCCGCAGCCATCCCAGGCACTGGACCCTGAGTTCGGGACCATGCGTTTCGAGATGGATCGCCTGCACCGAAGCGATGTGGCTGCCAGCGCCCTTGAGAACTTCAAGTTCAGCTCCCTCGACGTCAATTTTCAACAACTCCGGCGGGGGGAGCTGCTTTTGCTGGATCACATCGGCGATGGTAGACACCTCCACTGTAATGCTCTGGCTGGAACTCTGGGAAGTGACAGCCGACGAAGCCGCGAGGCGTCCTCCCCGGTTGTCTGTCGCTTCAAACTCAAAAGTGGCAGTACCGGTAGACGATCCGAGGGCCCACGGAAAGGCGCGGGCTTGGTTCAGATTCTGATAGTTCATCACGCAGATTTCGTAATTGGACGGCAACGGCTCGAACCCATAGATCGTGGCTCGCGGATATCGGGCGCCGAAAAACAAGGACGAGACGCCGATATTCGCGCCGATATCGTAGATGACGGTCGGCTCGCGAACCGGGAACTCATCCACCATGAAAGTTTCCGGAGAGAAGAATTCGGCAAGCGTCAGAACATCCAACCCGTTATCGCGCAGGCACACTTGCCACAGCTTGTTTTCGGACGCGTTAAATGGTAAGCGCAGGATTCGACCGGCATGAAACGCCGCCATTCCCCGGTGCGCCAGGGGGGACTTGAGCCCCGCGTAGTAAAACAGTCGCGCGGCTCCGGCGACCGAGCCCCCCCGCAACCGGGCAAATGCCAGCGGTTTCTTCAGTTTATCCAAGATTTTCGACAAGGATCGCCTCAAAGTTTGTGCGGTTTATGGCTTCATTATAACCGGTATCCTGTTCCGGTGTTCAAGCCCCTTTGGGTCTTGTGACATGGCCTGATACAGACCGCTTCAGCGGGCGACCCCACTCGTCCACCTGCATAAGCGGCGTACAACGTGCCTAGATAAACAAAGGATCACATCGGTTGTCAACCATGCCGGCCTTCGCCAGTCCCAACATTCTTCCTGGCCGGTCGCTGCCGGCATCTTCCATCACCTTGTAAAACCGATCCGACAAGACGCCAGCGCGTGAACGCGCGCCGGCCCATGTTGTGCACGCTTGCCATAGCGTCGTTCTCCGTTGTATCGTGTTCCCCACGGTGGGTGGCATACCACCAAGGCATCATGCCAAGTGTCCAGGCTGTCATTGAACGCCTGGTGTGTTAGGGAATTTAACTAAGGAGGCGGGATCATGCGAATCGGGAAATTCGAATCTCGTCCCCTCCGCCAAATAAACCGACTCTGAATTTATGAAACCGACATTGCTGGTGCTGGCAGCGGGCATGGGCAGCCGTTACGGCGGGCTCAAACAGGTGGACCCCGTCGGGCCCCACGGCGAGACCATCATCGATTACTCCATTTACGACGCCGTGCGGGCCGGGTTCGGCAAAGCCGTCTTCGTCATCCGCCACGACATCGAACAGGCGTTCACCGAGGCGGTCGGCAACCGGTTCGCCAAACACCTGCCCGTCGAATACGCCTTCCAGGAACTGGACAAGCTGCCGAAGGGATTCACCGTGCCGCCCGGCCGCCAGAAACCCTGGGGCACCGGCCACGCCATCCTCGTGGCCGAACCGCTGGTCCGCGAACCCTTCGCCATGATCAATGCGGACGATTTCTACGGCACCTTCTCCTTCAAAGTGCTCTGTGATTACCTCAGCGCCGCGCGCGATGAGGCCAATGAGTACTCGATGGTCGGCTTCGTCCTGCGCAACACGCTCTCCGAACACGGCACCGTCTCGCGCGGAGTCTGCCGGGTGGACAACCATAACGGCATCCTCGAACACATCGTCGAGATGAAACACATCGAGAAACGCGGCGCCGCCGCCGCGCACGTGGACGCCCACGGCGAACACGCGTTGACCGGCGACGAGATGGTCTCGATGAACATGTGGGGATTCACCCCTTCCCTGTTCCATCATCTGCGGCAGGATTTCCCCGCGTTCCTCGAAAAACACGGCCAGGAGGAAAAATCCGAGTTCCTCATCCCCTCCGTCGTCAACAGCCTCGTGGCCGAAAAACGCGTGCGCGTCAAAGTGCTGCCCACCAAATCCATCTGGGTCGGCATCACCTACAAGCAAGACCGCCCCGCCGTCGTCGAAAGCGTCCACGCCATGATCCGCCGCGGCGAATATCCCGAAAAACTCTGGTCTTAACTGTAGATACCGTCTTGGCTGTCAATGGGTGAACTCCAGATTGGGATTGAATGGAGTGGCGTGTTTGAGGACTCCGTAGGCCTGGTGCAGGAGCTTGCGCATCACGGCTCCGACGACAGCCATCTTCGGCTTGCCCGCTGCCAGTAGTCGCGCGGCAAACGCACGCAGAATCGGATTGGCTCTCATCGCGACCACTGCCGGCAGGTACAGCGCACGACGCAGGCGCGGATTGCCGAGCTTGCTCAAGTGGGGGCGGCCCCGCACGGAACTGCCGGATTGGCGATGGCGGGGAGTCAGTCCGGCGTAGGCTGCTGCCTGACGGGCGCTGGGCCAGCGGGCCAGGTCGGGTATCTCGGCCAGCACGGCCAGCGCGGTGGTGGCTCCGATGCCGGGGATGCTCTGGAGCAGATCGCTTTGTTGCTGCAGGCCGCCATGGGCGCGCACATGCGCCCGCAGGCGCTGTTGGATCTGGCGAATTTGCTGGTCCAAGTGGGCCAGATGCTCGCGCAGTGATTCGGCCACGGCACTGTCAGCGGCTTCCAGGTCCAGGCGATTGCGTTCCTGTTGGCGCATGCGTTGGACCGCCTCCAAGCGGCGGACCAAGGCTTGGAGTTGGCGTTGCTCGGGCTGCAGGGGCGTCCAGGGCCGCGGCGTGGCAGCAGCGGCAAAGCGGGCGATCAGCGCCGCGTCGGCTTTGTCGGTTTTGGTGCGGGACAGTTCGCTTTTGCCAAAGGCCTTGATGCGGGCCGGATTGACCACGCTGACCCGATGGCCTTGCTGGTGCAGGAACAACGCCACGGCATCGCCATAGCTGCCGGTGGCTTCCAGGCAGACGTGCAGCGGGCCGGCGGCGTGGCGTTGCAACCAACTGGTGAGTTGGGCAAAGCCCTGCTGGTTATTGGGGAATTGCTTGTGGGGGCAGCAGCCCTGCAGCAGCAGAGCGGCGTCGAATTTACGTTTGGCGATGTCCAGGCCCAGATAGGCGGGACTTGTCATGGCAGCCTCCGTGTGGTTGAGTGTGAGCGGTGGATCGACAGGTTGGCGGGCCGAGCTTGTGCATACAGGTTCACTCCGAAAGCCCTCGGAGGACCTTCGATACCGTCCGGCCTGAACCGACCACGGGGAAAGGGATCGGATCTACAACTCAGGCTCACGGGCCTGGCGGCGCTCACAGATTCACCTTTCCCCGGTCTATCCACCATTCCGGTCAGTTCCCCTACGGGGCTACAGTAGAAAACGATGTGAGGCAAGATACAAGCGGCGATCTATGAGCGCCGAGTCCCTTCCTGAACAGCCGGCGGTCATAGACCGCCGCTACAGCTACTTCGAAGGTTGCGTCTGCCCCATCTTCTTGCGCTGGGCCAGGATCAAATCGCGAATTCCCAGCGCATTGGGCAGTCCCTTCGCCGCATCGTCCCAGCGCGACACTGACGACGTGCCCACCAGCACGTCCCCCAGCCCGAACAACCGCTGCCACACACCCTGCGTGATCTCGATTCCCGTGATGTCGTGGATAAACACGTCCGTCACCTCTTTGCGCATCAACCCCTTCTCCAGCGATACCCGGTCGTCATACACCCGCAAGACCAGCGAATGCCGTTTCACGATGGCGATGATTAACGGCACGATCAGCCAGAAGAAAAACAGGTGCCAAAAGAAATTCCACCAGGACGGCCGCGCTTCAAGGAGTGGTGTTTCATCTGCCATGCAAACAGCACACTACAGCAATGCCCGGAGGCCGTAAAGCAGGAGTGTTAAGAAAGCCGGCTCTTTCATCCCTCCCCCGCCCGCACAAACTGCCGGTACAAATTGGCATAGGTGCCGCCGGCGGCCAGCAACTGGCTGTGGGTGCCGCGTTCGACGATGCGGCCGTGGTCGAGCACGAGCACCACGTCGGCATGGCGGATGGTGCTGAGGCGGTGGGCGACGACGAAACTGGTGCGGCCTTTGAGCAACTTTACCAGCGCGCCCTGGATGCGCGCTTCGGTCATCGCGTCGACGGCGCTGGTGGCTTCGTCGAGGATCAGGATGCGCGGGTTGGCCAGCATCGCGCGGGCGAAACAGACGAGCTGGCGCTGGCCCAGGGAAAGGTTCGCGCCCTGTTCTCCCACTTGCGTCGAGAACCCCGCCGGCAACGCGCCGATCAGGTCCAGGAAATCCAGCCGCCGCACGGCCTCGATCACTTCCTCGTCGGTGGCGGACGGCCGCCCAACGCGGATGTTGTCGATCACCGTGCCGATGAACAGGAAGTTCTGCTGGCTGACGATCCCCATCTGGCGGTGCAGCGAATCGCCCTTGATCCCGCGTGTGTCGTGGCCGTCGATCAGCACTTCGCCTTCGGTGGGCAGATAAAACTTGGCGATGAGATTGATCGTGGAACTTTTCCCGCCGCCGGTGTGCCCGACCAGCGCGACGGTCTGGCCCGGTTCGGCCACGAAACTCACGTCGTTCAATGCCGGCCTGTCCTTGACGTAACTAAACGTCACGTGCTGGAACTCGACGCGCGCGCCTTCGTTTTTGTCCTGCCGGGTTTTTGCCGGCAGATCGACCGCCGTCGGCGGTTCCTCCCAATCGGGTTTGGCGTCGAGCACGTTGAACACGCGTTCCGCCCCGGCCATCGCCACCAGCGCCTGGTTGTACATCTGCCCGATGGGCTGGATCGCGCCGAGGAACAGGTTGGCCAGGAAGAAAAACTGGATCAGGTTGCCCACGGGCATCTGGATGCCGGGATGCAACACGCGCCAGCCGCCCACCACCAGCAGCGCGGCGGTGAAAAACTGGCTGTTCAATTCCAGCACCGGCAAAAACACGCCCGAAGCGCGCGCCACGCCGAGGTTGAACTTCGAGTGATCGGTGATCAGGTCGTTGAACAGGCCCGTGTTGACATCCTGGCGCACGAACCCCTGCGTCACGCGGATGCCGTTGACCGATTCAGCCAGCGTCGCCGTGACGCGGCTCCAGCTTTCCTGCACCTGACGGTTGGCCAGGCTCAGTTTCCGGCGGAAATGATAGTTCAGCGCCCACAAAATCGGCGCCATCGCCAGCACCACCAGGAACAACACCCAGTCGTACCACAACATCAGCATCGCCGAGACGATCATTTGCCCGCCCTGCACCGTGGTCACGAACAACGAGTCCTGCACGCCTTCCCGCATCGCTTCGGCGTCGGACGAGAACCGGCTGATGACGCGGCCAAGCTTGGTGCGATTGTAGAAACTCATCGGCATCCGCATCAGGTGCCGGAAAATGTCGTTGCGGATGTCGTGGATCACCGCCTCGCCCAGTTCCAGCGCCAGCCGCTGGCGGTAATGGAAACAGAGCTGCGTAAACGTTGCGAACGCCAGGAAACCCGCTGCGCCCCAGAGCACGCCGCGCGTGTCCTGGCGCGTCATCGGACCGTTGATGATCGCCGCGATCATCCACGCCAGCAACGGCAACTGGATCGCGCGCAGGATGACCAGCACGATCAACCAGTTCCGCTTGGTCGCGTAAGGCCGCGTATACCCCAGCAGCCGCACGATCAACCCGAACTCCAGCGGACGCAGCCGCGCTTCGTCGATCCCGTCAGGATTGATGTAGGTGATCGTGGCTTTTGGCGGCGCGCTCATGGCGTCACGCTCCCCTCCGCCACCATCGGCCCGGCGTCGGCGGCGAATTGCAGCGACAGCGTGCGCCGGTAAGGCCCGTCCTGGTTGATCAATTCCTCATGCCGGCCCAATTGCACGATGCGGCCGTGCTCGAGCACGATCACCCGGTTGGCCCGCCGCAACGTGCTCAACCGGTGCGCCACGATGAACGTCGTGCGCCCGCGCATCGCGTTGTCGATGGCGTGCAAAATCTCGTGCTCGGTCTGCGCGTCCACCGCCGCCGTCGGATCGTCCAGCAGCAGAATCGACGGGTCCAGCAGAAGCGCGCGCGCAATCGCCAGCCGCTGGCGCTGGCCGCCCGACAGGTCCTTGCCGCCTTCGCGCAGCAACGCGTCGTAGCCGTTGGGCAATTCCGTGATGAATTGATGCGCCGCGGCGATGGTGGCGGCGCGCTCGACCTGTTCGCGCGTCGCGCCGGGATGGCCAAAGGCGATGTTGGCCGCAACGGTGTTGCTGAACAGGAAACTTTCCTGGAACACCACCCCGATGACCCGCCGCAAATCATCGATGTCGATCTCGCGCACGTCCAGTCCGTCCACCAGTACGCGGCCGCGCGTCGGATCGTAAAAGCGCGGGACCAGACTGAGCAGCGTGCTCTTGCCCGCGCCCGTTGCGCCGAGGATGGCGATGCATTCGCCGGGGGCCACCTCGCAATCGACGTCGTCCAGCACCGGCTCGTCCTTGTTGTAGGCAAACGTCACGTGGTCGAACCGCACCGCGCCCTTGGCCCGTGCCAGATGGACCGCGCCGGGACGGCTGTAGATTTCCACCGGCGCGTCGAGCACCTCGAAGACGCGCCGCGCGCCGGTCAGGCTTTGCTGCGCGGTGTTGGCGATGGAGGCGAAATTGGAAATTTGCGCGGAGAACTGTTGCAGCAGTCCCGCGAACACGATCATGCCGGTGCCGATGGGCAATTCGCCGGTGACGACCAACCGGCCGCCGTAGGCCAGCAGTACCACGATGTTAATCTGGGTAAACAGGCCGATCGTCGGCACAAACACGCTCACGCGCCAGAAAATGGTTTGTTGCTGGTCTTTGACCGCCCGGTTCCGGGCCTCGAACCGCGCCCGTTGCTCGGGTTCGCGGGCGAAGCCCTTGATGGTTTGGATTCCCTGCACGCTTTCAGCCAGCGTTAGGATCATGTCGTCGGCCAGTTCGCGGTTGCGGGTGTACTCGGGTTGCACCACGCGGGAGAACATCGCGGCGATGATCCACAACAGCGGCGTGGTCGCCAGACAAGCCAGCGTCAGCCGGACATGGATGCTCAACATGTAGGACAGATACACCAGCAGCGACAACAGCATGATCACGCCCTGGATCAGGACGTTGTTCATGAAATTGGCCACGGCCCGGGAGTCGCCGGTCACGCGATTGATGATCGAGCCGCTGGCGTTGGCGTCGAAGAACCGGAAGCTCAGCCGCTGCAGCTTGTCATACACCTGCGTGCGCAGGTCGACGACCACATGCCGCTCCACCAGTTCGGCCACGGCAATGCTGTAAACGTAATTCAACACGGCCCGCACCAGCGCCAGCAGCAGAATCACCGCGGCAATCGCCCAGAGCACCTTCATCGCCGACCACGAAGCCGGCGGCGCCAGATGAAAAGGCCAGTGCGGCGGCTTCGAGCCCGGCTGCAGTTCGTGGCGGATGACGTCGATCCCCAGGCCGGTCAACCCCAACCCGCTCAAGCCGGCCGTCAATAGAATGAGCTGATAAAGGAAGACCCGGATGCAAGCCACCCGGTAGCGCCAGCTCAAGCCAAGCAACCGGCGGATCAGCGCCCTATTCGAAGAGGGGGCCTGGGCATGTGGAGACGATGACACAGTTAACAAAAAAGCACGTCATCACCCCGCACACAAGGGAGAAAACCAGCGCCGTTGCCGAAACCGCTCAGTGGCCCGCCGGCGGAACATCCGAGGGAGGGTGCGAAGCCTGCTGACGCCGTTGCCGGGCCACGACTCTGGCGGCGCTTCCCGCCATGATCAGGCAGAACAGCAGGGCCAGCACGAACGGGACGGTCATGACTTTGTTGAAGGTCTTGTATTCGTACTCGGGCGGGCTAAACCAGCCGTCCCGGCCGAACCAGATCGACAGGACAAAGAAAATCAGCGCGGCGATCCCGTAGTTGTTACGGACTTCAAGCGCTGTGGCCCGCTCACGCTGCGGCGGTTGCGGCGGCTCTGGAGGCTGTTGAGGTTGCATCGATCAGATCCGAACGAACTCCGTGCCCTGTTTGCATAACCATCGTGCATACGGTGTCGTCGAGGACCCGTCGAATTCTAATCGGCTGCGTTACGTACGCAGTCTCAGTACATTGCGGCGCGAACCAAGTCGATGATGGACCGCTTGCGCTGCCTGCCCTTGATGGTCTCCGGCGGTTCGATCTCCGCCAGCAAGCGCACGGGTAGTTGCATCAGCTCGTACTCAGCCTGCAACCAGTCATCGACGGCGTGACCTTCCAACCTGCCTCGTTCGAGAAAAAGTTGGTAGGCGCGTGCCGCAATTTCCTGATGTGTCGGACGTCGAAACGTCATTCCCGCTGCTTCCTCCTATTGGCCGTACCGGCTTTCCCCATGCATACAACACCGGCACAACTTTTGTTACAGTGGCCCGAGATCACGGAAATTGCAAGCACTTCCGTAAATCCTCAATCTTTTCATCTCTGCAGATTGTTCTCCCGCTGGTCTTTGCAACAGCAACTTCACCTCCCGCAGCTTGCACAGCGGTGCCGCGTCTGTTAGCGTCGAGACGTAAACAGGCTGGGCCGCCGTCAATCGAGATGAACGCACAACTGATCTGGACACTGATTATTCTGGCCGCCGCGATGGTCTTGTTCCTGAGCGAATGGCTCAGCGTGGATCTCGTGGCATTGCTGGTCGTGCTCGCGCTGGGCGCCACCGGCGTCCTCACACCCCAGGAAGCCTTCTCCGGGTTCAGCCGCCAGGCGGTCATCATCCTGATGGCGATTTTCATCCTGACCGCCGGCCTGGAAATCACCGGCGTGACCGGCCAGGTGGGCAACCTGCTGTTGCGCGTGGCGGGACACAACGAACGCCGCCTCGTCGTGGTCGTCATGTTCGCGGGCGGATTTCTTTCACTGTTCATGAACAATATCGCCGCGGTCTCCATCCTGCTGCCCGCGGTTTCCGGGGCGTCGCGCAAGGCGGGTGTCAGCCAATCGCGCGTACTGATGCCGCTGGCGTTCGCCACGTTGCTGGGCGGCATGGCAACGTTGCTGACGACGACGAACATCGTGGCCAGCGGATTGTTGCGCGAAGCGGGGTACGCGGGGTTTGGATTGTTTGAATTTTTCCCGGTCGGTTTCCCGCTGCTGCTGGCCGGCATCGCCTACATGGTGTTCATCGGCCGGAAACTGCTGCCCTCCCATTCGGCCGCCGACCAGGAACGCGCCAAACGCCGGGGAACGGACGATCTCGTCGATCTCTACCGGCTGGGCGAATACCTGTTTCGCGCGTCCCTGCCCGCCGGTTCCCCGCTCATCGGCCGATCGATCCGCCAAAGCGCCTTCCGCGACGCGTATGGACTGACCGTGGTGGGCATCGACCGCCACGGCCAGCTCACGCTCTCGCCGTCGCCCGACACGTTGCTGCAGCAGAGCGACGTGCTGCTGCTGGCCGGCGAGGCGGAAGACTTGCTGCTGCGCGACGCCGGCCAGTCCCTCGAGTTCGTCAGCCTGGGCGAATGGCGCGAGAACGACCTCGAATCATCGAAAATCGCCGTCGTGGAAGCCGTGTTGTCGCCCCGCTCCTCATTGATCGACCGCACGCTGAGCGAGGCGCACTTCCACGAAAAACACGGCCTGAACGTGCTGGCCATTTTGCGCGGCGGCCGCAAGTTGTACATCGGCCTGGCCGATCTGCCGCTGCAATTCGGCGATGCGCTGCTGATGCACGGCCCGCGGGAACGCTTGCCGCTGATCCGCGACGATCCCGATCTGATCCTTGTCTCCGACGAACACGCCGAGGCGCCGCCGGTCACCGGCAAAGGCAAATTGACCCTGGCGATCATGGTGCTCACCCTGGCCACGGCCATCACGGGCTGGTTCCCCGTCAGCGAAGTCATGCTGACCGGCGCGTTGGCGATGGTGCTGGCCGGGGCGTTGACGATGGAACAGGCCTACCGGGCCATCGAATGGCGCGTCATTTTTCTCGTCGCGGGCATGCTGCCCATGGGCACCGCGATGGCCAAGACCGGCGCGGCCCAACTGATCGCCAACGGCTTGATCCACGTCCTCGGACACGCCGGGCCCTACGCGCTGCTGGCGGGCCTGGTGGCGCTGACCATCCTGCTCTCGCAAGCCATGAAAGGCGCGGCCATTTGCACCGTGATGATTCCCATCGCCATCCAAACCGCCCGCACCATCGGCGCCAACCCGCGCGCGCTGGCCATGGGCGTCGCCCTGGCCACGTCCATGGCCTTCGTCACGCCCCTCGGCCATCCCGTCAACATCCTCGTCATGGGCGAAGCCCGCTACCGGTTCCGCGATTACGTCCGGGTCGGCCTGCCGCTGACCCTCCTGCTGTTCGCCGTGCTGCTGCTGGTCCTGCCCTTCTTCTGGCCCCTGCTGCCGCGATAACGCCGATTCCGTGACCTGAAAACATTGACGCGGCGCGCCGTCGGCGTAAAACTAGGGCCATGTCCAAGCCGGCCGAGAACATCGCCAAAAAACTGCGGTCGCTCGTCTGGGGACAATGGGCCAAACGCACGGCGGGCGAAAACACGTTCCTGCTGCTGCTGCCGCTGGTCGGGCTGGCCGTGGGACTCGCCTCGGTGGCGACCGCGCACATCATTTCCTTTTTCCAAAACCTGTTTTGGGGCAGCGGCCAGAATCTTCTCTCGGCGGCCCAACACACTCCCTGGCCACTCCATATCATCATCCCCTTGTGCGGCGGGCTGGCGGTGGGCCTGATCGGCTTGATCTTCCACGTCCAGACCCGCGGCGGCGGCATCACCACCATCATGCAGGCCGTCGGCCTCAAAGGCGGCGTGGTCTCGCTGCGCGAAACGTTGCCGCGCGATTTCGCGGCGACGGTGACGATTGCCACGGGCGGTTCCCTGGGCCGCGAAGGCGCGATGGCCATGCTGGCCAGCGCCATCGGGTCATACATGGGCCGCCATTTCCGGCTTTCCACCCAGCAACTGCGCGTGCTGGTCTGCGCTTCCGCGGCCGCCGCGCTGGCCGCCGTCTACAACGCCCCGATCGGCGGCTCGCTGTTCGCCCTGGAAATCCTCATGGGCAATTTCGCCCTCGAAGTGCTCGGGCCTGTCGTCGTTGTGTCGGTGATCTCCACGCTGGTGTTCCGCAGCTGCATGGGTAACCTGCCGCGGTTCGACGTGCCGCACTATGATTTCGTGTCCGCCTGGGAATTGATCCCTTATCTGATGCTCGGCGTGCTGGCCGGCGTGACGTCGCTGATCTTCGTGCGGATGCTGTTCGGCACGCAGGACCTGTTTGATAAAATCCCCCTGCCCGCCTGGCTCAAACCCGCCCTGGGAATGCTGATCGTCGGCGTGATCGGGGTCTGGTGGCCGCACGTCTACGGCAACGGCTTCGAAGTCGTCAACCTCACCCTGCGCGAGCAAATCCCGATCCTGCTGCTGCTGGCGCTGGGCCCGCTGAAAATGATCGCCTCGTCGCTGACGTTCGGCTCGGGCAATGCCGGCGGATTGTTCACGCCTTCCCTGATGCTCGGCGCGCTGCTGGGCGGCGCGTTCGGGTACGGCACGCACACGCTCTTCCCCCACGTCACCGCCGAACCCGGCGCGTACGCTCTGGTGGGCATGGGCGGCGTACTGGCGGGAATGACGCACGCGCCGCTGACGGCCATCATGATGATTTTCGAGCAGACCAATTCCTATCAAATCGTGCTGCCGCTGATGTTCGTCTGCATCGTCAGCCATTTCACCGCGCGCGCCTTCAAGGGCGGTTCGCTCGAACAGGAAACCCTCCGGCGCAGCGGGGTGAAACTGCCCTCCGGCCCCGAAGGCAGCATCATGCAGTCGTTGCATGTGGCCGATATCATGCACGAAGAAGTCGACGCCGTGCCGCGCAACGCGCCGTTCGCCACCGTGGTGGAATGGTTCCTGAAAACGCAGCGCAACTGGCTCTACGTGGTGGACCAGGACCGGCGGTTCACCGGCGCCATCTCGTTGCACGCGATCAAGGACATGCTGCACCAGACCGATTCGCTGCACGCCGTCGTCGCCGACGACCTGGTCGACGGGGAATTTCCCTTCGTCACGCCGGAGGAATGCCTGGCGGACACGATGGACATGTTCTGGCAGCAGAATTGCGAGCGCCTGCCCGTGCTGGAAAAAACCGACACCCGCAAACTCATCGGCTGGATCTCCAAACGCGACCTGTTCGGCATCTACAGCCAGGAAATCCTGCGCAAACGCCAGTTGCTCGGCCATTTCGTCATGTCCGACAACGGCGAGAAACGCGACGCGTTCGTCGAATTGCCCGAAGGCTTCGGCATGCGCACCATCGATCTGCACCCGCTCCTGGAAGGCTCCACGCTGGCCCAGCTAGCGCCCCGTTCCACGTTCGACGTGCACGTGCTGGCCATCCGCCGCCGTGACCCGGTCACCGGCGGCAACCTGGTGCTGATCCCCGAACCGCAAATGAGTTTTAACGCCGGCGACCGCCTCGAAGTCATCGGCACGCTCGAAAACATCGCCCGGTTCGAAAAATCCCTGGCCGACACCGTCGCCAAAGTGTAACGCCTCCGATGGCGTAGCTTCCTAAGTTGCCCCTGCCTCAGTTGGCTTCCGTAGGAGCGCCCTTCCGGGCGCGATTCCTATGAATGTCGCGCCCGGAAGGGCGCTCCTACGAGTTGGAATGAGGACACTCCCCTTCCGATGTTGCAAAAACCGCCGCCTGCGTTAAGCTATTGGAGTCATGAGTACCGAGCAACCCATGCCGATGCCGGAGGAAATCCAGCGCAAGCTCAACGAATTCATGAAAAAGGAATTCGGCGACCGCGTGGTCTTCGCCACGCCGCAGCCCGAGACGGTCGAGACCACTCCCCCCGGCGAGGAAACCAAACGCCGCGCCGCCATCGATTTCGATTTCAATCTCAAGCCCAAGGACATCAAGGCCCACCTCGACCGCTACATCATCCAGCAGGACGAGGCCAAGAAAACCCTGAGCATCGCCGTCTGCGACCATTACAACCACGTCAAAGCCTGCGCCCGCGGCGATGACCTGCGCGATTACGTGAAGCAAAACGTGATCCTCCTCGGCCCGACCGGCGTGGGCAAAACCTATCTCATCAAAACCATCGCCGACCTCATCGGCGTGCCGTTCGTGAAGGCCGATGCCACGAAATTCAGCGAGACCGGTTACGTCGGCGGCGACGTGGAAGACCTCGTGCGCGAACTCCTCCACCGGGCCGACGGCGACGTCGAACTCGCCCAGTACGGCATCGTTTACCTCGACGAAATCGACAAGATCGCCGCGCCCCCCAACATCATCGGCCGCGACGTGAGCGGCCGGGGCGTGCAGACGAACCTTCTCAAGCTGATGGAAGAAACCGAAGTCCCCTTGCGTTCGCCGACAGATATCCAGGCGCAACTCCAGGCCGCGTTCGAATTCCAGCGGCGCGGCAAGGTCAAACGCGAGACGATCAACACCAAACACATCCTCTTCATCGTCAGCGGCGCGTTCGAGTCCATGCTCGAAATCATCAGCCGCCGCCTGCGCGAATCCTCCATCGGATTCGCCGCCGCGCCCGCCGGGGAATTGCCCCAGGCGGAGCTCTTGCGCAACGCGCGCACCCAGGATTTCATCAAGTTCGGGTTCGAACCCGAGTTCATCGGCCGGCTCCCCGTCCGCGTGGTGCTCGACAAACTCGACCGCGAGGACCTCTATAACATCCTCAAACGCAGCGAAGGCTCCGTCATCCGCCAATACGAATCCAGCTTTCACGCCTTCGGCATCGACGTGATTTTCTCCGACGAAGGCCTCCTGGCCATCGCCGAAAAAGCGTCCCACGAAAATACCGGCGCGCGCGGCCTGCTCACGGTCACCGAACGCGCCTTGAGAGAATTCAAATACGAACTCCCCAGTTCCACCGTCCGCCAGTTCGTCGTCACCCGCGAACTGGTGGAAAAACCCGAATCCGAACTCGGCCGCATCCTGCACGAACCCGAATACGAAAAGCGCCTGCTCATGCAACAGTTCGTCCGGGAATTCGAACGCAAGTTTGAGGAAAAACACAAACTGAAGATCCGCTTCGCCGACGACACCACCGAAGAAATCATCAATCGCGCGTTAAAGGCCAACCAAAGCGTCAGCGAACTCTGCGCCGACCTCTTCAAAGACCTCCATTTCGGCCTGAACCTGATCAAAAACAACACCGCCCAAACCGAATTCCTCATCCCCGCCGCCGCCCTCGAAGCCCCCGACAAATTCCTAAGCGACTGGGTCCTGAACAGCTACCGGAAAGAATCCGCCTGATGTCCGCCGCGAAAACCCAACCCGCGCCGCCAACCACCGCCGGCCCCGCCTGGAAGGCCGCCGAAGCCTACGGCTGCGACATGGAATTGCTGGAGTCGAACCTGAAGAAAACCCCCGCCGAACGCCTCCGCGCCCACAACCGCGCCCTGAACACAGTCGTCATGTTGCGCCAAGCGATGGAGAAACGCCGTGCCCGATCCTGAGTCGCTGCTCCAACGGCTTATCCACCACAAAGTCGAATTCGTCATCGTCGGCGGCTATGCCGCAGCCGTCTATGGCGTTTCACTCGTCACCCAGGACATCGATCTCTGCTGCCGGTTCACCCCGGAAAACCTCCTGCGCCTGCAAAACGCCATCGCCGATCTCCACCCCGTCCACCGCCTCACGCCGCAACGCCTGCCGTTGAAGCTCACGCAAGACACATGCGCCGGACTGCAAAATCTGTATCTGGCAACCGACCTTGGCGTGATGGATTGTTTGGGCAGCGTCCTTGGAGTCGGCGGCTATGATGAGGTGACGCGCCACAGCGTCGAGCTTGATGTCCCCGGCGGTCCCTGCCGCATCCTGGACATCGAGTCACTCATCAAATCCAAGCAAGCCATGGACCGCCCCCACGACCGCGAAACCGTCATCCAGTTGAAAGCCATCAAAGAGCGCGAAAACCTGTAGGCCGGGTGACCCCACCCGGCGTCCGGGTCGTTCCGCCCAAACGCTCCCAAGCTCCGTCGTACCCACACTCCACACGCTCCAACGCTCCGCCGTACCCACGCTCCACGCGCCGTCCCCTACTCCCCGTCCGGCTTCAACAACCCCTTAAAATGCTCCCGGAACTTCGCCACCTTCGGCCGGATCACGAACAAACAATACGGCTGGTTCCCGTGCAACCGGAAATACTCCTGATGATAATCCTCCGCCTTATAAAACGCCTTGAACGGTGACACCTCCGTGACGATTTTCCCGTCCCAAATCCCCGCCGCCCCGATCTCCTTGATCACTTCCTCGGCCACCTTCTTCTGCTCGTCATTCCGATAAAAAATCACCGACCGATACTGCGTCCCCGAATCCGGCCCCTGCCGGTTCAACGTCGTCGGATCATGCACCGTAAAAAACACCTCCAACAACTGCTTCAAAGAAATGACTTTCGGATCAAACGTAATCTGGCTCACCTCCGCATGCCCCGTCTCCCCCGAACAAACGTCCTCGTAGGTAGGATTAGGAAGAACCCCTCCCGAATACCCCGACTCAACTTTTTCGACGCCCTTCAACTCCTCAAAAACGGCCTCCGTACACCAAAAACACCCCCCGCCCACCGTAACGGTTTCCGCCCCACGCGCCGGTTGATTAATCGCAGCCATAGCCAGAATGATCCCTCCAATAATCGAGATTGTGCGCAGCATGACCTTTGGATGCAGGGGAAATGCGTTGCGATTCAACCGTCCGCCTTCCCATCTTCGGCCGTCATTCCGAGCTCGTCGAGGAATCTCTGCCCTTGCCGTTATTCATTGATTCTCTAGGATCATCGCGGTAAAGGCCCTTCTTATAGTTGCGAGCAAGTATGCTTTACGGCGATCATAAGGAGTGTTAGAATATCATTCAGCAACAATGAGTGAATTCGCGGAACAAATGGTAAGCGCATTAGGAAAGAACGATTCCGAATCGTTCGCCCTTGCTTGCGCTAAACTGATGGACTCGTCAAAGGCTGAGAGATTGAAGGTTCAGAACGACCTTCTGGAAATTGTTAGTGCGGGGGACCCTCTGCGCGCGGAACTTGCAGTCAACACTTTGTGCTTCTCTCTGGCGCTCAAAGATGGATCGTGTGAGCGACTTGCCCTGACTGCGGAACAAATCTTTACCCACGAGGTTCTTTCGGAGCTGATTCGGGTCGAAGGCGAGGAAATGGTCAAAGCCCGTAGGAGAGTTGTCCAAGAGCTGCGACTGCTTCGCTCGATGATCTTCGCGATCAGAGGAAAGGACAACCCAAGAGCCAACAGCTTCATTGCATATGTCGAGGCGCAGGTCGCAGGAACGGTGTTGGCTGCAAAAGTAGCTGGGTGGAAGCAATAGAAGCCAGCCGAGTCGCACGCCAAGCCCTAGTTGTTGCACGGACCAACCGTGAGGGCGCACATTGCACTCTGGTATTAGTGAATAGTTCCGCGATCAACATTCCGCTCCATCATCCGACGATACATGGTAGTGCCATGTATCATCAATGTCGTGTCGTTGGTAGGGCGCGTTCGCTGAACGCGCCGCGGCGTTCCATCAATGAATTCCGGCGGCTTGGGCCAAGCCGCCCTTGTATCTTCGATTGGTGGTATTCTCGCCTTTGGTTTCCCACAGGAGTGGGAGCAGCAGAGCGGCCCTTGGGGGGCATGCCCCCCAAGGGCGCGGCGCGGACGAGATCGTAGTCGCCCTCGGTTCGGTTCACGCCTGCCCGTTGGTAGCCAGATCCGTCCGCGCTTTCTGTTGCTAAACTCGAACAGTTGCCAGAGCGGTCACCGGCCCCCTGGGCGCCGCGACCTGCTCGCATCGCAAGGAGGAGTCTAACCAATGTCATCGCCCCTTGTCTATGTCGGAATGGATGTTGCCAAAGCCACGCTGGATCTGTGTGCCTTGGGCTCCGCCCAAACGCAGCGCCGCCACCTGCCCAATGACGCCAAGGGCCATCGCGCCTTGTTGCGCTGGTTGCGCCCACTCGGCCCGGTCCAGGTCGTCTGTGAAGCCACCGGCGGTTATGAACGCGCTGCCGTCGTGGCGCTGCAGCAGGCGGCCATCCCCGTCAGTGTCGTCAATCCACGCCAAGCCCGCGATTTCGCCCGCGCGCAAGGCCGGTTGGCCAAAACCGACCGCATCGATGCGCAGGTTCTGGCTGAGTTCGGTCAACGGCTGCAGCCCTCGGCCACGGCCGTTGCCAGCCTGGCCCAACGTCAATTGGCCGAATTGGTGGCGCGCCGCCAGCAAGTCCAGCAGTTGCGCACAGCCGAACACAACCGCTTGGAGCACACCGTCCACCCGGCGCTTCGCCGCCAGGTGCGTCGTCATCTGCTGGGACTGGATCGCCAGCTCCAACAACTCCAAACCTGGATTGCCGAGTTGGTCCAAGCCCAGCCCCTGCTGGCCCAAAAGGTAGCGCGGCTGTGTCAGGTCGGCGGTGTGGGCCACATTACGGCTGTCGTGTTGCTGGCCAGCATGCCGGAATTGGGCACGCTCAATCGCCGGCAAGCAGCCGCCTTGGCCGGAGTAGCGCCGTTGAATCGTGACAGTGGGCCTCGTCGGGGCCACCGGCTCATCGGAGGCGGCCGGGCCGTGCCACGGCGGGCATTGTACATGGCTGCCCTGGTCGCGGCCTATTCCAACCCTCGATTCAAGCAGTTCTATCAACGACTGCGCGCCGCAGGCAAAGCGCCGAAGGTGGCGCTGGTGGCCGTGATGCGCAAGCTCATCATCCTGCTCAATCACCTGCTCAAAACCCCAGAATTCCAACCCACATGAAAAGACAGTTGCTACCAACGACACGTCCAGGCCGCGAATGCTCGCTCGATCAACATCATGGCCCGTAATCTGACGATACATGGTAGTGCCATGTATCATCAATATCGTGTCGTTGGTAGGGCGCGTTCGCTGAACGCGCCGTCGGCGTTCCCATCAATAAATTCCGGCGGCTTGGGCCAAGCCGCCCTTGTATCTTCGATTGGTGGTATTCTCGCCTTTGGTTTCCCACAGGAGTGGGAGCAGCAGAGCGGCCCTTGGGGGGCATGCCCCCCAAGGGCGCGGCGCGGACGAGATCGTAGTCGCCCTCGGTTCGGTTTGCGCCTGCCCGTTGGTAGCCAGATCCGTCCGCGCTTTCTGTTGCTAAACTCGAACAGTTGCCAGAGCGGTCATCGGCCCCCTGGGCGCCGCGACCTGCTCGCATCGCAAGGAGGAGTCTAACCAATGTCATCGCCCCTCGTCTATGTCGGAATGGATGTTGCCAAAGCCACGCTGGATCTGTGTGCCGTGGGCTCCGCCCAAGCGCAGCACCGCCAGCTGCCCAATGATGCCAAGGGCCATCGCGCCCTGTTGCGCTGGTTGCGCCCCTTCGGCCAGGTCCAGGTCGTCTGTGAAGCCACCGGCGGTTATGAACGCGCTGCCGTCGTGGCGCTGCAGCAGGCGGCCATCCCCGTCAGTGTCGTCAATCCGCGCCAGGCCCGCGATTTCGCCCGCGCGCAAGGCCGGTTGGCCAAAACCGACCGCATCGATGCGCGGGTTCTGGCTGAGTTCGGTCAACGGCTGCAGCCTTCGGCCACGGCCGTTGCCAGCCTGGCCCAACGTCAATTGGCCGAATTGGTGGCGCGCCGCCAGCAAGTCCAGCAGTTGCGCACAGCCGAACACAACCGCTTGGAGCACACCGTCCACCCGGCGCTTCGCCGCCAGGTGCGTCGTCATCTGCTGGGACTGGATCGCCAGCTCCAACAACTCCAAACCTGGATTGCCGAGTTGGTCCAAGCCCAGCCCCTGCTGGCCCAAAAGGTAGCGCGGCTGTGTCAGGTCGGCGGTGTGGGCCACATTACGGCTGTCGTGTTGCTGGCCAGCATGCCGGAATTGGGCACGCTCAATCGCCGGCAAGCAGCCGCCTTGGCCGGAGTAGCGCCGTTGAATCGTGACAGTGGGCCTCGTCGGGGCCACCGGCTCATCGGAGGCGGCCGGGCCGTGCCACGGCGGGCATTGTACATGGCTGCCCTGGTCGCGGCCTATTCCAACCCTCGATTCAAGCAGTTCTATCAACGACTGCGCGCCGCAGGCAAAGCGCCGAAGGTGGCGCTGGTGGCCGTGATGCGCAAGCTCATCATCCTGCTCAATCACCTGCTCAAAACCCCAGAATTCCAACCCACATGAAAAGACAGTTGCTACCAACGACCGGAATCCGTGTCATCCGTGGATAAATTTCCGTTTTTATAAATTCCTGGCACGAAAATGATTTTTGACCGATTTGACCGAAATGACCGGACTGACCGGGCCTTTTTTGCGGTTTATGCGACCTTTTCGCCAGAATGTATCGAATGACGTATACGACACCGTATATCGCATCCTCGCCAGGATGCGCGACGATACACATTACAAGGGAGATCGATATGATTCAGTTGGCACGACATAGTTCACGGCGGAAAACGGCCATCGGCGGGCGGGCGCGGGTGGGGAAAATTGCGCGGTTGCCGAAATCGCTTCGGAACGAATTGAATTCACGGATTCAGGACGGGGAACCGGGCAAATCACTCGTGGCCTGGCTCAATTCACTTCCGAAAGTAAAGGCCATCCTCAACGCGCAGTTTGGCGGACGACCCATTCTCTCGCAAAACCTCTCCGAATGGGTCTGCGGAGGATACCGCGACTGGCTGTTCCAGGAACAGGCGCTGGAGCTGGTCAGACGCATGAAAGAAGACGACACCGAACTGACCGAGGCGGGCGACATGAAGGTGATCGATTTGCTCTCCCGCCGGCTCACCGCCCGGTTTTTCGTGCTCTTCCAGGAAGTCAGCCGGCTCGACGGCGATCCGGCGGCGCAACTGGAGCTGTTGCACCGGCTGGGCCGGGACGTGGCGGCCTTGCGCCGGACCGACCAGTGGGCCGACCGCATGAAACTGGAACACGACCGCCTCCAGCTCCAGCGTGACCAGTTCGAGGTCGACCAGGAAGCCGGCCATTTCCAGTGGGCCTGGGAAAACAGCAAACGCGTCGTCGCCTACCTCAACAACCGGTTCGACCGCCGCGAAGAAATTGAGCGCGCCGTGCACACCGGCAACTTCAACCCGTTGGACGCCAACGGCATGGACGATCCGCCGCAGGACCACGAACAACCCGCCGTCAAACCTAATCAAACCTAATCAGGCCATGAATTTTTTCTAAAAACGTGTAACGACACTGGGAAGTCGTGGAGGGCCACGCTCCCGCGTGGCCGCCAATGCCGTAACAACAACACGGTCGCGCTGGAGCGCGACCCTCCAAGCACAGCCGCCTCACGGCGAGGCGTGTTTGGCGTTGAGGGCGTCCTGCCAGGCGGCCAGGTAGAAGCCGATGGCCTGGGCCGGCTTGCTCGAGCTGGCGGTGTCGCCTTTGGACAAGGCGGTGTTGGCGGCTGTGAGCAGCGCGGCCTTGCCGCCGGCCGCAGCCGTGATCTCGATCACGGCGAGCGTGCGTTCGAGCGACACGATCCGCGTGACGGCGGCGTCAATCGTCTCGTTCGGCGTGGTGTGCTTCGGGTTCTTCCGGAGAGCTTCCAACGCGTTCACGGCGGCCTGGCCCTGCTGGAACACGGCGCTGCCGCCGTGGTCGTTCAGGGACACGCCGTTGGTCCACGACGCGAGGTCGTCGAGATTGGTCAGGGTCTTAATGACAAGGTTGAGCGCCGTGACGTCGATCTTGTTGGTCACGTTGCCGCGGTCGGTGGTCACGGAGGTGGCCAGGTCCGCGAACGCGCCCTTCGGGTTCAGCACGGTCACGGTGAACGTGCAGTTGGTCTGGTTGCCCGTGAAGTCGCGGGTCGTGCAGGTGACTTCGGTCACGCCGTTGGTGAAGAACACGCCCGAGGGCGGACTGCTGGTCACCGTCGGCGAAGGATCGACCAAATCGATGGCCGTCGGCAGCGTGAAGGTCACGACTGTTCCGGCCGCATTGGTCGCGTCAATCGTGATCGCCGAAGGACAGGCCGACAACGCCGGAGGCGTGGTGTCTTGAACTGTAATGGTGAACGTGCAGGTGTTGGTGTTCCCATACACGTCGAAGACCGTGTTGGTCACCGTCGTCACCCCAAGCGCCAACGCGCCGCCCGATTCGAGACTGGTGAGCACGGTCGGATTGGTGTCGCAGCCGGTGGTCACCGTGGGGGCCGAGAACACGACCACCGCGCCATTGCTGCTGGTCGCTTCCGCGACGATGTTCGACGGACAAGTGATGGCCGGCGCCACGATGTTGGCCGGGTAATAGGACAGATCGGCGTTCTGCGCCGTGCCGCCCGAAGCCGCGGTGACGACGTTGTTGCTCAGGATGCTGTCGAGCAGGTCGATGCCGCAATCCATGGCGAACACGCCGCCGCCGAAGGCGCTGCCGCCCTGGGCCGACGCGCCGCCGTTGCCGCCTTGCGCCGCGTTGGCCGCGATCATACTGTTCGAAATCGTCAGGGTCGCGCCCGCGTCGTTGAAGATCGCGCCGCCCAATCCGCCGCCGCCGCCGCCGCCGTTATTGGAACCGGAGCCCGCTCCGCCGGCGAAGACGCTCAATCCGCCATTGGCCGAATCCGATCCGCCGCCGCCCGCGCCGAATCCGCCGGTGCCGCCGTCGCCATCTCTTCCACCGCCGCCGCCGCCGCCAAAGCCGCCCGCCCCGCCCTGCTGTCCTCCGTTGCCTGCGCCGCCACCACCGCCGCCGACACCGCCATTACCGCCAATGCCCAGACTGCCGCCGCCACCGCCGCCGCCCAGTCCGCCATTGCCGCCGATACCGTAAGGGAACGTGCCGAAGCCTTCGCCCAGGTAAGGTATGCCGCCGCCGCCGCCGCCGCCAAGCGCGCCGCCATCACCACCCGTGCCGCCATTGAGCGAGTCGTTGATATTGGTCCCTTCCGCGATGCTGCCGCCGCCGCCGCCGCTGAACAAGCCGCCCGGCTGGCCGGGTTGGCCCGCCTGTCCAAAGATGCCTGCGCCGCCGGCGCCGCCGTTCGGGCCGCCGCCGTTGCCGCCGTTATTCGACGCGTTCCCACCGTTGGAGCCGACACCGCCGCCGCCGCCGCCGCCGTTGGAACCGTTGCCGCCATTGCCATTGTAGCCGCCGCCGCCGCCGCCGCCGTTGGAACCGTTGCCACCGTTGCCGCCAAACCCGCCGCCGCCGCCGCCGCCATTGGAGCCGGTGCCGCCGTTGCCGCCGAGTCCGCCGCCGCCGCCGGGAAGATAGCTGCCGCCGCCGCCCGTGCCGCCCTGGGCGACGTTGTTGGTGAGCGCAGCGTCTACGAGCGTGAGCGTACCCTGGTTATAGATCGCGCCGCCCAGGCCCGCGCCGCCGCCGCCGAGTTGGCTGCCGTTGCCGCCTTGGGCAAGACCGCCGCTGAGGGTGACATCCTGCAAGATGAGAGTGCCCGCCTCCGGCTGATTCGGCGCGCCGTTGGCGACGTAGAACAGACGGAACACGGAGGCCGTCGAGTCGCGCAGGATCTCGGAGCCGTTGCCTTGGATGAGGATCGTGCTGGAGATCGGTGGCAACCCGTTCGGGCCGTACCAGAAGTTGTTCGGGGCCGTCAGCGTGTAGACGCCATTCGTGGCGAGGACGATGACGTTGGTACCGCCCAGGGTGTCGGCGGTATTGATGGCGTTGGTCAGACCATTCACGTCGCCGTTGGCGATGGTGAATGTGGCCGCGCGCACCGCGCCGGACATGGCGATGCAGACGAAGATGACAGGGGTTACAGCACCAAACAAGACATGACACCAGCGATACGATCGATTCATCTTTCTTCCTCCTTGTTGGCCCGTTCTCACTGGGCCTGCGACTCGAATGAGCGCAATGCTACTGCAAGATCAGTGCCAACGCCCGCAGGGCGTCATTCCGCGCGTTGCGTAATGGCCCGAATCGGGTACACTGCTGCCAAACGGCGGGTCACCGCGATGCCAGACATAGTCCTGACAACTTTGAACGCCAAATATGCGCATTGCGCGTTCGGTTTGCGCTACTTGATGGCCAATCTTGGCGAACTCAAACCGCGCGCGAAGATCCTGGAGTTCGACATCAACCACCGCCCCATCGACGCGGTGGAAACCATCCTGCGCCACGAACCGAAGATCGTCGGCGTCGGCGTCTATATATGGAACGCCGCCCAATCGCTGCAGGTGGTCTCCGACCTGAAACGCCTGCGGCCAGATCTGACGGTGATCATCGGCGGGCCCGAGGTCAGTTACGAAATCGAGCGCCAGGAGATCTGTGCAGTGGCCGATTACGTCATCGCCGGCGAAGGCGACCTGGCGTTTGCGGAACTCACGCGACGGCTGCTCTCAGGCGAACGGCCCGTGGAGAAAGTCATCACCGCTCCCCCGCCCCATTTCGTGCAATTGGCGTTGCCGTACGACTTGTACACGGACGAGGACATCGCGCACCGGGTGATCTACGTCGAGGCGTCGCGCGGGTGTCCGTTCGAATGCGAGTTCTGTCTCTCCTCGCTGGACGTCCCGGTGCGCAACGCGCCGCTCGACGCCTTCCTGGCCGCGATGCAATCGCTGCTGGACCGCGGGGTGAGGCAATTCAAGTTCGTCGACCGCACGTTCAACCTGAACATCACCTTCAGCTCGGCCATCCTGCGCTTCTTCCGCGAACGGCAACGGCCGGGGCTGTTCGTGCACTTCGAGATGATCCCCGACCGGTTGCCGGAGGCATTGCGGGAGATCATCCGAACGTTCCCGCCCGGCGCGCTGCAATTCGAGGTGGGCGTGCAAACGTTCAACCAAGACGTGGCCGCGCTGATCAGCCGCCGGCAGGACAACACGAAGGTCGAAGAGAACCTGCGCTGGTTGCGGGCCGAGACAGGCGTGCACGTGCACGCCGATCTCATCGTGGGATTGCCCGGCGAAGACCTGGCGGGGTTCGCGGCGGACTTCGACCGGCTCGTCGCGTTGCGGCCGCAGGAAATCCAGGTCGGCCTGTTGAAACGGCTGCGCGGCACGCCGATTGTGAGGCACGACCGGGACTGGGGCATGGTCTACAGCCCGCACGCGCCGTACGAAGTCTTGCAGACCAAGCTGATCGACTTCTTCATGATGCAACGGCTCCGCCGGTTCGCGCGTTACTGGGACATGGTCGCCAACAACGGCCACTTCATCCAGTCCACGCCGTTGCTTTGGAAGGACGGCGCGCCGTTTGCGGGTTTCATGGAACTGAGCGACTGGTTGTACGCGCGGACGAAACAGACGCACGCGATGGCCCTACCCCGCTTGCGCGAGTTGCTGGCGGAGTTCCTGGTCGAACGCCATCCCGATGCGAGGGAAGAGATCGAACAAGCCATGGCAAGCGACGCCGGGCGCAACACCCGCAAAGCCCCGGCGCGACAGGCGGCGCCGCGCCGCCAGGCCCGGCACCTAGTCTGAGCGGTCGGATGATTCCCGCTTCTTCTTCGCGAGCCGGTGATGGCGGAAGTGCTGGTATCCGAGCCAGCCGATGGCGACGAACGGCAGCGCCGCCGCCAACAACACGATGGCGACGCTTGACCAGCCGGGGCCGCACCAGCGTTCCAGCACGACGAAGAACAGGATCAGCGGCAACACGCCGTAGACCATGTACCGCAGCATCAGTCCCCAGTGAAAGAGCTTCATGGTTTCACCGGCGCTCCCGCCGTGGCTGCCGCCGGCGGCGCGTTGGTCGACGGGGACGGATGATACGTCCAACGCTCTTTGTGATCGTCCCACCATTGCCGCCAATCAGCGGCGTCCTTTCCGAGGTTCCATCCCGTCGCGGCCTTCATCGCCACGATGGAACCGTCACGGACCAGGAGGTTGTCATCGCTGAGACCGGCGGCAAAATGCTCCAGGTTCGTCTTCACCCCGGCGGGCGTCTGCTGGTCGAGTGTCGCCGTGAAGCGATTGACGTCCTGCATGTAGAAATAGCCCCGGCACACCCCGAAGAACACGCGCCCCAGGATCACCACCAACGCGGCGAGCAACGCGCCGCCCAGGACGAGGTATCTCATCGTCTTGTCCGACCGGCGCTTCTTCAAGCGCCGCATCTCGCGATGGTACTCGGCGGAGTGAAATCGCCTTCGTCGCATAGTACCGCCAGTATGCAACACAACGGGGATGTTGGCGAGGGAATCCGGCGTCAGGACCGCCGGGGAGAACCGGGCTCAGGGCATGCGCAGCACGACTTCGTGGTCGCCGACCTGCAGCTTCACATCGCGCGCGTCGATGGCGACGATGGTCGCGCCGTCGATCTGTTCGCCTGTGTGGAGGCTGTAGCCATTGATCATTGCCTCGCGCACATTGCCTTCGCTGGTGATGCCTTGCAACACGAGCGCGGGCGTCCCGGCCGGCGCCGCGGGGGACGGGACGGCCGTTGCCGCCTGTTGCGTCTTGAGTCTCTCGATCACCCTGGCCATCAGGAGATCTTCACTGGCCTTCTCGTCGGCCACCGTGCGGACCGCGGCCTGGGGCGGCGCCGGAGCGATAACCGGAAACGGAGGTTCAACGTTCTTCGCCACCGGCGACGGTCCGGCGGGCGCGGCGGATTGCTTCGGCGCGTCCAACGATGAAGGGCTGGAGATGAAACCGTCCCTGATCTTTTGCGCGGGCAGGATGAATTGCCGGACCAGGAAGAGCACCCCGCCCAGCACCAACGCCACGATCACCGCCATCATGATCAGGCCCGTCCGCGACCCATGCGAGGGCAGCGTCGTCCCGTTGCTGACACGGTAGGGGTCCGTCTCCGGGGCGCGGGCCACGGAGGCCTGGTATGTGGCGTCGCGCGTGCGTTTGAGGGCTTCATTGATCAGGCTCATGCGGGGACTCCGTCAAGTTCTTCGATGGCGAGTTGGACCAGCCGTTTGTTCAGCAGGTCAGACTGCGTGACGAACCCGGCCAGCAAGGCCTGGTCGCAGACGGCATTGATCAGGCGCGGCACGCCGCCCGAGTATTTGTACACGAGCTTGACCGCGCCTTCATCGAAGCGCGGCTTGCCGTTGGCGCCGGCCAGAGTGAGACGATGATTGATGTAATAGGCCGTCTCGTTCAGGTCGAGCGACTGGAGATGATATCGCACGGTGATGCGCTGGCGCAACTGGCGCAACGCGGGCTGGGCGAGGATCTCGCGCAACTCGGGCTGGCCCATCAACACGATCTGCATCAGCTTCTGGTGGTCGGTCTCGAGATTGGACAACAGCCGGACCTGTTCGAGCAATTCGTTGCTCAGGTTCTGCGCCTCGTCGATAATCAGCACCACGTCGTTGCCCTGGGTCGCTTGTTCGAGCACGAACTCGTTGAGCGCCTGCAAATAGAACACGCGGTCCAGGCCGTGGACCTTCAGGTCGAACTCCATCACGATTGCCTGGAGCAACTGGTCGATCGTCAGGCAGGGATTCAGCATCAGCGCCGTCTTGTAGCGCGGCCCGAGTTCTTCGAGCAGCTTCCGGCAAATGGTGGTCTTGCCAGCGCCGACTTCCCCGGTCAATTGGATGAACCCTTTGCGTTCGCGGATGCCGTAGAGCAGATGATTGAACGCCTCCTGATGCTTCGTGCTGAAGAACAGGAAGCGCGGGTCAGGCGTGATATTGAACGGCGGCTCACGCAGTTTGTAGTATTCCAAATACAATCGGCCATTCCTCCAATGTCGAATCCCTCCTGATGTTAAGCACATTGCGTGCCGCAGGAATCCCCCTAACCTCTTGCGCCACCGGTCCTTTTATGTTGCCAGGACCGCGCACCAAGCCTACGCTTGGTGCAGATCCAGAAAGGAAGGCTGAACGCTTATGAAGCGCATGCTCCCTACTCTTCTCGCCCTGCTGACCGGCTGTCTGGTGCAATCCTTCTGCCCCTTCTATACTGAGAAATCGGTCGTTCTGCTTCCCCAGCTGAACGGTGATTGGGACGCTGTGATGAAGTGGGGCCTTGCCGTTACCGCCACGAACTCTCCTCCCTGGCGGATTTACGACCACGCCATCACAACCTACTACGAGAGATCCCCTTCGGACATCTTTGTGACGTTCTTCAAGCTCGGCAATCAGTTGTTCTGCGATTCGACAATCGGCACTACTGACAACCTGCAGCATCGGGTCGTTCGGGCCTGGCACATGCGCTCCGTGCACGTGGTCACCAAGATCGAAACCAACGGTGATTTGCTCGCCTTCAAGCCGCTCGACATCGGCTGGCTCACCAACCAAATGGCATTGGGAAAGGTTTCGCTGCCATGCGTCACGCGAGCGCAGGAGGAAAACCTGCCACTGTTCACCGCCACGTCCGCCCAATGGGAAAGCTTCCTCGCGACTTACGCCAACGATACCAACGCCTTTCCCGACACGCACAGCTATGTCCTCAAACGCCACGCTTCGAAGTAAGACTGCGGAGTTCGTCGCTAAGGCGGGAAAGCCAGGCGCAGACCCGGCATCATTGCCCCCTGCTGGCGCTGACTGATCCGGCTTAAAGCGTCGGCGGCTTCGTCGCGGACGATGCTGTTGTTGTCATTGTAGAACGCCCGTTTCAGGACCGGGACCGCTGACGGGTCCCCGATCTCGCCCAGGGCCCTGACGACTGCGGTCCGCAGGTACGCTTGCCGCTCGTCGAACTTCTCGACAGACGGGGCAGAGGCCGGGGACTGGATCACCACCGCCCGATCATCATTCGTCGGGGCCGCGCGATAGTAGTCCTGCAATACGTTTTCCAGCGCCGGGACCGCCGCCGCATCGCCGATCTTGCCCAACGCGACCGCCGAGGCAATGCGCAACTCCAGATCATTGGAGCCCAGCCCCTGGTTCACAATCGGCCCCACGGCGGAGGCATCACGCAACGCGCCCAGGGAACGCACCGTGGCAATGTCCCGTTCAGTGCGTTCACGGCGGACCCATTCCGGCAGCGGCGTTTGACTGTCGCCGACCACGAGGCCGGGTGAATTCGATTGCACTGCGGCCGGGCCCGGATCGAGCCGGCGAATGAGAGCGGCCACAGCCGAGTGATCGCCGAGTTTGCCCAACGCTTCCCCCGCCGCATCTCGCACGAAGCTGCTCGGGTCGTCCAGCAGCGCGATCAGCGCCGGCGTCGCGCCGCGCACTCCCAAATCACCCAGGGCGTGCGCCGCCGCCGCCCGCACATCGGGGTCCTTGTGCTTCGTGGCCTCTTCCAGTGCGCGGACAATGACCGTGTTTTCACTTCGATCACCCGCTGAGACCGCCCGGGTGGCGGCTGCGGACGAGTTCGTGCCCTCTGCCGCAGCCACGAGGAACGCAGGCGCAAGAGCAAACGCCCCGGCCGCCACGATTTGGAAGATCCGCGTCCGCGCCATCACATCGATCATTCTAGCGCAGACCGAGGACGCTGACAATCGCCGGCCCGCCGCTAGACGAACGCCAGCTTCTTGAAATCGCCGCCGAGGATGGGGGCGGACTTTGCGCCGAGCCAGTTTTCGAGGACAGTGGCGTAGACGCCCCGGAAATCGGTGTGGAAGTTCAGGTCGCCGTGGTCGAGTTTGTCGGCCTCGAGGGACGGGTGCGCGCCGTAAAGGCCGCCTTTGATGTGGGTGCCGAAGACGAACAGCGGCGCGGCGGTGCCGTGGTCGGTGCCGTTGCTGGCGTTTTGCGCGACGCGACGACCAAACTCGCTGAACGTCATCGTCAGCACCCGGCCGTCGTTGCCTTGCGCGCCGAGGTCCTTGTAGAACGCGTCGACGCCCTCGGCCAGTTCGGTCATCAACCGGTCATGCGGGGCCTGTTCGTTGGCGTGCGTGTCGAAACCGCCCATGGACACGTAGAACACGCGCGTGTCGAGGCCGCCGGCGACCATCCGCGCCACCAACTGCAGTTGCCGGGCGATGCCGGAGTTCGGGTAACCCGTGCCGGACTGGTATTTCCGGGTGACCTCGCGGATGCGATTGGAACTGACCTCGGCGTTCATCGCCACACGCGAGAGGAAATCCAGGCGGGCGATTTCCGGATCGCCGAGATTGGCGGCGACGACGTGGTTGAGTTTTTCGAACACGGCTTGTTGCTGTTTGGCGTCCGTTCCTTCATCCGCCAGCGGGAGCCAGCGGAAGGAATCGGGGTTCTCCAACGAGATCGAAATGCCCTTCTGCGACTTCATGGCCAGCGGCATCAGGTTGCCGATGTTGATACCGCCCATCGGGTTGATTTGCTCCTGTTTCGGACTGCAGCCGGGACAAGCGTTGTCAAGATAACGGCCGAGCCAGCCGAATTCCACGTCCTTGCTCTTCGGATCGGCGGTGTGCCAGATTTCCATCGACCGGAAATGCGAGCGGTCGGGATTGGGATAACCGACGCCCTGGACGATGGCCATTTGACCGCCGTCGTAGAGCGCCTTGAGTTTCGCGAGGTGCGGGTGCAAGCCGACGACGTCATTGATCTTGAGCACCTTGTTCTTGTCAATGCCGATGGTGGGGCGCGCGCAGTAGTAGTCGTCCATCGCGTGCGGGACAACAGTGTTCAGCCCGTCGTTGCCGCCGCCCATCTGGATGACAACGAGGATGCGCTCGTCGGGCATGCCGGGGATGCTCGTGGTGGGCGCGTTGGAAACGAGGCTGTCCAGCGCCAGGGCGGTGCGCGTCAGGAAGAACGGCGCGGTCGTGCTGGCCGCCAGGAAGAGGACGCCTTTGCGGAGGAATTCGCGGCGCGTATGCAGGCCAGGCTGGTTGTTCATGGGTGCCTCAACATAATTGATAGTCCGGCATGCTCATGATGAAATGCGCCACGCGCGTGGCCCGCGCACTGACCGGCGTGGCCGCTGCCTGGTCGATCAGCCACTCCCGCGCCAGCGCGTCGATCTTCGTCATCAGCAATCGCGCGATCAACGAATCCGTCAGCGCGGGCGCGTCGGCGGCGAGGTCCTTGCTATAGATCTGGGCCAGGTCGTTCGTCGGCGTGCCGAAATGCGACAGAGGAAACGTGCGCCGCGGCATTTTGGCGTGCGGCCCGCTGACGCTGTACGGCACCGCCCCTTCGAGCAGGTAGGCGGAAAGGTTGTAGCGCACGAACAGCGTGCTGGTATTGATCCAGGTTTCGCCGCCGTCCCATCCTTTCACGTTGGGCGGGGCCAGCAGGTCCTGGCCCAGCCCGCGCATCGCGACGGCCAGCGCCTGTTCGTTGACGCTGACGCCGAGCGAGCGGGCGGCGCCGACGACGAGTTGCGCGGGGCTTTTGATCTGTGTGCGATAGACCTTGGACGAATAGAAATAGTCAGAACACAGCAGAGTGCGCAGGAACGGTTTGAAATCGTACTTGTAGCCGCGCAACAGCGCCGCGTAATCCTCCACCGCGCCGGGGTCGGGTTTGTCGCAGACGAAATACCGGAGCAGTTTGGCCGCGATGAACCGCGCCGTGGCCGGTTGCGCCAGGATGATGTCCAGCACGTCCGTGCCGTCGAAGGCGCCGGTCTCGAAGAGAAAGGTTTTCACGCCGTCGTCGTGCTCGTGCTCGTTAAAGACAAAGTCATCGTCGTGGAACGTCCAGCCGGTGAAGGCGCGCGCCGCCTCCTTGACGTCGTCCTCGGTGTAATGGCCGATGCCCATGGTGAACAGTTCCATCAACTCGCGCGCGTAGTTCTCGTTCGGGTGCTTCTTGCGGTTGGTGTTGTTGTCCAGATAGCGCAGCATCGCCGGATCGCGGCTGATGCCCAGCAACAGGTCGCGGAAGTTGCCCAGGCAATGGGCGCGGAGAAACCCGTTCTGCATCAGCATGTGCCGGGCGCTTTTCACCTCGTCGATGCTGGTGGCGAAATGGCCGTGCCAGAACAGCGTCATCTTTTCCTGGAGCGGCCGTCGCGACTGGATCATCCGGCGGATCCACCAGACGCGAATGTCGTCCATCGCCGTGCGATTGGCGTCCTCGATCTCCTTGCGTTTCAGCCGGCGTTCCTCGGGACTGAGACCGGCGAACGTGCGTTCGGCTTTATCGACCGTCGGCGGGGTGTCCGGCGCGGGCGCCGGGTCTTCGGCGCCTTCGAAATTGACGAGGTAATCGACCGTGCGCTCCATGCCCCAGGCAACCGCCTGATCCACATCCTCGGGAATCGCGCCGAAGCTGGCCCGGTTCAGCAGATGGGCGGCGAGCGTATTGTCCCAGGGATTGGCATCGGTCGGCCGAAATTGTTGTAAGGCGCTCATTACGGCTCTGGCTGCAGCATCATACTATGAAACACCCGGGATTTGAAAAAGTTTCTCCATTGGCGTATACAAGAGACGCTTCGCAATACACCATGACGCAACAGACGAAACAGCGGTTGTGCGCGCTCCTGACGGCGGCCTTGGGATTGGCCCTCATCGGGCCTGTCCGGGCGGACACGGTCCAGCTCGTTACGGGGCAATCCGTCAACGGCAGCGTGGTCGCCTACAGCAATATGATCTTTGACGTGCAACTCGAAACGGGCGCGACGGCTTCCTACCAGGCAGCCGAAGTCAAGCGGATCGAGTTCGGGCCGAAACCGGCGCGGGCGTGGCTGGACACGGGAGTCAAAGACCCTCCCGAGGTGGTTATCACCCGGTTTGAAAGCGCCGCCTTTACCGTGCAATCCGACGATGGCCAGCCGAAGCAGGTCCCGGTCGAGATGGTCACCAGCGCGAGCTTCGGTGCGGCCGCCGTGAAGAGCATTGAGATCATCACGCACGGTGACCCGGTGGAGATTGCCAGGCACCTGGTGCGGGGCAAGGTGACCGTGGTGGATTTCTACGCCGACTGGTGCGGCCCCTGCCGCATGATCTCGCCCTACCTCGAACAACTCGTCAACGATGACCACGACGTTGTCCTGCGCAAAGTCGACGTGGTGCGCTGGAATTCGCCCGTCGCGCAGGAGTACGGCGTCAGCGCCATCCCGCGCGTCGAAATCTACGATCGCGCGGGCAACGTCACCGGCGTCGTCACCGGCGTCGATCCGAGCCAGGTCAAACAATTCGTCGACAAAGCCAAGAGCAGCCCACCCCCGCAGCCCTAGCCCGGCAACACCAAGAGATTCCTCGACAAGGCCGGAATGACCGGGCAAAACAGTGCGCCGTGAACGTCGAAGTCCTCTATGCGGCCGCGCACGCGGAATTTCCCGACTCCGAGCCGCTCGGCGGCGGAAAAGCGGTCGCTGATTACCTGGTTCGCGAGTGGCGCGAACGGCGGCCGTTTCCTCTCACGGTGTTGAGTCCCCGCGCGTTACAATTGCCGTTGCGCAAACCGCTGGCGGAATTGGGTGAGATGGAATACGCGCGTTTTTGCCGCCAGTTCGAGGCGGCGGCGACCGCGGAAATCCTCCGGCGCGATCCCCGTGAGTGCGTCATTCTCTGCAATGATATCAGCGAAGGACCGGACTTCGCCCGGTTGGGCGCGCGCGGGTATCGGGTGGCCAGCATCTTTCACGTGGACGTGGTGGAATTCTTCACCAAGTTTTACCTGCGCAACATTGTTCCCGCGCAGCTGACGGCGCGCTGGCGATGGTTTTCGCTGATGCCCGGGGTGCTGCGGCTGGTGTTCCAGAAACAATTCGAATGCGTCCGCTGGAGCAGGCGCCTCATCGTCCCCTCTCCGCCGATGCGCGACATGATCCTGCGCTGCTACCCCTGGTGTCCCGCGGACAACATCGTTGTCCTGCCCTGGGGCAACATCGCGGAACCAGCGGGCGCGGCCGGGCCGCCGCCCCTGGACATCAGGGAAGACGAATTCGTGGTAATGACGTTGAGCCGGCTTTCACCCGAAAAAGGGATCGAACGATTGCTGGCCGCGTTGCGGTTGCTCGACCAGCGGGGCGCGAAGCTGCGCGTCTTCATTTGCGGCGGCCCGGCCTACATGCACGGGCACGCCTACGAGCTCAGGCTCAGGAAACAGGCGCAACGGCTCCGCCAGATAACGGTGCAGTTCACCGGACACGTGACCGGCTCCGCAAAAACCGCCCTGCTGGAGCGGGCGGACTTGTTTGTGTCGCCTTCGCGGCATGAGAGCTACGGGTTGACCATCGCGGAGGCGTTGGTGGCGGGTTGCCGCGTGATTTCCCATTCTCATTACGGAGCGGCGGGAGAACTCGTGAACTGCTCACACCCGCGCGAACTCGCCGATGCGATTGCCCGGGTGGCGACTGCGGGAAGGACGAAGCGATTGCCGGCGATGCCCGCAGCGGCAAGCCTCGCGGAAATGCCCGATGCGGCGTGGCGCAAGCTGGCGGAACTGCTGGTTGAAATGGAGCGCCTAGGCGCGTGAGCGGCAACTGCGGACCCCGTCACCTAGATTCTCCAATTAAAGTCTTGCAAATCAATGGAATGGCTGGTACATGTATCTGGAGATAAGCCAAATGACGACGAGTGAAAGATAGGTTTCTCTCTTTTTTTGGCAGTTAAGTAAAGCGGTTTACGAAGGTACCATAAGCCCCATGACGGGATTAAGGAACGCAATGAACCTCACGACGGGATTCGATTCACGCCTCAAACAAACGGTCACGTATTTTCTTGCCGCCCTGGCGGTAATGACGATCTTGCCCAGCTCTTTCGCGTTAAACACCAACCTGCATACCACCTGGCTGTGGCACATGCATCAGCCGATTTACTGGCCCGACCGTGCACCGTACAATCATTCCGGCGACCATTATCAGAACGCGTGGGACACCATTCAATTGAACAACGGCGGGACGACCACCCACCCCACCGACACCAGTTTGCCCGGTGTGTTTGGCGACAACAACCGGATTGCCGACTATCAGAACTATCCCCACGATGCGGTTCAAGGCATCCTCGGCCTGTCCAATGCCGGCGGACAGCTGAATTATTCCGGGGCCTTGATGGAAAACATTCAGAGCCTGGCGCAAGCCGGCCAGTACTACGGTGGAAATTGGAATAGCGACAACCAGACAGCCCACGGATGGACGACCTCCGGCGGCAAGACGCGCTTGGACCTGACCAACTTCACCTACCACCATTGCATCGCCGCGCTGGTCAGTGATGAAACGTTGACGATGGATATTCTGATCCACCAACGCCAGCAGCAAATCTTCTGGGGCGGCGGCGCCACCAACCAGCTTTCGCGCGGCTATTTCCCGGCGGAAACGTGCTTCAGCGAACACATCATCCCCACCCTCAACAAACTGGGCATCGCCTGGAGCGTGGTGGCGAACAATCATCTGACGCGTTCCTGCTCCGATTTTGTGGTGCCCGGCCTGGGAGGAGGCGGCGAAGCCTGCGACCTGCCCAACAAAGCTGACCAGATCAACCCGGCCCAGGGCGCGGGCAGCTACATCACCCGCGGTTACACCTCGCTCGGCTGCTCGCCGACCGCCACCGCGCCGTTTGCATTCCAGCCGCATTACGCGCGGTATGTCGATCCGAACACAGGCGCGGCATCAACCCTGATCGTTGTCCCAGCCGATCAATTGCTGGGCTGGGCCGACAGCTTTAATCCGTGGGCGGACGGCGGTTCCGGAGATCTGTTGACCCCCATCACTTCACGCAACGACACGAACACGCCCGAGCTTCTGCTGCTGGCCCACGATGGCGACAACGCCTGGGCCGACGGAAACTCGTACTGGGCCTCCTGGGCGGACCAGTTCGCCAACGACATGGCCGGCCAGGGCAATGAACCGACCACGATCGAACAATACCTGTCGGATTTTCCCGTCAACCCCACCAATATCGTGCACGTGGAGGACGGCGGCTGGGTGTATAATCAGGGCGCCAATGATTTCGGCTCTCCGACGTTTGTCGGCTGGAATTGGCCGCCGAGCTACTCGACCAACACCAACCCGCACAACGTGGTCGACCCGAGCAAGGGCGTCACTGACAAGGGCGACGTCTGGCGCACCTACATCGCCACCGAAAACCGCGTGAAGACCGCCCAGCAAATCACCAACACAATCGCGGGATTATATACGAACCGCATCGACCAGATCCGTGACCCGGGCAGTTACAGCCAGACGGCCAACCCCATCGAACTGGGCTGGCACTATTATCTCGGCGGACTCGACAGCGGCTTCGTCTACTTCGGTTGCACCGCCGACGAATGCTGGCGACCGGTGATCGCCCAATCCAATGCCGTCCGCAACGTCGATCCGGTCATCATCGGCCACGAGGATATGGATACGACGCCGCCCACGGTTTTTCTCCCGCAGCGCTCCCCTTGGAACCCGGGCACGACGAATTTTGGCGTCGAATACTCCTCCTCTGTTTACGTGCCGAGCAACTCCGATTTCTGGGTCTGGACCTACGCCTACGACGTCTCCGGCATCACCAACGTCACCCTGCTCTTCCGCTCCAACGGCAACAATCATCCGCCCACCGAGGACCAATTCAAGACCTACGCGGGCGGCTCCAACACCGCCGCCTGGGTCAGCCAGGTGATGGTCGATCGCGTTGTCGGACCGCAAAACACGCTGCTGCCGCCGAAGTACATGGCCGACTATTACTACAGCAAGGTTGTGGGATTGTCCGACACCTATGTGGATTACTATGTCAGCGCCACGGACAGCCGGGGCAACACCTACAACTCGCCCATCCAACACGTCTACGTCGCCGTCAACCTGGGCGGCCCGTCAGTGCCTCCGGTGCCCGGCGGTCTGAACGCCACGATCGTCGCCACCAACCAGATCAATCTGAGTTGGGGCACCTCCGGCGGCGCCACCGGTTACATTATCAAACGCGGCGGCGCACAAATCGCCACCACCAACGCCACCAACTACGCCGACATCGGCCTGACGCTCGGCTCCAATTATTGCTACACGGTCGCCGCGACCAATAACGTGGGCAATTCGGGCGATTCGCCGTCCGTCTGCGCCAACCTCTCCGCTCCGTCGGCGCCAACCAATCTCACAGCCACCGCCTCCACCACGCTGGACCAAATCGCCCTGAACTGGAGCGGCATCAGCGGCGCCGCCGGCTATCTCGTTAACCGCAATGGTTCGTTCCTCGGCTCTTCCGCCTCCGCTTCCTATACGGACAGCGGCCTGGTTGTCGGCTCGAACTATTGTTACACGGTGGACGCCACCAACAATCTTGGCATCTCCGCCGATTCTTCGTCCGCCTGTGCCACCGTCCTGCCGCCGTCCACGCCACAGGGCCTGACGGCCACGGCCGTGGCCACCAATCAAATCAATCTGGTCTGGTCGGCCTCCTCCGGCGCCACCACCTATCTCATCGAGCGCGGCGGCAATCAGATCGGCGTCACCGCTTCGACCAATTATTCCGACGCGGTTTTGTCGGCCAACACGCAGTACTGTTACATGGTGGCGGCCACCAACAGCATCGGTGCTTCGCTGTTTTCCTCCCCCGTGTGCGCCACCACCCTGCTGCCTCCGCCCGCGCCTCCATTCGTGATTAACGGCAGCGTGAGCAATTACCCGGGCTATCTGCTGTGTGCCCCGGGCATGACCCTCTACGCCGCCGTACGCGGCACCGTGCTCTATGTGGCCACCTGGTCACCCGGCACCAACGGCGCCAACGACCATTTCATCATCGTCGCCAACCAGTTGTCCGCCCTGTCCCCGGCTTTTCCCACCTGGTCGAAGATCGGTTCCAATGCCGTGGCCGGGGCCACGCCGTTTCTCAGCGGCGAAAGCCTGGGCAGCTACGTCGGCTGGCAGACCGTTAACGGCACGTCCGTCACCGCCTCCAATCAGGCGATCAAGGCGCCGCTGAATTCCGGCCAGATGCAAGGCACGCTGGACCTGGTCCAACAGTTCGGCTCCATGCCTACAACACTGTATTTGTGCGCTGCCGCCTACGCCACGACCAATGGCGGCGCGCTGGTGGCGCAGGCGCCGGGACCCGTGATCACCAACATCAACATCGAAGCCAGCGAATTCCTGGCCGTACCCGTCAGCGCCATCACCGACAACAACGGCGACGGCGTCTTCGACAGTCTCGATCCGTCCATTGGGTTCGTCATCCAAAGCGTCCTGCCGGCCGGCTCAGGCGGATTCACCGTCACCTGGCCTTCCCTGCCGTTGAAAACGTACGAAGTGATGTCCTGTGGCTCCCCCGGCGGCACCTGGACCAATCTGATCCAGATGACCGCGACCAACGGCCAGAATTCATTGTCCTACACCGACACCTCGGCAACCAACCTTCTCCAGCGATTCTACAAGGTCCAAACCACCCACTAGGCCCATGAAAAAATTCGTCCTGCTGGCGCTCACCGCTCCCGTATTCCTGGCGGCGGTTCAGACCCGGGCAATCACGGTCGGCCCCGGCCCGGTCATCGGCATTGATAAACGCGGCACCGTTTGGTACCAGGAATTCCAGGACTGGTCGAGCAACGACGTGCGCGTTGTCAGCCCGAACGCCAACGAATTCATCCTCAACGACGGATACGACACCTCGCGCGATCTGATCGCGTTCTACACGCACGACGGCGGCGCCACCGGCAGCGGGGGGGACGGCAATTATTATTTCCGCGCGGATTTCTTCGATCTCCAGCTCGGGGCGGAGAAAGGTTATCTCGACCTGTATGTTCTGATCAATTGCACGTCCGGCGGCACGACCACCCTGCCTGACGGCGTTCAGGGCACCACCGATCATGGCTGGAACATCGCCGTGGCGATGTACGACACAATCAACGCGCAGATCTACAACAGCAGCCTTGTGGGGATGGGTACGAACAGTTTCGTCTCCTCAGACGCCGCGGGGGGCGGCAACTCGTATTGGAACTCCCAGTTGGACGCCGTGGAGTTCGGCATCAACCGGCAGGTGCTGCTGAACGCAGGCTGGAATGGCACAAGCCCCCTCCAATTCTGGGTCTACACCACCAAGGACTTCAATACGACCCTGATCGACACCGTCAATTCCTACAACCGCTCCACGTTTGTGTTGTCCGGCGCCGTGGCCTCAACCAACACGGTCCGGACCGCCAAATACGCGGCGGTCGCGCACGCCAACCAATCGCTGGCTGCGCGAACGGCCACCGAGGCGCAGATTTACTCCAGTGCGTTCACCAACCAAAACCTCTATCCCGGTTTCGTCCGCACGTTGGAAACACACGCGATGTTGAACGTGCCGCTGAACATGCACATCAGCGGCACGCTGCTGAGCTCCTTCCTCTGGGCGCGGTCTGCCGATCCCACAGTGGACGGCCCGACATTCCTGCAAAACGTGAAGTCCCTGATCCAAAGCGGCAACGGCGCGCTGATCGGAGGCGTGTTTGCCGAGAGCATCATGCCGTATTTTGAGGGACAGGTGAACCAGCGTTCCATCGCGGCATTCAACGACCTGGCGCAGACAATCTTTGGCCTGACCACCAATGATATCAAGGTCATGCACGTGCCCGAGCGCGTGATCCACAGCAACACAAACTGGGCGCACGCGAACCCGGCCGGGCCGCTGACGGGCAAGCCGTTCCAGGACATTCTGGCCGGCGGCTACCAGGCCACCTACCTGGACGAAGTCTCCCATTTGCACTGGTGGTTCTACCCGAGCGAGACCAATTCCTTCAGCAACTGTTGCGGCACCGGCAACGAACTCTGGGCGGGATTCGGCGGCTGCAACGACCGCGACTACCAGCACAAGGTCCACAAGATCAATGGCGTGTACTGCTTCATGATCAACGACCGCGTGGACGGCGCCAAGTTTGGCCCGCAAGACAACGGCATGGCCAATGACACGCGCTACGTCCTGCTCAACCAGGCGCTGGAAGCCAACGACCCGGGCAACCCCGGCGGCTACGCCTTGCTCAGCCTTGTGTTCGACGATTGGGAGGCCTATGCCGGCAACTGCTTCACCTGCGCCACCCCCAACAACAACGCCGATCAATGGCATCAAACCATTCGTTGGGCGGCCAATCACCAGTGGATCCAGGTCGTTAAACTCAAAGACGTGCTGACCTGGGCGTTGTCGGACACGAATTGGGTGATCGACCACGGCTACACCTACAACGATTCCATCCAGACCTACGAGTGGCTCAAGCGCGCTTCGGAACAGGATTACGACCACTGGTACTACGGCTGGTCTCCCACCACAAACCTGGAGGAAAATTTCTCCGCGCGTATTCCGGCCACCGCCAACAACAGCACCTATTACATCCCCGGCACCAAACCTTACGGGGACCTGAATACGACGAACACGCTGATGCACGATTCCTGGGCCAAAGTCCAGAACATGTCACAGGGCAATCTGCGCACCCTGGCCGAGTGGCAATACTCCGCCATGATTTACGAGACCGCCTGGCACGACGAAAACCAGCCGCCTTGGTGGACCGCCGGCAACGGGGATTGGTCGACCACCTATCACTCGCGCAACTACCAGTTGAGCTTCGACGTGAACGACGGCTGCACAACCTCCTATTCTGACCAATGGTATAATAATACCTCCGGCTGGGCGACGAAACTGCACGGCCACGTCCGCAGCGTGGGCATCCTCGCCGACGCGGAACAATGGGTGCAGGACATCATCAGCGGCGCGCAAGGATCCAACACCGTCACCGTTGCCAAGGACGTGGATGACGGTCTATGGAATGACTACATCGTAAAGAACAACCAGGTCTATCTTTGCTTCAAGCGCTGGGGCGGCCGCCTGGTGGCAGCCTTTGTGTATGATCCGGCCATTCAGGACGCCGTTGAGGTCATCGGCCAGCCTGTGGCCAATCCTGCCAACGAGAGCGATGAGGAAGACGCGGATAACAACCGCTGTTCCGCTTTCAAGGATCGCTGGGCCACCTCGGCCACCAACACCACCCAGTACGTGGACATGGACTATGCATTCACCGCACCCGTGCAGGGATCCAATTCCTGGCTGTTTGTTTCCCAAGACGGCCAAATTACCAAACAGATCACACTGCCGAACGGCCGCGATGTCGTCCAAGCCCAATACTCCGTGGGCAGCCACGTCGGCACTCTGTTCGTACGACACGGGTTTGGGCCAAACCAACTCGACCTCCTCCACCACGGGGACACCAATCTGGTGGTCCAATCGGACAACACATACTATGGCCTGACCAACGTCATCGGTGGCGCCGTGTATGCCGTGAACGACGTCAACTGCTTGCGCTCAACCAATGCGCTGCCCAACGCGGGCTACCAGAACCGTGAATTCCCGTTGATCGAGCAGGTGGAGCAATATAACGCCGGCACCACGACCAATTTTACGATGTGGCTGGCCTTCAGTCCCGCCAGTGCCGTGAGCATCGATGGCGACGGCATCCCAAATTGGTGGCGGCTGCAATATTTCGGCCATATTACCGGCCAAGCCTCCGACCACTCCCGCGCCCAAGATGATGCGGACGGGACAGGGCAAAACAACTTGTTCAAGTATCTGGCGGGATTGAATCCGCTAAATTCAGCCTCTGTCTTCAAGATTGGCACCGTCCAGCCAGGCGTGGGAGGCGGATTCGTGGTCACCTGGAGCTCAGTGCCCGGCAAAACTTATCAGGTCACTTACTCCGGCGATCCCGGCGGTTTGTGGCAAAACATCGGCGGTCGTATGACTGCGGGCAACGGCCAATTCACCATGTCGTACACGGACCTGACGGCTCCCCTTGGTGGACAACGCTTTTATCGTGTCCAAGTGGTCACTCAGTAAAGCCGGCACACCGGAGCCTTTTAATTCTTGGCAAAAACATCCATCATTTAATGGATTGTAGTAAACCGTTCCATCTCCGCATAATTTGTCCAATGCAGCCAATCAAAAATAGCTCATCCCAATGATGTTATGCTTGCTATTTTGCCTTGTCCGTGTAAAGTCCTATTAGAAGTTGTTACCGACCTCTGTGCATCAAAGAACGGTCATAGCTAGCCTCTTGTTTGGGTTGGCGGCGATCACGGGAGTGAGCGCCGCTGTCTCGCTCCAATGGGTCGGTAACACTTACACCTGTCCTCCAAACGGCAGCATTCTTCCGAACGAAGATCTGTGGATCTACAGTGAATCAAGTCCCATCGGCGCCGGTTCTTCTGCATTCGTGGCCTACAACATCCCCGGCCTAGGCACCAATTGGTCATCAACAAATCTGGTCTACACCGGCCCGGTCGGCGGTTACGATGGGTGGCATGTCGATCTGGGCCAATTCGCACAGGGCACAATAATCCAATTTGCCGTCGCCGCGCGCGACGGCAACACCAACACCGTGTGGGACACCAACAACGGCACCAACTATTGGGTGACCGTCAACGGCACCGGCTTCTGGGTCGGCAACAACTCCCAGACGCCTGCGAACGGACAGGTCGATCCGCAGGACGACCTGGTCATCATGGAACAGACGTATGCGGCAAATTCCGCCAGCACCTCTGTGGTCATGCTCAGCAGCACAAACTTGGGCACCAATTGGGTCACGGCGAACATGACGCAGACCGGATCGAACGGGCAAACCAATCTTTGGCAATTGGACCTGGGAAAGTTCCCCGGTGGCCGAACCGTCAGCTACTACATGCAGGCCTTCTTTGCATCGGCGGGCTCCCTAACCGATCCATCCAGCGGCGGCAACTACAGCACCTTGGTCAACGGCGGCAAACCACTTGGCTGGATCGGCGACGTCTCCCAGTCGCCCGCCAACGGCTCGCTCAACGCCAGCAATGATTTGTGGGTCTACGTACAATCGACCCCGATCGGAGCAGCCATCTCGGGCATCACCGTGTACAACCCGTCAACCATGGGAACGAATTGGTTCGCGGCGAACCTGTCGCGCCAGGGCACGAGCGGCACCGACGACGTCTGGGGCGCAGATCTGGGCAAGTTCCCCACCAACACAGTGATCTACTACGCGATGCAGGTCACCGGCACCAACGGCTTCCTCTGGGACACCAATTTTGGCAAGAACTACAAAGCTGTCGTCAACGGCGCAACGCTCGGAATATGGATCGGCGACACCTTCCAATACCCCACCAACGGCAACGTCAATGCCACTGACGATTTATGGATCAACACGGCCACGTATCCTTACGGTGCGGCGACCTCTGTCAGCGTCCAATACAGCGTCAGCGGCGGCAGCAACTGGACGACGGCCACCATGTACACAAACGGCACCGATGGCACCAATAACCTCTGGCACGCCGACCTGGGCAAATTCCCCGCCAGCACCACCAACGAATACGCGGTATTTGCCGTCTTCGGCGCCAGCGGCTCGGTGACGGACGACAACAACGGCGCATATTATCGTGCCTACGTCAACGGGCCGGTGCCCCTGGCGTGGATCGGTTACTCCTACAATTATCCCAGCTCCGGCAGCATTAACCCCGGCCAGGATTTCTGGGTCAACACGGAAACCTCCCCGCACCGCGCCGCCACCTCGGTGATCGTCAACTACACCACCAACGGCGGCGTCGCCTGGCAGACAGCGCCCTTGACAGCCAACGGCATCGATGGCTCCAACGGCAACGATCAATGGCATGTCGACCTGGGCGGATTACCAGAAGGCACTCTCATCCAATACGCCGTGGAGGCCACCGACGCTTTCGGCACTTCGATGTGGGACAACAATTATTTCCAGAACTTCTACGCCAAAGTGAACACGTTGATTCGTGACGTCTACACCGACAAGGCCCGTTACAACCCGGGCGACACCGCGCAAATTTCCGTCGTCCTGTCCAACGCCAACGCCCAACTGGCCAGCGGACAAGTCCAGGTCTCGGTCGGCCGCCTGTTGACCGATCTCACCTGCTCCTCGACCAATCTCAGCCTGTTCACCCCGACCGCCAGTTTCACCACCAACGTCAACCTGAACGCGGGACAGGGGACCACGCTGACGTTTGCCTGGCAAACGTGGCTGGACAACTTCCGCGGCTACACGATTGACGTGGATTTCCTGACCAACGGCGTGCCGCGCGACAGCCGCTCCAGCGCCCTGGACGTCAGCACCACCTGGACCAAATTTCCGCGCTACGGCTGGTTCACCGATTTCTTCCAGGGCGAGACCGCCGCGACCAGTAGCAACGTGGTCTTCGGCCTCAATGAATATCACATCAACGTCGTGCAGTTCTACGACTGGCTCTACAAACACAACCACCTGTTGCCGTACGACTGCAACGGACAGCTGATGGACAATTTCACGACCTTCGACGGCCGCAACCTCTCAATCGACGCCATCACCAACCGCGTCCAGGCCGCCAAGAACTGCAATATGTCCCCCGTCGCCTACGACCTGATGTATGGCGACAGCACCAGCGGCATCGGCCCCGAGCACATCACCTGGGCGGCATTCGACGGCCCCGGGTTGTCGGACGTGACCTACGCCTACAGCCAAAACCGGACGATCTGGCTGATGGACGTCACCAACCCAAACTGGCAGGACTGGATTTTCAATCAGTACGCGGATGCAATGACCAGGCTCGGATTTGAGGGCATCCACCTGGACAATCTGGGCGGCTCACAAACATTCAACAAGAACTTCGCCGTCAACCCCACCGGGTGGCTGTATCAATACAATTCCAGCGTTCCGATTGTCGAGACCAGCGCCTTCCCCGCCTTCATTAACGCCTGTAAATCAAGCCTCCAGACGATCAATCCGGTCGCCACCGTCACCGAGAACGACGTGTACGCCGGCTACATCAGCTACGTGGCACCCACGGCCACCGACGTTTATTATTGCGAAGTCTGGGGCTGGAGCAATTACGGCGACATCCAAAACCTGATCGCGGAAGGCAAACAGTACAGCAACGGCAAGGCCGTTGTGCTCGCCGCCTACATGAATTACAACAGCTCGGTCGGGGCGACGAATACAATGAACGAATCCTCCGTCCGTCTCATGGACGCAACCGTATTTGCCAACGGCGCCGCCCACGTCGAACTCGGCGAGGGCTATCCCATTCAAATGCTGGCGACCTACTACTGGCCGGAGCATTACCCGCCCATGCCGGGCACGCTGCCGCGCGTCATGCGGGATTATTACGACTTCATTGTGCGCTATGAGAATCTGCTGGACTTCAACACCCTGGGCAACACCTCGGACGTCACCAGCAACGCCATCACCTGGAGCGGCACACATGCGTTGAGCAAGAATGGACAAACCAATACGATTTGGACCGTCTGCAAACAATGGCACGACCAGTATGACGCGGTCAGCCTGATCAATCTCTACGGACTCATCGACGACCAGTGGCGCAATGCACAACCCGCGCCCGCCGTCCAGACCAACATCGTGTTCAAGTATTACCTCAGCAAGAAAGTGCAGCAGGTCTACCTCGCGACGCCCGATGACGGCCTGGGCAGGCCCACCTCGCTTGCCTACACCGACGGCGTCGACGGCGCCGGCTATTATGTCCAACTCACGGTGCCCCAGCTACAGTACTGGGACCTGCTGATCTTTGACGAAAACACACGGATCAAGGTCGACGGCTGGCCGGGCGACTGGCAGGGCACACCCTTGTCGTTGGTCCATCAGGACGTCGTCAGTCAATGCGAATGGATCTATACGGGAGGCACCAACGACTTCCGCACCTTCGGTGGAGCATCCAGCAACGAGGACATCACGCAGGTGCGCGTCACCTCCGACCCGAACTACGTCTATTTCCTCATCGAAATGTCCCAGATCACCGATGCCACGCTGCCCGCCATCGGCATCGCCTGGAACACCAACGGTTACGCGGCCGGCAGCTATCCTTGGATCGGCGATGCCTCCACCCCGACCGGTTCGATTGGGCTGACGAGCCCGACACAGGCCGCAACCAAGGAAATCATGTTCTACACGGCCGGGGGTGTGCCCAAGATCCGGCTCTGGAGCGGCGCAGGATGGTACGCGCCCCCGAGCGCCGATGCGTCCATCGCCGTCACCACCGGTTCCAACGCCATCGAAGCCCGCATCAACAAGAACGACCTCGGCGTGACCTACCCGGCCGAGGTGAGCATGTCACTGGCCTCGTTCCGCAGCAGCGGCAACGATGCAGGGAGTAATTCCACCTACAATAGCCCGGACAACAACAACGACGCCGTCGACGTCATGGGCGGCACCGTCGGGGCCATGGCCAACTCTTGGACGCGCTGCCTTCTGAGCAACAACGTGATCAATTGCTCCTATAGCTTCGTGCTGACCGCCGGCGGCGTGCAGCCTCAAACGCTGCAAATCCCCTGGCCGTCCTATGACGGACAACCCATTTACCTTACCTCGACAAGTCAGGTTTACTCAATCGTCGCCCAGTTCGCGGACACCCTGCCCGCCACCGCCGCCAATTTCACGTTCAAGATCAACGGCGTCGTCCAACCGCAGGCGAAATATTATTTCTCGAACCTGGACGCCGTGCCCTTTACGAACGAAATACGTTACGATTGGTCGGATCTCTCCACAGGCATACGCACCATCGAGGTCGACTACGTCAGCAACGACATTTCCTTGCAGGCGCTGCGCGTCGTCAACCTAAACCCCTATTCGGCCAACGACGGCATTCCCGACTCGTGGCGCGCCAAGTACTCCCTGGCCGTCTGGCCAACCAACAAGTTCTCCTGCGCCACCTGTGACGCCGACGGCACGGGCCAGAACAACTATTTCAAGTACGTGGCCGGACTGGATCCCACCAACCCCGCCTCGATGTTCACCCTGAACGTCGCCGGCGTCACGGGCCAGCCACACCAGGAAAACCTGACGTACAACCCTGTCGCAGCCGGACGGACCTACACCGTGCAATGGAACACCAGCCCCGCCGGCGCCGGCTTCGCAAACCTGCCGGCCTTCAGCGGTCCCATCACCAACGGCACGCAAGTCACCGTTACCGACACCAACGCCATCCTGCCCAACAAATTCTACCGCATGCAAATCAGCCTGCCGTAACGCGCGAAAAGCCTTCGCGGATTTAGTTCCTTGCAACAGAACGGGCCGTTCGTTATTCTTCGTCTCAACGAGGCGACACCATGGAATTTGAAGACATCCTCGAACGATTCCCCAAGACCGTCACACTGCGCGACCAATCGACCCTCACCATTCGCCCGCTGAAAATGAGTGATGAGAAACAGTTTCACCAGTTTTTCTGCGAAGTTCCCGAGACCGAACGGTTGCTGTTCAAACATCGCGTCACGGACCGCGCGGTGATCCAGGATTGGTGCCACCACATTGATTACGGGCGTATTTTGCCCCTGCTGGCGTTTGTGGATGACAAAGTCGTGGCGGACGCCTCCCTGCATCAGACACTCGGCGGCTGGAAACGGCATGTCGGGCGCATCAGTGTTGTCGTGCACCCCGGGTTTCGCGGCAAAGGGATCGCCGCGACGCTGGTCCGGGAATTGATCGACATCGCCCGGGACGTGGGTCTGGAAAAACTCGAGGCGGAATTCATGGGCGAACAACAGGCCGCCCGACGCGTCTTCGCGGAACTGGGTTTCACCGAACTGCTCTGTCTGCCCGATTACCTCAAGGACATGCAGGCGCTGCCCCACGATTACGTCCTGATGGGCCGCCACATCATCACCGACGAAGAGTACGCCGGGCCGAACTGATCGTTTCCTGCCCTGCGGCGTTCCCACGCTTAGCGCGGCGACACGACCACCTCGAAGTCCGAGCCTTTCACCCGCCGCAGTTCCTCGTGCATATCGGGAATCCGTTCGTCGGGAGCCACCGAGATCGCCCACTCGATGCCGTTGTCGGCCACAAACATTCCGTATTTCTTCAACGCGACAAGAATGGTGCGCGCCTCGGGTGAAAAACCGGACACATCGAAATCCTGCCGGAGGCGCAACCGTTCCCCCATGCGCGGCAGATCCTCACCGGTGAGTCGGCTGGCGTAATGCGTCGCCGGCGCCACAAACTCCTGCCGGGTCCGGCGCACCGTCACCCGCAACGCATGGTCGATGCTCCCGCGCTTCAACTCGTCGTACCGGACCACTGCGGGAAAGACCGGCAGCCCGGCCGCGTCGGACGAGGTCCAGCCGTTCGGCCGCAATTTGTTGGTTTTCAAATCAAAGATCGACGCCTGGGCGGCCTGCCAGCCGGCGTCCGTCCTGCGCAAGTTGTAAAACTCGTAGAGCATCCGGTTCGCCGGGTCCACCACCAGCGCGTGCCGGTCGCCGCCGCGCCCGGAAATGTCGCGCTGCGCGTCGGCCAACATCCGCGCCTGGACAGCGGGGTCCTGCGCCTGACCGGCGGGCCAGCCTTCGATCGGCACGTTGTTCGGCACCGGATATGGGCCTCTGTCGGATTCGCCGGGATAATCGATGATCTTCACATCCACCCGTTTCTGATTCGACGGCACGAGGACGAAACCCATGTCGGGGTTGTAGCGCAGCGGCTTGTCGGAGCCGATGGAAGTGACGATGGCTGTTGAATGCGGGTCCACCGGCCAGCCGGACACGATCTGGTTCCACGGGTTGTCAGAAGGGAATACCTCCAGCGAGCTCAGGATCGCGTCCGCCTCAGGCGTACCAAACAGGACTGGTTTGGTGACGGGCGGCATTGTCGCGGCGCGGATGCGCTGTAGGCGCGATAAGTCGATGGCCGGTCCGCCGGTCCCGGGCGTCGGCGAGGCAGCGGCCGTGACCGTTGCTTCCGGGGTGATCGTCAAGTCCACCGGCATGCCGCCGATGGTCCCCTTGATGTGATACGAGCCGCTCAGAACAAGCCCGCCCGTTATCGTCGTCCCGCCGGTTGCCGTGGCCATCGGCGGCGGCGCTTCCCCTTCCAGCCAGATGTCACCCAGGTAAACAATCGGCGTCTTGCCGCCTTCACAGGCCAGGTACCACCGGGCAACGTTGGCCAGGTCTGGCGCTGATTCGTTTACATTGTGCAGGCTGTCAATCGGGATGCTGATGGCGTTCACACCGGGGTGGAGCATCAGAGGAACATCGACACGCGTCGGGTAGCTGACGGTCCGCTTGTGTTTTACCGTCAGGATCAAGCGGACATTTTGCGGTGAGGGGTTGTATGCGCTAAACTCCAGCGTGGTGAATTGCGTCCAGTCTTTGATCCTGGCGATGCGGTCGCCGACGCTGTCGCCATCGGCGTAAACCACCTTGAGCGCCGCCCCGCCGAGTTCCTTGTTTGTTTCGATCAGAAAAGTCGTCTTGCCGTCGCTGCCGGTGTCGGTGGGCAGCTGTCCTTCGCTTACGTCGAGCAACGCCTCTTTGCGCGCCCAGGCATTCGCCCCCACCCCGCAGGCGATCACGGCGAGAAGAACAAACAAAAGCCACGGGCGCATTTTCACTAGACCCAGCCTTTGAGTTTGTACGTCAGCAAGGCAAGCAGTTCGCGCGACATGAGGATTTCGTGGTCCCAGTTGCTCCAGAGAGAGTACCGCAGCCACGTCCACGGCCCCATGTCCGCTTCAGCCCCGATGCTATAGGCGTACAACCCGTCGACATGCGTGAACCCGGCGTTGCGCATACACAGCATCGCCCGCCGCATGTGATAGTCCGATGTCACCACCAGCACCGGCGCGTCGGGATCGCCAGCTCCGATCAGGGAGAAAATGTTCACGGCCTGTTCGTGTGTGTTCAAGCCCCGCCATTCCATGCGGATCCGCGACGAGGGAATGCCGCGCATCACCAATTCATCCCGCATCCGCCCGACACTGCTGGCGTCCGGTGCCGCATCCGCCGGCAAGGAAACGATAAAGGTCGTGTCTGCCAGCCCTCTCCCAAACAGGGCGGCGTGATAGGTGCGCAACAGACTCGACGCGCTGGGAATGCCGCCCCCGCCCAACACGATGATGTAGCGGGGCGTCGCAGCCGGCACCAGCTTCGCCCCCGTCAACCAATCCGAGAGCCGCCGGGGCGGCCCGGTAATGGCGAAGAGGAGTTGCAACAGAAAGAGCGCCGCCGCCATCGTCACAATTCCCCGCCCGAAAGCGCAAACCCTCTCCCCGCAACCGCGCCGTTGTCCGATTTGACTCGCCGCTTGCATGGTTAACAAATCAACTCACTGGAAGTTGTTTCGGATTGGCATCAGACCGGAACATTCGCGGCCGATCACGACACGAAAACTGGCGGAGAGGGAGGGATTCGAACCCTCGATACAGGTTTTCACCCGTATAGCGGTTTAGCAAACCGCCGCCTTCAACCACTCGGCCACCTCTCCACAAACGCTCACGATTGTTCTCATGAGCGGCCACGCCGCTCGATCCACCCCGAGCCGCGAACGAAAGCATTCTGGGAGTTCATCCTACGTTGCCGATACCCTTCCGGTCAAGTCCTTGGAGGCAATTCCCGTCCGGCGGCGGCTCCTCTCTCTGATTGACACGGCGCGGCCCAGGTTGTAATCCTCGTCACCGTGAGGGCTTTCCAAAAACAGCGGTTCAAGGCCCCTCGGCATGGGATGGTCTGTCGCGCAACTTCCAGGAGGATACGATGAAGCTTAAGCCCGGTTTCAGGGACGTTCTTTGGATGGCCACCGGCGCGGTCCTGCTGCTCGTGCTCATGCTTGTGGTCGTGCATCTCCGCACGGAGCCCAACCCCTCCGGTCAACGTGCCCTGCAGGCCAGGAAACTGGACTTGGTGGCACAGATGCGCCTTGGTCTGGCCTCGGCCTCTGAGGCTGAAAAGAGTTCTGTCATGGCCACCAATGACGAGGACTCTCAGACCTTCGCGGACCAGGCCCGCGCGGCGACAGCACAGGTGGAGCAGGAACGAAACACACTGGTTGAGACCCTGGCGGGCGGCCCTCCGGGCGAAAAGGATTTCCTGGCCCAATTCTCCAAGGTCTTCACCGACTTCCAGCATGTCGACGACGAATTGCTGACCCTGGCGGTGAAGAACACCAACCTCAAAGCCTACAGCCTGGCCTTTGGTCCGGCCGCCGATGCGCTGACGGAAATGGATAACGCCCTTTCCCGCCTCGTGGCAAAGAGCGCCGATTTCCCGGACGCCAGAAACGCGGCCTTGCTCGCATTCGGCGCGCAGACCGCGGCTTTGCGCATCGAGACCCTGCTGGCCCCGCATATTGCGGAAGAAAGCGACAAGAAGATGGATGAGTTGGAGGCACGGATGTCAAAAGAGGACCAGGAGGTCCACAAAGACATGGAGGGGCTGGCCGCGTTCCAGAAATTTAGCGGCGATCCCGATCTTGAAACAGCCGTATCGGCTTACGCCCGGTTCAGCGAACTCAGGGCTCGCATCCTTGTTCTCTCGCGCGAGAATACGAACGTCCGGTCCCTAAACATCTCGCTGGATCAGAAACGCAAGGTGATGTTCCTATGCCAGGATGCCCTCGCCGCCCTGCAACACGCCATACAACAGGAGCAAATCGTCGGATCTCCAGTCAGCCCGCGTTGACAATAAGCGTGTGTAGAGCCATCAGACGACGTTTGCACGAATTTGCATGTTATAATCGCTTCTACCTTAACCACAAATACTTACACACTTTACTGCTTATTAAGCAGCTTATTTGTAGCGGAAAGATGTTGACGATTTAGTAAATACAATGTAATGGCATTATGTAGCTATGGAATTTGACTGGTCAAGCCCGCCATTCAATGCGAAGGATGCTCCGACCTTCCAAGAGATCGAGGAATCCTTTGAAGACCCCATCGGCATTCGACTCTTTCCAGGTTCTCCCCGGTTCTCTCGCGAATCGCGGGCCTTTTGTTTGGGCAGAACGTTGACGGGGCACCCCATCTTCACGGTGTATCGTTCGGACGGCAAGATCGTGCGCGTCATCGCGGCCCGCAGCATGACGGAAGAAGAAGAATATTTCTACGACAGAAAGGCCTCTGAATGGACGTGATCAATACCTGGGAGGAGATCCCCCTCTTCGAGTGCGAGCACGACGAGGCGAAGTACTGGCAGATGCATCGGATCGACGCGAAGTTGATGGAACTATCCATCACCGGCGCCGACCAGAGCGAATCCACCACCGTCACGATGCGCATGGACCCGCGCATGCTGGCCAAGCTCAAGCGGCTTGCCCGCAGCCGCTATTTGAATTATCAAAGCATGATCAAACAATGGATCAGCGAACGCATGGAAGCGGAGCTGCGGGGGAGAGGCGGACCCAAATGAAGCGTCACGCGGCCTTCACCCTCATCGAATTACTCGCCGTGATCGCCATCATCTGCATCCTGGCCGCACTAATCGTCGGCGCCTCCCGCTACGCCTGGCAAAAAGCGGCCACATCGCGCGCGCAGTCCGAGATCGCCGCGATGGAGAACGCGATGGAGACTTACAAGAACGACAACGGTGCGTATCCCCTCTCCGACACAACCCGGCTGGACCCCCCCAATAACACGAATTTATATTCGGCGTTGGCGGGCGGCACAAAGATTTACTACAACTTTCAGGCGAGTCAACTTCGGCCGGGCCCGAACGGCAGCCAGTACGTTCTCGATCCATTTGGCAACCCGTACAATTATTTTTGCAGCCCCGGCAGCCAGTACCAGAACAACCAGGCCACTTTTGATCTTTGGTCGTACGGCCCCAGCGGCACGGACGGCGCGCCGGACGAGATCACGAATTGGAAATCGCAATAGCAACCATGAGAAAAACAATTCCAGCGGCCAAGCACGCGTTCACGTTGATTGAACTGCTCACGGTCATCGCCATCATCGTGATTCTGGCCGGCCTGCTGCTCCCCGCCATTTCAGCAGCACGCCGCTATGCAAAGATCGGCCAGGCGAAGAACGACATCAAGAACATCCAAACAGCAATCAGGGCCTACTACAACGAATACGGCAAGCTGCCGGTGCAGGACAAAGAACAAGGCGGAGCTCCCTGCGAGGGCGGTGGCATTGGTGACGGATACTACGGTGAGGGTGGCGGAGGCACTAACGGCGTGGCCGGGATCTATCAGTACGAGATCATCGATATTCTCAGGGACATTCAGGACGCCATCAATACCAACGACGTATACAATCTCCGGCGAATTGTGTTCCTGCAAATACCCAACCGCGCAAACGCTCTGGTGAATAGCGGGACCCTTCAGGGGACATTTCTTGACCCATGGGGCAATCCTTATTTCATCAAGTTGGACAATGACTATAACAACATCGTCCACTACTACGGCCCCGGCCGCGATTGCCCGGACACCGTAGGCTATACGACGCTCGCTCTCATTATCAGCTACGGGCCGAATGGCATCCAGGAGGACCCTACCAAAGGACGAGTCGATGACATCTACAGCTTCCAATAAAAAAGGATTTACCCTGATCGAACTGCTCACGGTCGTCGCCATCATCGCGATTCTGGCCGGCCTGCTCTTTCCCGCCATCTCCGGCGCGCGCCGCAAGGCGCAGGTTGCCCAGGCACAGACCGAAATCAAGAGCATCGAGTCGGCGATGAAGGCGTACTACACGGAGTACGGCCGCTGGCCCAACGGCAACGGGGACACGGTTTATAATTATGGCCAGTGCACGGCTCATCCCGGGAGCTATTGCCAGAATTACGGACTTATGGACACGCTGCGGGCAATACCCGACCAAGATGGCTGCAACCCTCCGTGTTGCGGCAATGGAGCAAGCGTCAGCAATCCCAAAGGAATCGTCTTTCTGGAAATCGCCAGCAGCAGCCTGGATGCAACCGGGGACTATCTTGATCCCTGGAAGAATGCCTACCAAATCACCGTCGATACAGGGTATCTGGGCTACTGCAACGGGCTGGCTGCTCCCTATCCAACGACCGCGGTTGGCGGGATCGTCTCCAACCGCACGGTGGTGGTCTGGTCGCTCGGCCCTGACGGCAAGGGCGGCACATCGGATGACATCACGTCATGGTAATGAACGCACAAATACAGGGCAGGCAGCGCGGCTTTACGCTGATTGAAATGTTGGCGGTGCTGGCGATCATCGGCATTATTCTGGCGGCCGGGCTGCCGGCGGTCATGAGCCTGATGAAATCCGGCGGCGTGGCGGCGGCCAGCCGCGAAGTCTCCAATACGATCAGCCTGGCCCGCCAATACGCCATCACCCGACGAGCGAATACGCGGGTGGTTTTTGCTTACTACGATCCGTCGGGCAACACAGCGGTGGCCTCGAATCTGTGGTACATCGGCTACAGCGTCATTGCGACCAATCCGGCGAATCCCCTTTGGCCTTGGCAGTATCTTGACAAGTGGCAATACCTGCCTCTTGGCACCGTGTTCCTCAGCAAGAACCCGGGAGGAACCGGGACGTGGGGCTACGGGTACGACCTGGATGCCAACAGCACCAATCTTCCTCACGACACCATTCCGTTTGTGACGGGGAATTCCACCACCGGCGTATCAGTCGCCTACCTGGAGTTCACTCCCACGGGGGCCGCGACGACGTACGGCCAGTTGACCGTCGTCGAAGGCTTCCGCGAGCCTGCGGCGAGTCCTCCCTTTTCGGTCCCGTTCCGCAGCGGCACCAACTACTTTGACATTTCCGTCGATAATCTGATCGGAAGAATCAAGGTGACACGAACCCAATGAAAACGCCCCCCCACAGCCTCCGCAGGCACCGCTCCGGCTTCACCCTGGTCGAAGTGACCCTGGCGATCGCTGTTGCCATGATTGGGATCGTGGCTGTCCTCGGACTTCTACCCCAAGGCATGCAGTCGGCGCGCAGCGCCGTCGACAACACGATCACCGCAACGATCGCGGAAAACATCTTCAGCCAATTGCGCGTTGGCAGCTTCGCCAACAACGTGATTTGCAAGGATGCGAACTGCACGGGAACGCTGGCTTTTCATTTAAATGTGTCAGAAGCAGGCAGCCTCAATTACGACCAGTCTGGTCTCCCCACAAACACAAACGGCGGCCTGAGCTATTACCTTGTGAACCTGACCGCTACAAACACACCTGGAAACGCGAACCTGACACTGGTGCAAGCAACCATCGTGTGGCCGGCGTACACCAAGAGCCCTCCCAACACAAACATCTTCACCACCGCGATCACATGGTACGACAACCCATGAAGCCGCATTCTTACAAATCTTTGCGGGCGCGTTTAAGCGGCTTTACCCTGTTGGAACTGCTGGTGTCCATCTCGATTCTCCTGCTGCTGTCCTCGTTATTGTTCACGGCGTTCAACCAGGCCAGCAAAGCCTGGATGCAGGCGGAGAACCAGGTCGACACATTTCAGGGCGCGCGCGCCGCCCTGGATTTCATGGCGAAGGAACTGTTGCAGGCGATTGTCACCACCAACATCCAGTTCCTCGCGAACGAGAATAGTTTGGCCTTCGTCGCCCCCGTGAGCACCAGCACCGGCGATGGGGGAGATCTCGTACAGATCGTCTATCGGCTGAACTATGTGCCCAACGGCGGCACTGACTCCACGGGAATCGGCGGCAACAATGCCCCGCCTCAAAAGCTGTTGCGCCGGACCGCGGTCTTTAATTCCGGCACGGTAAACTGCTGGGATTACGGGCATGGCATGCCATGTCCAAACACATTACCCTGGAACTTCTATTCGCAGGGCCAGAATTGGCCGGAGATCAGCGACCAGAGCCGGACGGTGGCTCTGGCCGATAACATTGCCTCGATCAGCTTCCTGTTCACCTATACGAACGACCCGGCCATCGCCCCCGTGCCCTACTGGATATCAAGCTCACTGTACGCGTCGGTTTGGACCCATGAAATTGCCAACGGAATTGATTTCACGCTGGGGTCTCAGGAGTCGCAAGAACAGGCGGCCATGACAAACCATGCGCCGCTCGGGGTCTTTATCACGATCGGGGCCATCGATGCGCGCGCGGCGGCCCGTCTCACGCCGATCATCAATGCGAACGGGGGGACGCTTGCATACCAGGTGAACCTGGCCGGCACTCCCGCGTACACGGTGTACACTAATATCCTCAATAATTCGATTCAATACTTTAGCACCTACGTCGCCATTCCCAATCGCACGCCATGAACAGCGCACCATCCAACCTGAACCGAATTCGCCGCCCTCAGTCCGAGCGGGGCATTGCGCTGATCCTGACGTTGTCGATGCTGGTGCTGGTCACGCTGCTGGTGATTGCCTTCGCCGTCAGCATGCGCGTCGAACAAACGGCTTCCAGGAATTTCAATGACGTCATCAAGGCCCGCCAGCTCGCCCAAGGCGCAGTCGACCAAGCCGTGGCCACTCTTCGCGAGGCCACTCCGCCCATTAAGAACGCACCGCTAACAACCTATGTCACCTCGCCGGGAGCAATTTTCACCTACTCAAGCGGCGCCTGGAGCACGACGCCCACTTACACACCCGACGTCATAGCCTCCAACTGGGGCACGGTCGACATGAACTCCGGGAACTTTATCACGGGCGCGACCGTCGAAGATCCGACCAACTCACCGTCCGGATCTTCGACCAACACGCCTTTGATCGTCGGCTGGACAAATCTGACGCAGACCTTCGGCGGGCAGCCTCGGTTGGTGGGCCGTTTCGCCTACTGGGTGGACGACGAATCAACCAAGGTAAACCTGAATACCGCAGGCACACGTGGAAACGACCCCGCGGGCGCCGCTCCGGACGCCATCGAGTTGCAAGAACTCTTCAGCCCGGAGGACCAGGTTAACATCACCAATTTTGTCGCCACGGTCCGACCCTTCGACACGGTGGAATCGGTTGAACAGGTGACCAACCTCCCGCCCTACTACACCGTGCCCAACGCAAACACCGCCATCGATAGAAACAAGGTCTTTACGAACAAGTTCTACCTGACCGTCAATTCGACATCGCCGGACCTGACGCCTTGGGGAACAAAACGGCTTAATCTCACCGCGCTGGCCACGAACACGAGCCTGTCAGCCCAGCAGATGGTGACCACCATCGCAAACCAGCTTTCGGATCCCGGGATGAACAGTTGGTTTGGCGACACACTCGCTGACAAGTACGCGAACATCAATCAAGTCGCCGCCAACATCCTCGATTACATGCTCAACACAAATGTTGTGCCCACGGACTCCAGCAGTAACCCGATGGACACCACTGCTCCAAGTTATCTCGGCCTGGGACAAACGCCGTACCTCAACGAACTGGTGATCTCCAACAGCATCTCCGTCGTCGCCGGCGCCACCACGGGAAGTTGGAACCTGACTGTCAGGACTTTTGGCACGGCGGAGCTGTGGTACATGTACACAAACGCCCCGTGGACTGCTCCCTCCAAAGGTCAGACCGAAGTCGCTTTATATAATCTGGGGAGTGTAACGGCTACGCCGCCTGCCCCTGGCACCCCTACCACCATCACGTTTCCTATACCGGCGTCCATCCCTGTCAACGCCAACTCCACCATTACGGCGGCTAGTTACGGAACGTTCTCGACGGCGATCGGCCGGCAGATTGTGACAATTACAGGCAACCAGGCCACCATTACCATGAACGCCGGGAACCCGGGAACGATCACAGCCATTTTTCGCAACCAGACGCTGGGCCGTTACGATTATGCGAGCATTTTTCTTCACCCGCTCACAACGATCTTCATTAACGATCTACAGGGCCTTGCCAACGCTGGCGGAACGACCAATTTAATTGTGGCCAGCGGTTGTTACGATCCGCGTGTGAAACCGGTCAGTTACATGTGGTTACAGGAAGGATTGCCTAATACCCCGGCGATCTCCCTCGGGACTATGAATGGCACCGGCTCTGGCCGGGGCGCGGGATTTAATTTATATACTCAGCCCACCCCGACCAATACGGCTTCAAACGTACCATACACCCTAGTCGCCGATGGCGACCCGTCCTGCCATATTGCTTCTTCGACAAACCTTCGTGGAACAATGAGCCTTGGCGAGATGGCGTTCATCCACGTCGGCCCGTGGCGAACATTCTTCCTCCAACCACAGCCGACAACCGCGCCTCCGGCTGGCGAACTAGGCCTGATCCCCGACTGGGCTGTGGTGGATTTGTTCTCAACTACCGATGCAACGAACGTGCCCGGCAGGATGAACATCAATGCCTTGATTCAAAATGAGAATGTTGCCGCGGGTCTTTCCGCGTTCCCCGAACGATTGGTTCCGTTTTACGCCCTGCTGACCAATAACTGGTCGGGCAACGTTGGTTATTCCCAGTCGAACGCGACGGACAATATCTATAATTACCAATACGCCAACAGCCCTCCCTCACAGATGTTTTCGCCTCGACCCTTTAAACTCAATGCCTCGGAAGTGTATTGCATGGCCGGACAGGTCTGCGAGGCGAAAGGCGTTTATGTAAACGCCGGCCAAAAAGCGCCGAGCGAAACGGCCACTCGCGGGATTGTCGGCATCATTACGCCCCGCTCCGATGTGTTCACCGTTTGGGCCATCGCGCAATCCATCATTGACGTGAATAAGAACGGTGTCTATGACCCGGGGACTGACATCATCACAGGGGAATCGAAAGTCCAGGCCATCGTGCAGCGGTACGAAGATCCGCCCGGCACCGTAAAGTTTCGCACCCTCTATTATCGCTACCTCACACAGTGAGGAGCGTTCACCCGCCTGGGCCGGGTTATTGGGATGGCAGGCCGGTCAACTGCAGCGAGTTGCAAAAGAAGTCGTAGTCCCCGCCGCTGCCCGCATTGTTGTTAAAGACAGCGAGGCTGTCCACTGTGCCGCTTCCGGCGAGTGTCCCGCTGAAGGTATAGTTGGCGCCCGTTTTGTTGTCGATGGTCAGCAGACTGTACGTGTTCGTGCCGGTCAGCGTGAACTGCAGGAGCAGGCCCGTCGGCGTATAGGACACACCGCTGTTCTCCGTGCCGCCCGCGTCGAGAATTCGGTACACCCCATTCGGATCAAACCCGATATATTCGAATACAAGCCGCGCCCCGTTCGTGTAGGTGCCGGCACTGCTCGTCACATTGCCGTTGCGCAGCACAAACCCGACCGTGCTGCCCGAGTTCACGTATCCGTTGTCAATGTTGATCAGGAATGTTTGGCCAATCCGCATCGAACCGTTGGCAAAGGCGCGATAGCCCACGGAGAGATTGCCCGTATTGGCGTAGGCGCCCCATGACTTGCCGTTCACGTCGATGCCGGGAGTCGCGTGGCCTCCGTTATTCGTGGACGAGCCAACAAAGAAACCATTCACCGCGGCGGAATTCGAACTGGTGGCCTGGACCCACGGACTGAAGCCGTAGCCGCCGTTGCTGCTGTTGTTCCATCCGTTGGTGTAGGGCGGGTTGTTGGCGTTGTCGGCTGCCGCATTGCCCGGCGCCAGACTGACGCGGTAGAAGCGGGCGGGCACATTCGTCGCTCCGCCCACATCGCTGAAGGTATTCGTGACAATCGTCAAATAGCCATTGGTGATCAACGAGCTGATGTCAGCAAAGTTGTTGCTGTAGTTGCCCGTGACGGAGCCACTGGCCGCCTGAACGGTGTTGCTGGTACCCCCCGCTTCTGTCCAGGTCAGCACGATGTTGTTGCCTTGGCGCACGATTGAAGTGACCTGAAACACCGGAGTCGTCGACGTGCCGGAACTCACGACCACGTTGACCTGGCCAGGCGCTGTGGTACTCAACGTGTAATGGAAATTGGCGGGAATCGAACCGATGGCAAGCCCCTTGTTGGCCAGGGATCCGCCATAGTTGAACAACCTGTACGTGCCGGGAGTGATTCCTCCCCCATCGAGAATATCCAATGTGCCGGACAGCGTCAGATTGCTGAGGACCTGCACGGGGACGCTGTTCGACCCCAACGCAAACTCCAACACTGCGCCGTTGGTCAGCAAGAGATTATCAATGTAATTGGGACCGGCGTAGTCAGGACCGTTGCCAAAAGCCAAAATGGCATTTTGCACCTCCAGCAAACCACCCTGCACCCCGTTGGTGACGTACATCGTCCCCGCATCAACGGTCAACGAGGCTGGCGCGTTCGTGGCACCGACCAGCATCACTCGGGGCACAACCACGAACGCATTGCTTTCCAGCACCGTTCCATTGATCGTGAGCTGGCCGCCACCACTGACGTCGAAATATGAACCGGTCACAACCAGGCTGCCTCCGCTGGAAATTGTCGCCCCATTCAGGACGTGAAAAGGCACTACAAAACCCGTGCCGTCCAAAAACAGAGTGTTGACCGTGGACCCGAAACCCGCGACGACCAAATTGCTGATCGTCATTGTATTGGTGTAAAAAAGCGTGTCAGTACTGTCCAGCGACACCACTGTGCCGCTTGCATTCGTGATCACATCGGCAGAATCGGAGATCGACGGGGCGGCGCCCAGAGACCAACTCGACGCATCATCCCAAAAATCGTCAAACGTGGCGGTCCAGCTATTTGTACCAGCGTGAACGTTAATGGCAGACAGCCCAAATCCCAGGATGGCTGAAACAGCGATCAATCTGGCGAAGAATACAGCGAATCCCAGTCCTACAGGTCTAAATCGTCTCATGCGGTTCCCTTAATACTCACCCAATGGCGAAAAATAACAATAACCCCTTTTACTCTTTTCGTCAACGCGCTTTGCCCCGTTGCGCGCTACACCGCCGGTTGTTCGTCCCGGCGCAGGAAACGGGGGGCGAGGTAGGAGCCGATGACCAGGAGGGCGGCTAGCAGTTGGGCGATCATCGTTTCCACCGTCGGGTAGACCGAGAACCACACACCCATCCAGGCCGGCACCACGTTCTCCAGCGGCTTGATGGCTGTGGAAGGGATCCATCGTGCCAATTGCATCTCCTGGGCCTGTTCGCCCACCATCACCAGCAACACAACCCCCAGCAGCACGCCCGTCAACACCAGCATCTTCCGATAGGGCAACCGCTGGTGCGCCACAAACGTCAACACCGCAACGATCCCGGAGAAAAACAATCCCAGCAACGCGCCGACCAGCACGGTCCGGCCGCCCATCTGAAGATAATAACTCTGCAGAAACAGCACCACCTCGAAGCCTTCGCGGTAGAGCGACGCAAATCCCAGCAGACACAACCCCCGCACCAGGCGGGCCTGGGAAATCTGGTCGTTGTCCGCGCGGCGCAGCAGCGCCTTCTTGCGGCGGTTGTGCATCGAGATCCAGCCGCCCCAATAGACCTTGTGGAAAAACCAGTTCATCACCACCAAAAGCACCACCACCGCCAGCAACCCCGTCGCCGCCTGCAGGTTCAACGCCGAAAAATTCTGCGACAAATCATGCACGATCCCCACCGCCACGAACCACGTCAGGATCGTCGCGCCAAAAGCGATCCCCGCACCCCACGCAACCGGTCGCCGGTGCGATTGGCTGTCGCCAACCATGCTGGCGGTGATGGCAGAAAGCACCAGCACGCACTCCAATCCTTCCCGAAACACCAGCACCGCGATATCCAGCAACGCCACCGTTGGACTGGTGTGCGGGGCCGTCGGATCAGGGTTACCCCCGGCCGTGAAGCCTTGCCAGACCAGCACACCCGCCACCAGCAACGCCGCCGCCAGCAGGCCAATGCGAATCCCCCACCGCACGGGTGCAGCGGAAACAAAACGGCAACCAAACCAATAGGCCGCGCCACGCTGCGGCCGATGCCCCCCGCCGGCAGGCCGCGCCGGCCGTTCCTGAACATTGATGGGATGAGTCATCATAAAAAATTCCCGCGTTACCTGCCCCTCGCTGTGTCCGGCTCATCCGCCTCGTGGTCGCGGTCCGCGCCCAACTCAATTGCGTAAACAACCGCAGCCTCCACGTTCGGCGCGGCCCCGGTGCAGCCGAACAGCGGAACGATGTCCAGATGACTGTGTTTGGTCGGCCTCCACGAGAGACTCGGGCCGATGGAAAACTCCACCGCGGCATCATGCCGATTGGAGGAGACAGTGGTGTCCTCGAACTGCATCTCCACACCGGCCGCCAGCTTGTCGTCGATCAACGTGTAAGTGAGCGACTGCGTCATCTTCAGTTCCGTGGCCAGTTCGCCGCCGACCTGCTGTTCGCCAATGGCATTAAGCGCCCAATGCCAGCGATCATGAAATTGTTCGGACAACAACAATTTAAGCTCGTACGAGTCACCGATGCCGTGCTCGGAAAAGCGATTGTTAAATTCCCATTCCGCGTACACCGTCGGATTCAGAGGAATCACGTCCCAATCGGCCAGAGCCCAGCGCCCTTCGAGCCCGATCCCGCGATGCTCCACGTTGCGGTCGTTGTCCACACCCCAGTTCTCATTAAAATCCGCCTGGAACCGGTGCGGCAGGCCGACTTCGATTTCGTCATTGAGCAGATTGTCGACCGTGCCGTCGCGATCGCGCTCCGGGTACCAGCGTTGGGATAATTCCGCATTCCACGCGGGCAACACGTACACCGCCTCGCCGCCCACCTGCCCGCCCGACGTCCATTTCGGCTGCTGATACGGGCCCACCGGCTGCTCTTCGTGCAACGGCGCAGGCGTCACGGTCAACTGGGGCAACTGGGCCACCTCGCCCGTTCCATCAGCCACTGCCTTGTCGATTGCTCCCGTCATCATCGTCAACGTCATCACGGCCATCCACCACGTCCCAAATTTTCCCACGGTCAGTCTCCTGCTGAGACTGGCACGGTCTCGATTGTTCCGCTAAAGAACGGCGCGCCAGCTTTCCCGTTGCAAACCAGCGCGCCTCGTTCTAAATTTTCCCGGGGAGCGCGTGCTGTAACACGTGCTTCTCGTTGGGGGCTGCGACGCGGCGTGCCAAAACCTGCTCGCGGCCCTCAAATTCTTCCCGGCCTTATTCCAGCAACATCGCGATCTCCTGCACGTGCTCGGTTTCCACCGCGACCTGTTTGCGGATGAAATCCTCCAGCATCGGATCGCCCGCCACGCGCGGCAGGAAATCCTTGTACGCGTCCAGCGCCTGCCGCTCGAATTCCAGCGCTTCCGCCAAGGCTTCCTCCAAATGGATCGGCCCGCCGCTGAGCGAGAGATTGATCTCCAGTTTCGGGATCCGCCCCAGCGACCGGATTTTGCCGGCGATTTCCTCGGCGTGCTCTAGCGTTTCCTCCATTGCCTTGTTGAAAAAGGTCTCCGCCGCCAGCCGGTCCGTCCCCCGCAACCGGTATCGCAATTGGAAGTACCGCAAAAACGCCTCGGCCTCTTCCGCCATCAGGCGATTCAACTCGTCCACAATTTCCGTTTTCCGTTGTTCCATGATGACGCCGTTCAAAATGTTTGCTGCAGTTCCGCCACAAGACAGTGACCGCCCTTGCAGACCTCGCAGGTCTTGCTGTCGGGACACTGATCGTGAAAATCGCGGAACCGGGCCAGCACTTCCTGCGCGGCCGGGTCCTCGGAAACCAGAAACCTCACAAAATGCACCAGCCGTTCGCTGGTCGGATGGCTGATCAGATGTTCCACCTTGCAACTGTCGATCTCTGCCTGCTCGGCCGGCACGCCCAGCACGTCCGTCAGAAACGCCATCATCGTCGCCTTCTTGGCCATCACGCCCTGCGCGATTTTCATCCCCTTCGGGGTCAGCTTGACCATCCGATGCTCGTCCGTGGCCACCAGCCCGCGTTTCTTGAGCGCCCGCAGGTTGATCGACACACTGCCTCTCGTGATCCCCAACTGCCGGGCAATGTCCGACACCCGCGCCCAGCCGCCGTACTCCAAACCCAGCTCATGTATGGCCAGCAGGTGATGCGCGGCGCTGTGCGTCAGCTCGTTCGCTTCAAATTCTTTCCAGACTTCCATCGCGTTGGCACTGTATAGCATTTGTTTGGCATGTCAAACAGAAAAAGGACTATTTTAGTCCGATTGGATATTCTTCGCTCCTACTGCATTATCCACCTACCGGCGTCATACTTTCTTCTTTATTCCACCGCCGAAACGGCCTACTCTGCCCCACTAAGGAGGAAGTCGTCCGCATGAACCACTTGGTGGACGAGTTCTTGGATCGATACGTCACGTACGAACGAGCACTGAGCGCCAACACGCGCAGCGCTTATTCCGCCGACCTGGCACAATTCGTCGGTTTTCTCCGCCGTCGCCGCATCGACCAGATCAACACCGTCCAACGACAGGATATCTCGGATTATTTGATGGAACAACGCAAGCGCGGCCTCAGCCCCCGCAGCGTGGCCCGTCATCTGGCCGCCATCCGCATGTTCTTCCGCTTCCTCCAACGCGAGAAAATGGTGGCGACCGATGTCACCCAGACCATCGATTCCCCCAAACTCTGGCGTCTGGTACCGAACACGCTGACCTACGACGAAGTGGACCGGTTGTTGATCAGTCCCCCGCTCCGCACCAAACTCGGCCTGCGCGACAAGGCCATCCTTGAATTCATGTACGCCACCGGCCTGCGCGTCAGCGAAGTCTCCCGGATCACCCTGAACGAGATCAACCTCGAAGCGGGTTTCCTGCGCACCACCGGCAAAGGCGGCAAGGAACGCATCGTCCCTGTCGGCAAACAAGCCGTCGACTGGCTGCACCGTTACCTCGCCGACGCGCGCCCGGCCCTGATGAGAAAAGAACGGACCCGTCCCGAACTATTCCTCTCCACGCGCGGCACGCCGCTTGACCGCAAGACCATCTGGCACCTGATCAAGAAACACGCCCGCACCGCCCGCATCACCAAGAACATCTCCCCCCACACCCTGCGCCACAGCTTCGCCACCCACCTCATGGACAACGGCGGCGATCTGCGCGTCATCCAGGAAATGCTCGGACACGCCGACATCGCCACTACCCAAATTTACACCCACGTCGACCAGGGCCGCCTCAAAGACACCCACTACCGGTTCCATCCCCGCTCCGGCCGCCGCAACTAGGATTGGCGTCACCGGTGACTTTGGACAAATCGGTCAAATCGAACGTTCTCCCCGGGGCAGACCACGAAAAGAAAGTTCCTGAAAATCCTGCTCGATTTTTCCGGAGGCTTTTGCTATCTGTTGTCGCATTGCTGTAGGATTTTCGCTCCGAAACGGTTTCGGCGCCCACATCCTGCCGCAAGACCGTCACAGGTCACGAATGCACGCGCAAAAACTCCAGAAGCTCATCGGGTACGATTTCAAAAATCCGGACTTGCTGACCGAGGCGTTGACACATCCTTCCCTGGCCCACGAGAAAGTCGGCGTGGGCAACCATCACAATCAACGTCTCGAGTTTCTCGGCGATGCGGTGTTGCAGTTGATGTTGACCGATCACATCTACAAGCTGCATCCCGATCTTCCCGAGGGCAAGCTCACACAGATCCGCGCGCACCTGGCCAACCGCCACGCCCTCTTCCGGCGCGCCAAGGAAATCGATCTGGGCAAGTTCCTAATGCTGGGCAAGGGCGAGGAAGCCAGCGGCGGCCGTGACCGGTTGTCGAACCTGGCCGACGCCTACGAAGCGCTGCTCGGCGCGATTTACCTCGACGGCGGTGTGCGTGCCACGCGCAAGTTCATCACCACACAGTTCGCGGAGGAATTCAAAGAGATCAAGCAGGCCACGCCGCGCCAGAACCCCAAGGGCCTGTTGCAGGAACTTCTCCAGGCCCGTTCCCCTTCCAACCCCGCCTACCGCGTCATTGACGAATCGGGCCCCGACCACAACAAATACTTCGAAGCCGTCGTGGAATGGGAAGGCCGCGAGATCGGACGCGGGCGGGGCTGCAGCAAGAAGCAGGCGGAAACCGCCGCCGCGGAGGCCGCCTTGGAAACCCTGGAGCACGAAGCCTCCGGCAACGGAAACAGTCCTCCAGCCGGCGCCGCGCCGGCGTGAGCCGGGCTCAGGGCGCCGGGGAATCCTGCGCCGGCGTGTTCGTCGGGGTATGGAAATAGACCTGGCCACCGAACTTTTCAATCACCGCCCGCACCTCGGCATTGCTCTGGCTGTAAGCACCCAAGTCGTCCAACACGGGAGAGAGTTGTTCCCGCGAAGCTTTGAGTTGCGATGCCTGATGGACCCGGTTGCGGGTCTCCGCCGTGATGTTGCCGTACTGCCAATAGACGAACAAGGTAAACGTCACACTCAGCGCTACCAGCCCGAGTCCCAGCCCGCACACCAGCACCCGCAACTGCCACACAGCCCGGGTCGCGTCAAACACATGCTCAACACCCGGGGATGGATTGGCCTTGTCCGGAGGGGTGCTCACAGCTTGGGTCCCTGGCCTTGGCTGGACGCCGCCGCCGTGGCGCCGCCGATGAGTTGATGCCGCCGCAGGATCTCCGCCAACCCGGGGTCCGTCTCCGCCTGCGTGATGCAGGCGCGGAGAATTTCTTCAATCGACTGTTGCTCCAGGATTAGTTGCTCAAACCGCCTGTCGGCGACGCCCTTGTCGCGGTAGGCTTCCCGGTATTTCAGCACCAGGTAAAAATTGGCGGCCACGCAAACCGCCAGTGCGATCCCGCCATACTTGACGGCCGCCTGAAATTTTTCCTCCGTGATCGTCATGATGCGAACGCCTTGCCGGACGGCCCGGGCGGCTAGCGGGAAGACCTACGTCGCACTGCCGGCCCCGGTCGCTCCCCCGCTCCATTCCTCCAGCAGCTCGAACAGCTTGGTCACGTTAAATGGCTTCTCCAAAAAGGCCGCCGCGCCCAGCCGGTATAAATCCTCCAGCGTCATCCCAATCGAGCGAAACTCGCCCGACATCAACATCACGCGCCGCGCTGTCCCGCCGTTCAAGATCCGTTTCATCGCTTCCACGCCATTCATGCGCGGCATCAACACGTCCATCACCACCAGATCGGGCCGCAATTCGGCGGCGCGCTCCACCGCCTCCATCCCGTCCCGGGCTGTCCCCACGATCTCATGGCCGGCGAACCGGATCGTGTCCGATACGACCTCGCACACGGCTTCCTGATCGTCCACCACCATGACACGCAAACATTTTCCAGGGGGCATCGTAACCTTTCCAAGTTGGGTGGCGCAATTTATCGCATCCAGCCGCCAAACGCAAGCGCTTGGCGGCAACCATCGGCAAAAAAGAGCAGGGCGACCCCCGACCACCTCGAAAGCCGCCCCCTATGCCTGCGATCGCCGGCTGTTTAGTCCTTGTCGTATTGCAACGCGAGCTTCAACTGTTTGATGGCCGCGTCGGTGGCCGCCAACGCTTCCACGCGATGGCCGCCGAAATCATGCGCCGCGTGCTCCAGATGGTACCGGGCCTTTTCCAGCGCCGCAATGGCGCGATGGATTTCCGGGTGATGCCCCGGCGCGGGCGTCGGCTGCGTCGCCGCCGGAGGAGCGGCGGGCTCCTGTGCCTGGGCCAATGTGAACGGGTAAACCAGCGCGCCCGTCAGCGCTGCTGCCACCATGATGGCTTTCCATGTCTTCTGCATTGTCTTCTCCTTGGTTGTTCGCTCTGGTGAGCGTCTTCTGGGAAATACAAACACCATCACCGGGCAAAGGTTGCGAGCGAATCAATCAGCCCACAAACCCCGAGGAATAGATCAAGGACCGGCCGGCGGCCTGGTCAAAATGCCGGGTGCTCTTGAAAATCATACTTCCTGGTCTGGACAGGCGGCGTGATCTGAATCCCCGCCTGGATCTGCGCACGATAATACGTCTGCCGGAGCTGCTGGACCTGCGCGGGCTTCTTCCGATGAAACAGATTGCGTACGAAATCCACCGGCCCCGCCTGGGCAGTGAGGGGAGCAACCATCAAGATCGACCCGATGCAGGCAATCAGAACGGCCAATTTCATAAGCCAAACACGTTGCATGATCCCCTTGAATAGCAGCATCGATGCCATCCGCAAGGGGCCAACGGGCCTGCAAACAGGAAGGTTACGACTGGACCTGGACCGCCTGGCCGTTCTCGTCAATGGCGACGTAGACGATCTCGGCTTGCGTCACGCGCACATTGTCGTGCGGCGGATCGGCCCGCATAGCGTCCACTGTCACGCGCACCGTGACGGAGGTTGTGCCGATTTTCAGGGTCTCCGTGTAGAAGCTCACCAGGTCACCCACGAACACCGGCGCGATGAATTTCACTTCGTGCATCGCCACGGTCACCAGTTTCCGCCGGGAATGCCGGTGCGCTTCGACCACACCCGCCTGGTCCACATAGTTGAGGATCACCCCGCCGAAAATGGTGCCGAGCGCGTTGGTGTCCTTCGGCATCATCACCACGCGAATCGCCGGCTGCAATTCCCCTTGATTGGCCACGCCCCCATTATGCCCGCCTCCTCCGCCGATGGCCAGCCTTTGCTGAAGGTGACTCGGGAAAAACAGGCCATCGTTCGCAGGCGGGTCGCTAGCCGGCCGGTCCCGACATGAGACGGTCGTAAATCTCGCGGGTCCTTTTGGTGGCCAGCCGGTAGGCCCCGAGGAATTCGGGGAGATTGGGAAAACCCAGGCGTTTGGCGAGAAGAAGCTGGTCGCGGTCGGCCGCCGGGAGGCGCGAGACTCTGGTGTTTTCGGCGCGTCGCAGGACGGACTCGATGCGGCGGAGAAAAAGATAGTGGCGCCGGAGTTGGGCACTCGGTTCCTCCTCAATGAAACCGAGCGAGGTCAGTCGGTTGAGCGCCGCGAGGGTGTGGGCGGTGCGCAGGTGCGCGTGGTCGTGGCCGTGCCGCAGTTGCAGTGTCTGGACAAGAAATTCAACATCGACCAGGCCGCCGGGACCCGTCTTAAATTCCCATTCGATGTTCTTTTGGTCGCCCCGCTCGGTCTCAATGCGCCGGCGCATCCGGCGGATCTCTCCCACTTCCCGCGACGTGAGCGGCCGGGCGTAGATGATCTCGTGAACCATTTGCAAGAAGTTCCTCCCCAGTGCGGCGTCTCCGGCCACGACGCGCGCCTTGACCAGCGCCTGCCGTTCCCACAACAGGGCGCGTTTGAGATAGTACTCGCGGTGCGCCGCCAGCGAGCTGACCAGCGGCCCTTTCTCGCCGTCGGGCCGCAGCCGCGGATCGACTGTAAACAGCGTCCCTTCACTGGTGTGGCGGGACATGAAGTCGATCACACGGGCCGCCAGGTCGATCGCGCGCGCCTGCTCCGCGGCGTCGCGGCCGCCGACGAACAAGACGTCAAGGTCCGCGCCATAACCCAATTCCCTGCCTCCAAACTTGCCCATGCCGATGATGGCGAAAGGCAGCTTCTTTAACTTCAACAGGAACCGCGTTTCCTCCAGCGCACAGGCCAGACAGGTCTCCGCCACGCCGGTCAATTCCTGGTGGAGTTGTTCGAGATCGACAAACTCCATGATGTCTTCGATGCCGACGCGCAGCATCTCGCCGCGTTTCCACTGGCGCGCGGCGTCCTCGGCGCAGGGGCCGGCTTCACCCTCGGCCGCGGGCGCCGCCATGAACGTGCCCCGCAATTCCTCCCGCATCCGCCCGGGGCCTTTCGGTTCCGTCAACGTCAGGCCGCGACAGATTTCATCGAACAACTCCGGGTGTTGCGCCAGGGTATCAGAGAGGAACTTGCTCGCGTCGCCCAGGCGCACCAGCATCTCCACGAGCTTCGGATTGCGCACGAGGATTTCATAAAGCAACCCGCGCGACCCGTAGGCGGTGACGAACCGCTCGAACCGCGCCAGCGCCGCGTCGGGATCGGCCGCTTTGCGGGCCGTCTCCATCAACAGCGGAAAGAGCCGAGCGAACAGTTCCTTGGTGCGGGACGAGACGTGCACGAAACCGGAGCCGTGCAGCAGGCGTTCGATGGTCCCGACCGCCGTCGGCCCGTCGAGAAACCCGGCCTGCTGGAGGGCGGCGGGCAGTTTCCCTGGCAAGAGCAGCGGCCCGCCGCCGGCCGCTTCCTCTTTGCCGGCGCCGGCGAGCACGTCCTGGTAAATCGCCCGCACGGCGGCTGTGTAAGCCTGTTGCGCCTTGAAAAAGTCGTCGACCGTTTTGAAATTGAGGCTGCGGGCCAGCCGGTAGAGGGCGTGTTTCTCGTCGGGGATCGTGTGGGTCTGCAGTTCCATCTCCATTTGGAGGCGGTGCTCGACATTGCGCAGGAACCGGTAGGCGTCGGCCAGCGCCGTCGCTTCCGGCTGGCTGAGCGCCCGGTCTTTGACCAGCGCCGACAACGCGCGCAGCGTGTTGCGTTCCCGCAACGCTGGCCGGCGTGCGCCGCGCAGCACCTGGAAGGACTGGACGATGAACTCGATTTCGCGGATCCCGCCAATGCCCAGTTTGACGTGGCGCGTCAAGCGGTCGTGCGTGACGATTTCCTCTTCGATGCGTTGTTTGAGCGCGCCCATTTGCCCGATGACGTCTCCCGAGTGCCGGGCGTAGACGAAGGGTTGGACCATCGCGATGAATTCCTCCCCCAGCGCCACGTCGCCGGCCACGGGACGCGCCTTGACCAGCGCCATGCGCTCCCAGGTTTCGCCCCACTCGGCGTAATAGTTCTCGCAACTGTCCAGCGACCGCACCAGCGGGCCGGTCGCCCCTTCGGGACGCAGCCGCAGATCGATGCGGAAGATCGTCCCCTCCTCGCCCGTCGTGCTCACGGCCCGGATGATTTCGCCGGCCAACTTGGTGAAGAACAGGTGATGCGAAATGGCCGGGGTCAGATGCCCTTCTTCGCCGTAAATGAAAACAACGTCCACGTCGCTGGAATAATTCAGTTCCTGCCCGCCGAGTTTGCCCATGCCGATGATGGTGAACCGGCTGGACACCCGGGCCGTCTCGGCGGGCAGTTTCATCTGGGCGCGCAGGATCTCCAGCGCGATCTCGAAGACGGCCTGCAGACAGACGTCGGCGAGATTGGAAAGCTCCAGCGTGGTTTCCTCGACCGGGGCCAGGCCGATGAGATCGCGGGCGCCGATGCGCAGCGTTTCGCGGCGGCGGAACCGGCGCACCACGTCGTATTTCTGCGCGGGCACGCGGATGGACATCAGCAACCGCGCCAGTTCCGCGCGCAGCGAGGATTTTTCCCGGGGCGACCGCAGCGTGGCCGGCGCGATCAGGAAATGGAAGTAGGCGGCGTTGCGGGCCAGCGTGTCGGCCAGCGCCTGGGAATGGGCAAAGACGCGCACCAGCAGGTCCAGCCGGTCGGGCGCCTTGCGCAGATAATGGTAGAACATGTTCGGGTGCGGCAGCGCCGAGATCAGCCGCCCGAAGTTGACCAGCGCGCGGTCGGGGTCGGCGGACTGCTCGCAAGCGGCCATCAGGCGTGGGAAGATTTTGGCGAGGTTGGCGCGCTGGAGGTCGTTGGAGTACAGGTGGCTGATGGCGGCGGACACGCGGGGTGGATCGTGAAATCCGTGGACGCGCAGCAACGCCTGCGCCGCCGCTTTTGACGGCGGCCGTTTGGAAAGCAGCGAGGACAGCTTTCCCTGAGGCTTTGCTTTACGCGGACGCGCGCGCGCCATGCAGGTTCACCGCCGCTATTTCTGCATCAAATCCCTGGCGGACTCAAGAATCTTGCGTTCGCGGCGCGTGAGGCTCTGGATGCCTTCGCGGGCGATCTTGTCGAGGATGGGGTCGACTTCCTTGCGGATAAAGTCCTCGGGGGTGTCATAGCGGGCCCGCGCGTCACGCGGACGGCGCAGGCGCAGGGAACGGCCCGCCCGCTGCAACGCCAGCAGCCAGCGCGGCGTGGTGCCGTAACCCAATTGCTTGATGTAAATGTAACCAAAAGCCGCGCCGCCCAGGTGCGCCAGATGCGCCACGCTCGTGTTCGTGCCCGTCAACAGCGGCACCAAGTCCAGGGCCACCGCCACCAGGGCCATGTATTTGGCCTTGAGCGTCACGGGCAGGACAAAAAACACCAGCAAGGTGATTTCCTTGTCCGGGAACAACGTCGCGTAGGCGATCACGCAGGCCAGCACCGCCGCGGAAGCCCCGAGCACGGGCACCGGGGAATACCAGTTAAATGCCAGCCACAACGCCGCGCCGGCCAGTCCGCCGAGCAGATAGAGCCGGGTGAAATATTTCGGCCCGATGAAATATTCCACCTCGCGTTCCGAAGATCCAGAGCACGAACAAATTGATCAGGATATGGAACAGATTGCCGGTGTCGTGCAGGAACATGTAGGTGAACGGCTGCCAGACAAACCCGCGGCGCACCTGCGTTCCGCTCAGCGCGAACCATTGGTCGAAGAACGGCGCCCGCAACGCGGCGCAGGCCAGCTGCACGAGAAACACGGCGACGGTGACCCAGAGGATCACGTTGACGACCGATCCGAAGGAACCGAGCCAGCCGCGCATCGAGTCCGACCAGCGGTCCCGCGATCCCCGCACTTTCGACTGATACCACGAGTCCAACATTCCAGCCAAAATAGAACACTTTTGCCGCGCCCGCAAATGGATTTGGGGGCTTGATGGAGATGCTCAGGGGCAGGTGCAGGCCGAACAAACGGCTCACCCAGAAGAGCGACAAGCCAAGCCGGAAGCGGAGAGGATAATCTGAACCGAGCACAGGGACGAAAAAAGCCTTGTATACCTGTGATGGGGAGAAGTAATCAAACAAGGAAGACCCGCGTCCGTCATGGGCGGAAGTCCTATGGAAACTCTCAAATACTGAGACTCATGCTCGGTAGACTAAATTTGGGCCCCTGGATACGACGCCACGGGTGGATCTTGGCGGCGGGGACCATCTATTTTTTGACGGTTTCAGCCACGCTCATCTACAAGTACCACAATCTGCTGAACGACTGGTCATTTGATCAGGCGTATATGATCCAGCAATTCCACAATTGGAGAAGCGGCTTCCCGAAGGTCACGATTCAACCTGGAGATCTCCGATCCGGCTATTCGGGGGAAAGACCATTCGAGGAAAACCATCACAAACCGATCTACATCCTGTTCAAGGTCTTCTACTGGCTCTGGCCTTATCCTGAAACTCTTATTTTGACATACGCATTCCTGACTTCTTTGTCCGTTGTTACGCTCTACTTTTTTCTCAAACAGCTTGCCCTGCAACCGGTCAAAATCTTCGCGCTTGTGTGCTGTTGGATGATCTATCCCCTCCAGCAGAAGATTGCCGTTGATACGTTTTGCGATCCATTAAGCATGTGCGGCACATTTTACTTTTTTTACCTCTATTTAGTTCAACGGAACTCCCCCTATGCCATTCTTGGCTGCTTGAGCCTTCTCTTGCTGCGCGAGCAGGCGGTTCTGCTGATTCTTCCGACAGTTCTCTTATTCCATCGGAAGTGGAAAACTTTGCTTTGGCATTTCGCCTGCGTCGCCCTTTTTGTTCTGTTTACCCCGTCCGGAGTAGTCGGGAGAGGCAATCCGTTCGTCTATGCCGCCACTGGCTACCGTGCCGGCTTCATCAGCAACTTCTTGCTGACGCAGACTGTGTTGTGGACCCTGGCCCTGGTCTACCCTTCAGCTCTGCTCATCGCCGCCGTGTTTATACTCGCCATGACCTGCGTGGCGGGAGATATCTATTTCCGCTTCCCCTATGAGTACGTGGGATTGGCGGTCTTCCACTACTACGGCCTGCTCATGCCGCCCTTGATGGCCGCTGTTGCGTTAGGAATCGCCAAACTAAAGCCGACCCAGACTTGGCGTCTCTATCTTAGTCTGGCCCTGATGCTGGTCCCTGGAATCGCCTACGGGCTTTGTCAGTTCCGATGGCTGACTTCACCGTGGACCGAAGCCCAACAGATTCAAGCCTTCAAGGCGGACTTTGTCTCCGCCAATGCCGTTGTGGTAACGGACTACGACCTTTCGGCGGCATTTGCCAATCGTGATCAGATCTATGTGTATTCCCAGCCCCCCAAAGGAGTCTCCATCTCTGAAATGTTCTCGCTGGCGGATGTTGCCATCATCGATAAAGCCAACAGCGAGCGGGCGGAATCTCTTTTTGCGCGGCTGTCTCCGCAACATTGGCGCCGCGTCATGGAATCTGACAATTATGTATTCTACAAGAAGATGCACCCGCTTGCTGAACGTGGACAGGCCGATCCCGTGACGAATGGCAAAGCCCCGTTGCTTGAGCGGGAATAGCAACCGGTAAATCGGAATTGTCAGCGGCGGACGGCTGATGCGAGGTTGATTGGGATTGACTCAGGGCTCCGGTTGTGGAATGGTCTTACCGTTGGCGTGAGCAGTTGCCCCAAGACGGGTGATGAATGTGAGACGAATCTCTACGTGCCCTGTTTGCACTGTGTTTGTTTGTGTACGACCTGCGCAAGGTGTGTCCTTCCTTGAGTGGTGCATCAGCCTCCTTTGCCGTGGACCAGAGCCCTTTCTCCATCTGCCCGTTCGAACCTGCATCTGTGCCTGGCCATCCAAAGGATGAACATTTAATGCAAACGAAGCATGCCGTGACAACCGTATTCCTTTTGGCGGCCGGTGCCGCGCTCTGGCTCGCTGCCACAACGCCCAATTGCGCGGGTTGCGGCAATGGCGGCCTTCATTTGGGCACCAATACTTCGACTCTGGCCGGCATTGCGGCCTGCATCGTGCCCTATGCGGCGGTGTCCCAGCCCGGGACCACAGCCGTCAAAGCAGACATCGCTTCCGACAATCACCGCCACGGCATCAGCGCGGGGGTGGCGGCCACCAACATTGCCATCGGCGGTGATGGCGGCAGATCACAGTCGAAAAAGGCCGCAGCCACCTTTTTAATCGACTGGCAGAGCAGTTCACAGGAATGATGGAATTGATCGTACTCCTGGTTGAAAGCGATTTCGCACTTGAGTCGCCCGAACGGGATTGCTGAATAATCCGCAGCGAGCGGCAGAGGTCCGCCGCGGTCTGGCTATCCAAATCCAATCACCTTGGCAGCATGCGGCGAATGGCCGGCCGACCGAGTGTACAACCAAACGAAGATTACCACAATGATGGCAACGACGATCAACCAGGTGAGGAGCAAATGTTTTTCCCCGGGCGGCGCCGGGGCGGCTGCGAGGGGTTCAATTTGCCCGGCCGACGGTCGCGGCCTGATTGTGTTTTGCGGCGTTGCTTCAAACTTTCGGCAATCGGGGTGCTTACAATAGACGTGAGGCGCAAGCCTCAGAGCATAGGGGCATCGGCCGGGCGATTCCACCAGGCATTCGGACATACCATACATTTCACCCGAGTATCGGGTTCGACAAGCTCTGGGGTCTGGCATGGTCTTTAAGACGGCGTCAGAGTCGTTGCTCACAATAACGACCGAAACGCAGGAATTATGCCGCGCTGGGCGGCTGGATTTTCCCATGACGGGGGAAGACACTCCAAGCCGCTGTTGATCAGGGGGATAAAGTGGTGAGCCGGCTGGGATTCGAACCCAGGACCCACGGCTTAAAAGGCCGTTGCTCTACCAGCTGAGCTACCGGCTCGCGACCAGATGGTGTCGAGCGGGTGCGAATCTGCCACAGCCAACCAGCCCTGTCAAAACAAACGAGACGCCGCGCCGCGCGGGTGGTTTATTGGGTGCTGTCCTGGAGTGGCGGATTATAGGCGGGCAAACTGTGCGAGGCGCCCGCGCCGACCAGTTCCTGGAAATTAGGGTCGTCGTGCAGGCCCGCCAGGTCGGGATCATGCGGTGCGGCGGAGCGGTAGTTTCTGGCGGGGTCCAGGTCGAAGCATTGTTTCAATGTCTGGACGGCCAGCACCGCGTTGTCCATCAGCGCGTAGGCGCAGGCCAGATTGTACAGTGTGCCGGGATTGTTTTGATCGAGCGACAGGCTGGTGGTGAGCCGTTCGATGCCCTCGCGCAAATCGCCGCGCGAGTGCGACAGCTTGCTGAGATCGACGTAGGCGCTTCCCCACATGGCATAGGTGCCCGGCGCCTTGGGGATCGCGGTCGCGGAACGGTCGAATTCTTCCAGCGCTTCCCGCAGCAGCGCTTTCTTTTCGTCGGCGTCGGGCGCCAGGCGCGCCGCCCGGACCAGGGCGCTGCCCCAATTGGCGTAGGCCGGGCCCAGCTCGCTGCTGAACCGCGCCCGGTCGGCGGCCTTGGAGAACAGGCCGGCGGCTTCCTTGTACAACTGATAGCGTGCGTTGTCGTCCACCGCAAAATCGGAGAGTTTCGTCGACAGCACGACGGCCCACTTGTTGTACGGCTCCCAATCCTCCGGCGCCAGTTCCACCGCCTTGCGGCATTTGTCCACCGCACCCTGGTAACAGGCCAGGCGGATGCGGCGGTCCACCGGGAAATCGCCGATCAACACCAGCGTCTCGCTCCAAAGCATGTAGGTGATTTTCTCGCCGGGTTTGAATTGTGCCGCTTTGCCAAACTTTTCCGCCGCGGCCTGGAGCTGCTGGAGCTGCTGTTGTTTGTCCGTGTTTTGTTTACCCAACTGGACGAGGCAAATCCCCCAGTTGTTGTACGCTTCGGCGAAATCGCGTTTGTCGGCGGCCGCCCGTTCAAACGCCTCGGCGGCGCCGGAATAGTTCTTGTCGCGCATCAGGCCCAGGCCGAGATCGAATTCGCCCTGGCCCCGCTCCGCCTGAGTCAACACCGGGGCCTGCACCACGGCGTTGGTGGGCGGCGCGATGTCCGGGGCGGCCTCGAGGCCGCCGGCCACAAACAAGGCACAGGCAATCGTTAAACCAATCTTTTTCATTCCTCTTTCAAGGGACGCGGCGCTTCGCGCAAAATCCGTCCGATCCGGGCCCGCAACCGTCCTCCCACGGCCGTCACGCCCTTCCACTGCTGCGCGGCGGCAACGGTCAACTGCAATAATTGTTCCAGATCGCCCACGCTGACGTATTCCGCGCGGATCCTGCCGCCCGGTCCGATGTTGTGGTAGTTGCCCAGCGGCAGGCATAATCCGCCGGCGCGGTAGCCGAACGCCGCGAACGCGGTGGCTTCGCACGTGCCGCCATCCATCAGACACCGCTGCGCGCGAAACGTTGCGTCCCGCCGGCGGATGGATTCGGCGGTTTCCTGCAAAAAATATGTGACGGCCGGATCGAAGATCGTCCGGTAGTCCCCCACCCGCACCACGGGCCCGTCGCCGCTGCGCGCCCACGGACGAGCGCGGCTCATTTCCATCGAGATGACCGCCGCCTCGCGCGGGATCGTCCCCGACCGCGCCATGGCCACGGCGCCGGGAAACCCGACTTCTTCGGCCCGCGTGAAGACGGCCCAGACATGCGTCCTGATTTTTCGCCGGGCCATTTCCGCCAGTGTTGCCAGCACGACCGCCACGCTCAGGACGTCATCGATGGCCGTGGCGTGCAGCTTGCCGCCGGTCAGGCGGAAGGCGGGTACGTCCCACATTCCCACGTCGCCCTTGCGCAGCGTGCCGTCGGTTTGCAGTTTCACCAGCTTGCGGCGCGGCCATCGCGACGTGTCGACGCGTTTGACCGTCGCCCGCACGAGGCCGTCCCCGCCAAAAAATCGCACAGGCGAACCGGCGAACGATTCCTTCGGCACGCCGCCGAGAAATTCCGCGCGGTCCCCTCCCAGCGCCTCGAAACCCGGGTGGTCCATGTGCGCCACGAACACCAGCGGCGCCTGCCGCGCGCGGCGCCGGTGGCGGACGATCACGTTGCCGACGCGGTCGAGCGCGGGACGCATCCCGAGCGCGCGACAATAGTCGATCACAAACGCGCGGACCCGCTGTTCGTGATACGGCGCCGTCGGCAACGTCAACACGCCCTTGGCCAGGGCCAGTAGTTCTTTTCGTTGCACCGGCCTCCAATATAATTGGTGCCGGCCGCCAATGCCACGCCAAACATGCGCCCCATCGACGCCGTGCAAACCGGGTTGTCGCGCCATTGCCATTTGACATGCGGGTGGGTTATAGTCCGCCCACGGTGCGCATGAACACGACAACCATCAAGGCCCCGAACGACCTGAAGACTTTCGCCGCCCTCCGCGCCCGGTGAACTCGTGACCGCAACCTTTTCCTTCCCGACAACAATCCTGTTTGGGCCGGGTACGCTCCAGGAGTTGCCTGCGCGTCTGAAAAAGCTCGGCGCGTCCCGTCCGCTGGTCGTCACCGATGCGGCGCTGGTCAAAACGGAGGCGTTCCAGTTGTTCGAGACTGTCGCGCGGAAGCAGTGGCCCGTCTTTTCGGGCGTGCATCCCAACCCGGTCGAGTCCGACGTCGAGGAGGCGGCCGCAGCCTACCGTGACGACGGCTGCGACGCGGTGATTGCGTTGGGCGGCGGCAGCGCGCTGGATGTGGGCAAGGTCCTCCGCCTGCGGATCAAACGCCCGGAGAAACGATTGACGGAGTTTGTGTTCGATGCCGACTGGAGCGGCCTGGCGCCGTGCGTCACCATCCCGACCACCGCCGGCACGGGCAGCGAAGTCGGGCGCAGTTCAGTGATCATCCTGCAAGACAAGAAGGCGGTGATCTTTCATCCCGCGCTGCTGGCCAGTCTGGCCCTGCTTGATCCCGAGTTGACGCGCGGACTGCCGCCCCGGCTGACCGCGGCGACGGGGGCGGATGCGTTGACGCATTGCATCGAGTCGTTCACCTCGCCGGTGTTCCATCCGCTGTGTGACGGGATCGCGCTGGAAGGCGTCCGGCTGATCGCCAATGCGTTGCCGCGGGCGGTGAGCAACGGCGGCGATATGGAGGCCCGGGGCGCGATGCAGGTGGCGGCGGCCATGGGCGGGATCGCGTTCCAAAAAGACCTCGGTGCGACGCATTCGCTGGCGCATCCGCTCTCGGCGATTTGCGGGCTGCATCACGGCACGGCCAATGCCCTCTGTCTGCCGGTCGTCATGGAGTTCAACGCCGCGCGCAAACCCGGCCTGTACCGGCGCGTGGGGATTGCCTGGGGACTGGACGATCCGAGCGACGGGGCCACGATCAAACAGGTGCGCTCCCTGCTGGACGGGATCGGCCTGCGCCCCGGTTTGCGCGCCCAGGGAGTCAACGAGACGCATCTGGACGCGCTGGTGGAACAGGCCTTTGACGATCCGTGCCATCAAACCAATCCCGTGCCCGTCACCAAGGAGGACTTGCGCCGGCTCTACCAGGCGGCGCTGTAAGGCCCATGGATTTTCCCACACACCCGTTCATCGATGGAGAGTTCGCCAGGCCCTCCGGCAGCCGGCCGCTGCCGCTGGTCAACCCGGCTACGGAGGAGGCCTTCGGCGAAGTCTTCACCGCCGATGCGCGGGACGCGGCGGCGGCGGTCAGCAACGCCCAGCGCGTGTTCGAGCAGACGTGGCGCGACCTGGCGCCGGGCAAACGCGCCGAAATTCTTTTCAAGGTCGCCCATTTGCTCCGCGAACATTTGGAGGAACTGGCGCAACTGGAAACGCGCAATATCGGCAAACCGATTTCCGACGCCCGCGACGAAGTGGCGCTGAGCGCGCGCGTGTTCGAGTATTACGCCGGGGCCATCTCGACGTTTTTCGGGCAGACCATTCCGGTGGCCCGGGGCGGATTTGATTTTACCCTGCGCCAGCCGATGGGAGTGGTCGCAGCGATTGTGCCGTGGAATTTTCCATTGCCGATCGCGTCCTGGAAGGTCGCTCCCGCGCTGGCGGCGGGCAACTGCGTGGTACTCAAGCCCGCGAGCCTGTCGCCGCTGACGGCCTTGCGGCTGGGGGCGCTGGCCCATGAAGCCGGGTTGCCGGCGGGCGCGCTGCAGGTGTTGCCGGGAGCAGGCGGCGAGATCGGCGACGCGTTGGTGCAGGACCCGCTGGTGCGCAAGATTTCGTTTACAGGCTCGACCGCGGTCGGTTCGCGCATCATGGCGCTGGCGGCCAAGGGACTGCAACGGGTTTCGCTGGAGCTGGGCGGCAAATCCCCCAACATCATCTTCGCCGATGCCGATCTGGCCACGGCGGCCAGGACTTCCCCGATGAGCGTGTTCGCCAATGCGGGCCAGGATTGCTGCGCGCGGAGCCGGATTTTTGTCGAGCGGTCAGTCTGCGAGGAATTTATCGCCCGGTTCGTGGAAGCGACACGACAACTGGCTGTGGGCGATCCCCTGAAGGTGGAGACGCAGGTCGGTCCGCTGGTCTCGGCACAGCAGCGGGAGTCGGTCGAGCAATTCCTGAAGAACGCGGGCCGCCGGTTGGCCTGCGGCGGAAACCGGCTGGCCGGAAAGGGTTTCTTTCTGAACCCGGCGGTTGTGCTCGGCTGCGAAACGTCGGATGAAATCTGGCGGGAGGAAGTGTTCGGGCCGGTGGTCTGCATCCGGCCGTTCGACAACGAGGAACAGATGCTGCGGGAAGTCAACGAGTCGCGGTACGGGCTGAGCGGTTCGTTGTGGACGAACGATCTCAAGCGCGCGTTGCGCGTGGCGCGGCGCGTGGAGAGCGGCGTATTGAGCATCAACAGCCACTCCAGCGTCCACGTCGAAGCCCCGTTTGGCGGGTTCAAACAGAGCGGTCTCGGCCGCGACCTTGGCCTGGCGGCGATGGAAGGTTATACCGAACTCAAAAACGTGTACGTGGCGGACTGAAGGCGGTGCGCATGGACTTGCAGACTCTCCGAAGGAAGATCTCAAGGGGTGAAATTGACAGCGTGCTGGTGGTGTTTCCGGACACGTGGGGACGGTTGGTGGGCAAACGCGCGACGGGGCGTTTCTTTCTCGACCACGTCCTGAAACACGGGACCCACGCCTGCGATTATCTGCTGGTGACGAACATGGAGTTGGACCCGGTGGACGGGTTCAGCCTGGCGAACTGGGAGAAAGGGTTCGGCGACAGTCTGTTGGCGCCCGATGTTTCCACTCTGAGACCCATCCCCTGGCAGACGGCCACGGCGATGGTGTTCTGTGACGTTCATCATCATGACGGCGGCCTGGTCGAAGAAGCGCCGCGCACGGTGCTGCGGCGGCAGGTGGCCGTGTTGGCCAGCCGCGGGTTGACCTGCGCCATCGCCAGCGAACTGGAATTTTTCCTGTTCAACAACACCTATCACGATGCGTTCCAGGGCCGCTACGAAGGCCTAACGCCTTCCAGCGATTACCGCATCGATTACCAGACGATGCAGCCGGCGCGCGACGAAACGGTCCTGCGTGCCCTGCGCAACCACCTCGGCGAGGCCGGGGTGCCGGTGGAAACAACCAAGGGCGAATGGGGCAAAGGCCAGCACGAGATCAACCTTCAGTATGACCAACCCCTGCCCATGGCCGACCGGCACGTGTTGTGCAAGCAGGCTGCCAAGGAAATCGCCGCAGCCAACGGCAAGTCCGTGACCTTCATGCCCAAATTCAGCGCCGCCGAAGCCGGGAACAGCTGCCACATCCACGCCAGCCTCTGGCAACGGGGACGGAATATTTTTTGGGACACGCGCAAACGGGAAGGCTCGAAGTTTTTCCGGCGATTTCTTGGCGGACTGATGAAGTACACGCCGGAACTCTGCTGCTTTATGGCCCCGAGCGTGAACGCCTACAAACGCTACCAGCCGATGAGTTGGGCGCCGACGAAACTGGTCTGGGCCTTCGACAATCGCACCGCTGGTTTCCGGGTTGTGGGCGGGAAGAACTCTTTCCGGATCGAAAACCGCATGCCCGGGGCCGACGCCAACCCGTACCTGGCCTACGCCGCCACCATCGCCGCCGGCATGGCCGGAGTCGCGGAACAACTCGATTGCGGCCCCTTGTACGAGGGCAATGCCTACGAGGACGCGCGACTGCCCGCCCTGCCCCATTCCCTGTCTGAAGCCGCCGACCTGCTGGACAAAAGCAAGATGGCCCGCCGATCCTTCGGCGACGCCGTCGTGGAATTCCACGTCCACACCGCCCGCATGGAAGCCCGGTCATACGCCCAGGCCGTGACCGACTGGGAACGCCTGCGCTACTTCGAGCGCATCTGACCCGGACCCGTCAGCTGCTTCAGAAACAGTTGTCCTCATCCCGCAGGATTGGTAAGGTGTGTTCAGGGGAACGCAGGCCCCGAACATTTGAACAACCGGAAAGAACCAAGCTCAACATGAACCGGGTCATTCAGCAATTGCGATCCCGACGCAACAAGGGAGTGGCCTGACCATGGAAGACCAAGGCTCCGCGCCCGTCACCCAACAGCGGCACGAACAGATGCTCAAGCTGGTGGCGAAAGGGTTCTACAACGAGTTGATCAACTACGGCGTGAACCAATCGGAGATCGTCGCCGTCGCCGGGCATCTTCTTGATAATTTGCTGCATCAGAGCGGTTCCGCAAACAAGAAGAACGAGTACTACAACCAGCTTTTCCGAATCAAGGACATCCAGGATGAGTGGAGTGCGGCCAAGCGTCTGACAGTCAACCAAGTCAGCCTTGCGCCGCTGGAATCCTCGCTCATTCCGGCAATCGCCGTGTGGTTAAAAGATCCGCTGACGCGTGAGAGTTTCATTCCCGCCTTCCCGGCTACGGAACAAGAGTTAAGCGACTACTTCAAGAACCCCGCCCGCCGGTATTTTCGGATTTTTTTCCAGAACGAGCTGGCCGGTATTATTGGCGCGGAGAACATCGACCACGAAGCTGCGAAGTTGGAGATGCGCAAGCTGGTCGGCAACGCCGCGATGCACGGCAAGGGCATTGGGAAACAAGCCACGGTTCTCTTCCTCTACTACGTTTTCGAGGTGTTGAAGTTCCAGAAGGTTTACCTGCACTCCACGGACATCAACATGCGCAATTTGAACCTCAACAACAAATTCGGCTTCGAATTGGAGGGGGTTTTCTTCGAGGACGCCGTGGTCCAGGGCAAGAAGACCGATGTTGTGCGCATGGCGCTGCGAAGGTCCGTCTGGCGCGAGTTGTTCGCCTAGACGACAAACCTCGGCGCTCTTCAAACCGGCCTTGATTTGCTTGCCATTTCTTTTGACGGTGGCATAGTAGCGGCCTCGATTGCCGCCGTGGCGGAACTGGCAGACGCGCTGGACTCAAAATCCAGTGACCGCAAGGTCGTGTGGGTTCGATTCCCTCCGGCGGTACCACTTCACAAACCCCCTGTACGAGCAGGGGTTTCATTTTTCAGAATAACAGCGGTACGAGGGTGCAACAAATTGAGGCCCGGTCACTCCGGCCATCCAGGGACAGCCTGACTGGCGGCGATGCGAGTGATGGTTTTGGCCGGTCTGGCCGCCGCACCACCCGCGTCGCTAACACGTGGGGGGAACTCGTCTTATGGACGCGCTCCCCCGGCGAGTTTAACCAGGTTCAGTAGTTGACGACGACTGTGTTATTACCGATCCCGTTGGTGAACGCGCCCGTGATATGGACGCGGCCCGTCGTGGTGTCATAGGTCAAGGTCGACGGGTTGTAACTCAGCCCGTTGGTGACCACGCTGGACGGCGTCTTGTTCGTGGGGATGCGCAACCACATGTCGTAGTTCAGCGTTCCGGTGTTTCTCTTGTTGACCTGGGCTTCGGTGCACGTGCAGCCGTTGGTCTCCGAGATGGTGACGTCGAAGCGCTGGCCTTGCGAGTTGAGGTTGGAGAACGTGATGCTGCTCCAGGCATCGGGCAGTTTGGGGGCGAAGTAGCAGGTGTTGACGCCGTTCGTTCCCTCGGGCTTGTAGTCCAGGAACATCATCATCTGGTCGACCATGGTGGAGTGGGACTCCCACACGTTGGGCCAGGCGGTCTGCAGCCAGAAGCCGGTGTAGTTCTGCAACGAGGACTTGGGTGCGATCTGCTCGGCGGCGATCATCAGGTTGTCCACCTTGTTGGTCAGCAGGTCGAGCGTGTACTTGTTGGTGTTGATCATCGCCTTGCCGCCGACATAGTCCTGCCAGCGGGCGAAGTATTCGCCGTACCACGACGTGGCCAGGAACCACGGGCTGTGACCGGGCTCTTCGTTCGCCCAATAGGATTCCGTGTTGCCGTTCTCGTTGTGGATGTAGCGGTTGGCCAACCCAACGCTGTCCGCATAGTTCACCGAATCCGTCTCGATCAGGTCATCCGCCCAGGGGCCGCCGGCGGATTCGCAGGAGGTGCAGGTGCCGACCTTCTGCCGTCCATTGATCCATTCGACCACGTTGGTCATGTTGGTATTATTGGGTTGCAACACTTCGTAGGGCACCGCGATGCCCAGGTGGCTGATGTCGGCCGGTTCCACCTGGAAGTTCATGCGCGCCACGATGCCGGTGACGATGTTGTTGGCGCGGGTCGTCCAGGTGCTGGGCCAATTCGTGCCGCCGTTCCAGAGACCGGAGCCGACGAAGTTGGCGATGTTGGCGGCGTCGCGCAAGCCGCGCACGATGCTGGCGTTGGAATAGATGTGCTCGCCATTGGTGTCTTCCCAGACGTTGTTGCCGTTCATCAGGTTGTTCGTCGCATCGAAGAACACAATCGAGTTACTGCAGCTGTTCTCACTGGACGCGTTGGCGGTGGTGAAGGCCAGGTTCCAGTAATTGGACAGGAACGAGCCGTCGCCGGTGCTCAGGTAGTGGTAGTACATGCCCCACGGCACGCTGGCGCTTTCGTCCAGTTGCGGGGAAGTCCACACCTGATAGCCGTCGGTGGTGTACTTCTGGTAGAAGAAGCCTTTGCCGCCGTCCACGCAGTCGGAATCCCTGTAGGCAATGTTTTGCAGCCAGTTGTAGAAGGCCGCCGCCTCATTGGTGTGGCCGGTGCGGTCCAGGGTGATCGCGGCGTAGACGCCGTCGCGCGGCCAGACGAACGGGTAGGCCCCGTTGTGCATGCCGGCGATGATCGAGCCTGTGGCGTCGATGTGCAGGGCGCTCAACAGCAGCGACCGCTTGAACAGTTTGTTGTAGTTGTTGTCGGGGAAGTTGATGGTCACGCCGGCGCTGAGCCAGTTGGACCAATAGGTTTCCGTGGTGGCCTGGGCCGTGGCCATGTTGTTCGTGTAGAACCAGGCGATCTGTGGCCGGCTCCAGTACTGGTACGTGCCGGTTTGGCCCGCGCTGTCATCCCAGGAACCGACGACCATCACGTCGACTTCGTTGGTAGAATTCGGGGCCAGTTGCAGGCGTTTGCCGATCCAGCCTTCCTGGTTGTCGGTCGCGGTGTGGTCGCGCCAGCTGCCGTCGGCCGGGCTGCCCGCGCCGGTGGTGGAGTTGGTGACCAGTTTCATCGCCACGCCGAAGTACAGCGAGGCTTGCTTCGACCAGCCGAAGGCGAACGAAGGAGAATACTCCGTGGTGTAGCCATTCGGATCGCAGGAGGAACTCTGCACCGGGACGGTGCGGCCGGTGTTGTCGTAGGCGACCATGGCATTGTAGGTCACGTTGTTGCTCACGGTGTCCCAAAACTCGGCGTCGTTGGTGTTGCCGCCGTTGATGTTGAAGTTGGCGTCGTAGTAGAAGTCAACCGTGTTGCTGCTGGCCGCGTTATTCATGATCAGGTAGCGCTTGACGTAGACGCCGAAGTTGGTGCGGGTGCCGTCGGTCACGATCGGCAGCGCGTTGGTGGAGGGACAGAAGTCGTACTGGAGCAGCGAGATGTTGTTGCCGCCCGCCGTCAGGGTGTTGGTGGTCAGCACGACGTTGACCGAATCGCTGTCCCACTGCTGGCCGACGTTGGAGTAGGTGGTGCCGGTGGTGTTCTGCAGCCAATAGATGGTGTTGGTGCCGGCCACATCGTTGCCGATGCCGCACATGGCGGCGATGGCGTTCATCTGTCCCATCGCCTCGTTGTCCAGGCTGGGGCAATTGGGGAACTGCTCGGGGCCGCGATAGCCTTCATTGGACGTGCTGACCCCATGCCGGTCGCCGGCGCTTGGGAAATAGATGTCATACAGGCATCCATTCTGGTCGAGCATGACGTTCATGTAATGGTTGCCGACCACGGCCTCTTCCTTCCAGTGATGGATGTTGGAAGCCGGATCGCTGGGATAACCGGCCGCGGCGCCGCCGGGCCAGGGAATGGTGTAACTGAAATAGCTGTAATTATTGCCGGCGTTGCTGTCGAGGTTCAGGGTCAACAGGTCCGCCGTGCTGGTGGACAGCCCGGCATTGGTCGTGGCGGTGGAACTGAAAGCGTAGTACTCGACTTCGATGCCGTTGGGCATGGGTGGAATGGTGGCCGACCAGCTCGTGCCCGAGCCCGTTGCCACGCAGATGGTGGAACTGCCCCAGTTGTTGGTGGTCCAACGCACATAGAAGTTCTCCTGTGCGGATGGGCTGGCGCCGAGAGTCAGGCCGATGGTAACGGTGTTGTTGGTCTGCGGCGACTGCGGCGTCTGGCTGGTCACCTGCAGTGTCACGGGCGGAGAGGTGGTTCTCATGACCGCGATGGTGGCGGTGGCGCTGGAGGGCGGGTTGGGGTTGAGGATGCGGAAATTGTAGTAGCCGGCGGTGCTGGCGTTGAGCGTGCCGTTATTGGCTGAACTCCAGGTCAGCGTTGAAAGGTTGTCCAGCACCACTGTGCTGCCGCCCCAGTTGTTGGCCCAGCTCTGGTTGCCGACAACCTTGAACTGGTGGGTGCCGGTCGTGGTGTTGCCGCCCGAACTCTGGACGTTGACATAGTTGGTGTACCAAGTGGCCCCGTTGGGCGTGCCGGGAGGGTTGACCTGCTTCAGGAGCCAGGGCCCGGAGTTATCGGACGGGTTCCAGCCGTCCCAATCACCAGGGATATTGACCTGGCTCCAGGCGTGTACCGTCCGCGCCGGCAGGACAACCGCCGTGACGATCAACGCGGCGCACCAAATGAGCCGCGCGCCCAACCGTGGCTTTCGAGATGTGAAATCTACTTGATCGCTTTTCATGATTCCTGTCTCCTGGTTGTTAGGTTCAAAAAGGTTTTCCCGCGCCATCGGACGTATACGAAATCCCCCCTGGCTTGTCTGTCAGTGGAACACGGATTTTTTTGTAAGAAAAATTCTGACAGATTTGTCAGTGGAATACCTACAACGCTATCTTCCCGCCAAAGCCGCGAGACTCGTTGGACCTGATTTTCCGGCGTGGGGGCGCGTGAAGTGAAAGCAGCAGGCAGTCCGTCGGGGACGCGCCGCTACAGGAGGCTTTCGAGCAAAGGAATCAGTTCCTGGGAGGTTTGAAAGGGAGTCGCCCCGGCGATTTCGCCAGGCTCGCGCACCTCGTAATTCGGTCCGCCGGACACAATCCGACTCCACTGCGGCGCCAGCCGCTGCACCTGCCGGCCGGTCAACCAATGACCGCGGATCTCGTCACCGCGCAACAGGACCAGGGCCCAGGGCAAGGGCTGCCGGATGAGTTCGTCGATCTCGTTGATGCCGACGGCCCACAGTCCCTGTTCGAAGGTGGCGGCCGCAGCGTACACCAGAATGCGCCGGCCGTTTCGGCGGACCAGGCGGACGTTGGCCGCCAAGGCGGGAGCGGCATCGGGTTCTTTTTCGCCCTGTGTCTCCTCTTCCTGCCGTTCTTCCTCGATGGCCTGTTCGACAGCGGCATCGAACCGGGGTCGCGGCTCCTCAATCCGATAACCGCTACGCTCCAGCCATTGCCAGAAACCAGGGACAAGAATCATCATCGTTCCTCTAGCAGATTTGCGGCCGGCGTGCAACTGCCGGGTGACGGCGGCGCGGAAAGGCTAGCTGTTGGCCGACGCGTTGAGAAGGCGCACTTCGCGCTGCGGGAACGGGATGTCGATCTGATTGGCGCGGAATATTTCGACGATGGCCTGGTACACTTCCAACTGCGCCGCCGTATAGTCCGGCACCTTGACCCAAGGCCGGATGGAGATGTTGATCGTGCTGTCGCCCAGCGCGCTGATGCCGACAACGGGCGCTGGATCCTGGAGAACGCGGGCGTTGGCCTTCAGGATCTCGCGCACCGTGGGCAAGACCTTGTTCAAATTCGCGCCGTAGGCAACCCCGACCGTGAGGTCCAATTGGCGCATCGTGCCGTAATTGTGCATGATCTCGCCGATGATCTTGCGGTTGGGAATGACCACTCGGGACCGGTCGGTGTGGACCAGTGTCGTGGAAAACAGCTCGATGCTGGTGACCTGCCCCGACACCGTCAGCAACTCGATATATTCACCGACGCGAAACGGCTTGGTGAAAATGATCGTCAACCCGGCCATCAGATTGCCGAGCACGCCTTGTAGCGCCAATCCCACGCCCACACCGGCCACGCCGATGCCAGCGATCAGGGAGGTAACCGGCACACCCACCCGGTCCATGACGACCACCAGGGTGAACGCAATGACCAACAAGCGCACGACGCGCACCAGCAGCAGGCGCACCGGCGGTTCGAGATCGTGTTTATTGAGCCAGCCGGCGGTCAGGTTGCCCAGCCAGCGGGCCGCCAAAGCGCCGATGACCAGAATGATCAGCGCGCCCAAAAGCTGAAATCCGTACTGAGTGAGAAAGGTGATGACGTTCTGTTGCCACTGCTGCATAGATACGAGTCTGTTTATGGAATCCGGCGGCGCGAGTCAATGCGGAATTTAAGCCGCGAACGGGATCGCGGTCTCACTTTGGGTTTTGCGGGCCCAGGTCCAAATGCTGCGGCGGATTCGGCGGCAGCTTCCAGACAATCTCGGCGTGGTTGCTGGTCCCGTGCATTACGTTGGCCAGGGCAACGCCCTCGTGGTAGACCTTCTCGAACGCCGGGAAATTCTTCGCCTGAATGTGCGCCTGCAGCGGATCAAAAATCTTCTGCGCGTAACTGTCGAGCATCCCTTTGTACTTCGGCCGCGTCGTGCTCATCTTTTGCCACAGGCTGCGCAGGCTGCGCACTTCGTAATCGGCCAGCGCCCAGTTCCCGCCCTTAGCTGCGTAATACAGCGTCCAGTACCGTTCCCCCACCAGCGGCATCAAGCCTCCCAACCCAGGCTGCAACTCCGCCAGCTGATCCAGCGTCAGTTCACCGTGTTTCGTCCGTCCGACAATCGGTTTTTCATCTGCCATGGTTCGCCTCCCGTCGCGCGCAACGTTCTAGTGCCGCAGCCTAGCCAAATCAACGCAAAAGAAGAACCCCGGGGCCGCAGCGCCGGGGTTCATTTCGAATTCGCCGCTGGAGCGGTCAGCTCTTTGTGCCGCCGTTCTTCAGATAAGGACACTGGCCGGTTTTGGCGGCCTTGTCGCACTCGGCCTTCCATTGTGTCAACTGTTCCGGTGTCAGAATCTGCTCCAAGCCCTTCTCAAACATCGCATGAAATTCCGACGTCGACGTCGCGCGTTTGCATTGTTCCTTCAACGCCTCGATCTTCGCCGTCTGTTCCGGCGTCAATTTCAACGACGAGAACATGCCGCCGCAGCAAGCACCCCCGTCCTTGGCCTTGCCACCCATGCAACCGCCCCCGTCCGCATACGCCGCCGCAACTCCCGCCAATAACGCCGCCGCCGCCACAAAACCCAATAATCTCTTCATTTGCCTGTTCTCCTGTTGGTTACCCGTCAAAGCTTGGACGTCAGGCTACCACCTCCTGTTCAAATTACCAACCCATTTCTCTCCACCCCAGACCGCCGCCAGCGGCGATTGCTGTTTAAAAAGATTGCATCGGAGAGCAACTGGTTTAAATTGCGCGTCGTAGGCGGTTTGATTTTGGAGGGTGCCGATTCCTTGACATGAACAGACATGGTTGGATTGCAGTGATGGGGGCGGTGGCGTGCTTCGTGAATTGCGTTCCCGGCCTTCGGGCAATGGAGACGACAAACGATGCGTGGGGGCCGATGTTTTCGGCCACGGAGGAGGACGACCTTTTTTCCAATCCTTTCACCAACGCGCACTCGGACCGGTATTATACGCAGGGATTGAAATTGCTTTACCTGGGCGGCGACAACGATACGCCGGGCTGGGTGAAGAAGACGGCAGATGCCATTCCCGCCTGGGGAATCCATGTGCAGGCCGACGACTTTGGCTACATGCTCGGCCAGGACATTTATACACCCGTGAACCTGCAGGCCAGCAGCCTGATCAGCACCGACCGGCCCTACGGAGGCTGGCTGTACACGGGGGTGGTGCTGCAGCGGCGCGGGACAGTCGGCGATCTGGCGATCCCTGTGATGGAGGATTTCGAGGTTAACCTGGGCATCACGGGCCGGCCGTCGCTGGCGGAAGCGGCGCAGGAGAATTTTCATCGCTGGTTCTTCCCGAAAAACATTCCACACGGCTGGCACAACCAGCTCAAGACCGAACCCGGCCTGTTGTTAAAATACCAGCGCTTGTGGCGGCTGACGCTCAATGACGCGAGCGCGCGTTACATCGATCTGATCCCGCACGCCGGCGGCGAGGTGGGCAACATCATGGTGTTCGGCAACCTGGGTGGGGCGCTGCGCGCGGGTTACAATCTGCCCCCGGACTTCGGCGTCCAGATCAATGATTCGCCCGCCTCTGCCACCTCCGGCATGTCGAACAGGACACCGCCGTTTTCAGCCTACCTGTTCGGGGCCGTCGACGGCCGGTACGTGGCGCACAACCTGTTCCTCGACGGCAACACGTTCCAGGGCGGGCCGAGCGTGACGCGCAACCCGTGGGTCGCCGACATCGCCGTGGGCGGGGCCATCCGCTTGTTCAAACACCTCGAGCTGGATTATACGCGCGTGATTCGAACGCCCGAATTCCAGGGACAGAACGGCATCTTCTATTTCGGTTCGCTGACAGCGAAGCTGATGTTCAACTACTAGCCGCGACCGATCCGTTAGCGCCAGTGAGCGGGTCTCCAGACCCATCTGCCGGGACGATGGACCCAGTGGCCCGGCACCCACACGGCGCTGGGATACGGCGGCCACATCCATCGGCCACCGATCCAGACCCATTGTCCGCGCCATTCCCAGTACCCGCCGATCCAGACGTAGCCGGGCGCAGGGGCGGCCACAACCGCTTCCGACTGGGGTGGAGGCGCTACAGGCGTTTCGGGGGCCATCGCGGCTTCCGGCGGTGGAGGAGGAGGCGGGCGGCGTTCGGTGTAACAACCGCCGGCGAGCACAAGCCCGGCGGCAATGAGTGCCAACACGTTCAAATTCGATCTCTTCATGGGTTTTCCACCTCGTTCTCGTTTTCTGTAACGGTCTAACACCGGGACTGGCCGCAGGTTGCGGCCACGTTTTCGAAGAGGACGTCACTGTTCGAAACGCCCTCAATAATTAATTGAACCAAATGGCGCTCCTTTGCATCTAACATGGTGTGAGGGTCGCAGCCCGTCATCGATGTGTGTTTTGCCCTCACTCAACTGAGGCAGGCAATTTATGGTAATTGATCGAGAACACGAAAGCCAGGATCCCATCCAATTGTACCTGCGGGAAATCGGGCAGACTCCCCTGCTCACTCCCGAACAGGAGGTTGTGCTGGCCAAGCGGATCAAGCGCGGCGACAAGAAGGCGCGCGCCCAAATGATCAAGGCAAACCTGCGTCTCGTGGTCAAGATTTCCCACGACTATGAGAACCTGGGCTTGCCGTTGCTTGACCTGATCAACGAAGGCAACATCGGCCTGATGAAGGCCGTCGAACGCTTCGACCCGGCCAAAGGCGCCAAGCTCTCGACGTACGCCTCCTGGTGGATCAAACAATCCATCCGCCGCGCCCTGTCCAATCAAGGCAAGACGATCCGTTTGCCCGTGCACATCGTCGACAAGGTCCATAAGATAAACAGGGTCAGCGTCAAGCTCGCCGAGAAACTGGGACGCGAGCCGACGGACTCGGAACTGGCGGACACGCTGAAATTGCCCTGCGCCAAGGTCGCGCACCTGCGCACGATCGGCATTCGACCCGCCAGTCTGGACGCCGCCATCGGTGACGATGAAGACAGCCGGTACGGCGACGTGATCGAAGACGCCGAGGCGCAAACGCCGTTTGAGATGCTGCGGTCCAAGATGATGCGGCAGGAAGTGCGCCAGCACCTCCAGCAACTCTCGCAACGCGAGGCGGAGATCCTTACTCTGCGCTACGGCCTGGACGGACGCGAGGCGCAGACACTGGACATTGTCGGCAGAAAATTCCGGATCACCCGCGAACGCGTGCGTCAGATCCAGGAAATCGCGCTGACCAAACTGCGCCGGTTCATCGAGAAACAGGATCGTCCCGCCCTGATCCATCAGTCGTGATCGGGCGAGATTTCCCGCGTTTAGCAGTGATTTCCTGTTGCTTAATCAAAGAACCGCCTTATATTCCTCAATCATTCTATGGGTGTCATTGAGAAGGTCGGGAGGTCATGAAGCATCCTGTTATCACCCAGGAACTTATCGGGGCCCGGGCATACCAGATCTATCTCGAACGCGGTTGCCAACCCAATCATGACTGGGATGATTGGCTCCAGGCCGAGTACGAACTGACCCAGTTGCCCGTGCGCGAACTCGTCAAACTCGTCGAGGCGCTGCCCCCGCCCGAAAAGCCAAAGCCGAAATCGCTTCTCGAAGTCGTGCGCCTGGCCATGGCGGACGAGCGCCGCGCTCCCAAGTCGCGGAACCGCAAACGCACCCGTCCCGAAGACTTGTCCACACCGGTCATGGACACCACCTACCGGCCGCCCACCGACCAGCCCATCGCGAATTGACGGACGGAGCCGGCCCGCGATCACACATCAACTACGGGGTGGCGCGCTTCTTCGGATTGTTCAGACGCCACTTCTTCTCGCCTTGGGGAAACTCACGGCGCGCGACCAGGTCGCGCTCGCCCTCGGCATGGGCGGGCGGCTGGGGTTTCCAGGGCTTTGGGTCCCACCAGGTGAAACCCTTGCCCGTTTTTGATGGTTCGCCGCTCATGACGCAGGAAAGTATCCCAAGCCGGACAAGGCGAGGCAACCCATTTCGGAAAGAAAACGGGCGGATGGCTCTGCGCCACCCGCCCGGATCGAGACAGGTTGAACACTGCTGTTATTGCGGGCCGAAACTCCAAGCAACGGAAGCGACCAGCTGGAAATCGTTGGCCAACTTCCCAACGGGTGGCCGGCTGTTGTACTTGTCCGTCGCCACGAGGCGAACAGCGAGATGCGCGTTGATCGCCGCCGACACGCCAGCTTCGGAGTTCAACAGGTACTCGTCAAACTTTTCCACGTTGGGCAGAATCTCGACTTGTTCCCAAACTTTGGCCGTTTTGCTGAGGTCGTGTTCAAAACGTTCAGCAAGGCGCAGCGTCACGTAACCCGTGTCGGCATCGGCCGGTCCAAGCCGCTCACGGAGATAACCAGGACCAATTTCAACGTTGAACCGGGTGACATCGCTCTTGATGAAGTAATAGCCCACGGAAGGGGTGATAACGCCGCGGTAGCGCACGCCGGCCAAATCATCGTGCTCTTCAGTGAGGTGCAAGCTGGCATAGAGCCGGTCGGTAAACAAGCGCTTGTAATCCTGGAATCCACTGGCATTGCTGGCCGCGATTGTTTGATTTTTGCCAGGTCCTTGATTGGATTTGCCCCAATTGTTCAGGCCGTAATTGTAGTCCGCGCCAAATGACAATTCATCATTCGTCCAGTCTTTCTCATCACGCCCGCTCAGGTTCAGGAGCAACGAGTCCGTGTTGCCCTTGGACAGACTGGCTCCCGCCCCGATATGGCCGTGCCAATCCTTCACCACGTCGCTCGGGGGCGCGTTGGTTGCCTGGCCCTGGGCCGTTACCGCCTGGGCCCGGGATGTTGTTGCCTGAACGAGCATTGCGCCCGCCAGGAAGGTCATGATGACCAGTGCAGATTTGTAGCTTTTCATAGTTATTGTTCTCCTGATGTACTCACCTACCTCACCGTTGGCTGAACTTTTTCCATGGGAAAAAGTTCGCAGAGAATGCCCCCACCCGCCGATTGTGTCAAGCGCGATGATTTCGATTGCAAACAGGTTCCCGGATTGCATGGTTGACGGGGAAACGGTAAAAGAACGGGCATGTTCGAGCATTTTCAACAACCGCTGCTTCGCAAGAAGGCCTATCACCAACGGCTGCTGCGTCACGGCGGCATCGCGGCGGCGGCCATCGCCGGCTGCCTCGGCCTGGGCGTGCTCGGTTATCACGTCTTCGGCGGGCTGGATTGGCTGGACGCATTCGTCAACGCCTCGATGATCCTCTCCGGCATGGGGCCGGTGAACGAGTTGCACGGAGACGCGGCAAAAGTGTTCGCCGGCTGCTACGCGCTTTTTAGCGGGATCGCCTTTATCACCATCGCCGGCATCCTGTTTGCGCCAGTGGTGCACCGCTTCCTGCACAAATTCCATCTCGATTCGAAATAGGAACCTCCCACACCGGAACATCCCATGAATTCCAATACGAAAAACCTGACGGGCAAAACAGCCATTGTCACCGGCGGCGGCAGCGGCATCGGCAAAGCCATCGCCACCGCTCTGCTGCGCGAGGGCGTAAACGTCGTCATCGCCTCCCGCCGGGCCTTGTCCGTGGAGAACACCGTGAGCGTTGCCTGTGACGTCCGGAGAAAAGCGGATGTGATAAAGGTGGCCGAAACGGCCCGGGAACGCTTCGGTGCCATCGACATCCTGGTGAACAACACCGGGCTGGGCGTGCAAAGCAGGATCGCCGATTGCACGGAGGAGGATTGGGCATTGGTCCTGGACACGAACCTGACCGGCACGTTCCTGATGACGCAGGCCGTCCTGCCCGCCATGATGACGCAGCGTTCCGGCTATATTATTAATATCGCGTCGCAGGCGGCCAAGCATGGTTATCCCCAGGCAGGCCCGTACTGCGCCTCAAAATTCGGCATCCTCGGGCTCTCCGAAGCGCTCCAGCAGGAAGTCCGCGAATACAACATCCACGTCCATTGCCTGTGCCCCGGACTAGTGCAAGTGCCGCCCCCGAACCACGAGAACGAGGTCCGGCCCGGGGTATTGCAGGTGGACGATCTGGCCGCGACCGCGCTGTTTCTGTTGAAACTGCCCGGCCGGGTGAACCTGGAAAATATCGGCCTGTACCACTTCTGAGCGGCCGTCCGGGAATCCCGGGACGCCGCCGCGCGGCTTAGAGCGAGACGCAGAGAGCCACGCCCGCCGCGGCAATCGCCGCGCCCGCCCAACGGACCACCGGCAGCCGCACCGGCCGCAGCAGTGACGCCAGCCCAATCCCGCACGCGTGCAGCATCGCCGTCGCCAGTACGAAGCCCGCGCCATAGGCGAACCCGACCGCGTTGACCGGCATCTCCGCGCCGTGCGACAGGCCGTGGAACATCGCGAACACGCCGACAACCGCCATGCCGGCCGGCAACGGCAGTTTGGCCGACAACGCGATCAACAACCCCATCGCCATCACGCTGGCCACGATCCCCTGCTCCATATATGGCACGCGCACACCCGCCATCCCCAGCGCCCCACCGAGGGCCATCACGCCGACAAAACTCGCCGGCACGGCCCAGCGCGCCCGTCCTCCGAGCTGCGCCGCCCACAAGCCCACCGCGATCATTGCCAGCACATGGTCCAGCCCATGCAACGGATGCGAGAACCCGTTGTGAAACCCGTGCACGTCACCCGGCAAAATATGGGCCTGCGCCGTCGCGCCAATCAACAGGGAGCAAAGGGTCAGCAGAGCGAAAACAAAGCGTTTCATTTTCATACCGCTCACTTTATGAATTCACCGCGTCATCGTCAAGCGGCGAACGATCAGCGTGGAGCCAGCAGAGCACGGGCGAGAAAGGCGAAGGCCGGCCCCGCTGAAGCGGGGCCGGCCTTGCGCTGGTTGAAACAATCGGCTTAGTTGGCGCCGTTGGGCGTCAGCAGGACTGTACCGGCGGCCTGGCGCACGGACTCGTCCAGATGGGAATCGGCGGCGATTCTCTCCAGGGATTCACGCGCGGACGGCGCGGCGAGCCGGCCGAGGGCTTCCACGGCGGCCTGACGGACGAAGCCGAGGTAGTAGTTGTCGGTGTTGCGCACGACGGACACGAGGGCATCGATGGCCCGTTCATCGCCGATCAATCCCAGGGCGCGGATCGCGGCCTGGCTGACTTCGGCGATGGAATCGTAGACGGCGGTGATCAGGGCTTCGACAGCGCGGTGGTCCTGGAACTTCGCCAGGGCTTCCGCCGCGGCGGTGCGCACACTGCCGTCGTAGTATCCATCGGCATTCAAAACGACCGCCGCCAGTGACGGCACGGCCGGTGTGTGGCGGATCTCTCCGAGGGCCGTCGCGGCTTCACGGGCCACTTCAGCGGCGGGGTCGCGCAACGCCGCGCACAGCGCGCTGGTTGCCTGGCGGCCGCCGAGCTTTCCGAGTTCCTTCGCCGCGGCGGCGCGCGCCGTCCAGTCGCTCGCGCGCAATTGTTCGATCTGCGCGGTGACCGCCGTGGCGGTCGATGAGGCGACGCGTGATGTGGCCGCCGGTTTGCCCGTTTTGGGCAGGGTCTTGCGAGATTTGGCTTTCGACAATCTGTTGATCATGGCTCTTGACTCTCCTTGTTCCTGTTGAAAACTGTTACATTCTCCGGCCTCCCCAAGATGCCGGAAAGCTCAGTATTATAATGGAAACAGCGGTTTTAGACAAGTGGATTTGCGGGACGTCGTCGTTGGCGTTATCGGCGGGGCCGCTGTTAAAACCAGCGCCGTAGCGGATTGCCGGCGCGCAAGGCCGACAGGAGAAAGCGGTTAAAAGGTATAAGCCATGCTGATGGTGATCTGATCGTCGTTATAGCTGGAGTTCGGAAGATTTGAAGTACGCTGCGTATGCAGATAATTAATCGACCCGGTCGTCTTGGGGCCAAACTGCCGATACACTCCCATGCTGATGGTCAGCAGATCGGCATGTTCAAGCGCGTTGCCGCTCACAGCGCTCCCGACATCCTGCAGATCTTGAAAACTGATGAGCGGTTGAAGCGACACGTTCTTGGTCAGTTTTTCGGCGATTGAGAGAGTGACTCCCGTGACCTGCGTGGCGCTGGAATTTTTCAGTACGGCCGTCACGCCGGGGGTGCGGATGAACGTCAGGCTGTACGTCGTGTTGGGCCGGAGCGGGTGCGTATAATTGAGCCCGATCGTGGAGGTGATTCCGTCCAAATTGCTCGCCGGAATGACCGTCCGGTTAAAGATTCCGCCAAAGATACCGTTGCCGGCGCCCGGCAGCGTGTCATTCTGGAAGTGGTCGTGGGCAAACCCGAGGCTGATGCTCCCGGTCAGGCTGGGCGTGATCACGCCGGCCACACCGAATTCCGATGACCAGAATGAGACGTTCTGACGGGCGATATCATCGGGATAAACCAACCCGTACGAGTTGCGCACGAAGACGGACACGTTCTCGCGCAGGAACCAGGCGGGCGTGACCGAGAACGAGTAATCCGTCTCCCCCAGGGAGACATCCTGTGGCGCCCAGATGTCCGTACGCTGGCCGGCCAAGGTCATCGCAAACCGCCCGAACTGGCGTGTTCCGCTGATGGAAGCCGTGTTGTTGTACTGCGGGGCGGTTGTCCTATCGAAACCGAACGTGGTTTCAACCGGCGAGTTTTGGAACGAGAAATTGTCGGCGGCCACAACCGTCCATTCGCTGAAATACATCGGCAGCAAGAGCGAAACCGTGAGCGGCGCGGTAAAGGTCGCCTGGGTCTTACCTGTGAGGGACACTTTGTACGTGTAGGCAACGCCCAACTGGGAGCCCAACTGTTGGCCGCCGGGCAGGACAACGGGCAGCGTGATATTGCCGTTCACAAACGGACCGACGAGAAGAAACATGTCGGACTGCGGGTTTTTCTCGCTGGTGTTGACGTTATTGTCGTACTCGAAGCCCGCCGTCAGCCCGGTCGTCAGATGAAGCGGCCCGACGTCGATGTTGTCCGCCGCCTCGGCCACATGCGCAACCGCTTGGGCAAGAGCAAGGAACAGGCAAAGCTTGAGGCTGCAGCCGACTCTATGTTGGCGTCTCATCCCACGTCACCGTCGCGTCAAACAACGCGCAATCTCCTGTTTTTCCTGCCCGCGGAACCAAAAGTGTCCGCCAGATGGTATGGGGCGCAAGTTCGTTTGTAAATTAAAAACTCCAGAGGCGAGGCCCACGCTTTGAGGGTCACCCAGTGCACTCGTCCGGGCCCCGGTTCCCGTTGACTGCCGGTCCTGATTTTTCCATCCGGGATCAGGGGACGGCAATGCCGGACTGGAACAGTCCGCCGGACTCTCAATGCGTACCGAACCGCCGCCTCAGCAGGGACATCGGATGGCTGGCGGGAGGCCCGCTGATGGGGGGTTGCGTGCATCAAAGATCCAAGCCTGTTTCAACAACCGGGAGCGGCTTTGGCTGCCTTTTCATCCCGGCTGCCATCTCGTAAGCAAGAGAAAATCGACGAAACAGATCAACTTTCACGATCTTGCCGAGCCTGCTAGCCCTGGCCGCTGTGTTGATCTTTGATGAGTTTCTGGCCACGGGGAGAGTCCAAGGGGATGACAGCGGCATTGCCGCATTTGGGGCAGGCCTTGTACTCGGTGCTGGATTGCCAGAGGGTGTAGACGACACTGAAGGCGAGAAATAGTTTGGCAAACAGCGAACACAACCGTACGATCTCGCCCGGAAAATGATAGTGCGTGATCAGATGAAGGCCGCGCGTGACCACGTAGAGGGCGGCGCAGATCGCAAACACAACCCAGAGCATGACCTCCACCAGGTCCTTCCCCTTCTTCCGGCGCTCGGGCATCCCCACATAGGAACAATCGGTGCAAATATGTTCGGCCAGCGGGGTTGCGGGCAGCAGGCTGATCACAAAATCGCTGGGCGCCCGCCGCTTTTTGAGTTCGCTGAGGACTTTTTTGCCGACCTGGTCTTTGCGTTGTTGAAAGTCAATCATGGCTTGCTCTTGCGGTTGTATGGTAAAGATAAGCGCGCAGAATGACAAGGACTTCGGCATGACCGCTGCTACCTGGCAAGGCCGGTCTGAGAAAATGGATGGAACGGACTTGACGCGGGGTGTTTTCTGTGTTAAGAACGTTCAGTCTAAACTGAACGATGAAGAAAAACCCCTCATCTCCTCCCTGGTCGGCGGCCCGGCCCAAGTTCATCGAAGCGGGTGGTCATACCACGCAGTCGTTCGGCCTGGGACGCATTCTGGGGCAGATCTACGCCCTGCTCTATTTAAGCCCCGTCCCCCTCTGTCTGGACGACATCACCAGGGAACTCGGCGTGAGCAAAGCCAGCGTCAGCACAACGATCCGCCAGCTCGAACGCTGGGCGGCAGTCAAGCGCGTCTGGGTCAAGGGCGACCGGAAGGACTATTACGAGATCGAAGAGGATTTTCGCACCGTGTTGCGGCACGGGCTGCTGGCGACGCTGCGCAAGAAGATCGACACGGCGGCAACGCAAATTGAAGATGTCGAACAGTCGCTGAAGGAGTCCCGCACGGGCGGCAATGGCGGAAACACGGAGGACATGGACGTGGTGGTCCAGCGATTGAAGCGGGCCAAACAGTTTCAGCACAAGGTCCATATGTTATTGAGCAATCCGCTGCTGGACCATTTGCTTTAGGGGGACGTTGATTGTTTCCGCCGCACGCTTCACGTGGGCGGCAGCCGTACGGGAACGGCCCGGAAGGTCCGGGCGCATCATAACATGGTCCTTCGAACACCCGAAGGTTGGCGGACAGGCATTGGCATCAAAGCCGGTGCACCTGAATGGCGGCAGCTTGGCGACGTGGAGAAAAAGCATTGAGCACGAAGACGACGATGCAGTGGTATGCGGTCCATACCAAACCACGGCAGGAGTCCATGGCGCGTTCCAACCTGCAGCGCGAGGGCATCGAGACGTTTTACCCCAAACTGCGCCGCAAAAAGACAGTCCGCAGAAAATACCGCTGGGTATCGGGGCCGCTGTTTCCCAGTTATATCTTTGCACGCTTTGACCTGGTCACCTCGGCGCGGCTGGTCAAGTATGCGACGGGTGTGACCAACATCGTCAGCTTCGGCGGCAAACCGGCGCCGGTCGACGAATCCATCATCAACGCCATCGCCGACCACTGCGAAGACGACGTGGTCACGCTCTCCCCTCCCGAACTGCGGGCCGGCGACATGGTGGAAATCCAGGAAGGGCCGTTGCGGGGGTTGAAGGGGATTTTTGAGCGCGAACTGAGCGATTCGGAGCGCGTGGTGATTTTGCTGCAAAGCATCGCGGCGGCGGCCCGCGTGGAAGTGTCCCGCGAACATCTCGAGAAGATTTAATGGCATCAACCACCGTCACCGTCATTTCCGCGCAGCGACAGGAGCGCCTGCGGCAGTTCCTGAAGGACCTGTGGGATTATCGGGAACTGTTCTGGACCTTTGTGCTGCGCGACGTCAAGGTGCGCTACAAGCAGACCGCGCTGGGCGTGGTCTGGGTGGTGTTGCAACCGCTGTTTATGACCGGCGCGTACTCGGTGATCTTTGGCAAGATCGCGCGCATGCCGACCGGGGGGCTGCCGTACGCGCTGTTTTACCTGGGCGCGCTGGTGCCGTGGAGCACGTTTGCCGCGGCGTTGTCACAGTCGGCCCAGAGCCTGGAAACGAACGCGCAACTGATCAGCAAGATCTATTTTCCGCGCCTGGTGGTGCCGGGCGCGATCGTCTGCGGCTCGTTTCTGGATTTCCTGATCGGCTGGTGCGTGCTGGTGGTGGTGGCCGTCTCGATGGGCGCCTGGCATTGGCAGTTGGTGGCGATCACTCCCCTGCTCATGCTCATCCAGGGCTGCACGGTGCTGGGATTCGGCCTGGTGCTGGCCGCATTGAACGCGCAGTATCGCGACGTCAAGCACACGATCAATTTCTTCGTGCAAATCTTCATGCTGGCGACCCCGGTGATCTATCCCCTCTCCCGCGTGCCCGCCTGGGCACGCCCTTATATGTTCCTGAATCCGATGACGGCCGTGGTCACGAGCTATCGCGACGCGTTGCAGGGCCTGGCGTTCAACTGGACCCTGGTCGGCCCGTCGCTGGCCATGGCGATGCTCTACTGCCTGGCCGGAACCTGGTTTTTCCGCAGGCGCGAACTCACTCTGGCGGACATTGTATAGGATGACCGAGGAGAACGACAAACGGCCTCAGGAAGAGAAACCCAAGACATGGTGGGACAACTTGAGCGCCAGCGAGCGCATGGCCGCGGGCGTCGTGGTCGTTTTTATCATCCTTTTCGGCATCATGATCGCCGTTATGCTGGGACACTGAACGATGATTGACGCCGCCATCCGCATCGAGGGCCTCGGCAAACGCTACCGCTACGGCGGCGCCGCGCCGCTGAGCTACAATCTGCGGCAGGACATTGCCGATTGGGCCAAGGGGCTGTTTCGCCGGGACCACAAGCAGCACGCCACGCTGCACGAAGTGCATGAAAAGCACATCGCCGATTCGCCCGAATATTTCTGGGCGCTGCAGGGCATCGACCTGGAGATCAAACGCGGTGATTCGGTTGGCATCATTGGCAGCAACGGCGCCGGCAAGAGCACACTGCTGAAGATCCTCTCGCGCATCACTCCGCCGACGACGGGAAAAGTCACTATGCACGGGCGCGTGGCCAGCCTGCTGGAAGTAGGCACGGGATTCCATCGGGAACTGACGGGGCGGGAAAACATTTTCCTCAACGGCTCGATCCTCGGCATGCGGCGCACGGAGATCGCCAAGAAGTTCGACGAAATCGTGGACTTCGCCGAGGTGGAGAAATTCATCGATACACCCGTGAAATTTTATTCGAGCGGCATGTACGTCCGGCTGGCCTTCGCGGTTGCCGCGTATCTGGAACCCGAGATTCTGATTGTCGATGAGGTGCTGGCGGTCGGTGACGCGGCCTTCCAGAAAAAATGCCTCGGCAAAATGGGCGAAGTGGCCAAAGGGGGGCGCACCGTCCTGTTCGTCAGCCACAACATGGCGGCCGTGCAGCGTCTTTGCCATCTCGGTGTCTGGCTGAAGGCAGGCAAGGTCGTTGCCCTCGGGCCGGCCGACGAGGTCGTGGGCAAATACATGCAGGCTTCCGAATCCACCGCCGGCGAATTCCGCGCCGCTTCCCCGGAGAGCGCGCCCGGGGACGCCCGCTTGCGCTTGTTGCGCGTTTCCGTCCGCAACGCGCGCCAGGAAGTCACCGACACCCTCAGCCTCGAAGCGCCTTTCTCGATCGAGCTCGAATACCAAGTGTTCAAACGCGTGGAGAACGTACGGATCGGCTTCCGGCTGGTCGCCGGGGATGGGTCGGTCGTGTTCACCACCGGCGACACGGACCCGCTGGGCATTGGCATCACCCGCGAGCCCGGGACGTACATCGGCAGCTGCCAGGTTCCGGGCAATCTCCTGAACAACGGCCACTACTACATCACGGCGGCCAGCGACATTCCGATGCAGGAAGTGATTTTGTTTGCGGAGAACCTCACCTCCTTCAACGTGCTTCTGACCGGCGGCGCGGGAAGTTCCGTCTCGGACAACCGCCAGGGCGTCATCCGCCCCACGCTCCCGTGGAAAACGCGCACCGGGGAGGCTGGGGCGTGAGCGCTCAGGACATCCGCATCCTGCTCGCCGGATATTTCACCCCGGGCATCCGGGGTATTGAATACCTGCTGCAGACCGGCCTGCGGCCGCGCCAGATTCGCCTGCTGACGCACGCGGACGAACGCAACCAGTGCCTGCTGCGGCTGGCGGCGGCGCACGGCATCGAGACGCAGACCTTCGGCGTCAAGTCACCGGAGGCCCTGGACTGGATCCGTTCGTTCCAGCCGGACGCCCTCTTCTCGCTGTATTACCGGGACATCATTCCGGCCTCCGTGTTGGAGGTGCCGCGCTGTGGGGCGGTCAACCTGCACCCGGCGCTGTTGCCGAAGTATCGCGGTTGTTTTTCGGCGCCGTGGGCGATTCTCAACGGCGAAACCGAAACGGGGTTCACGTATCATTATATGGTGCCCCAGGTCGACGCCGGCAACGTGGTCCTGCAACGGCGCGTGCCCATTCACGCCCAGGACACGGCCTATTCGTTGTTCCACCGCCAGATCGTCGAAGCCACTCGCGGTGTTCGGCGAGGTGTTCCGGCTGGTTGTTCAGGAAAAATTCGCCGGCCTGCCGCAGGTGGGCGAGCCGAGCTATTATCCCCGCAAAGTCCCGTCGGGCGGCGTGATCGACCCCACGTGGCCGCGCACACAAATCGACCGATTCATCCGCGCGATGTATTTCCCGCCCTTCAAAGGCGCGGTCGTCCGCCTGCAGGACGGCAGCGACAAGGAAGTACTCTCGATGCAGGAATACGACGCCGCGGCAACCAAGGCAACCTGAATCGAATGGCTGCATCACCCGGTCTCATTCAGCCAAGACTTCCCTGGGAGATTGAAGCATGACCCATTCACACGTCATCGACCCGAAGGCGCACTGAAAGCAAAATGCCAAAGACTCTCAACATCCTGTTCCTGGGCGCTGGCAAGAGAATGTCCTTGTTCGAGCGAATGGTCGCTGCCTGCGACAAAGAGGGGACACAAGCCCGGTTGTTGAGTTATGAAAACAGCCGCTTCGTTCCCGTCGTAGATTTGGCGCAAATCGTGATCGGACTGCCTTGGAACGACCCGCGATTCAGCGAACATCTGCTCGCAACCGTGGCAGAGCGCCACGTTGACGTCATTATCCCTTGCATGGACGCGGCTACGGTGAAGTTGAGTGAGTTGGCGCCGGGGATCAGCAAGATGGGGTGCTGGCCCGTCGTCAGCAGCGCGGAGATCTGCCGGACATTCGAGAACAAGAAGCTGGCCGAACGCTGGTTTGTCGGCCACGACATTCCGACACCCGTGTGGGACAAGAACACCCCTTATCCCTGGATCGTCAAACGCATCCATGGATTTGCCTCTCGCGGGCAGTTCAACATTCACAACCAGGAGGAATTCGATGCACTTCAGGGCAACATCAACCCGGAAGAGCATCTCATTCAGCCGTTCATTTCGGGAATCGAATACACAATCGATGCCTACGTGTCCCGCGCGCGTGAGATGTTGGGGTGCGTTACGCGCCGCCGACTGGAAGTTGTGGACGGCGAGGTCGTCAGATCGGTTACCATCAGGAAAGCGGCCCTGATCGAACAATCGCATCGGATATTGAGCCTCGGCGGCTTTCAAGGCCCCATTACGTTGCAGGCTATTCAGCAAGACGACCGGTTCTGGTTTATTGAGATCAACGCGCGATTTGGCGGCGGTGTGATTCTATCGATGGAGGCGGGTGCAGACTACGCCCGGCTGATCGTGCGCGAGGCGCTGGGCCTTCCGGTCGAGCCGGTAACGTGGAAAGAGGATGTGCTGATGATGCGGGCCCACCGCGAAGTGTTTCACCAAGGATACAAACATGACGATCATCGTTGATATGGATGGCGTGATTTGCACCGAAGAAAAGACCTTTGAACGGCCTCTGGCCAAGGTCCGCCGGGGCGCCCGGGAAGGCATGCGCGCGTTACGCAAGCAGGGGCACACCATCATCATCTATACGGCGCGGTCGTGGTCGGAATTCCGGGTCACGGCCGAGTGGCTGAAGCGGCACGGGATCGTCTACGACGCGTTACTGATGGGAAAACCGGTCTACGACGTGTGGCTGGACGACCGGGCCATGCAATTCACGGACTGGAACAAGTCCGTCAAGGCCCTGGCGGCGTTGCATCAGAAGCGGCGCCGCAAATAGCATCGACCCGCCCGCAGGAGAGACCCACTGTGAAATCCACCTCTTCCTCAACGCGCGCCGGAGAAACGTTCCGCGTCGCGATCAACGCCCAAATCCTGCCCAATCGGGGCCATGGCGGAATAGAGCCGGTTCTGGTCGGGCTGATCAGTTCGCTGGGCAAACTTGACGGCCCCGAGGAATACGTGCTGATTGCGCACGCGGAGAATCCCGAGTGGCTGACCCCCTTTGTCGGGCCCAACCAGCGCGTCGTCAAGGGACCGGAACGCAAAGCATGGGCTTCGTCGCGCTCGGAAGCGCTGAAGAAGGCGCTGGGCCCATTGCGCGCTCCGGCGCGAAAAGCCGTGCGCTCGCTGGCGCCGCTGCCGCCGCCCAGCTCATGGCCGGACGTGCCGGTGTCCGACGGTTATTACGAGGGACTGGGTTGCCAGGTGCTCCATTTTCCTTATCAGGATTTCATCTTTTGCGCGTTGCCGTCGATCTACAACCCCCACGACCTGCAACACCGGCATTTCCCGCATTTCTTCAAGCCCGGCCATTTGGCCGAGCGCGAGATGATCTTTGCCGCCGGCATCCGCTATTCAGAAACCGTGGCCGTCTGCTCGGAATGGGGCAAACACGACCTGATGCGCTACTACAGCCTGCACCCCGATCGCATCCAGGTCATTCCCTGGGCACCGCCCATCCATCACTTCCCTGAACCGTCCGAAGCGACGCTGGCCGAGGTCAAGCGCAAGTACGCGCTGCCCACCGAGTTTTGCCTGTACCCGGCGATGACTTGGGAACACAAGAACCACATCCGTCTGCTGGAAGCCATCGCCTTGCTGCGCGACCGCGACTCGCTGGTGGTCAACCTCGTTTGCACCGGCCACAAGAATGAGTTCTGGCCGAAGATAGAGCAGCGAATCGCGGAACTCGGTCTACAGAACCAGACGCGGTTTCTGGGCATCGTGCCCTGGGAGGATTTGAAGGCGCTGTATCGCACCGCCCAGTTTGTAGCCGCCCCCAGCCTGTTCGAAGCCGGGAGCGGGCCGCTCTACGAGGCGTGGCACGAAGGCACGGCGGCCACTTGCTCGAATGTGACCTCGATCCCGGACCAGGCGGGCGACGCGGCGCTGTTGTTCGACCCCTATTCCGTGGAGGCCATCGCCGCCGCCGTGGGACGAATGGCGACCAGCCCGGAGGTGCGGGACAGCCTTCGCGCCAGGGGCAAACGCCGGCTGCAGGATTTCAGTTGGGAACGCACCGCCAAGGCGTATCGCGCGTTGTACCGGCGCGCCGCTCACCGGTCGTTGACCGAGGAGGACCGTTGGCTGTTGGGCTGGGATTGGATGCGCGAGCCCAACAAGAAAAAGGAGGGTGGAGCGTGACGGAAAACAAATTCATCCCGGTGGCCGCGCCTGCGTTGGCGGGAAACGAAACCGCGTATGTGATGGATTGCCTGCAATCCACCTGGATTTCCTCGGCGGGCAAGTACATCGACCGCTTTGAAAAAGAGTTCGCCGGGTTCTGCGGAGTCAAACACGCCCTGTCCTGCTGCAACGGCACGGTGGCGCTGCACCTGGCCCTGCTGGCCTTGGGAATCGGCCCCGGCGACGAAGTGATTGTGCCGACGTTGACCTTTGTCGCCACGGCCAACGCGGTCGTTTACTGCGGCGCAACCCCGGTGTTGATCGACTCCGAGCCGGACACGTGGAACCTCGATCCGAAGCTGCTGGAGGAAAAGATCACGCCCCGCACAAGGGCCATCATCGTCGTCCACCTCTACGGCCATCCCGCCGACATGGATACCATCCTGGGGATTGCCAATCGCCACAATCTCTTCGTTATCGAGGACGCCGCGGAAGCGCATGGGGCGGAATACAAGGGGCGCAAGGTCGGCTCAATGGGTCACATTTCCACCTTCAGTTTCTTCGGCAACAAGATCATCACCACGGGCGAAGGCGGCATGGTGACCACCAATGACGATGCGTTGGCCGCAAAAGTGCACCAACTCAAGGGCCAGGGGATGGACCCGAAACGCCGCTATTGGTTCACCGTGGTCGGCTACAACTATCGCATGACCAATGTCACCGCCGCCATCGGCGTGGCGCAACTGGAAAAGGTGGACTGGCATTTGCAGCGCCGGCGGGAAGTCGCCTCCTGGTACATGGAAGAACTCGCCGGCAATCCCTTGGTGCTTTGGCAGCCGCAGCAGCCCTGGGCCAGGCATGTCTACTGGATGTTCACCGTCATCCTCGATGACGCGGTGCGGGCATCCCGTGACGAGGTGATGGCGCGGTTGAAGCAATCAGGCATCGAGACGCGTCCCGTATTTTATCCGATGCACGTCCTGCCTCCCTACCAGCAGGCCGCCGCGGCGGCCTCATTTCCGGTGGCGGACCGGCTGGCGGGACGCGGGCTGAATCTGCCGACGTGGGCGGGCCTTTCCCGCGAAGACGTGCGCCGGGTGTGCGCCGCGTTGCGGGATTGCCTGAAACCGTGAACGAGAACCGTTGGGCTTTGAGCCGTTGAGACAACAGCATAGAGGAGAACACATTCATGAAGCGCGCGTTGATTACAGGTGTGACGGGCCAGGACGGAGCGTATCTGCTGCGGCTCCTGCTCGAAAAGGGCTATGAAGTCCATGCGATCAAGCGACGGACGTCGACGTTCTCGACGGCGCGCATTGACGATATTTACAACGATCCGAAGATCCATAGCGGCCAGTTTCGCGCCTACTACGGCGACCTGAGCGATGGGCTGGGGTTGATGGAGATACTCCATCGTGCAATACCGGACGAAGTCTATAATCTGGCCGCGCAAAGCCACGTCCAGGTCTCGTTTGACAATCCCGTGGCGACGATCATGGGCAATGCGGCCGGCACCATTCATCTGTTGGAGGCCATTCGACGCTTGGAACGTCCCTGCCGTTTCTACCAGGCGTCCAGCAGCGAGATGTTTGGCTATACGCCGCCGCCGCAGAACGAAAACTCCCCGTTCCATCCTCGCAGCCCATACGCCTGCTCCAAGGTCTACAGCTACCACCAGGTGGTCAACTACCGCGAAGCCTACGGGCTGCACGCCAGCAACGGCATCCTGTTCAACCACGAATCGCCGTTGCGCGGGGAAACGTTCGTCACGCGCAAGATCACCCGCGCCGTCGGCCGCATCAAGATGGGCCTGCAACAGAAACTGCATCTCGGCAACCTGGACGCACAACGCGACTGGGGGTTCGCCGGCGAGTACGTCGAGGCCATGTGGGTGATGCTCCAGCAGGAACAGCCGGACGACTTCGTCATCGCCACCGGGGAAATGCATTCCGTGCGCGAATTCTGTGAGGTGTCCTTCGGGGCGGTCGGCCTGAACTACGAAGACTACGTCCAGATCGATCCGACCTACCTGCGCCCGTCGGAGGTGCCCGCCCTCTGCGGCGACTCCAGCAAAGCCGCCAAAAAACTCGGGTGGAAGCCGCGCATCACCTTCAAACAATTGGCGGAGATGATGGTCGAAGCCGATTTGAAACTGGCCACTGAGGAGAAAAAACTTGGTCATTTCATCTCCCTGTTCTAACTCCGCCCTATCAGCGCGAAAGAAAACGGCAAGGCTGTCCCAACGCCACACCTGGCTGGTCCTCTGTGTGGCGCTGTGGGCGGCGGTTGCCGCACCACACGCGCGCGCCGATTTTTATGTCGCGCCGAACGGCAGCGACCAGAATGCCGGGACCGAAGCGGCCCCGTTCGCCACGATCCAGCAGGCGCAAAAGGCCGTCCGGGCCGTCATAGCCGCGGGATTAAGCAGCAACATGATGGTCCTGCTCCGGGCGGGGACCTATCCACTGGCGGAACCCCTGGTCTTTGGTCCTGACGACTCTGGCACGGAGAAGTTCTCCGTCACGTACTCGGCATTTCCCGGCGAAACAGTTGTGATCAGCGGCGGGCGACCGATCACCGGCTGGCAGCACGGCGATGGAAAACTCTGGACCGTCCAACTGCCGGACGTGGCGGCGGGCCGGTGGTATTTCCCGGAACTGTTCGTCAACGGCCAGCGCGCCGTCCGGGCGCGAACGCCAAACAGGGACGCCAAAGCGCCGTTCTACCAATTGACGGGCGCGACCCTGAGCAATGATTTGTCTCGCTGGGAACTCAAGCTCGCCCCCGGCCAGGTCGCGGCCTGGAAAAATCTTTCGGATGTCGAGGCGGTCGTCCTCGGCACGTGGGAGATCACGCGCAAACGTCTGGAAGCGGTCGCCCCTCAGACCGGCACTGTCACGCTGGCGCCGCCACACGTCCGCGGCCACAGCAGCATCCAGCCCGCTGCGGGAATGTTTTGCTATTTCGAGAATGCGCGGGCGATGCTCGATGAGCCGGGCGAATGGTATCTGGACCGGCAAACGGGAATACTTGCTTATTGGCCGCTGCCCAGGCAGGACATGACAAAAGCCGGCGTGGTCGCGCCGGTGCTCACGCGGTTGCTCGACGTGAAGGGCACACCCGACCATCCGGTTCGCAATCTCCATTTCCGCGGGATCGAATTTGCCTATACGACTTGGGAGCTTCCCGCCTTTGGTTACACCGGTGTGCAGGCATGTTTTTATAATCTGACGGATTTCAATGGCAGCAAAGTACTCGGTCGCATTGAGGAGGCGATACGGTTTGAATTCGCGCAAGACTGCAGCGTGGAGGACGGGGAGATTGCGCACCTGGGCGGGACGGGCATCGCTTTCCGGCGCGGGTGCGTCAATGATCTCATTGAAGGCAACCGCATCTACGACATCAGCGCCAACGGCGTGATGATCGGGGAGGCGACGGACACGAGCAATGCGACGGAGTCCGTCCGGTCGAATCGCGTTGCAAACAACGAGATCCACTCCTGCGGCATCGTCTATTACGGCGGGGAAGGCTTGTGGGCCGGCTTCACGGAGGCCACAAGGATCGACCACAATCTTCTCTACGACCTGCCTTCCCTCGCGATCTCAGTCGGCTGGCAATGGAATGATTTGCCCACAAACTGCAAAGGGAACGTTGTCGAAGCCAATTGCGTACACCATGCGGAAACCATGCTGGCGGACGGCGGCGGTATTTACTTCCTGGGTAACCAGCCAGGCTCAATCATCCGCGGCAACCTGGTCCGCGATATTCATAAGAACAGCCTGTCCACCCCCTTTTACAATCAATGCGGCATTTACCTCGACGACGGTTGCCGCGGCATCCTTGTCGAAAGCAACATCATCTTTCGCGTCGACAAACCCATCAGTCACAATATGGGCGTGAAGGACGACTGGAACAAGCTTCAAGCAAACTATGCAGAGGCCGAACCAGACGGCCCGGGATTTTTTAAGGCGGTCGCGGACCAAGCCGGACCGGAACCTGCATTCCGCAAGCTGTTGATTGTACCCTAATCGGTTAAAATGACACTCTCGACCACGCCGACACGACCAACTTGTCAAAAGAATATCACATCCATACACTTATGAATCTAATGAATAAATGGCGCACGCTCAGACGACTTGGAATTCGCGAAGCCGTACGGCGAAACATCGTGAAGTATTTAAAGCAGCTGCTGTTCGGAAAAGGTGTGTTATTTGGAAAGAGGTGGGATCTATATGAGCGGCTCGAACTTCATCTGATGCCAGTTCATTTTTACAGCCCCATTCCAGACACTAGGGAGCTTCGCAAGAATTTCAAGTCCTGGTACCGCGAAGGCGACCTGGCTGGAGTGGACTTCAGGCTGAATGAGGAGATCGCGCTTGTTAATGAAGGCCTTCGCGCCTATGCAGCCGAATGCAACAAGCTGCCGGCTTACAGCGAGGTGCTTGCCCAGGGGTATGGGGAGGGCTTCTCAGCAGTGGACGCGCATATTCTCCACACAATGATTAGACATGTTAAACCCAGGAAGATGATCGAGGTGGGATCCGGCGTCTCAACAGTCTTTTCGCTCAATGCTCTTTCGCAAAACAATCAGGAGACAGGAGCGCCATCGCGGCTGACGTGCATAGAGCCATACCCGCTGGACGGTTTGTGCAAGCTCCAGCGCGAATCCGTGATTGATCTGGTGCGGAAGCCCGTTCAAGAAGTGAGTCTGGAATTATTTCGGACTTTAGGTCCAAATGACGTTTTGTTTATCGATTCGAGCCATGTACTCAAGCTCGACAGCGACGTCAGCTACCTGTATTTGGAAGTCCTTCCAAACCTTAACAAGGATGTCATTATTCACATCCACGACATTTCCTGGCCCTATCCAACCCCCCCCCCGGAGGAATGGATATTCAAACGGCACATGTTTTGGACGGAAGCGTCGCTTTTACATGCTTTCCTGATTCACAATTCCGCGTTCAAAATACTTCTGTGCTCCAGCTACTTGTATCACAAATCTCCCGATGTCTTGCCTTCGGTCTTTGAAGTTTCCCCCACGAACACTCCATCTTCTATGTGGCTTCAGAAGATCAGTTAGTCGTTGACGCAGCGATGGCGGCGCAGCCTCCAGTCATGGAAAGAACAACCTGCTCCTCTTCAGGTCCAGGAGGACGATGATTTGTTTACTCGGCGGTTCCGGTTATGTTGGCTCCGCGTTTCGAGAAGCCCTCGATGCCCTCGGACTGCCGTATGTCAGCCCGCGCCGGGCCGAGACGGATTATACCAACCCGGCGAGCCTGGCGGGAATGCTTCGGGCCATCAAGCCCGCGTTCCTGATCAATTGCGCCGGGTACTCCGGCAAACCCAATGTCGATGCCTGCGAACTGCACAAGGCCGAATGCCTCATGGGAAACGCGGTCCTGCCGGGGATGATCCAAGAGGCATGTGGGCCGTTGGGAATTCCCTGGGGCCACGTGTCCTCCGGGTGCATTTATTCCGACAGCAGGGCCGACGGCAGCGGGTTCACCGAAGAGGACCCGCCGAATTTCACCTTCCGCCAAAACAACTGCAGTTTTTACTCCGGCACCAAGGCGCTCGGGGAGGAAGTGCTGGCCGGTGCCGCCGCCTGTTATATCTGGCGGCTGCGAATCCCCTTCAACCATCGGGACAACGGGCGCAATTATCTGAGCAAGCTGATGCGCTATGACCGCCTGTTGGATGTCCGCAATTCCCTTTCCCAGTTGGATGAGTTTACCCGCGCCGCGATCGAGTGCTGGCAAAAGCGCCTGCCCTTCGGCACCTACAACATGACCAACCCCGGCTCGGTAACGACCCGCGAGGTCGTTGAGATCATCAGCCGGAGCGGGTTGACGAAGAAGCAGTTCCACTTTTTCAAGGATGAAGCGGAATTCAACCGTCTGGCCGCCAAGACGCCCCGCTCCCACTGCGTGCTGGACACGAGCAAACTGCAACAGGCCGGGATCAGGATGACGGAGATCCGCGAAGCCCTGGCGATGGCGCTCAAGAATTGGAAAACCCAATGATTGGCAGGTACCGGATGCGAAATAAATTCCCCACCTGCGGCACCGCCTGCCCATGAAAAACATCCTGGTAACAGGCGGCGCGGGATTCATCGGGTCAAACTTCGTGCGGTACATGCTCCGCGCGGAACCGGGCGTGCGCCTTGTCAACCTCGATGCCCTGACCTATGCCGGGAGCATGGAAAACCTGAAAGACCTGCCGGATGCCGGCCGTCATCAGTTTGTCCACGGCGATATTGGCGACCGCGCGCTCGTGGAAAACCTGCTGCGCACCCACGGCATTGACACCCTGGTGCATTTCGCCGCGGAATCCCATGTCGACCGGTCCATCCTGGAACCAGCCCGGTTCATCCAGACTAATATCACCGGCACCTGCAATCTGCTGGAAGCGGCCCGCGCCGTGTGGCTGGATCCGGCCTCCGGCGCGGCGTCCACGGCTTCCGGCCATCGTTTTCATCACATTTCCACCGACGAGGTGTTCGGTTCGCTGGCTCCCGCTGACCTGCCCTGCTCGGAGACGACCCCGTACGATCCGAGTTCGCCCTATTCCGCTTCGAAAGCCGGCAGCGACCATTTGGTGCGCGCGTATGGGAGAACGTACGGACTGCCGATTACGATCACGAATTGCTCAAACAACTATGGTCCCTACCAGTTTCCCGAAAAGCTTGTCTCGCTGATGATCCTGAACGCCCTGGAGGGAAAACCCCTGCCCGTTTATGGAGACGGCGGGCAAATCCGGGACTGGCTGTATGTAGAGGACCACTGCGAGGCGATCCGGCAGGTCTTGAGGCGCGGCAAGCCGGGCGAAACCTACAACGTCGGCGGCAATAGCCAGCCCACGAACCTGCAACTGGTCCACCAGATCTGCGCGTTGCTGGATGAGAGGCGGCCTCGTTCACCCCACGCGCCGCACGCCCGTTTGATCCAACACGTGGCCGACCGGCCCGGACACGACCGCCGTTACGCGATGGACATCGGCCGGATGCAGCGCGACCTGGGGTGGAACCCGCGCCACAGCCTGGCGGATGGTCTCCGTCTCACGGTGGACTGGTACCTGGAGCATCTCGACTGGGTCGCCACGATCCGCCAGCAGCCCGGCTATCAGCAATGGATCGCCGAGAACTACGAGAAGCGCGGCGCTCCCGCACGTCCCACGGGCCTCAACGTCACCCCATGACCCATCACCGCACCCTTTCACCATCAACCAGGCACCTACCATGAAGGGAATTATTCTCGCCGGCGGAAAAGGCACCCGTCTCCACCCGACCACACTGGCCGCGAGCAAACAGATCCTGCCCGTCTACGACAAGCCGATGATCTATTATCCGCTTTCCTGCCTGATGCTGGCGGGCATTCGCGAGATCCTGATCATCAGCACTCCGGCCGATCTGCCGGCCTTCCGCAAACTGCTGGGGAACGGCGAACAATGGGGGCTCCGCTTCCAGTACGTCGAACAGGCCGAACCCCGGGGCTTGGCCGACGCCTTTCTGGTTGGCGCCGAGTTTGTGGGGACAGCGCCTGTTTGCCTGATCCTGGGCGACAATATCTTTTACGGTCACAGTCTGGCGGAACTGCTGCGGGCGGCCGCCGCCACGACGCAGGGCGCGACGATTTTTGCGTATGCCGTGCGTGACCCGCAACGGTACGGCGTGGTCGAGTTCGATGACAAAGGGCGGGCGATTTGTATCGAAGAAAAACCCAAACAACCCCGGTCCCATTACGCCGTCCCCGGCGTTTACTTTTACGATGGCCGCGTGGTCGAGATCACACGGCGCTTGAAACCGTCCGCCCGGGGCGAACTGGAAATCACCGACTTGAACAAACTCTATCTGGCCGAGGGACAATTGCACGTCCAGGTCCTCGGACGGGGCATCACCTGGCTGGATGCGGGCACCCACGAAACGTTGCTGCAAGCGGCAAACTTCGTCCAGGTCATCCAGGACCGCCAGGGGTTGATGGTGTGCTCCCCGGAAGAGATTGCCTACCGGATGGGGTTTATCGACCGGGCCCAATTGAAGGCACTTGCCGCCAGGATTCCCAACGCTTACGGCGATTATTTGGCCCGCATCATGGAGGAACGGTCATGAGCAGCCAGAGTCGATGAAAGGCGGATAAACCGGTTTTATGTCCCACCCGCTCGTCTCCATCTGTTTGCCCAACCTGAACACGCGTCCCTTCCTGGAGGAGCGCATGGACACGATCTTTTCCCAGACGCTCAAGGACTGGGAATTGATCATCTGTGACAGTTATTCCAAGGACGGCGCGTGGGAGTTTTTCCAGGGATTCAAGAACGACCCGCGCATCAGCATGTTCCAGGCGCCCCGCGCCGGCACACCCGGAAGCTGGAACTACTGCCTCGAACGCGCCCGCGGCGAGTTCATTTATGTGGCCACCAGCGATGACACCGCAGAGCCGAAATGCCTGGAAGTACTCTGTCGACGCGCTGCAGCGCAACCCTGACTGCAAAATGGCCACGTGCGCCTTCACGTTCATCGATGAAGCCGGAAAACCACTGAACCTCGCCGACTATGCCGACGTCGGCGTGCGCTACAGCGGCGCGGAAATTTACGGCGACTGGCTGTGGAAGAATCATCGCCGGCGCGGCAAATCGGAATTCGTCGCGACCTGCGTGGACAGCCACGTCTGGGTGACGATCACCGCCGTCCTGTTTCGCGCATCGTTGCTGCAGGACATCGGCTACTTTCCCAAGGACAAGACGGCCATGGGCGATCTGGAATGGGCGCTCCGCGCCTGTTTGGCCACCGACACAATCCACGTCGGCCAGTCCCTGGCAACCCTGCGCGTGCACAAGAAACAGGCGACGCAAGGAGTGGATTTCGCCAAATTCGGCCACCTCCACGTCACGATGATCGAGGAAGTACTCAAGCAATACGCCCCTCTCCTGCCGCCCGCCTTGCGCAACCGCAAAGCACAGGAACGCCTCACATGGCCGAAACGGATCCAGGCGTTTAACGGGCTACAATTATATTCAACCACGCTGGTGCGATCCCCGTGGCTTTTCACCAAACGATTCGGCCTGGCCATGACGCGGTCCCCCGCCCTGGCGCTTCGCCAACTACTCCATGGCTTCAGTTGGCGGTCCCGTCCCCGGGTGGACACGAAACAATATGTCGAGCAGCTGCTCGATGAATGGGGGCTGCCGCCGATCTGCCAGCCGGTGGACCTCGTCAACCCTGAGGCGAAACGATGAAAAAAGCCTTGATCCTTGGTATCTCCGGACAGGACGGTGCGTACCTGGCCCAGTTGCTCCTCTCCAAGGGCTACGACGTGCACGGCACCTCGCGCGACGCGGACAGCCAGGAGTTCTCCCGCTTGAAACTGCTGGGAGTCAAGGACCGGGTGCGCCTGCATTCCACCTCACTGCTGGATTTTCGCAACCTGCTGCAGGTGATCACCAACGTCGGCCCCGACGAAATCTACAATCTGGCGGGCCAGAGTTCCGTCGGCCTCTCCTTTTCGCAGCCGATGGAAACGTTGGAAAGCATCGCCTTGGGGACATCGCAGATCCTGGAAGTCCTGCGCTACTTAAAGTGTCCCACGCGCCTGTACAACGCCTCGTCGAGCGAGTGCTTTGGCGAAACCGAGCCGGGCAAGGCCTGTAACGAGACCACGCCGTTCCGCTCACGCAGCCCCTACGCCACCGCCAAGGCAGCCGCCTTCTGGGCGACTGCCAACTATCGCGAAGCCTACGGGATGTTCGCCTGCTCGGGCATTCTGTTCAACCACGAGTCCCCGCTGCGCTCCAAGCGGTTTGTCACCCGCAAGATTGTTTCCACCGCCGTGCGGATCGCCGGCGGGGAAAAGATCGCGCTCGAACTCGGCAACCTCGAGACGTGGCGCGATTGGGGTTACGCGCCGGAACACGTGGATGCCATGTGGCGCATGCTGCAGCGCGACAAGCCCGACGATTTCGTGATCGCCACCGGCGAAAGCCACAGCTTGCAGGAATTTGTCGAGCTGGTATTCAAGACGCTCTCGCTGGACTGGCGTGACCACGTCACCGTCAATGCCCGCCTGTTTCGCCCGACCGACGTGAAGTACAGCATGGGCAATCCCGCCAAAGCCCACGCGGAACTTTCCTGGAAGGCGAACACGCTCTTCGCCGACCTTGTTCCCTTGTTAATCGGGGCGGAGCGGAAGGGCGCCGCCCTCTAAGGGAGCGGCCAGGCCTGGAAATGGTCATCGGTTACGATGCGCGCGCGCTCAGCTGGTCCCAGTCACGGGGGATCGCGACGTACATGCTGGGGCTGCTGAACCAATTCGCCATGGACAGGAAACATCGGCTGTTGCTGTTCTCGAATCACGCACTTGTGCTGCCCCCCGCACTGAGTGCAGCGACGGAAGCGCGCGCGTTTCCATTCCGCGGCGACAGGTTTTTCGGGTGGGAGCAACTCGGCTTGCCGGCCAAGGCAAAGGCAGCCGGCGTGGATTTGATGCACTCTCCCAACGACACGGGGCCCTGGTGGCAGCCAAAACCATGGGTGATCACCATCCACGACACTTGTCTGCTGGACAGCGATCAGGATGAGAACCCGCGCAACTTGTATTACTTCCGGACGTGGTTGCCCCGGATTGCCCGGCGCGCGCGGTTCGTGCTCACTGTTTCCGAGCATTCGCGGCGCAACCTCATCGAACGATTCGGGCTGCCGGAGTCCAGAGTGGTCCGGGTTTATCACGGCCGGGACGAAGCGCTGGAGACCCCACCCCCGGCGCAGGAGCAGGACGCGTTTTGCCGGAAATACGGGTTGTCGCAGCCTCTCGTTTTTTCCATCGGCAGCGCCCTTCCCCGGAAGAACAGCCGCCTCCTGCTTCGCGTGTTCCACCAGTTGCACCAGCGGACAGACGGCGTGAGCACAGTAATGGCAGGCGTGGATGACCGGCTGGCCGCCGAAGCCGCCGTGTTGAGTCCCCGGACCATCCTGATGCCTTTTCTTTCAAGAGACGAACTGCGGGTGCTGCATCATCTGGCCACTGTTTTCGTCAGCGCCAGCCTGATGGAGGGATTTGGATTTCCGTTGCTGGACGCCATCACGGCCGGCACACCCGTTGTGTTTTCCAATGACGCTTCGTTCCCTGAAGTCGTCGGAGACGGCGGCCTGCCCGTGGATGGACGCAGCGAGGCGGACGTGCTGCGCGCTCTGGAGCGGCTGTTGAGCGACAGCGGCTTGAGGGAAGTGTGCGCCGCGGCCGCCCGCCGCCAAGCGCGGAAATTTTCCTGGCAGGAGGCTGCCGGACAAACGTTTGCCGTCTACACGCGGGCGCTGGCACAACCATCATGAAACGACTGAACATCCTCTTGTTGAGCGCCGAGCCGCCCTACCCGCCCACTCACGGCGGCTCGCGGTTGCGGCTGCATCATCTGCTCAAACAATTGTCACCCCGGCACGATTTCACTGTGCTCACGTTCCTCGAAGCCGTGGAAGACCGTGAATATCTGGCCCCCGCCCGGCTGCTGTGCAAGAACCTGCAAGCATTTGACCGCAATCCGCCGAGCCGGCCAACGTGGAGGGAACGGCTGGAGGCCCCCTATCGCCGGCAGGTTTTCACGGAGGAATTTGCCGCCGCGTTGAAGCGCGAACTGGCCGGCACAGCCTACGATCTCGTTCAGGTGGACGCCGCAAGCATGGCTGTCTATACTCCCTTGCTGTCCGCGCATAGGAAGATCATCACTCCCAACGATTCAATCTCGCTGGCCTACCGCAACCGCCTGCCGCTGACTCATGGCTTCAAGAATCAACTGCGGACGCGTTATTTGATGCACCTGATCCAACGGCACGAGCAGATGTTTTACCGGCAATACAACGCGTGTGTCGTCGTTGCTGAAGGCGACCGGCAGCAAATCCAGCGGCTCTGTCCCCACCTGCCCGTGCACGTGATTCCACTGGGCATTGATCTGAACTATTACAGACCGGGGCCGCCCGAGCAGGAAGAGGAGGACCGGCTGGTGTTCACGGGTACGATGGACTTTCGCCCGAACATTGACAGTGCCCGCTGGTTCGTAGATGAAATCCTTCCACAGATCGCCCATGCCCGTCCCCAAGTAAAACTGGAAATCGTCGGGCGCAATCCCTCCGACGAGGTCCTGGCGCTTGCGCGCCGTCCCGGCGTGACCGTGACCGGATTTGTGCCGGACTTGCGGCCGCACGTCGCACGGGCCGCCGTCTACGTTTCTCCCGTGAGGTTCGGCTCGGGCATCAAATGCAAGATGCTCGAAGCCATGGCCATGGGAAAGGCCATCGTCACCACACAGGCTGGCACCAGCGGCGTCACCGCCCGGCCAGGCCAGGATTATCTGATGGCGGAAGAGCCGGGCGCATTTGCCGCCGCCGTGCTTGATCTTCTCGCCGACCGGGAAAAGAGACGGCGCTTTGCCCAGGCGTCGCGCCGGTTCATCGAACAGCAATACACATGGGAACGGATGGCGGAATCGTACGAATTGATTTATCTTCAGGCAGCCGCCGGCGGGTCTTGAAGGGCCATTGACCGGGGAACACACACGACATGTCGCTCATACTGTTAGCAGTTTACATCGCCCTGATTTTCATCAGGCCGCAGGAATGGTGGCAGCCTGTGTACGGCTTCGAACTCGTCAACGTCACGGCCATCGCGACACTGGTGGTTTCGTTTCCCAAGTTGATGCAGGAGCAAAGGACGTTTCGAACCTTGCCGGAGATCAAATGTGCCCTGGCGTTACTGCTGGGCGCGACGCTCTCCTGGGTGGGGACGTTTTATTTCGGCGGCATGTTGAATACCCTCGATGTATTTGGAAAGGTCATCATTCTCTACCTGCTCATCGTCATGCTGGGGCGCACAACCAAAGGGTTTACAGTTTTGCTGTGGACGATTCTGCTGTGTATCAGTTGGATGGCCGTCCATGGGATTGTCCAGGCGAAAACCGGCGCGGGTTTTGGGGGACTTCCGCCGAACCCGCGTGTCCTGCCCAATGGCGATGTCACCTATCAGATTGTCGCGTACGGCATTTTTAACGATCCGAACGATCTGTGCCTGGCCTTCATCGTCGCGGTGCCGTTGCTCTACGCCGCTTACAAGGCGAGCCCAAACGGTCCCGCCAAGGCCGTGGCCATTTGCCTGATTCCGCTCGTGTGTTACGGCGCCTACCTGACAAATTCTCGCGGCGGTGTCGTCGGAATTCTCGGCATGCTCGCTGCGTACGGAATCGCGCGCGCAAAGGGATTTCGCCGGTGGATTATGGTTTCGGTCGGCGGCACGGTTGTGTTTGTGATCGCTCCATCCCGGTTCGCCGGCGGCATGGGCGTTGACGTCAATCGCGTCAGTCTCTGGGGCGAAAGTTTGGACGCGTTCAAATCGCACCCGATTTTTGGCGTTGGCTGGAGAGGCATTCAGGACTACACGAGCAGTTATCAGGTGACCCACAACAGTTTCATCAATACGCTGGCCGAACTTGGGCTGCTTGGTTACATCCCGTGGTTTGTGCTGATTTTCCTGACGCTTGTGCACGTTCGGCGGGCGATGAATATCAAGGGGCTCATTGGGACGCCCGAGTACACCTACCTCTCCGGACTTTTCTCAGCCCTGATCGGCTACCTGACAGCGGTGTATTTTCTCACGCGCCAGTATAATCACGTGCTCTATATTCTCGAGGCGATGACCGTCGCCCAGACCCTGATCGTCTGCCAAAACCACAACGCATACGACCAGGTATACGGGACGATAAAAAAAGACTACAAGCGGGGCTTGCTCTGGGCCTTGGCGAGCATTCCGTTCATGTGGATTTCCGTCCGACTGTGCAACCTAGCAGGACGAGGTTGATGTCGTGAGCCTCTACGGGACGCTCTATCGCGATCTTTCCTTGCCCCTGTATGAACAGGTGCGGGGACGCCACACGCACCGCTGGCTCGCCGCCCTGCGGAAAGGCCAGTGGGACACGCCCGAGGAGTTGCGCCGGCGCCAGTGGGACGAACTGCAAGCTCTGTTGCGCCACGCCTGGGAGCATGCCGCGTGGTACAGGACCCAATGGGAACGCCTCGGAATCACCCTGGATGATCTTCGCTCCCTCGACGGCTTTCGCAAGCTCCCGCTCGTCTCGAAAGACGACATCCGCCAACACCGCCGCGAGATGCTGGCCGACAACTACCGCGGCCGGGTGTACGAGCACAAGACTGGCGGGTCCACCGGGGCGCCGCTGGAATTCTTCATCAACCACGCCAGCTACGAATGGCGGCGCGCCGCCACAATGCGCGGCTACAGCTGGGCGGGCTGCGAAGAAGGTGAACGCCAGTTCTACGTCTGGGGTGCGCCGATCGGCACGCCGCCGCTCAAGCAGAGGATCAAGACAAACCTGCACAACGCCGTCCTGCGCCGCCGGATTTTCAGTTCGTTTGGCTTCAGCGAACCAGCCATGGCCGAATGCGTGCGCCAGATCAACGCCTTCCGCCCGGCAACGATCATTGGCTACACCAACGCGCTCTGCCTGCTGGCGCAGCACATTCTCGACCATCGCAGCGCGCTGGCGCCGATCAAAGGCATCATCACCGCCGCGGAAGGGGTCAACGATCTCCAGCGTCGGACGATTGAGCAGGCCTTCTCCGCCCCTGTCTTCGCCTCGTACGGCAGCCGGGAGTTCATGCTGATCGGCATGGAATGCGAACAGCACAACGGGCTCCACGTCAGCAGTGAAAATCTCCTCGTGGAAATCCTCCAGGACGGCAAGCCCGCTGCCGACGGCGCGACCGGCGACATCGTCGTTACCGACCTGCACAATTTCGGCATGCCGTTCATCCGCTACAAGATCGGCGATCTCGGCGTGGCCACGCAACGGACCTGCCCCTGCGGCCGCGGCCTGCCTTTGCTCCAGCGCGTGGAAGGCCGCGTGCTGGATGTCATTCGCACGCCGGACGGCCGCACGGTCCCCGGTGAATTCTTTCCCCATCTGCTGAAGGAATTCAGCGCGGTCAAACAGTTCCAGGTCGTGCAAAAGCGGACGGACCTGCTGCAGATCAAATTGGTCCTGCACGAGGGCAACCATGACGACCAACTGCGGCGCATCGAACAGGAAATCCGCCGCGTGCTGGGCGGAGCGATCACCGTGAACGTGGAGCCTGTGGCCGCCATTCCCCAAACCGCCTCGGGCAAATTCCGTGTCACCATCTCGGAGGTCTGACGATCATGTGCGGCATCTGTGGAATCATTCAACCCCTCGGCAGCGAAGTCAACCAGGACATGCTCGTGCGGATGCGGGACACGTTGCTCCACCGCGGCCCTGACGCCGCCGGAATTTTCGTCCACGAGAACATCGGACTCGGCCAGCGCCGCCTGAAAATCATCGATCTCAGCGAGGCCGGGTCCCAGCCGATGTTTAATGAAGACAACTCCGTGGTCGTGATCTTCAATGGCGAAATCTACAACTTCCAGGCGGTGAAGGAGGAACTCGAGAAGAAGGGCCATCATTTCCGCAGCCGCTGCGACACCGAGGTAATCGTCCACGGCTACGAGGAATGGGGCAACGACTGCGTGGCCCATTTCAACGGGATGTTCGCCTTTGTGGTGTACGACAAGAAGCGCCGCGAAGTCTTCATGGCCCGCGACCGCCTCGGGATCAAACCGCTGTATTATTTCTCCGGCCCGCGCGGCATCCTGTTCGCTTCGGAGAGCCGGGCCTTTTTTGAGTGCGACGGGTTCTCCGCCGAGCTGAACGAACAGGCCCTGACCGAATATCTGCTGTTTCGCAGTCTGGCCCGCGACAAGACCATGCTGCGCGGCGTCCACACCCTGCCGGCGGGCCACTGGTTGCGCGTCCGCTCCGATCTATCCATCGAGATCAAGCAGTATTGGGACATCCAGTTTGACGCGCCGCCCCTGGACAATGATTTCTCCGCTCAGGAACAAATCGTCTGCGACCTGCTGAAGGAAAGCGTCGCCCTGCAAGAAATCAGCGACGTGCCCATTGGGGCGCAGCTCAGCGGCGGCACGGACTCCAGCCTTGTCACGGCGTTGATGGCGGAGCGAGCATCGCAGCCCGTCAAGACCTTCTCTGTGGGGTTCGACGAGTCAGGATTCGATGAATTGGACTACTCGACCCGCGTCGCGCGCCGCTTCAGGACGGAGCATCACGCGATCATCATGACCAACGACGATTTTAGCGACGCGCTCGACCGGTTGACCTGGCAGATGGGCGAGCCCATGACCCACGCCAATTCGGCGGGCATCTATTGGATTTGCCGCGAGGCGAAACCCACCGTCACCGTCCTGCTCACCGGCGAAGGAGCGGACGAGACATTCGCCGGCTATTACCGGTACGAATGGTTGCGCAAGTGTTTCCGCGCCCGCCGGTGGCTGACGCCGATCGCTCCCCTGCTGCCGGTCAACCCCCGCAACCGCCAGCTCGCCACCCTGTGGAAAGCGCTCTCGGGCACGCCTTCCAACCTGATTGTCAGGACCACCGCGGTGGGCTATGAAACATTCGGGCCGCACCTGGACAAGTCCTCGCAACGGGAGGTGATGGACAGCCGCACCGAATTTCTCGCGCACGCGCGCCACCAGTCCTGGCTGAACCAGGCGCTCTATTACGATTTAAAAACCTATCTGGTCCCCATCCTGATGCGCCAGGACAAGATGAGCATGGCCTTCGGCGTGGAGACGCGCGTGCCGTTTCTGGACCACCGCCTGGTGGAACTGGCCTTCCGGCTCCCGTCCAACTCCAAGCTCCGGCCCGGTGAGAGTAAACGCATCATCAAACAAATCGCGACCCGCTACGTACCGGCCGACATTATTTACCGCCCCAAGCAAGGCTTCGCGTTCCCGCTGGAGCCATGGATGCGCGCCAAACACGGCCTCGGCGAACGCCTGGCGGGCATTACCGACAACAACAGCCTCTGTTCGCAACTCTTCCCCAAAAAGATGCTGGCCGACCTCGTGGAGCAACATCGCAACGGGACACGCACCCACACGGACGCGCTGTGGTCCCTGCTGGCGCTGGAAACGTGGCGCAAACAATTCCTGCCGGGACCGATCTCCTTGAAGGAACGCTCGCCTGCCGTCAACCTCCAGTCCCAGCCGGCCAAACCCGCCATCGCCCACATCGTGCTGAACTTGAAAGTCGGCGGCCTGGAGCGTGTGGTGGTCAACCTGATCAAGGGGTTCCGTGATTCACCCTACAGCTGCGTGGTCTGCTGCCTCGAAACAAGGGGCGAATTCGCCGACGACATCGATGCGCTCGGCGTGCCGCTGCATGTCTTCTACAAGAAGGAAGGCATGGATTGGAACACCATCTTCCGCCTGGCCCATTTCCTCCGCCAGAACAACGTGAAGATCGTCCACACGCACAACCCCGGCCCGCACTTCCACGGGTTGCTGGCCGCCTGGCTTGTCGGCGTGCCCGTGCGCGTCCACACCCGGCACGGACGCAATTTCCCCGACGACAAAAAACAGGTGTGGATGAACCGGGTCCTTTCCTGGGGCACCGACGTGATCGTCCCTGTTTCGGACGACGCCGGGCAGGTGGCCACCGATGTCGAACACGTCAACCCGCGCAAAGTCTATCGCATCTGGAACGGGATCGATGTCGATCTCTACAGCCCGACCGACGACGTCGCCGCACGGCCTCCGGTGATCGGCACCGTGGCCCGCCTGTCACCCGAAAAGGACCAAAAGACCATGCTGGCGGCGTTTCGCTACGTGCTGGACCACATCCCGGAGGCGCGGCTGATGCTGGCGGGCGACGGCCCGAGTTCGATGGAGTTGCACGACACGGCGGCCAAGCTCGGCCTCAACAACCACGTCGATTTCCTCGGACAGAGATCGGACATCCCGGAAGTCCTCAGGCGCATGAGCATTTTCACGCTCAGTTCGACGACCGAAGGCTTGTCGATGACGGTGCTCGAAGCGATGGCGGCCGGCCTGCCCATTGTCGCCACCGACGTCGGCGGCAACCGCGAACTCGTCCATCCGCCCGAGTGCGGAGTTGTCGTACCGCCGCGCGACCCGATTGCCCTGGGCCGGGCCTATGTGGAAGTGCTGCGCGACCAGCCGGGACGCGCCCGGATGAGCGCCGCGGCGCGCGCACGGGCCGTGCAATTTTTTAGCCTGCAACACATGGTCTCGGAATACCAAAAACTCTACGACGAATTGATGACCCGCAAAGTGGGCCGATGACCCGCAACGCCGTCATTCCCGCTCCCGTCAATTATCAATGAGCCAGTCCCCTCTCATTCGCGTGGCCGTGGTCGGTTGCGGCCAGATCGCGGACCTGCATCTTGGCGAAATCCAAAAGATTTCCGGCGCGCAACTCGTTGCAGTCTGCGATGCCAACGAAATCATGGCCGAGCAGGCTGCCGTGCGGTTCGGCGTCCCGAAGTTTTACACCGACTTCAACCGCCTGCTCGACGAACAGCAGCCGACCGTCGTGCACATCACCACCCCGCCGCAATCCCATCTGTCCCTCGGAACGCTCGCGGTGACGCACGGCGCCCACGCTTACATCGAGAAACCGTTCACCGTGAACGCCGCCGAAGCGGAGGAACTGGTTGCGGCCGCCGAACGCTCCGGCAAACAGATTTGTGTCGGACACAATTTCAGCTTTGACCGCTCGGCTGTCGAAGCGCGGCAGTTGGTTGCTTCAGGCCGCCTGGGCGACATCCGTCACGTCGATTCCACGTTTTCCTACAACCTGCAGGGCGCGTTCGGAAAAATCCTGTTCGAGAAACCCAACCATTGGACCCATCGCCTGCCCGGCAAACTGTTTCACAACGTGATCTCGCACGCGGTCTATAATGTGACCGATTACATCCCCGATCCACTGCCGGAAATCCACGCCACCGGGTTCATCCTGAGGGAAAAGCGCTTCGGCGACGCCCGGGACGAGTTCAACGACGAACTCCGCGTGTTCGTCAAGGGAGAAGGCTGCACCGGCAACATCGTGTTCTCCAGCCACATCCGCCCGATGCAACATGCGATGAAGCTCTACGGCACGAAAGGCTCCGTCACCGTCGATTTCAACACCCGCACCGTGAACTTCGATCACACCTCGTCAATGCCCGGCGCTCTCGGCAGGCTGTTCCTGCCCTTCCAGTACGCCAAAGAGCACTTCAAGCACAGCCTGAACAACGTCACGCGGTTCGCCCGGGCCGACCTCCAGTTCAATGACGGCATGAACCGGTTGTTCCGCGCGTTTTATCAGGCGATCCGCGACGGCAAACCCAGCCCCATCCCCATGGCCGAAGCCGTCCGCGTCACGCGCATCCTCGACGAAATCTTCCGCCAGGCGCAACCGGGGGCCGGTCGATGAAAATCCTCGTCACCGGCGCCACGGGATTTCTGGGCCGCTGCGTTGTCAACAATCTGCTCGGCCGCCGCGTCGAGCACCTGCGTCTCGTGGGCCGTTCCGTCTCCGACGAGACGGTCCACCGTTTGCGGGAACAATTTCCCCGGACAACCATCGAGTGGTGTCTCGGCGATTTGACGGACCGCGCGTTTGCCGCACAGGCCGCCCAAGGCATGGAGCTTGTCTACCATCTCGCGGCCGGCATGCGCGGCAACGGTCCCGAGGTGATCTTCAACACGGCCGTGGGGACCGATTATCTCTTCGCCGCGTTGCGGGAACAATCCGTCAAACGCGTCGTGCTGGTCAGCTCGTTCGCCGTCTACGGCCTGACGGAGGCGAGCTGGAACTGCCTGCTGGGCGAAGACGCCCCCGTGGAACAGCATCCCGAGTGGCGCGACCCCTACACCTATGCCAAGCTCAAACAGGAGCAGCTCCTGCGGAAGTACGAACTGCCGGGCGTCATCGTCCGGCCCGGCGTCATTTACGGCGAAGGCGGCCCGGCCCTCTCGGCGCGCGTGGGACTGAAAGTCGGCCCGCTCTTCCTGCATCTGGGAGGACGGGCCTGGCTGCCATTGACTTACGTAGAGAACTGCGCCGATGCCATCGTACTGGCGGGACTGAAGAACGGCATCGAGGGCCAGGTGATCAATGTCACCGACGACGAACTGCTGCGCGCCAACCAATACCGCAAACGCTACAGCCGCGAAGTGGCCCGCCTGCGAAGCATCAGCATCCCCTACCCGCTGCTGCTGTTGCTCTCGTCGGCGCTGCTGAAATATTATCGCGTATCGCACGGACAACTGCCCGCCGTGCTCACACCGTACAAAGTGGCCGCCGCCTGGAAACATTGCCGGTTCGACAACGCAAAGGCCAAACAACTGCTCGGCTGGCAGCCAAAGGTCGGCCTCGAAGAAGCCTTGCAGCGGACATTTCAATCGTTGCGCCAGGCCGCATCATGACGCAACCACGCGTCCAGTCCCCGGAAAACCGGCGTCGCGGGATTTTTGTTTGTTCGACGTTCCCCACG
>CAWFPN010000001.1:0-225318 GCA_963817685.1 uncultured Verrucomicrobiae bacterium | reverse complement strand
ACAGAATTCACTATTGACCGTGGCCGGGGAGACTTTCGACAGCGCCGGGAAAGGAGGCAGTGTTTCCATTGACGCCGGCCAGGAGATCAATGGGACGATCAACCCCGGTGCGGTTGTTGATATTCAAACCGGTTCAAAGATTGATCTCTCGGTGGCGGCCAATACGGCACAGAGTGCTGCCGCGGGCAATTTTACTGGCACCTTGAATCTGCGCGCGCCTCAGACCTCCGACAACCTCGATTTGCAAATCAATCCGATCAACGGGACGATTATCAACGCGTCCCAAATCATTGTCGAAGGCTACGAACTCTACAATCTCAACAATGCCGGCCGGCGCCACCATTACCAGCGCGGTGGAGGCCAATGTTTTCGCCAATGGAACAACCTTTGCCGGAAACAGTGCGGCGATCATGAATCGGCTCCTGGCCAACAACGCCGCACTCGAACCGGTTCTGGAGATTCGTCCCGGCGCTGAAATTATCAATCCGAGCGGAGACCTGATCCTGGACACCACCTGGGATTTGTCGACGTTTCGTTTCGGACCGCAGAGCCAACCTGGCGTGCTCACCTTGCGCGCGGCGGGGAATCTCGATTTTAACTACAATGCCGCCCTCGGCCAGTTTGCTTCGCTCAGCGATGGCTTTGACGGTTCTTCCTATTCGGCGTCCCTGTTGCCGGCCGGAGACCAATCATGGTCGTATCGGTTGGTCGCCGGGGCTGATTTTAGCGCGGCCAATTCTCTTCAAGTCCAGCCGTTGAGTCTCCTGGGCGCGAACACCGGGTCCCTTTTGCTGGGGAACAACGCCCAAGTCAAAGGTCCCATCCCGAATTCGAGCCAACCGGCGCAGAATATTATTCCCGGCTATTATCAAACGATTCGCACGGGAACGGGCGATATCGACATTTCAGCCGGACGAGACATTCAACTCCTGAGTCCGCTGGCGACGATTTATACGGCCGGCACTCAAGCGGATCCTCTTCCCCGATTTCGCATTTGCCCAATCTTGCTTATCCCACGGGCACGGTTGTCGGTCGCGCAGCGAGTATTCGACTCCCTACATCGCCCAGTATAGTCTCCAGGGCGGCAACGTCACCCTCTCGGCTCAAGACGACATTGCCCGGTATCAGGTGAATCCTGATGGCTCACTCTCTCTGTATTCTTCGCAGGAATTGCCGACGAACTGGCTCGATCGCCGGGCTACATCGATCCCACGACCGGTCAGTTTGGCATCACCCATAACGGCGGCCGAAGTCGAATCCACGTCCTGGTGGGTTGATTTTTCCAATTTCTTCGAGGGAGTTGGCGCGCTCGGCGGAGGAAACGTTACGCTCACGGCCGGGCGCGATGTGAACAATGTTGACGCGGTGATTCCAACCAATGCGCGGATGCCGGATGGAACTCCGGATGCGAACAGTTTGGTGGAACTTGGAGGAGGAGACCTCCAGGTTCTGGCTGGTCGCGATATCAATGGCGGTGTTTATTACGTCGAACGCGGCCAGGGCACCCTTCGGGCGGGGAACACGATCCATACCAATCCCGCGCGAGCAGCCCTGGATCAAACGACGGTGAACAACGATACTCTCCACAATATCGTCCCGGATCCATCAACGTGGCTGCCGACGACCCTCTTTTTGGGCAACAGCAGCTTCGATATTGCTGCCCAAGGGGACGTATTGCTTGGTCCGGTGGCAAATCCATTTCTCCTGCCACAGGGGATCAATAACAGCTTCTATAATAAGTCGTATTTCTCGACCTATGCCCCGGACGCCGCCGTCAATGTCTCATCGCTCACAGGCGCAATCACGCTGAAGGACAACCCGGATGTCGGGTTCAGCGGTTCCGCTGGCTCATTGGCGGCCTGGTACCTCAATGTCCTGCTCTTTACGCAGAACGCGAATTCTTTCGCTTCCAAATCAGAACCCTGGCTAAGGCTTGCCGAAACCAGGATCACCTTGACGGCGTTTGACACCGAGGAAGCATTGATGCCGCCGACCTTGCGTGCCACCGCCTTTTCCGGAGACCTGAATGTGGTGGGAAGCCTGACCCTGTCGCCGTCACCCGTTGGAACTCTTGACCTGATGGCGGCGGGGTCAATCAACGGCCTGCAACCCAATGGCCTTGACTCCCGCGACTCCAATAATCAGTGGGGCACCAGCCAAATCAATGTGTCGGATGCGGACCCGAATCGAATTCCGGGGATTGCATCACCGCTGTCGCTCTTCTATCTGGGACCTCAGGCCAACTTTGTCCAGGAAAGCGCTGCGTGGGGCAACCCGGGACAGCTTGTCATTAACGGGGTTTTTGGAAATATCAATGCATTGTTTGATGAGTCAGGCTCTGACCAGGGAGTCTTTGGCGTTTTACAAACGCAAGAAGCGCTTAACGCACCCGGTCTGCTTCATGCCGATGATCCAAACCCCATTCATCTGTACGCCCTGGGCGGGGACATTTCGGGCCTCAGCCTGTTTTCACCGACAATCAACTCGCGTCGTGGCCGGTCAAGACATCACCGATATCGCTCTTTATCTGCAGAATGTAGCGGCAAGTGACGTGAGCGTGGTGAGCGCAGGCCGCGATATCATCGCGTATGATCCAAATTCACAACTGCGCACGGCGGCGCAAACAGGGGAGAATGAACTGCTCTTGTCACAATTCGGCTCCCCCGATGCCGGAGACATTCAGATCAACGGTCCCGGCACACTGGAAGTATTGGCAGGCAGAAATCTGGATCTCGGCGTCGGGCCCAACGCCGGCGATGGCACGGCGGTCGGTATCACCAGCATTGGCAATGCGCGCAATCCCAACTTGCCGTTCGCCGGGGCCGACGTTATTGCGGCGGCCGGCATCGGCGGTTCGGCCGGTCTTGATCAAAGCGCGCTGAACTTTCACGGGTTTCATTACCGAGTTTCTGGACCCGACAACGGGGAATGTTTATGCGCCCCGGTATCTGCCCCAGGTCGCCACCCTGTTGGGCTTGAGCACGGGCGTCGATTTGTCACAAATTTGGACCGCGTTTGAACAACTGCCTTCGGAACAGCAAGATCGCGTGGCTTTGGACATTTTCTATCTGGTGCTGCGGGACGCGGGTCGCGATCACAACACGGCGTCCTCACCGGGGTTTGGAAATTACAATGCAGGGACTTGCTGCGATTGCCGCCTTGTTCCCCAACCCCTCCTCGTGGCAGGGAGACATCAACCTCACTTCCCGTGAGATCAAGACGACGAGCGGCGGAGACATCAGTCTTTTCGCTCCGGGCGGTCAGCTTCTTGTCGGGGTTGATCTGAGCGGCAATCAGCCGGTTGACCAGGGCATCCTGACTGAGGACGGCGGCAATATCTCCATATTTGCCCGTGACAGCGTGGTTGTCGGAACGTCCCGCATTTTCACCTTGCGCGGCGGAAATGTCATCATCTGGTCTTCGAAAGGCGATATCGCAGCAGGCGCTTCATCGAAAACCGTGCAGTCCGCGCCACCGACGCGTGTGCTCGTCGATCCACAGAGTGGCGAGGTGCAAACCGATCTTGCCGGATTGGCAACCGGGGGCGGTATTGGTGTGCTGACCACTGTAGCGGGTGTCCCCCCTGGCGACGTTGATTTGATTGCTCCCGTGGGAACCATCGACGCGGGCGATGCGGGCATTCGAGTATCCGGCAATATCAACCTTGCCGCGTTGCAGGTGTTGAATGTTGGCAATATCCAGGTCCAAGGGGCGAGTGCCGGTGTGCCGGTTCTTAGTGTTTCATTGAACACCAGCGGCTTGCAAGCAGCGAACGCAAGCGTTGCTGCCACAACCACTGGAGCAGGGGATGTCATCGGACAAGCGGCGAATCCTCGGCGGCACAGGAACAACTTCCATCGCTTATTTCCGTCGAAGTGTTGGGTTATGGCGGAGGGGAAGGAGACGACCAAAGCGGAGGGGACGACGACAACCGAAAAGACCGAAAGGGCAATGATGTGATGGGGGTCTTGATGCCCGATGTGCGATGATTTCATGTTGGAATGTTCGCTCGGACAGCTTGATCACTCGCTGAGCGCCGGCGCGGGTCTCACGTTTGATGTAAAATCCTTCTCCTGCCACCACCGACTTCCACATCGCGCACGCACGCAGAACTGCGTGCTCCGGGGTTGAGAGGTTGTCACACGATCGTAACGCCGCTGCCCGAAGCACGTCACACGAAGCCTTTAAAACCATACAGTCTCTCGGCAAGAGGCGATGCCCAAGAGAAAGCGTCAAACCGCAACCACATCATTCAGCAGAGGCGACACAGGAGATGAAACACAGAGCCATCGCACAAGACGGCCACCTCGCCACGACGGCGGGCCGCGCAGCACGCTTGGACCAACGCCGATGGCGCCAGCAACGGCGCGCCGATCTCTCGCGTTGCGGTATTGGGGGTATCGCCAACGGGCTGATCACTGGCCGCAGTTCCGCTTTCAATTTCTTTACAGTGATTTCCGCTTCGGAACGCTGCGTATCCGACGGCCAGCAGTTCGGTGGCGGAATACTTCCTGGCATCCTCCAGACTGGTCCACAGTCGCTGGCTGGTGGAGTTGCTCTTACGGCAAGAAAATACGAAACACAGAAACTAGACATCAGGGTCTCAAAGGGAAAGATGATGAAACCAACGACACGTAGCCATCGCAATCTGGTGCTGCTGGCTTTAGCCAGTGTAGCGTTACTAACATCACCCGTTCGGGCGCAGACCGTATCCGCGCAACAGGGTGATTTGATCCTGGGCTTCCGGGCAACGGGAGGAACAGGAGCGGGAGTGAACCTTGAAGTTGACCTCGGCAGTGTGAGCAACTTCTACAATGGCGCAAACAGTGTGCTCACCTTTACAAACCTGGTTATACAAGACATCGTCAATACGTATGGGGCGAATTGGGGCACACGCACTGACTTGTTCTGGGGCGCTGCCGCTACCGATGGTAACGCACAAGCCGACCCCAATGGCAAGCCGGCGTCCACTCTTTGGGCAACGAGCGTGCCAGGCAACGCAGCGCCAACTGAGGGGAGCAGCGGTCTCCAACAGCCCGCCGCCACGAAGATTGGGGAGCTATACCAGGGGGGCGTTGGCTCGCTAGATGGGGCCACCAGTACGACGAATAGTCCAGAAGCCGCTGAGATCAACAACACGCAGGCCGGCAGTTGGTCGATACAGGAAACCACCGGCAATAGCTTTGGATTCTTCAATCCGAAGATTGATGGCCAGATGTCCAGCGTGGGCACGCTGAACTTGTATGAGTTGCAACCGTCGAGCACCTTCCCCAGGCCTCCCGGCACTCTCTTGGGTGAGTTGGTCTTGACTCAAAATGGTCTGGGCTTTGAAGCGGGGGCTGAGAATCCGTTCGTCACCTGGCAGATCCAGTATTTTACAGCAGAGGAAATGCAGGATCCTGCGTTAACCGGGCCCAATGCCGATCCGCTTGGCAAGGGTATCAGCAACACCAACCAGTTCCTGGCCGGCTTTAACCCGACCAGTAGCGCCGCTTACCCACGCATCATCAAAATTGCCAAGACGAACACCACGGACGTCATTGTGATCTATCTCGGGGCCAACGGTGACAGCACCTACGCGGGCGGTCCGACGACGCGCACCAACGTGCTGGAGTTCACGACCGGCACGGCCAGCGGCGGCTATTCAAACAACTTCACCAGCACTGGCCAGACCAACGTGCTGAGCGGTGGCTCTGGGTTGGGCGTGGTGACCAACATGGTGGACAGCGGCGGGGCGACGAACAAACCGTCGCGGTACTATCGCGTCCACGTGCTTCTGCCGTAAGGCGAATGACGCCGCTTGCTTGAGAGCGCGACCGAATCAACGAATAAATCATCGGTCGCGCTCTCAACTTTTCCACGCGCAAATGGATCGTTGGCTGGTTAAATAACGGGTGCCGCGAGTCTGCCAAAACAATGGAGGACACTTGGGTATGGATAATGGGAATCGGGTTGGGCTATTGACAAAACCGTTTCGCATTATCGCCATGATTTTCCTCGCCCTGATGGGTCAAGCGTTCAATGCCGACGCACAGACCGAGACGAATCTGTACTCCTTTGGCAGTTCTCCCGCCGATGGAAACGGGCCCGTGGCCGGGCTGGTCCAGGGCAGCGACGGCAATTTTTATGGGACGACACAGTCTGGCGGGACGTACAGCTATGGCACCGTGTTCCGGATCACTTCCAGCGGCGCCTGCACGAATCTGTACTCCTTTGGCAGTTCTCCCACCGATGGAAATGGGCTCGTTGCCGGGCTGGTCCAGGGCAGCGATGGCAATTTCTACGGGACGACCTATTTCGGAGGACTGACGGGAGTCGGCACCGTGTTTCGGATCAGTCCTACCGGCGCCTACACAAATCTGTACTCTTTTGGTTACTCGCCGGATGGGTTCAATCCATATGCCGGGCTGGTCCAGGGCAGCGACGGCAATTTCTACGGGACGACCTATTTCGGCGGGCTGATGGGCGGCGGCACGGTGTTTCGGATCAGTCCCACGGGCAGTTACACGAATCTGTACTCCTTTGGCAGTTCCCCCGTCGATGGGAACGGGCCCGTGGCCGGGCTGGTCCAGGGCAGCGACGGCAATTTCTACGGGACAACCCAGTCTGGCGGAACCTCCAGCAATGGCACGGTGTTTCGGATCAGTCTCACGGGCAACTACACGAATCTATACTCCTTCGGCAGTTCCCCCGCCGATGGGGACGGGCCCGTGGCCGGGCTGGTCCAGGGCAGCGATGGCAATTTCTATGGGACAACCCAGTCTGGCGGAACCTCCAGCAATGGCACGGTGTTTCGGATTGGTCTCACGGGCAACTACACGAATCTGTACTCCTTCGGCAGTTCCCCCGCCGATGGGAACGGGCCCGTGGCCGGGCTGGTCCAGGGCAGCGATGGCAATTTCTATGGGACAACCCAGTCTGGCGGAACCTCCAGCAATGGCACGGTGTTTCGGATTAGTCTTACGGGCAACTACACGAATCTATACTCCTTCGGCAGTTCCCCCGCCGATGGGAACGATCCCGTGGCCGGGCTGGTCCAGGGCAGCGACGGCAGTTTCTATGGGACAACGGATAAAGGCGGGACGAACGATGAAGGCACCGTATTCGCGCTCGACATGGGGCTTGGCCCCGTCACCAACAACTGCAAGTTTTCGATCAGCTCATACAATGCCACGTTCGGCGTGGCGGGCGGCCCCGGGAGCGTGAGGGTCACCGCGTCTGATGGCTGCGCCTGGACGGCGGCCAGCAACGACAGTTTTATCAGGATCACCTCCGGTGGCAACGGCTCCGGCAATGGGACGGTGGATTACACGGTGGCCGCCACCACAAGCAGTAACAATCTCACGGGCACGATGACGATTGCCGGGCAGATGCTCACCATCACACAGTTGGGTGTATCCGCCGATACCGCCCTGATCGCCGTGCAGGCGAATCCGGCCAGTGCCGGAACGGTGAGTGGCGGCGGCATCTACACGGTTGGTTCTTCGGTGCAGATCTCTGCCAGCGCCAACAGCGGTTGGACATTCACGGATTGGAGCGACCATGGCGCCGAAACGCACAACATCACCGTGCCTGCCGGCGGCGCGGCCTACACGGCGAATTTCATCTCCAACTGCACCTATTCACTGAACCCGACAAGTGTTACCCTGAAGGCCAAAGGCGGCCCGAAGAACGTACGCGTGAAAGTCAGGGGGGCCGACTGCACGTGGACGGCTGTGAGCAACGACCCATTCATCGCCATCACCTCCCGCGCCAGCGGCACGGGCGATGGCAAGGTCGATTTCACCGTCCTAGGCAACACGAACACCACGGCCTTGAGTGGCTCGATGACGATTGCAGGCCAGACCTTCACCGTCAATCAGGAGGCCGGTGGATGTGCGTTCAGGCTGGCCCCGAAGGCTGGTAAATTCACGGCGGCAGCCGGCCACGGGACGATCAAGGTGACTCCCAGCCTCAGTGATTGCGATTGGACAGCGGTGAGCCACAATTCGTTTATTACGATCACCGGTGTCGCCAGTGGCACCGGCGAGGGAGCGGTCGCTTACACCATCCCGGCCAACACGAGCACCAACCAGCTCACAGGCTCCATCACCATCGGGGGCGAGACTTTCACTGTCACACAGGCAGGGGCGAAGTAGCGCGTCCGCCTCGCGGTTACGCTCTGACGCAGGCCTTCTGCGAATTCGAAATGCGGACACGACCAAGCAAGCGCCTCATGGCAATTGAATCCCCGTGTACGAATTCATTGCTCTCTCCAATTGCATTTGCTCAAACGCCGACCAACCAAAAAAAGCCCTGTAGTTTTGATCCGCAATGGATTGCGCGGTCATCCAGCGTGCTCCATAGGCCGGATCGATAGGGCTCTGATCGGCATTCCCGACCGCTTTCAAGAACTGATCCTGAATCATGGCCAGCTTTGTCTGTTGCTCCGGAGTCAAATTCTTGGGATCCACGATGAACGCCAACGGGGGATCCACCGTCGGGGCTTCGCTGCTTCCGGAAGGACCAACCCCGACCGTTGCGATGTTAGAGGGGGCCTTGATCGCGTGGGCCAGCGGCGGAACGATGATCTGGCCGGGTCCCGGGGAAGCCACGACGGGTTCCCGTGCCGGAGCCGGAACCGGCGCGGGAGAAACCGGAGGGACGCCATTCGTTCCGGCCAGAACTGAGGATGGTTCTTTCGCCGTGTTCTCAGTTGGGGTTTCCACCTGTGGAACTTCGGCTCGTGCCGCTGGATCCGGAAGAGCGCGGGTTTCTTGCAGGGGCGTCCCGGACGTGCTCTGGACGGCTGGGCGAAAACGCCGCGACATCCCCTGTTGAACCGCCATCGAGACCGCTCCCAACGCAACCAATGTGAGCACGCACCGAATCCAGCTTTTGAAAAAAAAGGAAAATATCGCGTTCATGACACTAGATTCCGAATTCGCAATTTCCAACTCTTCTTCTGTATTCCGGCGCTCTTACCGATGGAACTTTGGTCTTGCGGAGGGGGAGACGGAGAAGCGTGCGTTGCGTACAAACTGACCCCCTGTGGCCCCGATTTGTCCATAATCTGAGACAGATTGTGCCGCAGTCCCGCTTGCTCCGAATCTGTCACCACGCCACATGCCGCATCTTATTTGAGGCGGTATTTTAGCGTCTGGACACAACTACCGCAAGAATGAAATGCCGTAACCAGGCAAGGCGGCAGCGAGCCTTGAACAAACAGCGGACATCTTCGGGGCGGCTGCACGACCGTGGCGTAACTCGGTGCATTTTTCTTGTCCGAGACAACTGGAATAAATACTCTATCATCCATTATGAGAAAGATGATGAACTGGCAGACAATCTTGGGCGGTCTGATATTTCTTCTGGCTGCGACTTCTTCCCAAACGCTGGCCGCGCCAGCCGGTGGCTTGGCCGTCATTGACCTGGACAAGGTCGCCTCGGCCATGGGCTGGACGGAGCAGATGAAAACATCCATCGAAGCCACGAGCACGGAACTGAAGGGGCAACTGGAAGAGGTGTATCGCGGCATGGTACAATCCGTTGACGACGTGAAGAAGCAGATCGCCGCCGATGCCAAGCTCACTGATGAGCAGGCCAAGGCCCTCACCAACGCGAAAGACCAACGGGAACTGGATGCGCTTCCCCTGAGCAAGGAGCAACGACAGAAGCTGGTTGAAGCCGTGAACAAGGCGAACGCTTCCTGGCAAACAGCGCTGACCAACTACCAGCAGGCCCTGCAGGGACGGCGCGCCACGCTTGTCCAGAGTTACCGGGAAAGGATCCGCCCCGCCGCTCGACGGGTTGCTGCCGCCCATGGGATGACCGTTGTGCTGGCAGCCTCGGACAACTTGATTTATTTCGATCCGCAGTCCGCCGACATCACCGACGAGGTGATCGACGAGCTTCAAAAAACACTCCCCGATAAACAACCAGCACCCGCATCCTCCGCCCCGTCTGCTTCCCCCTCTGGGACCGATAAGTGACGCTGGCGCAGGGCACCGCCTTTCCATTGGCACACCCGCATACAGCGAGGCCGCAGAGATTCGTTTCCCATCTGTAACCTTCCTGCGACGCGCCTGAAACCTGCCTCCGGCAAAGTCGTCTGCTCGGTAAGACAGCAAGCGAGCGTGAAGGAAAGATAAAATGGATTTGGATACATTGAGGCTCTCACGGGAAACAACATCCCGGATGCACCGGCCATCGGCGTTGATTCAAGCAACGCCGTCGCGACGATTTCCTGCGCGCTACGCGGCATTCACCTTGATCCAGCTTCTCGTGGTGGTGACCATCATCGGCAGTGGAGCACTGCTTGCGCCGGCTCTGCAGGCGCAGACCATATCTGCGCAACAAGGCGACTTGATCGTGGGCTTCCGGGCAACAGGAGGAATGGGAGTGGGGGTGAACCTTGAAGTTGACCTCGGCAGCATCAGTAACTTCTATAATGGCGCAAACAACAGCCTGACTTTTTCGTCCCTGGTTGCACAGGACCTCATCGATGTTTATGGTGCAAATTGGGGCACACGTACTGACTTGTTCTGGGGCGCTGCCGCTACCGACGGCAACGCTCAGGCCGACCCCAATGGCAAGCTGAAGTCCACTCTTTGGGCTACCGGTGTGCCAGGCAATACAGTGCCGACTGTGGGAAGCACCGGCCTCCAACAGCCCGCCGCCACGAAGATGGGGGAACTATACCAGGGGGGCCTTGGGTCATTGAATGGCGCCACCAGTACGACGAACAGTTCAGGAGCTGCCGATATCGACAACACGCTGGCCGGCAGTTGGTCAATACAGGAAACGAGCGGCAGTAGCTTTGGTTTCTTTAATCCGAAAATTGATGGCCAGGTGTCCAGCCAGGACACGTTGAACTTGTATGAGCTGCAGCCGTCGAGCACCTTCCCCAGGCCCGCGAGCACACTCTTGGGTTCCTTGACCCTGGCTCAAAACGGCCTCAGCTATCAAGCGGCGGCAGCAGCCAGCCCGCCCGTGGCTGTGTTCAGCGGCAGTCCAAGCAGCGGCACGGCTCCGTTGCTGGTCACGTTCACGAACACGTCCACCGGAACCATCACCAGTCAAGCATGGTCTTTCGGGGATGGCGGGACAAGCAGCGCAAGCAATCCAACGTATACCTACACCACCGCCGGGGTCTATACGGTCGCGTTGACCGTCTACGGGCCGGGCGGCTCGAACACATTGACGCAGGCCGGCTATATCACGGCCGGGACGCCGGCCGCGCCCGTGGCTGCGTTCAGCGCGAGTCCGACCAACGGGGCGGCGCCGTTGACGGTGAACTTTGCCGATAACTCGACAGGCACGATTACCAATCAAGAATGGTCGTTTGGAGATGGCGGAGTGACCAACGTTGCCAACCCGTCGTATACCTACACCACCGCCGGGGTCTACACGGTCGCCTTGACCGTCTACGGACCGGGCGGCTCGAACACATTGACACAGGCCGGCTATGTCGTGGCCGGCGCGACAACTGCGCCCGTGGCTGCGTTTAGCGGCAGTCCGACCAACGGGGCGGCGCCGTTGACGGTGAACTTTGTCGACAACTCGACGGGCACGATTACCAATGAAGGTTGGTCTTTCGGCGATGGCGGGACCACCACCACAGCCAGCCCGACCAACCTTTCGTATACCTACAACAGCCCCGGGGTCTATACGGTCTCATTGACCGTCCACGGACCGGGCGGCACGAACACATTGACACAGGTCAACTATGTCGCGGTCGGGCCGACAAACACGGCCACGCCCGTGGCTGCGTTCAGCGGCAGCCCGACCAATGGGGTGGCGCCGTTGGCGGTGACCTTCGTCGACAACTCGACGGGCACGATTACCAATCAAACATGGTCGTTCGGTGATGGCGGGATGACCAACGCGGCCAGTCCGTCACATACCTACACCAACGCCGGGGTCTATGCGGTGACGTTGACCGTTTACGGGCCGGGCGGCTCGAACGCGTTGACACAGACCGGCTATGTCGTGGTCGCAGCGGCCCCACCCGTGGCCGCGTTCAGCGGGACCCCAACCAACGGGGCGGCGCCCTTGACAGTGACCTTTGTCAACAATTCGACGGGCGCGATCACCAATCAAATGTGGTCGTTCGGCGATGGCGGAACAAGCAGCGCCAGCAGCCCGGCTCATGCCTACACAACGGCGGGTGTGTTTAGCGTGAGCCTGTCGGTGTTTGGTCCCGGCGGCTCGAACACTCTCAGCCTCGCCAATCTGGTCACCGTGACAAGCACCAATATCGCGTCCTCACCGCCGGTGCTCAGGGTGACAAGTCCAACCGATTTCCAGGCGTATACAAATTCCAGTCTCCTCGTGGTGGGGACCGCCAGCGACGCCAGCGGCATCAAGAGCGTTGCTGTCAATGGCGTCCCCGCATTCGTTCTGGGGACGAACTGGTTCACGGACATCGCCTTGGTCCAGGGCACCAACGCCATCGCCGTGATTGCCACCGACAACAGTCCTGCGATGGACACCTCTACGCAGGTGGTCTTTGCCGTTCTGTTGCCGGCGCCAACGAACCAGGCCCCCGTCATCGTCTCGGCGCCGGCCGTCACGAATGCGCTGCTGTGTCTGCAGGACGTTTGCGTCGTCCTGGCCGGGGAGACGAATGTGTTCAGTGTCGAGGCCACCGATCCGAATAACCTTACATTGAGTTACACGTGGGACTTCGGAGATGGCGCAAGCAGTGCGGCGTCTCCCAACAAGATCGCCGGGCATGTCTATACCAACTGCGGCCCCTACGACGCGAGCGTCACGGTCGACGACGGGGTCTATTCGACAAATGCCAGCTTGACCGTGTCTGTCCCGTGCACCCTGGACATCAGCAGTCTCAAACTGCAGGCAAACTTCAAAAAGACCGGCTCGGACACCTGCACAATCAAGGCAACGTTTACCGGCATGTCTGAAAGCTTCTCCGTCTCCAATGCCGCTGTCACTCTTGACGTGGGCGGCGCAACGGCGGAGATCCAACTGAACAAGGCAGGAACCGGCGCGAACAGAAATGGGAACGCCCGCTTCTCTCTCAACAAGAAGACAGACGTCTGGACGTTCACCGGCGGATTGAAGGGCGACCTGAAAGATTCCTGGGAGACGTACGGCGTCACCAGTAACGCGGTGAGAAACAGCGCCGTCACGGTCCCCGTTCTGCTGATCCTTCAGACAAATACAGTTGAATCATTCTACGCGGAGCCCCCGCTGAACTATAACAACCCCTCGGGTAAATCAGGGACAGCGGCACTCGCCCCCTAGCCGTTCACGACCAATTCCACCTGGAGGACGGGATTGGTCCCGTTACTTGACTTCCCGTCTGAGCTCGCGCAAGACACCCGCCAGATGCCAGCCGACGCGACCGTCGCGCCACAGCGTCAACAGATGCAGGACCACCCTGCCCCGGGAGCTTTGGGCCAATCTGACTTTTGTTTGCGGTGTCATTGACCAGTCATTGAGCTAGGGACGTGCCACCAGGCGCTGCCAGATCGATGCGCAGGGGGAAGGGATGACTCGGAAAATCTGGCCGCATTGGGGGGAGAAATTTGCCTAGGGCGCGCCGGCAACAAGCAGGACGCCGTCCGCCGCGCCCGGTTTCAGGGGGTTTTGACCCGCTGGCATGCGCTTTGCATGGCGGTTAAGTCCATGCAAGCAGCCGAATTAACTGAAACGCAGGCCGCCAACACCAACGAAGAAATCGCCGTGCATCTACCCCTGGGGCTCCTGGGTTTTGAACAGGTCCACTGGTACAGCTTATGGACGCTGCCCGAGGAGGCCCCGTTCCTGTGGCTGCGGCGCAGGGACGATTGCACGCTGGGGTTCCTGCTGATTTCGCCCTTTGAACACATCTCCTTTTACCAACCCGATGTTCACCCGGACGACGTGGCGTTCCTCCAATTGCACGCCCCGGCTGACGCGCTGGTGCTGAACATCGTCACCCTGCACGGCAACGGCCAGGCCACCGTCAATTTGAAAGGCCCGATTGTCATCAACCGGCGCACGCGCATCGGCAAACAGGTCGTGCCGCGCAACGCCGCGGACTACAGCGTCCAACACCCCCTGCCGGTCGCCACCTGAGGCAGCCCATGCTGATTCTCACGCGAAAGGCTGGCGAAAGCATCGTCATCGATGGCCGGATCGTGGTCACCATCACGCGCCTGGAAGGCGACGTGGTGAAAGTCGGCATCGAAGCGCCCGCCGCCGTGCCCGTCCACCGGCGCGAGGTCTACGATGAAATCCAGAAGAGCAACCAGGCCGCCCTCACCACCGGCCGGCCCGCTGTCCCGAAACTGAATCCCGCCGCCCCCGCGCCGGCCGCGCAATCCTCATGAAAATCGCCTGCGAATTTGATCCCTTTTGCCTGAGTTCATTCCTCACGTTCCGCTATGTCGTGCGCGAGACGGCGGAATGGTCGCCCGGTGTACGCCCCCGCTGGCCGCGGATTGAGCCGGGTGAACGCATCGCGGTGCGGGACTCCCGGGAGATCCTCGACGCTTTGCGCCGCCTGGTCGATGACGCCGCGCTCCGGCCAAATGTCGGGTTGCTGCTCAGCGGCGGGATCGATTCCGCCATCCTGGCGGCGCTGTTGCCCCGCGGCACACCCGCCTACACGGTGCGCTTCGACGCCGGCCGCGCCGTGGACGAAAGCCGGGCGGCCGCCATGTACGCCGCGCGTTGCGGCCTGCCGCACAAGATCGTGACGGTGACCTGGGATGATTACGAACAGCAACTCGACGGCCTGATGCGGCACAAACGTTCGCCGTTGCATCCGGTGGAAGTGGGGCTGTTCCAGGCGGCGCGTGTCGCTGTGGACGACGGCGTCGATACGCTGTTGGTGGGCAACGGGGCTGATTCGACCTTCGGCGGCCTGGATCAGCTTCTGTCCCGGGACTGGACTCTCGACGAATTTATCCGGCGCTACACGTTTATCGAACCGGCCACCGTGCTGCCCGATGCCGTCCCGATGCGGTCCGAGTTTGCCGAGTACGTCCATGGGAACACCTTCAACACGGGCGGATTCCTCAAGGAGGTCCACGGACGCGGGATCATCCAGGCGTTCGACAACGCCCTGCATGCCGCCGATTGCGTCAGTGTGGCGCCTTATGAATCACTGGACCTGGCGGAGCCGCTGGACCTCGCGCGCATTCGCGCGGGCGAGCCGAAATATCTCTTGCGCTCGGTCTTTGAAGAACTTTACCCCGGCCTGCCGCTGGCCGAAAAAATCGCGTTCGCCCGCCCGATGGATGACTGGATGAAGTCCTGGGAAGGACCGCGCCGCGCGGAGTTCAAGCCCGGGCTGGACCTGCGCCGGTTCTCCGGCGAACAAAAATGGCTGCTCCACAGCCTGGAAAAATTCATGGAACTGGTGGACGGAGACTGACATGGCCGCCGCCTCTTCATCCAGGGTCGTGATCCGCGCCGTGAACGGCCGATATCCGGCGCGCTGCCCGTTCGACCCTGACGAGGCCTTTCCCGAATACCGCGGCGGCGCCCTCTCTCCGCAACGCAACCCCGTCTACCGGGGCGTGCGCGAAATGTTTCGCCTGCTCGGGTATGACCGTTCCCAATTCGGCACGGCGCAGTGGAATCCCCTGGGCGAAATGATCCAGCCTGGCAACCGCGTTTTCATCAAACCCAATCTTGTCACCCATGAATACCGCGCCTCGGGCGGGGCCAACGGCGACATTTTCTCCGTGATCACCCATCCCTCGGTTGTGCGCGCGGTGGCCGATTACGCCGCCATCGCACTGAGGGGCAAAGGCGAAATCGTCATCGGCGACAACCCCTGCATCGACGCCGATTTCGACCGGCTGCTGGAGCTGACGCAACTGAAGCAATTCGAGGCCCTGTATCGCGAGCGGTTCGGCGTACAATGTCGCGTGCTGGATTTGCGCCCGCAACGCACGGACAACCTGGAGTTCTATGGGTTCAAATCGAAGACAGTGGCGCAACCCGGCGACCCCGAGTCGAGCAGTGTTCTCAATCTCGGCCGGAAATCCTGTCTCGACGGATTGAACCCGCTGCTGTTTCGCGGCGTGTTCACCGACCGCTGGGAAACGATGCGCCACCATGTTGGCCGACGCCACGAATATTCCATTTCCAACACGATCCTCAACGCCGACGTCTACATTTCCGTGCCGAAACTCAAGGCGCACCACAAAGTCGGCGCCACGCTCAACATCAAAGGCCTGGTCGGCATCAACGCCAATAAAAACCACCTCGTGCACTGGCGCGTCGGGTTTCCGCTCTTCGGCGGCGATGAATTTCCCGTGGCGCACCGCGCGGCCGACTATGCGATCCACGCCGTGCGAGCGCTGGCGGCCGATCTTCTGCCGGAACCACTCTACCTGCGCCTGCGCGCCCGCTGGAAAGGCAGCCGCCTGGACCGCGCACTGCAATTGCGCAAGCGCTCCAGCCACGAAAAATATCGCGGCGCGTGGGAAGGCAACGACACCTGCTGGCGTATGGCCGCCGACCTGTATCAGGCGTTCGTGCAGGACGCCGCCGGCTGGCGGAGGCAACGCAACCGGAGCGTGAAGTTCTTCTCGGTGGTGGACGGCGTGCTGGCCGGCGAAGGCAACGGCCCGTTTTCACCCACCGCCAAGGAAGCCGGTGTGCTGCTGGCGGGCGAAGATTTACTGCAGGTGGACTGTGTCGCGGCGCGGCTGATGGATTATGACCTCGGCCGGATCCGCTGTCTCGACCATCTATTGAAGCAGGAAGGATTGCAGCCAGGTGACATCGAGGTGATATCCGAGGACATCGACGTGAAGGATTTCTTCGAGGGCGGGGCGCGCTATCTGCGCTTTGCGGCGCCTTCGGGCTGGCCGCACCTGGCCCTGCAACCACTGAACAACGAACCCCGGGAGACGGACGATCATGCGTATCATCATTCTTGCTGCCGGTAAAGGCGAGCGGCTGATGCCGCTGACCCGCAACACGCCCAAACCGCTGCTCGACCTTGGCAACGGCGCAACGCTGCTGGAGGAACAGATCGCCAGCATCCAGGAGGCGGGATGCATTGACGAGATCGTGCTGGTGATCGGTTACCTCGCCGAACAGGTCGAGGCCAAGATCAAACTCCACCAGGCCAGCGGCATCCGCATCCGCACCATTTACAACCCGTTCTACGAGGTCTCCAACAACCTGATGTCGCTGTGGTTTGCCCAGCACGAGATGGAACAGGACTTCCTCGTGACCAACGGCGACAACCTCTTCGCCCCGCAGGTGTTTCGGGGACTGACGGCGGAGAACAACGACGGCATCACCCTGGCCGTCAGCCGGAAAAACCATTTCGAATACGACGACATGAAAGTCAGCCTGCAGGACGACCTGGTGGCCCGGGTAAACAAACAGATCGAGCCCGACGCCATCGACGCCGAGTCGCCCGGCCTGGCGCTGGTGCGCGGCGCGCGCGCGCGCGCCATCTTTCGCAACCAACTCGAAACGCTGGCGCGGCGCAAGGAGTTCATTGGCGCGTTCTGGCTGGAGGTGTTCAACCAATTGTTCGAGCGCGGCGTGCCGGTGCAGCCCTGGTTCTTCGACGGGGCCGCGCACTGGCAGGAAGTGGATTTTCATGCGGACGTCAACAAGGTCCGCGGACTGTTGGAAAGCAAAACACATGTACTGTTCCGCGGCAGGGAGGCGGCGATATGAATCAAACGACCGACACCCCTCGGCGTCTGGCCTGTTACGCGGGCGCGCCCTTCCAGTTACGTGTGCTCGATCCGATCTCACAGGCGTTTCCAGGATCGCTGGTCAGTTTTGACGCGGAAGAGATCAAGGCGTGGAAACCCGACGCCATCGTGGTGACCGCCGAGCACGAGGTCGCGCTGTTCCGTCCCTACTGCTCGGCCAATCATGTGCTGCTGTTCGCCCTGCGCCACGGCGCGGGCAACAAATACATCGCGCCCTGCCGCGCCTACGCGCTGGCCGATTACATTTGCGGCAGCGACTGGGACCAGCGGGACTTCCGCCGCGGCGGCATTGTGCCCTTGCGGGACTTCTTGCTGACGGGCAACGCGTGGCCGGATGAGACGTTCCGCCTGCCGCCGCACACGCTGGACCGCGAACGGCCCACCGTCCTGTTTGCGCCGACATGGAACCCGCAGACCAGCGCCGCGCGGTTGTTGACCAGCCAACTCGTGCCGCTCGTGCGCGAAGTGTTTCCGCAGGCGCGCGTCGTGATCCGTCCGCACCCGAACATTCTCACCTACGAGCATCCGGCGATGCGGCCGCATGCGCCCTTGTTCCAGGAATGGATCCAGGCCTGGCGCAAGGCGGCCGAGGAATTTCCCGACGTGCAATTTGTTGAAGATCCGAAGCTCTCCATCAGCGCCTTGTTCACCGACGCGGACATCCTGGTGTCGGACGGTTCCTCGCTGATCTACGAGTTCACCGCGCTGGAGCGCCCGGTCCTGTTGTACACCAGCGGTGAGATGCCCGATTTCGGCGAGATTGATCCGCTGGCGCTGGCCAACCGCTATCGTGACGTCGGCGATGAATTTCGTGACGCCGCGGAATTCGTCCGGTCGTTGCGCGACGTCTTCACGCGGCACGAGCAGAGCCACCGCGCACGGCAACGGCAATTGTCCGACGAACTTTTCGGCAATTATCGCGATGGCCGCTGCACCCAGCGCGTCATCGAGGCCATCCAGTCGGTATTGTCCGGCCAGCACAAGGGCACACCGGGATCGGCGAGCGCCTTGCCGGCGGCCGCCGAGGAACCGTTGCGCCGGGCCGGCAGTGAACTGGCCGCCGGCCGGTTGGAAGGCGCATGCAACCTGGTGGTGGAAGCGCTGGCGCTGGCGCCGCATCACCTGAACACGATTGTCGCCCTGGCCAATTTGCTCACCCGGCGCGGCGAACGGCTGCGCGCCCATACTGAATTGATGCTCGCGCTGGAACTGGATCCCCGTTGCGTGGCGGCCCTGTCGTCGCTGGCCGCGCTCCACGTCCAGGAAAACCGCCTCGACGAAGCCAAGACCGCGCTGCAACGGCTGCTCACGGCGCAACCCGACAATGAGGATGCGCGCAAGGCACTGGCGGCCATTGAGCGGGCCCAACTCCCCCCGCCCGCGCCGGTCGCGGCACCTCCCGTGCGCATGGGATTGCAGCAGGGAGGAAACCTGGAACGCATCCCCTGCCCGTTCTGCGCCAGCGCCGACGCTGAGGTTTACCGCACGGCGGCGGACATCGTGAAATGCCGGGGCTGCCGGACTGTGTATCTGCGCACGCGCCCCAGCGCGGCGGAACTGGACCGGATTTATCAGAGTTACACCGACGAAGGCTCGCACCTGAAACTTCCCGCCGACGCCGCGCAAGCCGCCGCCAGCGGGTTCAAGCGCGATTACTTCCTCCGTGAACTCCTCGAATTCAATTCCACGCGCGGCCCATTGCTGGACGTGGGATGCAGTTGGGGGCCGTTTTTGCTGACTGCCCGCGAACAGGGGTTCACGCCGATGGGCATCGAAATCACCCGCAAGGCCGTGCGCTTTGCCAATGAAACGCTCGGCATCCCGGTCGTCAACACGCAATTTCTCGACACACCGGTCCCCTCCGCCGCGTTGCAGGCGGTGACGATGCTGCACGTGCTGGAGCATCTGCCACAGCCCAGACAGGCAATCGCCAAGGCCTTCGACATCCTGAAACCGGGCGGGTTGTTCTGCGGCATCGTGCCCAACATCGAATCCTTTTGCTCTCAGCGGCAAGGCGACGAGTGGTACTGGCTCGATCCGAACTATCATTACGTCCATTACACGCCGGCGACGCTGCGCGCCCATCTGGAGCAGGCGGGTTTCCTGGTGGAACGGCTCTACACCACGCGGGGTGATTTCGACATGCAGCGCATTCGCGCCCTTGTGCCTGAACTCGACGAAGCGGCTTTCCAGAAGTTTGCCCGGGAACTCGAGGGGCAAGGCCAAGGCGAAGAGATCCGGTTTTTTGCGCGCAAACCCGCCACCATGCCCGTGACGGTCACGGAATCCTTCACGCTGCCCCTGCAGAGGTTTGACTGGCCCGTCGCCCTCGATCCGTACGTCCAGAAACGGGACGGCAAGACCCTTTGCTTGAGCGAAGCGATCCTGGACCCGGCCCGGCTGGAGACTGTGCTGGGGGAGATCGGGCCGTTCTATTTCCATTGCGGCGGGGCGGGTGACGCGCTGGTGTTGATGGCTTCGTTTTACGACAAGGAACCGTGCAGCACCATCGTCAGCCACGCCAATTCGATCCCGGCGCTGAAGAGTCTCTTCGAAGCGTTCCCGGCGCTGAAGGCCGTTTACTTTCTCCCGGCCCACACGTCTCCCCAGATCCACTCCCGGTTGCGCGCCGTCATTCCCACACTGCCCAATTGCCGGGGCGCCGGCGCGACGCCGAAAAAGGATTACTTCGAGGAGTGGAACGAGAATCTCGACATTTTCCGCGACTACGGCGTGGTCCAATATCCCGCCTGGGCGCGACACTTCAAGAAGACATCCGCGGCCAGGACCGTGACGCTGGCGCCGCGCGGCAGTCTCGTGGGCATGGCGGGCTCGAAACGCAACATCATCGACCCGCGCCATTGGAACGGGATTGTGCAGTTCATCCAGGCACACGGCTATCGTCCCGTCATCCTCGGCACGCCGGACGAACGCAATGAGTACCCGTGCCTGGACGGCTGTGAGGACCAGCGCAGTTATTCCTTCCGCGCGCAGATGGAGCAGATCGCCTCCAGCAGCCTGTTTGTCGGCGCGGATTCGTGGGCCAAGACTTTTGCGGCGCTGGCGGGCGTTCGCGCTCTGGTGTTCGAGCCGATCAAAGGCAGCGACTGGCGGGGACAAAAGGACCCGTCCGATTTCGTCTTCCTCGATCCGTGGGAATGCATCCAGGTGGTCGGCGGACTGGAAACGTTCCAGGACGTTTTCCTGCGGTTCCACCAACCGGAAACGCTCCCGCGCCTCTGTCAGGCGGCGGTTGAATTTCCCCACCAGAAGCGGCAGACCGTCCACGTGGCCTGGGAAGGGGCCTTTCTCGATCTCGGCAGTCTCGCGCACGTCAACCGCGAGCTGACCGGCGAGTTGTCCCGCCAACCCCGGGTCGAGCTTGCCTGCATTGGCAAAAACGTCCTGCCCAATGATTGCACCCGGTTCCCCGCGCTGCAAACCATGGCGCGCCAGTTGAAGGCCCAGGCGCCCAAACAGACGCAGGTCACCGTGCGCCACGGCTGGCCGCCTGATTGGAAACGGCCCGCCTCGGGCGCGCTGGTGGTGGTTCAACCATGGGAATTCGGCTCGCTGCCCGCCGACTGGGTATCGCAACTCAAGAAGGTGGACGAAGTCTGGGTGCCGTCGGAGTACGTGCGGCGCGTCTACATTGATTCGGGCGCCAGTCCGACGAAAGTGAAAGTCGTGCCCAACGGGATTGATCCCGCGAAATTCCGGCCGGATGCCCCACCGATCAAACTGGCCACGGCCAAATCGTTCAAGTTCCTCTTTGTTGGCGGGACGATCCATCGCAAAGGGCCGGACGTGTTGCTGAAGACCTACGTGGAAACCTTTACCGCGGCCGACGACGTGTGTCTGGTGATCAAGGATTTTGGCGGTCGCGGCGTGTACGCGGGACAAACGCTGGAAGCGCAGATCAAAGCCATCCAGGCCAGGTCCGATGCGCCGGAGATTTTGTACCTGAACGACGATCTGCCGCCCGAAGAGTTGCCGGGCCTTTACACCGCCTGCGATTGCCTGGTGCATCCGTATCGCGGCGAAGGATTCGGCCTGCCCGTGCTGGAAGCGATGGCCTGTGGTCTGCCGGCGGTGGTCACCGGCGGCGGCGCGACGGATGATTTCGCCTCGGACGAATACGTCTACCGCATCCCCGGGACGCGCCAATCCATCGGCTACCGGATTGGCGACATCAAACTCGCGGGACGCGGCTGGCTGCTCGAACCTTCCGCCCCGGTCCTGGCCGAGTGGATGGGTTGGATTTTCAAACATCGCGAGGAAGCCCGCAGCCGGGGCCGCCTGGCCAGCGAGTACGCGCGCCGGGACTGGACCTGGGAACGCGCCGCGAAGATCGCCGCCCAGCGTTTGCAAAACCTGCTGGCGCGCCAAAAAGTGGAGCAGGATGGCCTCGCCGCGCGCCGGGCGCGCAAACCGTACGCCATTGAGCCGGCGGGCGCGGGCCTGCGCGAGCTGCCTGCGTTGCCGGAAGCGCCTCGCTTGAGCGTGTGCCTGATTGTCAAAAACGAAGAAGCCTTTCTGGCCCGGTGCCTGAAGTCCGTGCAACCCATCGCGCACCAGATCGTCGTGGTGGACACGGGTTCGACCGATCGCACGACGGAGATCGCGCGCGCGCACGGGGCGGAAGTGCATTCCGTCGCCTGGAACGATGATTTCAGCGCGGCCCGCAACGTCTCGCTGGCGCATGCCACGGGCGATTGGGTGCTGGTGCTGGACGCCGATGAGGAACTGCCCGCCGCGTCGCATGAGACTTTGTTGAAGGAAATGCGGGACGGCAAGGCGATTGCCTACCGGTTGCCGATTGTGGACGTGGGCCGGGAGGACGAAGGCTGCCATTACGTGCCGCGGCTGTTCCGTAACGTGCCGGGCGTGGCCTTCGCCGGCCGGATCCACGAGCAGGCGTTTACCAGCCTGGAACCGTTGCGCCGGCGGCTGGGCCTGGAGAACCGGTTGGGCGCGACCGCGTTGCTGCATTACGGCTACACCGAGGCGGTCACGCGGCAGCGCAACAAGAACGCGCGCAATTTGCAGTTGCTCGAGGCGGCGGTCGAAGAACAGCCCAATGACGCGAATTTGTTGATGAATCTCGGCATGGAACTGGTCCGCTCGGGCCGATGGGAAGAAGGCATGGAGCAGTACCGCGAGGCCGTCCAGATCGTGACCGCGCAGCCGGCCGGCGAAGTTGCCCCCGAATTGCGCGAAACATTGTTGAGCCAACTGGCCAGCCATTTGATGGCGGCGCGGCATTTTGAAGAAGTTGTCCGGGTTCTCCGGGCGCCGCTGGCGCAGGCCTGCGGTCCGACGGCGGCCATGCATTTCACCCTGGGCCTGGCCCTGATGGAACTGAACAAGCTCGACGAAGCGACGGAACAATTCCGCCAGACGCTGGCCAAACGCAGCCAGCCCGCGCTTTCGCCCATGATCACGGCCATCCGCAACGGCGCAGTCCATCACGGTTACGCGATTTGCCTGGCGCGATTGCAGAAGCCCCAGGCGGCCGAAGAGATGTTCCGCGCCGGGCTGGCTGAAAGCCCGCGGTCGCGCGCCCTGCAACTCGATTTCGCGCTCTTCCAGGCGCAACAAGGCCACGCGATTGCGGCGCTGAAGGGCCTGCGCGCGCTGGTGAACGAACAGCCGGAGGACGCCGCCGTGTGGCGGGCCGGCGGCCGGGTCGCGCTTGGCCGGCCGGATTTCCTGAAATTTGCCTGCGATTGGACGGCGGAAGCCATCAAATATTTGCCGCAGGACGCCGTGATCGTCCAGCAACGGGCGGAGGCCCTGCTGTTGAGCGGCCAAACGCGCAACGCGGTGGGTCTGTGGTGCCGGTTGCCCGCGGCGCCCCGCGTGGTGGCGGCGCTGCTGATTTGTGAGGTGCCGATCGATACGATTCCCGCCGAGCAGGAAAAGGCCGTGAGCCAGGAGTTTGTGCGCTGGGTGCAACGCCTGATCGAGTTCCAGGCTGCAGCGCAGGTCATGCGCATCAACGAGCGGCTGGATTCGTTGCACGGGCTTGTGCCAACTGCGGCCAAGGCCCTGGCGGAAGCGGTAGCGGTAGCCTCTGCCGGCTGACGGCGCCAAGTCTGACATTATTTCAGAGAACAACGCCTGATATACCAGGCAATTCTTGCCTATCAAGTCAAGCCTCCCCCCGAAAATTTAAGGTTGGACTAGGTTTTACTAGGTTTGACTGGCCGTGCAAGCAATTGGTGTAGAATGACTTGCCAGTCTCTATTTTTGACGCATTGGCGAGGGTGAGTCGGGTCTGATCAGGAGATCCACGGATGCCACGGATGGACGGTCCGGCGGAAAAACTCAAGGTTTGACTAGGTGCGACTAGGTTGGACTTGGTTTGACTAGGTTTGACTGGACCGGGTGGGACGCGCCTGCCGCCTGCAGCCGCGCTTGCCAAGGGCGGCCCGCCCCGTCCCCGCGTCATTCCAAAAATCCGTGCCTTCTGTGTAATCCTTGACAATCACTTCGTGTGCTTCGTGTCTCATTCGTGCGATTGGTGTTCATTTGTGGGCGCGGTTCTCCCTCGGTGGGGCTGAGTTTTGCCTTCCTTGTTCTGTCGGCTGCCTGCCTGGCTGGAGGGGCGGGGAATTGTGGGCAAAGGGGGTAAAGTATTTGGGTGGGCTGCCGATAGGTTCTGTGTCGCAAGACACGGCGGTTGGCAGCCCGAAAGAGCCAGCGAGGAAACAGTGAGCACCTCCAAAAACGCTCAGGGGACGGCAAGGACGCCGTCCGACAAGTAGAAAACTCACGGAAGGAGTTAGTTCGTCATGGTTATTAACACAAACATCGCAGCCGATAACGCCGCCCTGATGCTCGAGCAGAACACCACGCAGTTGAATTCGTCAATTGCGCAGTTGTCTTCGGGCTCGAAGCTCACGGATCCCGCTGCTGACCCCGCTGGCACCGCGGTTTCGCTGCGTTTCAGCGCGGAAATCAACGACACGCAGGCCGCCACGAACAACGTCGCGGATGCGTCTTCGTTCGTACAGACGCAGAACGGCTTCCTGACACAGGTCAGCAACGCCCTGAACCGGATGAGCGAGTTGTCCGTTTCCGCTCAGGACGTGACCAAGTCCAACTCGGACCGGTCGCTGTATCAGAAGGAGTTCTCGACGCTGTCCCAGTACATCAGCAACATTGCGACCCAGAGCTTCAACGGCGTCAGCTTGTTCAATGGCACCGCGTTGAACGTTCCGATCGACGCGAACGGCGGCACGTTCTCGATGGCCGGCGTCAATCTCGGCGCGTCCGTTTACACAACGGCCGATGCCGGCGACGTCAGCACGACCAGCGGCGCTGTGACCGCGGAGAGCAACGTCACGCTGGCGATCAACCAGCTGGCCTCGGATCAAGCGACCGTTGGCGCCAACGCGGTTCGTCTCCAGTACACAGGCGATCAGTTGTCTGTGCTGCAGCAGAACCTCACGGCAGCCAATAGCGTGATTCAGGACGTTGACGTGGCCACGGAAAGCACGGCTTATGCGAAGTACAACATCCTTGTCCAATCGGGCACGGCGATGTTGGCACAGGCGAACGTCGTTCCTCAGAGCATGCTGAAGCTCCTGCAATAAGAGCGTCAGTTTGATTGAGGTGATCTTGGCCTCGGACGGTGCGCAAGCGCCGTCCGGGGCTCAAGTTTTTCCAAAACCAGCCGATAGCTTTCGAGGAGGCAATTTAATATGAGCATTGGAGCGACATCCAGCAGCAGCGGGACGTCTGTTCTGGCCCCGGCGTCGAGCACCTCGTCGTCTACGGGCACGGGGTCAATCCTCGCTCCATCAACGAGTTCCACCTCGACCACCGGCTCCATCACTAATTCCACGGGGCAAACGGCCCTGACGGGACTGGCTTCGGGGTACAACTGGCAGCCGTTGGTGGCCGAGCTCGTCCAGGTTGCCGAGCAGCCGGAACAGGCGCTCCAAAACCAGCAGAACACCATCCAGCAACAGATCACCGCCTACGGGACCCTGGTTTCCGATCTGAACGTGCTCCAGAGTGATGTCACTGCCCTGCAGGACCCGAATCTGTTTGGCAGCCGCGTCGCCCAGGTGGGCGATTCGTCAATCGCCTCCGCCACGGCTGACTCGGGAGCGGCCCTGGGCAGCTACACGTTCGACATCAGCCATCTGGCCACAGCATCGACGCTGCAAGGCGGGACGGGCATCGGCGCGCCTTTGAATGCGACAAGCAATGTTTCGAGTTTGGTGCTCAGCAACGCCAATTTCGCCAGTCCCGTGACGGCGGGCACAATCACGGTAAACGGCAAAACGGTCACGATTAGCACCTCCGAGACGCTGCAGCAGGTCTTCACTGATATCAGCACGGCCACCATCGGCGCCGTGACCGGCAGCTACGATCCGAAGGCCGACAAGATCACTCTTTCCAGCGCCAGTCCCATCGTGCTGGGCAGCGCGGGCGATACGAGCAATTTCCTCCAGAGCGCGCAGTTGTACACCAACGGCACCGGCACGATCGTCAGCACGGCGGCACTGGGCGCCGTCAATGAGAGCGCCACGCTGAACGCCGCGAATTTTGCCACGCCGATCACCGACGGCGGCAGCGGCCATGGCGCATTCACGATCAACGGCGTGACGATCAACTACGACGCCAGCACCGACACGCTGGGATCGGTCATCGGCGCGATCAACGACTCCGCGGCCGGCGTGACCGCCACGTTCAATCCCTCCAATGACAGCCTGCAGTTGGTCAACAACACCCCGGGCGACGTCGGCATCGAGATGCAGGACGTGACGGGCAATTTTCTGGCGGCGACCCAGCTTTCCCCCGGCACGTTGCAACAAGGCCAGAACCTGGCTTATTCCATCGACGGGGGACAGACGTTGACCAGCCAGTCGAACTCGATTACGGCGGCCAATTCGGGCATCACCGGGCTGACCGTGACGGCCTTGCAACCCGGAACCACCACCGTGACGGTGGGCAGCGATACCGCTACGATCCAGAGCACGTTGAGCCAGTTCATCACGGACTACAACACGGTCCAGTCGTTGATCCAGACCGACACGGCGATTTCCACCGACTCTTCGGGCAATGTGACCGCCGGCGTGCTCTCCAGCGATCCGGATGTCGCCAACCTCGCCACGCAACTGCGCAGCCTGGTTTATTCGCCGGTCTCGGGGCTGTCCGGCACGATCAATCAATTATCGCAACTGGGGTATTCCACCAACGGCTACGACAACACCATCGCCCTGACCGACCAGGCGTCGCTGACCAATGCGTTGACCAACAACCTGAGCAGCGTCCAGGAGATGTTTACCAATTCCACCAATGGTCTAGCCAACGCGCTGGGCACCTTCCTGACGAATACGGCAGGCGTCGGCGGCACGCTGTCCTCCAAGGAGAGCGACCTGAGCCAACAATCCTCCAACTTGACCGAGCAGATCGCTCAACAGCAGAATATCGTCAACGACGAGCAGCAGCAGTTGATCAACCAATTCGTGGCCATGGAAACGGCGCAGTCGCAGGCCAACTCCGAACTGCAATTCCTGTCCAAACAAACGTTCAGCTAGACATGAAACGACTGGCGTCAATCCTTGCCCTGCTCCCCTTCGCGTTCGCGGTGGGAGGCGCCGCCCTGCCGTGTGCGGCCGGCAGCGCGCCGACCAACGTCTACCGGGCATCCGCCCGGCTCCCGCAAACGATCCGCCGGATCGCCGTGCTGCCCGTGACCGTCTCGGATGCCGGCCTGACGGCGGAGATTGGCCGCGATGATTTGGAGCCGGTGCTGTATACGGAACTGCAAAAGGTCAACCTGGCTGAGATCGTCGTGATTTCCCGGAGGCAACTGGAGGATTTGACGGGAAAGCGCGAATGGTCGGCCAGCGAAGAATTGCCTTCGGGGATGCTGGCAACGCTGCGCGCGGCCACGGCCTGCGATGCGGTCATGTTCTGCCGGCTGATCCATTACAACCCCTACGGGCCCGTGGCCATTGGGTGGGACCTGCAGCTGGTGGACAGCACCCGGACGAAAACGCTCTGGGCTGTTGATGAAGTGTTCGATGCGGCAAACGCGGCCACGGCGTGCGCGGCCAGGGATTATGATGCCGAACATTTTGGGGCTGTGGATCCGCCTCCGGCGTTCAATCCGTTTCACCTGTTCAGTTCATCGGAAAATCCGTCGAGTATTCTGGAGTCGCCGCGCCGATTCGCCCAATATACGGCCAGCGCGGTGTTCGCCACGCTGCCTGCGCGATAAAAAACTGGCTAAAGTTTCCACATAAACGACCGATAAAGAGAGTATGGAAGTAAACCCAAATATCCGGGTCGCGGCGGCCAACGAGATCTCCGGGCAGACGCCCGTGAAACTCGCGCCACCCGTGCCGGCCGACCAGGCGGCGTTCGCCGGCTCCAATGCCGTGAACAACGCGCTGCAGCAGGCGCCCGACGTACGGGCCGGGAAAGTGGAGCAAGCCCAGCAGTTGGTCAACGATCCGCAGTATCCACCGCTGGCGATGATCAACGCGATCAGCCGCTTGCTGGCGACAGGCATCCCCCAGGGACAGTGATGAACCGGGTCCTGACCCACCCTGGCTTATGAGCTACGCCAATCCCTCACAAACGTACCGCCAGGTCGCCACGCTGACCGCTTCGCCGGGGCAGTTGGTCCTGCATCTCTACGACGGCGCGATCCGATTTCTCGAACGGGCGCAGGCCGGGTTTCAATACGCCGATCCGCTGGAATTCAACCAGACGATCCATAACAATATTGTCCGCGCCCAGGCCATTATCCGGGAGCTGGATTTTGCCTTGAACATGGAGGCCGGCGGCGAACTGTCGGTCACCCTGCGGCGGTTATATCGCTATTTTGACGAACGGCTGCGGGCCAGCAACCTCACCAAACAGGACGACGGCATCAAGGAAGTCATTGAGCGGCTCACCGTCCTGCGGGACGCCTGGTCCGAGATGCTGCGGGAAGGCGGCAGCCGCAATGCCTCTGTCGCGCTGGCGGTGGAGGGCGGGGCGTGACGGCGTCCCCCCGTCTGGCGGACGCGCGCCGCTTGCTGCTGGGCTACTATCAGCAGTGGCAGACATTCAGCGAGGCCGAAGGCGAGGCCATCGGCTCGGGCGACTGGCCGGAAGTCGCGCGGTGGCAGGCCGCCAAACAACAGTTGCAGCAATCCATCGTAAACGCCACGGAGACCTTGCGGGCGGAAGCCGAAGCGGCCGGCGTGGCCGGCGCCCAGATCGAAAACGAATTCCACAATTTAGTCGACCACTTGATCCAGCTTGAGTCCCACAACCGCGACGCGATTGTCGTGAAACGCCAGCGGGCCCAGGAGGCGTGGACGCAGCTGCAATTGGCGTCACAAAACCTGCGGCTGATCCAGCGCGCGTATGCCACCGCGCGCGGGGCGACCTGGCAATCGTACTCCTGAAAGGGCGCGTCCATGGAGGAGCAAAAGCGCATACTCGTCGTCGATGATGACGCGACGATCCTGCTGATCGTTGGTGAAACGCTCCGCGCGGAAGGCTATGAAGTCGCGGCGGCGGCCGATCCCCACCAGGCCCTGGAACAGGTCCGCACCACGCCGTTCGCGGTGATTATTTCCGACCAGAAAATGCCGGAGATGACCGGGCTGGAATTTCTGGACCACGTCAAGCGCCTGCAACCCGACGCCTCGCGCATCCTGTTGACCGGCGTACTCGATTTAAAGACGGTCATCAACGCGATCAATCAGGGCGAGATTTACCGGTTCATGGTCAAGCCGTGGCTGCGTGAAGAGCTGCTGGCCACCATCAGCAACGCCGCGCAGCGTTACGAGTTGATTTGCCACAACAAGGCCCTGCAGGCCGCGACGCAAACGATGAACGAGGAGTTGACGAAACTCAACCGCGCGCTGGAGGAAAACGCGGAGCGGGTGGCCCGGCAAAACTCGCAGCTGGAGCAATTAAACGGCGCGCTGGAGCAGAACCTGCAGCGTTCCGTGGAGCTTTGTTTGAAGACGATGGAGACGTTCTATCCATCCCTGGGCATCCAGGCGCGCCGCGCCCAGACGCTGTGCCGGACCATGGCGGAGATGCTGCACCTCTCCGCCGAGCAACGGCAGATCCTGGAAATGAGCGCCTGGCTGCACGACATCGGCCTGGTCGGCGTGCCGCGCCAACTGATTCGCCGCTGGCAGGAAGAGCCCAATAGCCTGAGCGCCGCCGAGATGGCCTTGATCAAACAACACCCGGTCCTCGGCCAGGAATTGGCGGGCTTCGTGCACCATTTGGAAGCCGTCGGAGAAACGATTCGCGCCCATCACGAACGCTTCGACGGCGCCGGTTATCCCGACGGGGTCAGCGGAGAAGCGATCCCATGGCTCGGCCGCCTGCTGGCCGTCGCGGTGGACTACACCGAAAGCCAGCACGACGGCCGGGATGCCGTCGCCGAGATCCAAGCCAATGACGGTTCGGCGTTCGATCCGGATGCCGTGCAGGCGTTGCTGCGCAGTTTGCCGCGCTCCGAACTGCCGCGCCGCGAACGCGAAGTCTTGTTGTCCGAATTGCAACCGGGCATGGTGCTGGCCAAGGGGATCTACAACTCCAAAGGGTTGCTGATTCTGCCCGAAGGCCAGCAGCTCAGCGAAGCCTGGATCAGCAAGCTCCTGGCGCACAACCGCGTCAGCCCCATCCATCAGCTCCTCCAGATTTACAATTGATCCGGCCCGGCCGCTCAAGTTGTGGCGTTTCCGACCGATTGATTATCTATCATGCATCATGATTTGGAGAGGCTGCTGGCTTCGGCAGTCGAGGAGGTTTTTTCGACCATGCTGAATTGTCCCGTGCAGGTCGTGGAATCCCCCACGCACCAGATTCGCGGCGAGCCATTGGTGGCCGGCGTGGTCGGATTCGCGGGACGGCTGAACGGGCTGGTCTACATTTACGCCACCGAATCGTTCGCGCCCCGGATCACGGGCCGCGTCCTCGGGGTCACCCCGGAGACGGTCCAGCCGCCGGAAATGGTCAACGACACCATGAGTGAGCTGGCCAACATGGTGGTCGGCCATATGAAATCCCGCCTGGACGAGCACTGGTTGCCCTGCGAAGAAACAATCCCCTGGGTCTTGCGCGGCCGCAACATCACCGTCCAGTCCGTCGGCGCGGAGGAGCAATACTTTTTCACCTTTCGCTGCGACGGCGGCGAAGTTGTCGCGCAGGTCATCGTGCAATCCGTCGATGGCAACAACTGAATCATGAGCGCCACCATCCTGACAATCGACGACAGCAAATCGGTCCGGTTGATCGTGACCGAGGCGTTTCGGCCATTCGACTGTGAAGTGCTGGAGGCGGCCAACGCAGCGGAGGGACTGGCCATCGCCGCGCGCCGGCGGCCCGACGTGATTTTGCTGGATGTCACCATGCCGGGCATGGACGGAATCGAGATGTTGGCCAGGCTCAAGGCCGATCCCGAATTGAAAGCCATTCCCGTGATCATGCTCACGGCCGAGGCGGGCCGCGAATCGGTGTTGAAGATCGCCCAGCTCGGCATCCAGGACTACCTGCTCAAGCCGTTCCGCCCGGAACTGGTCGTTGAACGGGTGGGACGCATCGTCCCGTTGACGGCGTCCGGCCCCGGCGACACCGCCGCGATCGAGTGCCCGCCCGATGCCCGCACCCTGCTGGTGGTCGACGACAAGCCGGCCATTTTCGACCAGATCCGCGTCCCCTTCGAAGCCAAAGGCTGGTCCGTGGAGGCGCGGCCGCAGGCGGACTCGGCCCTGGAATTTTGCAGACAGGTCCTTCCCGACGTGGTCCTGATCAGCCTCTCGCTGCCGCACGACATGGGCTTCACGCTCCATCAAATGCTGCGCGCTTACGCCAAGACCAAGGACGTGCCCATCTTCGCCCTGAGCGTGAAAATCGCCGCGGACGAACAGGAGCGCGCGCAGCAGGCCGGCTTCTCGGGCATCATCACCAAGCCGATCGACGCCGATCACCTCGTGACGATGATCTCCCACACGCTGTCCGTCGCCACAGCGTCCGACTGTTTCCAACGGCGCGACAACGCGCTGGTGCTGACGGTGCCGGGAAATTTCACCCCGGCCCTGGCCAACGAAATCGCTGTCCGGCTGCGTCCCGAGGTCGTTGGCGCCGTTGACGCCGGCCTGGACAAAATGGTGGTCGATCTTTCCAAAGTCCAGTCAGCCAAGCCAAACCTGATCAAGCTGGTGCTGGCCGCGCTCAAACTGGCCGACGGACTCTCCGTGCGTCACAGCCTCATCGGTTCGCGCTCGCTGTGCTGGGAATGTCACCGGTACGAAGAGAGTAAGCACTGGCAGTTTGTGGACTCCTACGCGGAAGCGCTGGCCGAATTGCAGGGCAAGGCGGTGACGGTATGAAACGGCTGGGCATGCTCATCCTGACAAGCATGGTCCTCCTGGAAAGCACGGCGTTCGCCTGGGCGGACCGGGGCTACCTGAGAATCGTCGGGCCCGCACCGCTGTGGTTCCAGCCGGTCCCGCAAACGCCCGTCATCCCCCTCGTTTTGCCGCCGCTGCCTGCCGAACGTCCCGCGCCGGTCGCCTCCGATCTGCCGTCCCCCGTCACTTCAGCCACGAGCGACACGGTCAGCGCCCAGTCCCCGGCGCCGGCCGGCCCGGCGAACCCGCCCGAGCCGGGCAATGAAGGGCCGGCGACGCCCCAGATGTTGCTGGGATATTTCAAGCAAAAGAACGCCGCATCGACCGATCATGAATCATCGGTGGTGGCGCCGATTGGTTTCGTCCCGCCGTCATCCACGGACCACCCGTCCAGCACCGCCACCTACGAGTCACGATGAAACGGCTATTCAGAGCAATTGTTGCCTGCGCAATCCTGCTGGGACTGCCGTCCGCGCGAGCGGCCACGCCGGCGCAGGAAAATCTCCAGTCCCTTCTGGATGAGGTGGAGAAGGCGCAGGCACCGGGCCCGGCCGATGCGGTGCCTGAAACGGCGGACACCGCCGATTTTGCGTTCAAGCTGGACGTGGCCCGCCGGCTGCGGTTGGAAAACAACAACGGCCAGGCGACCCGGGTGCTCGTCTCGATCCTGGAGGCGGACGCACCCGAAGAGCTGAAACACACGGCGTTGCTGGAACTGGCGCTCGTCGCGCTCCAGCAGGACCAGCCTGGGCGCGCGCAGCAGATCCTTTCTCAATTCGTCAAACGCTACCCCGATGACCCCGGCGTGCCCGCCGTGTTGTTGCAGCAGGGCCTGCTCTACCGCCAGATGGGGGCGCAGCAGATGGCCCTGTCCAAACTCTATGCCGTGATGACCACCGCCTTGAACCTCAAATCAGACCACTTCGAGCAGTATCAGCGGCTGGTCACCCAGGCCCAGGTGGAAATCGCCGAGACCCAGAATCTCCTGGGAAACTATGCCGAAGCGGCCGATAGTTTTGACAGGCTGCTCAAGCAAGGCGCGGTCGAGCTGGACAACGCGCAGATCGAGTGCCAACTGGTCCGCTGCCTCAGGCAGCTCAACCGCCACGCCGACGTGGTCACGCAGGCGCAGGATTTCCTGTCACGCTATCCCGGCGCGGACGAGGCGCCCGAAGTGCGTTTCTTTCTGGCCCACTCGCTCCAGCAGCTTCAGCGCGACCCCGAAGCCGTCAAACAGGTCCTGGTGTTGCTCGCCGCGCAACACGCCGCCGCCACCAGGGAACCGGCCCGCTGGATCTACTGGCAAAAGCGCGCCGGCAACGAGATTGGCAATCAATTTTACTCGCGGGGCGATTTCGCGGACGCCCTGGAAATTTACAGCCGGCTTGCCGAAGTCGATCCGGCCGCCGATTGGCAGGTGCCGGTCCTGTATCAGGTGGGACTGGTCAGCGAACGGCTGCATCAGCCGCAGCAGGCCCTCGCGGCGTACCAGCGCATCATCGCGCGAGAAAAAGAGCTGCAGTCAAATCCTGATCCCAATCTGCATACAGTGCTTGACATGGCCAAGTGGCGAAAAGATTATCTGGCATGGCTCAATCAGGCGGAACAGGCGCGGCAAACACTCAACATCTCACTTCCGCAAGCCAGCTCGCCGACCCTGCAGTAATCTCTCCCGAGCTTGTACGGGATTTGCAGGCGCATCTGGTGATTTGCCAGGAACTTCTGGCTGTCGTCGAGCGCGAAAACCAGGCTCTGCGCAGTTCCACCGCTTTCAATCCCGCCGAATTCCAACTAGGCAGAAAAGTCTTGCTTCCACGCCTTGACCAATCGTATAAACGCCTCAAGGAGGTGCGATTGGCGTGGCAGCAGTTGAGTCCTGCGGAGCGCCGACGCAACACGACCGTTGTTGCCCTGTTTCGCCAGAATCAGGATCTGATCATGAAGATCGTCCTGCTGGACCGTGAAAACGAACAGGTTTTGCTCCGCCGGGGACTCATTCCTACCGCGCAATTGCCATCGGTCAACCGCCAGCGGCCGCATTTCGTGGCGGAATTGTACCGTCGGGGTGGCAGTTAACGAATCGCAACGATTCGATGACGATAGAAAAAATTGTTGTCCTGGAAGACGACAAACAGATGCGCCGGTTTTTGGAAGAAGGCCTGCGCAGCCAGCGCTACAATGTCTGGCCGGTGTCCACCCTGGCCGAAGCGCGGGAACTCCTCGCCAAGGACTCCTTCGACCTGTTGCTCTCGGATATGCGCCTGCCTGACGGCCAGTCCGTGGAGCTGTTGAAGGAACTGCAAGAGCGCCCGCAGAAACCGCTGGTGGTGGTCATGACCGGCTATGCCTCCGTCGATACAGCCGTCGAATGCATGCGCCACGGGGCCTTCGATTACCTGGTCAAACCATTTTCCCTCGAACAACTGGAAATCGTCCTCAAGAAAGCGGAGGACTTCACCCAGTTGGTCAAGGTCAACGAGTTCCTCGTGCACGAGGAAGACGCGGCCACCGGCTGCGAACTGCTCGGCCGCAGCGATCCAATGGAGCAACTGCGCCAACTCGTCCGCAAAGTCGCCCGCACCGAGGCCACCGTGCTGATCCAGGGCGAAAGCGGCACGGGCAAGGAACTCGTCGGACGCGAACTCTACCGCCAAAGCCCGCGCTCCAACGCGCCATTCATCCGTGTCAATTGCGCCGCTGTTCCCGAGAACCTGATCGAAAGCGAATTTTTCGGCCATGAAAAGGGATCGTTCACCGGCGCGCTGAACAAGCGCGAAGGCCGATTTGAACTCGCCCACGGCGGGACGATCCTGCTGGACGAAGTCAGCGAAATCCCGCCCGGCTTGCAGGCCAAGCTTCTCCGCGTGCTGCAGGAACGCGAGCTGGAACGCGTGGGCGGCAACCGCACGATCAAAGTGGACGTGCGCGTGATCGCCACCACCAATCGCATTTTGGAAGAAAGCATCGAACGCAACGAATTCCGCCAGGACCTGTTTTTCCGCCTCAACGTCGTGCCGATCCGCGTCCCGCCCCTGCGGGACCGCCGGGAAGACATCCCCTATCTGGCGGGACAATTCATGCAACGGTTCGCCCGCAAGCACGCGGTCCACATCCGCGGCCTGTCGGACGGCTGTTTGAAAGCGCTCCACGACCATCCCTGGCCGGGCAACGTGCGCGAATTGCAGAATGTGATCGAGCGCGCCGTCATTCTCTGCGGGGAACGCGAAATGTTGGAGACCGACCATTTGGGCCTGACCCATGCGCCGGCGGGCGCGCCCGTCGTCCGCCCCTCCTCGCCGCTGCTGAAGGTCGCGGCCCCCCCAGCCGCCGCCGGGGTGGAATTCCCGTCGCTCGGCGAACTGGAGAAACATCATATTTTTGCCGCGTTGGAACGGTGCAAGGGCAATCGGACCCATGCGGCCAAGTTACTGGATATCAGTATCCGCACGCTGCGCAATAAGCTCAACGAGTACAAGGGCGAGGGTGGCCAGGGTGACGCAGCGGCGGAAAAAGAGGAAAGCCCGCAGCCGGCAGAGTCGCAGACGACGTAAAAGTTGTGCCCTTGGCCGTGGTCCATTCAGGGGCTGGAGACGTAATTGGTGACAAAGGACAATCAGGTTGCCGCCGGAAAACCGACGCGCGTCCGTTCCGCGTTGTTTCGGTACGGACTGGCTGTGGCGTCATCCCTCGCGGTTTTGCTGCTGCAGCATGCTCTCGCCGCCAGGTTCAAAACGGGCACGTTGATCCAACCGTTCCTGCTGCCCATCCTGATCAGCGCCTGGTACGGCGGCCTGGGGCCGGGACTGTTGAGCACGCTGCTGTTGACCGGCGCCAAGTACCATCTCTTCCTGGAGGAACGCCCTGTTGCCCTGGACAATATCAACGCCGTGCGCCTGGGAATTTTCGTCATCCAGGGCTTGGTGATCTGCTGGTTCGTTCCCTCGCGCGAGAAAGCGCAACGATGGCTGACGGCGCTGGTCAATCATTCCGATGACGCCATCATCGGCAAGACGCTGGAGGGCATTGTCACCAGTTGGAACTCCGGGGCGGAACAAATCTACGGCTATTCCGCCCGGGAAATGATCGGACACCCGATGTCCAGGCTCGTCCCGTCCGACCGTCTTGATGAATGGTGTCATCTCACGGGAAAAGTCCTGCGAGGCGAGCCGGTGCGCCGCTACGAGACCGCGCGCATGCGCAAAGACGGCCAACGCATCCATGTGTCTCTGACCCTTTCTCCCATCAAGGATGCGACCGGCGCGTTGATCGGCCTGTCGTCCATCGCCCGTGACATCACGGAGTGGAAACGGGCGGACCTTGCCGTGCGGGAAAGCGAGGAGCGCTTCCGCGTGATGGCCAACAGCGCACCCATGATCGTCTGGATGACCGATGCGGACGGCGCATGCACGTTCTGCAACAGCGCCTGGTTGAACTTCACCGGCCTGACCATCGAGCAAACCGTGGGCAAGGGCTGGCTCTCCGCCGTCCATGCCGATGACCGGCAGCACGCCTGGGAGGGCTATTCTTCCGCGTTCATGGAACGAAAATCGTTCACGGCGGAATTTCGCGTCCGGCGCGCCGACGGCGAGGACCGCTGGCTGCTGGCGACGGGGGGACCGCGGTTGACCGCTGACGGAAGCTTTGCCGGGTTCATCGGCTCGGCCATGGACATCACCGAGCGTAAATGGGCGGAGCTGGCGTTGCGCGGCTCGCGGGACGAATTGGAGTCGGAAATCGAAGAGCAATCAGCCCAACTGGCCGAAGCCACCAAGCGCTTGATGGAAGAAAACCTCAAACGCCAGCGCGCCGAAGAAGTTCTCAAGCAACTCGGCCATCGCAACTGACCAACCGGTCATCCTTACCCACCTGTTGCGCCAGCAGTCGGCATGTTTTTCCCAGTCCCTCTCAGTCTCTAATCGTAAGCGCTTGTATCTGAACGTCTTTTATCTGGTGGCACAGCCAAAGCTAACCAGTCGCCGAGAACTGAATCGTTATGATCGAAGGACTGTTTAACAATACGTATTATCTGGCGGCCAAAAAGCTGCTCGACGTGACGGCGATGCGGCATGAAGCGATTGCCAGCAACCTCGCCAACATCGAGACGCCCAATTACCGCCGCCTGGATGTGTCCCCCTCGTTCGGGGCGGAACTCAAACAGGCCATGGCGGCAAACGACCCCGCCCAGATTGCCGGCCTGCAGCCGCACCTCGAAGTCGATCCAAACGCCGTCGCCGCCAACCGCGACGGCAACACCGTGCAGTTGGAAACGGAGCTGCTCCATCTCCAGCAAAATACGCTGGAACATTCGCTGGAAACCCAACTGGTCACCGCGCAACTGGTGAACCTGCGCCTGGCGATTAAAGGATAACCTTGAGGACTGAACCATGATCAATTTTCTCCCCGGCATCTCCAGCACGGCCGCCGCGCTCAACGCCGAGCGGGTCCGCATGGAAATCATCTCGCAAAACATCGCCAACGCCAACACCACCCGCGGCCCGGACGGTCTGCCCTATCAACGCCAGCAGGTGGTGTTCGAAAGCGTTCTCGACCAACAGCAGCAGGCCGACGCCGCGCCCGGCGCGCAACCGCAGGCCGTGCAGGTCGCCAGCATCCAGAAAGACACCAGCCCGCCGCAGATGGTCTACAACCCCGGCCACCCCGACGCCGACGCCAACGGCATGGTCGCCATGCCTAACGTCAATATCCACGAGGAAATGGCCGACCTGATCGCTTCCTCGCGCTCGTACGAAGCCAATCTGGCCGTAATCAAAAACGCCCGCATGATGGCCCAGCAAACCCTGGCCATCGGCAAACCAGTCTGATGATTGAATGAACCCGCTTTCCGCCATCAACGCTTACGTGCAGCCCAACGGGCTGATCACGCTGTTGCCCAAGATCTCGCAGGGCGCGCCGATCCCCGCGGCGGAATTGCAGGGCCTTTCCGCCACCGCCGCGCCGGCCACCAGCGCGCCGACCAGCCTCGCGCCAGCCGCCCTCCCGGAAATCGGCCCGGCGCCGAATTCGTTCTCCAACGTTCTCGGCCAGTTCGTCGGTGACGTCAACGCCAAGCAGGCCGCCGCCACGGACGCCGTCACCGGCCTGCTCAACGGCCAGAATGTCTCGTTGCACCAGGCCATGATCTCGATCGAAGAGGCCAGCACGTCGTTTCAGTTGATGGTCGAAGTGCGCAACAAACTCTTGGACTCCTATCAAGAACTCATGAGGATGCAGGTTTAATCTATGGGCCAGAATCTTTCTCAACTCGTCCGGCAACTGTCGGGAATTTGGAAACAGCTGGGGATCAACCAGCGCATCAGCATCCTCGTGACCGCCGTCGTGGTGGTCGTCGGGCTGTCCAGCGTCGCCTTCTGGTCCAGCCGCGCCGATTACGCGCTGCTCTACGGCAAACTCGACGACGCCGAGGCCGGCAATGTCGTCGCCGCGCTCGAGGACGCCAAGGTGCCGTACCGGCTGGGCCACGGGGCGATTTACGTGCCCTCCGACAAAGTCTACGCGATGCGCATGCAACTCGCCTCCAAGGGCATTCCCAAGGGCGACGGCGTTGGCTTCGAGATCTTCGACAAACCCAATTTCGGCATCTCCGACTTCGTCCAGCGCGCCAATTACCTGCGGGCCGTGCAGGGCGAACTGGCCCGCACGATCGGCCAGCTCGACGAGATCGATGCGGCCCGCGTGATGATCGTCATGCCGGAGAACCGCCTGCTGATGGACAACCAGAAGAAACCCACAGCCTCGGTTTTCGTGCGCGTCAAAGGCAGCGGCCAATTGCCGCCCTCCGCCGTCAACTCAATCCGGTTCCTCGTGGCCAACTCCGTCGAAGGCTTGCAGCCCAATTCGGTGACCGTGGTGGACAACCATGGCAACGTCCTGTCCGAGAACACCGAGAACGATACCGCCACCGGCCTGACCACCGGCCAACTCGGCGTCCGCCGCAGCCTGGAACAGTATCTCGCCAAACAAGCCGAGAGCATGCTCGAGAAGGTGCTCGGGCCAGGCCAAGCCGTCGTGCGCGTCGCCGCCGAAATCAATTTCGACACCGTGACTCGGACCGAGGAAAAGTTCGATCCCGACGGCCAGGTGGCCCGCACCTCCACCAGCACCGAGGAGAAGAACGACACGACCACGGCCAACAGCGGCGGCGTGGTGGGCGCCTCCGCCAATGCCTCCACCGCGACCAACGGCACCGCCTCGACCACCGCCAATAACACGCACACCCAAAAGAAGGTCGTCAGCAATCAGTACGAGATCAATAAGACCGTCAGCAACATCGTCCAGGTGCCCGGCGCCTTGAAACGCGTTTCCGCCGCCGTTTTCGTCGCGGCCAAAGTCGAAGGCACCGGCGCGGACCGCAAGACGGTCCCGCGCACGCCCGAGGAAATCCAGAAGCTGCGCAAGCTCGTGCAGAGCGCGCTCGGCCTGGAGTTGGACGCTGACGCCACCCGCAAGGATGAGATCACGCTGGAGGAAATGCCGTTCAGCGACGGGTTCAACGTGGAGGTCGCGCAACAACTCGACAAACAGCAGCAGGTCACATTGTGGTGGGACATCGGCAAGAATGCCGGGTACGTGTTGCTGGCCCTGGGAATCCTGTTCATTTTCTGGCGCAGCCTCAAGAAAACACCCGCGGAAACGATCACCCTTAATACGCCCACGAACCGCTTATCGGGCAATGGCCGCCAGGGAGTCGTCACCGCCGAGGTGCTCAACCAATTGATCCGCGAGAACCCGGCCAATATGAACCAGGCCGTCCGCACCTGGCTGAACCGCGACACCACCGTCTCCAAAAACTAACGGAACCCCATGCCTGCCACAGTTGAAATCACTCCGACCGCCGCGCTCGACGCCGCGAAGATGACCAAGGAGCAAAAGCTGGCCGCGCTGCTGATCATCCTCGGCCCGGACAGCGCCGCGCAGATCTTGAAGGGCCTGGACGAACGCGAGATCCAGCAGGTCACCGCCGAGATGGCCAACATCCCGTCGATCGACCAGCAACTGCAACGCGAGATCCTGGGGGAGTTTTCCGTGATGGCCGTCGAAGGCGTCGCGGCAATCCGCGGCGGCGTGGACTACGCCCGGAGCGCGCTCGAAAAGGCGATCGGCGCCAACAAGGCGGCGGAGCTGATCGGCCGCATCGCCCCCAACGTCGTATCGGTATCGTCCATGAAAAAGCTGGGCGAACTGGATACGCGCCAGCTCGTCAATGTGCTGAAAGATCAAAAGCCGCAGATCATCGCCCTTGTGCTCAGTTTCCTCGCCCCCGAGAAGGCCTCGGCCGTCCTCTCCCAGCTTCGCGAAGAAATCCGCGAGCAGGTGGTGGAACGGCTGGCCACTCTCGGCCCGGCCCCGCTTGAAATTGTGGAAAAAGTCGGCGAACTGCTCGTCAAGAAGATCGGCGTCAAGCCCGCGCGAGGCGTCAGCCAGACGGGCGGTGTGAAACCCGCCGCGTCGATGCTCAACGCCATGAAAAAAGACCTCAGCAAGACAATCCTCGTGGCACTCGGACAGCGTAACCCGGAACTCAGCGCGGCCATCCGCAACAAGATGTTCACCTTCGAAGACCTCATCATCCTGGACAAGGCCGGCTTGCAGAAAGTCCTCCGGGAAGTGGATTCACGCGGCCTGGCCACGGCGCTGAAAACCGCCAGCGAAACGCTTAAGGCCAAGTTGCTCTCCGGCCTGTCCAAACGCGCTGCCGAAGCCGTCAACGAGGAAATCGGTTTCCTGGGCGCGGTCAAGCCCAAGGACGTCGAAGCCGCCCAACTCGCCGTCATCGAAATCGTCCGCCGCCTCGAAGACGCAGGAGAGATCGATCTGGGCGACGGCCAGGTCACCGAACGCTATGACTAAGTCACTTACCCTGCCCCAAGCCCTGCGCAACGTGCGGCTCTCCTCCGATCGCGATCCGGACGCCGCCGCCTACGAACGCGGCCGCCGCGACGGCGAAACCGCGTTGAACGAGCAATTGCTGGCCCAGCGCGCGGAGCTGGTGGAGTTGCAGAACGGCGTGCTCCACTCGCTGCGCCAAGCCGTGCCCAAGGTCGTGCGCGATTGCGAGAATACAGTGATCACCCTGGCCATCGAAGTCGCGCAGCGATTGGTGGCCAACCTGCCAATCTCGGCCGAAATGATTGAAGCCGCCGTCCGTGAGGCGCTGGCGCAGGTCGAGGAGGCCACGGAATTTTCCATTTATCTGCATCCTGAGGACCTGGCGCTGCTGCAGAAGCTGCACGCCCCGCTGCTTGAGCCCACCAACGGCGGCGACCAGATGCATTTTCACAGTTCATCCGACGTCACCCGCGGCGGCTGCCTGGTGCAAACCCGGTTTGGCGTCATCGACGCGCGCCGCGAAACGAAGGTGGAACAATTGAAGAAGGTGTTACTGACATGAGCCCGGCCACATCGTCCACACCGCTCGGGCATATCCTGCAGCGCGCCCGTTCCGCCCGCCTGATCCAAACGCGCGGGCGGGTCGTGCAGTTGATCGGCCTGGTCATCGAATCACAGGGGCCGCTGGCCTCCATCGGCGAAGTTTGCCGCATTGAGTCGGCCCGGCACGACGGCACGACGCTGGCGGAAGTCGTTGGTTTTCGCAATCACAACCTGCTGTTGATGCCGCTGGAAGAAGTCCATGGGATTCATCCCGGCAGCGAAGTCATCGCGACAGGGTCGCCGCTCCAGGTGCCGGTCAGTGACGCCCTGATGGGCCGCGTGATCGATGGCTTGGGCAATCCGCTCGACGGCCTGGGCCCGGTCCCGGCGGAACGGTCCGTTGGCGTCAACCTCCTGCCGCCGCATCCGCTCAAACGGCAGCGGATTCGCCAGCCTTTCCGGACGGGGATCAAGGCGATTGACACGTTTACCCCGTGCGGACGGGGCCAGCGACTGGGAATTTTCTCCGGCAGCGGCGTGGGCAAATCGACGTTGCTGGGCATGATCGCCAGCCAGGCCGAGGCGGATGTCAACGTCATCGCGCTGATTGGCGAACGTGGCCGCGAAGTCCGCGAATTTCTGGAAAAAGACCTCGATGAGGCCGGCCGCCGCAAATCGGTGGTGGTGGTGGCCACGTCGAACGAGCCGGCGCTGTCCCGATTGAAGGGCGCGTTCCTGGCCATGGCCATTGCGGAACATTTTCGTGATGAAGGCAAAAATGTGCTGTTGATGATGGACTCCGTCACCCGCTTCGCGATGGCACAACGCGAGATCGGCCTGGCCGTCGGCGAGCCGCCGGCGACACGCGGCTATACGCCGTCGGTGTTTTCCCTGCTGCCGCAATTGCTGGAACGGGCGGGCATGGGCGAGCGCGGCTCAATCACCGGCCTGTTTACCGTGCTGGTTGAAGCCGACGACATGAACGATCCGATCGCCGATGCGACGCGGTCGATCCTGGACGGCCACATTGTGCTGACGCGCGAACTGGCGACCCAGAACCATTATCCCGCCATCGACGTGCTGGAAAGCGTCAGCCGTCTGGTGCGAGACCTGTTGACTCCCGAGCAACTCGAACTGGCGGGCCGCGCGCGGGAAAACCTGGCGATCCACCATAAGAATCGCGATTTGATCAACATCGGCGCCTACCCCGCCGGCAGTAATGTGATGATCGATCAAGCGATCCGCTTGCACGAGCCGTTGCGCCAATTTCTACGCCAGGCCGTCACCGCCGGGTTCTCGACCACCGAGAGCTGGAAGCTGCTGGCTGAGGTCATCGACAAGCACGGAGGAGCGAAATGAAGCGATTCCAATTTTCCCTGCAGGCGCTGCTGACGGTGCGCCGGCGCCAGGAACAGACCGCGCTGGAGCAGTTCGCCCAGGCCGCCGCGGCGCGCCAACTGGCCATCGACCGGTTAAGCGAGGTGAAACGGGAATGCGAGGCCGCCTGGACGCTGCGCCGCGAACGCGCCACAACTGGCGCGCCCGCCGTGCAACTGGCCCAACTCCACGATTATTGCCGGGTCCTAGAGCAGCTACAGAAGAATTGTGAACGGGCCGTGAAAGAGGCGCAACGCACGGTGGACCTGAAGTGGGAGAAACTGCTGGCGGCGCGCCAGGCGCGCGAGGCGGTGGACAAATTCCTCGAACGGCAACGCCAACGCTACGACCGCGAACTGCAACGCGAGGAGCAAAAGATGTTGGACGACATGGTCAACCAGCGGGCGCTGACGGCCACGCAGTGGAAGACAACCCTTCAAAACGCCCTGAACTGACACGATGAAAATTCTTCAATCCAATTGGCTGTGCGCCCTTGTCGGCGCAATCTGTTATCTGGTAACAACGTTGCTGGTATGGTCCACGCCCCACATCCCACCGCGCGTGGCCCCGCCCGTTATCGTCAGCGAACACATCGGCACACCCGACGCCTCGTGGAACTTCAAGAACCCGGAAGTAAACGAATTGGTGGCCGATCTGCGGACGCAAAAGGAAAGCCTGAACGCCCGCGAACGCCAGTTGAACGAGCTGGCCGCGCGGCTGGACGCTGAGCGCCAGGAAATCACCGTGGTGACCCAGACGGTGGCGCGATTGCAGCAGGACTTTGACCAGCAGGTCGTGCGGGTGCGCGCCGAGGAGACGGCCAACCTCAAGCGGCTGGCCAAAATCTATTCCGCCATGTCGCCCGAAGGCGCAACGATGATCCTGAAGGAATTACCCGACGATCAGTTTGTGAAGATACTCGTATTCATGAAGGACAGCGATACCGCTCCGATCCTGGAATTGCTGGCCAGACAAGGGGAAAAAGAGGCCAAACGCGCCGCCACGATCACCGAACGGCTGCGTCTTTCCATCACCGGACAGCCAAAACAATCATGAGCTCAACTAAATCAGTCAGTTCAGGACAAGCCCAGCCACAATTGTTGCCAATTGACCCCCAAGCAGTTGCCCAACAACCCAATGCGGCCCCCGATAAATCTTTCGCGAAGATCATGGTCGGGATGATGGCCAGAAGTTCGGCCGACGCCGCAGGGGGCAATCAACCGGGCGCTCAAGTTGCCAAACCGGATTCGAAGCAAAAGCCTGCCACGGACAAGAACCAGAATGCCGCGCCTGTTGCGATTGCTCCAATCCCGTTGCCTCCTCTGCCAACGCCTTTGCAGACGGTGGCCGCCCCTGTGCCGGTAACGTCGGGCAAGGAACAACCGGCGCCGGTCGTGCCCGGCAACGATCTCTTGCCGACGGGTTCAATGCAAGGCCTGACGGAAACGGCGGCAGGCAAGGACCAGCCTCAGCCCGTGGCAATCACAGAGAAGACGGCGGCCCCGCAAGTACAGCCACCCGTGCCGGCCCTTCCCGTGAATGCCGCGCAGAATTCCCAGACGGGCGACGGCAAATCAATTTTACCCGCAACAGCCAGGACGATTCCCGCGCCTTCAGTTGTTCATCCGCAGCTGACTGCGGGCAACTCGTCGAAAATCGCATCGTCTTCATTGCCGCCAGCGTCGAACGGGGAGCACGACGCCAAAGCTGCGGTTGCGGCAGCGCCCCTGCAGGCCGCGCCGCCCAAGCCAAACCAGTCTCTAACGCGCGAACTTTCCCCCTTGCCGCCCGCCGATGGCACGGTGATTGCAAGACAGGATAACCGCATGAAAAAGGATGTAAATGTGGACAAAAGTTCCCAGACGGCAGAGCAAAATTTGCCGAGTGGGAAAGTTTCCACCAGCGCCACGAGCGCTGAAGCCGATACAGGCGGAAAACAAGCTTCGCCTGAGTCGACGGGCAGAAAACCTGAAAGCCTGTCGTCAGGCTCGAAGCCGCCAACGCCTTCCTTCGAATCGGTTGCCCAACTCGTTCGTGTGGACAGCAAGCCTGCGGCTGATGAAGCCCAGGCCCCCAGTGCGCGCGCGCCGCAGGCGCAGAAGGTGTTGAACGATATCACCGACCAGGTCGTCACCTTCAAGAATGTGGGCGTGAATTCGATGGATGCGGTCGTGCGGCCCGACAGCACGACGGCGATTTCCCTGCAACTGAGCCTGCGCAATGGCCAGGTGGAAGTGGCGGCCCGCGTGGACCGGGGCAACTTCGAAGGCCTTCAGACGCATTGGGGCGAGCTGCAAACATCGCTGGCGCAACAAGGTGTTCGAGTCGGCCCACTTCATCAAGCCTCATTGAACAATCAGACTTCGTCCCGCACGCCGTCGCAGGAAACCGGCGCAGCGACGGGCGACCAACAGCAAGCCCCGCGGCGCGGCCTGCGTTCTCCGCAGACGCTGGACGAACTGCCGCTGGTCGGCTCGGTCACCGAGCCGTTGAAAGCACAACCCTCAACACCCACCGCCACCGCACGGCGCGGTTGGGAGAAATGGGCCTAGGAAGATCATGTTAATCACCGCCATCAATCCGGCAACATCCAGTTCGACAGCCGCGAGCGCCGGCTCCAGCACCGCCAGTCCGCTGCCGACGCAGACGCTGTCGGAAAACGATTTCTTGAACCTGCTGACCACGGAATTAAGCGCGCAGGACCCGATGAATCCCGTGGACGACACGCAGTTCATCGGCGAGATGGCGCAATTCAGCACGCTGCAGGCGACGACAGGGATGCAGCAGAACATTTCCCAGATGGGCGCCACGCAGCTCATCGGGACCAACGTCACTCTGCAGAACGGACAAGGCAGCACGGTCAGCGGCACGGTCAGCGGCATCCAGCTCTCCAGTGGAACGCCCCAAGTCATCGTGAACGGGCAACCCTATGCCTTGAGCACGCTGGTCAGCGTATCAGCGCCAACGACCACAACAACGGCGTCGTCCACGACAACAACGCCGTCTTCTACCACGACAACGTCGTCTTCGGCCGCGCAGCAATCGCTGGCCAAGACAGCGCAACCGAAACAACCATAAGGAGTACAACCCATGCTTAGTTCTCTCACATCAGCCGTCAGCGGCCTCCAGGCGTACCAGGAGGAATTGGACGTGATCGGCAATAATATCGCCAACGTCAACACCGTCGGGTTCAAAAGCAGCGACAGCAACCTGGCCGATTCGTTCAGCAACACGCTCGCTTCGTCGAGCTTGAACGGCGGCACAAGCGTGCAGATCGGCACAGGAGTGGTCACTTCAGCGGTCACCACCGAATACACGCAGGGCGCGATTGCGACCACCGGGGTGGAAACCAATCTGGCCATCTCGGGCAACGGGTTCTTCCTCGTGAAGGACCCTGTCAGCGGCGACAGCTACGTGACCCGCGCCGGGGATTTTCAACTCGACGCCAACGGCTACCTGGTCACCACCGGCGGCCTGCGGGTGCAGGGCTATAACGACACCGCCCTGTCCACCATCGGCGATATTCAGATCAACGGCACGAATCCCGCGCCTCCATCGACCGCGGCTTCCGGCGCCACGATGACGGGCTATTCCATTGATTCGTCGGGCAAGATCACGATCAATCTTTCGGATGGCTCGCAGTACACCGGCGGCCAGATCCTGATGCAGAACTTCACCAACCCGCAGAGTCTGCAGAACATCGGCAACAACCTCTTCACGAATACCGGCGCCTCGGGTCCATTGGGAGGCAGCACCAGCCCCACGCCGGCAGCGTCCGGCACGCACGGCTTGGGCAACATCGAATCCGGGTCGCTCGAGGAATCAAACGTCGATCTGTCGGCCGCGTTTTCCAATATCATCCAGGCCGAACGCGCCTTCCAGGCCAACGCGCGCGTCATCACGACCAGTGACGAAATCCTGCAGGAACTCACCAACCTCAAGCACTAATCCACCATGGCTGATAAACCCACAGAACCACCCCCGGCCGAAAAGGAAGCCGCGCCCGCCGGCGAGCCGGCCGCGCCCAAGAGTGGCGGCGGCCTGATGGCCTGGCTGCCGTTGATCGTGACGGTCTTGACCATGCCGGCCTTGGCCTACGTGATGACGGCGTTTGTGCTCGCTCCGAAACTCCAGCGCGCCATCGCCGGCCAGACAGTCGAAGCGGCCGCGCCTGAAAAAGCCACACCCGCGCCGGAAACCAAACACAGCGACGAATCACCCGAGAGCGCCGCGAAGCCCCCCGCCGCTGCCAATAGCGGTGAACCGGGCAAGGTGACCGTGCAACTCGGCAAAGTACTGGTCAACATCTCCGGCAGCCTGGGCACGCGCTATTTGATGGCCAATCTCACGCTGGTCGGCGGATCAGCCGACTTCAAGGACAAGGTGGAGAGCAACAAAGATCAGCTTCTCGACCTGGCCAACGGCACGCTGGCCTCCAAGACCATCAATGACCTGGAAAAACAGGGCGCGCGCAGCGTCATCCGCAGTGAACTCTTGCTGGCGTTCAACACCGCCATGGGCGAAGGCACGGTGAAGGACATCTATATCACCGAATTCGCCATCCAATAACCTCTCATGGACACCACCAACGAGCTGACGCCCGGACAGGACACCCTCACCCAATCCCAGGTGGAACAGGTGTTGGCCGAGGTTGGCCACGAGACGGAGACTGCTCCGCAACCAGCCGCCTCCGTCAAGCCATTCCGGCAATCAGCGTTCCTGGCCGAAAGCGAACTGCGCAAACTGCGCAGCCGGCAGGAAGGATTCATCCGCGCGCTGGCCGCTCGGCTGTCGCTGTATCTGCGGCTCGAGTTTGGCGTGCAAGCGGCCGGGATGAAAGCCATCAGCTTCCAACACTTTATCGAAACGATGCTCACGCCGACGCACCTGACGCTGTTCAAGCTCGAACCGTTGCGCGGGATTTGCTTTCTGGACATTCCACCGCGGCTGGGGCTGACCATCGCCGACCGGTTCCTGGGCGGCGCCGCGCACTCGGTGGATCCAAAGGCGGAGTTGGGCGAAATCGAAGTCGCCCTGCTTGACCAGGCCGTGCAGATCATTCTCTCCGAATGGAGCAGCCAATGGAGCGACCTGCAGGAGTTGAAACCGGTCCTCCTCGGCCACGAAATGGACGGCCGTTTTCTGCAGACCACGGCGCGCAACAACCTGATCCTGGAAATTTCGCTGGAAGCCAGCCTGGGCGATTGCAAGGAGAAGTTCCGCATCGGCATTCCGTACCGCGGTTTGGAGCCGTTGCTGCGCCAATTGAGCGGCTCGACCGACTCGCAGGCCAAGGATACCCCCGCCGGTCCCGCGGTCGCCGCACCCAAGTGGAACCAGGTATTTGACGAAGTCCCCGTCCCGATCACCGCCGAACTGCGCGGGTTGGAACTGACCGCCCGCGCCCTGACTACCCTGAAACCGGGCGATGTGCTGCCCTTGCAACCGCAGCACCTCACCCAGGTCCGCCTGCGCCTGGCGCAGACGCCCACGTTCATCGGCAACCTGGGCACGCGCAGCCAGAAATGGGCCGTCGAAGTCACACAGATTTTAAAGGATTAACTTATGAGCACAACGACTGAAACACCTCCCAACCTCGACGTGCTGCTCGACGTGACTGTCCAACTGTCCGTCGAACTCGGCGGCTGCCAGATGCCGATGCGCGACGTGATGCAACTGACCCTCGGCTCGGTGGTGCAGCTGGACAAACTCGCTGATGCGCCCGTGAACGTCTACGTCAACGAGAAACTCGTCGCGCGCGGGGAAGTCGTGGTTGTTGAAAATCGCTTTGGCGTCAAAATCTCCGAAATCATCGGAAAGACCACATGAAACGCTCCGGCTGCCATGGGGGGAGGGCGGCCGTGCTTGGTTGGTGGCTCGGGGGCGCGACCGTCGCGTTCGGCGAAGCTACCAGCCTGCCCGCCAACCCGCCGTTACCCGACGTCAGTTTCTCGGTGCTGCGTGTTCTGGGCGCGCTGGCGCTGGTGCTGGCTTTGTTCTTCGCCGGTGTCTGGATTTTTAAAAATTGGCAGCGCTTTCTCGGCCGCACCGGCCGTGCACCGAAATTGGCCGTTCTCGAAGTCAAACAACTCGGCAACCGCCACAGCCTCTACGTGGTCGGGTACGAGAAACAACGCCTGCTGCTGGCCTCATCGCCGGCCAACATCACGCTGGTAAGCCAGTTGCCCGACGCGGCGACAGACGAAACGACTGCTCCGTCGCAAACGGGCTTTGCCGAGGTGCTGCAACAGGTGCTCAATCGAAAGCCATGAAACGACTCGTTCTCATCGCATTGTTTGTCCTGCTGCTGGTGCCGGCGCTTTACGCGCAGAGCAACACGGCCAATTTCGGCGGTGGAATCATTCCATTTCAAGTGAACCTGGGCGTGCAAGGATCGCAGAAACCCCAGGACGCAGACGTGGCCATCCGCATTCTGTTCATCATCACCCTGCTGACGCTGGCGCCGTCGATCATCCTGCTGATGACCTGTTTTACGCGGATCGTCATCGTGTTGTCGTTCGTGCGCACGGCGCTTTCCCTGCAGGGCACGCCCGCCAACCAGATCATCATCGGGCTTTCGCTGTTCCTGACCTTTTTCATCATGGCGCCGGTGTGGGACCGGATCGACCACGGACGCGCTGCAACCCTACGTCGCCAACCAAATCACCAGCGACCAGGCCATGGACCGGGCCTCGGGCACATATCCGCACCTTCCTGCTGAAACAAACGCGGGCCAAGGACGTGGAATTGTTCGTCGCGCTGGCCAAGCTCGGGCCCGACGACGCCGGACCAATTGCCGCTGCGCGTGGTCATCCCGGGTTTCATCATCAGCGAACTGCGCACGGCCTTCCAGATGGGCTTCCTGTTGTTCGTGCCGTTCATCCTGATTGACCTGGTGGTGGCGACCGTGCTGATGAGCATGGGCATGATGATGATGCCGCCCATGACGATTTCACTGCCGTTGAAAATGCTGTTGTTTGTGCTGGTCGATGGCTGGGCTCTGGTCGTGCGGTCGTTGATCCAAAGCTTCGCCACGTGACGCCATGGACCCGGGATTCGCAGTCGAACTGTTGAAGTCGATGATCTTCCAGGCCGTCGCCCTGGCCGCGCCGTTTTTGATCACGGCGATGGTCATTGGGCTGGCGGTGAGTTTGTTCCAGGCGGTGACATCGATCCACGAGCAAACGCTGACGTTTGTGCCGAAGGCGCTCGGCGTGATCGGCATGCTGCTGTTACTGCTGCCCTGGATGATGCGCACGATGATCGAATTCACCACCGCCATCATCGAAAAAATGCCGCAGATGGTGCATTGACCCGTGATTCCCAATGATCCAGTGACCTGGATGATGGTGTTTGCGCGCATCAGCGCGATGCTGGCGATCTTCCCGGTGTTTTCCTCGAACAATTTCCCGATCCAATTGCGCATCGCCCTCGGCGCGCTGGTGGCCTATCTGGTGAGCGTCGGCCTGCCGCCGCAGGCCACGGGAGCCTTCACCATGGGCGGGCTGATCAGATGATGGCGATGGAAATCCTGATCGGGCTGCTGCTGGGCTTTATCGGCCGAATGTGTTTCTACGGGCTCGACGCGGCCGGCAACGTGATCGCTGTTGAAATGGGCGTCCGGCCTTCGGCGGACATCAACCCCATCAGCGGCGGCCAGTCCGATGCCCCGGGGCTGATCCTGAACTATCTGGCCATCACGCTGTTCTTCAGTCTCGACATGCACCACTGGTTTTTGATGGCGTTCCAGAGGACCTATGAATTGCTGCCCATCGGCGGGGCGCACCTGAGCGTTGCTCTTTTCAACGACGTTGTGGCGCGCACGGGGGGTATCTTTCTGGTGGCGATCCAGATCTCCGCGCCGCTGATCGCGGTCTCGTTCATCATCTCGCTGGTGTTCTCCGTCTTGGGCCGGGCCGTGCCGCAGATGAATGTATTTTCGGAAAGTTTTGCCTTCCGCACCCTGGCGGGATTGACGGTGTTTGGGATGACGTTAAGCCTGATGGCCGAGCACATCTCGAATTACCTGCGCCAGTTGCCGGAAGACATGTTGCGGGTCGCCCAACTCCTGGGGAGAGGCTGACATGGCGGAAAACACGCAAGGCGGGGAAAAAACAGAGCAAGCCACCCCACGACGGATGGAAGAGGCGCTGAATCGCGGCCAGTTCCCGCGTAGCGCCGAAGTGCAGACCGTGTTTGTGATCATGGCGGGGATTGCTGGCGATGATGTTCTCCGGAAGAGAATGCTGGCGGCAATTGGCCACGGCTTTCGCGCTCATGCTCGGCCATCTGCACGACGTGCCGCTCAGCCTGAATGTGATGCAAGGCTACGCCATCACGGGCGCGCTGGTGCTGGCCAAATGCGCCGGGCCAATCGTCCTGGCAACGCTGGTGGGCGGACTCGTGGCCGGTGGCATCCAAAACCGGTTTCGTACGGCCTCGGAGGCGCTCACGCCGAATTGGGAACGGCTCAATCCCGTCAGCGGCGTGCAACGACTCTTGTCGATGCGTTCCGCCGTGCCCACGGTGTTGGGCATCATCAAGCTGACCGTGATCGTCATGCTCTCCTACTCGGTCGTCAAAAACGTCCTGAGCGACCCGATCTTTTTCACAGCGGTCAGTCCGGCAAGGATTGCCCAGTTCCTGGCAGAATCTTCCATGAAAATCACCGTCCGCGTGGGTGTTGTGTTGATGTTGATCGCGGCGGTCGACTACGCCTACCAGTTCTGGCAGACCAATCGCGACCTGATGATGACCAAGCAGGAACTCAAGGATGAAGTGAAAAGCAACGAAGGCAATCCCCAGATCAAAGCCCTCCTGCGCAAGAAAAGAAACCGGCTCACCGTCCGCAAGATGCTTGCGGAAGTGCCTAAGGCAGACGTGGTTGTGACAAATCCGACACACCTGGCCATCGCTTTGCGCTACGATCGCAAGACCATGCGCGCGCCCAAAATCGTCGCCAAAGGAGCGCGTTTGAACGCGCTACGGATCCGTGAAATTGCCCGGGAACACCAAGTGCCAATCGTCGAAAACAAACCATTGGCACGGTTGATGTACAAGTACGGCCGCGTGGATGGCGAGATACCTGCTCAGCTGTACGCGGCGGTTGCGGAAGTGCTGGCGTGGGTCTACCGCGTGAACCGCTATCGGTATTATGCGGAACGAAACAAGGAACATCAGAACGCGTAAGGATTGAAGATGCCGCCAGCAAATTCAAAACTCGGCCGGTTCTTCCGTTACGGCGACTTGTGGCTCGTCGGCGGGCTGCTGGGCACAGTGCTGCTTGCTGATCCTGCCGGTGCCGCCATTTGTGCTGGACACGCTGCTGGCCATCAGCATCGCGCTGTCGCTGTTGACGCTGCTGGCGATTGTGTATGTGAAGGAACCGTCCGACTTCACGGGTTTTCCCGCGTTGCTGCTGTTCATCACGCTGTTCCGGCTCTCGCTGAACGTGGCCTCGACGCGCCTGATCCTGCTGGACGGCTACGCGGGCCATATCATCGAAGCCTTCGGCAATTTCGTCGTGCGCGGCAACTACGTGGTCGGGCTGGTCGTGTTCCTGATCCTGGTGCTCATCAATTTCATCGTCATCACCAAGGGCGCCGGCCGCATCGCGGAAGTCGCCGCGCGCTTCACGTTGGACGCGTTGCCCGGCAAACAAATGGCCATCGACGCCGAGCTGAACGCCGGCCTGATCAAGGAAGACGAGGCCCGCGCCCGCCGCCGCCACGTCGAACAGGAAGCCGACTTCTACGGGGCCATGGACGGCGCCAGCAAATTTGTGCGCGGCGACGCCATCGCCGCCATTCTGATCACGCTGATCAATGTGCTGGGCGGGTTCGCCGTCGGCATCATGCAAAAGGGCATGACGGTGACCGAGTCGCTGCAACGGTTCACGCTGCTGTCCATCGGCGACGGTCTGGTGTCGCAGATCCCTGCGCTGATCACCTCAACGGCCGCCGGCATCCTGATCACCCGCGCCGCGTCCAAGAACAATCTCGGCCAGGACCTGTCACGCCAATTGCTGCTGTATCCGCGGGCGATCACCGTGCTTTCGGCAATGCTGGCGGTGATGGCGCTGATCCCCGGGCTGCCGACCATGCCGTTCCTGACGCTGGCCTGCGTCACCGGCGCCCTGGCCTACGCATTGAAAAAACAGGGCGGCACAGCCGCGATCACGGGTACCAGTGATGCAACGGCCACCGAGACTACTCCGAAGAAGGCCGCCGCCGCTGTCCCGGCCGCGGCGGACAAACTGGAAACATTGCTGGCGGTGGATGCGCTGCAGATTGAACTCGGCTACGGGCTGGTCGGTCTGGCCGACACACGCAAAGGCGGCGATCTGCTGGAGCGCGTGACGGGCGTGCGGCGAGACGTTTGCCGGCGACATGGGCGTGATCATTCCGCCGATCCGGTTGCGGGACAATTTGCAGTTGGGGGCCAACGAATACCGCTTTCTGCTGAAAGGCAACGCAATTGCGCGGGGCGAATTGATGCCGGGCCACTGGCTGGCCATGAACGCCACCAACAGCAAGACCACGCTCAAAGGCGTGCCCACCGTCGAGCCGGTCTTCCAACTGCCCGCCACCTGGGTCACCGACGTGGAACGCAAGAACGCGGAGATCAACGGCTACACGGTGGTGGACGCGGCGTCGGTGCTGGTCACGCATTTGTCCGAAACGGTCAAGCGCCATTGCCACGAGGTCTTAAGCCGCCAGGACGTGCAAGTGCTGCTGGACAACCTCAAACAGACGCACCCGACCGTGGTCAACGAATTGATCCCCGCGCAGCTCAACGTCGGCCAGGTCCAGCGCATCCTGCAGAACCTGCTGGCCGAAGGCGTCTCAATCCGCAACCTGGCGGGCATCCTGGAGAAAGTCAGCGATTACGCCGGCGTCACGAAAAACCCCGACGAACTTTCCGAGTACGCCCGGCGCGCCCTCGGCGCGCAAATCGCCAAGCCATACCAGGTGGACAACGGCAAGCTCCGCGCGATCACGCTGGACCCGAAGCTCGAACAACAAATCGCCCAGGGCGTGCGGCAGTCGGCCACCGACGTCGCGCTGGTGATGGAGCCGAAACTCGCGCGGCATCTCATGGATACCCTGTCAAAATTTGTGCAGCAAATGCTCGCCGCGGGCCAGCCGCCCGTGGTGTTGTGCGCCCCGCAGATCCGGCTCGGGTTCCGCCGTTTTTTTGAGTCCACCTTCGCCGAACTGGCCGTGCTGTCGTACTCCGAGCTCCCGTCCCGCGTCGAAATCCAAAATGCCGCCATCATCCCCTGTCCGGAATGAAACTGGAACAATTCATCGCCGCCTCCGCCGGCGACGCCGTAGAACAGATTCGGGGCCAGTTGGGACCCGAAGCGGTCGTCGTCAACGTGCGGCAATTGCCCCGGAGTTTTTGGCAAAAACCCCGCATCGAAGTGCTGGCGTACGCGCCCGAAACGCCGGCTCCGCTGCCGGCGCCAGTACCGGCACCGGCACCAGTCGAACAGGAGACGCCGCCGGCGATTGACAATGGCCGCGACATTGCCGCGGTGCTGGAAACACTCGGGCTTCTGCCAATCCAGGCCGCGCGCGTTGCCGAACATTTGCAGGCGGAGCAAGACGACGGCCTGCCGCTGTCTTTGACGGAAGAATTGGCCCTGACGCGTTCGCTGTTGACGCGGTGGTGGAAGCCGCTGGACCGCGCGACGACCGCGCGGCTGCATGTATTTGTCGGCGCGCCGGGCGTGGGCAAAACAACGGCGCTGTGCAAATGGCTGACCAACGCGGTCCTGCTCGATGGACGTTCCGCCCGGGTCTGGCGGCTGGACGGGCGCGGGGCCAACGCCGCCGAATCCTTGAGCGTGCATGGCGAAATTTTGGGCGTGACAGTCGAGCGCTCGTGGTTGGGCAACCCGGGGGAGGAAGACATGGGGTTCATCGATTTGCCGGGAGTGGCCTGGACGGACGCAGCGGCTGTGCGGGAGCTGGCGGAGCACGTGAAGCAATTTCCCGGGGCGGCCATCCATCTGGTGTTGAACGCCGCCTACGAATCGGCGCAACTGCTGGCGCAGGTCCGGGCATTTGAAGCGCTGCCGATTGCTGATTTGATCGTGACGCATCTGGACGAGGAGACGCACTGGGGGAAACTGTGGAATTTGGTGCTCGGCACCAATTACCCGATCCGCTTCCTGGCGGCTGGGCAAAATATTCCCGGCTCCTTCACCGAAGCCTCCGCCGACCAATTGCTCAGTCGTCATTTCCCTTTAAAATAGGCCTATTCCTGCCTGTTCCTCCGCTCTGGCAAAGCACCTGCTAAACATCTCCTGGCGTATGAAATCGCTGATCTTATTGGGGGGACTTATCGGGTTTGGCATCGGCATCGGCTTCGGCCTGATGGAGGAAAAAACGCTGCCTTCGATGATTTTGCATGCCTGCATCGCCTCATATTTGTCGGGAATGTTACTGCGCTGGTGGGGAAGGGTCTGGATCAAGAACCTGCAACGGGCCAACGAGGAGCAACACCATGCATAACGATCCCGTTTCCACGATGGAACCGGCCAGCGCCGCGTCCGAGCGCCAAACCAACCCCCGCGAGCTTTGGCAACGGTACCACCAGGCGAAGCCGGATGGCGCCGTGGAAGGCGAATTGATCGAGCAGTATCTGCCCCTGGTCAAAACCGTCGTCGGCCGCATCGCCATGACGTTGCCGGCCCACGTTGACCTGCAGGACCTGTACAGCGCCGGCACAGTCGGGCTGTTGAACGCCCTGCGCAATTTCGACGCGACCAATGGGGCCAGCTTCGAAACCTACGCGCGCATCCGCATTCGCGGCGCGGTGATCGACGAGCTGCGCCGGATGGATTGGGTCCCGCGCCTGGTGCGTGACAAGGCCCGCAAGGTGCAGGCGGTGATGCAGGAACTCGAGCAGTCCAAGGGCGGGCTGCCCACGGAAGCCGACATGGCCAGAGCCCTGAAACTGTCCATCCCGGACTACCAAGACTTGTTGGACGAGATCAAGCCCGCGCTGTTCATCTGTCTGGACGCAGCCCCGGCCGGCGACGAGGGCGACGGGGCCTCGCCCTACGAGAGCATTCCCGATCCGAGCCAGGAAAACCCGGAGGAAAGCGTTTCGCAGCGTGAACTGACCGCGTTGATCGTCCAGCGGGTGCAGCAGTTGCCGGACATCCAGCGCAAGGTGCTGGCGCTTTATTACTTTGAGGATTTGCGGCTGCGCGAGATTGCCCAGGCGTTCGGGCTGACGGAATCGCGGATCTGCCAGATCCACGCCCAGGCGATCCTGGCGATCAAAACCTATTTGCAGAAACACGAATCATGCGCGGCTTAACAACGGAACCAGTTTAACCATGGTCATTATTATCGGTCTAATCATCGTACTGGGAGCGATCCTGGGCGGCTTTTCGATGGCGGGCGGCCACGTGGGCGCGCTGCTGCACCTGTCGGAATTCGTGATCATCGGCGGCGCGGGCCTGGGTTCGATGATCGTCATGTCGCCCAAAAAGGTGCTGATCGACCTGTTCAAGGGCATCCTCAAGGCACTCAAGGGCGCGCCGTACAACCGCCTGTCGTACGACGAACTAATGAAGGCGCTCTATGAACTCTTCATGCTGGGACGGCGCAACGGCATGATCGCGCTGGAAGAACATGTGACCAACCCGAAGGCCAGCAGCATTTTTACGAAGTACCCGACGTTCATCAACAATCACCACGGCGTTGAATTTCTTTGCAGCGCGTTGCGGCCGATCGTCGACGGCCGCGTCAAGCCCGAGCAGTTGAAGAACCTGCTCGACACCGAATTGGCCTCGGTCGAGGCTGAACATCACGCGCCGCTCGGCGTGCTCTCCAAGGCCGCCGACGCGATGCCCGGCTTTGGCATCGTCGCAGCCGTGTTGGGCATCGTGGTCACGATGGGCGCGATCAACGGCCCCGTCGAGCAAATCGGCCATAAAGTCGGCGCGGCGTTAGTGGGCACATTTCTCGGTATTTTAATTTCCTACGGATTGTTGAGTCCGCTGTCGGTGAACATGGAATTCATCAGTCTGGCGGAGATGGCTTATCTGCGCTGCATCGCCACGGCGGTGAACGGGTTTGCCAACGGTCTGGCCCCGATCATGGCCGTCGAGACCGCCCGGCGCGGCCTCAGCGGCGAGGTCCGGCCCACGGCCGACGACATGGAAGCCATGCTTAAGGCGCTGAACACGCAGCCGAAGACCTGATGAAAGGAACCCGTCATGGCCGGTGGTAAAGGCGGTGGCGCATGGAAAGTCGCCTATGCCGACTTCGTCACGGCAATGATGGCGTTGTTTTTGGTGCTGTGGATCACAGCCCAGGACAAGAAGGTCAAGGACGCCATCGCGCACTCCTTCAATGCGCCGTTCGAAGCGATGTCAAAGTCGCCGCCCAATTTCATCCCGCGCGAGTCCATCGGGGTTGTCCCCAGCGATGACGCGAAGGCCCAGGCCTATTCCCAGCAGGGCAAGTACGACAAGCCTTCCGCGGTGGAGACGGAGATGCTGCAGCAACTCAACGAAAACCTGTTGAAGGCGCTGCAAACCAATCCCGAAATGGAAGAAGGCAACTCCGTTAAACTCGAGCTGACCGGCGACGGCCTGAACATCAGCGTCTTCGACCGGGTGCGCAAACCGATCTTCGATCCTCACACCGCCAAGTTTACGCAATTCGGCGCCTGGGTCTTTTCCACGCTCGCCTGGGAGATCGCACGCTACAAAAATTTCCGCCTCGAACTGGAAGGCCACACCCAGGAGGGTGACACGCCGGCCAGCGAGAACTACGACCAGTGGGAACTGAGTTCGGACCGGGCCAATGCCGCGCGCCGCGTCCTGGTTGCGCACGGGGTCAAGGCCGCGCAGGTCCGCAAAGTCTCCGGCTACGGTGACACCGTGCCGATGGCCAACACCAGCGCCGACGATGAGATGAACAATCGCGTGACAGTCCTGCTGAACGTGGATTCGAACAACCAACTCCAGACGGCCTCCAACCATGAATGACCCCTTTATTCCTCTTGTCCCGCGCGGCTCCAAATCAGTTGCGCCGTCGGAGCCGGCGATCCAGCCGTTCAAGACGCTCGCATCGGCCGCCACAGCGGCGTCCGCGCATGCGTCCGCGCACACGGCCACCGTCCCGCCTGAGGTCACGCTGAAACGCGAAGGCGATCGCGTCACGCATATCAGCGTCCGCTGTTCCTGCGGTGAAGTCATTGAATTGGCCTGCGCGTACTGACCTGCCGGAGAGGAAAAATCTTCCTTCGCTGACGAGGCAGCTTTTGCCCTCCCCTGATGGTAGACGCACGAAACCCCTGTAAAATAAGGCGTTTCTCGCATTGGCATGGCCGGTGCATAGAGGGAAAGCCAAGATGAATGTGAGCCTCTATCAAGCAGCCGCGGCGCTCAATGCCAACGAGCGCTGGCAAGAGCTCATCAGCCAAAACCTGGCTTCGGCAACGATCCCCGGTTTCAAGAAGCAGGACATTTCGTTCTCCTCGGTCGAGGCCGGGATGATGCAGCCGACCTCGTCGCCGGGCGCCTCGGGGCATTACACCCTGCCCAGTGCGAATGCCGCCACCAATTTCCAACAGGGCGAACTGCAGCCCACCGGAGTGAAGACAGACGTGGCCCTCGAAGGCCCCGGGTTCTTCCAGGTCCAACTGCCCAACGGCAGCACCGCCTACACCCGGGACGGCGAATTTCAAATGAACTCGGAAGGCCAGCTCGTGACCAAGCAGGGATACCCCGTGCAAGGCGACGGCGGGACAATCCAGGTAGACCTGAACAATCCCGCGCCGCTTTCGATTTCCCCGGACGGCACCATCAGCCAGGGCTCCGATGTGAAAGGCCAGCTCAAGCCCGCCAATTTCAACGATACGAGCCTGCTCACCACCGCCGGCAGCGGCTACTATCTGGCGCTCGATCCCCACTTACAGACCACCCCGAGCACGGCCAGCGTGAAGCAAGGCTTCCTCGAAGCCTCCAACACGTCGTCCGTCACTGAAATGGCGAATCTGATCAGCTCCATGCGCAATTACGAGGCGAACCAAAAAATCATCCAGGTGCAGGACGATCGGATGAGCCGCGTCATCACCGAACTCGGCAACCCGAACCCAGCTTGAGGTTGAACCATCATGTTACGCGCACTCTATTCCGCCGCCGCCGGTATGAACGCCCAGCAGTTGAACTTGGACGTCATCGCCAACAACCTCGCCAACGTCAACACCACAGGCTACAAGAAGAGCAAGATCGAATTCCAGGACCTGCTGTACGAAACCACGCGCACCCCCGGCGCCGAACAGGGAAACGGCGACGTCCTGCCCACCGGCTTGCAAATCGGTCACGGTTCACAGGCAGTGGCCACTTCCAAGGTCTTTACCACGGGTGAACTGACATCGACGGGTAACAACCTCGACGTCGCAATCCAGGGGGACGGTTTCTTCGAGGTGCAAATGCCCGACGGCACAACAGCCTATACGCGCGACGGGGCGCTCAAAACATCGTCGGACGGCCACATCACAACCAGTGACGGCCTCACCGTGCAAGGCGGCTTCCAGCCCGTGCCCGCCGGCACAACGTCCATCACCATCAGTTCCACCGGCCAAGTGTCCTACACCGGCGCCAGTGGCACGACGAATTTCCAGGCGCAACTCGTCCGTTTTGCCAATCCAAGCGGCCTCCAATCCCTGGGAGGCAATCTGTACCAGCAAACACCCGCGTCAGGCTCTCCCGAGCTGGGCACGCCCGGCGCGAACGGATTCGGCACGCTGCAGCAAGGCTATCTTGAAATGTCGAACGTTTCCGTCGTCCAGGAAATGGTCAACATGATCGTCGCGCAACGCGCGTACGAAGTGAATTCGAAGGCCGTGCAGGCCTCCGATGAAATGATGCAGATGAGCAACAATCTCCGACGCTAATGAAACGCCTCTTCCTCACAACCCGCTGCCTTCTCCTGGCAGCCCTCACCGGCGGAGGGTTCGCCCCGACGACACCCGGAAGCGAACCCTCCGCAACTCCTCCCGCGGCCACGGTGATGACCAATGTGGTGGACGATGCCGTCCTGAAGGACCTGCTCACCGCTGCGTTGCAGCGCGATTACGTCCGCGACCGCGGCCAATTGGAACTGCGGTTCACCCGGTCCTGGTCGCCTGTCACGACGACCAATCAACCGGTCACGGTGAATATTCTCGAACTGCCCACGACCGGTGTGAGCGGCAATTTTATCATCCGTTTCGAGCTGCGGGCGGCCGACCAAACGATCGGTTCGTGGCAGATGCCCGTCGTGGCCCATATCTGGCGTGATGTTTGGGTGGCGCATTCGCCCTTGAAACGCGGGGAAATTCTCAGCGATGTCGATCGTGTCCGGGAACGGCGCGATGTCCTGGCCATGCGGGACGCCGGCCTCGGCGACGTGGGCGACGAATCGCTGTATGAACTCGCTGAATCCATTCCCACCGGCGCGCCCTTGTACGCCGGCAGCATCAAACTGCGCACCCTCGTGCGCCGCGGCCAGCTGGCGGAGGCAGTCGTGCAAGAAGGCGTCCTGTCGGTCTCACTCAAAGTGGAAGTGCTGGAGGATGGCGTGCTCGGACAATACGTGCGCGTGCGCAATCCGCTCTCCCGGCGCGAATTCAGGGGAAAGGTGCAAGATGAACAAACGATTTTGGTTGGCTTGTAGCGCGGCGGCGCTGGTCGCGGGAAGCGCGGCGGCCGACTCGCTTTGGAGCAGCGACGGATCGGCGCATTCCGCCATGTTCGCCGACAAGAAGGCGCACACCGTCGGCGATATTCTGACCATCATGGTGCAGGAAAACAGTTCGGCGGTGAAGAACAACAATACGACCACGTCCAAGCAGTCGGACCTGACGGCGGCGTTGAGCGCCTTTCTGTATTCGCCCGCGGGCAGTTCGTTTCTGACGAAAAACGGCCAGTTGCCTGCCATGGCGTTCAATTCGAAACAGGATTTCAACGGCGGCGGTACAGTCAACAATCAGGAGCAAATCGTCGCCAACATCCCCGTCAAGGTGGTGGACGTGCTTCCCAACGACACTTTGGTGGTCGAGGGCCGGCGGCAAACGTCGTTCGCGGGAGAATCCCAGGATATCGTGCTGCGCGGCACCGTGCGTTATGACGACATTTCCCCGACCAATACGGTGTGCAGTTGCAACGTCGCCGACGCGATGATCAAAATCACCAATAAAGGCCCCGTTACCGATTCACAGCACAAAGGCTGGTTCACCAAACTGTGGGAAGTCCTGACCCCGTTCTAATTACACGCCATGCGACAGAAACTTTTGATCATTTTGCAGATCCTGGCCACGCTGTGGGGGACCAGCCCGACTGGCTTCGCCATGGGTGTGCGCGTGCGCGACATCGCCATGGTCGGCGGCGCGCGGGATAACCAGCTGGTCGGCTTCGGCGTGGTCGTCGGCCTGGCGGGGGACGGCGACAAAAACCCCGTCTACACAATCCAGATCATCGCCAATCTCCTGCAGCATTACGGGGTGACCGTCCCGGCCGCCTCGCTGGCTTCCAAGAACGTCGCCGCGGTGATGGTGACGGCTGATATTCCCGCTTTCATGAAACCTGGCTCGCGGCTGGACGTCACCGTCTCGTCGCTTGGCGATGCGAAGTCCTTGCAGGGCGGCGTGCTGTTGCAGACGCCACTGATCGGCGCGGACGGCAAAGTGTACGCGGTGGCCCAGGGCTCGACCTCGATCGGCGGGTTCGCGGCCGGAGTGGAAGGCGCCGGCGGGGCGACGGTCCAGAAGAACCATCCGACCGTCGGCCAGATCATCGGCGGCGCCCTGGTGGAGCGGGAGATCCCCGCGACCATCGTGAGGAATAATTTCCTGGAGCTGTTGCTGCGCGAGCCTGATTTCACCTCGGCAAGCCGGCTGGCCGAGGCGGTGAACGAGAAATTTCCCAACAGCTCCAGCGCGCTGGACTCGACGACGGTGCGCGTGCAGTTGCCGCCGGGACTGCAGGGTTCGCCCGTCGATTTCATTGCGCGGCTCGAACAGATCGAGGTCACACCCGACACACCCGCGCGGATCATCATCAATGAGCGGACAGGCACAATCGTGGCGACGTCGCGGATCCAGATTTCCAATTGCGCCGTCTCGCACGGCAATCTGACCATCACCATCGCCTCGACGCTGGACGTCTCGCAACCCAACGCGTTCAGCCAGACGGGCAGCACCGAAGTGACGCCGCGCACGGACACGAAGGTCAACGAAAGCAAGGCGGCGCTCATCGCCCTGCCCGAGATGCCCACGGTGGAGAAGGTGGCGTTGGCTTTGAACGCCCTCGGCGTGACGCCGCGCGACATGATGGCCATCTTTCAGGCCATGAAACAGGCCGGCGCGTTGCAGGCCGAACTCATCATCCGGTAGCCATGGAAATCTCCTCCACCGCCTCGCGCATCAACCCCGCCAATCTGCCGATCGAGCAGCTGGCCGCCAACACGCAGTTGTCCGAAAAGGCAAAGGTCGGTGAACTGAGCCGGCAGTTTGAAGCCGTGCTGCTGCGCCAGATTCTGTCTGACGCGCAGAAGCCGGTGTTCAAATCGAAGGACAGCGATACCTCCACCACCGCCAGTATTTATCGGGACATGGAGACCACCCAGCTGGCCGACAGCATCAGCAAGTCCGGCACACTCGGTCTGGCGCGCAGTTTGAACCAGCAACTCACCCGTCAGGTCCACCAGGAAAAGCCATGAGAGAACAACTCCAGCAACTCGTGACAGCGCTGCGCGAAGAACTCCAGCAGTACGGCGAAATGCTCGCCTTGCTGGATCGCCAGCAGGATCTCGTCGTCAAACGCGCCGCCGCGGACCTGCTCCAAAGCGTGTCCGATATTAACGGTCAAGCGGCTGTGATCCGTGTGGCCCGCAATCAACGCGGGTCGTGCCAGGCCGCCGTGGCGCGCCTGGTGCAGATGCCCGACGACGCGTCGCTGACCGATTTGATCCGGCTGATGCCCGACGATTATGCCGGGCTGGTCAAAGCGTTGCTGGATGAAACCAACAAGTGCCTGGCGCGTGTGCGGCGGCGCGCCGGCCAGAACCACCTGCTGCTGAGCCGCTCGGTGGAACTGATGCAGCGGTTGTTGAACACGCTGCTCTCCACGGCGCAGACGATCGTGTACAACGGCAACGGCACCGTGGCCGCGTCTCCCCTGTCTCCGGGAAGGGCGCTTTGCGATGCCATCGGTTAAGGAACAACACGCATGAGCCTGGGACTATTTGGAACGTTGGGAGTGGCCGCCGGTTCGCTGCAGACCGAGCAACTCGGACTGGAAGTGACCAGCCAAAACCTGGCCAACGTCAACAATCCCGCCTACTCGCGGCAGGTGCTGCAGATCCAAAGCAACCCGACGATCCCCAGCGGGATCGGTCCGGAAGGCACCGGCGCGTCGGGGGCCAACATCCAACAGATTCGCAGCAGCCTTCTCGACAGCCAGATTCAAGCCGAGACGAGCATCAGTTCGTACTGGAACACGATGCAGGAGCAATTGCAGACCGTGCAGGCCGATCTCGGCCAGCAGATCAACACCCAGGCCACCGGCGTGAACGGCGCGTCCACCACCTCAGAGGGCGGCATCGCTCAGGCCATCTCTGATTTTTTCAACTCCCTGCAAACCCTGTCCACCGATCCTTCCTCGACGGCGAACCAACAAGCTGTGGTACAGAGTGCGCAAATGCTGACCAGCCAGCTCAATCAGGCCAGCCAGCAGATGACGACTTTGAAGGGCGACCTGAATACGTCACTGCAGGGCAACGTCACCTCCGCCAATCAATTACTCAGCCAAATCGCCACCCTGAACGGCCAGATTGCCGCGACGCAGAACAGTGAAAGCGGGTCGGCCAACGACCTGATCGACTCTCGGGAACAGGCCATCGAACAACTGGCACAACTGGTCAACGTGACCCCGTCGCCAGGGGCCAACGGCGCCGTCGATATTTCCATCGGCGGCACCACGCTCGTGCAGGGGCCTGCCGTGCTCGACACGCTGCAGACCTACGACGCCGGCGGCGGACAATTGCTGGTCCAAACCAAAACTGGCGGCACCGACCTGACGCTGACCAGCGGTTCCATCCAGGGCACCATCGACGCGCGCGACGACGCGCTGGCCACACTTTCGAGCAACCTGGATACGCTCTCCGCGCAACTGGCGGGTTCGGTCAACGCCATCTACAAGAAGGGCTACAGCGTGTCCGGCACGACGGGCAACAATCTCTTTGAAGGAGACACCGCCGGCACGATCACCGTCAACTCCACGCTCGCGGGCAATCCGACGTTGTTTCAGTCCAGCGGCACGGATGGGAACGCGGGCGACAATCAAGTGGCGCTGGCGCTGGCGCAGTTGGCCGACCAGCCGATCAGCGGGTTGAACAGCCAGACGATCAGCCAGGCGTACGACCAGACCGTTTCCACGCTGGCGCAATCGGTGGCTTCAGCCAACACGCAAGTGACCGATCAACAAGTGGTGCAGAATACGCTCCAACAACAGCGCTCTTCCACCAGCGGCGTTTCGCTGGACGAGGAAATGACGAACCTGACGACGTACCAGCGGGCGTACCAGGCGTCCGCCGAGCTGATCACCGTCGTCGACACGATGTTGAACACGCTCATGACAATGAAACAAACAGCCTGAGGTAATCGACCCCCATGCGCATCTCTTCAGACATGTTCACCAATACATTGGTCGGCCAGCTCAACAACCTGCAAACCGAGCAACTGCAGTTACAGAGCCAGGAGGCCACGGGCCAGCTCATCCAAAACCCCTCGGACAATCCCGCGGCCGCCCAGCAGGTGCTCGATCTGCAGGCCCAGAACCAGTCGCTGGCCCAGTTCCAGACTAACATCTCCAATTTGCAAACCCAGGCAACGACCAGCTACGACGCGATGACTTCCCTGCAAAAAGTCGTCAGCAACGCCAGTGAGATCGCCACCGAAGCCAACGGCACCGTGTCGCAGCAGCAGCTCGATGACTACGCCACACAGGTGGGACAGCTCATCCAGCAGGCCGTCCAGACCGCCAACACCCAGTTCAACGGGGAGTATCTGTTCGGAGGCACGGCTAACAGCAAACCGCCGTTCGTTGCCACGACCAATTCCAGCGGCCAAGTCACAGGCGTGACCTACCAGGGCAACACCAGCGTCGCCGAAAGCGAGATCGCGCCAGGCGTGACGGTGTCAGCCCAGACGCTGGGCGCCAACACCACGGGTAGCGGGCCCACCGGCCTGTTCACCGACAGCCGCACGGGCGCGGACCTGTTCAACCACCTGATCGCCCTGCAAAACGCGTTGCTCTCCGGCAATACCTCGGCCATCTCCAGCACCATCAATCCACAAATCACCGCCGACGACAACAATATCACCACCCAGGTGGCCGGCAACGCCTCCGTCCAGGCGAACCTGACGGCCCAAGCGTCCCTGGCAACCAATCGCGCCGCGGGGATCACCCAGCAAATTTCCAACCTGGCGGATGCCAACCTCTCGCAGACGCTGGTGAGTTTGAGTCAAACGCAAACGTCCTATCAGGCCGCCATGCAAAGCGCTGGCCAGATCATGGGCATGTCGCTGCTGGATTACCTGCCGTAAGAAAACGGCGGCGTCAGGCTTTGACGTTCAGCAGCGTCTGGATGGTCTTCCACTGCCCGAACGTCCGCGTCATGTACTCCGGCAGGCGGTCGGCCGTCAGTTCGAGAGTCTTCAGGGCGCCCTCGCGTCCCTCCAAGTCAAACGGCTGGCGGCCGCTCCCGTACCCGATGAAGTGCGAAATCATGTTGCCCAGATAGATATAGGACGCGTACCGCTCAAACCCCTTGGCGTCCGCCGGATGATGGTGGAACCACACACAGGCCACCAGCGGCATGGGGAATTTCCAACGGATCATCAGCCGCGCGCCGATCTCGGCATGGTCGAACCCGAACGCGCTCTTCTCGCCGGCGGCCAGCGAGGTCTGTTTCGTCTCGGTGTCCTTGTACAGATCGGCGTATTTTCCCTGTTCGGCCGAGGAGAACACCAGCTTGCCGATGTCGTGCAGCAGCCCTCCGGTAAAGACCACGCTTTCGTCATCCCCGCGATCCCGCGCGATCATCTGCGCGGCCACGGCGGTGGTGACGGAATGGCCCCAGAGCTGGTTGGCATCCACCCCGAACGTGGTTGCGGTCGTCAGCGTCTTGGCGCTGCTGATGGAGACCACCAGATTGTACACGGTTTGATAGCCCACCCGGGTCACCGCTTCCGGCAGGGTGCTGACCGGTGTGGCGCCGGCAAAAAACGCGCTGTTGCAGGTGCGCAACACAGCGGTCGTCAACGAGGGATCGTGGCTGATCAAATCGACCACTTTACCGCTTTCGGTATTGGGCTGGCTAAGCAGAGACAGCAATTGCGGCACGATCCGGGGGGCCGGAGGCAGTTGTTTTACTTTATCGAGATATTCGTCCAGTTTTTGCATGGGGTGATTTCCTCCGTTAGACCCGCATTTTCCATAGTAAATTGGTCGCCAGGACAACCTTTTCGTCTGGTTATCTGAATGGTCATCGGCAGAAACCTGCCTGGCTTGAGCCCTTTTTTCGCGGGGGGCGCTTTTTTTCAAAGCCGCCCGGTGGCTGGCACAGGGGTTGCGCTCCTGTCCGACTAATGAATAGCGAAAACCTGAGCGCCCACCAAAAAGCGTTGCAAATCAATCTGGACGCGACCAACTACGGGACGTTTGCCGAAATCGGCGCGGGTCAGGAGGTGGCACGCTGGTTTTTCCGCGTCGGCGGCGCGGCGGGGACGATCGCCAAAACGATCTCCGCCTACGACATGACGGTCAGCGACGCCATTTACGGCCGTAGCGAGCGCTACGTCAGCCGCCAACGCTTGCAGACGATGCTGGACCACGAGTTTGGATTGATGCAGGAACGCCTGAATGAAAAGCGCGGGGCCACCACCCGCTTCTTCGTCTTTGCCAACACGGTGGCCGCCCGCAGCTATACGCGGACCGATGATTGCCATGGCTGGATGGGCATCCGGTTCCAGTCGGCGCCGCGATCCGAACCGTCGGACATCATCATCCACGTGCGCATGCTGGACCGGGACAACCTCCAGCAGCAGGAGGCGCTCAGCATCATCGGCGTCAACCTGATCCACGGCGCCCTCTATTTCAACGGCGACGCCCGGGCCTTCATCCGTTCCCTGCTCGATCATCTGACCAACGAGCGGGTCGAGGTGGACATGATCAAATTCTCCGGGCCCGACTTTGCCCGCGTTGACAACCGGCTGATGAGTCTGCAGCTCGTGCAACAGGGCCTGGCCAACGCCGCGATGTTCACCGGCACGGGCGAAGTCGTACAGGCTTCCGAGGTGCTCTATAAAAAATCGATCCTCGTCGAGCGCGGCAGTTTTCGTCCGGTCACGCACGTGAATATAGACATGCTGAAGTGCGCCCGGGCCCACTTTATCCAGGAGCCAAACGTGCAGGGTGCGGAAATTGTCGAGCTGATGGAGATGACCCTGCACAAACTCACTGACGGCGGCGAGATCGATCACCAGGATTTTCTGGACCGGGTGGACATCCTCGGCGCGCTGGGCAAGACCGTGTTGATTTCCAACTACGGCGAGTTTCACCGGCTGGCCACGTATCTGTTTCGCCACACCAAGAAAATGATCGGAATCACGATGGGCGTGCCCACGCTCAAGGAAATCTTTGAGGAAAAATATTACACCGACCTCGAAGGCGGCATCCTGGAGTCCTTTGGACGGCTCTTCAAGAACGACCTGAAGCTCTACATCTACCCCTACATGGACCCGGCGACGGCCTCGGTCATCACGGCCGGCAACATGCGCGTCGCCCCGCATCTGCGGCATCTGTACGCCTATCTGGTCGAAAACCATTTCATCCAGGGCCTGCGCGATTTCAACGAGGCCTATCTGCCCATCATGTCCCGCGAAGCGCTCGCCAAAATCCGTGCGGACGATCCTTCGTGGGAGCAGATGGTGCCGGCCGAGGTGGCGCATCTGATCAACCAACGGCGGTTGTTCCACAGCCGAAGCCCGGAGACTGTCACCGTATGAAATTAAGCCTGTTTGCCGGCACCTCGATCAAATCGAAGCTGGTGCGCATCATCATGGCCACCAGCCTCGGCGCCGTAACGCTGGCGCTGGTGACCTGTTCCGTCTACGAATTCGTCTCCTTCCGCGGCGAGGAAATCAACCGCCTGCAGTTGTTGGCCGAAATCGTCGGGCATCATACCCAGGCCCTGGACGATCCCGCCTTTGCCACGGACATGAAGGCCTGGCTGGCCAGCGAACGCCACATCATGGCCGCCTGCATCTATGGCTTGGACGGCAAACCGCTGGTCAAATACGTCCGCACCGGCCTCGACCCGCACTGGAATTTTCCTGAACTGCGCGAAGACGACGAGGAGCGCGTGGAAAACGGCCAGTTGCTGCTGTTTCGGCCGCTGGTCCGCGGCGGCAAAGAAATCGGCGCGATCTTCATCCAGTCCGACGCGGGCGGCATCGGTTCCCGCCTGCAGCAGTACATCCGGCTCGACACCATGGTGCTGCTGGCGGCCTGTCTGATGGCGTTCCTGTTGTCGTCGCGCTTGCAGGCCCTCGTTTCCGGCCCGATCCTGCACCTGGTGCGCACCGCGCGGCGCGTGTCGGACGGCAACGATTACTCGGTGCGGGCCTTCAAATGCTGCGACGATGAACTGGGCCTGCTGACCGATGAATTCAACAAGATGCTGGCGCGCATCCAGGAGCAGGACAGCGCCCTGCGCGCCGCCAAGGAAAAAGCCGAGGCCGCCACCCGGTCCAAAAGTGAGTTCCTCGCCAACATGAGCCATGAGATCCGCACACCCATGAACGGCATCATTGGGATGACCGAACTGGCGCTCGATACCGACCTCACACCCGAGCAACGCGATTACCTCACCACCGTCCGGGAATCCGCCGACACCTTGCTGGCGTTGATCAACGACATCCTCGACTTTTCCAAGATCGAGGCGGGAAAACTCGACCTCGATCCCATCAACTTCCGCCTGCGCGATGGCGTGGAAACCACCATTAGCGCGCTGGCGCTGCGGGCCCATCAGAAGGGGTTGGAACTGGTCTCCCATGTCCTGCCGGACATCCCGGAAACGCTGACGGGCGATCCTGTCCGCGTCCAGCAGATCGTCGTCAATCTCGTCGGCAACGCCATCAAGTTCACCGAACACGGCGAGGTCGTGCTCCGCGTCCAACAGGAATCCCGGACCAGTGACGGCGTCTGCCTGCATTTCATGGTCAGCGATACGGGCATCGGCATCCCCGCCGACAAACAGAGCGTCATTTTCGAGGCGTTTACCCAGGCCGATGGGTCAACCACCCGCAAGTACGGCGGCACGGGCCTGGGCCTGACCATTTGTTCAAAACTGGTGGCCATGATGGGCGGCCGCATTTGGGTGGAAAGCCAGGCCGGCGTCGGCAGCACGTTCCACTTCACCGCCCAATTCGGTGTGCCCCAACAGGCCGACGCCTCGCCAACCGCCGCCCACCCGGCCGCGCTGCGAGACTTGCCCGTGCTCATCGTCGACGACAACGCCACCAACCGCCAAATCCTTCACGAAATGGTGCTGCAGTGGGGAATGAAACCTACCACGGTCCCGGACGGCGCCGTCGCCTTGTCAGCACTGGACCGGGCCAGCCAGGCCGGTGAACCTTTTGCTGTCGTGCTGCTCGACGTGATGATGCCGTATATGGACGGCTTCACCGCGGCCGGACACATCAGGAACAACCCCGTCCTGCCCCCGTGCGCCGTCATCATGCTATCTTCCGCCGCCGAACGCGGGGCCGCCGCCCGTTGCCGCGAGATGGGGTTGGCGGGATATGCGACCAAACCGATCAAACAAACCGAATTACTCAAGGCCATCCAGAAGGCCATCGGCGCGACCGCTCCCGTGCCCGTCCCGCCGGCTTCACAGCCTTGCCAGGTCCGGCTCGAATGCGGCCGCTGCCTGCGCATCCTGCTGGCCGACGATAACCTGGTAAACCAGAAACTGGCCGTCCGGCTCCTGGAAAAACGGGGACACAACGTCTTCGTCGCCGGCAACGGCCTGGAAGCCGTCGATGCCTGGAAACGGGAATTGTTTGACCTGGCGCTAATGGACGTCCAGATGCCCGAAATGGGCGGATTCGAAGCCACGGCGTTGATCCGTGAACAAGAAAAGGCCACCGGCCTGCACCTCCCTATTATCGCCATGACCGCCCACGCGATGAAAGGCGACCGCGAACGTTGTCTGCAGGCGGGCATGGACGCCTACGTTTCCAAACCACTTGATTCACAAAAGCTATTTGAAACGATGGATCGGCTGCTGCAAGTCACCGCGGACCAAACACCCTGTGCGGCACAACAGTCACCCGCCACGGGGGCCTTCGACCAGGCCGCTGCGCTCGACCAGGTGGACGGCGACGCTGAACTGTTCAAGGAAATCGCCCGCGTCTTCCTTGTCGAATCCGAAAAACTGCTGGGCGAGATCCGTCAGGCGGTGGAAGACCGCAATGCTGCCATCCTGGAGCGGGCGGCCCACAAGCTGAAGGGTTCGATCGGTATTTTCTGCGCGGCGGACGCACTCCAAGCCGCGCAAACCCTGGAAAACATGGGTCGCACAGGCGAGCTGGACAATGTGGGAGCCAGCTGCGAGAAACTCACCGGAGAGATGGCACGGCTCACCAGCGCCCTGGGCGCCTATATCGAGGAGTCAGCGCTATGCGAATCCTGATCGCCGAGGATGATGCGGTTTCACGTCGTGTCCTGCAAACGTTATTGGGCAAATGGGGCCACGAAGTTGTTTCCACCTGCGACGGTAACGAAGCCTGGGAAGCGATCCAGCGCGACGATGCGCCGGCGCTGGTCATGCTCGATTGGATGATGCCGGGCATCGACGGCGTCGAACTGGTCCGCCGCACGCGGCTGGAACATTGCACCCGGCCGTTCTATCTCATCCTGTTGACCGCCAAAGGCAGCAAGGAAAACATCGTGGAAGGGTTCGAGGCCGGCGCCGACGATTTCATTTCCAAACCATTTCACAGCGAGGAATTGCGGGCCCGGGTCAATGCGGGCGGGCGTATTCTTCAACTTCAACGGGACCTGACCAATCGCGTGAACGAACTCCAGGAAGCCCTGGCCAACGTCACGCAACTCCAGGGCCTGCTGCCGATCTGCTGTTACTGCAAAAATATCCGCAACGACCAAAATTACTGGCAGGAAGTCGAAACCTACATCGGCGAGCATTCGGGCACGCGCTTCAGCCACGGCATCTGCCCGGATTGCTACGAGAAAGTGATCAAACCCAGCTTGGAGAGATCCAAGCTCGAGAAGCAGGCCGAGGCCGAAGCCGCTGTGGTCGATCCATCCACCCGGTGACCGCCCGTACGGCGGCAGATTCAGGGCAAGTTGAGGTTGACGCTGGCGAACGCGCCGTTGGTGGCCAGATTGCCGGAAGCGGTCGCCTTGGAAGTTGCGTTGGTGGGGTTGGTGGCGGTGACGGTAAAACTTCCTACGGGAATCCCCTCGAATGTCAGGTTGCCGACCGAATCCACGGGGCCCGGCCCGTTGGTCACTGTTCCCGAAACGACGACGACCGAAGCGCCAACGGCAGGATCGCCGCTGGCGTAATCAACCCATAGCTCCACCGAGCCCGACCCGGGCATGATGACCGTCACGGGCGAGAGACTGCCGTTGCCGGAGATACTGCCTGAATCTTCCGTGCTGGGGGCGCCGTCATCGGGGCTGTAGGCCTGGATACTGAAGCTTCCGTCGGGGACGTTGGCGAAGATGATCTGGCCGTTGCCGTCGGTGTACCCGTCACCGCCCTTGCCGGAGTCGCCGAGAACGACCAGCGCGCCCTGGACCGGCGCGCCGCCGTTGAATTCGACCAGGACCGCCACGGTGCCGCCGTTGGTGCTCGGGTTGCAGGAGCCAATGCGATAGAACCGCGAGGCGGCCGTGGCCGCGCCCGGGTCGATTCTCGCGAGAGTGCCGCCGCTGCCGACGATGTTGCTGGCGATGGTGGTCCACGCGCCCGGCACAAAAGCGTCCGCGCTCTGGACGGTGTAGAGCAGGTTGGAGGCGGTCGGGAAACGGAGCATGACATTGCCGCCCGCTAGGGAAAGCCTTGTCTGCGCCCCACTCGTGAAATTCATCCCGAGCACCGCCACCAACAACAACCATGGAACACGGCTTTTCACACAGTCCCAGTTCGTCTCTTACAGCTGCGAACAGTTGATCACCGTCACGGGGGCGGAGACCGCGTTCTGGCAGCCGTTGCTGTCCGTCACCGTCAACGTGTATGTGCCGGGGAAACTCACGGTGTTGGATTGTCCTTCGAAGCCGTTGTTCTGCGGACCCAGCCACAAATACTGGCTCATGCCCGGCGGACCGCACAAGGTCGTGTGCGTGCCCTGGCAGATTGTTCTGGTCCCGAAGATGTTTACGGACGGCATCGGGTGGACGGTGAGGTAGACGCTGCAGTTGTTGGTCAGCCCCAAATGATCGATCTGCGTCACGGTGTAGGTGCCCTGGGTGCCGACAACGATGAACTGGGTCGTCGCGCCGGTCTGTTCGGGACCGCTCCAGTAGTAACTGACCATGCCGTTCTCGGCGGTGAGGATCGTTTTGCGTCCCTGGCAGATGAACAGGTCGCCCGCGTCACCCGAGGCGGTGATGCTGCAGGCTTGCGGGGTCCTGTTCCGGACAAACACGGAGCAGGCGTTCTGGCAGCCGTTGGTGTCGGTGACGTGGATGGTGTACGTGCCGGAGTCGATGACGGTGTTGGACTGGGATGCCAGGCCGTTGTTTTGCGGCCCGGTCCAATATTGGCTGGCCATGCCGTTCGGGCCGACGAGGGTCGTGGGCAGGCCATTGGTGATGAGCAGATTGCCGGTGATGTCGCTGCAGTCCGGCGGCGGATTGACTGTGATGGTCACGCTGCAGCAATTGGTCGAGCCGTAATACTGTGCTTCCATGCACGAGTACGTGCCGGGCGTGCCGACGACGATGGTCTGGACGGTCGCCCCGTTCTGTTCGGGGCCGCTCCAGAGATAGCTCTTCATTCCGTTCAGGGCGGTGAGGATCACGGTGCTGCCCTGGCAGATGGTCGTCGAATCCTTTGCGTTGCCGGAAACGGCGATGCCGCAATTCGCCGATTGCGTGACGGTGACGTCAAACATGCGGGTGATTGTTTGGCCGAGGCTGTCGCAGGCGGTGACGCACACCGGCGTTATTCCCTGCGAGAAGCATGAGCCGCACGCCGGCGAGCACCAGCAATTGACCGGGCCGCAACTATTCGAGGCGCACGGCGCGCTCCAAGTGACCGTGGCACAGCAACTCCCCGGAGGAATCTGGCAGGTGATATTGGTCGGGCACTTCCAGATGCAGGGCGTGCCGCCGGAGAGGTTCGTCACCGTGGCGCTGCAGGTATTGGTGAGGGAATTGGAATCGACCTGCGTCACGTAGTAAGTGCCGGTGGTATCGACCGTGATGGATTGATTGGTGGCGCCGCTGTCCTGCGGGCCGCTCCATAAATAGGAGAGCATCCCCGGATTGGCCGTGAGCGTGGTGGATTGCCCCGGGCAAATCCCCAGCGTACCCGAAATGCCGCAGGGCTGCGCGACGATCAGTTGATAGACGGTTCCATAGCCAAGATCTACTGCTTCTGCCGGATGGACTTTGGCCGGATGGGCCACGTCATTATTATCAATGAAAAAACCAGTGCCTCCGTTCGGGGTCGTACCGTAGAAGTTGCCGTCGGTGCCCTGGACAAGCGCCGCGTAAGGAGTCGCGCCGTCGGCGCAGCCGGGCAAACTGCAAAAACTCCACAGGGTCGTCAGCACGCCCGCCGGAGTGATCTTGAAAATCGTCCCGCTAAAGTCTGCCCCTCCGTTCTCGCACGTCCCGTAGAAATTGCCGTCGGTGGCCTGGAACAGCGCCGCCTCCGGATTCGCGCCGTCGGGGCAGCCGGTTAAACTGCAAAAGCTCCACAGGGTCGTCAGCGCGCCCGCCGGAGTGATTTTGAACACCGTCCCATTACCCGTTGCCCCACCGAAGTAGGTCGTCCCGTAGAAATTGCTGTCAACGCCCTGGACAAGCGCCGCGTCAGGGATCGCCCCGTCAGGGCCGCTGAACTGATACAACGTGGTCAGCGCGCCCGCCGGAGTGATCTTGAACACTGTCCCATCATTATTTGTCCCTCCGCCCGAAGCCGTCCCGTAGAAATTGCCGTCAACGCCCCGGACGAGGGGCGCATAAGGTGTCGCGCCGTCACTGCATCCGGGCAAACTGCAAAAATCCCACAGCGTGGTCAGCGCGCCCGCCGGAGTGATCTTGAACACCGTCCCGGCATCGTTTGTTCCTCCGGCACTGGTCGTCCCGTAGAAGTTGCTGTCAACGCCCTGGACCAGCGCGGCTTCGGAAAGATCGCCGTCATCGCAACTAGGCAAACTGCAAAATGACCAGAGCGTCGTCAGCGCGCCCGCCGAAGTCATTTGAAACACCGTCCCGCCAGAGCCATTCGCTCCATTCTGATAGGTCGTGCCGTAGAAGTTGCCATCAAAGCCCAGGACAAGCGCCCCATCAGGACCCGAGCCGTCCGCGCAGCTTGGCAAACTGCAAAAATCCCACAGGGTCGTCAGCACGCCCGCCGGAGTGATTTTGAACACCGTCCCGTTACCCGTTGCCCCACCGTAGTAGGTCGTCCCGTAGAAATTGCTGTCAACGCCCTCGATCAGCGGCGCAGAAGGGCCCGAGCCGTCACCATAGCTAAATTCATAAATCGGATTCAGGATCTGTCCATGAGCCAATGTCCCCGCCAGCCACACCGCAACCACCGCCGTCAGTACTGCGATTCGAAGAGATTTCATAACTCGCCTGCTCCTGGTTCGTTTGTCAGTACGACCCGAGGCTCGACGGGGAGCCGTTGCGCGGCAAAATGGAGGGCGATTCGCCTGAGGGGAAACAATAACCGACGCGCCACCGACGCCCGCCAAGTGCGACCCTCAACCTGGCCGCGACCGTAGTCCCGAAGTTGCCGCAAGTCAATCCAAATCGCCCGCGCAAACCAAATAAACGCTGGACTGCAAGGCCGTTTTGAAATTCTCCGGCGTCTCTTACGGCTACGGACAGTTGATCACCGTCACGGGAGCGGAGACCGCGTTCTGGCAGCCGTTGCTGTCGGTCACCGTCAACGTGTACGTGCCGGCAACACTCACGGTGTTGGACTGCGTGTTCCGGCCGTTGTTCTGCGGACCCAGCCACAAATACTGGCTCATTCCCGACGGACCGTACAACGTCGTGTTCGTGCCCTGGCAGAATGTCCTGGTCCCGAAGATATTCACCGTCGGCATCGGGTGGACGGTGAGGAAGACGCTGCAGCTATTGGTCAGTCCATTGCCATCAATCTGCTGCACGGTGTAGGTGCCCTGGGTACCGACCCTGATGGATTTGGCGGCGACATTGGTCACGCCGGGGCCGTTCCAGAGGTAACTGCTCATCCCGTTGGCGCCGGTGAGGATCGTCGAGCCGCCCTGGCAGATGATCAGATCGCCCGAGTCGCCCGAGGCGGTGATGCTGCAGGGCGCCGGGGTTTGGTTCAAGACGGTGACGGAGCCGGTGTTCTGGCAACCGTTGGTGTCGGTGACATGCAAGGTGTAGATGCCGGGGTCGATGACGGTGTTGGATCGCGACGCCAGGCCGTTGTTCTGCGGCCCGGTCCAATACTGGCTGGCCAAACCGCCCGGCCCGACCAGCGTCGTGGGCAGGCCGTTGGTGATGACCAGGTTGCCGGTGATGGCGGCGTTTGGCGGCGGATTGACGACCACGGTCACGCTGCAACAATTGGTCGAGCCGTAATACTGCGCCTGGGTGCAATAATATGTCCCGGCGGTACCGACGACGATGGTCCGGACGGTCGCGCCGTTCTGCTCGGGGCCGGTCCAGAGATAACTCTTCATTGCGTTGGCGGCGGTCAGTTCCACCGTCTGGCCCTGGCAGATGGTCAGGCCGTCCGCGCTGCCGGAGGCGGTGATGCCGCACACGGCCGACTGGCCGACGGTGACATTGAAGCCGCAACTGTTGGTGTTGCCGGCCTCATCGGTCGCGGTGCACGTCACTCTTGTGGTGCCTTGCGCGAAGAGCGTGCCGGAGGAGGGCGAACACCAGACGTTGACCGTGCCGCAATTGTCGACGGCCTCGGGTCCCTTCCAGGTGATCGTCGCGCCGCATTCTCCCGGGGCCGTGTTGCTGGTGATATCGGACGGACAGATGATCGTGGGCGGCGTGGTGTCCACGACAATGACCGTGCCGCTGCAACTGTTGGACAGGCCGTGATTGTCCGTGACGGTCAAGGTGACCTGGTTCGTGCCCAATTCGTACGGGCCGGGCGGCGACTGGGCCAGCGTGACCGTGCCGTTGGTGTTGGGGTCGTACGAACCGCCGTCAATCGAGGCGCTGGCCGTGCAATTCGTGCCGGCTGACACGGTCACGTTCGTACAGATGGCGACAGGCGGCAGGTAGCAGACCTGTTGCAGTTCGAACGCGCCGACGTCGGTGCCATCGCCGCCGGGGGCATTGGGGAACCCGGCGATCTCTACCGTGCGCGGCAGTCCGCGCTGGTCGGTGGCCGAGCCGGAGAAGTTCGTGCCCGCGTCAATGGCCGGGCTGCCGCACAACAACGCGTGGGTGAACGTCGGGCCGCCGTTATCTTGCAGCGGTCCGAGCAGCGGGCTGGTGTTGGTCTGGTCGCCGGTATTCGTCAAGAACCCGCCGCCACCATCGCTGCTGAGGTTGTAGCCCCACGAAGTGACTGTGCCGGAATCGCTGCCGATGGTTCCCCCCGAAGCACCGGTGGCGTCCAGGATCGTGCTGGCGATGTCCAGCGTCGCGCTGCCTAAGAGACCCTGGATGTAGATGCCGCCGGGGCCATTCGTGGCTGAGTTGCCGCTGAGGGTGCTGTTGAGAATCTCCAGCATCGCGTTGCCGGATTGCCCCAGGTTGAAGATGCCGCCGCCGCCGGGGCTATTCGTGGCTGAGTTGCCGCTGAGGGTGCTGTTGACGATCTCCATCGTCGCGCTGCCGAGTTCACCGTCGTTGAAGATCCCGCCTCCGGTATTGGCGGAGTTGCTGCTAACAGTGCTGTTGAAAATTCGCACCAAATTGTTGCCGTGGTCTTCGCCGTCACTGTAGAGGCCGCCGCCATTGCGAGCCGAGTTGCCGTTGAGGGTGCTGTTGACGATCTCCAGCGTCGCGCCGCCGGCTTCCCCCTCGTTGAGGATGCCGCCGCCGCCGCCATACGACGAATTGCCGCCGAGGGTGCTGTTGACGATCACCAGCGTCGCGCTGCCGGACTGACCGTCGTTGTAGATGCCGCCGCCGCCGTTACCGCCGGCAGAATTACCGCTGATGGTGCAATTGCTGACCGTCAGCATCGAGTGGTCGTTGTAGATGCCGCCGCCGCCGGCATCGAAGCCGTTGGTGATGGTCAGCCCTGAAATCGTGACGAAGAGTCCGGGCGCAATGTCGAACACGCGGTTGGTTGTGTTCGGATAATTGCCATTCACGGCGACATTGGTGGCGCCGGGGCCATCGATGAACAGGTCGCTGGTAACGGCCAATTCGCCGCCGGTCAGCGTGATCGTGCCGTAGGCGCTGGGCGCAAAGGTGATCGTGTTTGTGGCGGGACAACCGCCCGCGTCGAGAATGGCTTGGCGCAGGCTGCCGGGGCCGCTGTCGTTGGCATTCAACACCACGCGAAGGGTCGGGCAGATCGTTCCCGAAGTGACCAACACGCCATTGCTGCCCGGGTTGCCCCCACTTGAAGCGCTTCCGCCGGCCAGATTGACTCGTGTGGTCAAGTCCGTGCCTTCCGTCGTGATGGCCGTCGCAGCCAGGATGCTGATTCGCCCGCCGCCGCCGCCGCCGGAAAAAACGGGACCAGCCCCACCCGCAGCGCTCAACACACCCGAACCGGAGAACGTTACGGCATCACCGTTAAGGAGAATCCCGCCACCCGCGCCGCCGCCTCCGTTCCGGAGATCACTTCCGCCAGAACCGCCGTTGGCCAGCACGCTGCCCGTGATGATGATCTGATTGACTGCCCCAATCTCCACAGCCCCGCCGCCGCCGCCGCCGCCAGCCGCGCCGTTGTCATCGGTCCCTGCTGCTATTCCTCCTCCGCCTCCCCCTCCACTGCCGCCCTGTAGTATAATTGAAAGATCCCCGTAAGCCGTACCGCCTGCACCGGGGGTAAAATCCGCATTTCCACCATTTCCACCAAAAGCGCCCCCACCCCCGGCATCATTGGCTGTCCCGCCGGTCCCGCTGCCATTTGGTTCAACAGCGCCGCCAGCACCGCCGGTGCCGCCGGTGCCTTCATCAGTTGGATTGCCAGGGTTCCCATTACTGCCATTGACGAGGCCGGCCCCGCCAACACCACCCGGAAAAGACAAGCCTAAGCCGGCCGGGCGCACCGCGGTTGCTTTTACAATAGTTCCTCCAGATCCACTATTAAAGCCGCCGCCACCACCGCCGCCGCCACCGCCGCCGGGGCCGGCAGCGCCGCCGGCGCCGCCGGTGTTTCCGCCAGGGGCTGCATGACTTTGACCGCCGGCGCCGCTGACATCGATGATGCCGCCGATCGTCACATCGCCATGCGACAGCAAGGCCACCGGCCGGGAACCGGCATTCTGCAGGCCCACCACGGTGACATTTGACGGGACCGAGATGCTGTCAAACGTAAACACGGCTATGCTGCCCAGCGCGACCACTCCGGTGATGGTGGAAGAATCCGGCAGCGTCAGCACCGGCCCGGAGCCGGTGGTGTCTATCGTGCACGTGCCGGAATTGGTGAACGGATTCGACCCCAAAGAAGTGAATGCGCCAGGAAGGAACAGGTCGGTCCCCGGCGCGGCATCGGCCACGCGCGCCGCGGTGATGGCGGCGCAACAAAGCAGGAGACAGGAATAAAGACAAAGGCGGTTTGTGAATGGACGGACGACGCCTGAAAAATGCATAACTGACCTCCAGTACACCGATATAGGCAGTGGCAGAACGCCTCGCAACCCACCGCTCTCTCGCCGCGGGAAAGTAAATCAGACGAAACCCTGGAAGTCCAGAAAAATGGGTGTTACAAGGGGGTTACGCCGCAGCCATGGCCCGTCTACGGGTGGGCGGCGACGCGGTAGAACCGCTGTGGGCCTGTGCTGTAACCGCAGTTGAAGTTGGTCAGTCCGCCGGTGCCGTGGACGTTGCTGTAAAGCATGCTCCACGCGCCCGAGGCAAGGTCGGTTGTGGTTTGGATATCATAGTGGGCGTTGGTGGAGGTGATCAGGCCGACCAGCACATTTGTGCCGCTCAAGGAGATGCCCGAAATTTCGGGGATGGGCACGGCGGTGAGCACGGTGTCGCCGATCACGCCGGTGCCGCTGGTCCCGTTCCCGGCCGTATCGCCGATACTGATGGCCGCCTGATTGAGCGGCTGGTGGGGACCGATGCGCGCGTTGTTGGCCAGGGAGACTCCGTTCACCATCAGGCTGAACATCGAGGTCGACAGGTTGAGGCTGAAACTGATGTTCTGAAGATTGCTGCGGACCAGGCCTGTCGAGAACGAGTACAACACCGCGGGAGAACCGCTCGGCCCGTCCAGCGACTGCACCTGCATGGTATTGGTCGAGGTCTCGGGGAAACTCAGGACGATCGACGTCACGTTGCTACCCGGCGGGCCGGCCTGACCGAACGTGACAGTGGCGCCGACCACGGAATCGAGGAGCAACTGCGTGTTCAGCGTCACGATGTTGGAGGCGACGTTGCCCATCGGCATCAGGAAGTTGCCGACGCCCTGGCCGGCGTTGTTGCAGGCCAGCGATTGATTGGTCAAGCTGGTCGAATAGAACTGGACGATTTCAGAATAGACCCCCGGCGCGTCTGTTCCACTGGGAGCATAGGACGAAAAGTCGGAGGGAGGGCCGCCGGCGTTGGTATAGACTGACCCCGCGGCGAACTGGCTGAAGGTGATATTATACAAGGTCTGGGCGCTGGATTTTTCAGGAACCAGCAGCCCGAGAAGGCCGGCCAGCGCCACCCCGACCCAAAAGTTCCTGGCCGGTATCTTGAGGGTCCAACCCATTGCTTGAGTTCGTCACTCCCTGTCAGCAAGGCTGTTGTTAATGCCCGCGCCGTCGTAGCAGCAACATTCCGGCAAGCCCGGCGGCCGCCAAAGCGATCGCACTCGGCTCGGGGACCTGCGAGAACGTCTGATCAATCGTCGAAATTTCCGCGAAAGCCGGCACGACAGCGAAGACGGACACGTCCTTGGAGATGGTCAGAAGCGACTGTGGCGGTTGGATCGGCAAACTGTTCGACAACTGATTTGTCGTGGCCGTGGCAAAAACGGAAAACTCCCCGTAGAACTGGGGGGTGGCGTTGGTGAACACCTGCTCGACGACGGACGCCTCGCCCACGCCGAACGGGACGTAGCCATTGAACACCATGTTCGCCGCCGAAATCAGGTTCTCCGAGTTTGTCACGCTGACCTGATAACCGAGGATCATGTCCGCGCCCGTCGCCCCGCCCAGGAACAGCCCGCTGAACCGGATGCCATAGTTGCCGTTTTCCGTGATCTCGGTCACGTTGACCTGGCCGGCGGAGAAATCGCCGCTGATGCTGAAATCCGTAAAGGCCTTGTCACCGACAACAATGGTTTGACCATTCGTCAGGTTCGCCAGGCTGATACTCGGCCCAATCACGATTTGCGCCCTGGAATCCGGCGCGCAGACCGCCGCAAACGCCACGGCCGCACACACGATTGAAAAAGTCCGCCCCGCACGAAAAGAACAGAATTTTCGATGCCCAATTTGCTCAAAGTTTCTTTCCCGTTTCATACCCAGACCCGTTTTCATGAGACTCGCCATCCTCTTTTGCTTCCTGCCACGTTCGTCACTCGATCGCTTGCCAGTTGCCTCAGAGTGACTTTGGCAGGTGACAATCCCAAGGCGGTTGCGTGAGGTCTTCGCGAAAACGTGGCCGGGCAAGCCTCCGGTCGTGGAATCGACCCCAAGCACCCGTGGAACCGGCCGGCCGTTTGCGCATCCCTCCGGCCCACCCGAACAGTCTCTTGCAGGAGGTGAATTCACCGTTCCGTAACATGGCTGCGCCTTGTTCGTCACACGGGCCTCCTACCGTCGCGACGCGGTTTTAGGCGGGCAGACCCGGAGAAGAAGAACTCGTTCCTATTCAAGGAGAACAAAGAGATGAAGAGCTCAAGAGTGTTACGCAGCGCGGTCATCACCGGCCTGCTGTTCGGGACAGCGGCGGGCGCCTCGGCGCAACTGCTGATCAACGGCGCTGGCGCCACTTTCCCGTATCCGATTTATTCCAAGTGGTTCGACCAATACGCGCAGGTTGATCCTTCGGTCCGGTTCAACTACCAATCCATCGGTTCGGGCGGCGGCCAGAAGCAAATCCTGGCCCAGACTGTCGATTTCGGCGCCTCGGACGGCCCGATGAGCGATGCGAACCTGGCCAAAGCGCCCGCCAAGATCCTGCATATCCCGACAGTCGCGGGCGCGGATGTGGTGACCTACAACCTGCCCGGCGACCCGAAACTGAAGCTCGATGGCCCGACAATTGCCGGCATTTATCAGGGGAAGATCAAGAAATGGAACGATCCCGCGATTGCCGGCCAGAATGCGGGCGTCCAACTGCCGGACCTGGACATCGTCGTCGTGCATCGATCCGACGGCAGCGGGACAACCTACATCTTCACCGACTATCTGAGCACCGTCAGCTACGACTGGCACGAAGCCGTCGGCAAGAACACGTCTGTCAACTGGCCCGTCGGCCTCGGGGGCAAAGGCAACGAAGGCGTTGCCGGACAAGTCAAACAGTTGCCGGGTTCCATCGGCTACATCGAGTTGATTTACGCCTTGCAAAACAACATGCCCTACGCGGACGTCAAGAACGCCGCCGGCAATTACGTCTCCCCCAACATCGCCTCCGTGACCGCCGCGCTGGCCACGGCGAATGTGCCGGGCGACTTCCGTTTCTCGATGGTCAATGCCCCCGGCGCCGATGCGTATCCCATCGCAGGCACCACGTGGTTGCTTGTGTACGAGCAGCAGAAGGACGCGGCCAAGGGCAAGAAACTGGTCGAATTTCTCAACTGGGCACTGACCGAGGGACAGAAAATCGCTCCCACACTGAACTACGCACCGTTGCCGGCGAGCCTGCAACAGCGGGTGCTCGAACGCATCAAAGAAATCAAATACTAGAACAAGGCGTACCGGCCTTCGGTCCGGTCACCGAACAGGATCGGGGAGGGGAGACAGGCGCTCTCAAGCATGCGCCTCCCTTCCCGCCTCTCAGCGGAGAATCACCCGGATCGCCACCCCGCTGTTGCCAGAATCCTGGTTGCGCGGGTAACATGCAACCAATGCCTGTCTGGCAGAGGGGTGATCGAGTCGCAATGGCTGGTTGATTATGGAACGTCATTTTGATCAGGAATTGGCCGAGCTCAAACAGGAGTTGCTCCGCATGTCCAGCCTGGCCGAGCAGAGCGTTGTCCAGGCGCTGAAAGCCCTCGTCAGCCGTGATCCCGCCCTCGCCCAGCAAGTCGATGCCGAGGACAATGCCCTGGATCAACTCCAGGTCGAAATCGACACCCGCTGCGTCAAACTGCTGGCGCTGTTCCAGCCGGCCGCCAAAGACCTGCGTTTCATCGTCATGGCCACAAAATTCACCACCGATCTGGAGCGCATCGCCGATCAGGCCGTCAATATCGCCCGCCGGGTGATCAAATTGTGCACCGAACCCGAACTCAAGCCGCTGGTGCTCATCCCGCGGATGGCCGAACTCACCCGCAGCATGATCCACGATGTGCTGGATGCATTCGTCTATGAAAATCCCGCCCTGGCCCGTCAGATCATTGCACGCGACGACGAGGTCGACCAGCTCGACCACGAAATCTACGCAAGCCTGACCGAGACCATGATCCAGGACACGCAAACCATCACCCGCGCCGCGAATCTCATCAGCATCGCCCACAACCTGGAACGCATCGGCGACCACGTGACAAATATCGCCGAAGAAATTGTCTATCTCTACGAAGGCCAGGACATTCGTCACCAGCACCAGCCGTAAGTTACTGCCGTTCAAGTAGCAGCGTGTTTGAGCAGTTCGCCTCCCAACTCAAGAACACGCGCCGGAAAGGGCAGCCGTTTCCCGTTGGCGGCAAAGCCTGGAGGCGGACGCGAGAGGCCAATGCAGAACAAATGAGACAATACAGTCTCTGTTCAAGACAGCCCGGAAGCCGGTGATCAGATGGATTGGAGGATTAGCTGCGACGACGTCTGAAGAAGCAGCACACGCCGGCCAATCCCGTCAGACAAAGCGCAATCGCACTTGGCTCCGGAACCTCGGAGAAGAGCTGGGTGGTCCCCGTAATTGTCGCGCTCCCGTCGCAGCTCGCCGCGACCAGGATGTCCTTCGAGAGGAACAATTCTGCTTGGGGAGCGAACACCAGGGTGCTTGCGGAGTTGGACGTAGTTACTTCCGTATAGGTCTGAAGTTGACCAAGGGAGCCGCCGCTGCCGCTGACCAGCTCGCTGATCCAACCCAAACCGTTGCCAACGATGCCGCCGACCTGATTCAACTCAGCATCCGCGATGAGTGGCGCGCCGGTCAGGGTTGTGACAGAATAATTGATCAGTTCGTCCTCGGATACCACGTTCGAACTGCTTCCCGCAAGCGCCAGAAGGGGCAAACTAAATTGAATGCCTTCCTGGCCAAAAGGAGCGGGTGCGACATCCAGGTCGCCCAACGAAAAACTTCCACTGGCGGAAAAATTGCTGAAAAGCAAATTGCCGACAACCAGACTTTCTCCATTTGTAATGGCCGCCCGCGCCGTGCCGAACGGCAGCGCGCAACAGGCAAAAATTCCAATGATCAATCCCAAACGGCTTGTACGCCTGAGTATATTCCCAACTTGAGGTGACGGCGTCATCATGCGATGCCCCTTTTCCCTTTGCATAAGATTTGATTAAACCAGTTTACTCCCACACCAAACTCGACTTGCAATGCTAGTGTCGCCAATTCGTCACAGAAAGTCAAGAGTGAAAACTCTTTGTTAAGAGAAAGATTCAGTCGTGTGTCGACCCCATCCCCCTTGATCCATAAGGCCTCGCAGACTGGCGAGGGAAGGATTTTGCCTGCAAAAGCGGTCTCCAATCCCCCATTCCCCAGAATATGTGAACAAATGCCGGCCAAATCGCATCTAATCCTGTGAGAGCGGTGACATATGAAAATACCGCCTTACTTAGTTTGTCTGGCAGGAATACTGGCGTTTATTTCAGTAAGCACTTCCCAAGCAACTGGTTATATAGAAAACAGCCGTTCCGGCTGGTCTCATGAGAACAGTGGATACCCAGAGCAGAGTTACCCGGAACGAGAGAGTTCTTGGCGATCGGAGGCGTTTTCAGGGCAAAGCCGGCTTTCGCGCACAAGTCACGGGTGGGTGCGCAGTGGACGGCCTGTTTACCCGCAAGATCGCCCCGCCACAGGGTGGCACAGCGAAACAATTGGCGGGCCGGCTTCTGACGGAACGTCTCACTTGAACGCTCATGTCATCACGTTTGACAGGTCCGGCGACGGCAGGGTCACGAGTTTCGTCGATACAGACGGTCGGCACGATTTGAATCCCGCGGGCGCCGCCGGGGACAGCCGGTACAAATTCCACGAATGGCGCGGCGGGGACCGCGATCATTTCAGGCGGTGGGGCCGTGATCATGACCGGGTTCTCTTTATCTGGCCGTTCTTCCCGTTCTACTGCGCGTATCCATACTTCTGCGGCTATCCATTCTATGACGACGGATACTATAATGATTATGATAGCGGCGATTACGCCGGGCCGCCCGCGGTGATCTACAGCGACAACGGCCCCGGCCCCGTGGCGGTTCCCGTGACACTGCCTGGCGGGACCGATCCCGGATACAGCCGGTTGGGCAACGATTGGGGTCAGGACTTGCGCCGTGAAATTGTGACGTGGGACCAGTTTGTCGACTACGTCCGCGCCACGGTCCTCACGGCCTCCTCCTCCGCGCGCGACGAGTTTCGCAGGGGGTTCATCGCCAGCTACGGCATCAATGCCGCCGCGGCCTTCGATCTGGCCCTGCGGCAGGCCGGCGGCCCCAAGATCATCATCCTGCCTCCGCCCGCCCCTTCCTGACGCAACCGGCGCGCGCAGATAATCCCCCGCATCCGCTGTCAGGAATCAGTGGCTCTTTTGGGCGCCCTGCGTTAGACTATGCCGAACGACACAAGCAGGGAGATCGAGCATGGACATCCTCATTCAAGCAGACGGCGTGACCCTTACCGAAGCGCTTCGCACGGCCGTGGAAGAAAAAATAGGCCGCGTCGAACAATTTGCCCCGCGCGCCCTGCGCGCCCGCGTACGCCTGCGCCGCACCAGCGCGCACCCGTCGCAATCCCAGTACGTCGTGCGCGTGCTCGTCGAACTGCCCGGCCAGGACCTGAGCGCCGAGCAGATCGGGCCCGAACCCTTGCTGGCGCTGGACATCGTGGCGCAAAAAATCGAACGCCGACTGCGCAAGCGCAAGACCGAACGCCTCGCCAGCCGCCACACCCGCAGCGCGCGCGCCAAGGGAAAATAAGCCGGCCGTTTGGGGGATTGACCCTTGCGTCCGACTCCGTATACTGGCCGGACAGGAGCCTGCTTGTGGATAAAATCGTCATCAAAGAACTCGAAGTGGAAGCCCGCGTCGGCGTCACCGAAGAGGAACGCGCGGGCCACCAGCGCCTGACGGTGACCGTGGTCATGGAGCTCGACCTGGCCGAAGCCGCGCGCACGGACGAAGAGGCGGTGACAGTGCGTTACGACACGGTGGCCGACCTGATTCGCCAGGTCGTGACCGAGCGGCCCCGCAAATTGATCGAGTCGGCCGCCGGCGACATCGCCAAAGCCATTCTCACCCGCCAAATGGCCCAGGCCGTCACCGTCGAAGTGAAAAAATTCAGCGTCCCCCGCAGCCAGCACGTCTCCGTCCAGATTCGCCGGTCACAGGAAGTCGCCGCCGAACGATGACGCCGGCGTCCCTGTCGCGAACACGCCGCACACGCTTGTTGAATGTTTGTTGACCTTTCTCCCCCAGATGCCTAGCATACAACCCAGGTTAGGGATTGGGTGAGACAGTGACCGGCATTCGAATATCTTCGCGAATCTTCGCGCATTGGATTGGCTGTCTGGCTTTCGGCGCGCTTTGCCTTGCCGCCGTCGTCCGGGCGGACACGGTCAAACTCAACGACGGCACCGTCCTCGAGGGCGACATCCTTTCCGAAAACGAGACGCAACTCACCATCAATGCCGAGTTCGCCTCCGGCACGATCACCGAAAAACAAACGGTGAACAAATCCGACATCGCCCCGAACGGGATCACGCGCCTGACTGACGAACAAAAAGCCGCGCGCGAGATGGAACGGGACTATCAGAAACTCCAGCACTACCAACTCGATCCCGCCAACACCTTCACGCTGTCCCAGTACGACAAGGCGATCAACGACGTGTTCCACCCGTTTCTTGTCCAATACACCAACTCACCCTACATCGCCCAGGTCCAGGACAAGATCGCCCAGTGGCAGACCGAGCGCGACGAGGTCGCTTCCGGAAAAGCCCGCTACAAAGGCCAGTGGATGTCCGCCGAATCCGCCGCCGCCCTCTTCGAGCACGATCACATCCAACATCTGTTCGATCTGGGAGACCAATACCTGACCGACCGCAAGTTTTCGGCGGCGCGCGATCAATTCAGGGCGATCATCTCCTCGGCCAAGGAACCCGAGTTGATTGACAGGGCCAAGGATCTCTGCGCCCAGACCTGCCACCAATGGCTCGAAGCGCTCCAACTGCAACAACAGACCCTGGGCGACGAGATCAAGGCGGCGGAAGAACATCTCAACCACGTTCGCTCGGAGCGGGACCAGGCGGAAGACAAACTCAAGCATGCCATCGCCGATCAAAAACACAGCACGACGTATTTCCTGGGCGACTCCGCGCTGGTGGCCAAGGACAACGCCGATTACGATTTCTTGCGGTCCGAGTCCGAGAACGCCGTGACCCACGTCGATGAGTTGCGCCAGCAAGCGGTTGCGCTGGAAAAGCAGATCAACGACCTGCAACCGAAAGTGGTGACCAATGCGGAGGAACCACCGCCACCACCGCCGCCGGGGACTTTGTGGGACCAGTCGCTTGCCTGGATGAAAAAGAATTGGATCTTCGCGGCTGTCGGCGGCTTGATCGGTCTCTGGGCCTTCTCGCGCCTCTTTAACTAGCTACCAAGCCCCGCCTCAATCGTCAGCGGGTTCCCGCGCGGCCAGCTTCTCCGTCTCAATGGAATGGTTGCCCTGCGCCTTGATCATCCCGGACTGGCGCGCGAACTCGAACAGCCCGCCCGCGTCAATCACCGGCCGCGCTTCGCCCAGCGGCTTGGTCGGGAACACCTTGCCGGTCTTGACGTGCTTGATCGTATTGCCGTCCAAATCCAATTCCACCTCGTCGCCGGTCTGCACCGTCTCGCACAACCGCTGCGGCGTCTCCACCGGATACAGCTCGCCCGTCGCCACGCTGTTGCGGAAAAAAATGCGGGCAAATCCTTCCGCCACCACCGCCTCGCAACCCGCCGCCCCCAGCGCAATCGGCGCATGTTCGCGCGAACTGCCACACCCAAAATTGCGACCGCCAATAACAATTCCGTACGGCGTCTTCACCTGTCCCTCCGGCACGTACCGCACCGGATACTGGTCCTTCGGCAGCCCGCACAAGGCGTAACTGCCCAGCTTCGCGCATTCCTCCGGGATCGTCGGCACCAGCGTCAAATACTGGGCCGGAATGATCTGGTCGGTGTCGATATTGTCCCGCACAACGTAGGCTTTCCCTTTGATGACTTGGCTCATGGCAGGCCCACCCTAAGCAAACCCGGCCCGCGAATCAAGCCGGGACCGGCCAGGGACAAAATTGGACACCCCCCAACCCCGCCCCCTTGGCAAGCCACCTGCTTAAAGGCGGTTATGCCCGAATATAGCGACCCGGATAAGAATTATACGCTGGAGTACCCGGAAGGCTGGTTGCCCCTGACGCATGAGGGTTCCCCCCACGTCAGCCTCGCCAGCCTGACCACCGGCGGCTATCTCAAAATCGAAGCCTATCAATTCGAGCAGCCCACGCCCGAAGAAATGCGCCCGGAAAAAACCCTGCGCGCCCTGATCGAATGCGAACGCCGCACCTGGCCCGACATCGATCCGCCGTCCGTGCTCTGCAGCTCCCGCGAAGGCATGGCCGTCGCCCACATGGGGTTCACCCGCATCGAACCGCCCGACGACGAACACGCCGCCGACTTCGGCCACACCTGCGCCTGGGTCTTCAGCCGCGGCAACGTCCAGGTCCGCTGCCTCTACCGCTGCCGCAGCGGCGACGCCGGCGTCGACGACACCGACCTCGAAGCCATCATCGGCTCGATGGCCATCTCCCAGGCCTCGCACCTCGATTCCGCCAGCTTCATCAACTACTATTTCAGCCTGCTCAAACGCCAGCGCCCCCAGCTCGCCGTCAAACCCCCGCAAGGCCTGGCCCTGACCCTGGCCGACGGACAAACCATCCTGCTCGAACACCTCTTCCAGCATTACCTGCACGAACCGGAACACCTCGACCAACTCATCGAGTCCCACATCGGCCTGCTCGACTTCTGCGGCGACGACGTGCCCGACCTCACCAATTTCAAACAGATCAAGACCCTGTTATTTCCCAAAATCATCCGCGCCCCCTCCAGCGGCCTGCCCCGTCACCGCATGAAATTCTGGCCCGGCCTGGCCATCGGCGCCGTCATCCGCGGCAGCGTCTTCAACTACGGCGTCAACACCGAACGGCTCAAAGACTGGGGCTACAGTTCCCTCGACGAAATCGAGGAAACCCTGATGGACAACCTCTACAACATCGACCCCGTCGCCCCGCGCGGCCTGCGCGACGAAGACGAACAGACCCAGGCCATCAGCTACGTCGATCATCCGTTCAGCGCGTCGTTCATCCTCTTCGAAGATTTCTACCAGACAACGGCCCACAACCTCAGCGCCAGCGAATTTCTCATCGGCCTGCCCGACCCCAGCTGCGTCTCCTGTTTCCGCGACGACGACCCCCGCTTCGTCGTCCAACACACCGCCATGCTCCGCTGGGACTACCACCGCAGCGTCGAACGCCTTACCGACACGATTTATTTGGTGAGCGGCCCCAACCCCAAAGACGTCAAACCCTACGACATCCTCCACTGCTGCGCCAAAAAGGCGTAAACGCCTTTCCGTCATCCCGAGCCTGTCGAGGGATCTCGGCCGTTACCGCCGTCCCTCACCACGCACAAGGCCAGCGTGAGACTTGCCGTCAGCGCTGTTAAGCGTTATAGTTGAAGCCCATGGACGAAATCGTATTCCAGATTACCCAGGAAGCAGACGGCGGCTTTGTCGCCGAATGCCTTTCCGAAGACATCTTCACTCAAGCCGACACATGGGAAGACCTGCGCAAGAACGTCAAGGAAGCCGTGATCGGCTATTTCTTCGACCGCCCCAAACCGGCTGCCATCCGGCTGCACATGGTACGCGATGAAGTCCTGGCCAGCCAATGAAGCTGCCGCGCGACCTCAGCGGTAACGACCTCGCCAAAACACTCTGCCGCATTTGGGGCTACCGAATCGTCCATCAGCAAGGCAGTCATATCATCCTGCAGACCGAAGCCCCGGCCCATCATCGCATCGCCGTCCCCGCCCATCCCAGTCTCCGCGTCGGGACACTCAACGGCATGGGGTGAGAAGAATCTGTATTGCCCGAACTGTTCATCGTCGACTTTGAGCCGTCTGCGAAACAATACCAAGGCCAGCGATTTCTCCTGCCCGAGTTGCGGGCTCTGGTATCAGCTCAAATGCCAGCGACCGCGCATTGGTAATCGAATCAATGACGGGGCGTATGCGGCGATGTTGGAGGCGATCCGGAACGATGCGACGCCGAACTTTTATTTCATGCAATACGAGTTGGCGACTTGGAGCGTCAGAAACCTTCTGCTCGTGCCGAGTTTCGCGTTTCCAACCTCGGCCATTATCAAGCGCAAGCCGCTGGCGGTGACGGCGCGCCGGGCTGGTTGGGTGGGCTGCAACATCGCGTTGGATCAGATTCCCGCTGACGCGAGGATTGCCCTTGTCATAGACAGTAAGGTGACGTCCGAGAAAGCAGTTCGCGCGCAGTTTCGGCGCGTTAAGCCGCTGGCCGAGATCAAGGCGACAGAACGGGGCTGGACATTGGATGTGCTGAACGCGGTGCGTCGCTTGGGCAGGTCTCCGCATCTTCCGCGCAACAACTATCTCACTCCGGCTTTCCACTCACAAATCAATGATATATCCGTTGCGGATATATCATCTCCAAATACAGCATTCTTGCCGCAGTTGTGTTCAGCGGGAGGGGCCCGTGTGCGGCGTTGGCTGCCTGGCGCCTTCGCCCGATGGAGCAGGAGGGTTGTCTCACCTATCGGACAGCACAAAGTCCATGCCTTGGGAGAACTGGCGCCAGGAGCGTTTGCGGGACTGGAATTCGGCCAGACCTTTGGGGGTGATGACGTAGTGTTTGTGTTCGCGTGATCCGGGGGTTTTCACCCAACGGGCGCGGGCTAGGCCACGGCGTTCCAGCGTGGCGAGGACCGGGTAGAGCCGGCCAAAGCCGATCTGGAGGGTATTCCGCGAACGGATGGCAAGGTCCTTGCGCATCTGATAGCCGTAACCCTCCCCCCGCGCCAGCAACGCCAGCACCAGCGTCTCCCAGTTGCCGCGCAACATCTCCCGCTCCACATTCCTGCTCATAAATAGAGGACCTTCCGCAGTTTACCCCGAAACCTTTTGGGATTCGCAGCCGCCGCCGCCGTCCCGCGCCGGAACCGCCCGGGCAAGCTCCCCCGCATTCCCCCTCAACATCTCCCGCTCAACACATCTCTCTTAGCAAATCGATGATATATCCGCAACGGATATATCATGTCCAGATCGAACGTTTTGGGCGCGTTGCGGGCATTGTGTGGCCGGCGGCTCTGACCCGGGCTTTTCCGCGAAACCGGGTTCCTGGCGCAGAGTGGGGTTTGTCGGCCGTGCTGGTTGAGGGAGAAGGCATGCAGGCCGCACCGGGCTGCCAGTCGCCCTGAACAGACTGAAACAGCATTGGACGAGCCGGGGTGGATGTGCTACGGTACGGCAGTATGACATATGCAGTTGGCATAAGTCTCCCGGCCGCCGGGGTGGCTTTGGGGACGGCGCAAGGGGTGCGCCCAGCAGGCGCGGACCGGTCCGGACGGCGCGGCTCGCCGGGAGGCTCGCCCTCCCAAACGGCCATCCAACGCTTGCGGGGAGGGCGAGGCTCCAGCCGAGCCGCCGTTGTAAGCCGAATTGAACCGGTCAAGCCTAGTCCGACCCAGTCAAACCTAGTCAAACCTAGTCCAACCATAAATTTTCGGCGGAAACGGCGGAACTGGCTAAAAAACCCAAAAAGAGGCCATTTCCTCCAGCCTAGCCACCCTGTCCGCCGTAGGCCCGGCGAAGGCGGATCGCCACCAGCCACTACCCCTCCGACCCAACCCACCTTCGCCGGGCCTACGGCGGGCACGTACGGCCTAATACGACCTAATACGGCCTTAATCATTTTTGAGAAGAAGGGGTGCGCTGGCCCAATCGAGGCCGACTGCGGGGACGGGCCGAGGGAAAAACCAATTGACAGGGTTGCGCGGCACCGCGTATGTTGGGCCGTGAATTTGGGAGGTTAACGCCCCATGGCTGACGAAAAACCACCGCAGGGTTCGCCGGAAGAAGAGTCGAAAAAAGACACTGTGCGGATCAATTTGCCGCCGGGTCTGGCCAGCCGTGTCGGTGGCCCCGGCGCCGGCGCGCCTCCCACGGCGAAGTTGAAACCTCCCACGCCGACGGAATCCCCGGAGGAAGAGGCGAAGAAGGAAACGGCCGTGATGGGCACGCCCGCCACGACCCCGAAACCGAAAAAAGACACTTCCCGCGTCCAAGTCGCTGCCGCCAAACCAATTGCGCCCGAGATTCCGCGTCCCACGGTCAAATTGAAGCGCGAAGAGCCGTCGCCGTCACCCGCTCCAGCCGTTGGGGCTGCGTCGTCCGCCGGGCACGCACCCGTTGTTGCCGCCGCCGCCGCGCCAAGCGGTGCGGAGGGAGCGTTGTCACTGGCGGCCATTGTTCTCTCGGTCGCGGTGCTCGTCTATTTGGCCATCCTGGCAACGGGTTAACGCTCCGGCTGGAACCATTCATCGGCCCGCTGCATCTTACACCTGCTGAAAACATCGGAGACATTCAATGGCAAGTTCCAACGTAATCGCGATATCGAGCAGCAACTTTGATCAGGAAGTGGCGCAATCCCAGACGCCCGTGCTGCTCGACTTCTGGGCCGAATGGTGCGGACCGTGCAAGATGATCGCGCCTTTGCTTGACGAAATCGCCGAGGAAAAGCTGGGTAAGATCAAGGTCGGCAAGGTCAACGTCGACGAAAATCAGGAATTGGCCACCAAGTTCGGCATCCGCGCCATCCCCACGTTGCTCCTATTTAAAGGCGGCCAGATCAAGGAACAGATGGTCGGCATGGTGGGCAAGAAAGACCTCGAGAAGAAGATCGCCCCGCACCTCGTGTAAACGTCAGCGCAACGCTTTCTTCTGGATCGTCACCAGTTTGCTGATTCCGCCCTTGGCCAGTGTGAGCAACCGGTGGAAGTCCTTCTCTGAAAACGGCGCGTCCTCGCCCGTGCCTTGCACCTCGACGATCTGTCCGCTGTCGGTCATGACGACGTTCATGTCGACCGCCGCCTTCGAGTCCTCCGCGTAACACAGATCGAGCAGGGGAGTGTCATCGAACATGCCCACGCTCACCGCCGCGACCGCCGAGGTGACGGGACTTTCCTGCAGTTGGCCGTCCTCCTGCAGCTTGCGCACCGCCAGCATCAGCGCCACGTAGGAACCGGTGACGGCAGCCGTCCGCGTCCCGCCGTCGGCCTGCAACACATCGCAATCGATCCAAATCGTCCGTTCCCCGAGCTTCTCCAGGTCCGTCACCGCGCGCAACGCCCGGCCGATCAGCCGCTGGATCTCCTGGGTGCGGCCTTCCACGCGGCCGCGGGTGACTTCCCGCTGTTTGCGCGGGGCGGTGGAATAGGGCAGCATCGAATACTCGGCGGTGATCCAGCCACCGGCCACTTTCTGGTCGCGCATCCAGCGTGGCACGCCATTTTCGACGGAGACGGCGCAGAGCACCCGGGTCTGGCCCATTTCGATCAGGACGGACCCGGCGGGGGTGGTGACGTAATGGGTCCGGAGTTTGACCGGCCGAAGTTCGTTGGGTTTGCGGCCATCGATGCGCGTCATGGCCGGTTACAATGGGCGGAGCCAAAAGCCGAGGCAAGCATTTTCTGCGGCGTGCGCATTTGGGCTCGCCGTGTTTGGTTCATCGTCTGCGGGCGCGGCCGGCGGGCGCGGGCGCTTTGTTTTCGGCTTGTGTTTTGGCCGCCGTTTTGTTGTGCTTGGCGCAGAGGGCTCCCGGACGCATCACCGGTGCTGGAGGGAGCAAGGCGAGCCGCAGCAAGAGGATCACCGATCGGCGGTGGCCGCACAGCACCAGGGAAACGTGCGTGGGATTTCTTTCAAGGTATTGGGCCGCCCGACGATGCGACCATCCAGTCTTCAACAGGTGTTGGCGTGCTTGAACGAGCAGTTCTTGATACTGCTTCAAGTCGATCATGACATTATCACTAAGCATGCTTGCATTGCCTGTCAACAAGAAAGTGCACGATTGCACTTGCCATCATGAGTGTATTTGGCGATAATCTCGGCGCGATCGTTAAGACGCGCTGGCGGAATCAGACGGAAGCCGCGAAATACCTCGGCCTGCACCAGACGTTGCTGGGCCGTTATCTTCGCGCCGAATCGGAGCCGCTGCTTTCCCACGCGGTGCGGATCGCCAAGAAACTCGATGTGCCGCTGGATGAACTGACAGGTATGAAATACGACCAAGCCATTGTTGGCGGGATGTTCCTGAAGGAAGAGAAGGCCCGGTACTCAGGCGACGCGCCGGCCCGACGGGCGATGGAAAGCCTGCGCGAGAGGTGGCGCAAGCACCCGCGAGAACGGCGAAACATCGAGCATCTCGTGGCCCTGCTGTTTCCCGACGATACCAGGGCGGTGATCGCCTGGCTCAAGGAAACGTAGCGCGCCGAACGCGTCCTTCCTCCCTGCGGCCCGAGAGTTACGCCTTTCATTTGCTTGCCTGTCCGCTTGAATGAGGCATAATGCCCCGTCGAGCAGCTGCGCCCGTAGCTCAACTGGATAGAGCGTTGGCCTCCGGAGCCAAAGGTTGTGGGTTCAAATCCCGCCGGGCGTACCACTCGTCACTTGACCTCGTGGCGTTGCCGCGCTTCCCGCCCGCCTTTTGCACTCGCGATTGGGCAAGCCGGGCCCGGGCATGCCCGAAGACAGTCTGCGCGAAGGCTGGCCGGCATCTGCAACAACCTTGTCAATTGCACCGCTTGCAGCGAGCTGTCAAGGCAAGGCTGCTTGGCAATTCCACCATCGCGGGACCTGCTCCGCATGGCGTTTTTACTGCGTTTTGAGCGCCCGGATCCGGCCTCAAAAAATTTGTAAAATGTGTTTGACAACGTTTGCTTCTTCATGTTAACGATAACATGCTTTCGTGGCGGGAATCAGTCTGGGCAGAGACGAGCGATGCGTGAAAGTGTCAATACGGCGAGGCAGACGGAAGTCCACCAACAACGGTTTCACCAATCGGTGAGGAGAAACGCAAAATGAACATCCGAGCAGCGGTAATCAGTTTTGGGTTGGGGTTGGCAGCGATAGCGATGGCGGTACCCGCCCACGGTTTCAGCAATTACATCACGATGCAGAACGGCTATTTCTATGATGCCGGTACGGGACAAGCGTTTCTGCCTCACGGTGTCGCCTATCAAACCTGGAATCGGCCCTTGGGCGTGTGGCAGACGCCCAACCAGATCGACTACGATCTGGATGAATTTGTCAAACTGGGCGGCAACAGCATCCGCGTGGATTTTGTATGGCAGTCGATCCAGGCCACCAGCCAGGGCCAGTTCAGCTGGAGCAATTACGATTACCTGTTATCGTCGGCGGAAAGACACGGCATTCGCGTGTTCGCCCTCATCGGCTATCAATTTCCGCCACCCTGGTTCCCCGACAACTACTACACGATGCATCCGCCCTATTTGGACTCGGAAGGATTTTTTCATACGAATTACTGGCAGTCCGACATCCTGCGCTACGAAGACCCGACCGTGCAGACGTTGTACACGAATTTCATCGGGGCGGTCTGTAGCCGGTACTCGACCAACAAGGCGGTGGTGGCATGGGTGATCGGCAATGAATACGGTTATTTGGGGTTGTGGAGCGGCATCCTCGATGGATACGACCCGGAATCCATCCAATCGTTCCAGAATTACTGCCAGACCAACTACACGACCATTGCCAACGTCAACGCCATGTGGGGCACGAGCTTCGGCAGTTTCAGCAATATCACCCTGGTGAATCAATACGAGGCCTACGGGCCTGCCGGCGCTGAATGGGTCGACATGGGGCAGTGGCGCGAATCTTCCATCGCCCACTTCACCGCCTTGGGGGCCAAGGCCGCCCGGAATAACGACCCGAACCATTTGCTCACGTATTCGACCGTCGGCATGCAGTGGGGCGAGGAAGATTGGCGCTGGCATTTTGAGAGCCGCCTGCGCATCACCCAGCAGTGCGCCGCCATGGGCGCGCCGCTGGCTTTCTTTTCGGTCAACAACTACCCTTGGTCAATCCTGGGCCATGAATCCCAACAAGGACGATGGGGAGTGAACTATACGAAGAAGACCACGGGGCTTCCCGTGGCGTATTCAGAGACAGGCTTCACCAGCAGCGAGACGTTGTGGCCGGGGATGGACGAAACCCGTCAAGGACCGCTGATCCGCAACACGCTGTGGGAAGGACTCGAAACCGGCATCATCGGCACGCATGTATTCACCTGGCAGGACCGTGTGTACATCACCCCGCGCGAGCAAGGCTTTGGGATCGTGACGGCGGACCGGAGGATCAAACCGGCTTACTGGAGCGTGCAGGAAGCGTACGATTTGATGTATCAGGTCGGCCTGAACAACCTGTTGCAAGGATCGACTGATCCGACGCCGGATGTCGCGTTTCTGTGGACCGATGCCAACGATTCGCAGCACAACCGTTACGAGTGCGAGATGCAGCAGATGGCCGGCGCGTTTGAACGGCTCGGGTTCAAGCCGACGTGGATGAACCTGACCGATTTGGCCTCGGGCTCGTACACCAACTACAAGGTCCTCGTGCTGCCCCGCAACATGCGCGTGGACAACGTGATCACCAACAAGAGCGGGACGGCAATGGGCGTGCTGGACTTCATCCGCACCCAGGTCATGCCCGCCGGCGTGGACGTGCTCGCCAGCGCGGACCTGCCCGGCTTGCAGGATTTTCACGGCCACCCGACGACGAATTATATCAGCAATCTGAGCTCAATTTTTGGCATCGATACCCACGACGTCGGCGGCTATCAGGCCCCCATGCGCACGGGTGAATACGTGTCCTGGTATTGGGCGCCCATTGATATCACATTTACCAACAATGCGCTGGGCGCCGTGACGAACAACTACGATTACAAGCCGCAGGTTTGGAAATATAGCGATGAGGTCCGCCTGACCAACAGCAGCGTCCTCTGGGCCACGATGGACACCGAACGGAACAAGGGTTTTGAGTCTTCCAACACCAGTCTCGCGCCCTGGAGCAGCTGGGGCAACACCATCCTGCAGACGAATTGGGGTTGGCAACTCGAAGGAAACAACATGCTGCAAATGTGGGGCGATTCCGGCGTTTGGGCGGATTTCCCCGCCGTGCCGTTTGGCGAATACACGGCCAGCACCTATCTGCGAAACAATAATACCGACCCGCTGCTGAGCAACTCGACCGCCTACGTATCCATCGAGTGGTATGACATCTATTCCAATTATCTCGGTAAAACCAAGTCTCCCCTGTTGACCACGTACACACCCAGCAACACTTGGGTGCGTTATGTCGCGGACAACACTGCGCCGAATAATACCTACCGGGGACGTCGCGTGATCCGGATCGGCCCGGGCAACCTGCTGACCAACGACACCCTGCAGGGGACCGGCAGTGTTCCCGCCGGCTGGTACAACTGGAACCCGAGCAACCAAAGTTCGGACGTCAATTTTGTCCTGGGCGACGAGACCAATACGTGGATGTTCTGGTATGACGCGGGGATTTGGCAGGATGTGACCAACGGGTTCTCCGTCGGCGATACGCTGAGTTTTGGCGGTTACCTGCTGAGCCCGGATTGGGACCCGCTGGTGGGCGGCACCAAGTACGGGGTGGTCCAACTGGAATTTTTCAATGGCACGAATTTACTATCAACCATCTCGGCCAGCCCGACGGTCAGTTCCTCCACGCCAACGGACATCTGGACCTATGCGTCCGGTACTGCCACGGTGCCCGCCGGTGCGAACGACGCGCGCCTGGTGGTGCGGTGCAATAACTTCACCAGCGGCAATGGACGCTTTATGGCCGGTGATGTGTTCATCCAAAATACATCGAAAGGCGGCGGCTCGGTGTATGTCGACGATTACACACGCGATCCGGCGGTGGTCGTGAACAGCGCCAATGGCGCAAAATCGGCTATTTTCCTCTACTCGTTCGGCGACATCAATCCCGACGGCGACTACGACGGTTTGATGGACACCTGGCCGTGGAAATGGCGGTACGACGTGTTGGGCTCGATCATGGAGAATTACTTCGGCCTGCAGCCCAAGGCCCAGGTGACCGGCACGAATGCGTTCCTGTGCCTGCCCGAGTGGCGCACGTGTGCGGACAGCTCGACGGTGTGGATGATCAAGAATTATCAGTATATTCCGAACACCAATACCGGGATCTTTGTGGGCACGACGAACGGGGGACCGCCGGAGGTGTTCACCGTCACCAGTTCGATGTTCACGGGCAAGACAGTCGAGGCCTGGTACGCCGGCCAGATCATTGCGACCAATTGCAACGGCACCATCACCTTGACGCTGCCGCCCGACGGAATGGAAATGCTTCACGTCTATTCCGGGCTTGCCACCCAGCCGGTCGTTATCATCAACGACGCGCCGGATGCCGTGTACCCGCTTGGGTCCGAGACTTATCCGGTACTGGTGCAGTATGACACGCGCGGCGTGCCGCTGACGTTGAATCTGTCGTTCAACGGCGGTCTGACCAACAAAGTCTACCAGCAGCTCAGCACGAATGTCACGGGGGTGGGGACAAATACGTTCTGGATTTGGATCCCCGGCGCCAACCAGAGCGATCCGAATTATGCCTCCACAGAGGACGGCGGCACGTATCAGTTCACGTCGTGGCTGTCGAACAGCTCGAGTAACACCGTCCTCAAATCCCTGCCTTATCCAACAGAGTTGTTGTGGGGCATCCGGCCGATCACGACCGTGCCCAGCAGCCTGACCAATGGCCAGCCGGTCAGCCTGCAACTCACCTGGCAGAACCTGCCGGAACCGTACTGGTGGGCGGACACAACGGTGAATCGCAACCAGGGCTATCCCGCCCGCGTTGCTGTGTTCCGCTCCCTCAAGACCGAAGCACAGTACCCGGGACACCTGGCGCGCGTGAACCAGGTCTGCAATTGGCTGGAGAGCATGAGCTACAGCAATAACCCGCTGAATCTCGCGTTCAGCAACCTGGTTGTCGCCGGCCTGTTCACCGACAACTTCACCAATGTCAGCTACACCAACAATTGGTTCCGGGAAGCCGGCGCGTCCAACTGGGCGGACACGAACAAGACCCTGAACGCCTGGCGCATCGGCAACAACGACAACATGCTCAGCCACGGCAGCCTGTCGTGGAGCAACGTGTCGGCCTCGGTCTGGTTCCGGTACAACACCCAGGACTACTACTTCAACGACGCCGACCTGTACGTGAACTTCCAGAACCGCAGTAATTACGTCTGCGTCGGCATGCAGAACTATTACGGGGAATGGCAGGTCCAATACACCGTCCGGCAGGGCGGGTATATCCAGTTGTTTGGCCTGATGGAAACCCTGGACAAGACCAACGATCCGTCGACCAATGTCTGGTACCAACTGGGCGTCAGCGTCCAGGGGACCAACTACACGGTCAGCTACAACGGGCAGGTTTTGGGCTCGTTCGGTTACAACGGCTTCACGTCAGGCAAGGTGGCCCTCGGCACCCGCGCCGCGCAACTCGGGACCTTCGATCCGCAATTGGGATACTACTTCATCGACGATGATGAGTTGAATCCCAGCAATACCGCAACCGGCGTGATCGACGGGCCCGTCAACCTGGATTACGGCTACCTCGATGGATTCTTCAATACGCTGATTCTGTCCTCCGTGGGCGTGATGAGCGATGTCGAAATCTCCAACGTCACGACCTGGGTCACCAATGGCCTGAATTGCCTCATCGCCACGGATGGCGGTGTCGGGCGCACCGAGCCTTCGGGCGCCAGCGGGGCCGGACGCATCGAGCCGCTCTTTGGCGTCATCCCCGGCATCAGCGTGGTGTCGAACCTGACCTCACTGACCATCGGTTCGCAAACCCACTACGTGACACACGACTACAGCGCCGGTCAGATCGTGTCGTTGGTCACCAACTGCGCGGCGAACGCGTGGACGTCCTTGAACGGCGCCTCGGCGCTGGCCACCGCCAACAGCGGGACCATGACCGTTCCGGCATTGCTGGTCAATACCTTCGCGCTCAACACGAATGCGCCGGCCAAGGTGTTCTGCCTGAACGTCGCCGGCGACACAGACGGCCTGTTGACCAACGCCTTGAGCCTGCTGGCCCAGCGCGCCTTCCAATGGGGGCAACAGAACCAGTTCCTGATGACCCTGCAACTCAAGTACCAGGCGCCAGGAGGGGCCAATGATCTGGTGTTGTATACCACCAATATGTGGATCACGAGCGCCGGCGGCACCAACACGCTGAACTTCACGCTCCCGTCCAGCGGTCTGATGACCGGCACCAACCTGTACTGGGAGATGTACATCGCCCCGTGGGACGCGACCAATGCGTGGGTTGATCAGGAAGGCTACTATTCATCCCTGAGCAACAGTCCTCCGACGACTCTGGGAGGCACCGGCCTGCAGATCTTCGGCGTCACCACCAATGCCTACGGCGGCCGTGGTTGGGACATGTGGATCGGCTACAACACACAAGGCACGAACCTCACCCTGGCCTTCGGCATGCAAAAACAGGGCAACATCCTCGATGCGGTGAACTTCGTCAACAAGAGCTTCAGCGGCTGGACGACAAACGCCAGCTCCAATGTTGCCTGGAGCTTCACGTCGACGAACCGGCTGCGGGCCTCCGTGATCGGCAGCCTCACCAACGACAGCACGATCACCCGCACCTCGCTGAATATCAGCAACGCGCCGGTGACCTACGACTACGACGTGTACTTCGGCAGCAACGCCGTCGAAGGCGGCGTCCTGTATCGCGGTGTGCGCATGGATATCAGCCCGGGCAAAGTGGGTTGGGAGGATGGCGCCAACAACTTCTGCACCATCACCAACCTGACAACCAATGTTGTGCATCAGATTGTGCTGACAGTGCGGGGCGGCGCTCCCTGGATGCGCAGCGACCTGTACGTGGATGGCGAGCCCCAGTTGCTGGATCAAGCGATCCAGACCACGAACTGGCTCTCCAGCACGGTTGGCTTCTTCAGCCCGAAGACAAAGGGCTACAGCGAATGGGCCAACTACCATGTCAGTGACGAAATCTTCGCCATGGCAACCAGCAATATGTTCGGTCAGCTCGTGCCGACCAACAACTACCCCTGGATCTACGCCTCCGTGGCGGACTACGATCCGTATAACTACGAGAACCAGGGCACGACCTATGGCTCGCAGTACAAGTGGTACGCGTACTTCCGGGGCAGCCCGGCGTCCGCGTCGCAGGGCGCCAATGTGTACTTCGCGCCCCGGTTCATGTTCGAGGCGACGAACTTCCCGACGCTCGTCCAGGGCGGCACCACTGCCTCCGTGCCGATCGTCTGGGAGAACCTGCCGCAGACGCCGGTGTACATGAACCTGAGCTTTAACCAGGTATGGCCCGGCCTCGTGGTTACCAGCCAGGTCTTTACGATCAACACCACCTGGGGCACGAATTACTTCCCGCTCACCATCCCGTCGGTAACGGTGCCGGGATCGAATTACTACTGGTCGGCCTATATGTACCCGACCACGGCCACGAACCCGGTGCAACAATGTATCGGCGTGGATGCGTCGTACTACTTCGACCCGAACGGGCTCCCGGTCTCGGCGAAAGTACCCATCCTCGTGACGAACTTCCCGTACGTCGCTTACTCCGACCTCGGGATACCAAGCGGCGACTCGGTTTATACCTGGCAGTATATCTACAACGACTGCACATTCAATGGCGTCTACACCGGGAATAATCCGCCGGAAGGCACCAATGACTTCCAGACGATCGTTCCCAATGTCGCCCTCAACTACGGCGGCTGGGGCGTCTTCACGCCCACGACCGCCTATATGAACATGAGCAAGTATGCCACCGGGTACCTCAAGTTCTGGCTCAACAGCACGACAAACATTGAAATCCAAGTACAAGATGGGACGGTGAATTATAATGACGGCACGTATATGGCCCCGTCGACCGGCGGCGCCTGGCAGCAGTTCTCCGTGCCGATCACCACGTTTACCAGCAGCAACCCAAATCTTAACTTGAGCGTAATGTATGGCTTGTTCCTGGCCACCGCGCAGGTGCCCACCACGTTCTACGTCGACTTCGTGCGCTGGTCGCCTTCACCGTAAGTGTGCGGCAGCTGTAAGTTAAGAAGCTCGGCGCGACGCGCGACCCGCAAGGTCACGCGTCGCGCCTTTGCTTTGGTTGCCATTGCATATCCACGCAGAGTATGTTCAACTTGGTCAGGTTGAGGCGGATCATGAGAACCATCACGCGCAGTCCAGTCCTTTCCCTTGTGCTGGCGGCACTGACTTTGTTCGCCGGACAGACCCGGGCGCAGATGAGCCCGGTGCGGGTGTCTGTCACCAAGAACGAAAAAAGCGACCAGAAGACCACTTATCAGGACAGCTCCGGTTATTTCCGCCAGCAGCAGATCAAGAAGACGGTTTCCTACACGGTGGAAGTGCGCAATTTCAGCGCGGGCGCCCTGCCCAATCTGACGATCAAATGGGCCGTGCTCTACGATCCTACCAAGGCAGAGGCGCACGGAGGCGGCAGCGTCAGTTGGTCAACCAAAGACCTTAAAGTCCTGGAAGGCGAACATACCTGCACCCTTGATCTTGGCCAGGAATGTGGATTCGACACCGCCCCGATTGATTTGAGTTCCGTGCATTCCGGGACCGCCAATACAACACAAGGCTACCAGTATGGCGGGGGGATCCGCGGGTATTGCGTGGAGGTCTTCGCTGGAGAGCGGCTGCTCGGTTCGGAGCTCCAGCCCCAGGACATCAAAAGCCAAATCGAGGCGGCCAAAACCAACAAGGATAAAGGCCAATAATCAGCCGACGCTGGCCACCGGCGTGGTCGTGGGCGGCGCGGCGGGCGTACCAGCGGCGTTGGCCAGGACTTCCTCGGTCAATGCCCGATAACACGACGCGGCGTAGGAGCCGGAATCGTAGACCGTGATCGGTTTGCCGAAACTCGGCGCCTCGCCCAGGCGCACCGTGCGCGGAATGATCGTCTTGAACACCTTCGGGCCGAAGTGGCCCCGCACTTCATTCACCACCTGCTGCGAAAGGTTCGTGCGCCCGTCGAACATGGTGAACAGAATGCCCTCCAGGTCCAGCCCGGGATTGGCCCCGCTGTCCTTGATCTGCTGGATCACCCGCATGATCACCGCCAGCCCTTCCAGCGCGAAATACTCGCACTGCAACGGCACCAGCACCCGGTCCACCGCCGCCATCGCATTCATCGTCAGGATTCCCAACGACGGCGGACAATCCACCAGGATGAAATCGTACTTCTTCGCGTCGTGCACCGGCGTCAACGCCATGCGCAACCGCTGGAGGTAATTCTCCGTCCGCGCCACGTCCACTTCCGCCACGGCCAGGTCCACTTCGCTGGGAATGATCTCCAAATGCTCATACCCGCTGGGCCGGATCGAATCAGCCAGCGCAGCCCCGCCCAGCAACGCCTGATACACGCTGCCCCCGGACGATTTCTCCAGCCCCAGCGCACTGGTGGCATTGGCCTGCGGGTCCAGATCGAGCAACAGTGTGCGTTTCCCGCGTTCCGCCAGGCAAGCCGCGAGACTGACGGCCGTGGTGGTTTTACCGACGCCCCCCTTTTGATTGGCGAGCGCAATACTGCGGGTGCTCATCGCAACCGCTTATAGCGCAACCCCGCCTCGTTCGCAACGCCGCAATTCCTTAACGCGGTCCCCGTTGGTGCCGTTTGGATGACACGGGCGTCTTGTCAGAAAGGAGAGCTTTTCCAATGAACTGGATTGACCTAGTAAAGTGGCTGCTCGACAGGGTAATCAATGATCCTGTGAAGTTTCTTCAGGTATTGATGTTCCTGGCGCTCATCTTCACGATCTACATGCTCGGACGACACTAAGCGTGTCATTCTGAGCGAAGCGAAGAACCTCTGCTTCGGATGTTTACCGGCGAGCTTCGTAGCAGAGGCCCTTCGCTGCGCTCAGGGTGACAAACTAGAGGAAGGCGTGGACTGTTATTTGGTATTCGCAACCGGCAACCGAAGCGGTTGCCCTCTGCGAAGCAAGCTGGTAGCATCGGAGCATGCAGGCAGTCGTCATCATCCTCAGCGTGTTCACGCTCGCGGCGGTTGTCGGGTTGATTTTGATTATGGCCCGGCAAAAGAACAAACCACAGGGGCCGGACCCGTCTTTCCTGATGCTGCAGCAGCAGTTCAACGGGCTGCAGGAGCGGTTGGATAAATTCGGGCAGACGGTGGCGGAGAATTTGCAGCAGTCCACCGCCTCGATGAATACCCGGCTCGATAACGCGGCGAAAGTCGTCGGCGATCTGCGGGAAAAAGTCGGGCAAATCCACGAAGTCGGCAAGGCGGCGGCCGACCTGGTCAACATCCTGCGCGCCCCGAAACTGCGCGGGGGGATGGGGGAACTCTTTCTCGGCGATTTGCTCGCGCAAATCCTGCCGCCAGAACATTTCCAGTTGCAACACCGGTTCAAGAACGGCGACACGGTGGACGCGGTGATCCGGATCGGGACCCAGTTGGTGCCGGTCGATTCGAAATTTCCGCTGGAAAACTTCCGGCGCATCATCGAGATCGCCACGGAATCGGAGCGCGTGGCCGCCCGCAAACAATTCATGCGCGACGTGAAGAAACACATCGACGCCATCGCGACGAAATACATCTTGCCCGACGAAGGCACGTACAATTTCGCGTTGATGTACATCCCCGCGGAAAACGTCTACTACGAGACGATCATCAAGGACGAGGCCGGCGGCGATGAGCGGCAACTGTTCAGTTACGCGCTCGAAAAGCGCGTGGTGCCGGTTTCGCCGAACAGTTTTTACGCCTATCTCCAGACGATCCTGCTCGGGCTGCGCGGGATGAAGGTCGAGGAACGCGCCCAGGAAATCCTCAACACGCTGGCGCGGTTGCGCGGGGATTTTGAGCGGCTCGAGGAAAACTTCCGCGTGCTGGGCAAGCACCTCAACAACGCCTCGGGCAGTTATACCGACACGGAAAAAGTGCTGGTGAAACTCGACGCCAAGCTCGGCCAGATCGAGCAGCCGCAGCTTGCGCCCGGCGAACGCACACAAGGTCCGCCTTCCGCGGTCTTGTGAGCCTCCCCCTGGCAGAGCCGATGGCCCGATGGCTGAACGCCAGGCGCATCCGTTTTGTCAGCCTGTCCGTGCTCGCCGTCACCGCCGTCCTGCTCGCCGTCTCGTTTATCACGGGCAGGACGGGCCGCACGGTGTTTGGCACGGAACTGGGTTCCGATTACGCCGCCTTCTACACGGCGGGCAAGATCCAGAACGACTACGGCGCAGCCCGGCTCTACGACCGCAGGCTGCAGGACAGGCTGTACCACGAGCTGCGTCCGCAAGCCTCGAGCGAAGAGGCCTTGCCGTATGCCAATGCGCCGTTTCTCGCGCCCCTCTTTCGGCCGCTGGCGCTCCTGCCATACGGCTTGTCGTATTTCGTCTGGTTGTGCCTTTCCCTGGGGTTGTACGCGGCGGGCCTGACGCTGGTGTTGCGCACGACGGCGGTCCCGGCGGCGATGCGGACCGCCGTGTGGCTGCTGGCGCTCTCGTTTGAACCCTTCCTGATGGAATGCTGGGTCGGCGGCCAACTGTCCGCGATCGGCTTCTTGCTGCTCGCGTTAACAATTTATTGGCTCCCACGGAACCGCCCGGTGGCCGCCGGCGTTTCACTGGCCGTCTGCCTGTACAAACCGACGTTGCTCATCCTGCTCCTGCCGATGCTCGTCGTGTCCCGGCGCTGGAAAATCCTGCTCGGCTTCGCCGGAGCGGCGCTCGGGCTGGCCATCTTCTCGCTCGTGGCCGTCGGCCAGACAGCCTGCCTGGATTACGCGCGGTTGCTCACGGCCTACGTCCACGCCGCCGCCGGCAGCGCCGAAATTTTTCGCATCTGGAAATTCGTCGACCTCGTCTCGTTCTTCCATCTGCTCCAGGGTGGACACACCCTGACCGGCTGGTGCGCCATGGGGGTGATCGGGGTGGCCGCTGCGGGCTTCGTCCTGCCCAGGTGGTGGAGAGGGGAGGGCGAACCTCTGGTCTGGGCCGGCACCATCACCGCGACATTGGTCCTCAACCTGTACGTCGGCATTTACGACGCCACGCTGGCCGTGCTCGGCGCGTTACTCACCGTGGATGCGTTGATGCGCCGTGGCCCGATCAGTCCCGGCTTCCGTCTGCTGCTGTTGTTGCTCTACGTCGTGCCCTGGTTTTCCCAACCGCTGGCCCGCGTCACGGGTCTGCAACTGTACACGCTCGTATTGGCCGGCTGCGCCGTTTATGAACTGCGCCTGGCGGACCGCCGGGAACCGCCGGCGCCTGACGCCGTCAGGTGACACGGTCCGGCGAGGCAGCCCGTCCGCCCCAGCGGGCGTTGCTGTATTTGATACGGACGAGTTTGGCGGCCAACTCGTGTTCCTCGGCGGAAAGCGCATATGGCTCAAAGACAACGCCCAACGCCTTGTGAAAACCCTCCTGGAGCCGGCCGGCGGAAAGTTTCACGGCAATCGAGCCCTGATGAAGCACACCCCATTGGCTGCGCCGTTGCGCGCCGCCGGCCGCCTTGCGGCCATCGATCACCACGTCGCCCAGCACCGGTTTCTGGAAACATTCATACTGGCCCCTGAGCGACTGGATCTTCGCTTCGTGAAGGACCGCGTCCTTCTCCAGCGCCGCCGCGACGGCCTTGTGAATCAGGCAATACGATTGCGTCGTCGAAAGCGAGCAAAGCGGATGTGACCGGGGGACCACGACCGTGTAGGTCGTGTCCCGGCCGTGGTAGACAACGCCGCCGCCCGTGGGCCGGCGCACAAGATCGTATGATGCCGCCAGATGCGCCGGGATTTTCTGGAAATAACCGAACGAAACCGACGGTTTCAGCCACGCATAGGTCCGCAGCAATGGCCGGCCGCGCTTCTCCGCCGTCTGCACCAGCGCCTCGTCGATCGCCATGTTCTCCGCCGCCCCGCCGGCGGGCGATTCCAGCAAAAACCAGGTCTCGGTCATGCCCCCAGCCTAGCCCAAACCGCCCGCGGCGTCGATCTTGCGCGTTGCCGGATCGTTGTGTATGGTGGCTTTGTTCGGAGCCAATCCATGACACTCACAGAGAAAATCATGGCCCGCGCGTCGGGCAAAAAATCGGTGCAGCCGGGCGACAATGTCTGGGTCAACGTGGACGTGCTGATGACGCACGACGTCTGCGGTCCGGGCACCATCGGCGTGTTCAAACGCGAGTTCGGCGCCGCCGCCAAAGTCTGGGACAAGAACAAAATCGTCATCATCCCCGACCACTATATTTTCACCGCCGACTCCAAGTCGAACCGCAACGTGGACATCCTCCGCGATTTCGTCCGCGAACAGGGCATCAAATATTTCTACGACGTGATCGACGACCCGAACGGGCACTGGGCGTTCGACGCCAGCCAGGGCCAGCTCAAACGCCAATACGGCGGCAGTTTCGCGGGCGTCTGCCACACCGCCCTGCCCGCCAAAGGCCACACCCGGCCCGGCGAAATCCTGCTCGGCACCGATTCGCATACCTGCATGGCGGGCGCGTTCGGCGAATTCGCCACCGGCATCGGCAACACCGACGCCGGGTTCGTGTTCGGCACGGGCAAACTTGCTCTTGAAAGTCCCTGAAACGATGCGGTTCTGGCTCGAAGGCGCGCTTGCAGAAAGGCGTGATGGCCAAGGACGTCATCCTCCATTGCATCGGCGACATCGGCTTCGACGGCGCGACCTACCGGGCCATGCAATTCCAGGGTCCCGGCGCGCAAGGCGCTTATCGATGGACGACCGGATGACCATCGCCAACATGGCCATCGAAGCCGGCGGCAAGAACGGCATCTTCGAGCCGGACGACAAAGACATTCGCGTACGTCGACGAGCGCACCAAGGCCAATGGGACCAAGACCGACTACGACCCGCTTTTTTGCGACAGCGGCGACAAGCAAAACTTTTTCTACGACAAGATCTTCGATCTCTCGAAACTCGAACCGACGGTGGCCTGCCATCCCAACCCCGGCAACCGCAAACTCGCCAGGGAATTGAAAGACGTCACGCTCGACCGCGCCTACATCGGCTCGTGCACAGGCGGCAAGACCAGTGATTTCCTCGCATTCGCCCAGGTCATCCAGGGCCACAAGGTCAAGATCGACACCTTCGGCGTGCCGGCCACCCCGGACGTCGTGCGCGAATTGCAGACCGCGCGCACCAACGGCAAGACCGTCTGGCAGGTGCTCGAGGAAGCCGGCGTGCAAATGACCGAGAACGCCAGTTGCGCCGCCTGCCTCGGCGGGCCGACCGATACCTTCGGCCGGCTCAACAAACCGATGAAATGCATCAGCGCCACGAACCGGAATTTCCCCGGCCGCATGGGCCACCTCGAATCGCAGGTCTTCCTCGCGTCGCCCTACACCGTCGCCGCCAGCGCCATCACCGGCCACATCACCGACCCGCGCGACTTTATCCGTTGATGAAACTCTACTTCCTGCGCCACGCCACCGCCACGGACATCGCGTCCAGCGACGCCGAACGGGCCTTGACCGGCGAGGGCAGGGAAGAAGCGCATATCGCCGGCGTCGCGCTGGCCAAATTGGGCGCCAAATTCGCGCAGGTGTTCACCAGTCCCCTGGTGCGCGCCAACCAGACCGCCCGGATCGCCGCCAAGGAAATCCACTTCACGGGCGAGATCATCGTGCTGGACGAATTAAAACCCGGCAAATCCACCTCCACGCTGTTCCGCGCGTTGAAGCCCCACCAGGACGCGGGCGACCTGCTGCTGGTGGGCCACATGCCCGGCCTCGCCGAGCACGTCGCCGCTCTCATCGGCGCGGAACGCATGGACGGCCTGGCCCTGGGCAAAGGCGGCATCGCCTGCGTCGAGACCGGGCAGATCAAACCGGGAGACGGCCAGTTGCGCTGGCTGATGCGCCAGGCCCAATTGCGCCAGATCGCGGAACGCCAGGCCTAGCGCGCGGCCCCTGCCTCTCCTGCTGAACCACTTTCCCGAAACCGCTTGACGGATTCAAACATCGGATTTAAACAAATGTTTGAAACAAGGCCCCTCATGCCTGCCACCCATCAAACGGCGGAAACCCAGCAGCGGTTGCTCGAGGCCGCCGGCGAAGTCTTCGCGCAATGCGGCTTCCAAAAGGCCACCGTCCGCGAAATCTGCAAACGCGCCCGCGCCAACGTCGCCGCCATCAATTATCATTTCCACGACAAGCAGGGGCTCTACGCCGCGGTCCTGAAGTACTCCCTGCGCTGCGCCGCCGAGGAGTACCGGCTGCCGGACGGGCCCCTCACCCCGAAGAAGGCGGAGGCGGCCCTGCGCGCGATCATCGCCGCCCGGCTGCGAATGATGTTCGATGTGGGCCGGCCGGCCTGGCACGGCAAACTCGTGTCGCGCGAGATGATTGAGCCGACCGAGGCGCTGGACGCGCTCGTGAAGGACGATTTTCAGCCCCGCTTCAACCAGTTGCAGGCCTGCGTCCACGCCATCCTCGGGCCGGGGGCCGGCGAGCGGCAGGTGCGCCTGTGCGCGATGAGCATCGTGTCGCAATGGGCGTTTTACCATCACGCGCGACCGGTCATTACCCGGCTCCACCCGGCCATGAAATTCGACCCGAAAGACATCGACGCCCTGGCCGGCCATCTCGCGGAATTCTCACTCGCCGCCTTGAAGCAATTGAAAAAGCAATCCACCGTGAACCCGACAGGTCGCCATGAATCCAGAAAATGAAACAGCCGCCGCCCCGGCGGCCAGTGAAAGCGCTGGGACAACAGGCGGGAATGGCCGGCGCAACAACCGGTTCGTCCGCATCATGTTGCTGGTGGGTCCGCTGCTGATCGTGGCGCTGACGGTGTGTTATTTCATCGCCCTGCATCCGTACGAGTCGACCGACGACGCGTTCATCGACGGTCACGCCATCCAGATCAGCCCGAAAGTGGCGGGCCGCGTGTGGCAGGTGTTGATCACCGACAACCAGTTCGTCAAGAAGGGCGATCCGCTCGTGCAGATCGATGCGCGCGATTTCGATGTGGCCCAGGCCCAGGCGCGGGCCTCGCTGGCCGCCGCCCAAAGCAGGCTCCTGCAGGCCAGGAGCCAGTTGATCGTCTCGCAGGCGGCTGCCGAGCAGGACCAGGCCGCCGTCGGATCGGCGGAGGCCGAAGCCAAACGCGCGCAACAAGACCTGCAACGCTATCAAGCCGTCGAAAGCCGCGCCGTCTCGCGCGAACAGGTTGATGCGGCCGTGGCGGCGGCGCAATCCACCGCCGCCGCCTTGGAGGTTGCGCACAAGAAAGCGGACACCTCCCAGGCGCAGGTGGCCTTGAGCCGGTCGCAGATCGGCTCGGCCGAAGCCGAGGTGCAACAAGCCGAGGCAACGGTGCGGCAGGCGGGGTTGAACACGTCGTACGCGGCCATCAGCGCGCCCGAGGACGGCTGGGTGACGCACCGGTCGGTCGAAAACGGCGAGTACGTGCAGGTCGGCCAGGCCTTGCTGGCCGTGGTGCAATCGAACGTCTGGATCACCGCCAATTTCAAGGAAACGCAGTTGACCGACATGAAGCCCGGCCAGCCGGTCTCGATTCAAGTCGACGCGTATCCTCGCCAGAGGTTCACCGGACAGGTGGACAGCATCCAGGCCGGCACGGGGGCGCAATTCAGCCTGCTGCCGCCGGAAAACGCGGCGGGCAATTACGTCAAAGTCGTGCAACGCGTTCCCGTCAAGATTGTGTTCGATCAGGGCGCAGTCTCCCCCGGGAATTCTGCCGCTGGGTGTGTCGGTCACTCCGAAGGTGAAGGTGCGATGAGCGATGGTCACACGGTCCGGCACGACGAGGCGATGTGGCAGCAGCCGCATAACCCGTGGATCATCGCCCTGGTGGTCACGATGGCCACGTTCATGGAAGTGCTGGACACCAGTGTGGCCAACGTCTCACTGCCCCACATCGCGGGCAACCTGTCCGCGGGCGTCGACGAAAGCACCTGGGTGTTGACCTCCTACCTGGTGTCCAACGCCGTCGTGCTGCCCCTGAGCGGCTGGATTTCGGAACGGGTCGGGCGCAAGCGATTCTACATGAGCTGTGTGGCCTTGTTCACCATCGGCTCGCTCTTATGCGGGCTGGCGCCGAGCCTGGGCTGGCTGGTGTTCTTCCGTGTGCTGCAAGGGACGGGCGGCGGCGGCCTGCAGCCGAGCGAACAGGCGATCCTCGCCGACACCTTTCCGCCGGCCAAACGCGGCATGGCCTTTGCGGTCTACGGCATGGCCGTGGTGGCCGCGCCGGCGCTGGGGCCGACGCTGGGCGGGTGGATCACGGACAATTTCACCTGGCGCTGGATTTTTTTCATCAACGTGCCCGATCGGCATCCTCTCGCTGCTGCTGACGTCGCGCCTGATTTCCGACCCGCCGTATTTGAAGAAGAAAAAGAATGCCGGCGTGAAAATCGACTACATCGGTTTCGCGGCTCATCGCGCTGGGCCTGGGCATGCTGCAAGTGGTGCTAGACAAGGGCCAGCGTGAAGACTGGTTCGAGACGCCCTATATCCGCGTGTTCTCGGTGATCAGCCTGACATGCCCTGGCGTTCACGATCATCTGGGAGTTGCGCGTGAAAGACCCCATCATTGACCTGCGACTGTTCAAGGACCGCACATTTCTGATGGGCAACGTCATGCTGTTCACCGTCGGCTTTGCGCTATACTCCAGCACGGTGCTGCTGCCCCAATACTGCCAGGAACTAATGCGTTACACCGCCAAACAGGCGGGGATGGTGATTTCACCGGGCGGCCTGGTCATCATGATGATGATGCCGATGATCGGCTTCCTGGTCACGCATTACGACGCGCGCAAGATCATAGCGTTCGGATTTTTCGTGGTGGGCGTTTCGCTGTTTAACATGATGAGCTTCAACCTCACCGTCGATTTTCGCACCATGATGTGGGCGCGCATCCTGCAGTCCGCCGGCGTGGCGTTCCTGTTCGTGCCGATCAACACCGCCGCCTACGCCAATGTGCCGCGCGAAAAGGGCAACGCCGCCTCCGGCCTGATCAATCTCTCCCGCAACATCGGCGGCAGCGTCGGCATTTCCTTCGTCACCACCATGCTCGCCCGCCGCGCGCAATTCCACCAGGTCGCGCTCTCGCAACAGATGAATCCATACAATCCGCATTTCACCGCGACCTTGCGGGGCCTGACCCACAGCTTCGCCGCCTCCGGAGCCAATACCGTGGCCGCCACCAAACAAGCCTACGCCGTGCTCGGCCTGATGGTGTCCCAACAAGCGAACCTGCTGGCCTATATCGACAATTTCTGGCTGCTGGGCCTGTCGATGTTCCTGCTGGTCCCCCTCACATTCCTGATGAAAAAAGGCAAACCCGGAGGCGCCATCGCGGTGCACTGAGATGATCAACATCGGCCACTTCAACTCTGACGGACGCTCCCAACAAAAAAGAGGAACCCCCATGAAGACCCGCAACGCGCTTGCCTGTGCGCTGGCGGCCGCCCTGGCCGCCGGCTGCGCCGTCGGGCCGGACTACCACGCGCCGAAGGTCAACACACCCGCCGGCTGGACCGAAGCAACCCTCTCTCCCAGCGGCGCCACCAACAGCGCCGTGCAAATCACCGACTGGTGGAAAACATTCAACGATCCCGAGCTGAACTCACTCGTCGCCCGCGCCGTGGCCGCCAACCACGACCTGCGCATCGCCGACGCACGCCTGCGCCAAGCGCGCGCCCTGCGTTCCGGCGTCGCCTGGGACCTCGGCCCCACGATCAACGCCTCCGCCGCCTACACCGACGCCTTGCAATCGAAAAATTCGCTGCCGTTCCCCAAAAACACCGGCACCAGCAGCTTCGGTTACCTCTACCACACCGACCTCTACGACGCGCATTTCGACGCGACCTGGGAAATCGACGTCTTCGGCGGCAAACGCCGCGCGCTCCAGCAGGCCTACGCCGAGTACGCCTCCGTCGAGGAAGACCGCCGCGACACGCTCGTCAGCGTCCTGGCCGAAGTGGCGCGCAATTACGTGGAAGTCCGCGACTACCAGCAGCGGCTGGCCATCGCCCGCGACAACATCGCCGCCCAACAGGACGCCGTCGACATCGCCCGCGCCCGGTTCAACGCCGGATTGACCAGCGAACTCGACCTGCGCCAGGCCGAAGCGCTGCTGGCGACGACACAAGCCCAAGTGCCATCGCTCAACACCTCGCTCAAAGAAGGCGTGCACCGGCTCGGCGTGCTCATCGGCCGCGAACCCGGCGCGCTGGTCGCGGAACTCGGCGCCGACGCGCCCGTGCCCGCCCCGCCGCCCGCCGTGCCCGTGGGCCTGCCGTCGGACCTGCTGCGCCGCCGTCCCGACGTGCGGCGCGCCGAACGCGACCTGCAGGCGGCCACCGCCAACGTCGGCGTCCAGACAGCGGAACTGTTCCCCAAATTCACCCTCGTCGGCCTGGGCGGTTTCCAGAGCTTCTCCGCCAGCGACTGGTTCGCCTACAGCAGCAAATACTGGTCGGCGGGGCCGACGGTCACCTGGCGGCTGCTGGATTACGGCCGCATCCGCAGCCAGATCAAGGCGGCAGGCGCGCAGGCAGACCAATCCCTGGCCGCCTACGAAAAGACCGTTCTCATGTCGTTTGAGGACGTCGAGAACGCGCTGGCCGCCTACGCCAACGAACAGCAGCGCTATCGCGCCCTGACCGACGCCGTCACCGCCAGCCGCGGAGCGGTCGACCTGGCCAACGAACGCTACACCAAGGGCCTGGGGGATTTCCTCAACGTCGTCGACGCGGAGCGGTCGCTCTACCAGGCGCAAGACCAACTGGCGGAAAGCCAAAGCGCCGTCTCCGTCGATCTGGTGGCGCTCTACAAGGCCCTCGGCGGCGGCTGGGAAACGCAGCCGGCGCGGGCGAATTAAGCGCGGCTTTGGCATTGCGCGGCGCGCGCGGCTTGGTTAGAGTGCCGCGCCATGCGAAAAAAGACAGCCAGCAAAAAAAGCGGCGGCCCGGTCCCGCCGGCGGCCGCCCCGGCGGTGGTCTACAGCGCGTTTCACGTGCTGGCGCCGGGAACGCGCGCGCCCGAGGAATGCAACGCGTTCATCGAATGCCCGATGCGCAGCAAGATCAAGTACGAACTCGACAAACGCAACGGCATCCTCCACATCAGCCGCACGCTGCACAGCTCCGTGCATTACCCCAGCAATTACGGCTTCATCCCGCAGACCTACTGCCGCGACCATGACCCGCTGGACATCCTCGTGCTCTCGCAGGAACCGGTCATCCCCGGCTGCGTCATGAAAGCCCGCCCGATCGGCATGCTGCCCATGCACGATTCCGGCCAGGAAGATTTCAAGATCATCGCCGTCCACGCCAACGACCCGATCTACTCGTCGTACAACGATATCTCCCAGCTGCCGCCCCACACCCTGCGCGAGATCCGCCACTTCTTCGAGATCTACAAGGAACTGGAAAAAGCCGGCCAGGTAAAGGTCGAGGATTTCCGCGGCCGCATCGACGCCCACGCCTACATCCGCGAAGCCATCCGCGCCTACGCCCGCTTCCGCACCCAGTTGCTCAACTCAATCTATCCGGATTATTGAGCGGCCGGCCGATCACCAGCCGGGCGGCCAGCACCAGCCATAAAACGGAGATGGCGGTTCTTACCAGCGCGAAGGCCAATCGCGTAGACGCTTGCGCAATCGGCAAATGCCTCACCAGCCACCCTGCCCTTCGCTCCAATAGCGCGAGAACAAACGCCAGCACGAGTTGCGGCAACAGGAGCGCCACGAGCAATTGTCCGTTCTCGCGCCAGAGCTTCCAATTCCTGCGCCACGCCTTTGCGAAGTTCACATCATCCAACACGATGACCGAAGGAACAAAAATCATCGCGACTCCCATGGCCGGGACCACGGAGTACGACACGATCTCCTGCCACCCATGGAACCAGCGCGTCCATCTGACTAAAAAGGTGACCGCCCCCAATGCCAACGTCGTGACCACATAAAACTTCAACAACCGAACAAACATGGGGATCTGGACATCCAGCAGGCTGGAAGGGCCCGCGTCAGTGCTTGCCTCCGTCACGCGGACCACCTGCAGCAAGCCACACTGGAGAAACGCGTTGCAGCCAACCACAAAACAAAAGGTAAGAATTCCAACCGCCACCATGACGACAGCAATTCTGGACTCCAAAGGTGGTTTCACAGACCGCCAGGATGTGAAAAATGTTATACCCGGCATCACCATGGCGACCGCGGCGCAGAGCCATACCAACCGCCAGCCAATGCCCTGCCATTCGTTCGCCGTTTCTTTGCCGTCGAAGAGGCGGCGCCGAATTTGCGCCTGGAAACGAATCCACAGCAGGGCGGCCAACCAGCCATTCCAGATCGAAACGGGCCATGCCCATACGAAGTCGGCAGCTTCGCGAATCGCTTCCCGGCGCGCCGCGAGGAGAGCGAACGACAGATTGAAATCCATTCCCGCCGCCGATGACTGCCAGCCAGGATATTCACGGGCGTGTGCCCATTCAGCCAAGCCCCTGTTCGCTTCCTCCACGAAAACCGACACAACGCACCCCATGAGGAATATAACCAAAATCCAGCGCACTCGCTTTAACACACCCACGCTTTCGCGCAACAATTCAACGACCCGGCGATTTGTCTCAGGATCTCTGTAGGCCCAGACACCCAGCAGGAAGAAACAGAGGATGATAACCAACCACGTCTCGTTGGCCGAGTCTCCCATTACCACTCCTGCTCCACCCGCATGACCCATTGCGGGCGCATCTGGTGGGCGTCGAGGAAGGCGAGCACGGTCTCCTTGTCGGGCGCCTCAAATTCGCAGAGCAGCTTGCCCTCCAGCGAATCGGAGACGAACCGGATGCACCTCACCGTCTTCTCATCGCGCTTCAATTCCCCGATCAACCCCTCCAAATACTGGCGCGTGATGCAGGCGATGGTGTGCTGGCTGATATAGCGCGGCATGCCAACGGTTATCGCCAGTCGCCGCCCCCGGCGCAACGATTTTCTCCGCGTCTTGCTTCAAACGGCTGGACCGCCTAAGATGGGCCGCGATGAAGAACTTCTTTGTCGGTCTGCTGTTGGGCGCGGTCCTGACGGCTGCAACAGGATGGTATTTCGTGATTGGCCACAAGAACCGCCACGTGCGGTCCGCCCAGGACTCGACCGCGGCCGCGCTCCAGCGCGCCGCCGCGGTGATCGAGGGCAAACTGCAAGCCTGGCACCTGACCGGCGACGATATCGAACACGAACTCACCCGCACCGGCCGGGTCGTGCGCCGCCAGGTGGGCGATTTCGGCGCCGCCATGGCCGACGCCGCGTCCGACGCGCGCATCACCACCCAGGTGAAAGCCAAATTGGCCCTGGACCGCGACCTGTCCGCCTGGAAAATCTCCGTGGCCACCACCGATGGCCGCGTCACCCTGTCGGGCACCGTCGCCAGTCACGCGCTGATCGGCCGCGCCATCCTGCTGGCCCTGGAAACCGACGGCGTCCGCGAAGTCACCTCCGCCCTGCAAGTCACCCACTGAGGCCAGCCGGTCGTGGGTCAATTTGTTGTAGTGGCGTCCGTCTCGGACGCTTCTGTCGGCCCCGCCGCCGGGACGGCCGCCGCCACAACCCGACAGGCGCACGGCTTGCTACTCCGCCAGCAGTTTCCTGACCTGCGCCACCAGGTTCTCACTGTTGACCTCCGTGGGACGCTTGAACCCTTTCTTGTCGACCAGCCACATGGTGGGAATGCCCTGGATCCCGTACCGGCTGCTGATTTGGTTCTCCCAGCCCTTGCCGTCGAAGTACTGGGGCCACGTCATGCCGGCTTCCTTGGTGACTCTGACCAACTGTTCCTTGTTCTGGTCCAGCGAAATGCCGATCACTTCAAAGCCGTCCTTGTGAAGCTGGTTGTAGGCGGCCACCACCTTCGGCACTTCCGCCCGGCAAGGCCCGCACCACGTCGCCCAAAAATCCACCAGCACGACCTTGCCGCGCAGCTTCGCCAGATCAACAGCGGCGCCGTCCACCGCCTGGAACTTCAACTCAATCGGCGTGCCGGCGCTCGACTCGAGCATCGCCTGCAACTGTTGCTGCACCATCGCCGCGCGGGCGTCGCCCGGATGATTGGTCTTGAGTTCGGCAATGGCGGCTTCCACCGCCGCACGTACGGCGGAATTCGTGGTGGAACCCGATGCTTTCAGCGTTTCCAAATCGGCCATGGCGGCCAAATAACGCGCATCGGCCTTCATGGCCGGGGCGGCGTCCGCAGCCGCCACGATTTCCCGGATTAACGCGAGCAATGCCGCATTGTCCGGCGGTCGATTATCGATCTGCGCCTGCGTGGACTCGGCCAGCGCGCGGGCCAGCTTCTTCCCCCAATGCCGTGGATCGTCCGGATGATCGCTGTCGAACGCCAGGATGCGTAACAGCGCGGCGATCTCCGTCTTGCCGGTGTTCTCCGCCAGCTCGAGCGCCGTATTGTTGTAGTCGTAATCCGCCCGGGCCGATACATCAGCGCCGCGCGCGATCAGGAATTTGGCGACATCCACCTGGTTGTGTTGCACCGCGTACATCACCAGCGTCTTGCCGTGGTTACCCTTGGTCTTGATGTCCGCGCCGTGCGTGAGCAGATAATCAACAAGCACAACATTGCCTTGCCGGATGGCGGCAATGAGTGGCCACCCGATATAGCCATCGGGTTCGCCCACATGAACGTCAATCTTCGCTCCGTGCTGTACCAGGGCCTTCATGTTTTCAAGTTTTCCGCCGCGCGCCGCCCACCCGGCCACCGACCCAAAACGCTCGCTCGTCGCGTTCACGTCAGCGCCTTTGGCAATCAGTTCATTTACAAATTCCACAGGCATGTTTTCCGCCGCAAGCATCAGGGGAGTGATGCCGAATTCCCTCGGTTGGTTCACATTCACGCCGGCGGCGAGAAGTTGACGGGCGATCTCCACGTCGCCATGCCGGCAGGCGGCGGTTAGCGGCGTATAATCCCCGTTCAATCGCGCGTTTGGATTAGCGCCGTGGGTGAGCAATTCCTTCACGATGCCGTGCTGTGGGTTCTGCACTGCCAGACACAGTGCGTCATCGAGTTCCTTCTGTTTGGGATGGTCGACGCCCTGCCTGGCCAACAATGATTGGACAGCAACAAGGTCCCCATTCGCGGCAGCAAAGGATAGATTCGTGTGGTCTTCGCCCCCGGCTTGTTTCAGGATTTTTACCGCCTCGTCGTTCCCGGCATGCCTGGCCCGCATCAGGGCCGTCCAACCCTGGCCGTCGGTTTTGTTCAAATCGGCGTGGGATTGAATCAGGAATTGCAGCGCCCCCGCTCGTTTCGCATCCTCCGCCGCCCACATCAGGGGAGTCTGGCCGTCGGTGGAGTCCGGCTCATTGATGTCCGCCCCGGCATCCAGCAACGCTTTGATCACAGACGCTATGATGACATCGTTGCTGCGGCCGATCACGGCAAGGTGCAGCGGCGTGTCCCCATTTTCATCGCGCAGGTTGGCGGGACAGCCGTGTTTCAACAAACAACGGACCGCGTCCGGCTGGCCGCCGATGGCGGCGTGATGAAGCGGCGTTCCAAGGAAGCGGGAGTCCTGAGCCGTCGGATCCGCCCCCGCCGCCAGCAGAAGTTCCATGACCTCTATCCTGCCTCGACGCGCCGCAAAATGTAGTGCGGTGTCTCCCACGGCATCCTTCGCGTTGACCTGCGCCTTCGCATCGAGAAGAATGTGGACTAGGGGGATGTTCCCCCGCCTCGCCGCATACATCAGCGCCGTTTCATTGTTTCCACTGTCCGCAGCATTAACGTCCGCGCCGGCTTTCAGCAGGGCCTGCACGATTTCCACCTGGCCGGTCGAGGCAGCGAGAATCAACGGCGTCGAGAACGTATCGCTCCGCGCATCGACTTTCGCGCCGGCACGCAGCAGCGCCTCAACCTCATCCGCACGGCCGTCTCGCGCCGCGTCAATCAGGCGTTCGTTTAGGGTCTTTGCGGAGGCGGCAGCCACAGGCGCAACTTCCGTGGCCAATGTGGGCCGTATTCCCAGCGCGAACACTGAGACGGCAAGGGCAAATCCAGTCGTGAACCTCATTGGGTCTGCATTCCCCCGTGGCTGACTCTCCGCGACCATCGCGGACCATACAGCCGGACGAGGCCCCATGGTATCGCGTTTGACGAGGCTGACAAGCCGATTCCGGGCCTTTGTCTAATTTGACCGAACTGAAACTGGCGGGGAAGGGATGATTATGCTACCGTAGGAGGCAGTATGACATATGCAATTGGCATAGGCATGCCGGCAGCCGGGACGCGAAGGGCGCGACTCGCCCTTCCAACGACTCGTCACGTAGCGCCAATTTGGCACAATCCGCCTTCGCGGGGCCTTCGGCGGACAGGTCCGACCTAGTCAAACCATAAATTTTTGCGATGATAAAGAGCTAAGACCATGAATAAGAAGGAGATAGCTGAGATCTTCGAGGAAATCGGCGCTTTGCTGGATTTGAAGGGGGAAAACCCGTTTCGGGTGCGCGCTTACTACAACGCGGCACGTGTGATCGATGGGTTGCAGGAGGACCTCGACACATTGGTCAAAGAGGGGCGTCTGACCGAGATCAAGGGCATCGGCAAGGACCTGGCGGCCAAGATCATCGAGATGGTGACGACCAATCACTTGAAGTCCTACGACGACCTCAAGGCTTCCATGCCGCAGGGCCTGTTGGACATGCTGAAAATCCCCGGGTTCGGCCCGAAACGCGCCAAGATCCTTTACGACAAACTCAAGATCGATTCCATCGACAAACTCGAGGCGGCCTGTAAAGCGGGCAAAATCGCCGAACTCGACGGGTTTGGCGAAAAATCGCAGCAGAAAATCCTCGAAGGCATCGCGTTGGTGCGCCAGTTCAGCGGCCGCCATCTTTTTCACAAGGCGTTGGCCGTCGCCCAGCCGATCATCGAAGCCTTGCGCGCGCACGATGGCGTGGTCCGTTGCAGCATCGCCGGCAGCCTGCGCCGGTGCCGCGAAACGATTGGCGACGTCGATTTCCTGGTCAGCGCCAAACCGAAGGACGCCGCTGCAATCATCGGCGATTTCGCAGCCATGCCGGGCGTCCTCAGCGTCAGCGCCAAGGGCGAAACCAAGGCCAGCGTGGTGCTCAAAGGCGGCGTCCAGGCCGACCTGCGCGTGGTCACGGACGACCAGTACGCCTTTGCGCTGAACTATTTCACCGGCAGCAAGGAGCATAACGTCGCCCTGCGGGCCCGGGCGTTGCGGTTGAACAAACTTTCGCTGAACGAATACGGGTTCTCACCCGCCGCCGAGAAGGAGAAAAGCGCCAAGGAACTGGGCAGCGCCATCAAGTGCAAGTCGGAAGAGGAATTGTACGCGGCGCTCAAACTCGATTACGTCCCGCCCGAATTGCGCGAGGACATGGGCGAGATCGAAGCCGCCGAGACCCATGCGCTGCCCAAACTAATTGAGTTGAGCAACCTGCGCGGCACGTTCCATTGTCATTCCACCTGGAGCGACGGCATCGAGTCCATCGAATCGATGGCCCGGGCGGCGATGGATCTTGGTTTGGAATACCTCGGCATGGCCGACCACAGCAAGTCCGAGCGCCAGGCCAACGGCCTCGACGAAACACGCGTCCGCCAGCAGGCCGAGGAGATCAAAAAACTCAACGCGAAGTTTTCCAAGGAAGGGTTCCGCATCTTTTTCGGCACGGAATGCGACATTCTTTCCGACGGCTCGCTGGATTTCGATGATAAAACGCTTGGCCTGTTCGACTACGTCGTCGCCGCCGTCCACCAGGGCTTCACCATGGACGCCGAGAAGATGACCAAACGCATTTGCAAGGCGCTGGCGCATCCCAAAGTCACCATGCTGGCCCATCCGACCGGCCGGATCCTGCTGGAGCGCGAAGGCTACGCCGTCAACATGCCCGCCGTCATCGAGGCCGCCGCCAAACACAACAAGATCATCGAGATCAACGCCCACCCTTACCGGCTCGACATGGATTGGCGCCTGTGGAAACACGCCAAAGCCCTCGGCGTGAAATGTTCCATCAACCCCGACGCCCACAACATTGACGATCTCCACTATCTCTCCATCGGCATCGGCATCGCCCGCAAAGGCTGGCTGACAAAGGCCGACGTGATCAATTGCCTCACACTCAAAGAGGTGACGAAGGCGCTGAAGCGCTAGAGGAACAAACTGAATACAGCAGAGATTCCATAGGAGGCAATCATGACTGAACCACACTTCAAGCCGTGGAAAGGAAACCTGTACGGGAGAGGCAGTCAGTTTGGTCTGGGTGTTATGGTGCTCGGAGAATCTCACTATCTCGGTGGGCCGTCGGTTGATTCACCTGAATTTACAACTGAAGTGATAAGTGAGGTGTCATGTGGAAGCGACAACCAATGGGAGCGTCGTCTTCCTTTCTTCGCCAAAGTGTTCCGTGCCTTCACGAAGAAGGCGCGAGCGCAGGCTGACGGCGTCGAGTGGAAAGGATTCTGGGATTCGCTGCTTTTCTACAATTACATTCAGGAGCCAGTTGGCACCACTTCACGAATACGGCCAACGCTAGAGATGTGGGACAATGCTCCACAGCCCTTGCGACATGTCCTGACGACATACCGGCCGGATTGTGTACTGGTACTGGGTTACGGCACTTGGGGACACCTTCATGCCGTCAAGCTGGCCTGTGGTGCCGATCCGTCGAGACACCAACAATGCTGCGTTCAGCTTGATGAACCCGCCAGAATACCCATTGCCGGCATCTGCCATCCGTCATCGTCGCGTTTTGATCATGAAGTGAGTGGAAAGACTGTAGATGATCTGCTCGAACGCGCCCGGTTCCAGTTGGCATCTGGGGGAGGAAATGGTATTGTTCTAGTATGAAACTGGAGCGCATTGTCATCGACCCGGCCGTATGCACGGGGAGGCCAACGATTCGTGGCACAAGAATTACCGTCGATTTCGTGCTGCGGCTCATCGGTGACGGCCTGACTGCGCAGGACATCGTGCGGGACTATCCTGAGTTGGCTCCGGAAGACATCCAGCAGGCTGCCAAGTATGCGGCGTGGCTGGCCAGCGAGTCGAGCGCGCCGGTTTCGTGAAAATCCTCGCCGACCAGCATATCTCGCCGCGCACGGTTGAGTTTCTGCGGAGTCTTGGACACGATGCGATCCGCGTTTCTGAATGTCTCCCGCATGACGCCCCTGATTCGACGATTCTCGCGCTGGCAGCCGCAGAGGGTCGCGTGATTCTTACTCAAGACCTGGACTTCACGGGCCTCGTCGCCACGAGCGCGGGCGTGTCGCCTTCTTTGATCGTGCTACGCTTGGTGTCTCCCCGTGTGGAAAGCGTCAACGAGGTGTTGCGCTCGGTGCTTTCTTCGATTGAAGAGGTCGTGAAGTCTGGAGCGATTGTCACCGTGGAGGACTCCCGAATCAGAATCCGGCCTTTGCCAATAGGGTAATCTTGCCGCGCCGATGATCAGGCGCGCTGGAGGTAATCGACCAGCAGCCGCTCCTGCCGGTGAAACTCATGCGCCGGCGCCTGCGTAGCCGCGCCGTAGGGCGATTTGAAGTAGAAGCTCAGCCACGATTGCGGCCCGCGTTCGCCCCGGCGATGGGCCAGGTCCATGAACCGGACCAGATCGACGCACATCGGCGCGGCCAGGACCGAGTCGCGCCAGAGGCCGTTGATCTTGAGTTGCATGGGCAAGCCGAGGAAGCCCTCGAAATCGACGGCGTCCCAGCTTTCCTTGTTGTCGCCGCGCGGCGGATAGAAATGGATCTGCACCTGGTGGTGCGGTTCGTAACCAAGCATCTCGCCGAGCAGTTTGGTCTTCAACGCGATCTTCGGTCGCCCGCTGCCGGGCCGGCTGACGACGCGGCCGTCTTCGTTGCCGAGCAGGTTGGTGGAATACCAGCCGGTGACACGCAGGCCGCGGGCGCGCAAAGCGGGGGCGAGGACCGATTTCAGCCAGGTCTGGCCCGTCTTGCCGTCGCGGCCGCAGTAGGGGATGTCGCCAAGCCTGTCCTCGCCGCAATCGTTCGGGGTGAAGTTGATGAACGGCGATCCTGTCTCCAGCGCCGCGCGCGCGCAGGCTTTCGAGCCGGCATGGTTTCCCGTCGGCAGTAGGTTGAGGACGATCGTGGTGTCGAGCTTGTGTTTGCGGCGAAACCGGTCGATGTCGCGCGCCATCTGCCGCGCGCCGGGTTTCCATGGCCGCAACGCGGTGAGTTCCTTGGCGACGGGGTGAAGCCGGGCCGGATCGATGACGCGGTTGCGCAACGCCGATTCAAAGAGGTTCTCGTCGCGCACGTCCCAGCCGCCGAACACGAGCGAGTCGAACCCGGCCAGCTCGTGCGATTGTCTGAACGGTTCGGAGATGACCGCCACGGGCCTGGCAAGTCCACGCCGCATCAACGCCACGCCCGCCACCATGGTCGAGGCGACCGCGCCGTCCAGTCCGGCGATACAGATACCGAGTCGTTTCATCGCAACGTGACCAAGAGTAACACCGGCACAGGCGACACGCCAGCGTCTCCGTCCGGCATTCCGCCCGGACTGCGGTCAACCACCCATTTCCCCCCTCATTCCCGTGTCCCGTCGCATTTCCGCACCACTTTAAGTGGCGGCACACCAATTGCTTGCACGTTAACCGCTATCGCCGCCTTGCACAGGCGGTATGAACGAGGCTATGAATTAGGGTTTGCGTCAATGTCGCAGTTGGCGTTTCGGGATTTCATAAGGAAGAATTCAAGTCATGAGTGAAAAGCGGTCGTTACCCAACAACACAAATCTGCCCTTCGTGGAAGGGTTGTTCGCCGAGTACGTGAGCAACCCGGATTCCGTGCCGATGGAATGGCGCCGTTACTTCGAGGAACTCTCCGAAGGCGAGCGCTCGGACGGGAACCTGCGGCTCGGCCCTTCGTTCCGTCCGTCGAGCCTGTTCAATCCGCCCATCGAGCTGCAGCGGGACGCCACGGTGCGCCGGGGCGAACCCAAGACGAGCATGCTCCAGGACCGCATCGCCCAGCTCCTGCGCTCCTACCGTTCGCGCGGCCACATGATGGCGCTGATCGATCCATTGAACCGCCCGCGCGTGCATCCGCCGGAACTCGATCCGAAGTTCCACGGGTTTACCGAGGCGGACATGGACCGGCGGTTCTCCTGCGGCACGCTCTCGCCGAACCAGGAGCCGCTGACGCTGCGCGAGATCGTCGAACGGCTGCAGAACACCTATTGCCGTTCCATCGGCGTGCAATACACGCACATTGACGATTTCACCATCCGCTTCTGGTTGCAGGAACGCATGGAACGCACGCAGAACCGTCTCGCCCTCAGCAAAGAGGAGCAGCTCCGCATCTTCACGCGGCTGACCGACGCGACGGTGTTCGAGGAATTCATCCGCAAGAAGTTCATCGGCGCCAAGAGCTTCTCACTCGAAGGCTCCGAGAGCCTGATCCCGTTGCTCGACCTGGCCATCGAACGGGCAGGCGAACAGGGCGTCGATGAGATCGTCATGGCCATGGCCCATCGAGGCCGGCTCAACGTGCTGGCCAACATCATGGGCAAAAGCCCCCGCCAGATCTTCCGCGAATTCGAGGACGCCGCCCCGCAACTGCACGCGGGCCGCGGCGACGTGAAGTATCATCTCGGCTACAGCAATGAATGGCAGACCAGTTCCGGCCGCAAAGTGCATCTCTCGCTGTGCTTCAACCCCAGCCACCTGGAGTTCGTCAATCCGGTGGCCACCGGCCGGTTGCGCGCCAAACAGGACCGGGCGGAAGACACGGACCATTCGCGCGGGATGCTGTTGCTGATCCACGGCGACGCGGCGTTCATCGCCGAGGGCGTGGTGCAGGAAACCCTCAACCTCAGCCAGCTGCCCGGTTACACCGTTGGCGGCACGCTGCACGTCGTCATCAACAACCAGATCGGGTTCACCACCTCGCCGTCAGAAGGCCGCTCGACGATGTACGCCACCAGCGGCACCAAGCTGCTGCCGGCCCCGATTTTCCACGTCAACGGCGAAGACCCCGAGGCCGTGGCGCAAGTGCGTGCAGCTCGCGCTCGAATTCCGCCGCACCTTCAAGCTCGACGTGGTGATCGACATGTACGGTTACCGCCGCCTCGGCCACAACGAGAGCGACGAACCGTCCTTCACGCAACCGCTGCTCTATCAGGCCATCGAACAGAGAAAGTCCGTGCGCGAAGGCTACCTCGATCACTTGCTCAAACTCAACGAGGTCACCCGCGAGGAAGCCGACAAGATCGCCCGGCAACGCTATGAGTTGCTGGAGAAGAACCTCGCCGAAGCGCGCGTCGGCCATAACTCCCTGGCCATCGAAAGCTTCAGCGGCATCTGGAAGGGCTACTTCGGCGGCCCGGAATCCAAGGCCGGCGAAGTGGAGACCGGCCTGGAAAAGACGCGGCTCACCGCGTTGCTGGAGGCGCTGACCCGATTGCCGGAGGACTTCCATCCGCACCCGAAGATCAAGCGCAGCCTCGAGGCGCACCTGGAAATGGCCCAGGGCAAACGGCCGCTGGACTGGGCTGCGGGGGAAGCGCTCGCGTTCGCCAGCCTGGTGACGGAAGGCTACCGGATCCGGCTCAGCGGACAGGACAGCCAGCGCGGCACGTTCAGCCATCGCCACGCCGTGCTGCACGACGTCGAGGACGGCCATCTTTACGTCCCGCTCCAGCACATCACCGAAGGCCAGGCGCCGGTCGAAATCCTCAACAGCCCTCTCTCCGAGACCGGCGTGCTCGGGTTCGAATACGGTTACAGCCTGGATTGTCCCGACGGACTGGTTCTCTGGGAGGCGCAATTCGGGGACTTCATCAACGCCGCCCAGGTGATTGTCGACCAGTTCATCGCCAGCGCGGAGGACAAATGGCGGCGGTTAAGCGGGCTGGTGCTGTTGCTGCCGCACGGATTTGAAGGCATGGGCCCCGAACACTCCCACGCGCGCCTGGAACGCTTCCTCGCCCTTGCGGCGGAGGACAACATCCAGGTCGTCAACGCAACCACGCCCGCGCAATACTTCCATTGCCTGCGCCGTCAGGCCCTGCGCCGCTGGCGCAAACCGCTGGTCATCATGACGCCGAAGAGCCTGCTGCGCCATCCCGCCGCCGTGTCGACGCTCGACGAATTCGCCACCGGCGGCTTCCAGCGCATCATTCCCGACGTGAAAGCCGGCCCGGCGGACCAGATCAAACGCGTGCTGTTGTGCAGCGGCAAGATCTACTACGAACTCGACCAGCGCCGCGACGAGTTGAAGCGCTCCGATGTGGCGATCATCCGGCTGGAACAATTGTATCCGTTGCGGCCGGAACAGGTTCGCGACGTGTTGGCGCCGTTCCCGGACGGCACACCGGTGTACTGGGTGCAGGAAGAACCGGAAAACATGGGCGCGTGGCGTTCGCTGCGGGTCGCCTGGGGCGAGAAGCTGTTCGGACGGCTGCCGTTCGCGAAGATCTCACGGCCCGCCTCGCCAAGTCCGGCCACCGGCTCGGCCCGCGTGCACAAGTTGGAACAGGAAAAACTGCTCGAAGAAGCGCTGGCCAAGGGTTGAGCTTGCCACCAGCGATCAATCATTAGAGGATTGCCCCCATGGCTGTGGAACTGAAAGTGCCGTCAGTCGGCGAATCGGTAAAGGAAGTCGAACTCGGCGAGTGGCTGAAGGGCGAAGGCCAGACCGTCGCCAAGGACGCCAGCGTGGTCGTCATCGAAACCGAGAAGGCCACCGTCGAATTGCCCGCGCCCGTCTCGGGCCGCGTGACAAAGATCCTCAAGAAGAAGGGCGAGGTCGCCACCGTCGGCGAAGTGATCGGGTACATGGAAGAAGCCGACGTCGCGGCCGAACCGAAGCCGACGGCGCCGAAGCCCCCGCCGAAGAAAGAAGCTCCCGCTCCCGCCCCGGCGAAGACAGCGGCGCCGCCCCGCGTCATGCCGGCGGCGCAGCGCGCGCTGGACGAGAAGGGATTGAACGCGGCCGATGTAAAGGCCACAGGCCCCGGCGGACGATTGCTCAAGGAAGACGTACAGCGGCAAAGTGAACCGGCCGCGAAATCGCCCGAGCCGGCCGCCGCCCAAGCCGCCCCACCGGTCGCCCACGGACCGGAAACGCACGAGCGCACGGAGGAAGTCGTCCGCATGAGTCCGTTGCGGCGGCATCTGGCCAAGCGGCTCGTCGAAGCGCAACAGACCGCCGCGTTGCTGACCACGTTCAACGAGATCGACATGTCCGGCGTGCTGCAGTTGCGCGAGAAATACGGCGAAGCCTTCCTGCAGAAGTACAGCGTCAAACTCGGGTTCATGTCCTTCTTCGTCAAGGCCTCGATCGACGCGCTCAAGCTCGTGCCGCAGGTCAACGCCGAGGTGCGCGGCGACAACATCGTTTTTCACAATTATTGCGACATCGGCATCGCCGTCAGCAGCGAGAAGGGGTTGGTCGTTCCCGTGCTGCGCAACGCCGACCGGATGAGCTTCGCCGAAGTGGAGACCGCCATCGCCGGCTTCGGCCAGCGCGCCAAGGAGAACAAGCTGGTGCCCAATGAACTGCAAGGCGGCACGTTCACCATCAGCAACGGCGGCATTTTCGGATCCTTGCTGTCCACCCCGATCATCAACCCGCCCCAAAGCGGCATCCTCGGTATGCACGCCATCCAGGAACGGCCCGTGGCGCGGGAAGGCCAGGTGGTCATCCGCCCGATGATGTACGTCGCGCTGACCTACGATCATCGGATCGTCGACGGCCGCGAGGCGGTGACTTTCCTCAAACGCGTCAAGGAAGTCATCGAGAAACCGGCGCGGATGTTGATGGAGATCTGAGCCATGGCCGCCGCCGAACACGATTTGGTCGTCATTGGCGCGGGCATCGGCGGCTACGTGGCCGCAATCCGCGCCGCGCAACTGGGCCTGAACGCCGCCTGCATCGAAAAGGAAGCGGCCCTGGGCGGCACCTGCCTGCGCGTCGGTTGCATCCCCAGCAAAGCCATGCTCGAATCGAGTGAACGTTTTTGGGAGGCCAAGGAAGTCTCCGCCACGCACGGCATCCGCCTTGCCGGCATTGAACTCGATCTGCCCACGATGCTCGGCCGCAAGGACAAGGTCGTCCTGGCGCTGACCAAAGGCGTGGAAAGCCTGTTCAAGAAGAACAAGATCACCCGCTACACCGGCAACGCCCGCCTGCGCGGAAACGGCGAAGTGACGGTCAGCGGTGACGGCGGCGAGACCGTGTTGAAAGCCAAACACATCCTCATCGCCACCGGCAGCAAACCCGCCCCGCTCAAAGGCGTCGCCGTCGACGGCGACCGGATCGGCGGCAGCACGGAAGCGCTGGCGTATCCCGCGGTGCCCGGCCATCTCGTCGTCATCGGCGCCGGTTACATCGGCCTGGAACTCGGCTCGGTCTGGTTGCGGCTCGGCGCGAAGGTCACCGTGCTGGAATATCTCGACCGCATCCTGCCCGGGATGGATTCCGAACTGGCCGGCGACGCGTTGAAATTGTTCAAGAAACAAGGCATCGACTTTCGCCTCGGCAGCCGCGTGACAAGCGCGCGCGTGGAAGGCAAAGGGTGCGTCGTGGAATGCGAAGGCGCCGCGCCGCTGGCCTGCGACCGTGTTCTGCTGGCTGTGGGACGCGTTCCCAATACCGACAATCTCGGACTCGATTCCGCCGGCGTCCAACTCGACCCAAAGGGCCGCATCATCGTCAACGACCGGTTCGCCACGTCCGCCGAAGGAGTTTATGCCGTGGGCGACGTCATTCGCGGCCCGATGCTGGCGCACAAAGCGGAGGAAGAAGCCGTCGCCTGCGTTGAAGGCATCGTCACCGGCCACGGTCACGTCAACTACGACGCGATTCCCGGCGTCGTCTACACGCAACCGGAAATCGCCTCCGTCGGGAAGACGGAGGATGAACTCAAAGAGAAGAACATCGCCTACAAGAAGGGCACTTTCCCGTTTCTCGCCAACGGCCGCGCCCGCGCGCTTGGTCAGACCGACGGCAAGGTCAAGATCCTCGCCGACGCCGCGACTGACCGCGTCCTCGGTGTCCACATCATCGGCCCGCGCGCGGGGGATTTGATTGCGGAAGCCGCCGTATCGATTGCCTTTGGCGCCAGCAGCGAAGACATTGCCCGCTGCTGCCACGCGCACCCGACGCTGGCGGAAGCCATCAAGGAAGCCGCCCTCGCCGTCGAGGGCCGCGCGATTCACATCTGAGCGCCGCCAAGCGTCGCGGTTTCTAGCCCCGGTAGTGGTGAAACATGCTCGCCAGGAGGATCACTTCGGGGTGGCTGGCGGCCACCTTGGGCAGCACCAGGCGGATTTGGGAACGATAGGCCTGGAGTTTCTCGCGAAGAGGGCGCAAGTCGTCCACCTTGTCCCAGTGGAGATTCTTCAGGTCCAGCACGAGACGGCTCCTGGTCTGCGCCAGCGAGTCATGAATGCGCTGGGCCAATCCTTCCATCTGCGTGGCGGACAGGGCGCCTTCGAGGCGCAGCCAGACTTGCTTCCGGGCATGCTGCAATTCGACCTGGATGGAGAAGTCGGGGATCGAGATCTTCTGGGGCATTTCCTCCCAAAGCTTGAACTCGCTCCAGCGTTTGGCGGGCATCCGATAGGCGGTCCGGATCAGTTTCGGATGTTGAAACAGGTCCAGCCTCAACGTCAGCCACGTCCAGAGCGCGGCCCCCACGCCGACCACCGACTTGACCCGCTGCGCGGAAGCGGGGCGGCCGAGTTCCGCGTGCAGTCGCCGTTCCAGGTCCCCGATCCAGCGGCGGATCGCCGCGTTGGGACCGAGCAGGCGGCCGGCGAGGAACACCGGATAGGCACAACGCAGGTCTTCGGCGTACACTTCGGCTTTCTTGCGCAGGAACGGATTCTTCGAGTCCTTCAACTTCTGCCAGCCGAGGAACCGTCCTTCGAGCACGCGAAAGATGCTCGGGCCGAGCCGCTGGAAATCCTGGTCGAAACACCAGCGTTGCAGATCTTCGATTTGTTCGGGTGAAAGCGTCGGGTGTTTCATCGCGGTGGTGAAGCCGTCGGCGCGCCGGTAGAGTTCCAGGGGCTCCTGGATGAACTTATCGAGCAGCAGCCCCTCTTTCATCACGCGCGCATTGAAGGGCGTGCCGGGCACGGGACCGTAAATCAGGTACTGCCCAAGGGCGGGCTTGAGTTTCATCAGTCCATCGAGTTCCTGCGCGATGATTTCCGGTGTCTGATAATCAAAGCCGAGAATCATCGACGTCAGCACGGTGATGCCGTGCTGGCGGAACTCGGTGAGGATCTCTTCGATCGGACGGCCCTGCTGTTTGGCGTAACCGGAGCGCGTGCCCTCGTAGCCGATCCAGAAACCGTCGATGCCCATCTCAAGGATTTCCTCGACGGTGTACTGGCTGAGCGCCTTCACGCTCGAGAACGCGAAAATGGACAGCTGCTTGCCGCCCTTGATCACGCATTCACGGAATTGCATCGCGCGCTTTTTGTTGAGCAGGAAATCCTCGTCGATGATCAGGAACACGAGGTTCGGGTCCGTATCCAGGTACCGTTCGACGACGGCGTAGATGTCTTTGCCGTCGGGCAGCAGTTTGATGTGTTTGCGCTTGAAGAAGTGCGAGGTACAGCAGAAATCGCAGCCGTTGGGACAACCCAGCCCGGCGAAGATCTTGCCGGTGCCCGACACTTTCCAGCCGAACACCTTCAACCAGCTCACGATCAGCGGCTGTTTGTACGGCATCGGGATTTCGGGTTCGCCCAGCAGCCGGCGCATGTAGCCGACGCCTTCTTCGCGGCAGATGAAGTCGGCGTAAGGCTTCAGTTCCTCGTCGGTCAGGATCGTGCCATAACCACCAAGGACGATCTTGGTGTCGGGCGCGTAGCGGCGAATCAAGGCGACCATGTCCTTGACCTTGTGAAAGATGGCCATCAGAAACGAGATGCCGACGTAGTCGTAGCCCTTCTTGAGTTCACGGATCAACTCGCGCTTTGACGGGTACTGCAACACCACCGTCGGCGTATCAAGGTTCTCGGCGATGTATTCGAGGGAGAATTGGATGTTCACCGTGCGCGGGCTGAAGATGCCCTGTGCGCGCGTGACCTGGCGATACAACAATTCATAGCCAACCGACGGCGCATCGCCGTGGTGGGGCCCCATCGGGCGGCACACTGTCGTCAAAAGGACTTTCCTGCTCATCATTTGGACATACCTCATCTGGTTACGTCAGGTTGTCATCGCTCCGCTGCGACTCAAACGAGGTAGGTCGGAGGGCTGAAACTTGGCAGGAAGGATTCTAACGCCTGTGTGAGCGAAAAGTCAAAGGCCGATTCGAGGCCCGTGTTACGCCCTAAACGTCCACTTGTCGGATTGGCCGAAGAACTGGATCGGATTGCGGAAGACGAGCTGCTCAATTTGGTCGATGGGATAGCCGCGTTTGCGCAGCTCGATGACGACCTTCGGGACGCTGAGAGGATCGGAAGGGCCCCAGTCGCAGGCGCTGTTGATCAGCAGGCGATCGACCCCGTATTGCTGGACCAGGTTGGCGGCGCGTTCGACGCTGACTTTGGTGACGGGATAGACTGTGATCCCGCGCCAGAATTTCGTCCCGGCGTACAGCGGCATGGTTTCTTCCGTGTTGTGGTCCAGCAGCACCCTGTCGGGATTCATCTTTTCATCGATGACAACTTTCAGGGTGCGTTCCGTGCCGCTCTTTTTGAATTGGTGCGGGAGATGGACGAGCACAGGCATGTCGAATTTCTTCGCCAGTTTGAGCTGGGCGCGAATGGCGGATTCCTCCTCATCAGTCTGGCGGTCGAAGCCGATCTCGCCAACGGCCACGCAGGTCTCGCGCCGGCAATAGGTCTCCACCACCGGCAGCACGTCCTTGCACAGCGGCACGTTGTTGGCCTCGCGCGGGTTCATGGCGATGCAGGTGAAATGGTCGATGCCGTATTGTTTGGCGCGCTGCGTTTCCCAGCCGATGATCATTTCGAAGTAGTCGATGAACGAGCCAGCATTGGTCCGGGGCGAGCCGAGCCAGAAAGCGGGTTCGACGACCGCCTCGACGCCGGCCAGCGCCATCTTTTCATAGTCGTCCGTCACGCGTGAAATCATGTGGCAATGCGGGTCGATGATTCTCATGGTTTTGTCTCCTGGCGGGGAGCATCGGGATCGATGTCGCGCAGGTACTGGAACGAGTAGATGCCCGAGGCGTGGCCATCGGCCCACTGGGGCTGGATGGCATAGCCGCCGACGTATTGCCAGCCGCGCAGCTCGAAGCTTTGCGGTGTGAACTTCTGCGGCGGCGGGCGGTATTCAACCATCACGTTGGCTTCGCCCTTGCACAGCGCGCACGGACAGGCGCGGCGCAACGGTTCGAACTCAAAATAGCTCTCATGGCCGTCGTCCCAGACGATGGCCAGCGTGTTGTTCACCGTCTCAATCTGTTTTGGCTTCATACCGCCTTCGTTTTCCCCGGCCAGGGACACAGTTTCCTGATCGAACAATTCGGGCAGGCCGGGTTACGCGCCGTGCACACCCGCCGCCCATGAAACTGCATCAGGTGGCAGAATGAAGTCCAGTCCTTCTTTGGCACAATTTCGACGAGCTCGGCCTCGATCTTTTCCGGATCATCCTTCGTCGCCAGCCCGAGCCGTTGCGACAATCGTCCGACGTGCGTGTCCACCACGATGGCCGGCCAGCCGAACGCGTTGGCGAGCACGGCATTGGCCGTCTTGCGTCCGACGCCGGGCAAACCCAGCAACTCGTCCATGGTGTCCGGCACCCGACCGCCGAATGTTTCAACAAGCGCGCGGCAGGCGCCCTGGATCGAGCGCGTTTTGTTCCGGAAGAAATTGATGCGGTTCACCTGCTTTTGCAGGACCGCTTCCTTCTCCTTGGCGTAGGCGGCGGCGGTCGGGTAGTTCCTGAACAAGGCGGGCGTGACGGTGTTGACCAGGTCGTCGCGCGCCTGGGCGGCAAGGATCAGCGCCACAAGCAACTCCAGCGGATTGGAAAAGTCCAGCGCCAGCCGGGCGTCCGGGTGGGTCTTCTTCAGTGCGGCGATGATTTTCCGGGTGCGCGCGCGTTTGCTGTCCAACGACTCGGTTGCCATCGCCGGCCTCTCTCGGGTCAGGGCTTCTTCACCTGGCGCATCGACTGCAAGTGTTTCACATAAGCTTCCACGCGCCGCTCCTGGTCGTGGATGTTGCGCACGCGCAGCATCGAGCGCACGCGGACCATCAACTCCAGCGAATCGATCGGCTTCGCCAGGAAATCGTCCGCGCCGGCGATGATGCTCTCCTCCAGCGCCTTCTTGGCCTCGACGCCGGAGACAACGATCACGGGAATCGTGCGGGTGCACTTTTCCTCGCGCAATTGGCGGCAGACCTCGATGCCGGTCAACCCGGGCATCATGATGTCCAGCAGGATCAGGTCGGGCGGGTCTTCGCGCACGAGCCGCAGCGCCTCTTCTCCGTTGCTGGCCTGGATGACTTGATGGCCCAGTTCGCCCAGCACGCTGGATTCCAATTCGCGTATGGCGGGTTCGTCATCCACCACCAGGACTTTTGCCCGGCAGGGCGGTGAAGGGAGATTTGGCAATGCCGTCATGGATCGAAGCGATCAGGTGTTCGGGGCAGAGACCAGCGCCTGGAAGCGCTGGTTGGCGTGGAGATTGTTGAACTGCGGTGCGCTCCGGGCCTGTTCCCGCAACGAGGGGGTGATTTGGATGGCTTTCTCGAGGGCATCGAGGGCATCGTCCGTCTTGCCCTCCGACGCGTGGATGATCGCGATGTTAAAGTACGCCTGGCTGTTGTCCGGATAAGCGGCCACGACCATCTGCAACGTCGACAGCGCGCGCGGCACCTTGTTCAAGAGCAAGTAGATCTGGCAGACTTGCATCATGTCGTTGGCGCCGAGATTGGTTTGCGTCAGGTAGCTGTCGCAGAGCGGGACGATTTTGTCCTGCTGGCCGGTGTGGTAATACGCCTGCGCCAGCTGCGCGACCAGACGGGAATCGCGCGGCGAGGCGGCACGCGCCTGCTCCAACTGCTCAAGCTCTCCGTGCTGCTGCTTCATGCCGCGCAGTTGATCGATGGCCGAGGTGATCTTCGAGTTCAACGGGTCGAGCTTCTGCAGGGCCGACAGCACGGCGATGGCGTCGTCAACCCGGTTCTGTTCGATGTACAACTGGGCCAACCGGAAATTCGCCTCGGGACTTTCGGGACAGAGATTAAGCGCTTGTTTAAAGGCGTATTCAGCCTGTTTGGTCATGTGATGGTAGGCATACAGGCCGCCAATGGCCGAGCGTAGCTTGGAAAACGTCTTCTGCGCGTCGCTGTCACGCGGGAATTCAGTGCGTTTGGCGAAATCGGCGCAGAGCTTGTCCCAATAGGCGGTGTCACGCGCGACGATCTGCCCCCAGAGTTGCGGATTTTGCTCGGGCGTCGGCAGCGGGTCGCTGTTGATTTTCAGGATGATGCCGTAAGGGGTCATGTACGGATACATCCAGGGGATCACATAGCTTTCCTCAACGTAGAACGCGTGCTTGTCCTTGTTGCGCTGGAAAATCCAGTTGGTGAGGATGCCGTTGATGGCCATCACGCCGCCAACGCCGCGCACGCTGACCCGCCCCGCTGCGTCCACGTCCACATTCTCGTCCGGGCCGAGCGATTGTCCGTTCTTCTGCCGTTCCTGCACGGTGCGGACGTACTCCTGGAACGCCCGTTGCAAATCGCCTTCGGTGGGGATGTAGATCGGCTCACGCGGATAGGTGGTGTTGCGCCCGAGATGGGTCCAGCCCCAGCGGAACATCGCGCGCTGCCACGGCAGGAAATTCTCCAGCGTCTTCGGGTCGCTGATGCTGGGCCGCGAGTAATCGTAATGGTCGCGGATGTAACTCATGTACGTGTTATCGGCCAGCGCGTTTTGCGTGATGATGTAAACGTCGCGCCGGTCAAACTTCGGGCCCCCCGTCGGGTCCAGATACGGGTCGCTGTAGCGGTTCTGGGGAATGACCCGGCTCTCGGCCAGGATCATGTAGGTCGGCACGAAGCGGCCCGGATCGGTGCCGCCAAACAGCACGGCGTCCTTGTCCATCGGCTCGTAGCCGTCGCCCGGATAAAACATCCGGTAGCCGAACTGATAGCCGAAATCCATGCCGCGGCGGTCGCAGGTGTACCAATTCCGCTGGAACGGAATGATCGGCAACACCAGCAGCAAGACGCACCCGGTGCGCACCAGGCCCCGGGGGAAATTCTTCCAGCGCGCCAGCACCCAGGCGATGACCAGCGCGAGGCCATACCCGATGAGCATGGCGTAAAAGCCGTGGGCCGGGGCGAAGAATTTGGCGTTGATCTCCTGGTTTTGTTTGTCCAAGCCAGGATTGATGATCGTCAACAGGCCGAAGCTCGTCGTCACAAACGCCGCCCACACGAAGAGCAGCCAGGAACGCGCCCGCGGCCTCAGGTCCTTCCAGCACTTGATCAGCGCCACCACCGTGATCAAGGCAAACGCCACGATTGGGATTCCCAGCAGGTAATCCCCGTCGTTTTTCAGGTTCGGGCTGTACTGCTGCAGCAAGGCGTGGACGAAAAGGTAAATCTGGATGAAGAAATCCTTGCTGAGCGGGCTGGCCACGTTGAGCTTCTCGTATTGGCCACGCGTGATGTGATGCAGGAACCCTTGTTTGGTGGCTGTGTACCCCCAGTTCATCGGCGGGTTCGTGGAAGCCGAGATTGGCATGTAGAGATAGAAAGCACAGCCGGCCAGAAAGCACACCGTACAGATCAGCGCCCGCTTCCAGCTCAACCATTTCTGCGACGCCAGCCCCGCCAGCAGCACGATCCCAATCACACCGCAGGCCACCGCCCGCCAGGTGAATTCGTCCGCGGCCGGTCCCGATTCCAACCAGGCCCACACCGCGAACCCCGCCGCTCCCGAGAGTAAGGCGGCGACGAATGCCTCGCAAAACGGCCGAAACGCCGGCATGACCACCGACGGCCGGAACTGCGCGGGCCGCGATTCCCAGAGCCGCTGTAGACCCACGACAAATGCGCCAAACAAGAACGGCAGGCCCATCACCGCAATTGTCTGATGGTTGGAAATGCCCAGCCCGTAGATCAGCAGCGTCGCATAGAGATACGCGTACCGTTCGGGCCGCATCATCCAGGCAAAGAAGGTGCAGGCGGTCAAAATAAACATGAATACGTTCAACACGCGCATCTCGGGCACGCACGCCCACGCCCAGACGCCCCGGTTGAACCCGAACATCAGCGCCGTGCACGAGCCAACCGTCAACGCGATCCAATGCTTCATCTTCTCATCAAGCCCGTCCGCCCACGTCACCGCCCGCAGCATCGTCAGGATGCTGCGCGTCATCAACAAATTCAACACACCGACCACCAGCGCCCCCGTCAACACCGACATCAAACAGATGCGCCAGGCCGGATTGCCAAACGGAACCAAATGCCGCCAGACCCAGCCCAAAAATGCCCACAGCGGATAGCCCGGCGGATGCGGCACTCCGAAATTGAACGCGCCCGTCACCAGTTCGCCCGAATCTTCCAACGTGACTTCCGGCGACATGTAGTAGAGGAACGCCGCTCCCGAAATCAGGAACGTCGCCCCGGCCGCAATCCAGTCTTCGGGAGTGAAAAAGGGGCGTGACGGCTGTGGCACGGACGCCTCGGGCGGCGACGCCACGGCGACGGCTGCCGCGGGTTCGCCAGGCTGGCCTGCCGGCGTTGGTTTGGAGGAAGTTGGCTGCGGTCTGTTGTTTTTCTTTGCCATAGGTTTGAGTGTCTCAGTGTCGGAAATGACGGATGCCGGTAAAGACCATTGCCACGTTGCGCTGATCGGCCGCGGCAATCACTTCAGAGTCGCGTACACTGCCCCCGGGCTCGATCGCCGCCGTCGCCCCCGCCTCGGTCGCGGCCATCAACCCATCCGCAAACGGAAAAAAGGCGTCGCTTGCCACTACGCTGTTGCTCAGGTCAAGTCCCGCCTCTTTGGCCTTCCACACGGCGATTTTAACGGAATCCACGCGACTCATTTGACCCGCGCCAATGCCCAGCGTTCGACTGCCGAAGCCGTCGGCACTGGCGAAGACGATGGCGTTGGACTTGACATGTTTGACCACCCGCCAGGCGAACAACAGCGCATGCCGCTCTTCCTTTGACGGGGGGCGCTGGGTGACCACCTTCAGGTCGCCCGCTGAAACCAGCCGCGTATCGCGCTCCTGTACGAGCATCCCGCCGATAACGGAACGAACATCATAGCCCGGCGTGACCCCGCTTCCCAGCCATTTCATCAGCCGCAGATTCTTCTTCTTCTGCAAAATCGCCAGCGCATCAGGTTCAAATCCAGGGGCAACAATGACTTCACTGAAGATCTCAGCAACCGCCTGTGCGACAGCCATATCCAGCGGGCGATTGAGGGCAATAATGCCGCCAAATGGGGCCTGTTTGTCCGTCTCGTAAGCCAGCCGCCAGGCTTCGGCCAGTGTCGTCGCGCTGCCGACCCCGCAGGGGTTCGTGTGCTTGATGATCGCCACCGTCGGCTCTTCAAATTCGGCAATCAGGGCCGCCGCGGCGGTGAGATCGAGAATGTTGTTGTAGCTGAGTTCCTTGCCGTGGAGCTGCTGGAATTGAGAAGAAAAATCGCCGTACAACGCCGCTTTCTGGTGCGGGTTCTCGCCATAGCGCAGGTCCTGCGCTTTCCGGGGCGAAAGATCCAGCGTCTCCGGGAAAGCGGACGGGGCGGGTTCGCCCTTGGCCTTTACCCGCTCCGCGTGAAGATACCGGGCGATGGCAGCATCGTATTTGGCCGTGGTTTCGAAGACTTTGACCGCCAGTTTCCAGCGGAACATTTCACACGTGTTGCCGCCGTGTTCCTGGATGTCGCGCCAGACCTCCGCGTAATCGGCGGGATCAACCACCACGGTCACGCTGGCGTGGTTTTTGGCAGCGCTGCGCAACATGCTCGGGCCGCCAATGTCGATGTTCTCGATGGCTTCGTGGAGTGCAACGTTGGGTTTGGCGATGGTTTTCTCAAAGGGATAGAGATTGACGATCACGAGGTCGATCGGCTTGATGCCGTGCTCGCGCGCCTGCCGCTCGTGGTCGGCGTTGCCGCGCACATAGAGCAGGCCGCAGTGCACCTTGGGATGCAACGTCTTGACCCGGCCATCGAGCATTTCGGGGAAGCCGGTGAATTCGCTGATCTCCACCACGGAAATTCTTGCTTCCTTGAGGGCTTTGGCCGTGCCGCCCGTGGAGATGATTTCGACACCCATCCCCTGCAGCTGCCGAGCAAACTCGACGAGCCCCGTCTTGTCCGAAACACTGATTAACGCCCGTTGGATACTGGCCATGAAGCGACCAGACTAACGGAGGAACCGCCTGCGTTCAATCGAATTTCAACGGGGGGGATTCGGCCCGGACCAGTTGCCAGCCCTGGCCGGTCTCGTGGAAAAACAGCCGAAACCGGTCTGTAAACAGCTCGCTTTCGCTTCCCCCCTCCTTGGGCTTGTTGACCGCTTTCGCCACAAAGGTAGCCTGGGCCTTTTGATGGTCTGGATCGATCTGGATCTGAAGGTCGGAAAGATGGATGATTAGACCCTCGTACTGCTGTCGAAACGCGCGCACGGCCCCCAAGAGCGAAGACTTATCCATCCCGGCATCGTCACTGTAATCGTCGGCGATGGCGTCGCTCAGCCGCAACAAGTTGCCCTGTTCAACCGCCTGCTCCATCCCTCTGATCCGCAGGCGGATACGCGTCTCATCACTCACCAAAAACCGTTCCCAAACCCACCATGCCACCCCGAAAATCACCACCAACACCAGCACCAGCCTGATCCATCTCATGGTTTCCACCTCAACCAATCATTCTCGATCACCCCGGAGAGACTGCTCCTGCGTGAACGGTCCGGGGAGAATCACTCGATCTGGACTTCGGCGGGGCCTTTGCTGATCTCGCCGATCAGGTAGGATTTCACGCCGGCCTTGGCGGACGCTTTGTGGACGGCCGCCACGAACGCGGGGTCGACGACCAGCACCATGCCGATGCCCATGTTGAAGACGCGATAGGCTTCGTGTTCGGGCACGTTGCCGGCCTCCACCAGCATCCGGAAAAGCGGCAGCACGTCCCAGGAACCACGCCGAAGCACGGCCGTACAATTCTTCGGCAGCACGCGCGGGATGTTGTCATAAAACCCGCCGCCGGTGATATGGGCAATGCCGTGCAGCGCGGTGCGGGAAGCGGGAATGCGTTGCAGCGCGCGAATGATCGGCCAGTAATTGCGGTGCACCTGCAGCAGCGCCTCGCCAAACGTACAGCCCAGGGCGCTCGTGTAATCGTCCAGCCGTGCGCGCATCTGCGCGAACAAAATCTGCCGCGCCAGGGAATAGCCGTTGGTGTGCAGGCCAGTTGATGCCAGCCCGACAATCGCGTCACCGGGCTTGATCCGCGAGCCGTTGATCAGCCGGTCCTTCTCCACCACGCCGACAATGCAACCCACCAAATCATAATCGCCCGCGGCGTACATGCCCGGCATCTGCGCCGTCTCGCCGCCGATCAGCGCGCACCCCGCCTCGGCGCACGCTGCCGCCATTCCGGTAATGACCTGGTTGAACACGCGCGGGGCCAGCTTGCCCATGCCGATGTAATCGAGGAAATATAAAGGCTCCGCGCCCAGCACCGCGATGTCGTTGCAGCAATGGTTGACCAGATCGCGGCCCACGGTGTCGTGTTTGTTCAGTGCCACCGCGATCTTGAGTTTCGTGCCCACGCCATCGACGCTGGAAACCAGCACCGGCCGCTTGTGCTTCTTCAAGTCGAGTTCGAACAACCCGCCAAACCCGCCAATCGCCCCCAGCACCTCGCGCCGCAGGCTTTTCTTGACCATGTCTTTCAGCCCGCTCTTCAGCGTGTCCGCCAAATCCATGTTCACGCCCGAAGCGGCATAAGCGTCCGGCGCTGATTTCGGGTCCGGCGTGCGGGCTGTGGATTTCTTTTTGCTCACGCGGCGCAGTGTGCGAAAAAGGTGGCGAAATTGCAAGAGCACGCCACTGTCATCTTTGTGGCAGCCGCTGCTACAGCAGCCGTTTTTGGGCGTCGTCGTGGACGAGGTCGGAGACGGAGCGGCGGAAACGGGTGCGGTGTTGTTCCATGACGAATTTGTCCATCTCGGATTCGATGGGGGACGGGTATTTGCCGGTGTAACAGGCGGTGCAGAAACCGGCGGCGGGCAGGCCGGTCGCGGCGATCATGCCTTCCAGCGTGAGATAGCCAAGCGAATCGGCGCCGAGGAATTCGCGGATCTGGTCCAGGGAATTGTTGGCGGCCATCAGTTCCTTGCGCGTGGGGAAATCGATGCCGTAGGCGCAGGGCCATTTGTGCGGCGGACAACTGACGCGCATGTGCACTTCCTTCGCGCCGGCCTCGCGCAAGGTGGTCACGCGCGCCCGGGCGGTCGTGCCGCGCACGATCGAATCGTCCACCACCACGACGCGTTTGCCCTTCACCATTTCGCCGATCAGGTTGAGTTTCACGCGCACGCCGAAATCGCGGATGAGCTGGCTCGGTTGCAGGAACGTGCGGCCGACGTAGTGATTGCGGACGAAGGCGTTGCCAAACGGGATGCCGCTTTCCTCGGCGTATCCCATCGCCGCCCAGTTGCCGCTGTCGGGCACGGGGATCACCAGGTCGGCCTTGACCGGATGTTCGCGGGCCAGTGTGCGGCCGAGATTGATGCGCACCTGCGCGACGTTCTTGTTGAAAATGTCGCTGTCGGGCCGCGCGAAATAGACGTACTCGAAAATGCAAAACGCCTGCGGCTGCTGGCGTGCCTGTCGCAGGGATTGACCGAGCGGACGCCGTTTTTGTTGATGACGACGATCTCGCCCGGGGCGATGTCGCGGACGTGTTCGGCCTGGATCAGGTCGAGCGCGCAGGTTTCGCTGGCCAGCACGTAGGCCACGCCCTGGGGCGCGGTCTTCGGAGACGGGCGTGGACATTTTGCCCAGGCACAGCGGGCGGAACCCGAACGGGTCGCGCACGCCGATGAGTTCGTCCTCGCCCATGATCACCAGCGAGTAGGCGCCCTGGATGCGCCGCATGACGGCTTCGAGCGAATGCGCGCGGTCGCCGTCGCCGGGCTGGGCCAGCAGATGCAAGATGATTTCGCTGTCGACGGTGGTCTGGAAGATCGAGCCTTGCTCTTCCAGCTCGGAGCGCAGGCGGGCGGCGTTGGTCAGGTTGCCGTTGTGGCCGATGGCGATCTGGCCGCGGGCGCAATCGACGACCAGCGGCTGGGCGTTGCGGATGTTCGAACTGCCGGTGGTGGAATAGCGGACGTGGCCGATGGCCAGATGACCGGCCAGCGAGCGCAGGATGTTCTTGTCGAACACCTGCCCGACCAGGCCCATGCCTTTGTGGGTGCGCAGGTCGATACCGTCGGACGCGGTGATGCCGGCGCTTTCCTGGCCGCGATGTTGCAACGCATACAACCCGTAATACGCCAGGTCCGTCGGCATTCGGATGGCCGTAAACGCCAAAGATGCCGCAATAATGACGTGGCTTTGTGTGTTCTTCCGGGTTCATTCAGGCGCCCTCGTACCTTGCTCGCCGTGCACGGATTTTTCTAGTCCATCTCCCGGCAAATAGCAAGGGACAACCCAATCAGTCGCGAGGCGGCCGGGGACAAAACCGGAAGAACTCAGGGGAAAGACAGGCGCGAAACGGGACAATAACTCGAAGGGAGGGACTAATTCTTGCCGGACGCCGGCGCCGGCGTCGTGGCCCCGATGAGGGAATTGATCGCGTCGATCAGGTCCTGTGCGCGGAAGGGTTTGCGGATGAACTTGTCGACGCCCTCGTGGAAATTGGCCGGCAACAGGTTGAGATCGACGCCGGTAAGGGCCATGACTTTGACGTTGGCATTGAGCTGTCTGACGTATTGCAACGTCTCCGCGCCGTTCAGCTGCGGCATGTTGTAGTCCAGCAGCACCACGCTGAGATCGCGTTCCGGCAAAGCGCACCATCTCCAGCCCCTTCGGCCCGGAGGTGGAGGTCAGTACATTGAAGCCCCCGTCCCGCAACATGGGACGAAGAATCCCCAGAAAGGAAGGATCGTCGTCGATGGCCAGCACCGTGTATTTGGGCTGACCGTCCGCCGGCTGACCGGACCCGTTATCCTCGTCCTCCGTCGAGACCGAAGCCGTGCGATTCAGGAATAGCGCACAAAACGCTCTCAATAAACCAGTCATGGCTCATCGATAACGCAAGCCGCATGCCAAAACAGCAAGCTCTCGCTTGCAATATGACGGCTGCCTTCCCATCGGATAGAATCAGTTCCTAAAGCGTAACACGCTGGGAAAGAACTATTTACTGACCAACAAGGACGACAGGGCCAGTCGGTGCCTGGACGCCTCCCTCCGGCTCAATCGTCACAGCAAACTTGTCCGCACAGGCCAATTCCTTTGATAATCTGATCTCCATCACGCCGTGACCCGTCGAATCCGTCCAGAACAAGCCCGCCGGCACGGGCGGCAGATTGCCGCATAGCGCCCACAATTCCAAGTCCTTGCCTTCGCCCTCAAGAATGGGTTGCAGATTTGAGACGATAATCATGCCCTGTTTGGTGGCGTCCTGCCAATAGACCCTGGCCGTCGCCTTCGAGCCGTTCTTCGGATCGGCCAACTGGGCCAGACGAATCGCCGGGTCCATCAGCAAGCCCAGCCGCGCGTTCTGCTCGCTGAGTTGTTTCTGCAAAGTCGCCACCAGCGCGTCGTGGTCGCTGAGTTGGGTTTGCAGGGAAGTCACCTGGGCGTCCTGTCGCGCCGCCTGTTGACGCAGTTCATCGGTCACGCGCAGCAACTCGATCTTGTCGGCGGCCAGTTTTGCGTTGGTCGCCTTGAGCGTCTGCGTGTCGCGTTCCAGCGCCTCATTCTCCGCCTGAAGCTGTTCCGCCTGGGCCTTGAAATCGCGGGCTTGCGCTTCCAGGTTGCTGCTCAACTGGGAAATCTTCGTGATCTGCCCGGTCAACAAGGCCTGGCTCTTCTCGTTCTCGCTTTGCTGTTCAAGATAACGTTGCGTCATCGTGCGCATCTGGCCGGTCATGATCACCAGCAACACGCACATCGCCGCTGTCGCCATCCAGGGCAGCCAGCCCAGGAGGAGTGATTCAAAACCAAACCCCTTGCGGCGCACCGGTTCCGCGGCGGGTTTGCGAGCGGACGCCGTCTTTGCCGGCCCTTCAACCGCCTGCATCACCCCGCGGAACGCTTCCGGCGAAGGTTGCGCCGCCGGCGCGGCCTGGGCGAGTTGGTCGGCCACCGCCTGGAATTCAGCCAGTTCGGCCTCGCAGCGCGGGCGGTTCGCCGCCAGGTAACGCTCGAACTCGACGCGCTCGACGCCGTCCAGCGCGCCGAGGACGTACAGCGGGGCCAGTTCGCGGAAAGTCTCGTAGGTCATGGCCTGATTTCCTCCCGCAGGCCGCCGCCAAGTTGTTCGCGCAACCGCATCATCGCGGCGCGCATCCGGGTCTTGACCGTGCCCAGCGGTTGCCCGAGCCGCTGGGCGATTTCGGCCTGGGTCAATCCGCCAAAATACGCCATCTCCACCGGCATGCGTTGTTCCGCCGGCAACGCGCTGAGCGCCCGGCGCACCAGCGTCTGCGCCTCGGATGCCGCCGCCTGTTGCGTGGGCGAAGGCGGAACGTCCGGTTCCTCCGCCTGGACCGCCCCGGTCGCGCGTCCGTACGACTGGCGGGAACGCAACCGGTCAATGCTGCGGCTGCGGGCCAGCAGCACCAGCCAGCTCAGGGGTTTGCCCCGTTTGTCGTCGTAGGAGCCGGCGCTTTTCCAAATCTGGAGGAAGGTTTCCTGCAGGACGTCTTCGGCATCGGAGCGGTTGCCCAAAATCTTCAGGGCCAGCGAAAAGAGCAGCCCGGCATGCCGTTCGTACAACACGCGCAACGCCGTCTTGTCCCGGCCGGCAATCGCGCTCAACAGCGATCTGTCGTCCGGCTGCACTGGTGCGGGTCCGCTCGTTTCCATCAGGTTTCCTGGCCCGGCGGCAACGTAGCAAGCACCCGTCATACTCTCCAGCGCAAAATCCATTCGCGCAACACCACTCATGATCCGCCTCGGGACTTCTCATCACTGGTTGGGACCGTTGATCGCACGCCTTTAGTACGGATCGCGTCCGGCGGCGGTTTTATCGGCCAAGAGAAGCGTGTGGTTGACGAATCCGTCCCGGTACGCTTACTTTCAGGTCGCATGGTGAATCACCGACAGGAGGGCCGGGCAATGAAGCGTGTCCTGATCATGTTGTTGGGCGGGTGGATGATGGCGTCCCTCGCGCTTTGCGGATGCGGCCGGAAGAAGGTCAGCACCTCCGCTCTGGAAAGCAATTTCAAGTCCGCCGAACCCGCCGCGCAGGACCTCGCCAATCACGCCGTCGCCGCCATCAAGGCGGGCCATTACCAGGAAGCGCTGGACAACCTGCAAAAACTCGCCCACAAAGCCAAGCTGGATCCCGACCAGCGGCAGGCCATCCTCGACACTCTCGCGGCCGTCCAGTACCAGTTGACCAACACCGCCAATACGGTCAGCACGGCCGCCACCAACACCTCGAGATCGTTCATGGACTGGCTGAAATCGCTGAAGCACTAGGTCTCCATCAGCCGGCCAATCGCGTTCCACCAAACGTCCCGCAACCGGGCCGTGTCCCACGACAGTTCGCCGGCCGATAGCTTGACCTTCAACTGGCCGCCGCCCGTCTGGCCAAGCACGGTGACCGCCACGGGCGCCTTCTTTGCGATCTTGTCCGCGTTCGCCGCCGTGCAACTGACCACGATCCGCGATTGCGTCTCGCCGAAGAGCAGGCCGTCGAGGCGTCCGCTGAATTTGCCGAGGTCGATGGTTGCCCCGATCATCGCGTCGCCGTTGCTGATGCAACATTCTGCCAGCGCCACGGCCAGGCCGCCCTCGGAACAATCGTGGGCGCTCTTCACCCAGCCGTTGCCGATCATCTTCAACAGGAAATCGTGCAGCTTCTTCGCGTTCGCCAAATCCATCCGCGGCGGCGCGCCGGCCTTAAGGCCGTGGACCCGTTTCAAGTACTCGCTGCCGCCCAGTTCGTTGCCAATGTCGCCCAGCAACAGGACCACGTCGCCCGCGCCCTTGAACCATTGCGTCGTGATGTGCTTCGGATCGTCCATCAGCCCGAGCATGCCGATCGTCGGCGTCGGATCGACCGCGCCGGCGGGTGATTCGTTGTAGAGACTGACGTTGCCGCCGGTGACCGGCGTGCCGAGGACGGTGCACGCTTCGGAGACGCCTTCCACGCACCGGCGGAACTGCCAGAAAACCTCCGGCTTCATCGGGTTGCCAAAATTCATGTTGTCCGTCACCGCCAGCGGACGCGCGCCGCTGCAGACGAGGTTGCGCGCCGCCTCCGCCACGGCGATCTTGCCGCCTTCGAACGGATCGAGCATAGCAATACGTCGCGTTGCAGTCGGTCGAGAACGCGATGTATTTCTCGCCTGTCGTGCCGGGCGCGCCCAGATCGGGCCGGCCAAGATCGATCCGAATCACCGCCGCGTCGCTGCCGGGCGCGACCACCGTACCGTCCTGCACCATGTGATCGTATTGGCGATACACCCAGTTCTTCGACGCGATGCTCGGCGAACCGAGCAACGTGAGCAGAACCTCCTGGCAGTTCGCCGGCTCCGGCACATCTCCGATCTCAAATTTCGAATTCTCGTATTTCCCACTCCGGCTGTTTCGACCTCGCGATGATAGATCGGCGCTTCGTCGGCCAGTTGTTTCGCAGGAATCTCCGCCACCGTCTCGTTGCCGACTTTCACCCGCATCATCCCGTCGCCCGTCACGCGGCCAATCGTCACGCCGTGCAGGTCCCATTTATTGAAGATCGCCTCGACTTCCTTCTCGCGGCCCTTTTGGGCGATCAACAACATCCGCTCCTGCGATTCGCTGAGCATGATCTCGTAGGGCGTCATCCCCGTCTCGCGTTTCGGCACGAGATTCAGATCGATCTCGTTGCCCGTGCCGCCCCGGCTGGCCGTCTCGCACGTCGAACAGGTCAACCCCGCCGCGCCCATGTCCTGGATGCCGACCACCAACCCCTCCGTGCCGCATCACTTCCAGGCAGGCTTCCAGCAACAGTTTCTCCATGAACGGATCGCCGACCTGCACCGCCGGCCGGTCCTCGCTGCGATTCCTCGGTCAGTTCGCGCGAGGCGAACGCCGCCCCCGCCAGCCCGTCCCGGCCCGTCGCGCTGCCGACGTAGATGACCGGATTGCCCACGCCGACCGCTTTGCCGCGTTTGATCTGGTCGTGGCGCAACACGCCGAGCGAAAGCGCGTTGACCAGCGGATTGCCGTTGTAGCATTCGTCGAAATAAACTTCGCCGCCGACGGTCGGGATGCCGATGCAATTGCCGTAATGCGCGATGCCCGCCACCACGCCCGCGAACAACCGCCGGTTCAGCGCCGCCTGCGGCGTGTTGCCTTCAATCGGCCCGAACCGCAGCGAGTTCATATTGAGAATCGGCCGCGCGCCCATGGTGAAAATGTCGCGGATGATCCCGCCCACGCCCGTGGCCGCGCCCTGGAACGGCTCGACCGCGCTCGGGATGATTGTGGGACTCGATCTTGAACGCGATCGCCCAGCCGTCGCCGATGTCCACGATCCCCGCGTTTTCCTCGCCCGCCTTGACCAGGATGAACGGCGCTTCGCGCGGGAATTTCTTCAGTTCCGGCCGCGAGTTCTTGTAACTGCAATGCTCGCTCCACATCACGGAGAAAATGCCCAGTTCCGTGATGTTCGGCGTCCCGTCCGAGGATCTTCTTGATCCGCTCGAACTCCTCCTCCGTGACCCCATGCTTGGCGATGATCTGCGGCGTAATTTTGACTTCGTTTTTCATGCCGATGGCCGAGTGTACCGAAACTGTCCGCGAATGCAAATGCTCCCCGAGGTGCGCGCCGCCCCGCTAACCCTTCGCCTTTTCGGCGGCGGCCGGTTCCGCGGATGAAACGGAGTAACTGGAAAACAGCAGGCCAACCAGTTTGGATACAGCGGTGCGTTCCAGCAGAAAGATGAGCACGGTCGTGAACACAATGCTCACGGCAATGACGCTGTTGACCATATTCTCGACCTCCAGGCCGCCCGCGATGCCCGCGTACAGCGGCGCCGACGCCAGCACCGCCGCCGCCAGCCCGCGCGGAATCATCACCGCCATCAGCGACGCGTCGCGTCTGGTGGCGCTGTCCCTGGCCACGCACAAGCGGACCGAGACAATGCGCGAGACCAGCAACACCAGGGCCAGCAACAACGCCACTTCCACCGACCGCACATCGCTCAGGCGAATGGACAGTCCCAGGAACACGAAGAAGAACGTCTTCAACAGAAACACGATCTCGCCGAAGAACTGTTTTTCGCGATTGTTCAACACGATCGGTTCCAGCTTGATCTTCTTGCTGATGCGGGGCAGGTCCAGCAACTCCACGTTTTCCACCATCACGCTGAACGCCAGCACCGCCATCGCCCCGCTGTAACCGAGTTCCTGCGTCAGCCCGTAAATGATGAACACAAACGACGGCGTCAGAAAGATCGCGTGCTGGAGCCGCCGCGTCCGGTTCAGCAGCAACGACCACAGATAGCCCGCCCCGGCCCCGATCACCAGCGCCAGCGTAAACGAGGCGATGATCTGGCCGATGACCTTTCCCGTGTGAATGTCGCCCGCGCCGAAGGAACTCACCACCGCCAGCGCGACCACGATGCAGAGCCCTTCCCCCAGGGCCGATTCCAGGGTCAACGTCGTGCGCGCCTCGGATTTCAGCCCGAGATGTTCCATTAAGGGGATCACCACCGACGGCGCCGGCCCCGCCAGCAGCGCGCCGACAAACACGCACATCCCCCACGACAAATCGCTCAGGTAATGCACCCCCGCCGTCAGCAACACCGCCGCGATCAGGAAACTGCCCACCGTGATGAACAGCGTCCCCCGCAAGGCAGTCCTCAAGTCCTCCAGCCGGATGGCCAGACCGCCCTCGAACAGGATCACCACCAGCGCCACCGTCTTGAAGATCGGCCCGACCTTCCCGAAATCCTCCGGCGTCACCAAATGGAACACCGGCCCGATCACGAACCCGATGGCAATCAGGAAGAACACATCCGGAATGCGCGTCCGCTTGAACAGCTCGACAAGCATGTGCGCCACAAAGACCAGCACCCCCACAAACAGAATGACCGCCCCCGTTTCCATCCGCCCATTCTAAGTGCCAACTGCCTAATCGGCAAGGGGACACCCCGGCGGTTTTCCCCCTCACCATCACTTCATGCCCCCTCCCGCCGCACTGACAATTTGTCACAAATTCAGGGTTCATAAACAGTTTAAGGCCGTATTAGGCCGTATTAGGTCGTATTGGGTCGGAGGGGTAGTGGCTGGTAGCGAGTGGTTAGTGGCTAGTGACGGCCGGAAAACCGGGACGAATTGGCCGTTTTTGCCACATCCCAGCCCATCCCACCGAAAAATGAAGGCTGGACTAGGTTTGACTAGGTTAGATTGTGCGACGTTGACGCCGTCATCCCGAGCTTGTCGAGGGATCTCTGTCGTGTCGTTCGCCTTTCGCGCTAAACGGCTGTCTGTTACCACGAAGGCACGGAGGTCACGAAGCAGTTGGAGGGTCGCGCTCCCGCGCGACCGCGTCGTTTCCATCAAATCAGCGGCCACGCTGGAGCGTGGCCCTCCAAATGCGGATTGATGCGGTCCCCGCCCCGCCGTCACCCCGGCCCCTGGAACCGGGAGACCTATGCCCTCTGCATATATCATGCTACCGGCCACGGTAGCACATTCCCGCCATCCCGCAAGAATTTAACCGGTCACGGGCGCCCGGCGGGCGAAACCAACCGCCCGCCGGGCCTCCCGTACCCGTCTCCAGTACCTGTGCGAGGCGCTGAAATTCGTATAGCAAGACCCCGCCCGTCGGTCTACCAAGCATACTTGGTAAATTTTGGCTGGCTTCGTCGATATCATTTCCCCGTTTCTCCTTGCCCCGTCTCTCCGGCCATCGCTATCATGCCCGATGCGTGCAACAGCGAGGACTTGAAACCTACAAGTATGGCCAATTGGCGCGAAAAAGCGGAACAGATGTTTCCCGAGTTGGCTCAAGGCGTGCGGGAGGCAGAGACTCCGTATCTTCTCTGGTCCGAGTTATTCGATGCCTTTGAGTGTGCGTACGGGCCACCACGCAATGAGTCGCTGATCAAGAGGGTGTATGCCTATGCCGATTGGTGTATTGATCTGCCGCAGGGAGAGACGGCAGAAGACGATTTGTCCACGTGCGTCGCTGTTTCGTTCTATGAACACATTCCCCAACATCCCGACACGAGAGCTGATATGCCCCGCTGGTTCTCTCTCCGGGATTTTCTTGGGATGGAGAAATTGTTTCGTTATCACTTGTCAGATGGGGAGTTCGAAGCACTGAAGCAGCATTTTGTCGAGCATCAGGACATGTATGTGGACCGCTCCCGAAAACCCTAACTGGCCAGTGGCGCGAACCGGCAACCCTGTGCTGATACACCAATATTGATGTTGCCTGAACATGCAATTTAGCGTAGAATTCTACGTTACCGAGGCAGGACGATGTCCTGTGCGGGAATTTCTGGATGCGTTGAAGCAGAGCGACCCGGATGACTTCGCGGTGGTGCTCGCGGGGTTGGACAAGTTGAGACATCGGGCGTACCACCGGCCGCCGTTATCCAAGGCGATTGGCGACGGTCTGTTTGAGTTGCGGCATGTGGGCAAGTTGAACACGCGGGTGCTTTATTTCTTCAGGCCGGGCCGCCGGATCGTGGCCGTCCACGGAATCCGCAACAAAGGTCAGGACATTGCGCTGCACGAGCGGCGGACAGCACTGGAGCGAATGCGCGATTGGCGGGAGCGGATGCACAGATGAAAAAGACCAACTTCGATGCGTATCTGCAGGAGCAGATGAAGGACCGGGCTTTTGCGGAGCGGTTCCGGCAGGCGGGGGCGGCGTGGGACGTGGCCTTGCAATTGGCGGCGTTGCGGAAGAAGGCGGGACTTTCACAGAAGGAACTGGCGCGGCAACTCAAGACCTCGCAGCAGCAGATCAGCCGGCTGGAATCGCCCGGTTACGAAGGCCACTCATTGAGCATGTTGCGGCGTGTGGCCCGCGTTCTTCACGCGGAAATCCGGGTGGCTTTCGAACCGCTGGCGTCGCCGTCCCGCACGGTGGTCAGGGAATCGCGCACCCGGTATCGAGTGAAGCGGTAGGGGATTTGATAGAGCAGGGACGCGGCGGCTTGGGCCAAGCCGCCCTTGTATCTTCGATTGGTGGTATTCTCGCCTTTGGTTTCCCACAGGAGTGGGAGCAGCAGAGCGGCCCTTGGGGGGCATGCCCCCCAAGGGCGCGGCGCGGACGAGATCGTAGTCGCCCTCGGTTCGGTTTGCGCCTGCCCGTTGGTAGCCAGATCCGTCCGCGCTTTCTGTTGCTAAACTCGAACAGTTGCCAGAGCGGTCATCGGCCCCCTGGGCGCCGCGACCTGCTCGCATCGCAAGGAGGAGTCTAACCAATGTCATCGCCCCTCGTCTATGTCGGAATGGATGTTGCCAAAGCCACGCTGGATCTGTGTGCCGTGGGCTCCGCCCAAGCGCAGCACCGCCAGCTGCCCAATGATGCCAAGGGCCATCGCGCCCTGTTGCGCTGGTTGCGCCCCTTCGGCCAGGTCCAGGTCGTCTGTGAAGCCACCGGCGGTTATGAACGCGCTGCCGTCGTGGCGCTGCAGCAGGCGGCCATCCCCGTCAGTGTCGTCAATCCACGCCAAGCCCGCGATTTCGCCCGCGCGCAAGGCCGGTTGGCCAAAACCGACCGCATCGATGCGCAGGTTCTGGCTGAGTTCGGTCAACGGCTGCAGCCCTCGGCCACGGCCGTTGCCAGCCTGGCCCAACGTCAATTGGCCGAATTGGTGGCGCGCCGCCAGCAAGTCCAGCAGTTGCGCACAGCCGAACACAACCGCTTGGAGCACACCGTCCACCCGGCGCTTCGCCGCCAGGTGCGTCGTCATCTGCTGGGACTGGATCGCCAGCTCCAACAACTCCAAACCTGGATTGCCGAGTTGGTCCAAGCCCAGCCCCTGCTGGCCCAAAAGGTAGCGCGGCTGTGTCAGGTCGGCGGTGTGGGCCACATTACGGCTGTCGTGTTGCTGGCCAGCATGCCGGAATTGGGCACGCTCAATCGCCGGCAAGCAGCCGCCTTGGCCGGAGTAGCGCCGTTGAATCGTGACAGTGGGCCTCGTCGGGGCCACCGGCTCATCGGAGGCGGCCGGGCCGTGCCACGGCGGGCATTGTACATGGCTGCCCTGGTCGCGGCCTATTCCAACCCTCGATTCAAGCAGTTCTATCAACGACTGCGCGCCGCAGGCAAAGCGCCGAAGGTGGCGCTGGTGGCCGTGATGCGCAAGCTCATCATCCTGCTCAATCACCTGCTCAAAACCCCAGAATTCCAACCCACATGAAAAGACAGTTGCTACCAACGGCATTCAACGGCGGGCCGCGAGCAGGCTCGCGGCTACAAAAGGGGTCCGGCCAGCGGCACCTGCATGCAGGCGTTCATGGCGGGGGTTACTTCGGCGAAAACGCCTTGGACGGCTTGGATGAGTTCGTAGCCGGGGCAGGCGCGGACTTCTTTTTCGGGCATGGGGTAGTAGAGCTGGAAGCCGGCCCATTCGCGGGGAGAGTATTTTTTCATGGCAGCGCGAAGCTGGGTCGCGGACTTGAAATTCTTTTTGGTGAAGACGGTGTTTTTCTCGAAGTCGCCGATCTCGGCCACAAATCCTTCGCGTTTCAAAAGGCGGTGGAGTTCTTTGTCGAGCACGGTGTTTTTCGCGCACTGCTTCATCAGGCGGTGCCAGTCCCAGTCGCGTTTCAACAGGCAGCCGGGAATCGGTTCGGGGCCCTGGACGTAGCCGCGTTCGATTTGCAGGCCGCTTTTGAAAACCTTCTGGTCGGAGTCGGCCGAGATGAAGAGTTTGGCGCAGCCGAAATTGACGTTGTGCGAGAGGGGTTTGGCTTCGCGGTTGGCGCGGGGGAGCCAGCAAATCCACCGCCAGTACACGCCGCGTCCCCAGCGGTCGGTGATGAATGATGTGCGGTGGCGTTGTTCGAGGTGGAACTTGAGGATTTGCGTGATGCGTTCGTGCCGTTCGATGTTGCCCACGCGGATACCGCGCTCGAAATCGATCCACTCGCTGCGGAAAGCCTCGCCCGTCGGCAATTCGCCGAGGCCTTCGCCCTGTCTGGCCAGCGGCAGCCAGTCTTTGGTTGTGGCAGACCGTTTCATGGCCACAGATTCACACAGATTTCCACAGATGAAATCGGTGTTTATCTGTGTGCATCTGTGGCCCTAAATCGTTGCTCCGGCGCGAAGGAGGCTTTCGAAAATCAGGCGGCCGTCTTCGCTGCCGAGCAGGGGTTCGCTGGCGCGTTCGGGATGGGGCATGAGACCGAAGACGTTGCGGCCTTCGTTGCAGATGCCGGCGATGTTGTCGAGCGAACCGTTCGGGTTGGCGGCGTCGGTCAGTTTGCCGTCCTTGTCGCAATAGCGCAGCAGCACGCGGTCCTCGCGTTTGAGTAGGTCGATGACCTGCGGCTCGGCGAAATAGCTGCCTTCACCGTGCGCGATGGGGATGCGCAGGACCTGGCCTTTTTTGCAGGCGTTGGTGAAAGGCGAGTCGGCTGATCTCGACGCGCACGTGGACGTGTTCGCAGATGAATTTTAAACTGCGATTGCGGATCAACGCGCCGGGCAACAGATGCGCTTCGCACAAAATCTGGAAGCCGTTGCAGATGCCGATGACCAGTCCGCCCGCGTTGGCGTGTTCGATGACGGCTTTCATCGCGGGCGAGAACCGGGCGATGGCGCCGGTGCGCAGATAATCGCCGTAGCTGAACCCGCCAGGCACCACCACGCAATCCACGTCGCCGAGCGTGGTGTCCTTGTGCCAGATGTAACGGGCCGGCTGGCCGAACACATCGGCCAGCGCGTGATAAGCGTCCTGGTCGCAGTTGCTGCCGGGAAATCTGACGATGCCGAATCTCATGATTGCTTTGGCCACAGATTCACACGGATGAACACAGATTCATCTGTGAACATCTGTGTTTATCAGTGGCTGATTTCGAATGTGTATTCTTCAATGACCGGGTTGCTGAGTAATTGATGGCAGGCCTGGTCGATTTTTTTCTGCAGGTCGGCCTTGGTGCCGCCTTCCAGCTCGATCTCCATGAATTTGCCGACGCGCACTTCCTTGATCCCGGCAAAATTCATCGATTCCAGCGCGTGTTTGACGGTCATGCCCTGCGGATCGAGCACGGTCTTCTTGGGCATCACGATGATTTTCGCTTTCACTTAATCCCGACTTTCTTGAAGGTGTGATCGACCTGGCGCAGATGGACGGCCAGGTCGAACAGGGCTTCCACTTCGCGCCGGGTGAGATGTTCCGCCACCTCGGCGTCCTGCAGGAGAAATTCCTTGAATGTCTTGGCGTCCGCCCAGGTCTTCATCGCGTTGCGTTGCACCAGCGCGTAGGCTTTCTCGCGCGTCAGCCCCTTGTTGGTCAGCGCCAGCAGGACGGCCTGGGAATAGATCAATCCTTTGCTCGGCTTCCATGTTCGCCTTCATCCGCTCGGGATAGACCAGCAGCTTCTCCACCACGTCGGCCAGCGTCACCAGCATGTAATCCAGCAGCGTGGTCGAATCGGGCAGCACGATGCGCTCGACCGAACTGTGCGAGATGTCGCGTTCGTGCCAGAGCGCGACGTTTTCCATCGCGGCCAGCGCGTTGCCGCGCAGCACGCGGGCCAGGCCGCAGAGGCGTTCGCTGGTGATCGGATTGCGTTTGTGCGGCATGGCGCTGCTGCCCTTCTGGCCGGCGGCGAAAAATTCCTCGGCTTCGAGCACCTCGGTGCGTTGCAGATGGCGAAATTCCAGCGCCCAGCGGTCGATCGAACAACCCACCAGCGCGATGGTGCTGAGAAATTCCGCGTGCCGGTCGCGCTGCACGATCTGCGTGGAAATTTTGTCCGGCACAAGGCCGAGTTTGCGGCAGACGTACTCTTCCACGTGCGGTTTCATGTGCGCGTACGTGCCGACCGCGCCGGAAATTTTTCCCACCGCAATCGCCGCGCGGGCGCGATGGAGTCGTTCCATCGCCCGATTAAACTCGTCGTACATTAGGGCCATTTTCAGGCCAAAGGTGATCGGTTCGGCGTGGACGCCGTGGGTGCGGCCGATCATCGGCACCGTCTTATACTTTTTCGCCTTGGCGGCGACGACGGCGAGCAGCTTCTTGACGTCATCGATCAGGATGTCCGCCGCCTGCGTCATCTGCACCGCCAGCGCAGTGTCCACCACGTCGGACGAGGTCAGCCCCTCGTGCACGTGGCGCGAGGCCGGGCCGACGTGCTCGGCGACGTTGGTCAGGAAAGCGATGACGTCGTGGTTGGTGACCCGTTCGATCTCCCGGATGCGTTCCACGGAAAATTTCGCCCTGCGCCGGATTGTCGCCAGGTCCTTGGCGGGGATCTTGCGGGCTTCGCAGGCCAGAATCTCGATCTGGAGCCAGATGCGGAATTTGTTTTCCTCGTCCCAAATCCCGCGCATCGTTTCGCGGCTGTAGCGTCGAATCATCGCAGCGAGGCTAGCGTGGCAACCCGCTTTTGTCAACGGGCCGCCAACCCGCGCCTGTCTCCCTTCCGAAAACAATTCAAGGCCTATTGGCCAGACCACAGCGAACACGGTCATTGAGCCCATGGATTGGGCTTGCCGATGAGACCATTAGTATATGAACATGTTACCCACTGTCATGAAAGAGATTGTGTTCCGCCCTTTATCGGAATTCGAGAAGCTGCTTCTCGAAAAGCTATTTGAGTTGGATTTTGTGGGCCGTGAAGAGTTGAGGCAGCAGTTCTCTGGCTTGCTAGCGAAACACATCGATGACAATGGCAGTCTTGAATTCAAAGTCCATAGCTCGACCGTGGCGCCAATTGAAAAAGTGGTCATTGCGGAAGCTCGTTGCCCAGATAGTGACACGGACGAAAAGCATCCTGTCCACGTGAACATCCTTTTGCATGTGAAGGATGGGAAGCTGTGGATGCTGGAAATTTACAAGGACGATAGTTCGCCAATATTGAGGCGACCGAATCCAAACGAGTTTATTCTCTTCACTCGAGCGCCAAAGAAGCCTTCGACGAGTTGAAGCAGGGCGTCCTCACGTTCTTTGCGGGCTCGCATATGGATCATGCCACGGGCGTAGCACGCTGGGACGGCTCATTCGCGTTTTTTCCAATAGAATGGGCGGCGGTGCAGGTGCATCACTGCTTTGATGAACAACGTTTCGCCGTTCCGGCTGTAGACGATGGCGTAGGGAAAGCGGTGGAAGTTGAGCTTGCGGTTGTCGCCCTGAACCTTGCGCCAGCGTTCCGGTTGGGCGACGATGCGGCGTAGCGTGCGTTCGAACTCGGTTAGAAAATCTTCTCCGAGGCCAGGCTGGCGTTCTTCGTACCAGAAGAACCGCCGCTTCCAGTTCCTGGCTGGCTTCAGGATGGGTGAGGACCCGCATGGAGCTTGGAGCGGATGTCCCGAACGGTTTCGTCCACGGGCTGGCAATTCACCTGAGCCGCGTCGATTTCGCGCGAACGCCGCTCGATGACCTTCTGCCACTGGGCTTCGGCGTCGGGATCATGTTGCGGATCGAGGCTGGCAATGAGTTGATGGGCCAAATAGGCGCGGTCGTGTTCCGGCAACGCCAGCACTTCGGCCACCTTATCGTCAACACTGCTCATACCCAATAATATTGCCCGTTTCAGCCGCTCTGGCAAGGAACTTCGCGGCCTGCGGGCTTGCAATTTTGTTGCCGCCGATTCATCTTGCGGGCACCGACGATGCAACGGGCGATTCGCTTTCTACTCAACGCGCAGCAATCGGGGTTGATCCTCGTGATCCTGCTTCTAGGGACGATCCTGGCGGTGTTCTCCGGTTCGCACGTGGACCATGCCACCGGCCGGGTGGTGAACAATTTCCTGAATTCCTATACCCTGATGCAAACGGCGACGGACGCGAGTTTCTTTGCCGTGATGGCCATCGGGGCGACGATGGTGATCATTTCCGGCGGGGTTGATCTGTCGGTGGGCTCGATCTACGCGCTGGCGGGGACGACGATGGCGCTGGTCTTGCGCGTCTGGCAACCGGCGGGCGGGGCGGGGACGGTACTGGCGGGCATGACGTTGTGCCTGGGGCTGGGGCTGTTGTGCGGGCTGATCAACGGCGCGATGGTCGTCGGGTTGCGGGTGCATCCATTCATTATTACATTGGGCACGATGTGGGCGTTTCGCGGGATCGCCTTCGTCACCAGCAAGGCGGAAAGTATTCTCGTGCCGGACGCGTTGACGGCGGTGGTGAAAGCCACGTTCGGGTCGGGCAAGGCGTTGTATCCGATCCCGACCCTGATCATGGTGGTGATGACCGTGCTGGGGCAGATTTATCTCACGAAGACGGTGATGGGCCGCCATATCTACGCCATCGGCGGCAATGTTGAAGCCAGCCGCTACTCGGGACTGCGGCTGGGCCGCATTTTAATCGGCGTCTACGCCCTGGCAGGACTGGCGGCGGGGATCGCGGCCTTTGCGGGAATCAGTTATTATGGATCGGCTTCGTGCGCGGACGCGTCGGGGTACGAACTTTACGTCATCGCCTCCGCCGTCGTGGGCGGGGCGAGCTTGAGCGGCGGGAAGGGCAACGCGATCAATGCGACGCTCGGCGCGGTGTTGATCGTCTTGATCCGTCAATCGATCCGCACGCTGCATTTCGACCAGAATTATGAATCGATCATCATCGGCTGCGCGATTGTGGTGGCGGTGGTGCTCGATCAACTGAACGCGCGGCTGGCCGTGCAACGCCTGGCGCGAAACGCCGGGAAACCATAACGTAGCGGAGGTAAACCTATGAATCACTGGAAGAAATCGGCGGCGACGGCCAGCGCCTTGTGTCTGGCGCTGGCCTTGGGCTGCGGCAAAAGCACGGAGCAATCCAAGACGATCAAGATCGCCATGGTGGCGAAGAGTTCGACCAACCCGGTCTTCCTCTCCGCCCGCACCGGCGCCGAGGCGGCCGCCAAGGAACTTTCCCAGAAATACGGGATCTCGGTGCTCATCGATTGGCGCACGCCGCCGACGGAGGACGGACAGGTCCAGGCCCAGCGCATCGCCCAGGCCGTCAACGAAGGCGACGATGCCGTGCTGGTTTCCTGCTCGGACGCGAGCAAGCTGACGGGCGCGATCGACGACGCCGTGGCGCGCGGCGTGCCGGTGATGACCTTTGACAGCGACGCGCCGAACTCGAAGCGGTTCGCGTTTTACGGCGTGGACAATACCGACACAGGCGCGCGGGTGATGGACGAACTGGCGAGGCAGATGGACGGCAGGGGCAAGGTCGCCATCCTGGCCGGCAACCAGAACGCGCCCAACCTGCAATTGCGCGTCGCGGGCGTGAAACAGGCGGTGGCCAAGTTTCCCGGCATCCAAATCGTCGGCACGTTCTATCATCCCGAAACGCCCCAGGACGCCGCCGCTGAAGTCGTGCGCGCGATGAACGCTTATCCGCAAATCAGCGGCTGGGCGATGGTCGGCGCCTGGCCGCTGTTCACCACCACGTTGTTGACCGATCTCGATCCCTCCAAAGTCAAGGTCGTCGCCGTCGACGCGCTTCCCGCCGAATTGGTCTACGTCGACAAGGGGATCGCGCCCGTGTTGCTGGCGCAACCGACGTACCAGTGGGGTTACGTGTCCGTGGAAAAGATCATCGACAAGATTTATCTCAAGAAGGACGTGCCCGAGATCAATCGCATGGAACTGGTGCGCGTCGCCAAGGAAAGTCTCGGTTCGTGGGCCCGCCAACTCCAGGCTTGGGGCTTCACCGACGTGCCGGAAGAATATTTGAAGATGCCGTGACCAACGGACAATCCATCGTCGAGTTTCGGAACGTCACCAAACGCTTTCCCGGCGTGCAGGCGCTGCGCGGGATCAGCCTGGCCGTCCGGCGCGGTTCCTGCCATGCGCTTTGCGGCGAGAACGGCGCGGGCAAAAGCACGTTGGGGAAACTTCTGGCGGGCATTCACGCCCCGGACGAAGGCGAGGTCCGCGTCGAGGACAAGCCCGTCCGCTTCGCAAGCCCCGGCGACGCGATGGCCGCGGGCATCGGCATGGTGCACCAGGAACTGGCCTTCTGCGAAAACCTCAGTGTCGCCGAAAATCTTTGCCTGAGCGATTTGCCGCGGCGCGGCCCGTTCCTGTCCAGCCGCGCAATGACGCAGCGCGCCGGGGAATATCTCTCGGCCATCCAAGCCGACATCGACCCGCGCCGGCTCATCGGCGAACTGCCCGTCAGCCGCCAGCAATTGGTCCAGATCGCCGGAGCGGTGGCGCGCGGGGCGCGGATCCTGGTGTTCGACGAACCCACCAGCAGCCTGTCGCAGGTGGAAACGGAACATCTGTTCGGCCTGATCAAGCGATTGCAGGCCCAGGGCGTGACCTCGATCTACGTCTCGCATCGCCTGGAGGAAATCTTCCGGCTCTGCGACACGATCACCGTCCTGCGCGACGGCCAGCTTGTCGCGACAAAGCCGGTGGCCGAAGTGAACGAAGCCGCGCTGGTGCAACTGATGATCGGCCGGCCCTTGGACGCCTATTTCCCGAAGCATCTGAAGGCCGAACCGCGCGAAGAAGTGCTTCACGTTGAAAATCTGTCCAGCCCCGGCAAGTTCGAGAACATCTCCTTCACCCTGCGCGCCGGCGAAGTGCTCGGCATGGCCGGCCTGGTCGGCGCAGGCCGGACGGAAATCGCCCAGGCATTGTTCGGGCTCGATCCGCTGGTAAAAGGCAGCGTCTTCATCGATGGCAAACCCGTCTCGATCCAGCGTCCGATCGCGGCCATGGAACACGGCCTGGGTCTCGTCCCCGAGGACCGCAAACGCCACGGCCTGGTGCTGATGATGTCTTCCAAGGAAAACATCTCGCTGCCCACCCTGGAACGCCTGGCCCGGCTGGGCTGGGTGAACGTGCAAGCGGAACGGGGTCTGGCGAAGAAGTTTTTCGATCTGCTCAACATCCGCGCCCCGCGCACCGATACCGTCGCCGCCAGTTTGTCCGGCGGCAACCAGCAAAAATTAGTAATAGCCAAATGGCTCGCCGCCCGCTGCCGGATATTGATGGTGGACGAACCCACCCGCGGCGTCGATGTCGGCGCCAAAGCCGAGATCCACGAATTGATCGACCATCTCGCCGCCGAAGGCAGCGGCGTCCTGCTGATTTCGAGCGAACTCCCCGAAGTGATCAACCTCTCCACCCGCCTCCTGGTGGTGCGCGCCGGAAAGATCGCCGCCGAAGTCCCCCGCGAACAAGCCACGCAGGAGAATTTGATGCGGCTGATGGCGGGCATTTGACCGCCATCACTGGTACGAGGGCTCGGCTGTCTCTGTTGCCTTGCGGTGAGTCTATTGTGAATGCTAAGGTAACGTAAAGGAGGCCAAATGCAGCGCACGCTCAAATATTCGGCTCTTGCTGTGCTTTTCTGCGGCTTGGCCTTCACGGCGATGGCCTTTGCCAAAATGGGAATCGGGTTTCTGGGTGGCTTCGTTGTTTGTATAGTCCCGTATCTACTGATGGCATTGGTAGTTCGCGCAGCACGATCGCTCTTTTCTTCTTGGGTTGTGATGCTTGCGTCATTGGGTATTTTTTGCATCGCCATTCCAGACAATTCCCAGGCTCTTTACACTCATATCTCCGTACTCGGTGCCACCGCATTCACGAATCTCGCGCTCATACAGGTTGTGCTTGTGGTTGTGGCCCGCCTGATCGTATGGAGACGGGAGCTTCGGTGATCCTACTCCCGAGGCCGCGTCGCATGACTGCGCAGCCAAGTTCTTTACTAAGCGCTGCGGCAAAGAATCCGGTCGTTTCGATTCGGGGCGGACTTCCGGCGCAGGGGTATCGGCTCCGCATTTCGCCGGAGGGCGTGCGCATTGAGGCGAAGGATGAGGCAGGGGCGTTCTACGGCAAAATGACGTTGCGGCAGATGTTGCGGCAATGTCCGGACGAACTGCCTTGCTGCGAGATTGAGGATTGGCCGGATTTTGCGGTGCGGGGGGTGATGCTGGACATCAGCCGGGACAAGGTGCCGACGATGGAGACGTTGTTGGCCCTCATCGATGATCTGGCGGAGTGGAAGATCAATCATCTGGAACTTTATACCGAGCACACGTTCGCCTATCGCAATCATCGCGAGGTCTGGGAACACGCCAGCCCGATGACGGCGGAGGAAATCCGGCGGTTGGATGCGTACTGCCATGAGCGGTTCATCGAGCTTGTGCCGAACCAGCAATCGTTTGGGCATTTTGAGCGCTGGTTGAAGCACCCAAAGTATCAGCATCTGGGGTTCGTTGGGAGGGCGAGGCTCCAGCCGAGCCGCGGCTCGCCGGGAGGCTCGCCCTCCCATTGCTTGGACCCCGCCAACCCGGACAGTCTCGCCTTGCTGGGGGAACTTTATGGCGAATTGCTGCCCAATTTCACCAGCCGGAAATTCAATGTCGACTGTGATGAGACGTATGGCATCGAGGGACGCGTCTATCTGGATTTTCTGTTAAAGATCCATGAACTGGTGAAACGTCATGGCCGGACGATGCAGTTCTGGGGCGACATCGTGTTGAAGCATCCCGACCTGGTGAAAGAACTCCCGCGCGACGTGGTCGTGCTGGAGTGGGGGTACGAAGCCGATCATCCGTTTGACGCGCACGGCGCATTGTTCGCGCGGTCGGGCATCCCGTTTTACGTCTGTCCCGGCACGTCCTCGTGGAACAGCATCGCGGGGCGCACGGACAACTGCCTGGCCAACCTGCGTAACGCCGCCAGCAACGGCTTGAAACACGGCGCCGCCGGATTTCTCAACACCGATTGGGGCGACAACGGCCACTGGCAGTATCTGCCAATCAGTTATTTCGGATTCGCGGCCGGCGGGGCCTTGTCGTGGTGCTATGAATCGAATTCTTCCAGGGACTTCATCGACGCGCTCGATGTCCACGTCTTCCGTGATAATGCCCACGTGATGGGCAAGCTGGCGCACGATCTCGGCAACGTCTACCTTCATGCAGGCCATCTGCTGCTGAACACTTCGGCGTTGTTCCAGCGGCTGTTTTCACCTGATCCGCCGGAGATTGGCGAACAACAATTGCGGGAAACGGCGGCATTCATCTGGGACGTTCTGTCGCCGCTCGGTCAGGCGCGCATGAAACGCCCGGATGCGGCCCTGGTCTTGCGGGAATTCTCCCAGGCCGCGCGCCTCCTGCTGGCGGCTTGTGAACCGTCGTTGGCCGACCGGAAAGCCATCCTGGAGGAACATCGCCGGCTCTGGCAGGCGCGCAACCGGCCCGGCGGACTGGACGACAGCCTCGCTAAAATTCGGTTGGTGTCCTAAGAGCGCCTAACAAACCCCGGGGTCGTGGAGGGCCACGCTCCCGCGTGGCCGCTGCTTGGGCAAAAACGACGCGGTCGCGCTGGAGCGCGACCCTCCAAGCAGGAGCGCCCTTCCGGGCGCTCCTGCCAAAATTCGGTTGAAAGTCGCCTGAGAAGGCTTAGAATCGCAGTCCCTTGTCCGCGCTTGGACAAGCCTGAAAGGTTTCCATGAAAAGTTACAATATCGCAGTCATCGGCGGCGACGGCACCGGCCCGGAAGTGGTCCGCGAGGCCGTCAAAGTGCTCGACGTCGTCTCAAAAAAATTCGGTCTCAAGCTGAACTACACCAACTACGATTTCGGCGGCGAACGTTATCTGCGCACGAAGGAAGTGTTGCCCGACAGCGCGGCGGAGGAGTTGAGAAAATTTCCCGCGATCCTGCTGGGCGCGATCGGCCATCCCGACGTGAAACCGGGGATTTTGGAAAAGGGCATCCTGCTGCGATTGCGTTTCGAGATGGAGCAGTACATCAACCTGCGTCCCGTGAAACTGTACGACGCACGCTTCTGTCCGTTGAAAGACAAAGGCCCCGAGCACATTGATTTCGTCGTGGTGCGCGAGAACAACGAAGGCCTCTACACCGGCGCGGGCGGATTCGTGTTCAAGGGCACGCCCAACGAAGTCGCCGTGCAGGAAAGCATCAATACAAGGCGCGGTGTCGAGCGCTGCCTGCGCTACGCTTTCGAGTTCGCCCGCAAACGCAACAAGGCGAAGAAGCTGATGCTCTGCGGCAAGACCAACGTGCTGACCTATGCATTCGACCTCTGGGAACGCGCCTTCCACGAGATCGGCCAGAAGGATTTCCCCGATATCCAGCGCGAGTACGCCCACGTCGACGCCACGACGATGTGGTTCGTGAAAAATCCCGAGTGGTTCGACGTGATCGTGACCGACAACATGTTCGGCGACATCATCACCGACCTCGGCGCGATGATCCAGGGCGGCATGGGCATCGCCGCCGGCGGCAACATCAATCCGAAAGGCACCAGCATGTTCGAGCCCATCGGCGGCAGCGCGCCGAAGTACACCGGCAAGAACGTGATCAATCCCCTGGCCGCCATTTGCGCCGGCCAGATGATGCTGGATTTCCTCGGCGAACACGAAGCCGCCGCCGCCATCGAAACCGCCGTCATCAAGATCGTCCGCGAAAAGATTCAAAGTCTGGCCGCCGGCAAAATGGGTTACGGCACTACACAGGTGGGCGACCTGGTGGCCGCGGCTATCTAGCGGTCCGCCAGTTCCCGGCCGATCATGGCTTGTTTGCGGGCGGGGCCCCAGTGGTAATGGCCGATGACGCCGAGGCTTTGGATGACGCGGTGGCAGGGGATCAGGTAGGCGACGGGGTTTGCGCCAACGGCTGAACCGACGGCGCGAGAGGCTTTCGGCGCGCCGATCAGGGCAGCGAGGTCGCCGTAGCTGACGAGGCTGCCTGTGGGGATTTTTAAGAGCGCCTGCCAGACTTGAAGTTGAAAATTCGTCCCGCGCAGGTGCAGGTGAAACGGCGTGTGCGCCCCGCTTTTCTTCGCCGCAAAGAGCTGTCCACAAACCGCGCCGGTCGCCTTCCTGTCTTCGATGAGTTTGGCGGCGCGCCATTCTTCGTGCAATTCGCGGACCGCGTCCCGGGTCGATGGTCCGCCCGGGAATTCCAGCGCGCAGATGCCCCGGTCTGTCATCGCCAGAAGACACGCGCCAAAGGGCGTGGGATGCAATCCGTACCGGATGGTGAGTCCCGCTCCCCGGTCCTTGTACTGGCCGGGAGTGACGGCTTCGCAGGTCACGAACAGGTCGTGGAGCCGGCCGACGCCGGAAAGTCCCGACGCATAAGCCGCGTCCATCACGGTCCTCGACTCGCGCAGCAGTGTCTTGGCGTGTTCCTTGGTCAGGCATTGCAGGAACCGTTTGGGGCTTGTTCCGGCCCAGCGCTGGAACAGCCGCTCGAAGTGGAACGGGCTGAGATGCACGTGCGCGGCGATCTCGTCCAGCGTCGGGCGGTGCAGATGGTGTTTATTCAGGAACAGGATGGCCCGTTCCACCCGGGCGTAGTCCATCGCCGCCTGGGTGAGAGGCTCCGCCGGGGCCCGTTCCCGCTGCCTGACATCGATCATGCGGTCACTGTAGCCCAAGCCGGCGGCCCTCACGACCCGATTCTTGCTGAGTTTCGAGGCGCCTCGGTTGTGGGCCAGTTTGTTGTAGCGGCGTCCGTCCCGGACGCTTTTGGCAGCCCGCCGCCGGGACGGCGGCCGCTACAGGCCGGTTGGCAGTACGGGCGCAGCTTGGGCTTGCACGCGGGCTTCAAAGGAGTATATTTTTCCGCCCTGCGGGAAAGGTCCAATTTTATGGCACAAGGATACACAGTAGCTGTCGTTGGCGCGACCGGTGCGGTCGGCGTGGAGATGATTGAAACACTCGAGAAACGCCATTTCCCGGTCAAAAACCTGCGCCTGTTCGCCTCCGAGCGCAGCGTCGGCAAGAAACTGAAGTTCAAGGGCACGGACGTCGCCGTTGAGTTGCTCAAGGCCGACGTGTTTCAAGGCATCGATTTTGCGTTGTTCAGCGCGGGCGCGTCGCGGTCGAAGGAATTCGCGCACGGCGCGGCCCAGCAGGGCGCGGTGGTGATCGACAATTCGTCGGCGTTCCGCATGGACCCCGATGTGCCGTTGGTGGTGCCGGAAGTGAACCCGGAGGACGCGAAGAAGCACAAGGGCATCATCGCCAACCCGAATTGCTCGACCGCGATCATGTTGGTGGCCGTCTGGCCGCTGCACAAAGCCAATCCCATCCGGCGCATCGTGGTGGCGACCTATCAGGCCGCCAGCGGCGCGGGCGCGAAGGCGATGGCGGAACTGGAAGAACAGACCCACATGCTGCTCCACGGCAAACAGGATATCAAAGTAGAGGCGCTGCCCCAGCGCATTGCCTTCAATCTCTTCCCCCAGGTTGACGTGTTTCTCGACAACGGCTACACGAAGGAAGAAATGAAGTTCGTCCACGAATCGCGCAAGATCATGCATCATCCTTCGCTGCTGATCTCGGCGACCTGCGTGCGCGTGCCCGTCTACCGCGCCCATAGCGAATCGGTGAACATCGAGTTCGAGCGGCCGATCACCCCCGCCGAAGTCCGGTCTATTCTGTCCAAAGCGCCCGGGGTGAAAGTGGTGGATGATCCGGCCAACAAGAAATATCCCATGCCGATTGACGCCAGCGGCCAATACGATTGTCTGGTGGGCCGGATCCGCCAGGATGTGTCGCGCGATGATGGGCGGGGGATCGAATTGTTCGTCAGCGGCGATCAACTACTGAAAGGCGCGGCGCTCAATGCCGTGCAAATCGCGGAACTGCTGATCTAGGCCCTAATTGCCCGGACGAAACCCGCCCAGGGCGCCGGCGCCTTCCCAGCTTTGCGGACGGTTCCAGGGAATGGAACTGACGTCGTTATTGTTATTGCTGGTGGTCGCGCAACTAAAGCACAGCACTGCGCCGGTAATGAGCAGCACCAACGCTATCCAGCGGACGATCATGGCGGTTTAGTGGACGACAAGGTCGCCCACTTGCGGGTTGCCGTGCCGGTACTCGGGCAGGATTTCCGCGATGCTCGTCCCCGGCCCGACGGACAGCACCTGGACCATCCCGACCGGCTTGCTGTCGCGATAGACCATGAACTGTGTGTTGGTCTGGACGCGCGCCTGCCGGCCGACATCCAGCACGACAAAATTCCAGTTCTCCTGCACGTCGGCGACCCGGCCGCGCAGATTGGTCGGCACCGTCGTCGAGGCGGCCAGTGCATCCTGCAACTGCTGGTTGCGCTGGCGGATGGTCAGGAGCTGCTGGCCGAGGAGTTTGTTCTCATCGCCTTGCGCGGCGAGCTTGTCACGCAGTTGATCGACGTTGCTGATGTCCGTCACGCCCGCCGCCTGCAGGCTGTCCTGGATTTTCTTCATCGAATCCTGGGCGCTGGAAAGGTCGGTCTTGGTCTTCTGCAAATCCTGGTCCTTGTCGGCGAGCTGGCTCTTTAACTGGTCGGCTTCCGCCGTCTTCTGGCCGAGGCTCACCTGGGCGGCCTGTTTTTCCGCATTGGCGGTGGCCAGGTCCGCCTGGGCCTGGTCCAACTGCACCTTGGCACCCTTCAACTGGGTCTCATCCGCCGCCAACTGCTTGCGAGCCCCGTCCCGCTCATCCGCCAGTTGGGCATTATCGGTCTTGAGCTGCGCCTTGACGCTGCTGAGTTTGAAGGCGAAAAATAACGACCCGACGCACGCCAGAATCACGATGATGGGGGCTAGCTTGGCCAGTTTGTTCATAAAGACAGCGTCCTCGTCCTGGGTTCTCCAAAAATCAGCCTCTCACTCTAGTCAAATCCCCCGCCTCCTGTCAACTCATCGCTCGAAAGGGTAGTGTCCTAATTTCGGATCATTTTTTGTAGCCGCAGGCTTTAGCCTGCGCTGACGGCCTCTGCGCACCCTAAAGGGTGCGGCTACATTGGCATCAGCGGGAAAATGCTCAAATTAGGACACTACCCTCGAAAGGGTAGTGGTACAGTTTGAAATTGACCAACAGCGAAGCCAGGCCCCGAAGGCAGGGAGTCCGTCAGTTGGAAGGCTTTGGGGCACGCTCAAACTGGCGGGGGTTGGGATGCTGGCAGTAGAATCCACCTCCAAACGACACGACATGCCGGCACGACTGAGGGTTTTTCACAAGGCAGTCTGAGAGTTTGGCGGACAGGAAGCGAGTGTGACACACCTCTGGACTTGGCAATGCCTGTGACCTGCTCTGTTCCGGCTCCGGTGTCTGCACTGTTCCTACCCTTGGAACAGCCTATGATAACGATAACATGTAGTCCAGCACTAAAGAATGCCGAATTCAGCCACCGCCCCCGAAGGCGTCCCGCAGGGGGCTGATCTTTCTGCCGCGGCTGTGGGCGCGGACCAGGTGGCCCAGTTCGACGTGGGCGGCTTCCACTTCGGCCTCGAACAGTTCGGCGGAGAGGCTGTGGGCGCCCAGGCTTTCCACGGTGTGGCGTTCCATGTTGTCGGAGGTGACCACCAGGATCTGGTCCGGGTGTTCGGCCTGGCCGACCAGGCGCTCGATCACGTCGTCGGCGGTCTTGCCTTGTTCGGAAAAGATCACTTCAATCCCGGGCGTCGGGGCGTTGGTCTCGGGTTTGCGTTTCGCGGCATAACCGTCGAAGACCACCGTCACCTTGCGCCGGGTATGGTCGGCGTATTGGCGCAGCGCCCGTTCCAGCGCCTCGCGTTGCTGCTCCAGCCGCCGGCCCGCCAGCCGGCGCAACTTCGGCCAGGCGTGCAACACGCTGTACCCGTCCACCAATACCCAGCGATCACTCATGGCAGTCACCCCTACCAGAAATCCGCGCGGGTTGCCATCCGCAACCGCGTTTATTGAGGCAGCCGCCGAAGGAAATCGTCAACCGGGCGTTTTAAAAATGATCTGTCGCGGCGCCCGTCCCGGGCGCAATCCAACGCCGGCCGCCGGGACGGCGGCCACTACAACCGAAGTGGTTCTTGAAAGCCCGCTAGTCCCGCTTCCGCAAAATGAGCGTCACGGGCGTGTCCTTTGGCGGCACGACCGCGGTGCGGACTTCAAACCCCTGAGTGTCGCCCCGATAGGGGTCGCCGTATTCGCCGCCAAGATTGATCGGCATCGACGGCTCCCACCAGAGCGCGATGAAGGCCCGCTCTTCGTCGGCCTGGAACACCTCTTTGTCGGTGATCGGGCTCTTGGTGAAGTACGATCCATTGAACACCCAGGGCAGCGCGGCGGGCGGCTGCTTCGTCCGGCGTTCCACCAGCGCCTGCTCGATGGGCAGCCGCTTCGTCTGTCCGCCGGCCTGCCACTCCAACTCCAGGGCCAGGGAACTGCCGATCTTCTCGCCTGGCTTGGCTTGTTGCGGCACGGCGCCCGGTTCGCAACCGATCAGCACCAGAGCGAATTGCAGTTCCGACGGCTGGCAGTCCAGGGTAAGCAGGCTTTCATAATCGCGTCCATTCGGTTCCACGGCGATGAACTCCAGGATCCCGTCGGTCAACGCCATCTTGCCTGTCGCTTCGATGAATTTGTTCGTGCCGCCGTGGACGGTCAGTCCCGGAAAATGCACCACCGAACCCGCCTGCGCCAGTTCGGTTGTTTTCCCCAGCAAATCGGCGGACGGCACGGCGAAGGACGTTACCGGCGGCAGCCACGAGACGAACATCGCCAGGGCGAGAGCAACAATGGTCCGGCGCCCGTTCACGGGCCCTGCCTGTCTGTCGCCGTCTTTCCGACCCGCACGGCTTCCATGCCCACCAGGCACACATCATCGACAAACTCGGCGTGGCCCGCGAACCGCTGGATGTCCGCCAGCAACTCGTCAAACAGTGTGGCCAGTGGTTGGCGCACCCGCTCCCGCACGGCGGCCAGCAACCGTTCCTGCCCGTACTGCTCCTCGCCGCCGCTGTCGACTTCAAACAATCCGTCGGTGAACAGGATGACCACGTCGTGCGCGGCCAGCAGACGCCGGGCGGTGACGTAAGCGGAATCTTCGAACACACCCAGCGCCGGCCCGGGCTTGCCCCCGTCAAAGGGCAGCGGTTCGACCACCCCGGCGTCGCAGCGCAGGTGCAGCGGGCTGGGATGACCGGCGCCCGCGTAACGCAGCTCGCACCCGGCCACGTCCACGACCATGTAAAAGGCCGACACGAACATCGGCAGGTGCGTCTGGCGCAACGTCGATACCAGCCGGCGGTTGATCTCCGTCAGAAACCGGCCGGGATCGCCGCCGACGGCCTTCAATTCGTCCACCCAACCGCGCACGATGGCCGTGACCAGCGCCGCCCGCACCCCGTGGCCCATCACGTCGCAGATGAACACGCCCGCCTCGGTGTCCGACAAGGCCATGACATCGAAGAAATCGCCGCCGACGGCGCTGGTCGGGCGGTACCGGTGATAGAAGCGCAGCGCGCTTTCCTTGGGCGCGGCGCCGGCGGGAAACGCGGGATACTGTTGCGGCAGGAACGCCTCCTGGATTTCGCGGGCCATGTCCAGGTCGGCCCGCATCTCCTGGTTCTTGATCCGCAGCTCCTCGGTGGAGTACAACAACTGGCGTTCCAATCGCTTGCGTTCCAGCGCGCTGGTGATCGCGCGCAACAGAGAGGGAACGTCCAGCGAGTCTTTGGGCAGATAATCTTTCGCGCCGCTTTTCATGGCCTGGACGGCGACTTCTTCGCGGCCCATGCCGGTGAGCATGATCACGGCGGGCTGGTTGTCCTGGGGCAGGCTGCGGATGCTGGCCAGCACGGCCAGGCCATCCAGGCCGGGCAATTTGTAATCGAGCAACACCAATTGATAGGCGTGCTTGTTGACCTCCTCCAGCGCCTTCTCGCCGGTATCGACCCAGGTGGCTTGGAATTTCAATTCCGCGCCGAGCGTCGGCAACAACCGTTCCAGGATCTCCGCGTAGACCGGACTGTCCTCGACAATGAGCAGGGGGATCGGGTCGGCGCTCATGCGGTCGGCGCCTCAGCGCGGGGGTAGTTTGGAAAGCTCCAGCCAGTACAGTTGGATGTCGTTGACCAGCTTGACGCATTCGTCGAACTGCACGGGCTTGGTCAGGTAGCTGTTGGCGCCCTGTTTGTAACAGCGCGCCACGTCCTCGTCGCGGTCGGAGGTGGTCAGCACCACCACGGGGATGTCCTTCATCTGGTCGTGCTTCTTCAATTGCTCCAGCACCTCCGCGCCGCTGCGTTTCGGGAGGTTCAGGTCCAGCAAAATCAGGTCGGGCCGCGGCGCGCTGCCCGTTTTGGCGTAGCGGCCGCGCTGGAACAGGTAATCCAGCGCTTCTTCGCCGTCGCGGCAGACGTAGACGCTGTTGCCCCGGTGGCTGCGCCGGAAAGCCTCGATGGTGATCTCGACGTCCGCCGGGTTGTCTTCCACCAACAAAATGTCAAATGGTCGGCGCAAGTTGCGCTCCTCCTTTGGGCGTGCCTTCCGGCGGCGCCTCGATGATCGTGCCTGTCTTGGTCGTCTCCCGCTTGGGCAATGTAAAGTAAAAGGTGGTGCCTTTGCCCTCTTCGCTCTCCAACCATATCCGACCACCATGCCATTCGACAACCCGTTTCACGATGGTCAACCCGATGCCCGTTCCTTCTTCATCGCGCTGCAGGCGCTGGAAAATCTGGAAAATCTTGTCGAAATATTCCTTCTTGATGCCCAGGCCGTTGTCGCGCACGTAAAATTCGTATTCCACCTGGTTGGTCTCGGGGTTGGCCTTTTCCGCATAACCGACTTCGACGACCGGATGCGGTTTGTCGTTGTACTTGATCGCGTTGGAAATCAGGTTGTGGAACACCTCCGTCATTGCCGTCGCGTCGCAGACGACCGTGGGCAGTTTGTCGACCCGCAGATCGACCTTCTTGGCGTCCAGCGCGTACTGCAGGTTCAGCCGCACGTGCATCAACATCGAATTCAATCCGATGGCCGTCAGCGGGTTCTTCTGCTGCGACAACCGCGAGAACTTCAACAGATCGCTGATTAAGCGCTGCATCCGTAACGCCGATTGGCGGATGACGTCGATCTGGTGCCGGCCTTCCTCGTCGAGCTTGGCGCGGTAACCGTCCGCCAGGAACTTGCTGAAAGCCTCGATGCCGCGCAGCGGTTCCTTCAAATCGTGGCTGATCACGTAGGTGTACTCGTCCATTTCCTTCTGGGCCGCCTTCAATTCCCTCTGCGCCTTGCTCAATTTCGCCCGCGCTTCCTGCACGCCCGCCACCAGCGCGTTCAATTCCTTGCTCACCTGGTCCACCTCGCTCAGGTCGCTGTCCAGCTGCTCCCCGCGCGATTCCCCGGCGGCCACCCGTTTGACAAACCGCTGCAATTCCTGCAGCGCGTTGCTCACGGGCGACGAAACGAAGAACGACGCGCCCACAAACACCGCCACCAGCACGACCCCGACCACCAGGTCCATCAACACCGTGTCCATCAAACCCCGCGTCATCGTCGCCTTGCCGATGCCCAACTCGACGGAGCCCAGCCGGTTCGCCCCGGACGCGCCGCCGGCCTCAATCGGGACGGAGACCAACAACACCCCCACCGGCTCGCGGTCGCGCCACGGCCGGTACACCGCCGTGCCGGTCCGGTCCAAAATCCGCAGGTACAACACGTCGTCGTCATTGACGGTGTTGACCACGATGCCGGGCAGCACGCTTAGGTTGTTGGTGGCCATGGCGGGGGCGACGGCCCTGGCGACGGCCCGCGCCGTCATTTCCGCCCGGATCTGCGTCGCCTCTTCCCGGGACGACGCATCCCGCCAAAAGTGGACCATGGTCGTGATCACGACCGTACCCAGGGTCACCACGGCAATCCAGGCGGCGTACTGGAGTTTGACATTGTACTTCGCGGCCATTCAATCAATTCCATCGGCGGCGCCAGGCAAAGGGGGTTGAACAATGCGCTGACCCGCAAGGCTTATTCTCTGCCGGGCCGAATCAAAGGTCAAGCATGCCCTTGCGCCCCGGCGATAAACACAGACACCGCCCCCAATCTGTGATACGCTCGTTTTGTTATCTAACTAACAGAAGGACATGTCATCATGATGTATCGATTACGAGAAGGGCCCCGCTTCGAATACCGTGAACAGGAAAGCCAGCGGGTGAAGGATTCCCCCTGCCTCTCGGAGAAGTTTCCGCAATTGAAGGCGCTGACCCTGGATCTCGGTTACTTCAACGCCGCCGGCGTCACCAAGAACAGCCAGATCAAGTTCCAGCCCAACCTCGCGAGGGCCAAATCGGTGTTCCGCATCGATTGCCCCAACGGCGGCTGCATCGGCGGGGATTTCGACCTGTCCAAGGAACTGGCCAAGGCCGTGGCCGAACACCGCACCAGCGTCACCTCGGAAATGTGCTGCCAGGGCTGGCAAAGCAAAACGGTCATCAACACGACCCATTGCCACAACATCCTGCGTTACACCCTCAGCCTCGGTTATTGAGCCGGGCCGGACCGCCTTACGGACCGGCTTGTTTGGGTTTGACGCGGATGAGCATCTTTTTGCGGCCGCCGTCTTCCTCGCCTTCGCTGATGGCTTCCAGCTCGGGATCGCGTTCCATGTGGACGTGAATGATCCGGCGGTCAAAGGCGCTGAACGGGCCGATGTGCACCGGGTCTCCCCAGCGGCGCACGCGGTCGACGGCATCCAGCGCGATCTTGATCAAATCATCGCGCTGGCGTTCCCGGTAGCGTTCACAATCAACGATCACGTGCCGGGCATTGGCGTCCAGTCGTTGCAGGATGCGGTTGAGGAGAAATTGCAGGTGGTTCAGCGTCTGGCCGTGTTTGCCGATCAGCCGGCCGGGTTCGGCGGTGGCGATGTGCAGCAGCAACGCGTCATCCATCACGTGGGGATCGACCTTGGTTTGCAGGCCGAGTCCGTCGAGCATGGTCTGCAGGACCGCCCGTGGATCAATGTCGGAGGAGGGGGCGGGAGTGGGTGAATCGGGGGTCGACGGCTGTGTTTCCATGCATGCTCCTGGTTCGTTGAGGCGTTCGGATGCGCCGAGACATCGACTCGGGCAACTGCGACGCCTGATTATGCCCAAAAGGTCATCTTACTCTACCAAGCCTCACCTTGGTTTTCCAGCCGGAAGCGGTTTGCCGGCCGGCGGCGCGGCTTTCGTGTGCTTCAACATCCACCATTGCTGGAGCACGGACAACAGTTGCTGCACGGTGTAGTACAACAACAGCCCCGAGGCCAGACGGTAGAAAATAAAGATCATCATCACCGGCATGAACATCATCATCTTCTGCTGCTGTTGGTCGCCGGTCTGCGGCGTGAGCTTCATCTGCCAGACCGATGAACCCAGCATCAGGATCGGCAAAATATTGACCGGCAGCGTGCCGAGGTGCGCCACCGTGTCCGGCAGCGATAAATCGTGGATCCACAGAAACGAGGCGCCGCGCAATTCCATCGCGCTGCCCAGCATCCGGTAAAACGCGAAGAGCACCGGCAACTGCACCACCATCGGCAGACAACCCGAGAACGGGTTGATCTTGTGCTCCTTGTACATCTTCATCATTTCCTGGTTCAGCCGCTGCGGGTCGTCCTTGTATTTCTCCTTCAGCTTGTTCATCAGCGGCTGGAACTTCTGCATCGCGCTCATCGAATGGATGCTCTTGGCCTGGATCGGCCAGAAAATCAGCTTGATCAGCACGGTGATCAGGATGATGTCGACCCCGTAGTTGGGGATCACTCCGTGGAAAAACTTCATGCTCTTGAGCAGCACCACGCTGATCACGCCCCAGAACCCGAACTGCATCACGTCTTCCTGCCCGCTGCCCAGCGCCACCAGCCGGTCGTACTCCTTCGGCCCCGCGTAGTACGTGAAGGCGTATTCCGCCACCCCGTTGGTCGACGACGTGGGCGGCATCACCAGCGCCGCGCTCAGGCCGTCGGGCGGCGTTTTCGGGTTCCACCCGGCCGGCGCCGGCAGATGAAGCGGCGTATAGCCCACCGCTAGCGCGTCGGTCCCGGGCGTGAAAATCATCGTGAAAAACTGGCTCTTCACCGCCGCCCATTTCGCGTCAACCGTCTCGCTGGAAATGTTCTGCCCGGCGTTCTTCCACAACTGCTTCAACGGACGGTTCTGGTACTTGCCCGCCCCAAACCAGTCCACGCCCAGGTAAACCTGCTGCGCTTCCCGGCCCGCCGTGGGCGAGACCGTGCCGATCGCAAACGCCGCGCTCTGCGTCGCCGTCGCGCTCGCGGGCGCTCCCGCCACCTGGACGTCGCCGCTGAGCAAATAGGCGTTGCTGAGGGAAATCTGTTTTACCACCGTCGCGCCGTTGTTCAGGCGCGCGCGCATCACGATGCTCGTCGGACTGGACTGCTGCAACTCGTAGGCGGTGTTCGTGTCGGGCAGGTCCACCAACGCCAGCGCCGGCACGGCCCCGTCGCCGTTCAGGATGACGTTGCCGCCGGTGACGGACTTGTACTTGAGCAATTCCACCGAGCGGACACCGCCGCCCCAGCTCGTGAACGCGACCCGGACAAATTCATTGCTGAGATCGACCAGTTGTTCCGGCGGAAGCGGCGCGTTGGCGCCGGCCGGCGCCTGGCTGGCGGCGGCCGCCGCGTTGGTGGCCGCGGCCACGATCGCGGCTTGCGCCGGCGTGCTGTTGGTGCCGCTGGTCTGGCCGGCGGGTTTCGGCGGCATCGGCTTGGCCGGATAAATCCTGCCGATCAGGTATTGCCAGCCGAACAACGCCACCATGCAGGCGACGACGACCCAAATTGTGCGTTTGTCCATCATGATTCCGGCACCGGATCAAATCCGCCGTCGTGCAACGGATGACATTTGGCCAGCCGTCTGGCCGTCAACCACACCCCGCGCAACGCCCCGTGCCGCTCGATGGCCTCGCCCGCGTAACACGAACACGTCGGGTGAAACCGGCAGCACTGCCCCGGCGGCGCCAGCGGCAGCAGCAGCATTCTCAGCGGCGCCGCGAACCGGTAGCCGCGCAACAGCATCAGCAGAAGTTTCTTGCTCACGTCTCTGTGAGGACCCCCGCCGCCTTGAACATCGCCAGCAAATATTCCTCCACGTCCCGGAGGGATTTGCCGCGCATGGCGGAGCGGGCGACCATGACCATTTCAAAATTCGGTTTCAGCCTGTGCTTGTTCAATCGCCAGGCTTCGCGCAACAACCGCCTGGCCCGGTTGCGTTCGACGGCGTTCCCGACCTTGCGGCTCGTCACAAACCCCACGGCGCGCCCACCGGCGGCGTCCCGCGCCGTGTCCACGACGTACAACACGACCAACCGGCCTTCGGTCTTGCGTCCCTGCTCGTAAATACGGCGAAATTCGTAATTCCGCTGGAGGCGTTCCTGTTTCGGCAATGTGCGGCGACCATCCAACAAAACCTCTGACGCGCTGCCCTGCACCCGGTTAGACCGGTGAAAGACGTTTGCGGCCCTTGCGGCGCCGGGCGCGCAGGATGCCCCGTCCGCTCTTGGTCCGCGTGCGTTTCAAGAAGCCGAATCTGCGTTGCCGCCTGATTTTCGAAGGCTGATAAGTTCTTTTCATTGTCTTGGTATTTCCAGAAACGTTGCATCTTAACAGCCAAACCCCCGTTGTCAAGGCAGCCAATCAGCTGGTAGTGTCTTAAATTGAACTCGACAAATTTCAGGGAATTGTTTCAACTCTGGTTTGGCATGATACCCCAAAGGGACACGGGAACGCCAAAAGAGGGGAAACCCTGTATTCAACCGCCTTGGGCACCTGCCGCTTGGTTGATCGTCAAATGCGTGTGTTCTTTAACGCTGACCGGGGTGATTGCGTACCGGCTGGCGAACGCGCACGTTCACCTTGAAGACTTCAACTTTTCGCAGCTTCTTGAGACAGTCCTTGCCCTCTTTTCCATCGGGCTTTCAGCCACCTTCTATTTCAAGGCGACAGAGACCAGTAATAATTTCTACGACCGAACGTATTTGCTCACGAAAGACTTGTTTGAAATTCTGGGTCGTATGGATGAACGTTTCGCAGAAAGGCTGGAAGGCATCCACGAGGACACCTCCGATTTGAGGCGTGAATTCAGCCGATCAGAAAATCAAAAGAGGACATCAGTCGCAACCGCTTCTACTGTAGTGCCGTCAGAAGCAGAGCTTGTTAAGCCGGGCGGGGAAAAGTGAAAAAAGCTTATTTACTGGCGTATAGCTCAAATATTGGGACACAAGACCAAGTGGGAGCCATCCTCAACAAAATCAAGGATATTGTGCATTGGCGATACGACATCACCAATGCATTCTACATAATTTCCGAGGCTGATGCTCAGCCATTGGCAACGCAATTCCGCGAACTTGTTGGCGACAAGGGCAGATTTATCATTACCGAAATCTCAAGCAACTATTTTGGCTGGCTCACTACTGAATCGTGGTATCTGATAAAAAACAAACAACACAAGCCGAAGACGCCTGAGGCGACCTAGCTCTTACGCTTTTTAATATCGCTGAGAATCGACACCTGCACGGCTGTCTTTGGCGATTCTACGGGCGGCAATTCCAACACGGTTACAAACCTTGTCTTTTCATCCTGTTCACCGTCCAAGTGGCTCCACGCATAACACCGCTTCGCCTTCGGGTGCCCGATTAGATCAAATACCTCAACGACACCCTGCCATGCGGTCTGACCTTGAAACACTTCATGCACAGGTACGGATTCAACGTGTTTTGAATCGCATCCGTGTAGTCTGCCAATTACTGCCCGTAGATCGTCGATGTATTCAGACTTCGCCACAGCGTTCAATCAGTTCGGCAATCGTCCACTGGCTGCCTTCCACCCCGGCAGCTTGGGCCGGGGTCATGCGGATAGCGCCATGCGATTTGCAGAAATTATAGTACACAAAATGTAGCGCCACTGCTGCCTTAAAGCTATCCAGTTTTTTACTGAAGGCGTTCGTCAGGCGACTTAAACGACGGCAGTGCATCCGCAGGGTGTGATTCTGCTTTTCGACGTGAGAGGTTGAGATTCGGGCAACCAGCGGGTTGCCTTGGATAATTTTCCTCTCGACCTCGACGACCTCTGCCGGGCTGTACCGCCCCGCCGCTTCTTTCGTGAGATTCGTAACGGAGTACGTTTTCATTATCTGCCCATAGTCAACATCACTGCCAAACCCGCGTTCTACGGCGTCAGGATAAGCGCTCATTGCGTCAGAAGAGAGTTGTATGCGATTTGCTAAACGGGCCGCCAGATCATCAATGAATATTTTTGCGTGGTAGGCGTCGCGCTTCCCGATCACGAAAGAGGGAACCAGCTTGGTTTCGACATCTAACGCAATCCATGTCCAAACGTCGCCATGCCCAGCATCCAGCGCGTTGACGTTCTTCTGCTTCTTGCCGATGAATCCCCAAATCTCATCCACCTCAACGTTGCGACACGGTAAGTCGCGCATCTTGGCGTCCATGATGGCCGCGCAATTGGCCCCAACGCGAAGGCCGAGACTCATAATTGTGTTACGATTAACCCCGGTCATCCGTTCAATGCCGCGAATGCTCGCGCCTTCGGCAAACGAAGCGACCACCGCGATTTTCTTTTCCACTGGTAGAATGTATGCCATATCAAGCTCCGTTCTTATTCTGCTGATAATTGTATACAAAAACGGATTGATTGCAAGAAGTATTTGTATACAACTACACTTTTCTTTGCTATATTGCGTCTCATGGGTAGACCGAAGCTGCCGCCTGACCTGCGACGAACCGAAGTGTTCTCCGTGCGACTGACTGCGAAGGAATTGGCGCAGATCAAGGGCGCGGCCAAACGGGCTAAACAGGACCCCCGCGATTGGGGGAGAGGACGGTTGCTTTCCGGTGCCAAATGAATATCAGGCGGCCTATCCAATATCCAGGTGTGCAAAAATGACCATTTCGCATTAGAAATTCCCATTTGAGATATTTTCTTGTCAAAACCTACCCTGTGTAACGTGCGTTGGAAACGCCTTCATTTTGTAACGCGTTTCGCGTTGACAGGAGCGCTTCCCTCGCCTAGAGTCTCGCACGCATGGTTACACAGCGCTGGAGAGACGCTGTGGCACAAGGTGCCAAATGACACGGTGAAAAAACAACGGGGAGCGGTGTATTTATATGCCGCTTTTGGCCCGTTGGCAGGGTAATAGCTGAATACGCGCGCAGAGCGCGTTATGAGAAAGGCAAGAATGTCCAAACCAGTCCAAGGTTTCAAAGTGCTGCGTGCAGCCGATCCTACAACCATCGGCGGTACGAAGCCACTTGCTCTTGCCCCTGAGGCTGCGCAGCCGCGTTCCTTCGACAACGCTCCGGGAGGATTGCGCAGGGTTTCGTCTACGACCGAGATTCGGGATGTAGCGGAAAACTCTGCCAAGAATCTTCTGGGGGCTTTGTCGAAAAATGCCTGAGTTCAACTTCCTATACAGCGGCAACCAGCAGCAGGACCTCCACAATATTGCTGTATACATTGACAGCTTTTGCGCCGCAATCGGGATGCCTAATGTGGAGATCGACACCCGTGCACTGTGGGGAGTCCTCACGTCTTTGGCTCAGGATTTTCCATACCGCCAAGGTGTTGAAAAAGCGTCACCATTCAAAAAGGCCGCAGCCTTTACGACGGATTTTATCGCTGCCAAGCCAATTTTGACTCCATTCCCGCAAGAGCATTTTGGGGATGTTGCGGGATGCCAGAATGCAATCATCGCGTATGAGCTGTCTGTGGACGCCCTCCACGGTGCGGAGATTAACTGTCAGATTCGAGGGCGCACCATCAAACTGACGGAGCGCATCAAGGTATCCCGCCACTACTGGATGGACTTGATTTCCGCGCTTTCTGCCTGTACGCGAGTACACCACTACGATCTTTTGACCTTGGTTTACGAGTCTCTTGCCTACCGTTGGAATCCAGACGCATCCTATCCGCCGATTATCTGACCAGTGAACCCGTCGTCCCTGCTCCGTCGCTTCGCAGCCAACGCCCGCAAGAGCGGAGCTGTGGTTGTTGCCGGTAAAACCTATGTTGCCGCCCGCTGGCCGGATGGGAAGATTATGGAATTGCGGGTGAGTCGAAAGTGGCGGCGGCAAAAACCCTGAGAATTTCAAATTAAGACACTACCAATCAGCTGGTTGTAGCGGCCGCCGTCCCGGCGGCGGGGCTGGCAGAAGCGTCCGGGACGGACGCCACTACAACAAACCGACCCTCGACTAATCGACTGTCGCAAAGCTGGTTGGGAAGCGGTTTGGGGCCTAAAGCAAGCGGGCCTCACGTCAATGTGAAGCCCGCTGACGCGGAAGCCGTCTGGTGAGGTACTGCGCCCCCACGCCGAGGGAATATACTACATCTTTGCCCTGTCTTCAAATGGACAAATCAACACCCGCCCGGCAGCTTTTACCCACTCTGGCACGGAATGCGCTATTGACCTACAAGCCATGAAAAATAAGGGATTAGCGTTAGGGTCAGCGCTGGCAGTAGCACTCATTTGCACCGCATCTTATGCGGGCAATCTCAACTCATCCGACGAGCCGACAGGTTCCGCCGCCACTGAGCAAAAGACCGATCCAGTCTCAGAGCTGCGAAACCAGGATGGGGCTTTTTCAATCTTAATTGAGGCGTATCGCCAGCTTCAAAGCCATCTCATCCAGTCCGATTACCAAGCCCGCCTCGAAGCGGCCGACCATCTGGCCGACGTCAAAGTCCGCCGGCAGGTGATCGTCCTGGCCCGGCAGGAACGCGATCTCCGTCTCCAGAAGCTTTACGGCCAGCTCACCAACATGTCCACCACCTACGACTATTCCCGCCAGCGCGACGAACGCGAAGCCGGCGTGGATGTGCCGTCCCACGTGGACACCGCTGCCGCCGCTGAAAAATTGAAGGATTTCGTCGTGCTCACACCCGCCGGGGACAGCCGCGCCGATATCGGCTCGGTCAAATCCATCCCCGCCACCACGGTGCTGCTCGACACGCGCCCCAGTCCGTAGATCGGGACCAGATTGTTGTATCGGCGGCCGGCGCCTGCCCTGAGTCGTATTGAGGGGCGCGCCGGCCGCTCAAGTTTTTCAGGGACATCGCCCCCGTCTCACCCCTGCGCGAACATCTGGAAAAATTGCCCGTACACCCGGCCCGCCACCGGCCCCGGCGCGCCGTTGCCGATCTTCTTCCCATCCACGCCAATCACCGGCACCACCTCCGCCGTCGTGCTGGTGAGAAAAACTTCCTCCGCCTTGAACAAATCTGATTTGGAAACCAGCTCCTCGCGGCAAGTGATTCCCGCCGCCCGGGCTGCCTGCAAAATTTTATCGCGCGTCACGCCGGAAAGGATCTTCGGCCCTTTGGGCGGCGTCACGATCTCCCCGCCGCTGACCACGAACACATTGCCCGCCGTCGATTCATTCACCGTCTCATCGGCCTCCACAAACACCGCGTCATCCGCGCCCGCCTGTTTCGCCGCCTGATACGCCAGCACATTGGCCAGCAACGCCACGCTCTTGATATCGCACCGCCCCCAGCGATCGTCCGGCACCGTCAACACCCGCACCCCGCGCTCGCGCGTCTGCTGCGTGGAATGCAGCGCCCGCACCGTGATCACCAGTGTCGCGTCGCTCTTTTGGGGAAACCCCCGATGCCGCGGCGCCTGCCCCCGCGAAATCTGCAAATAGATGACCGCCTCAGGAAACTCACTGCGCCGGACCGCCTCCTCAATCAACCCCCGCAACTGATCGACCGTAAACCCGTGCGCCAACTGGATCCCCTCCAAACTCCGAAACAACCGCCCCAAATGCTCCGCCACCGCAAACGGTTTGCCCTGATAAGTCCGCACCACCTCATACACCGCATCCGCAAACTGGAACCCGCGATCCTCCACATGCACCATCGCCCGTTCCAACGGCAAAAACCCCCCATTCACATAAGCAATCTCAGGCACCGAAAAATCCCTCCTTGGTAGAAGCGACTATAGAAGCGCGACTGTTTGGTGTCAACGGCAGGTGGCTTACCGGCAGGGGGCCGCACCTCACATCTTGCGAACCTGATTACAGACGACCTCCAAGACATCCCGGCAGATTCAGCTATGGATTGGAGAGCAGCCCTCTCCTCAGTCACGGAATTGCACCAGTGAACACCGGGCAAAGCTTTGAAAGCGCCTGTCGACGCGCGGAAAATACGCCTAGCTCTTTTGGGATAGTGGCGCCCACCCTCACCTCCCAAGTGTCTACTGAAAGCGGCAGGGCGAGACTAGAAGTTCTCTTCGCCAACAACTTGATTAGCTAGGACCGACCAATCCTCATCCGTGGTGATCGTATCCTTATCAAGCCTCATACTGGTCTCTTTTGAGCCATCCTCATCAGCATGATGAACAAACAAGTCCGAAGGCTTGGCATCTGACATGTATACTTCAATGTCCAGCACAAGCATGCTTTTCTTCGTTCCCGTCATGACTCCACCTCCCCAAGATTGTGGGTATAGATACGAAACCGACTGTCCGTATTCTCTTCGTCTTTCTGCTTTTCGTCAATAAATATTGTCTTGCCAATTCTAGCATAAATCAAGCCATTTTCCTTCTTTCCTGCTGTTGCGTCAAGCACGAATTCGGCTGTTGCGAAGCCCTTCTTGTATTGCTCCAGGGGGGAAACTTCCATAACCCATATGAAGTGGGGTAACGCAAGCGTTTGGAGGTTAAACGAAATCGTGTCTGTGACAGCTCCTTCTCGACTAAGCGCAGACTTCAGTTTTCTCCGTTTGAAGGCGGGGCCCGATGTCAGAAATAAACGCGTCACATAAGGCCCCGCGCCAGTCTTCTTGATCAGCTCTGAGACTTTAGGTTTCTTGACATATTCGGATGCCTGCTTGCGGGCTATCGGCGCAGACATGTAAGCCTTTTCCGGAAGAGGACACACCGCCGCAACAATGCTGTTGATTGTATACGGCTCCCCGCCAGGGATAGAGGGCGGACCGTACTTATTGCCGTAGTTCTCCGCATCCGCTTCGTATCCAAGAAAGCGGTAGGGGAAGAAATTATCATCCACCACAACAAATTGTTTCAAGAACACAGAACTATCCAGAAACCCCTCATCATCTACATTGCTTGAGTCATACTTGTACACCATCGTGTGGCCAATAAGCGTGACAACGTGTCCCTGAAAACTGGCAAGAACGGGAAATCCAGACTCAACGTATGTGTAAAGCATTTTGAACGATTCTGGATCGCACTTGAGTTGATCCAGCTTCTTCTTTACGCGCATGATAAGTGGGTGGCAGCCAAACTCAGAGAGTATTTTCGAATAGTCTGTGTATGTCATTCCACGATACGGCACTTTTCTTCCATCGGCATTCCCTGTCATTAACACTAGATCATACGGGTAAATCTCTCGGTAATCGCTGTAGCGCTCGGAAAGATAGCGACACACTCCCCACAACGCAGAATGCGCACAAACAGTTGCATCTGTGTCTTGTGACATGTACGGGTAGCCCTGCGCGGAAAACACATTGCCTGCGATATGCGTCTTAAAACCTGTTCGCAAGCAATACACGCCGTTATTGATACCAAGACCAATCTTGTGCGGATCAATTACTGTTCTGCCAAGACATCTCTCTGGTATCGGCCTGATGACGCTAAAGCCAAGATAGCCGGCGTCGTAATCATTAGGATGACTTAAGAAGTGCTCAATGCTCCCGATGCTCGTGCTGAAAAAATGTAAGCGTGAGCAATTGGATTCGCAGGGCCTAAATTTCTTCGAATAGAAGTGACTGAATAGGTTCTTGTGGTCCTTACAAACATAGGGTTGCTCAAGAACAACAGCCCTCACATGCCCGCGAAGCCCCTGCAAAAGAACGCCGATTCCCCACTGTGTGAGCATAGGGCACGCACTCTTCAATCGTTCCCAATCTGATGATTCGGAACCGGCCCCTATGGGAAAAATAGTAAGTTTTGACATTTTATTCTTTTGCTATAATTCGGCAAAGTTGGCCCGTCCTAGCGCAACCTACTAAACACTAAACTTTGAACCCGATGTCAACCATTTTCGTCCGATTCGCCCTGCGTTGCTAGAGAGCCTGGCCTGGCCGTTTGCCACGAGCTCGATGTCGTTGTAAGTTGGAACATGAAGCATTTGGTCAATGTGCGGAAGGTGGAACGGATCAACGCGGTCAACTTGCGCTATGGATTGCCCGCGATCCGCATTCACACGCCGGAGGAGATCACGCCATGAAGCGATCAAAGCAGCCGAAGGTTTTGGACGAGCTTCACCAGATCCGCGAGGACATGGCTGGCGAAGCGCGCAAAGCGGGCGTCGCGAAGTACTACCTGGCGATGAACAAGCGCAGCAAATGGCAGTTGGGCACGGAGCGCAAGGCGCAGAACGCGAAAGACCCTCTGGCGGTTCGTGAACGCCCTCCCCGCAAGTACGGCAGCCACTGAGTAATCCCAGTCCTTCTTTTCAGTGTGTTCACGATTTCGATGGTGTTCACGTACCCGTGAACATGCCGTATTTCGTGAACATCAGCATTTGACCGAAATAACCGGCCTGCGCTGTTGCGGAATTGCGAGCATGTGCTACTGTATCGGCAACATGACATATGCGGTGGGCATAGTGCCGGCGGCGGACGGGGTTGCCGTGGCGGCGGGGCGAGGACCGCGCTTAGCAAGCGCGGCTACAGCGAACGCGACGACGGCCCTTCGTGATCTTCGTGCCTTCGTGGTGACAGACAGTCGTTTGGCGCGAAAATCGGACGGCACGACAGAGATCCCTCGACAAGCTCGGGATGACGGCGTCAACGTCGCACAATCTGGTCCGGTCGCACCTAGTCAAACCCAGTCAAACCTAGTCGCACCTAGTCCAACCTTAAATTTTTGGCGCGACGACGGAATTTGGCGAAAAAACGTCAAAATCGTCCAATCTGTTCCGCCTCCCTGGTCGTCACTAGCCACTAACCACTCGCCACTAACCACTACCCTTCCGACCCAATACGGCCTAATACGACCTAATACGGCCTTAAATTTCCGGGAGGGGGGAGGAGAACCGCGATTGCAGCGCAAAGACGGCGCTGCGTTTGCCGCGGAAGTACAGCGTGCGGCGTGTTGTCGGACTCCGCTCCATCCAACTCGGCTAACAAGCGCGGCTTCCGCCTTCGCCGGGCCTACGGCGGACACGACAGCCCTTCGTGATCTTCGTGCCTTCGTGGTGACAGACAGCCGTTTGGCGCGAAAGACGGACGGCACGACAGAGATCCCTCGACACGCTCGGGATGACGGCATGTACGTCGCACAATCTGGTCCGGTCAAACCTAGTCAAACCCAGTCGCACCTAGTCAAACCTAGTCCAACCTTAAATTTTCCTCTTTCCAGGGACTTCTCCATCCGCGTAACCCGTTCAATCCGTGTAATCTGTGTAATCCGTGGATGGAATTTTACCCCATCTGTGCTCATCCGTGTGTATCTGTGGCTTCCGCCTTCGTTAAGGCTTTGGCGAAAACGACAGGTTGGCTGGTCTAACCCAGTCAAACCTAGTCAAACCATAAATTTTCGGCGGAAAAGCCGGAACTGGCCAAAAAGTGACAAAAATAGCCAATTCCTCACAGTGACACACCCTGTCCGCCATAGCCTTGGCGAAGGCGGATCGTCACCAGCCACTACGGCAGGGCTGACACGCTTTTCATTGGCGATTTCAGGGGAGTTCGCTAATCTGGGGCGCATGACTCGATTGCTTCTGCCGTTTGGACAATTGCCGCCGTTTGCGCCACGTCGGTTTGTGCCGGCTGACCTCGATTTGGCCGACGCGGCCCAGATCGAACCGCTCTTTGACCAGCTCGAAGCAGCCGCCGCCAAGTGCAAGACCGTCCCCGAGTTCGAGCAATGGCTGCTGGACTGGGGCGAACTCAGCGCGGCGCTGGACGAGGAAGGCTCCCGGCGCTACATCGCCATGACCTGCCACACCGACGACGCGGAAGCGGAAAAGGCCTACCTGCATTACGTCGAACAGATCGATCCGCGCACCAAACCGCGCCAGTTCAAGCTGGCGGAAATCTACGAGCACCACCGCTTGCGCGGGAAACTGCCCAAAACCCGCTACGCGATCTTCGACCGCGACGCCAAGGTGTCGGTCGAGATGTTCCGCGAAGCCAATGTGCCGCTGGAAACCGAAGAAGCCAAACTCGGCCAGCAATACCAGAAACTGAGCGGTTCGCTCACGGTACCGTTTCGCGGCGAGGAAAAGACGCTGACCCAGATGGGCCGTCATTTGGAGGAACCCGACCGCGCGTTGCGCCAGGAGGTCTGGGAACTGGTGGCCAACCGCCGGTTGCAGGAGGCGGGGAATTTCGAGGAGATCTTCGACGAGCTGGTGAAGTTGCGCGTGCGCATCGCCGCCAACGCGGGCCTGGCCGATTACGTCGACTACGCTTTCCGCCAGAAACGGCGGTTCGATTACACGCCGGCCGATTGCCTGAAGTTTCACGACGCGATCGAGCAACATTTCATGCCGCTGGTGCGCGAACTCCAGGCCCACCGCCGCGACCAGCTCAAACTGTCCGCCTTGCGCCCCTGGGACCTGTCGGTCGACCCGCTGAACCGTCCGCCGCTGCGGCCCTTCGAAAAGGTCGAACAACTCATCGAGGGCACGCAGAGGATTTTCGACCGGCTCGACCCCACGCTGGCCGCGGAATTCAAGTCGATGCGCGACCTGCGCCTGCTGGACCTGGACAATCGCAAAGGCAAAGCGCCGGGCGGTTATCAATCGAGCCTGGCCGAAGCGCGCCAGCCGTTCATTTTCATGAACGCCGTCGGCCAGCAACGCGACGTGGAGACGCTGTTGCACGAAGGCGGCCACGCGTTCCACGCGCTGGCCACGCAACGCGAGGACCTCTACGCCTACCGCGCCAACGTCCCGATGGAGTTCTGCGAAGTGGCTTCGATGAGCATGGAACTGCTCGGCAACGAATTCCTCGACGCCTTTTACCAGCCCGAGGAACTCAAACGCGCCCGGCGTTCGCACCTCGAAGGCATCATCGGCATCTTCCCGTGGATCGCCACCGTCGACGCGTTCCAACTCTGGATTTACACGCACCCGAAACACACCCGGCAGGAACGCACCACGGCCTGGGAAGGCTTGATGCGCCGGTTCGGCGGCGATGTCGATTGGACCGGGTACGAGAAGGTCCGGGCCAATCTCTGGCACCGGCAACTGCACATCTTCCTCAGTCCGCTCTATTATGTGGAGTACGGCATCGCCCAACTCGGCGCCCTGCAAGTCTGGGCCAATTCCAAACGCGACAAGGCCCAGGCCCTGCGCGCCTACCGGGACGCCCTCGCCCAGGGCGGCTCGCGTCCGTTGCCCGACCTGTTCCGCACCGCCGGCTGCCGGTTCGATTTCACCGGCGAAACGATCAAGCCCCTGGCGGAGTTACTGCGCAGCGAACTGGCGAAGCTCGGTTAAGAAGGATCGGCTGCCCTGGCGCAATGGGACCGCCGGCGACCAACATGACGGCCAAGCGCACAATCGCAGATCGCGTCTGCTTCCGGGCGGGAGCGCTGGTGTGGCTCTTTCTCATCGCGTCTCGAGCAGCGGCCCAAACTCGGTCGCCGGATGTGGCGGCCACGGAGCTGGTGCGGCAGACAGTGGCCCACGAACTGGCGGCCGCCGACAAGGGCGACCAGTACATGTACCTGATGCACGAAGAGACACCGCAAAGTTCGCAGACCAGCGTGACGGTCGAGACCCCCGACTTCATCATCAGCCGGCTGATTCTCAAGAACGGCCAGCCGCTTACTCCCGCGCAGAAGCAACGGGAAGAGGACCGCTTGCGCAGCCTGCTGACGAATCGCGCTCGTCTGGCGAAACTCCAAACCGAGAAACACAACAACGAAGCCCGCGGGCACAGGGTGATCCAGGTGCTGCCCGACGCATTCCTCTACCAGCAGGCCGGTGCGCAAAAGGACGGCGCCGGCCGCGATCTCGCGTTGCTGACGTTCCGCCCCAACCCGGACTTCCATCCGCGCACGATGGAATTGCGGATGTTGCAAGGGATGGAAGGGACGGTCCTGATCGACTCTCAGGCGCAGCGCCTGGTGCGGGTGGAAGCCAGACTGTTCCGGGACGTCGATTTCGGCTGGGGCATCTTTGGCCGCATCTATCGCGGAGGCAGTTTCCTGCTGGAACAACAGGTTGTCTGGCGCGACCAGTGGGCGACCACAACAGTGGCGTTACACTACACCAACAGGCGATTGCTGTTGATCACCAGCCGCGTCGATTCGGAGACCAAGGCCAGCGATTTCCGCCCCCTGCCGGTTGATCTGACCCTGCCACAGGCGCTGAACCTGTTGCTGGACCAGGACCCGATGACGGCTTCCGTCCCGGCGTCCGGCAAGACGCCATGACGACCGGCAACCCCGGCGCGGCAACGGCGTTGCCTGGTTCACTGCCCGGACGGGATGACATAGAAGAGGATGGCGAAGAAGTGGGCAACACTGCCGGCCAACACGAAGACATGCCAAATCGCATGATGGTAAGGGAGCCGGCGCCAGGCGTAGAAGCCGAGCCCCGAGGTGTAAGCCAGACCTCCCACAAGCAATAACAGCAAGCCGCCCGGCGCGACGGCCGCCAACAGCGGTTTGACGGCGACAACCAGCACCCAACCCATGCCGACATACAGACCAACCCGCGCGACAGGCCACCGGCGCAGCCATGCCTGGAACGCAATCCCAACCGCCGCCAGTCCCCAAATCACGCCAAACAGCGACCATCCCCACGCGCCCCGGAGATTCACCAGGGAGAACGGCGTGTAGGTGCCGGCAATCAGCAGAAAGATCGCGGAATGGTCGAACGCCCGGAAGACGGCTTTGGCGCGAGGGGAGTGGACACTATGGTACAACGTTGAAGCCGCGTAGAGGAAACTCAGGGTGATCCCGTAAACACAGCAACTGACGATGTACCGGGTCTCGCCATGGCTGTCGGCCCGGACGATCAGGACAACCGATCCCGCAACCGCGCAGACAAACCCGACGGCGCTGATCACGCTGTTGGCAAGCTCCTCGCGGTCAAAGTTCAAGGGTTCGTTCACGATGGTTCACAACGAAGTATAAGGTCGCAGGTTTCCCGTCTCAACCCGCAATACTCGTGTGTGCTCTCCGCCACACCGGCGGCACGACCGCGTGTGGATTCCTCGAGTTCACCGGTGGGGTGAACACCCCATGGCGGGCGGCCGGCTTGCCGCGTATTGTCCCTGCATGAAGGCGAATTCAAAATGGTCGGTGTTGAAGTTTATACTGTTGCTGGGCGCCCTGAGTACGTTGCTCTCGGGATGTTTCGTGTTTCCCGATCACGACCGTGATCGGGACGATGATCACAGGGGCGGGCCGCCTCATCATGATGATGATCACCATGATCAGGGTGACAACGATCATCATTAGCTGACGGCAGCAGACCGTCCCGGTGGCGGGGCGGGTGTAAGTGAAATTAACGGGAGCCAGTTCGTTTGTTGTAAGCATGTATTGAAAACGGACTGGCTCTTTTCTGCACCGGTCCGGTTTCCCTCGTGATTTGGATTGACTCGGCGGCGGTTCGTGGCATTCTACCGTCACGGTTTCACCAAGGAGGAGCCGTGATCAAGTTTCGTTGTCCCCGTTGCGGGCAAAAACTGGCCGTTAACGACGAAGGCATTGGCATGGTCATTTCCTGCACCACGTGCACGGAAAGCATCATCGTCCCGCCCCACTCGATTATCGATTTGCAACCTGTGATCGTCGACGATCATCGCGCTACCGTTCTGCCGCTCGGCCAGGACCGGCCCGGCCGCGCCGGTCAACGCGCGGACAACACCACCGCCATCGTGCGCGCCGGCGTGGTCCCGCATCTGGCCAGGATGATGATGAACCGGCTCGTGCAGGCATTGCTTTTCCAGCGCTCGCACCTGATGCAGACCCAGGAAACCGCGACCGTTCGCGTCGCCGACATGGAACAACGCCTCTTTAAAGTGCAGGCCCAATTCGAAAAGCGAATCCGGACCTACGAGACGCGGATCAAACAGTTGGAAGAGGAACTGGCCGGCAAGGAAGAGGAAAACCGCGAGCTGATCCGCGCCAACTTCCAGCTCTCCCGCCAGCCGTTCGAGGCCCGGCAGCCAAAGGAATCCGGCCAGTGGAACGCCATCGACCTCAAGACGCGCGTGCGGTTCCTCGCCTAGCGCGCGGGATCAGGAAAGTTCGGCCTTCTGCTGCGCGCGCAACGCCTGTTCGTAGCACTGCAGCGCTTCGCCGTAGCGTTCCAGCCGGTTGAACACGCCGCCTTTGGACAGGTAGGCCATCGTCATCGACGTATCCAGCGCAATCGCGCGGTCGTAGCAATCGATCGCCTCATCGAGCTTGCCGAGTTTCTCCAGCGCCGTGCCCTTTTTGACAAACGCCTCGGCGTTGGTCGGATCGATGGCGCTGACCTCATCGAAACACGTCAACGCCGTGTCCGCCTGCTGCAGGTTCAGCAACGCCTGGCCTTTGCCCAACAACAGCGCCACCCGCGCGGCGCGTTCGGCGTCCGGATTGCCGGAAGAAGCCGGCGCGGGTTCCGTGACGGGGCCGGACGAAGACTCCGCGGCGGCGGGAGCGGCCGGCCGCGCGTGCGACGGCGCTTCCGCGTCCGGCGCGGCGGTGGATTCGAGTTCCATCATCCGTTTCTCCAGCCGTTCGATGGTGGACAAGAACCGCGCGCTGGCCTGCTGCGCCGGGTCGGCCGCGACCAGCTGCGTATCGCCCGCCGCCAGCACCCCGGCAGCCTGACGACCATGGCCGAGCGGCACGCCGGCGGCGTGCGCCAGGACGAGTTCCGTGCGGCGGTTCATCGCTCGCAGCAGGAACAGCCCGAACAACAGCATCCCGCCAAACCCGATCCCCGCGAAGACGGACACGACCGTCAGGGTGAACCGGTGCGACTCTTGCAGCGCTTCCACGGCCTGTTGGCGCTGGACGGTCATTTGGTCTTCGACCTGTTTCAGGCGCGCCTCAACCACTTCGGAATTGTGTTTGGAAGCCGCCTCGGTTGCCGCGCGCGCGTCTTCCATGGCACGGGCGGTGGCGGCGTTATCTTCGCGCGCCTGCTGGATCGCCTTCAACGTCTCCTGCTGCTGCTGCTGCAACTGCTGATAGCTTTGGACGACGTGCTGGGCCCACTGTTCCTCCTGGGAAGGCGTGGCGGCGGCTGTGGGCGATGAATTCGTGTCGGCGAACGCGAACGTTGCCGTGACAATCAGGCTGGCGGCGGCGACTACCCCAAATTTCAATCTGCACATACTTCAGCGGTTCCCCTGTTCGGAAACCTAGGAAAACCGCTGACAAAAAGCAATTCGAAACTGGCCGGTTGCCCACGAGCATACGGGCGCGTCCGGCAATTTGGCTGGAATCCGCATGTTTTGGTCGTTCCAGCGGCACACGGTGTGCTCCTTTTAAAGGGCGCCATGACTTACCAAAAGATCCTGTTTATCGATGAAGATCCGGAAATCCTCGATGTGGTGTCGCGCCGGTTGAGCGGGTTGGGCTACCGCGTGGTGGCGGCGCATTCAGCGGACGAGGCGCGCCGGGTGGCGGGCGAAGTGCATCCGAGTTTGATCCTGATCGATCGCGGGCTTCCGGGCGATGGCGAGATGAGCCGCCGGATTCTTTCAGCGTTGAAGCAGGACCCCGCTGTGTCGCAGATTCCGGTGATGATGACCAGCGCGCGGCAAACGGTCCTGGCGCATCATTGAATCGATACTGATCCACCAAGCGTTTCCTCTTTGAATCACGCGGGTCCGCGGCGTATACTGCGGTGGGACGCGCATGAACGGGAAACTCTTCATTCTCTTACTGCTGGTGTCCGCCGGGTGCGCGCCGCAGACGCCACGCCAGCCGGGGACTTCTTCCACGGCGCCGCCGTTGCGGGCGATGGGGCAGGAGATCACTATTGAGGACGCGCACAGCGACGAGGCCATCGGCCTGCAGATCCGCAATCAATTCCAGGCGATGGCGGCCGCGGAGACCGCCGCGGTGACTGTTGAAGTCAATGATGGTGTCGTCACGCTGCACGGGTCCGCGCCGACACAGGCTGCGGCCTGGCGGGCCCAAGCGGTGGCGACCGCGGTCAAGGGTGTGAAGAATGTGATCAACCAGTTGGTGATCACCAGCCGTCCGAGCACGCCTCCTTCGTAACCTCAACTGGAAGTCTTGCCGAAGATCAGGTTGAGTTGCGTCTGCAAATCGGGCGCCAGACGGGCCGCCTGTTGCGCGTAGGACGCCGCGGCGCGGTTCAAGCCATATTGCCGGCAAAAGACCGCCAGGGTCAGATACCGCCGCGCCACGCTTTCCGGCTGGTCGGTCTGCGCGGATGTCCCGGCGTAATACCCGGCCAGGGCCTGCAAGGTCTCCGGCGCGAAGTCGCCCCAGGAGCTGGCCAATTCCCCGTACGGCGTCGTGAAGGTGAGTTCCGTGTCCGTTGCGCGGGTGAGCCGGCCGGCAAGCTTGACGCCGCCGCGTGTCTGCAGGTCGGCGTTGTCGTAAGAGCGCCGCGCGATGTCGGCGGCCAGCTGCGTCTTGAACTCCACGAGCAATTTGGCCGCCGCCATCCGCTGGTCAAGCCCTTGGTGTCCGGCGGCCGTCACGATCTGCGGCGCGACGGCCTCGTATTTGGCTTCCGCGGTGTTGAAATCGTAAACGGTCCACGACGGATTGGCGGCGGCATCGGTGGCCTGGAGGATCCTGGCCTCTTCGCCGGCCTTTTGTTGGTCCTGGGCGGCCTGGGCTTGCTGCGCGGCGGCTTCCTGCTGTTTCTTCTCGTCCAGCTGCTGGCGGTCCTCGTCGAGGGCCTGTTGCAATTGCGTTTCGTCCTGCTCGAGCAACGTTTTGAAGGAAGCGATCTTGGTTTTCGCGGCGGCGTCCTGGAGTGTCTGCATCGCTTCGTCGAGTTTGCCGTCCTGTTTGAGCCGGGAGAACGCGGCCAGCGTGTGCGCGGCGTTGTCGCACTCGTGGGCCAGTTTGTCGGCCAGCGGCTGGAGGTTGAACGCCCACTGCTGCGCGTCGTCGGGCGGCATGTCCTTGTACGCCCGGAACGCGGCGGCGGCCTGGTCGAACTCGGCTTTCTCGATGTGTTTGAAGCCCGCCGTCAGGTGCGTCAACGCCGCCGCCCAGGGCGGCATTTGCGGGACCGCCTTTTCCAGGTCGGCCAGCGGCAGTGCGTTCATCATCGTCTGCGCCAGGGGATTGACGAAATTGGCGGGGGTGATGACGGCGGGAACGCGCGGTTTGACCAGCGGGTCCATGGCGTTGACGAAGCTGGCCACTGATTCGCTCGGGCGATCGGCCGCCAGCAGCGTGATCCCTTCAAAATAGTAGACCCATTGCCGGTGTCTCTGGCGGCCGCGCAGCAGCGTCTTGGCGGTATCGAACCCGAGCAGGGCTTCCGTGTACCGTCCCTGGGTCAATTGCAGCGTCGCCACGTTCCAGGCTTTCACCCAGGGCGCTTCCTCGTTGAAATCGACCGTCTCGCCGCCGGCTTCGGCGGAGGCGGCCCCTGTTTCCGCTGGCGGCGATTCGGGCAACGGCGCCGGGGCGGAAGCGGGCGCGGCGGTTGGCGTGGGCGGCGGCTCAAGCGCGAACCACTTCACCCTGTTCTGCCAGACAAACCAGATGACCGCGCCGCAAACGATCAGCGCCGCCAGCGTGCTCAGGATCGAAGAGATCGAGATGCGTTCGCCTGTTTCCGTGACGATGGCCGGGGCGGATTCAGCGGTTTTGATGACGTGCTGCGCCTCCTGCAGATCGTACAGCAGGGCGTCATAACTCTCGTAGCGTTCGGTGGGGTTCTTGGCCAGCATCCGGCCGATGACGTGGGCGGTGTAATCCTGGACCGTGGGCACATAGGTCTTCAACGAGTACGCGGGCTGCAGCGCGTGTTTGGTGACCACCTCGTCGGCCGTGGCCGCTTCGAACGGGGGACGGCCCGCCAGCGCGTGGAACAGCGTGGCGCCCAGCGAATAGATATCGCTGCGGAAATCCTCCGGCTGGCCCCGCAATTTCTCCGGGGCGATGTAGTAGGGGGTGCCCCAGATCGGCTCCGAGACGGCTTGTCCGGCGCCCTGGGGGGCGGCCTGGGCGCGGGCCAGGCCGAAATCGACGATCTTGGGCGTGCCTTGTTCGCTGAAGAGAATGTTGCCCGGCTTGATATCGCGGTGCAGCAGCCCGCGTTGCGCCGCGGCGCGCAAGCCCGAGGCGATTTGCACGCCGATATCGAGCACGTCCTTCTCGGGGAGGTTGCCAAGGCGGGCCATGCGGTCGTCGAGGCTGCCGCGTTCCAGCAGTTCCATCGCCAGGTAGTACTGGCCGTCCTGCTCGCCGAACGAATAGACCTGCGCGAGGTTGGGGTGATTGACCGATGCGGCGGCCTGCGCTTCGTGCGAGAAGTTTTCCGTGAATTCCGGGTTGGCCGCGAGTTTCTTGCGCAGGATTTTCAGCGCGAGATACCGGTTCAGCGAGAGATCGATCGCCTTGTAGACCGTTCCCATGCCGCCGATGCCCAGCAGGTTCAGCAGCAGAAAATTGCCGAACTGCACCGGCACGACCGACACGGCGTTGCATTGCGGGCACTCGACGTGGGTAAACGCCGTTTGTCCGGTCAGGTCGATCACCGCGCTGCAGGAATGGCAGTTGATCGCACTGGGTACTATGCCGGGTGCGTCCATTGTCCTGGAACGTTAGCATGCGCGGCAAACCACCAGCAACAGCAAAGCGGCAAAGCGATTTCCCGTAGTGTTTTTGGCCAGCCTGTGTAAAAAAATCCACGCCCGGAGGGTGCGCGTTTTCGCGTGATGGCCGGCGCCGGTTCACCTAATTGCCTCTGAGCCCGGTTTTTAGGTGCCTGCGCCGAGTCCGCTCGCCGGCGCTGGCATTTCGTGTGCTAATGACACGCGGCATTCGAACCGTTCTCTTGGTGTGGACGCGTGGAGACGGTGCGGCGCTTTTTCTGTTTACAGCCTCAGCACGGTTCTCTAGTATCGGCCGCCGCATTGAGGAGACAGTTCATGAAGAAAATTGAGGCGATTATCAAGCCGTTCAAACTCGAAGACGTCAAGGAAGCGCTGGCCGGCGTCGGCGTCGAAGGCATGACCGTCAGCGAAGTCAAAGGCTTCGGGCGGCAGAAGGGCCACACCGAAATCTATCGGGGCAGCGAATACACGGTTGATTTTTTGCCCAAGCTGAAGCTCGAAATTGTCCTGGCCGACAGCGCCGTCGAGGCCGCGGTCAACGCGATCCTGAAGACGGCCAAGACCGGCAAGATCGGTGACGGCAAAATTTTTGTGCTGCCGATCGAAGAGGCCGTCCGCATCCGAACCGACGAGCGCGGCGAACAAGCGGTGTAACGCAACTCAAACGCAGGCGAACCTAGTTCAGCAACAGTAGCGCGGGGTCCTACGGAACCGTGCGGCGAGGAGAATACTATGACACCCAAGGAAGTACTGGCACTGTGTAAAAGCAAGAACGTCCAACTGGTGGACGTCAAATTCTGCGATTTTCTGGGCACCTGGCAGCATTTCTGCTGTCGCCGATCGCGGAGATTGAAGAGGAAGTTTTCGAGGCGGGCCTGGGCTTTGACGGCTCATCCATCCGCGGCTGGAAATCCATCGAGGCCAGCGACATGCTGCTGATCCTCGACCCGAGCACGGCCATCATCGATCCGTTCCCGCAGGTCACCACGCTGAGCATCGTGGCCGACGCGGTGGACACGATCACCCACGAGCCGTATACCCGCGATCCGCGCAACATCGCCCGCAAGGCCGAGGCGTACCTGAAGCAGACGGGCATCGCCGACACGGCGTATTTCGGCCCCGAAGCGGAATTCTTCATCTTTGACGACGTCCGCTTCGGCCAGACCTCCAACAGCGGCTATTACTACATCGATACCAACGAAGGCATCTGGAACAGCGGCCGCGAAGAGTTCCCGAACCTCGGCAACAAGATCCGCCACAAGGAAGGCTATTTCCCCGTCCCGCCGCAGGACACACAGGTCGATATCCGCAACGAAATGATCATGGTCATGAAGGATTGCGGCCTGAAAGTCGAGCGCGAGCACCACGAAGTCGCCACCGCCGGCCAGGCCGAGATCGATTTGCGCTTCAACGCCCTGGTTCGCCATGGCCGACGACATGTTGCTGTACAAGTACATCGTCAAGAACGTCGCCAAGCGCCACAACAAGACGGCGACGTTCATGCCCAAACCGCTGTTTGGCGACAACGGCAGCGGGATGCACACGCACCAGAGCTTGTGGAAGAAGGGCAAGCCCCTCTTCGCCGGCAAAGAATACGCCGGCCTCAGCGACATGGCCCTGCACTACATCGGCGGCATCCTCAAACACGCGCAAGCCGTCGCCGCGATCTACCAACCCGACCGTCAACAGCTACAAGCGCCTGACGCCGGGCTTCGAAGCGCCTGTGAACCTGGCGTACTTCGAGCCGCAACCGCTCGGCGGCGGTCCGCATCCCGACCTATTCGCCCAGCCCGAAGGCCAAACGCATTGAGTATCGTCCACCCGATCCGCTGGCCAATCCCGTACATCGCGTTTTCCGCGATGTTGATGGCCGGCCTGGACGGCATCCAGAACCGGATCGATCCCGGCGAGCCGCTGGACAAGAACATCTACGAGTTGCCGGCGTCGGAATTCAAGAAAGTCCCGTCGATGCCCGGCAGCCTCGACCGAGGCCTGCGACGCGCTGGAAGGACCACGAGTTCCTGCTGAAGGGCGACGTGTTCACGAGGACGTGATCGAGACCTGGATCGAGATGAAGCGCAAAGAACAGGACCAGGTCCGCCTGCGCCCGCATCCGTGGGAATTCCACATGTACTACGACGCGTAACCGCGCGGCCAATAAAAACTCGTTGGGCCTGGAGTTTGCGTAAGACTTCAGGCCCAATTTTTTTCGCGCGGCGTCCCGGAGAGAAAAAAATTTTCGTCGCCGTGTTTTTTTCTTGAACTGGGATTTTGCGCTGGCTATGCTGCGCGCGTCAAAAGCGAAGGCGAGAGGGCGAGGGGGTTGTGAATAACTTGTTAACAGCTTGGGGTTTCGTCCGGGTAAAACCGGAAATTTGCTTGGTTTCCCAAGAGGTGGATTTTTCCGTCATCACTCCTCAGCGCAGCTCAACGAAGGCATGACTTGGACGTTTGGCAGTCGCTGACCGGTCTAGCAGCCGGTCTGAGTTGTTTTTTGCGTTTGCGAGTGCCTGTTTTTACTGCTTCGGGACTGGGTTTTGGGAATTTGCGTCCCGGGTCATGGTCGTTTAAGAGCGTTCTCCCGCCGTCGTTTCAGGCATAACAGGCAGGCTGTTGGGAACTTATAGAGGTGTTAACACCTTGTGAATAACTCAGGGTGTCGGCATCCGAGGAGAGACGATGGCGAGTCACGAACAAGTTTGGAAAGAAGCCAGCGAAGTCCTGCAGGGAATGTTGAATCCGGACCTGTTTACACGCTGGTTCGTGCCGATCAAGCCGGTGGAAATCAGCGACGGCGCGCTGGTGCTCGGCGTGGCCAATGAGTTCTATCAAATCTGGTTGCAGGACAATTTTCTGCCGCTGGTGCGGGAAGCTGTGAATCAATCGTCCAAACAGCCTCTGCTGGTGAAATTTGTGGTCGCGAAAGGCCAGAAGGAGTCGGGTCTCTCCCGCGACGCGGTCCATTCTGACAAACGCCCCGCGGTGCGGCCGGCGTTGGATATCCGGCTGAACCCGCGTTACACGTTTGATTCCTTCGTTGTCGGTCCGAACAATAATTTTGCGCATGCCGCCGCGCTGGCGGTTTCGACGTCTCCCGCCAAAGCCTACAACCCGCTGTTTCTGTATGGCGGGGTGGGGCTTGGGAAGACACATTTGATGCAGGCCATCGGTCATTCCGTCGCAACGAGCGCCAAAGCCGGCAAGGTCTGCTACATGACCTGCGAGCAGTTTACCAACGAATTCATCCAGGGGATCCAAAACAGCACGCTGACGAAGTTTAGGAAGAAATATCGTCAAACCGACGTGCTGCTCATCGACGACATTCATTTTCTCTCCGGCAAAGAGCGAATGCAGGAGGAGTTCTTTCACACATTCAATTGCCTGTTCGACGCGCACAAGCAGATCGTCCTCTCCAGTGACCGCCCCGCCGCTGAAATCGCCAATTTGGAAAGCCGCTTGGTTTCCCGGTTCGAATGGGGCCTTGTCACCGAGTTGCAACCGCCTGCGCTGGAGACCCGTATCGCCATTCTGAAGAACAAGGCGGCCGCGCTGGAAGTCCGGTTGCCTGAACAGGTGATTGAATTTCTCGCCTCGAAGATTCGCACCAATATTCGTCGTCTCGAAGGGGCCTTGGTGCGTGTGGCCTCCTACGCGTCCCTGACGGGCAAGGAAATCACCACGGATTCGCTGGAAACGCTGCTGCGCGATGCCCTGCATGAAGAAGCAAAGCGCACCCTCACAATTGACGCTATCCAAAAGAAAGTGGCCGAACACTTTGACATTCGATTGGCCGATATGACCAGCCGTCGCAGGCCCCAAAACGTTGCTTTCCCGCGTCAGGTGGCCATGTATCTGAGCCGAGCGTTGACCGACCAGTCACTGGTTGATATTGGGGAATCATTCGGCGGCCGCGATCATGGCACTGTGATGCACGCCTGCAAGCTGATTGAGACCAGAATGGGCAAGGACCAGCGCCTGCGCCAAACTGTTTCCTACTTGCTGCAGGCCTTGCAGCGCTGAAGTCGTGCTTCCTGTGAATAAGCAACCAATTCCCTGCGCACCGCCGTCTGCTTTTACTGGTCTGTCTTCCAATTGTTTTGCTGCTCGTTTGTTCCCCTTGTTTTTCCCCTTCTCTAAGTGCTTGGAGTTGCCTTGACACCGTATGTTCTTTGAGATATTCACAACACGAACGGATACTGCTGTTTTTTAATTCTTAAAGATTCTTCTTCATATACAGACCATGGCAACAAAGTTCCAAGTCACCAAAGAAAAAATCCTCGACGGACTGCAACGGGTTCAAAATGTTGTCAGCACCCGTACGACATTGCCTATTTTATCCAATGTACTGCTCCAGGCAGGGAAAGACGGTCTCAGTCTCACAACCACCGACCTGGACGTCAGTGTTCGGTGTACAGTGGAGGCGGAAGTGTCTAAGCCAGGGGCGACAACGCTTCCAGCCAGAAAGTTTTTCTCCATTCTCAAGGAAGTGCCGATCAACGAGATTGAAATCGAGGTGGACGAGAGAAATGCGGCCTCCATCCGCTGCGGAAACTCATTTTATAAGATCATGGGGTTGGCAGAGGAGGAGTTTCCAAGATTTCCCCAGGCTGAAGGAGCAAAGGCACTCAAGATCGGCCAAGCAGAACTTCGGGACATGCTCAGAAAGACAGCGTATGCGGTCTCCAGTGATGAGACAAGGTATGTGCTGAATGGCGTTTTCATGAGTTTTAAAGCCGACAAGCTGACGGTGGTGGCGACCGACGGAAGGCGCCTGGCCTTGGTGGAACGGGAAATTGAGGTGGCCAAGGGCGAGGAAGCGGAGTTAATTGTGCCAACAAAGGCGGTGGGAGAGCTGCAGCGGCTGCTGGGGGACACGGGAGATGTGAAGCTCGTGGTCGGGGAGAACCAAATCATTTTCACCATAGGTGAAACGACTCTGGTCTCCAAATTGATCGAAGGAACCTATCCGAACTTCCGCCAGGTGATCCCGACAGAGGCAAAAGAGCGGATCCAGCTCGAACGCGAGACCACTGCTGGCGGCCTTGCACCGCGCCTCGATCCTAGCCAGTGAGAAATCGCAGTCGGTGAAACTCAATTTCGGCAAGAACACATTGACCATCACGGCGACCACGCCCGAAGTCGGGGAAGCCAAGGAAACACTGTCGATTAACTACAAAGGCAAGGAGATCACCATCGCATTCAATCCGCAGTACATGATGGATCCATTGCGCAACCTGGATGAGGACGAAGTATTCATCGAACTGACCGATGAACTCAGCCCCGGTGTCCTGAAGGTCAACGCCCCCTTCCTCTACGTGCTGATGCCCATGCGGTTGAGCTAGCGCTGCCTTGACAGCTGGCGGCTTGGCGGCTTCTACTCTTACACCCGACCACACCCGGATGCCTCGTAGTGTAATGGTAGCACAACTGACTCTGGATCAGTTTGTCTAGGTTCGAGTCCTAGCGAGGCAGCCACTTCAAATCCGTGTCACGATGTGTCAGCACACGACTCGACGAGTCAAGTTGTGACAAACCTCCTGTTGCGCAGGCTCTTCGGAGGAGCAGGGCGCTGATCAACCTGTGCCAAGCCAGGACAGCCCAGGACAGGTTGTGCCATCTTGCGCCTAATTCTTGTGGACCCTATTGTGGACCCGCGGCATCGAAGCCCGGCAGCATGTTGATAGCACCAGCCGTCGGCAGGCGAGAGGCATCCGTGTAGATCTTCATCGTCAGCCGCAGGTCGCTGTGGCGCATGAGTTCCATCGCCACGCGCGGAGAGACGCCCGCCAGGCTCAAGTTGGTGCCGAAGGTGTGGCGCAGGGCATGGAAGTCCGCCTGTCGGCCACGGTCGTCGAAGTAGGGTATCCCAGCGGCCCGCAGATGGGCCTTCAGGTCCTCCATGCGGGGCATCTTCGGGAAGACGAGAACGGCCGCCGATGAATCGGGAGGGCGGAACGCGCGCAGGGCAGCAGCCAGTTCGGCATGGAGCCAGAGATCGGCAGCCTTGTGGTTCTTGGCGATGGCGGCGCGCACGGTCAAGTACGGCTTGGGCTCTTCTAGGTGGATGTCACCCCAGACCAGCTTGGAGATCTCGCCCCGGCGAAGGCCTGTGAGCAGGGCGAACAGGTAGACGATCCTGAACGGGCCGGCAACCGCCAGCAGGCGCCGGACTTCGTCGTGTGTCAGGGCGCGGCGTCTGCGCCTCTCCTTGCCGTCGGTTTTTACCCGTTCGACCTGGAGCAGGGGATTGGTGGCAATCCGCTGGTTCTTGACCATCCAGTTGAGCAGGCCGCACATCGAGGACAGGTATTCGTTGAGGGTCTTGGGGGCCTTGTGCTGTGTGTTGCGCCAAGCCAGGAACGAGTCGCTGGTCACATCCATAGGAAGGACCCAGTTGCACTCGGACAGCAGTCGGGTGACAAGGATCCCGACGTTGTACACATAGTCGGAGTCCAGGCTGCGCATCTCGAGATCGCGGGTGTAATCGGTCAGATGGTCTTTCAGGCAGCGTTGTGCGCCCTGACGCAGCGGCTTTGGGGGGATTATGCCTGCCTTCTCCTGTTCCACTTCGCGGACCCTGTCGCGCAGTCGCTGGAGTGCCACTTGTTTGTCAGAGGTTCCCAGGGGCACGTCGTAGACTTTCGTGCTCTTGTCCACCTGGAAGCGCCCCCTCCAAAGGCGACGACCCTTTTGCTTGAAGACGAAGTTGATCACATTCTACCGCCTAATGCGCTTGGCATCGGCCCGGGCCTCGTAGGAGTCGATGTCGCTGCGCGACCACCGGCAGCCACCCCCGAACTTTGCAGGCTCCGACAGTTGCTCATTGGCGACGAGCCGCCATACAGTGCGCGTCGAGACCCCAATCTTGGCTGCCACTTCGGGAAGTTTGAACCATTCATTGTTGTTTGCCTGCGCCGTCACCGGCACAGGGTTGACTGGGTGCTTACCGTCGGTGGATGCCGACGTCAAGGACCGAGGGTCGTCTTGTTTGTGGTTCATTCAGTTCCTCCTGTGTGCTTCGATTCGTTCGACCGCCAACTTGCAGTAGCTGGGGGAGATGTCGATGCCGATCCAATTTCGCCCGCATGCTTCCGCTGCAATGGCGGTGGTACCCGAACCCATGAACGGGTCAAGTACCAGGGGCGCAGTTGATGACTCGATGCAGCGCTGCGCCAGTGCAACAGGGAAAGGCGCGGGGTGCGGGTTGTTGCGCTCGGGAGGGATCCTCCAGACGTCGCCCATGCCAATCGCCCCGGGCACAAGCCTGAAGTCTGGCTTGCAGATCAGGTAGACCACCTCGTAGGTCGGCAAGAAGTACCCGCCGTTGAAGTTGAGGCCGCCGGCCCGCTGCCATATTATCACCTGCCGCACCGGGAAGCCGCGGAGGATGTCCGACCTGTCCTGCAGCAGCCCCGCCTGTACCCGCCACTTGTGCACGTAGAAGATGGCTCCGTCCTCGTGGAGCAGGCGCATCATCGCCGAGAGACATTCCCGCTGCCACCCGACATATTGTTCGTGCGGCATCGCGTCAGCGTGTGTGTCGTAACCCTGTTTAAGTTGTGCGTTCTTCCACTTGCCGCCGCGGGATTTCATCCCGTTGCCCGTGCTGTTGCGCAAATTGTAGGGCGGGGAGGTAACAACCAGTCCGATGGAGGCAGCGGGCAGCCTCCCCATTAGCTCGACAGCGTCGCCGCAATGAACTTTGCCGAGCCACGGCGTCACCTCGGCGCTGCAGTCCAGCGTCGAGGCCCGCTGATCGTCAATGGCGAAGCCTTGTTTTTCTGTCGAGATCATAGTGCGGGTTTAGGCTTGCCGTCTTACGCTTTCTTGATCGTGGTTGTGGTAGCGTCCGGAGCCGGCGGCGTGGACGTTTTGTCAGTCGTCTTGGGTTCGTCGGTCGGCGGCTCGAGCGGCTGCCCGATGACCTGGAACCGCTCGCGGCACAGGGTCTGCAGGTGCGCGAATGGCTCTAGCCGCTGGATCCAGAGGCGCAGGGCTTTCGCATCCTCACTCTTCTGGATCATCAGTGTCGGCAGTCGTTTCAGGAGCTTGTTGAGCGCAACCGCAGCGGGACCGAGTACGACTTTGCCGTCAGCGCCCTCGGCGTCCAGGATGTCGGACACACCGAGGGAGGTGCCCTTGCCCTGCGCGCCGCGGACGACCTCATTGCGCTTGATGGACTCACGCAGCGCCAGCGCCGACAGCTTGTTTTTCTCGGCTAACTTGAGCCACTTGGTCTGGTCCGCGGGCGTCAAGGCGGCGACCTCGGCGTGGACACTGAAGGGTAAATGTTCCCGTCGTCGGGAAGGTTCCACGCTCCGGGCGATGCTTGCCTTGTTGACAAGGGTCTTCCAGTTGACTCCTGTATTTATCAGTGTGCTCCGAGGCCCCGTAGGCCCCCAAGCAGGCCAAAGCCAGCAGTCGAGTCCCCCGTGGGGTCAACACCCCATAACCCCCTGGGGTCATTAGTCTTATCGTAGTGTTGTGAACGGGCGCTTCCACAATTCGGAGCGAGCCGGCGCACGAACGCTCGCGGTGCTGCTCGTGCTGTCATGCCTGACCTGCCAAGCCGCTGAACGGGCGTCGTGGTATGGGGAGAAGCAGCGCGATCTGCTGATGGCCAATGGCCAACGGTTCAATCCCGACAACCTCACCGGTGCATCGTGGTTTTTCCAGCTCGGCACCAGGGTGGTGGTCACGCACGCGAACCGCAGCGTGGTGGTGGAAATCACGGATCGTGGACCAGCCAGGCGTTTGCTCAAGGAAGGTCGCAGGATCGACCTGAGTCGGGCCGCCTTCGCAAAGCTGGCCGACCCTGATCTCGGCCTCATTGATGTCACAGTAAGCAAGCAAAGAGGCACAGGTCCGTTTGGGAGATGATCTCGAACAGAGCCGCCGATTGCCCGGTCGTGCACATGTGCACGAGGGGTGCGGACGGATCCCTGGCGGGGAGCGTCAGGTGGTAGATATTTGCCACTGGATGCTTGGAGGTGGCGTAGGCCCCCAAGCAGGATTGGGGTAGCCCAAAATCAATCCTCGCGGGCGGGTAGAAGAGGGGCGCAGCCAGGCTCAGGTCATCTGGTTGTGAACACGGGTTAATTTGTTCACATTTCCGTTGCTGTTGGCTGTGCCCCTCAAGATCAGGGCCCAATAATCTGCAAGGAATTGAAGAAGGCATTGTAGGGGTTGCCGCCTCCGGCATTGCGGTTGTAGAGGGCGATGCTGTCAACCGTATTACTGCCTTTCAACGTCCCGCTGAATGTATTCGTTGCCGCTGTGGCATTGTTGACCGTCAGCAGGGTATAGGTGTTTGTCCCCGTCAGGGTAAATGTCAACGAGAGGCCCGTACCAGTGAAGCCCACCCCGATGTTTTGCTGCCCTCCTGCGTCCACCACTTTGTAACTGTTGCTCGAATCGCCGCCGAGATAGAAGAACTCGAAGCGTTCATTTGTGTTGTAGTTGCTATAGCTGCCCGTGGCATTGCCGTTACGGAGAGCAAACCCGACGGTATTGCCAGTGTTGATATACCCGTTGTCCATGTTGACCTGGAACGTGCCACCAACAGCCAAGGACGAATTGAACCCCCGATAGGCCGCAGTGTTGTTACCGCTGTTGGCATAAATGCCCCAGGAGACGCCACCGGTATCAATGCTGGGCAATCCGCCAGCGGCATTGTTGGTCGAAGTGCCAATGAAGAACCCGTTGTAAGAGGTGTTCGTTGTCGATGCCGTCAAGACCCATGGACTGAAGCCCGACCCGCCATTGCTGCCGTTGGTCCAGCCGCCACTGTAGGCGGCATCGGCGGCGTTGTCTGTGGCAGAGTTGGACAGATACGTGGTCTTTATGCGGTAGAACTCCTGCTGGGCGTTAGGAAGAACAGAGTTTGTGACCGTCACGATACCGAAGATGCCTGGCACGTTGTTCGTGAGCGTTAGCCATGTGCCAGCGACAAGGTCGCCGTTTGTTTGCACTTCGTACATTTGACCAAGCATTGTGGTGAACCCAATGGCCATGTTCGTCCCTCCGACCATCTGGACCGAGGTGACGCTTAATTCAGGAGGACAGTCGCCAAGCGTTGGCGAGGTTGCTCCGACGAAACCGACACCGAGCGTTCCCGTGCGCCCGAGTGGACCACTGTCGGCCACCGTGGTGCTGCCTGCTGGGTCGTTAAAGTTATAGAGCAAGAGTGTATTTGTGTCGCTTGTCATATCACCCGTCGGGGGTGGGAATGAACTTCCAGTATACCGCGCTACGTTGCTGAGGCGCAGCGAGGCGAGGCACCCGATGAATGAGGGAGGAAAGGTGCCGTCCGCTGGACGAGAGTGGGCGCCAATAAAACCAAGGGCAGCTGAATTCCCCACATTGCCCGACGCGCTTCGTGACGCCACCATGTTGCCGTCCACGTAAAGGCGCTCTTGGGAGCCATCATAGACGTAGGCGATGTGGTGAAACACCCCCAACGAGAGCGCTCCAGACGAACTATAAAAAACAATTCCGTCATTAACCGGAAAATTGTAACCAGCGATCCCATTGGTCCACACTCCGAAGGTTTTGTCTTCAGCACCATTCTGCCATTCGTTGAAGATGTTGGCGTATCCTTCAGTAAGCGGACCGTCCAGCCTTATGACTGCCTCATACGTGGAAGATGTTCCGATCACCGTTTGGCCGCTGATCTGAATCGTGTCCGTCAGTTGACTGAACCTGGCTTGGCCGTGAGTCGACGCTGTGCCTAGGACAACCCCAAGAAGAACTAACGTCGGTAACGCGGGCCAGCAACCCCACAGCAGCCGTGATCGTCGCGCTGGCCGGTCACAGCTAAACCGTTGGCGATGTTGAACGACATTTCCCATATATGGCCGATTTATGTTCATCACCCGTTCTCCATAGCTGCGACTTGAAGCAGACGCTCACGGGTGTTACACCCGTCGCTGGCCTCGCTCGCTTCTCCGCGTCGGAGTAGAACAGAGGTAGCCCTGCAAGTCCAGCAAATTGGGTGTTGCAAGGTCGTGACGTGCACGGTTGAATATGGCCCCCATCACACGGCACTTGGGTACAACGCCTCATTCCCCCCTTGCATTCTGTAAGCGTGGCGACGGGCTGGGGGGATCCAACATTGGATTCTCGGTTTGGGATCCCAACGTCACCGCTGCCCTAGTTGTCCCTGTGCACACGTGTACACGAGGGGTTGCGTGAAAGGGCTTCCGACGGGGAGCGTCAGGCTGGAAGATATTTACCAGTGGCTGCTCGGAGGCCACGGGGGCCCCCAAGCAGGCTGCTACGAGAGGAAATTCAGTTTTTGACCCCACGGGACGGCGTACTGGAGCAGAAAAACGCCTGAAGGTCTTTCACCGGCTAGGTCGTACACGTCGGCGTGTGCTGCGATTGCTGACGGGCGGCTGTGCCAGAGTTGCTTCTTGGCCAACCGCAATTCCTGGGACGCTTCGTAAGCAATGTCTCTGCAGTGTGGCGGGCATCGTGCAGCCGGTGTTGAGGACAGTAACGACTCCACCGTCGCCACAGTGCGCTGTGTGAGCCGCTCGGACCATCAGCCGCATACTGTACATGGCTGGCGCTAACTCGCTTCTCTTCGAAGCGTAATTGTGAACGTAAATGAGCATATAAAAGCTCTTAAATACATCTCGAAATAGGTTGCTTTAAGAGAGGCTAGGTGTCCTACTGTTGGTGGTCAGGCGCAATGAGATGTAACAACTCTATACGGCGCCGGTCCACGGCAATGCTTTATTCAAGTGTCCATATTTCGGCATTAACAATGAATCAGTCGAATGAATGACGACACAGTCAGCGGTCAAAGGCTTCTTCCAGATCCGGAAATATGTCGGACGAGGGATATGGGGAAAGCAGTCGAGTATTCGTTATGTCTGGTAAAAAACCCGGACGCTTGCAAGTATGTGTCCTATGTTATTACCAGCGCCTTTTGTCAGCATCCTGACCGGCGGAGCTTCGAGAAGCCAGATGCTAAACTCATGAATCCCATGACAGTTGCATTGACCCGTCAGGGAACGGGCACACCTTGCTTGATCGTGCCCAAAAAAATCACCTCGGCCCTTTACGCATTGTTGCATGACCATCGAGTCAAGTGCCAGAATCCAGAATTGTTAAGCACCCAAACGGAGCACAGCATTGAGTTGACCCACAACCAGATGATGCATGTGGAGCAAGTTGTTGATATGTTCTTTGCCCAACGGGGTGTGAAGTCAAACAAGACCACCAAGAAGGCTATAGACGAACAACCCGAATCTTTCGGTATCAGTTGGCTGTTTGACGGCGCAGAATTTGTTTGAGGATACGAGGTGGCATCGTCCATCAAGGGACAAAGAGCGGTGCGCCCAAGCCAAGCTCGCTGACGGTGTGCCCGGCACGTGGTTGATTCAAGAAGCACAAGGCGTTTTTTGGGCACCCGCAGGGCGTACTGTGTAGAAACTCGTCCGGTCTGATTCAATCCGTTCGCATCCACTCCACCCGATGTCTCCGTTGCTTGGACAAGCCGGATTGCATGGCATTCCGTGCGCGCCGCCGGGCTGGGGGTATGCCGGAGATTGGGTTCTCGATGTCGAGGTCCCGGCGGGGATCTACCGCTCGGCCAGCGGTCGTGCTGAACTTTGCTCAAGATCCTGTGCGGCTGGTTTGGGCGGAAGGTGTTGCTCAATGTGCCGGATAAGCGTTGGGATATCCACTGGTTTGGGGATAAATTCATAACCGCCGCTCAAACGGGTTTCCTGGCCGGTGTCCTGCTTCGACACGATGGATGTCAGGAACATGATGGGCGTGCTGGCCAGCTTCGGATCAGATCGGATAAGACCCGCCAACTCGCCGCCGTCCATGTCCGGCATGCAGACGTCCGAGAGGATCAACTCCGGTTTGAAGGTGCGACAGCTTGCCAGGGCTCGTGCGCCAGAATTCTCCACGTGCACGTCGAACCCATCGGTCTGCTCCAGTGCCAATTTGAGCATGCAGCTTGCAGTTACATCGTCGTCAACAACCAGAATTCGTCGCTTTTTCATAGTTTTCCAGGTCATAGTTTAAGGATGTCAGTTTCTTGCCACAGTCGCCGCGATGGCCTTTCGCAGGTTGTCGATGGTAACCGGCTTCCCGACAACAAGGTCAATGCCAGCGGGTTTTTCCTCGACGGCATCCATCATCGAACCAAAACCCGTGAGCATGATGACGGGCATGGCTGGGTTGTCGGACTTCACGGCGGCGGCCAGTTGGTCGCCGCTCATGTCCGGCATGGCGCGATCCAGAAGCACAAGGTCGAACCGGCCTTTGCGGAATTTGTCGAGTCCATCGAGTCCACAATTGGCTGACTCCACTATGTGTCCGTCATTCTTTAGATACTCGCCAACGACCTGGCGCACCACAGCTTCGTCATCAACGACAAGCACGTGCAGATGCTGGGAAACATTGACTGGTAACGCTTCGGACCCGGACGAAGGCTTGGCCGTTGGCACCGGAAGGCGAATGATGAAGGCCGTTCCCTCGCCGACTTCGGTTTGAATATCGACTTTGCCCTGGTGACGTTGCAGGATGCCGTACACCATCGACAGTCCAAGTCCTGTGCCGTGTGTGCCCTTGGTGGTGAAGAACGGCTCCAGGCATCGTTGACGGACTTCCGGGGTCATGCCGGTGCCGGTGTCGCGGATCTCCAGCACGACAAATCCATCAGCTAGGTGCGTGTGGATGGTGATGGTGCCCCCCTGTGGCATGGCGTCCACCGCATTGAAGATGAGATTAGTGACCGCTTCGCGCAGATTGGCGGCGTTACCGGTGATCGGAGGAATTTCTTGGAGGTCGGTGTGAACTTTCACCGAGACGCCACGAGCTTCGGTTTCGGCTTTCCACTTGGGCTGTGTCATCGCGATTGCTTCGCTGACAAGCTCATTCATATTCACGGGAAGCAAGACTTCATTTTCCTCACGGTGGCGATAGAACTCGCGAAGGCGGTTGACGACCTCGCCAGCGTCCTTCGCGGCGGTGTTCATCAATCCGATAAAGCTTCTGGCCTTCGCCTTGTCAGCAAGGATCTCGGGCCGCTGCAATAGCAGCTCGCTAAACCCGAGGATTCCCGTCAGGGCATTGTTGAAATCGTGGGCGATGCCACTTGCCATGGTACCGAGCGCGCGGAGTCGCTCTTGTTGAATCACTTGTCCTTCGGCAGCCTTGAGATTGGCCAATGCATGTTTCAGGCTGCGATTGCTTTCCTGCAGCGATTCAGCAGTACGTTTGCGTTCCGTAATATCGAACAGCGATGCGACAAGGCAGAGCGGTTGGCCGGCAGGATCGGAGGCGACACTGGAGGAGATAAAGACGTCCAATGATTGTCCATCCACGCGCCGTCCACTCAGTTCGCCAGTCCAATGGCCTTGGCTGTGCAGGATCCGCAACGCCGATTCCAAAGCAGCAGCATCCACAAACAGCGGGGCAAACGGTTTGCCGAGCAATTCTTCGTCACTATGGCAGCCGAACATCTTCACAAACGCGCCGTTGACATAGGTAAGGTTGCCGGCCAGGTCTGACGTTGCCATCGCGCTGATGGATGCGGCGAATGCGTCGTCGCGGATGCGCAACGACTGTTCCGCTGCTCTCTGTTGGGTGACATCCTGCTTGATCGCGACGAATCGCGAGACTTCCCCGTTGGCATCGCGCACCGGCGTGATCGTCATATCCTCGATGTACAGGCTGCCGTCCTTGCGGCGGTTGGTGATTTCCCCGCGCCAGATACCTCCGGCGGTGATGATCTCCCAGAGTCTACGGTAATAGGCGCCATCATGCTTGCCGGACTTGAGGACGCTGGGCTTCTTGCCAATGGCCTCTTCCCGCGAATAGCCTGTAAGAGTGGTGAAAGCTTTATTGACCCAAAGAATGGTGCCGCGGGAGTCTGTGATCACGATGCCGTTGGCGGCAGCCTCCAGCGCCGCACTTTGCAGATGCAATTGGTCCTGGTGTCGCTTGCGCTCGGTGACATCGCGGAGGATCGCGGAAGTGCCGACGATCTTGCCCGACGTGCTTTTGATGGGGGACAAAGAAAGAGAAATGGAAATGCGCGAGGCGCCTTTTGTAATTGCTACAGCATCGAAGGGATTGATGCGCTCGCCGGCTCGGATCTTTGCCTGGACAGCGTGCACGCCTTCCCAGTGTTTCGGCGGAATAATCACGCCAATGAGCAGCCCCTTCGCCTCGTCAGCTGTATAGCCCAACAGTCTTTGGGCGCCCATATTCCAACTGACGATGGTGCCGTCAGGACTGCTGGCGATGATGGCGTCTTCGGAACTCTCGACAATCGCGGCCAATTGAAGACGGGATTCCTCCTCTTGTTTGCGCTTGGTGATGTCGCGACAAACCCATTGACTTCCGCTCGGCTCGAGCCTCCGGGCAATTACTTCAGAGAGAAAACTGCTCCCGTCCCTCCTGATGGCGGTCCGCTCAAAATTGGAAACTTCACGTGTGCGTAGTTCCTGCTTGAACCGGGCTGCCAGGTCTTGGTCTTCAGGCGGATAGGTGGCCTTGAGGTTCAGGTGGGTAATCTCATCGTGCGAGTAGCCGAACATCTGGCACGCAGCCTGGTTAGCGAACCGGATATTCCAATCGTCATCCAGAAGCAAGATCCCGTCCGTAGTTTGTTCCACCAACAACCGATACTGGTCCTGTGTCTTCCTGATTGTCGTTTCAGACTGGGTTACATGGCGATCCAAGGACGCCCCATAGGCGAAAACGCCGATAACCATCACCGTGATCAGCAGGCCTAACAGGTATTCGTACCGTTGTAATGCATCGGCTTCCGCGATCTGTCCCTGCAGATAGACATCCCGTTGTTTACGCAGATGGGAGCGCAGCGTGTCCAGAGACCGCAGCACATCATCATAATCACGGTTCATCGTCGTGATTTGAGTCTGGGCCTGCTCCAACTGGCCGTTGCGAATGAGTGAAAATACAGAGCTAATTAACTCCGTCAGTTCGTCCATTTCCACATGGGTTTTCGAACAATCGTTCAGAAGCACTGGTGCGTTGTCGGGGGTGGAGTTCCGCATCAGGTCGGCGTGCAACTTGGAGAGTGTGTGGTTGAAAACGGTAAGAGCGACATCCCTGTCGTGGGATTCCTTCGGCACGTTGTGCGAAGTGAGAACATCGCTCCCCTGATTGTTGACCTCGCCCGCCTGCTGGGACAAGACATCGCATTGCTTCAACCAGGCGACCCACTGAAGGTTTCTCTGAATGGTTCGCCTGTTCGTCTCACCCAATTGGTGAGACAGAAGCAAGCACAGGCAAATGGTCACTATATTAAACACTGCCAACAGGAAATATACGGCCTGCCACTTCATGCGCCTGGGGCTTGCTTGAAGCTTTGGCGTCTCCACAGACGATGAGGATATATCAGTATGATTCGACATTCTTGCTCCTAAGGGGTTATTTGGCGCATTTCATGTGCCAGAGGCGCCACCGATGCCGGTTGAGCGAAATCGCGCTTCGAGTGGAGCCCTCTACGTCGGAATGACTTGCGATGAGGCGCATCCGCAAGATTCCATCGCATCGCAAGGGGATTTGGTTAATGTCTCAACAGGACGGTCGAAAAGTGCGACATGCCAAACCGTTTCAGTTCGGCATGGTAGACGTGGATCGCAAGGCCTGTATTCTAATCTCTGCAACAGGAAAATCGGGGTGCTATGCTTTGATGTTCAACAGCGTCTGGACAACCTTCCACTGTTCAAACGTCCGGGTCATGTACTGGGGCAGGCGGTCCGGCGCTAGATCGAGAATCCTCAGCGCGTCACTGCGTTCCCACAGAACCAACGGCTGCCGGCCGGCGCCGTGCCCGATAAAGTGGGAAATCATGTTGCCCAGATAGATGTAAGAAGCAATTCTCTCGAAACCTTTGGCATCCGCTGGGTGATGGTGAAACCAGACGCAGGCCACCAGCGGCATCGGGAATTTCCAGCGCACCATCAGCCGCGCCCCGATCTCGGCATGATCGAACCCGAATGCGCTCTTTTCAGCGACCGCCAGGGACGATAGCTCGGTTTCAGATTTCTTGACGAGATCGGCATACTTTTCCCGTTCCGCGGATGAAAACACGAGCTTGCCGATGTCATGTAGCAGCGCGCCGGTAAACACAGTATTCTCGTCGTCACCAAGATCCCGAGCGATGATCTGTGCAGCCACTGCGGACGTGACGGAGTGGTCCCAGAGCTTGTTCAAGTCGACGCCGAAGACCTCGTCGGCGGACAGGGTCTTGGCACTGCTGATCGAGACGACCAGGTTGTAAACGCTTTGATAGCCCACGCGGGTGACCGCATCCGGCAGAGTGGTGACTGGAGTGGCGCCGGCGAAAAATGCGCTGTTGCAGGTGCGCAGCACCGCGGTGGTCAAAGAGGGGTCATGGCTGATTAACTCGACCACTTTGCTGCTTTCGGTATTGGGCTGGCCGAGCAGCCCCAGCAGTTGGGGCACGATCCGGGGTGCCGGGGGCAGCTGCTTCACTTTATCGAGATATTCGTCCAGTTTTTGCATCAGACGATTTCCTTCATTAAGCTAATGTCATCTGTAATCAGGATTTACGGGGTCTCTCGAACCAGGGCGCCGCTACCGCCCCGCTGCACTAGGAATTTCTTGAGGGCGACGAGTGGTGCTTAACACGATTGTTCGTCATTCCACCTTCGCCCATATAATCGTCTTCGCCAACTTGCCACCGGTGTCGATGGTAATTTGAGCAATCCAAGCTTCATAGCCAAATTGCGATGCTTTCGATTTGAGACGCTGTGTCTCATCCTGACTCAACCGCAGCGGCTCTTGGGGATGCACAGCCGTTCTGACTTGAATCAGGCGACCTTCAGAACCTTTGGTGGCCGCAATAGACGTCGGGTCGGCAATCGACCTGTTTTGTTCCCAGACGAAGCCCAGCCGTTCGAGGTCAATCGTTGCGAGGGCTCTACCGATGTATTGGATTTCTATAGGCGTCAGGCTCATCTTGCTCAATTCCAGATTTCAGTGACTCACGGGCTACTTGTCTTGCACAATCATCATCGCTACCAGCTGCACCAGCATCTGGCCGGACAGCTCAAGTCGATGGTCCTCGTTGATGGCATTATTTGCAGCAGCCTGCAGTTGTTGGCAAAGCCGCCTGTGATCGGACGATCCCAAGAATCTGCTCGGGTCGGCCATCGCCTTCGGCTGGGCAAGTTGGCTTTCAATCAACAGAATGTCATGTTCGCAAGCCGCCTTGGTCGCCGCTGCATCAAGCACAAGCGGGTATTCATTTTTATTCAATGCAGCCTTCAGAAGTGGATGAAGTTTGTAGTTCATTCCTGTCGATTTCTTAAAACGCAGAAAACCCCCAGACCTTGGAGGTTGATCTACAGCGTTCCTACCCGCTGAAAATCCTATAGCCGCATTGGCGTGAGGCGCAAGCGCAATCGATTGCAACAAGGGATGAAATCGTTTGAATGAGACAAAAACTGTCTTGTGCTTGGGGCAAAGCCTAGGCACAGAAACCAGAGTTGGTGCCAAAAAAATCTAGTTTCAGCCGCCACACCCACATTGACATGCGGAAGCTAAACGTCTGTGCCAACCGATGACACCCCATGCCCTGTTTCACTTAGATTCCCCACATTCCGTGGGCGTAGCGACGGGCTCGTAGATATTTATCCCACTGCCGGTGATGTAGTCAGTATTCGCTTCCAAGGCATTCAGTCGCCTTGCGGCAATGTGACCAGAGGAAAATTCAGGAAGAACGAGGCTTTTTGCCCCTACGGGACAATCTTGGCTCGTTTGTGTGGGACACGCAACTTGATCAGATTCCGATTGATCATGTCGGCGACGACCACGCTCATCTCATGATCATCCCGCGAGAATTGAGAAACGACCTTGATCACATCAGCCAAGGTCAACCGCCGTTTTCGATGGTGCATCATCGGGCACCTCGCCTTCTCATCGCCTATGACCCAGAACACATGACCCGAATACAATATTGGACGAGGTGTGTCAAGGCTGAAGTCCTTGTGTTTACTGGGTTCTGCGCCCGATTCTCCCGCCTTCCGTGGGCGTGGCGACGGGCTGGGGGGAGGCCACTGCGTGGACCCTGAACGGCAAATGTTCCCGCCGTCGGGAAGGTTCCGCACCGTTGGGGGTCCCGCCTTCAGAATCGTCACACCTGTTCAAACCAGCCAATCAGTCAATCCGCGAACCGCCTCATCTTCCTTATGGATATGAGATGCGGATGCGGTAGAACTCGTTGGTTTTTGTCGCGGCCAGATCGGTGACGGCGGCCTGGGTGATGTTGGTGGTCGGGCCGCTGAATGATGTCAGGTTCGTGTAGACGCCGCCGACGAGGTTGGTGTTGACCTGCACGGTGTAGGTGCGGCCCGCGGCAATCGGGTTGTAGAGCAGGTTCTTCTGTCCCGGCTGACCGCCGACGGGCGCGATCTTGAGAACGAAGATGGACGCGGGATTCGTCGGATCAAGCCCAGCCACATACTTGAACAGGTTGTTCTGGCCGGTGCCATCGGCATCGCAGGTGGCGCAGGCGTTGGGGGCGCTGGTCGAGCCGAAGTACTGGTCCTGCCATTGCTGGAAGCCCGTTGACGGCGGCGGCGCGACCAGCGCGTTGCTGTAGAGCTGTTGGACCTGGGCCGCCGACAGCGATTGATTGAAGATGGCGACCTCGTCCAGTGCGCCGGCGTAGTAGCGTCCGCCGGAGGACGTATCTTCGCCGAGCATCAGCGGCGCATCGAACGCCGAGGCGCCCAGGGGGGTCGTGTTGGTGAACGAGTTGAGCACGCCGTTGGCGCCCAGGTAAATCGTGGCGCGGTTGGGCGTGACGACCAGGGCGAAGAACGACCATTGATTGGTCGGCACGATCAGGCCGGTGCTGACGTCGTACTGGTTGTTGTTCCACGTATACCGAAGTTCGTTGGCGGGCGAGCCGGGACCGAAGTTCAGGCCAGACACCGTCGTGCCGCCCCGGCAGAACAGCACGCCGGCCCATGCGCTCTGCGTGCCGCTGGGGTTCATCCAACCGGTCATGGTCACGGTGTTGGTGTTGAGAAAGAGCGCGGGCATGATCAGGGACGATCCCGCCGCGCCGCTGAGGCGCATGGCGGTGTTGGTGGTCTCGAATCCGGGGAACGCGGGGGCTTGAGGTCCGGGGACTTCTGGTGTAACGGCTTGGCCGATGGTCCCGTTGTAGACGCCATAAAAATCCTGGGCGACGGCCGTGCCGTTGCTGGTTTCGTTCAACCGCCAATAGGCAAACGGTCCGTCGTCGACCACGGCTTGCGCATACGCGCTGGGGACCGCAAGCGTCGTGGCGACAATCACCACGGCCACGGAAGAGGTTGCCGGCGACCCGCAGGTTTCGCTGACGATGGCGCGGAACTGCGTGCCGCTGTTGCTGGCGGCCAGGGCCGGGGTCGTGTCGCTGGAGTTGGTGGCGCCGGAAAGAGAGCTCCACGTGCTGCCGTTGTTGACGCTGCTCTGCCATTGGTAGAGCAGCGGAGGCACGCCGGTGGCCTGCACGGTGAACGTCGCGGTCGAGCCGGCCAGGACGGTTTGATTGGCGGGCTGGCCGGTGATCGCCGGACCGATCGTCACCATCACGGAAGCCGGGCCGGACGAACAGCCATTGGTATCCGTCACCGTTACCTCGTAGATGTTGATGCCCGGGGCTGGGTTGTCCGTGATGCTCCGGGTGGTGGCAAACGGGATGCCGTTGGTGGTCCAATTGTACGACAGCGCGCCGACGCCATTGGACCCGCTGGCCGTCAGATTCACCGTGGCGCCGTCGCAGATCGGCGTCCCCGGCGCCCCGCTGATGGAGGCCGTGATGTTCGGGCAGTCGGTGGCCAGCGTGTAGGCGGCGAGGGTGTCGATGCGGCCCCAGCCGTAGGCGTTGTTCGGAACGGCGTTGCTGGAGAGGCCGGCACAGTCGCCGGTTATGGTGAGTGGCACGGCCGACTGTTCAATGAGGTTTTCGATGGTGTCCACCTGGCCTTTCAGCTCGGGATGAATGGACAACAACAGGGCGACCAAGCCGGCCACGTGGGGGCCGGCGTTGCTGGTTCCATTGGCGACGGAGTAGCTGCTGGGGGGCACGCTCGAATAGATCGCATCGCCGGGAGCGCAGACGTCAGGTTTGGTCCGATTACTGCCGTCCACCGTGACCGGGCCGCGACTGCTGTACCCATCGATCACGTCATTGGTGCCCGTGGCGCCCACCGTGACCGCCGCGCCGTAGATGGCCGCGGGCGTGGTGATCGTGCTGCAACCCGGCCCGCTGTTTCCCGCGGCGGCCACCACCACGATACCGGCGGCGCGGACGTTGTTGACCACGCCGGACAGAATCAGGGGATCGGTACAGCCCTGGCCGGTGGTGCAGAGCCATGAGTTGTTGATGACATCGGGCGCCTTGGACGGATCGGGGTTCTGGCCGTTGAGATCAGTCGGGCTCATGAACCACTCAAAGCATTCGGTATAGGTGGCGGGTGTGCCATTGGCGTTGTCATCCATGCAGCGGCAGCCCATCCATTTCGCTCCTGGCGCCACGCCAATGTGGTTCGTCAGGCCGTCGTCCCCCAGGGCGACGCCAAGGGTGTGGGTGCCATGACCGTTCCCATCGCAGGGGACCTGGGAGTCGACGCCACAGGTGGCCGTGCCGCTGTGGATGGCATCGTGCCAGTTGTAGTTGTGGTCGGCGTTCGTGCCGTCCCAACCGCGATATTGGTTGATGAGGGCGGGATGATTCCATTGGAAGCCGGTGTCCTGCGACCCCACGACCGCGCCCTGCCCCGTGTAACCGAGCGCCCAGACATCCGGCGCGCGGATTTTGACAATGTTCCATTGCTCGTTGGCCGTTGTTGCCGCGCCCGCAGGCGCGGGCGCAAGCTCCTGGACCTGCACGGTGGAGTTCGGGAGAATGCGCGCCACGTTCCGGCAATTGGCTGAGCGACTGGACGGTGTCGAAATCGCCGCGGACCCAGATCATATTGACGATCCAAAACGCGCGATAGGTCAGGCCGCGTTCATCGAGCGCTTGGAGAATCGGCGCCTGCGTCCGGTACGCCACCTCCTGGAGACGCCGCAGGACGTGCGCCTGTTTCTCGGGCCTGGTCCTCAACGCGGCGGCGCCCGTCACATCCGCCTGTTCCGAGAGAAAAACCAGGAACTCGGTTTCACCTGCCGACGCCTCCCGCAAGACCCGGGCATCGACCTTGTCTTGCCAGTTCGTGGCCGTCCCGGCGAACGCAGGCAGCGCCAGCACGAAACTGAAGCCGACCATGATGAGCCATCTGTTCAAGGATCTCCTTACTACTGCGTCGGCGATTCCGGAGGCAAAGTAGAGCATAGGATCGCCCGCAACTCCAGCAAATTCAAGCCTTCCAAGCCCGCACCCGCCGCGCTTGGTTTGCCAGTCTCTTACGGCGCCAGCCGCACGCGGTAGTAGCGGGACGGTTTGTTCGTCGCTCCGCCGGCATCGAGGTAATTGGTCGTTGTGCCGACGGTGTTGGTGGCGGTGAAGATGTCGGTGAACGCGTTTGTCTGGTAGCTGCCGTCGGGGGCGCCGGCCGTGCGTTGCAGCGCGTTGGTCTTGCCGGCGTATGTCGTCCAGGTAATGCGAATGTTGCTCGTCTCGCGGGTGATGGCGGCAATCTGAAGATTGGCGCAAACGCCTTGCGCCTCAACCGCGCCGATATCGCTGCCATCGCCGCCGGCGGCGTTGGCGATGCAAGGGTCATCCACCGTCCGGGGCAACCCGCGTTGGTCGGTGGCCGGGCCGGAGTTCTTGCCTTTGTCAATCGCAGGGCTGCCGGGCAAGGGCGCCTGGGTAAAGGTGGGGCCGCCGTTGTTGGCGAGCGGGCCGAGCATCGGATCGGTATTGAGTTGGTCGGTCGCCTTGGTCAGGACGCCATCGCCATTATCACTGCTCAGATTGTAGCCGCCTGAAGTCACGGTCCCGATGTTGTTGTCAATGTTCGCTCCCAAAACGCCGGTTTTCAGGATCGTGTCTGCGATTGATACCGTTGCGGTGCCGCCGGTGCCGGTATTGAAAATCGCGCCGCCATTGCTGGCCGAGTTGCCGCTGAATGTGCTGCCAAACACGGAAATCGGGGCGGTGCCGGAGGAGGCGCCGCCATTGTAGATGCCGCCGCCGCTTAGGGGGGCCGAGTTGCCGCTGAACGTGCTGAGGCTTACCGCGAGGGACGCGAAACCGGAATTATTCCCATTGTTCCAGATGCCGCCGCCGACGACGCCGGGTCCGCCGGCTATATTGCCACTGATGGTGCTGGCGACGATCGAGACGTACGAGGTGCCCTGGTACGCATAGTTATAAATGCCGGCGCCACTCCAACCGGTATTGCCACTGATGGTGCTGGCGATGATCGTCAGTTGCGCGTAGCCGGATGACCCATCGCTGTAGATACCGGCGCCGTTGCCGCCGCCGCCGGAGTTGCCGGTGATGACGCAGTTACTGAGCGTCAGAACCGAATGATCGTTCCAGATCCCGCCCCCCTCGTTGCCGGGAAAACTGCCGCTGACCGCGCCATTGGTGATGCTGAGGCCGGCAATGACGGCGTTGACGGCGTTGACGACGTGAAACACGCGGCCTGTAGAGTTCCCGTCGATGGCGAGATTGGCGGGGCCGGGACCGAGGATGGTGAGGCCGGTGGCCACCACCAATTGACCGCTTGTCAGCGTGATCGCGCCGGAAACGCCGGTGGCGTCAATCGTATCGCCGTAAGCGGCGGCCGCCAAAGCCGCTCGCAGCGAGCCAGCGCCGCTGTCATTCGTAGTGCTGACGGTGATCGTGGCGGCATGGACCGTCGTCCACAGGAAGAGGGTGGCTATCGCTGTTGTTGTCCGGTTCAGTTTCATTGGGTCTCCTCGTTATGGCACCATCCGCACGCGATCGAAGCGCAAGGGCGATCCTAAGGACCAGTCGACTGATGTCCCCCAATTGCCGCCGGCTGTGGAAATGAACGCGGAGCCGACAAGGATCAAGAACAAGAACTTGGGATTCATTTCGGGTAATCCTTTAGGTGCGCGCAAAGCAGTGGCTGGCGACTTGATGAACCGCTTGTCGGTGCGACCCGCGCGATGCGTTGAACAACAGTTTCCCTTACAATTCCGGAGGGCAAAGACGGAGCAAACGGTCCGAGACGCCAGCCTCTTCGCTTCTCCGGGACAGAGTACAGCAGACGGAGCCCTGAAAGTCCAGCAAATTGGGCTTTACAGGGCAGTTACGCGGCACGGTTGCAAGTGCTGCTTACGGTCCCACCCAGACACCATTCCGTGGGCGTGGCGACGGGCTGGGGGGATTTACCAGTGGCTGCTTGGCGGCCCCTGGGGTCGCCAAGCAGACGGGGGGAAGCCCGAAAAACCACCATCAAGGCGACCTCTGCGTGGCCGCCGACCGGCCAATGTTCCCGACGTCGGGAAGGTTTCTGGGAGTCCCGGTCGGGGTCACCTCGCCATGGACCGGTCGTGCACACGTGTGCACAAGGTTCCGTGCAACGGGATCCCGGCGGCGTGCGTCGGGCTGGAAGATGTTTACCAGCGGATGCTCGGAGGCCCCAGGTGCCGCCAAGCAGGATCAGGGGCGACCCCAACAGCAAGCCTCACGGGCGAGAAAGAGAAGCGCAGCTGCCGTCTCGGTCATCTGGTCGTGAACGCGGGTTATTTTGTTCACGGTTCCGTTGCTGTTGGCTGTGCCCCTCAATATCAAGGCCCAACATTGATCTGCAAGGAGTTGAAGAAAGCGTCGTTGGCGCTGGTGCTGCCTGCGTTGCGGTTGTACAGGGCGATGCTGTCCACTGTATTGCTGCCGCCAAGCGTCCCGCTGAATGTGTTCGTTGCGCCGCTGGCATTATCAACCGTGAGGAGCGTGTAGGTGTTCGTTCCCGTCAGGGTAAAGGTCAACCGCAGGCCCGTACCAGTGAAGCCTACGCCGACGTTTTGCTGCCCTCCTGCATCCACCACCTTGTAACTGTTGCTAGAATCCCCGCCGAGGTAGAAAAACTCGAATCGGGAGCCCGTGTTGTAGTTACTGTAACTGCCCGTGACATTGCCATTGCGGAGGACAAACCCGACGGTATTGCTGGTGTCGATGTACCCGTTGCGCATGTTGACCCGGAATGTGCCGCCAACAGCCATGGACGAATCGAAACCCCGGTATCCCACCGCGTAGTTGCCGCCGTTGGCATAAATGCCCCAGGACTGGCCACCGGTATCGATGCCAGGGGAAGCGCCAGCTGCATTGTTGGTAGACGAGCCAACGAAGAATCCGTTGAAATTGACGTCTCCGCTCGACTCCGTCAAGACCCATGGGCTGAAGCCCGTCCCGCCATTGCTGCCGTTGGTCCAGCCGCCGCTGTAGGCCGGGTTGGCGGCATTGTCGTAGGCCAGCGTGACCACCGCTCCGGTGACCAACCCCGACGCCACCCGGTAATAACGGGCCGGGAAAATGGTTGCGCCCCCCACATCCAGGAAGTTTGTACTGATGCCAGAGGGAGAACTGTTGCTGGGGATGACGATCAGGGGACTGACCGCCACGAAGTTGGTCGAATAACTGCCGCTCACTCCACCATTCGTCGCTTGGACGACGTTGGTCGTCCCCGGCAGAGCATTCCAGACGAGATTGATGTTGCTTCCCGTTTGCGTAATCGAGGTGATCTCAAACGGGAGGATGGGGGTTGTGTACGGAGCGATCAGCAGCAGGCCATCCGTTCTGATACCTTTCGTCAGGTTCGTAAGGGTCGCCTGCACCAATAAGCCCCCCACCGCGAAGGGACTATTCGGAAGGGTGTTTGTGGTGCTATAGCCAGTCAACTGCATGCGGTTGATCTCATTGGGCCCAAACCCTCTCGACAAGATGGACTTGTAGCCAAAGTTGGGCAGGTCCAGCACCTGATAGACATCGCCTGATGATTGGTTGGTGAATGTATCCGCAGTCTTGAGAAGAATCCTCACCGACCAGGGTCCTGGATTCGCGGCGTTATTGGTGCTGGCCACCGCTTCAAACAGCGCATTATTCCAGACACTGAGGCAACCGCCCTGACTGTTCTGATAATCGGCCGCCTCAAAATACACGTTGCCATAATTATCCAGAGCTGGATTGCCGAGAACGTTCTGGTAGGCACAGGTAGAGGATGGCGTCAGGAACAGATTGGAATTTGAGTTGTCCGTGACGAGAAGAAAACTGGAAGAACCCGGCGGCTTATAGAGGATGCCCGTATCATAGGGGTCACGGGTCCCGTTAATCGAGTTGCTGGAGTTGATCGCATTGATGCCGACCGCGAACGCCAGGGCCCCTTGATCATTGATGGATATCTGGGCCGGCCCAACAAAGGGAGTGCGATCAAACCAGTTGATCGCGTTCGTCGTGTCAATAGCGCCTGAACTGCCAAAAATGAATCCGTTGCTGGCCGTAATGGCAACGTTGGCGCCACCCGTGTCGATATAGTTGAACACCTGTACTTGCGTCTCAGCATCCGTGCCGGCGGCCATGTCGCTCTGGTCTAACACAAAGCCAGCCATAATGTGGGCGGTATCATTGATGGCCATGACGCCGCGGGTTTGAATCCCGGCAGGGACAACCACCAGGCCGTAGGGAGCTTCGATCATATCCGTTCCGACCGTGATGGGGGCATATCCATTCGCCATATCGCCACGACAGACATACACAAAATTGGAGACGCTGTTCTTGACCGCCAGAGCTGTGTTCTGACCGATCTGCGGAATAGCGCCGTGGGCGTGCTCGTCCCAAACGAAAGCGTAGGGTTCCGCCGCACACGCCGTCTCGCCCGTGATGATCACGGTGGAGGACGCGTTGGCGCTGAACTCCATTACCGACTCCCCACCAAAGCCAGTGGCTGGGCACGGCGCCTTGTAGCCATCCACCCGGGCGACGATCGTGCCATTCTTGCTGACGCCTCCGACGCCGAAACTTCCCGCCGTAAAACCGTTGCAATCCGCAATACAGTTATTGGTTTGGACCGTGGCCACCCAGTTTCTGAAAATCCGGAGTTGGTCAGGGTTCGCCATCGACTGCAGGACACGGAACCCAAGCAAATGCGCAATGTTGGTGGTGGATGACGACGCCGGCGAGTGGTCAACTGACGCCGCGTAGAATTGCATCATGCCGACTTGGTCCGTGGCGGTGGAAGAATCGCTGAGCACCGCTCCGTCCAGACTGTCGGCAAATAAGTTCGTGTAGTAGGGGGACGGCAGCGGAAACCCTACCAAGGCGATGCCAAACCCGTTGGTCCCAAGCGGCGTCAGGACGGCATTGTACGTGGTCGTTTGTGTGAAACCGTTCGGCACCTGCGCCCGCGCGACGACGGCGCTGAACATCAGCAGCAAACAACACAACACCACGCGGAGCCGATCCGCAGCCGATTGTGAACCATGAGTGAACAGCAGCTCTCTCATTGGGTCCTTCCTCATTAGGCGCCTCGGCTGCAACCTTCGCTGGGGTAACGCCTGTTCATGTAAATTCGATCTGCTGAAGTTGTTGCCAAAGTTCGTGACCTCGTTCCGGATTGATATGGCGGATGAAAGCGACCTGCCCCGCGATCTGCCTCTCAAATGTCTCCACATCGGCGGGCGGATTCCTGCCGGCTTGGGTCATGTGCGCCCGCCACTTCTCGAATTCGGACTGTACTCCGCGTGTCCGGCAATTATGAACAACCGCGCGGATCCATTTCACGTGCTCGCGTCTCACGTTGGGCTTCTGGTTCACCACGATGCCCGTCACAGTCTGGCGGCTATTGGGCCGAACAATTGCCAGCTTCCGTTCGTTTACGCAGAAACCCTCTTCGGCGACGATTTGTTTGAGAAACGGGACCAGACAGGCGAATCCTGGGTTCGAGGAGGAAAAAACCAGGTCATCGGCATAGCGCGAGTAATGGAACCCGGCTTTCCGGCCCAGCAACCAGAGGCGATTGTCCAATTTCTTGCAGATCTGGTTGGCCAGCGCAGGGCTTGTTGGTGCGCCGATCGGCAGGACCCCTTCCCGGCTGCACAGGTTCGCCAACAAACCCGCGACCGTGTAAGGATAGCCCGCTTTCAGGAAAACCCGCCGTACCTGCCGGACTGTCAGGGACGGGAAAAAGTCCTGCAGGTCAAGGCGCACGACGACTTGCCTGCCCAGGTGATTGCGCGCGTTGGTCAGGATGGAGCGACGGGGGCGAAACCCATGCACGCAACGGTGCACGGGAAGCTTCTCCAGGATGCGATGCAAGATCCAGCGCTGGACCGTCTTGAGTTTCTCCACCGGCTCATCGACACGGCGGGATTGGCCATTCGATTTGGGAATGTAAAACGTGCGGTACCGGCCCCCGTCGTAGGCAAGCCAGTGAAGCTGCTTCAGCGTGGTCCCCAACCTCGCTGCCAGATGGTCCTTGCTGTAAATGATCGGCAGCCGGCGCGCATGCATCGCGCGATTGTAGGCCACCAGGAACTGTTGCGCGCGCGGGTCCATGCCGGGATTGCGCTCCAATAGCTTCTGCAGCGCGAAATTCCAAGGGACGGTCGCCGGATCTGTTGCCGAATAGAACTCAACCGGCTTGCCACGGTCGGCGCACAACCGCCCGTAGGCAACGACCAACTCAGCCACTTCCCGCTCCGCTCCGGCATGGCCCTGCAGCTCCGCAAGGTTCTGCGCAAAGAGATGGCGATCCGTTGTTTCGGTGCTCCTACCCATGTTGCCCAAGGACTCCAAATCGGGGCGGGAACGGCGATTTTACTTGACTGATGATCTGTATCTTCGCGTGGCGGGCTGTATAGGCCCGCAGCGGCCTGGTAGAAGTCAACGACCCGCATCGCGTAACACGACACGTCCCTTTCGGGATAGGCTAAAATCAAGCCGTTCCGCGCCCTGAAAATTTTAGCTGCTTCAAAGAAAGAACAGGTTTGTCGGTTTTCTCCAACATTCGATAGTTAGGAAAGGGTACTTGGTCGTAATTCCAAGCAACGCTCACGGGAGGGGCTTTACGTGACGCAAACTTGGGTCTTGGGGCGCCGCTCAGCGCAAGTCCCCCAGTCACCCATTCGTGGCCGCAATTTGGGCAGCAGATGATTTCAGAAACCGCTTCGTCTTTGATGAGCGCTTTGCAGTTGCGGCAAACAAGCCGTCGTGGACGAAGGGCTGACACAGTCCGCCCTGAGAGCAGGAAAATGCCCGCCAGTATCGTCACCGCCTGGGCCAGAAATTTCCGGCGCGTAGTAAGGTGCTCGCCAACCATTACTTCTCCCGAGACGGAGTGTTTATAAAGGGTGCACGGTAGCGTAGTCAAGCCCGAAAGAAACCGAAAGTGGATTGTGGGGCATTCTGTGGGGCGTGGCGCCGGGCTGGGGGGATTTACCAGTGGCTGCTTGGCGGCCCCTGGGGTCGCCAAGCAGACGGGGGGAAGCCCGAAAAACCACCATCAAGGCGACCTCTGCGTGGATGCCGACCGGCCAATGTTCCCGGCGCCGGGAAGGTTCCGCTCCGTGCGTGGTCCGCGTGGCGGCGGGAGCGTCGTGTAGCACTAGTAGCGTTGAAGCCAAGGCAGTTTGGCGACTGGGGGTGGCGGGGTCTGCGGCGGCAATTGCAGGGCGGCAACCTGACCGGAGAACAGCTCGGGATGTTGCTCCCGAAGCGATTCCACAGCCCTGCGGTCCTCGACCTGCCAGAATTTGCTATGTGCTTTCCAAACCTGCGGCATCTGTACATCCCGACCCACCATGTACATGACAAGCTAGAGGCAATCACCGAACCTGCCGCTGTCTCGCATTGTCACGCTGTGGCTACCCCACCTCGTCTGTCCAACTGTACGCTGGGAGGCCGTGCAGGCGCTATGGGGTGTTCACCCCATGTGAGTGATGGCTTTCTTTGGCTCGGCCGCCCCGGCACGCGGCAATCAAATTGACGAACAGCAGGGTGGCATTCAGTACAGTGCCTGATTCCCCCGCCTTTCGTGGGCGTGGCGACGGGCTGGGGGAACCTCTGTGTGGATGCTGACCGGCCAATGTTCCCGACGTCGGGAAGGTTTCGCTCCGGGTTCCTGGGGTCCCTGTCGGGATCTCCCCTCGCCCTGGCCTGACCTGTGCACACGTGTGCGCGAGGTTCCGTGCAACTGGGTCCCGGTGGGGAGTGTTAGGGTCGAAAATATTTACCAGTGTCTGCTTGGCGGCCCCTGGGGCCGCCAAGCAGGCGGGCGGCACCGGTGCCGCCCCTTTACTGCCCCGAGTGCCTCGAAGAGAAGGCGCCGGCCGAGATTGTCTGATCCAGTGCGTGACGGACACGCTCCTCAAACTCCGGGCAGCAGCAAAACACCTCGATCTCCAGGCCACCAGGCCCATCACCTTCAACTTCAACCCAGGCGTTCTTCTGGTGAATGGGACACTGCATCTGCGAGGCCGTGGTAGAACATCTTCTCTGGATCGCTTCGATTGCGACTGTGGATCGACTGTTCAATCCCGTGTCCTTTTCCTGCCTTACACCAGCCAAAAGTCTATTCGCTCTCCACACATCGTGGCATCGGACACAAAGAGGAGCGCAGCCGCCGCCTCGGTCATCTGGTCGTGAACGCGGGTTGGTTCACTTTTGACCGGCTGTTCTTCCGGCTGCGCTCCATAATTTCCTCACGGCAAAGTTATGTCAATTCGGTAGAAGCGCCCAGGGCGGTTGGTGGCCCCGCCCGAATCGGTGAAGGTCAACACACCTCCCGTCCCGCTTTGCGAGGCGCCCACGTTGGCCCAGGCAGCAGGATTGAGCGTGGGCGTCACCTGCAGTTGATAGGTGGCATCCGTGACCGACTGAATCTGAAGGTTGATGTTGTTGCCCGACGGCGAAATGCTGGAGATCTTGACATCCGTTTCGGTCAAGACCACGCCATTGTTGACCAGCCCGCCGAGGAAATTCGTACTCCCGTTGATGACGTTGATCAGGCCGTTGTTGACCACCAGGCCATCGGCCTGCAACACGGTCCCGTCCACCGCCACCATGGTGCCGTTGTTGGTGACGATGCCGGTAAAGGTCAGCATCCCCCCGCAGTTGGCCAGCACGGTGCCGCCCGGATCGATGGTGACGTTGCCCTCGATCGTACCGCAGCCGGTCAGCAGCGCGTTGCTGGTGATCTCCAGGTTGTTGGCGAACGAATGGACGCCACCGTTGAGTTGGAACGTGGCCGCATCGGTCCCGTCGCCGACGACAAAGACTTGATTGTTGGTAACAAATGTCCCGCTGCTGGCCAGCGTCCCGGCGTTGAACGTGAACACGCTGTTGGCTCCGTTGGTGAGCACAAGCTGGTTGACCGTCACCGAGCCGCCGTTGAGAATGAGGGTGTCGGTACCACCGCCCTGGCTTACGACGAGGGCGGCGCCACACGCAACGTAACCACCGTTGCTGATGGTCAGCGAGTTGCCCGCCCCGCGTCCGCCGATGTCCAGTTCGCCGAAACTGTTCCAGACCGAGCCGGGGTCGGCGACCAACACGGTGTTATTGTTGGCGCCGGTCTCGTAGCCGATGACGCCGCCGGCACTGTATACTGCACCGCCATTGGTAATGGTCAGCGAATTGCCCGAACCAGAATTTCCAACATGCAGGCCTGCGCTGTTGCTCCACACCGAGCCGGGGCCGCTAACCAGTACGGTGTTGTTGCTGCTGCCCAGAATGCCATAACCATCGTTCACCAAGCCACCGTTCAAGATCGATAGGGAGTTGCCCGGACCATTGGCGCCGACATACAGGTTGTTGCGGTTATTCCAAACCGAACCCGGATCGGTAACGACCGCCACGTTGCTGCCGCTGGTCGAATTATAGGCCAGGTTGCCGTAGCCGTTGTACACGGCGGCGCCGTTGGCGATCACCAGCGTGTTACCCGCCCCATTGAGGCCGACCTCGACGTCGTTCACGTTAGTCCAGAGCGTGCCGGGGCCACTGACTAGCACGGTGTTGCTGGTGCTGGAAGAATGGTAACCGATCTCCCCGTATCCGCCATTCAGGACAATGCTCCCGTTGGTGATGATCAGTTGGTTGCCCGAACCGTAATATCCTATGTTCAGGCCGCTGGCGCAGCTCCAGACCGAGCCGGTATCAGTGACCAGCACGGTGTTGTAATCGGCGTCATATCCGATGTAGCCGGCGCCATTGTAAACCGCGCCGCTGCTGGCGATGGTCAACACGTTGCTGGAGCCATCGTCGCTGACAAACAGGTCGTTTCGGTTGCTCCAAACCGAGCCGCTGCCGCTGACCAGTACCGTGTTGTCATCGGAAAGAAGGCCGATGTAGCCGTAGCCATTGTACACCGTGCCTCCGTTGGTAATGGCCAGGGAATTGATGTCCCCAGAGTACCCGACGTACAGGTCGTTGGCATTGCTCCAGACCGAGCCGCTGCTGGTGACCAAGACGGTGTTGCTGCTGGCGCCGGACTGGTAGCCGATGATCCCGAAGCCGTTGTATACGGTACCGTTGTTGGTAATGGTCAGCGAGTTGCCCGAACCGTAGTTGCCGACGTATAGGTCGTTGGCGTTGCTCCAGACCGAGCCGCTGCCGGTCACCAGCACGGCGTTATTACTGGCAGTCGCCTCGTAGCCGATGTATCCGAAGCCGTCAGAGAATACGCCTCCGTTAAGGATGTTCAGCGCATCATAGACCCAGTTGCTGCCGACGACATAGGTGCCGTTGTCAACCCAGTTGCTGGTGACGCCACTGA